>CAVRJI010000002.1:0-931309 GCA_963721475.1 uncultured bacterium | reverse complement strand
GCACTCGACTTGACCGAGTGCTAACGCCGGACTAGTTTCGGTGTTGGCACTCTCGATCTGAGAGTGCTGATCGTCCGGTCCGTGCGACCCCCGCGACGGCGTACGTCAACCGGGCGACAGTCTTGCTCCACCGCCACCACCCAGGTCTGGATCCCGAGACAGACCAACAAGATTGGGGAGGTCAACGAAGTGTCGGTCTCCATCAAGCCGCTCGAGGACCGCATCCTCGTCCAGACGCTCGACGCCGAGCAGACCACGGCTTCCGGGCTCGTCATCCCGGACACCGCGAAGGAGAAGCCCCAGGAGGGCGAGGTCCTCGCGGTCGGCCCGGGTCGCTTTACGACGACGGTGACAAGCGGGTCCCGCTCGAATCTCCGTCGGCGACGTCGTCATCTACAGCAAGTACGGCGGCACCGAGGTCAAGTACGCCGGCCAGGAGTACCTCATCCTGAGCGCTCGCGACGTGCTCGCGGTCATCGGCTGACTCAGCCGGCTTCCGACGCTCGAGACCCGCAGCACCACCGACTCCGCCCCGGGCGGCCCGCCCGGGCCCCTGGGGCGTCGTGCCTCCACCCATGCGTGCAACAGAAAGGCAGTGACTCTTCGATGCCGAAGATCCTGCAATTCGATGAGAGCGCCCGCCGCTCCCTCGAGCGGGGCGTCGACGCCCTGGCCAACACCGTCAAGGTGACGCTCGGCCCCAAGGGCCGCTACGTCGTGCTCGACAAGAAGTGGGGCGCCCCGACCATCACCAACGACGGCGTGACCGTCGCCCGTGAGGTCGAGCTGGACGACCCGTTCGAGAACCTGGGTGCCCAGCTCACCAAGGAGGTCGCCACCAAGACCAACGACGTCGCCGGTGACGGTACGACGACCGCGACCGTGCTGGCCCAGGCGATGGTCCACCAGGGCATCCGTGCCGTGGCTGCGGGTGTCAACCCGATGGCTCTCAAGCGGGGCATGGACAAGGCGGCCGCTGCCGTCAGCGAGGCGCTGCGCGAGGCCGCCCGCGACGTCGAGACCCGCGAGGACATGGCCGCCGTGGCCACCGTGTCCAGCCGCGACTCGGTCATCGGCGACCTGCTCGCCGAGGCCTTCGACAAGGTGGGCAAGGACGGTGTCATCACCGTCGAGGAGTCCACACGATGGGCACCGAGCTCGAGTTCACCGAGGGCATGCAGTTCGACAAGGGCTACATCTCGCCGTACTTCGTGACCGACGCCGAGCGCATGGAAGCCGTCCTCGACGACCCCTACATCCTCCTGCACCAGGGCAAGATCAGCTCGATCTCCGATCTGCTGCCGCTGCTCGAGAAGGTCATGCAGGCCGGCAAGCCGCTGTTCATCATCGCCGAGGACATCGACGGTGAGGCTCTCTCGACGCTGGTCGTCAACAAGATCCGCGGCACCTTCAACGCGGCTGCCGTCAAGGCGCCCGCCTTCGGTGACCGTCGCAAGTCGATGCTGCAGGACATCGCGACCCTGACCGGCGCGCAGGTCGTTGCCCCCGAGGTCGGCCTCAAGCTCGACCAGGTCGGTCTCGACGTGCTGGGCCAGGCCCGCCGTGTCGTGGTCACCAAGGACGACACCACGATCGTCGAGGGCGCCGGCGACTCCGCCGAGGTCAACGGTCGCGTCGCTCAGATCAAGGCCGAGATCGAGAACACCGACTCCGACTGGGACCGCGAGAAGCTCCAGGAGCGCCTCGCCAAGCTCGCCGGTGGTGTCTGCGTGGTCAAGGTCGGCGCCGCCACCGAGGTGGAGCTGAAGGAGAAGAAGCACCGGATCGAGGACGCCGTCTCCGCGACGCGGGCCGCGATCGAGGAGGGCATCATCGCCGGCGGCGGATCCGCGCTGGTGCACGCCGTCTCCGTGCTCGACGACGACCTCGGGCTCGAGGGCGACGAGGCGTTCGGCGTCAAGGTGGTCCGCAAGTCCGCCGACGAGCCGCTGCGCTGGATCGCCGAGAACGGTGGCGTCAACGGCTACGTCGTCGTCGCCAAGGTCCGCGAGGCCGGTCTCGGTCACGGCTACAACGCCGCCACCGAGGAGTACGGCGACCTCATCGCCCAGGGCATCCTGGACCCGGTGAAGGTGACCCGCTCCGCGCTGGTCAACGCCACCTCGATCGCCGCGATGCTGCTCACCACCGAGACCCTGGTGGTGGAGAAGCCCGAGGACGAGGACGAGTCCTCGGCCGGCGGCCAGGGCCACGGGCACGGCCACGGCCACTGATCCACGGCCGCGAGCACCTGTTTCTGGTCGATGCCCGCACTGGGGAGCCACTCCCTGGTGCGGGCATCGACCATTTCGCAGCCCGGGTGCGGGCAGTGACCAGTCCCGGGCGCGAAGGCTCTGTTCACCCGGCGTCAGAGACTTAGGATTCAAGACATGGCCACGATCGCGACGCCGCGACTCGGCTCGGAGCGACCCCTCCACGCGGAGCACGGGGCGGGGCCCGAGGGGCGGGTGGTCATCGTCAGCACGGTCAAGGGCACCGTCGCTGCCACCGCACGGCAGGTGGACCGCAACCTCCGGGCGGGGGCTGATCACGTCGTCCTCTTCGTGGACGACGCGGATCCGGAGGTGTGCGCCCACTGGCAGCACACCCCCTACGTCACCGCCGTGCCCACGGACGCCGCCTACTGGAACGACAACCGTCCCCCGGGGCTCAGCCACCGCCAGAACGTCAACGCCAACCTGGTCAACCTGGCTCTGACGATGGTGTCCGAGGCCGCCTGGCTGTTCTCCCTGGACGCCGACGAGTGCCTGCACATCGACCGCGACCGGCTGCTCGGTCTGGACGAGTCCGTGCGTGTCGTCAGCCTCACGACGTGGGAGGCGGCGTCCCTGACTCAGTCAGGGACGCAGGGGCCCCAGCGGTACAAGCGTCAGCTCGACACCGAGGAGCTCAAGATGCTCGTCCTCCTGGGCGCGCTCACCAAGCCCGCCATGGGGCGGTACTTCCGGGGCCACCGCCGCAAGATCGGCGTACGGCCCGACCGCCGGCTGCGGTTGTTCCTCCACGACGTCGAGAACATCCGGGGCAGGAAGGTGCCGATGCACCGCGACTCCAGCGCGCTGCGGGTGCTGCACGACGAGTCGCCGACGGTCGACGAGTTCATCCGCAAGTGGAGCGCGCACGTCGACGGCGGAGGGTTCCACGTCAGCCGGCAACGCAAGACCATCCGGCGGATCTTCCAGGCCCTCAACGGGCACCGGGCCGCAGCTCCCGACGAGGTCCGCGCCGTCCAGGAGCGGCTCTACGAGCGGGTTGCCCTCGACGACGTCGAGCTCCTGAGCGCTCTCGGCTTCCTGGAGGTACCCGACCCGCAGCTGCACACCCACGCGCCGAGGCCGTTCAGCTCTCGCGATCACGAGCGGATGCAGGCGATGCTCGCCGCGCTGAGCCGCGTCGACAAGTCGCTGCTCGCGCACGCTCCTCGACGAGAAGAAGTCACCGAACCACACATTCCCCGGGCGAGGCCGGTCCAGGCGTTGCGTCAGGCTCACCGTCACCTGGGCGCCGACCTGGAGCTCGCGGCCCAGCTGCGCGCGTCCCTCCCGTCCAGGAAGGGTGCCCGCAAGCGCCCGCGCGACGTGCGCAACGGCTAGTGGTCCGTCGGACGAGACAGCGAGGTCGATGCCGGTGTGGCGCGTCTGATCCACCTAGCGAGTGACCGGGCCGCCGGCCGCCCCCCTTGCCGGCCGCGGCCGTCGACGGGCGATGGAGACGCCGACCAGGGTCACCACGCCACCCACGTAGGCCAGCGAGGCGGGGGTCTCCTCCAGCACCAGCCAGGCCATCACGATGGTGATGACCGGGATGAGGTACGTCGTGACCGCCAGGTTCGAGGCCGGCATGTGGTTGAGGGCGAAGGCGTAGCAGGTGAACCCGATGGCCGTCGGGAACAGCCCGAGGTAGACCATCCACAGCACCGAGGACGTCGGAGCCGCGGAGGTCTCCTCGACGAGCCTCCCGGCCCACGGCAGGCACGCCAGCGCCCCCACGGCGCATGCCACGGCCGTGACCTCGATCGCGGGCAGCGTGGCCATCAAGGGCTTCTGGACGATCAGGCTCACGGCGTACACGAGGGCGGCGAGGGCGCACAGCAGCACCCCGAGGAGGTCGTTGCCGGCGTCGCCGGCCGCGCGGCCCGAGGTGCTGATGAGGCCGACCCCGGCGACGGCGAGCGCCAGCCCGACCGCCTTGGTGGCGGTGAACCGCTCACCGAGGAAGACCGCGGCGAGGAGGGCGACCATGACCGGCGCGCTCTGCAGCACCAGGGACGCCGTGCCGGCATCCACGTACCGCTCGCCCTGGTTGAGGGCCACGTTGTAGACGGCGTACCAGAGCAGACCGATCACGACCAGGCGCCACCACTGCCCCGGGCCCGGTCGCCGGAACCGGGGGAGTGCCAGCAGCAGCAGCGCGAGCGCGCCGACGGTGTTGCGACCCAGCGCCAGCGGGCCGGCGGAGAAGTCGTCGCCGAGGTGTCGGATGGCCACGAAGGCCGAGGCCCAGAGCACCAGCGTGGTGGCCACGGCCGCGACCGGCAGCCAGGCCCGGCCGGTCGTCGCGCGGTGGGGAGTCCCGGTCGTGTCGGTCACGAGCGTGAGGCTAGACCCGAGCGCCGACAGCAGGCACACGGGTGTCGACCCGGGCGCGGGACTCTGGCCGGACACGACCGGTGTCTGACAAATTCAGCAGCATGAGGCGTCGTGACCACTGGACCCACCGGATCAACCGGTTGCACCCGATGCATGACCACGAGGAGATCTCGCGCATCCTCACCCAGCACGAGTTCCCCTGGGACATCAACCAGGCACTGTCCTTCGCGCTGTTCCGGACCTACGCGGTGCCCTCGATCGGGCGGTTGCTCTTCGAGACCGGTGAGTTCACCGAGCGCACCCAGAAGCGCTACGACGACACCGGGCTGATCCTCGACCAGGTCCTGTGCCATGGTCTGTCCAGCCGGCAGGGTCGGGCCGCGGTACGACGGATGAACCAGATGCACGCGCGCTACGACATCAGCAACGACGACATGCGCTACGTGCTCTCGACCTTCGTCGTCGTCCCGGTGCGCTGGCTGGCCGACTACGGCTGGCGGGCGATGTCCGCCTCGGAGGTGCTCGCCAGCACCGAGTACTACAAGCGCCTCGCTCGCCACATGAACATCACCGGCATCCCCGACACCTACCTCGACTTCGCTCGGCTCATGGACGCCTACGAGGCGGAGAACTTCGGCCACGACCCCGGCGCCCGCGCGGTGGCCGACGCGACGTTGCAGCTCATGACCACCTTCCCGCCCAACGACCGGCTCCCCGCCGAGCGGGTGAAGGCCTTCGCGATCGGGCTGATGGACGAGCCCCTGCTCGACGCCTTCGGCTACCCGCACCCCGCGCCGGCGCTGCGACGCGCGGCGCGGGCCTCGCTCAAGGCCCGCGCTCTGGCGTTGCGTCTGGCCCCTCCTCGGCTGGCCCCGAAGCTGCTCGAGGACATGGCCAACATCCGGTCCTACCCCGACGGCTACCGCATCGAGGAGCTGGGCACCTTCGCCCCCACCTGTCCGGTGGACCGGCAGCGGCGCGCCGGCTAGCGCTTCCTGGCCGGGTCGGCCACCCAGAGCATCGGGTCGCCCCACCCGAGGTCGTCGATCCCGTGGTGCCGCAGGGCGAGCGCCACCAGCGTCCGGCGGTGCGCGGCGAAGGTGAGCACGTGCGCGACCATGCCGCCGTAGGTGAAGACCTCGGCGGGCTCGCACAGGGCGTCGACGAACGTGTCGTCGAGACGATCCGCCTCGACCACCTCGCGCACCCGGGCGAGGTAGGCCGGGCCCTCGACCGCGAGGCGATCGCGCATCGCGGGGAGCGCCTCGTGCTCCTCGACGGACCAGTCGTAGTCACGTGACTCCGTGGCGGCGTTCCACATGCCCATCTGCCCGACGAGTCGCGACAGCAGGGAGCGCACCGACGGGGGGTCGTCGTCGACGCTGATCCCGATGGGCTCGTCGAGCTGGTCGTCTCCCAGGTGCTCGGCGGCACGCACCATCTCGCCGGTCAACCAGATGTGGTGCTCGACCATCGTGGTCATCAGGTCCATGGAGCTCACCTTGTCTCGAACGGGCAGGCGCAGGCCTGCGGGCGGGTGGAAGTGGACGCCGCTCGGCGCCTCGATCTGGAGGTGTCCCGGCGTACGTCGCCAGGTAGCGGGGGAAGCGCCGTACGCGCGCCCGAACGCCCGGGTGAAGGCCTCGTGCGAGCCGTAGCCCGCCTCGACCGCGACGTCCATCACCGGGGCGTCGGTGCTGAGCATCCGGTACGCCGCCCGCTCGAGCAGGATGCGGCGACGGAACGCCTGGGGCGGCTCACCCGCGACCGAGCGGATCATCCGGTCGAAGTGGAACCGTGAGAAGTGCAGCCGGGCGGCCCAGTCGTCGGCCGTGGCGTCGTGGTCGTCGAGGGCGTCGGTGAGCGTGTCGACGAAGCGGGCGAAGACGTCGGCCCCGACCGCGGTCCCGCCCGCCGTCACCGTCTCGCCCGTTGTCATGAGCCCATCCTGCGCTCCGGGAATGCCTCCTCGCTTGATCGAGGTTGCTCTCACCTAGACTGGCCGCACGGGCCGGAGCGACGGAAGGTGTCCATGAGCGAGACCACAGGGATCCCCGACAAGTTCGCCGCGTTGGGGCTGACCTACGACGACGTCCTGCTGCTGCCGGGTCACTCCGACCTGGCGCCGGACGAGATCGACACCACCTCGCGGCTGACCCGGGAGATCTCGCTCAAGGTGCCGCTGGTCAGCGCCGCCATGGACACCGTGACCGAGTCGCGGATGGCGATCGCGATGGCGCGGCAGGGCGGCCTCGGCGTGCTGCACCGCAACCTCTCGATCGAGGACCAGGCCTACCAGGTCGACCTCGTCAAGCGGACCCAGACCGGGATCATCTCCAATCCCATCACCATCGGTCCGGACAAGACCCTGGAGGAGCTCGACCGGCTGTGCGGGGAGTACCGCGTCTCCGGCCTGCCGGTCGTCGACACCGACAACCGGCTGCTCGGCATCATCACCAACCGCGACCTGCGATTCACCCCCGTCGCGGAGTGGGCCACCACCAAGGTCGACGAGGTGATGACCACCGCGCCGCTGATCACCGGCCACGTCGGCATCTCCCGCGACGACGCCACGCTGCTGCTGCGCCAGCACAAGCGGGAGCGGCTGCCGCTGGTCGACGACCAGGGGCGGTTGGCCGGTCTCATCACGGTCAAGGACTTCGTGAAGTCCGAGCAGTTCCCCCACGCGTCGTACGACGCTGACGGGCGCCTGCTCGTGGGCGCGGCCATCGGCTACTTCGGCGACGCCTGGCACCGGGCCACCACGCTCGTCGAGGCCGGCGTCGACGTCCTGGTCGCCGACACCGCCCACGGCAACGTCCGGATGCTGCTGGAGATGGTCGCGCGACTGAAGCAGGACCCGGCCACCCGCCACGTCCAGGTGATCGGCGGCAACGTCGCCACCCGGGCCGGCGCCCAGTCGTTCGTCGACGCCGGCGCCGACGCGGTCAAGGTCGGCGTGGGTCCGGGATCGATCTGCACGACGCGCGTGGTGACCGGGGTCGGCGTACCCCAGATCACGGCCGTCTACGAGGCGTCCCTGGCCGCGAAGCCCGCCGGCGTCCCGGTCATCGCCGACGGCGGGATGAAGCACTCCGGCGAGATCGCCAAGGCACTGGTCGCGGGGGCCGACGCCGTCATGGTGGGCTCGCTGCTGGCCGGGTGCGACGAGAGCCCGGGCGACCTGGTGTTCGTCAACGGCAAGCAGTACAAGGCCTACCGCGGCATGGGATCACTGGGCGCGATGTCGAGCCGGGGCAAGAAGTCCTACTCCAAGGACCGCTACTTCCAGGCCGAGATCACCAGCGACGACCAGATCGTGCCCGAGGGCATCGAGGGGCAGGTCGCCTACCGCGGCCCGCTCAGCGCCGTCGCCCACCAGCTCGTCGGCGGCCTGGCGCAGTCGATGTTCTACGTCGGCGCGCGCACCGTGCGTGAGCTGCAGGACAACGGGAAGTTCGTCCGCATCACCTCGGCCTCGCTCAACGAGAGCCACCCGCACGGCGTGCAGATGACGGTCGAGGCCCCGAACTACCAGGGTCGGTAGCACCGTGGCCGGGACGAGCCACCTCGGACGGTAGGGTTCTCGCGTGCAGGAGTTCGAGATCGGCCGTGCCAAGCGAGGTCGTCGGGCCTGGTCCTTCGACGACATCGCCATCGTCCCGTCGCGCCGTACGCGTGACCCCGAGGAAGTGTCGACGGCGTGGCAGATCGACGCCTACCGCTTCGACATCCCGGTGGTGGCCGCGCCGATGGACTCGGTGATGTCGCCCGAGACCGCGGTCCAGTTCGGCAAGGCGGGCGGGCTGGGCGTCCTCGACCTCGAGGGCCTGTGGACCCGCTACGACGACCCCTCGAACCTGCTGGCGGAGGTGGCCTCGCTCGACGCCGCCGCCGCGACCCGGAGGATGCAGGAGATCTACGCCGAGCCGGTCAAGCCCGAGCTCATCACCGAGCGGCTGCGCGAGATGCGAGCGGCCGGCATCACCGTGGCCGGCAGCCTGAGCCCGCAGCGCACCAAGGAGTACTTCAAGACCGTCGTGGACGCCGGGGTCGACATGTTCGTCATCCGCGGCACGACGGTCTCGGCCGAGCACGTGTCGGGCCAGGCCGAGCCGCTGAACCTCAAGGAGTTCATCTACGAGCTCGACGTACCGGTGATCGTGGGCGGGTGCGCGACCTACCAGGCCGCCCTGCACCTCATGCGCACCGGCGCCGCCGGCGTCCTGGTCGGGTTCGGCGGGGGAGCGGCCCACACCACCCGCACAGTCCTGGGCATCGCCGTGCCGATGGCCTCGGCGGTGGCCGACGTCGCCGCCGCGCGGCGTGACTACCTCGACGAGTCCGGCGGCCGCTACGTCCACGTCATCGCTGACGGGTCCATCGGACGCTCCGGCGACCTGGCCAAGGCCATCGCCTGTGGCGCCGACGCCGTCATGATCGGTTCCCCGCTGGCGCGCGCCACCGAGGCGCCCGGCCGGGGCTTCCACTGGGGCTCGGAGGCCTGGCACCCCGACCTGCCGCGCGGCGAGCGCATCGAGATCGGCACCGCGGGCTCGCTCGAGGAGATCCTCTTCGGCCCGTCGAACAGCGCCGACGGCACCATGAACCTCGTCGGCGCGCTGCGCCGTGCGATGGCCACGACGGGCTACACCGAGGTCAAGGAGTTCCAGCGTGTCGAGGTCGTCGTCCAGTAGCGGCAACGGCTGCCCCGCGTTCCCGCCGGGCGGGAACCGCGGGCCCGGCCGCTGCGTCGAAGCGTCATGAAGAGTCCCCTGGCGGCCCCGTCGGCCCGGTCCGTCCTGCCTGCCGCTGCGGTCCTCACCGCCCTCGCCGTGCTCAGCGGCTGCGCGGGCTCGGACCCGAAGGACCCCGCCTCCTCGACGGTGGACGTGGAGCCGAGCGGCTCCCCGTCGCCGTCGGGGTCGGCACCGTCCGGGTCGCCGTCTGAGGAGCCGTCTGAGGCGCCGTCCACCGAGAAGGTCGAACCGGCCTCGACCAAGGGCTGGCGCACCGAGGTGTGGCACGACCTGCAGCTCGAGGTGCCGTCCGACTGGGCGGTGGGCTACGCCCCCTTCGTCGAGGGCGGGGACGTCCTCGAGTGCGGGGTCGGCCCGCTCGGCTCCGACGGCCCCGACGGCCCCGACGGCCCCGACACCACCACGGCGTACGTCGGTCGCCCGGGAGCCGGCAGCGACGCCTGCGACGGCACCGGTGACATCGACGCGCCGGAGCAGGACTTCGTCTGGTTCGGCAGCCCTCTCGGCCGCGGTGAGCGCGAGGAGGACGGTCGCACGGTGACCACCGTGGAGGTCGACGACGAGCTGGTGAGCGTCGGGGCGGCCCCGGAGGTGGCCACCGCGATCCTCGCGTCGCTGCGCGAGGTCGGTGAGGACGACAACGGCTGCCCCGCGCAGCCGAGGGAGGAGACCCGCTACCCGGCCGAGGGGTTCGGCGACAACCTCGCGATGGCGGTGTGCGTCTACCAGGCCAACGCGGGCGCGGGCGACCGGACGCTGCGCCGGACCTGGACCGAGCGCCTGGGCCCTGAGGAGGCCGACCGGCTGGTCCGGGGCGTCGCACTCGGCCGGCGAGCCGACTGCGCGCCCTCCGAAGGGCGCGAGAGGGAGCAGAAGGTGCTGCTGCGGGTCGAGGTCAGCAACGACTTCGGTGGCCGGACGCTGATGCGGGACTACCTCGTGGAGCTCGGCGACTGCCCGGCCGTGCTGGACCTGTCCGAGAGCGTGATCGGCACGCCCCGGCCGGTGGCGCTGTCCGAGCGGATCATGGCAGCGTGGGCCGGCGCGGGCGTGCAGGCCTACGTCGCGGGCGGCTCGGTCCCGGGCGACGTGGCGTCGTACTTCAAGCCCGTGATGGGCTGAGGGCGGGCTGGGGGGCGGGCGGAGGCGTGGCTGAGCCGGCGGAGAAGACGTGCGCCTCGTGCGGTCGTCGCATCGAGTGGCGCAAGAAGTGGGAGAAGAGCTGGGACGACGTCCGCTACTGCTCCGAGGCCTGCCGCAAGCGGAAGGTGAACGCGGTCGACCGTGACCTCGAGGAGACGATCCTGGCGCTGCTGGCTCGGACCGCGGGCACCATCTGTCCGTCCGAGGCGGCGAAGAAGGTCGGGGGAACCGAGTCCGAGGCCGCCTGGCGTGACCTCATGGAGCCGGCCCGACGCGCCGCACGCCGGCTGGTCGCCGCCGGCGAGGTGGAGATCACCCAGCAGGGTCGGGTCGTGGATCCCTCGTCGGCCAAGGGGCCGATCCGGATCCGCCGGACGTGACCGAGGCCGCACGGTTGCTTGTTACCGGCGGGTTCCGGTGGGGTCGGCGCTCAGATACCCTCGGTATATGAGTGCTCCGGACCCGACCACGCCCGATGTGCTGGACCCCGAGACCGACCTGACCGCGTCGTACGCCCTGGACCAGCGCCTCGTGCGCCGCCTGACCGGCCTGCTGCACGCGACCAGCGGCGAGTCCAAGCGTGCGGTCTCCCCGGTGAACGGACAGCCGCTCGGCGACGTCCCGAAGTCGACCACCGCCGACGTGGAGGCGGCCTTCAAGCGCGCCCGGCGGGCGCAGGTGGCGTGGGCGGAGACCTCCCTGGAGGAGCGCTCGGCGATCATGCTGCGCCTGCACGACCTCGTTCTCGAGCGGCAGGACGAGATCATCGACCTCATCTGCTGGGAGTCGGGCAAGGCGCGCAAGCACGCCTTCGACGAACCGCTCCACATCGCGCTGACCGCTCGCTACTACGCGCGGACGGCGCACGAGCACCTCGACTCCCGACGCGTCGCCGGGGTCGTTCCCGGGCTGACCCGGGTCGAGGTGAACCGGATCCCCAAGGGCGTCGTCGGCATCATCTCGCCGTGGAACTACCCCTTCACGATGGCGCTGTGCGACGGGCTGCCGGCGATCATGGCCGGCAACGCGGTCGTGGCCAAGCCGGACGCCCAGACCATGCTCACCGCCCTCTACGGCCTGGAGCTGATGCGTGAGGCGGGGTTCCCCGAGGACCTCTGGCAGATGGTGGCCGGCCCCGGCCGGGACGTCGGAACCGACATCATCGAGCGCGCCGACTACGTCTGCTTCACCGGCTCCACGGCCACGGGCAAGGTCATCGCCCAGAAGTGCGCCGACCGGCTGATCGGCTGCTCCCTCGAGCTGGGCGGCAAGAACCCCGTCCTCGTGCTGCGTGACGCCGACATCGACCGGGCGGCGGAGGGTGCGGTGCGGGCGGCCTTCTCCAACGCCGGCCAGCTGTGCGTGTCGATGGAGCGGATGTACGTCGCGGACCAGGTCTACGACCGCTTCGTGGCCGCCTTCGTCGACCGGGTCAACGCGATGGCCCTCGGGGCCACACCCGACTGGGGCGTCGACATGGGATCGCTCATCAGCCAGGAGCAGCTCGACACCGTGGTCGCACACGTGGAGGACGCCCGCGCCAAGGGCGTCAGCGTCCTGACCGGCGGCCGGGCCCGCCCCGACCTCGGTCCGTTCTTCTACGAGCCGACCGTCCTCGAGGGCGTCTCGCCGGACATGACCTGCTTCGGCGACGAGACCTTCGGACCGGTCATCTCGCTCTACCGCTTCCACGACGAGGCCGACGCGATCGCGCGAGCCAACGACGGGGAGTACGGCCTCAACGCCTCGATCTTCAGCCAGGACGGGCCGCGGGCCCGCGCGATCGCCCGTCAGATCATGTGCGGCACGGTCAACATCAACGAGGCCTTCGGGGCGACGTTCGCGAGCATCGCCGCCCCCATGGGCGGCATGCGCGAGTCGGGCATGGGGCGTCGCCAGGGAGCGGAGGGCATCCTGCGCTACACCGAGTCGCAGGCGGTCGCGACCCAGCGGCTGATCCGATTCGCTCCGATGCTCGGCATGAGCGACCAGCAGTACGCCAAGATCATGACGCTCAACGTTCGCCTCATGACCAGGCTCGGCAGGAAGTGACCCCGGTGGCAGACAACGACGTGACCGGCCCGTTCGACTTCGACGTGCTCGTGATCGGGTCGGGCTTCGGTGGCTCGGTCAGCGCCCTGCGCCTGACCGAGAAGGGCTATCGCGTGGGTGTCATCGAGGCCGGGGCACGCTTCGAGGACTCCGACTACGCGAACACCTCGTTCGAGCTGAGGAAGTACCTCTTCCGCCCGGAGATCGGCTGCTACGGGATCCAGCGGATCGAGGCCGTCCGCGACTCGCTCATCATGGCCGGCGCGGGTGTGGGCGGCGGATCGCTGGTCTACGCCAACACCCTCTACGAGCCGCTCGAGCAGTTCTACCAGGACCCCCAGTGGGCCGACATCACCGACTGGAAGTCCGAGCTCGCGCCGTACTACGACCAGGCCAAGCGCATGCTCGGCGTGGTCGAGAACCCGCTGCGGACACCCGCCGACGACGTGATGGAGAAGGTGGCCAACGATCTCGGGGTGGGAGACACCTTCCACCCGACCCCGGTGGGGGTCTTCTTCGGAGGCCCCGACGCGAAGCAGGGGGAGGAGGTGCCCGACCCGTACTTCGGCGGCGCCGGTCCGGCCCGCAACGCGTGCATCGCGTGCGGCGACTGCATGACCGGCTGCAAGCACAACGCCAAGAACACTCTGGTGAAGAACTACCTCTACCTCGCCGAGAAGAAGGGCGCGAAGGTCCTCCCGCTGACCACGGTGACGCGCGTGACCGCGTTGGAGGGAGGCGGTTTCGAGGTCAGGGTGAAGTGGACCAAGTCCCTGCGCAGCGGCCCCTCCGTCACGCGAACGCTCACCTGCGAGCAGGTGGTGTTCGCCGCGGCGGCCATCGGCACCCAGAAGCTGCTCCACAAGCTGAAGGCCCAGGGCTACCTGCCCAAGCTCTCGGACCGGCTCGGCCATCTCTCGCGCACCAACTCCGAGTCGATCCTCGGGGCGATCGCGCCCGACACCTCGATCGACTACAGCCGCGGGATCGCCATCACCTCGAGCTTCCACCCCGACTCCGACACCCACGTCGAGCCGTGCCGCTACGGCAGGGGCAGCAACGCGATGTCGCTGATGCAGACCGTGCTGACCGACGGTGACGGTCCCGTGCCACGCTGGCGCACGTGGCTGGGGGAGCTGTGGGCGCAGCGCAGCAGCGTGCGGGACCTGTACGACGTCAAGCACTGGTCAGAGCGCACGATCATCGCCCTGGTGATGCAGACCCTCGACAACTCGCTCACGACGTACGCCAAGAAGATCCCGGGCACCAAGAAGTGGCGGCTGACCTCCAGGCAGGGTCACGGCGAGCCGAACCCGACCTGGATCCCGGTCGCGAACGAGGTGGTCCGCAAGATGGCCGAGATCATGGGCGGCACCCCGGGCGGCTCGGTCGGCGACCCCTTCAACATGCCGATGACGGCTCACTTCATCGGCGGCTGCACCATCGGCCGCTCCGCCGACGACGGCGTCGTCGACGCCTACCAACGGGTGTTCAACTACCCCGGCATGCACATCGCGGACGGCTCGGCGATCTCGGCGAACCTCGGCGTGAACCCCTCCTTGACGATCACCGCCCAGGCCGAGCGGGCCATGGCCTACTGGCCGAACAAGGGGGAGCAGGACGCGCGACCGCCGCTCGGTGCGACCTACGAGCGGATCGAGCCGATCGAGCCTCGTGACCCCGCCGTGCCGCCGAGCGCTCCCGGTGCCCTGCGGCTGCCGATCGTGGCGGTTTCCTGACCCACGGACCGTCAGACGCGACAGATAAGTGGCGAACGCACCTCGGGAGCGTTCGATAGGTGCGGTTGCCACTTATCTGTGACCGAGAGGGAGAACGGAGCCTGGAAAAAGGTCCAGGGCCCGACCGGGGAGGGAGGGAGGCCGGGCCCTGTCGGAGCCGGCACCACGTGACCGCGGACGCCGACCCACGCAGACCCGGCGCCGGAGGTGGACCTACCGGGTCTCACCCGGCGCAACGACCGGTGGGCGCGAGGGTTACGCCGCGGGACGACGATCTTGCCGCCCCGGACGGGCCGCTAGGCTGAGGGGTCCTCGTCTCCCGCCTGGAAGGTGCCCGGTGACCACCGAACACGACCTGGTCCTCGTCGTCGACTTCGGCGCCCAGTACGCCCAGCTGATCGCCCGCAGGGTGCGGGAGGCTCGGGTCTACTCCGAGGTCGTCCCCCACTCGATGCCGGTCGCCGAGATGCTGGCCAAGGGCCCCAAGGCGATCGTCCTCTCGGGCGGACCGTCCTCGGTCTACGAGCCCGGCGCCCCCCAGATCAGCGACGAGCTGTTCGAGGCCGGCGTCCCCGTCTTCGGCATGTGCTACGGCTTCCAGGTCATGGCCCAGGCCCTCGGCGGCGAGGTCAAGCGCACGGGGCGCTCGGAGTACGGCCGGACGCCGGTCGTGGTCGAGGAGGCCGGCACCCTGCTGGCCGAGGTCCCCGAGAGCCACAAGGTCTGGATGAGCCACGGCGACTCCGTCGTCGGCGCCCCGGCCGGCTTCACGGTGCTGGCCTCGACCATCGTCTCCCCGGTGGCCGCCTTCGAGCACGTCGAGCGCGGTTTCGCCGGAGTGCAGTGGCACCCCGAGGTGATGCACACCGAGCACGGCCAGACCGTGCTGGCCCACTTCCTGCACGACATCGCCGGTTGCCGGCAGACCTGGACGATGGTCAACATCGTCGAGGAGCAGCTCGAGCGCATCCGCGTGCAGATCGGCGACGCCCGCGCGATCTGCGGGCTCTCCGGCGGCGTCGACTCCGCCGTCGCCGCCGCCCTGGTCCAGCGCGCCGTCGGCGACCGACTGACGTGCGTGTTCGTCGACCACGGGCTGCTGCGTCAGGGCGAGGCCGAGCAGGTCGAGCGGGACTTCGTCGCCGCCACCGGCGTCGACCTCCACGTCGTCGACGCGCAGGCCCGCTTCCTCGATGCGCTGGCCGGGGTCACCGACCCGGAGGAGAAGCGCAAGATCATCGGCCGGGAGTTCATCCGGGTCTTCGAGCAGGCCGAGATCGACATCATCGGCTCGGCCGCAGCGCAGGGCGAGAAGGTGCAGTTCCTCGTCCAGGGCACCCTCTACCCCGACGTGGTGGAGTCCGGCGGCGGCACCGGCACGGCGAACATCAAGTCCCACCACAACGTCGGCGGGCTGCCCGACGACCTCGAGTTCGAGCTCGTCGAGCCCCTGCGGCTGCTGTTCAAGGACGAGGTCCGGCTGGTCGGCGAGCAGCTCGGTCTGCCCGCCGAGATCGTCTGGCGCCACCCCTTCCCGGGGCCGGGGCTGGGGATCCGCATCATCGGCGAGGTCACGCACGAGCGGCTCGAGATCCTGCGGGCGGCGGACTTCATCGCCCGCGAGGAGCTCACCCGGGCGGGCCTGGACCGCGACATCTGGCAGTTCCCCGTGGTGCTGCTCGCCGATGTCCGCTCGGTCGGGGTGCAGGGCGACGGGCGCACCTACGGCCACCCGATCGTGCTGCGGCCGGTGACCTCGGAGGACGCCATGACCGCGGACTGGGCGCGACTGCCCTACGACGTGGTCGAGACCATCTCCACCCGCATCACCAACGAGGTGCGCGAGGTCAACCGGGTGACGATCGACGTCACCAGCAAGCCTCCCGGCACCATCGAGTGGGAGTAGCGCTCGCGCGCCCAGCTCAGCGGGCGACGCGCACCGAGTGGCGCCGGATGTCGTTCCAGTTGACGAGGTACTGCCGGTAGGCCGAGCGCAGCGAGATGTTGAGCGTGGTCTCGTCGCCTCGGTCCAGCCCGCCGTCGACCCAGTTCGCCGAGCCCGTCATCACCTCGTACGCCGAGCGGTCCTGACCGTACCGGCCCTTGACCAGGACGTACTTGGTGTGGGCGCGGATCTCCTTGGTCCCGTCACCGTTGAAGTCCCAGCGGCTGTTGAACAGCGGGACCCGGGTGGCGCGAGCCTTCTTGCGGAGGTAGATCGCCATCTTCTTCGAGGGTGCGCCGAAGATCACCTGCACCTTGCACCCGTCGCGCTTGAGGGAGAACACCTTGTCGGCGAGGTACGTCCCGCGCGCGCCACGCCAGCCGAACATCGACACGTGCACCTGGGTGCGCCCCAGGGCACTGCGGCACCTGATCTTCTGCAGGTCCGCCAGCACCGGGTCGTTGGACCTGGAGGCACGGCGCATCGGGTAGAAGCGGCTCAGGTAGGGGCCGTCGCGCAGCTCCTCCTTGCCGTCGCCGGCGCGGGAGTCCTCCGTCATCTCCCGGTGGATGCGCTGGTAGCCGGCGAAGCCCTCGGGTCGGTTCTTCATCGTGTAGAGGTCGTTCCAGCCCAGGCCGGCGCCACCGTAGTTGAGGTTCGAGGAGCTCACCATCACGACATGGCGCGCCGTCCCGGTGCTGGTGAAGGCGTAGAACTTGCTGTGCATGTGGCCGCCGCCGCCGCGACAGCTGCCTTCGCACTTCTTGACGTAGCTGCGGTCCCCGCCCCACGTGACGCTGTCCTCGGTGGGCAGCGCGACGCTGCCGCGGGCTCGGGCGGTGGACCAGGGCTCGGCCTCGGGAACCTCGGCCGTACGACCGGAGCGCGGGGCTTCCGGGGCAGGCGGGTCCGTCGGGTCCGTCGGGGGCAGCGGTCGGTCGCAGCGGCCACGCCTCGGGGGTCCGTCGCCGATGCCGTCCCCGTCCTCGTCCTTGACGTTGTCGGCGTTGAGCGCCTGGATCAGTCGCTTGGAGGTCCGGGTGTTGATGCCCTCGTCGAGAATCACGCGCACCGACACACCGCGCTTGCAGGCGCCGATCAGGGCGTCCACCGACTCCGCGCGGTCGAGCAGGTAGGAGGAGATCAGGATCGTCGGGTTCGGGTCCTGGGCCGTGGCCCGGGTCTCGGTGATCGCCTTCTCGACGTGACGCACGATCCGGAACTTCTGCACGCTCGAGCCCCAGGGGCGCGGCACGTTGAACTTCGCGCCCTCGGTGGGCTGGTAGGCCAGCGCCGGGGCGGCGGTCAGCACGAGACCGCACAACAAGAGACTGAAAAGCAGACGACGCACGGCGAGTCCCCTTACTCGGCTCGGACTGCGACCACCTTACCCTGGCCCGTCGCCCGGCCCGCCCGGAAGCGACGCCCCGTCGGGTGGTGATGCTGCGCGCCCGGCGCCGGAGTTCCTATGATGAGCAGACACTCGACCTCTGGGGGCCTCGTAGCCATGCCGCGCTTCACCACCGGTGTGCAGACCATGATCCGCCAACGGATCATGAAGCGCGTCGGCCCCGTCGACCTCTCGCAGGTCCACCGCGTGCCCGACCGCCTGGTCTGGCCGCTGCGACGTGACGGCTTCGACCCGGTGGCGCGGCTCGGCGCGCAACGCGAGACCGCGCCCGTGGCCAAGCTGACCTCGTTCCTGGGACTCGACGTCTGGCTGGTCACGGGCGACGCCGAGGTGCGTGAGGTGCTCGCCGACGCGGCGTCGTACAGCAACGACATCCGCCCGTACGTCGGCGCAGTCGGGGACGCGACCAGCGGCGACATCGGGGGGCTGGGGTTCAGCGACGCCCCCGACCACACCCGGCTGCGGCGGTTGCTGACCCCGGAGTTCACCATGCGTCGCCTCGCCCGGCTGCGACCGCGCATCGAGGAGATCGTGGAGGCCCAGCTCGACGTCCTCGAGGCCACGTCGGCCGACGGCGAAGCCGACCTCGTGCGCGACTTCGCCTTCCCCGTGCCGTTCCTCGTCATCTGCGAGCTGCTCGGCCTGCCGATCGAGGAGCGCGAGACCTTCCGCTCGCTGACCTCGGCCCGCTTCGACGTCAGCTACGGCGGCTCCGGCGCCTTCGGCGCGGTCTCGGCCTCCCGGGAGTTCCTCAAGGACTTCACCCGTCGTCAGCGACTCGCCCCCGGTGAGGGGCTCGTCGGCCAGATCATCCGCGACCACGGCGACACCATCGACGACCGGGATCTCGCCGGCCTGGCCGACGGTGCCTTCACGGGCGGGTTCGAGACGAGCGCCAGCATGCTCGCCCTCGGCACCGCGGTGCTGCTCGGTGATCGCGACACCTACCGACGACTCGCGGAGGAGCCGACCCTGGTCGACTCCACCGTCGAGGAGCTGCTGCGCTACCTCTCGGTCGTCCAGGTGGCGTTCCCGCGCTTCGTCCGCGAGGACATCGTCGTCGCAGGCCAACGGATCGCCAAGGGCGACGTCGTCATGTGCCACCTCGCCGGCGCCGGCCGCGACCCCCGCGCCGGCCTCGACGACCACTTCGACCCCGAGCGCGCCCCTGGGCGCACCACGCTCGCCTTCGGCCATGGCTTCCACCGCTGCGTCGGCGCCGAGCTGGCGCGCATGGAGCTGCGCATCGCCTACCCCGCCCTCGCTCGCCGCCTCCCCGACCTCGCCGTCCGGGGGACCGGGCGGCACGCCTTCCGGGAGAAGTCGATCGTCTACGGCCTCGACGAGATGCCGGTCGACCTCGGCGCCGTCCGTGGCTGCTCGCTGACCACCGACGGCTGAGCCCCGCGCCCGGTCAGCGTCGAGCAGGGTCGGGGCGTCCGCGCCAGGCTCAGACGCGCACGCCGTACGTCGTGGTGCGCTCGCGGACCGGCCGCCCGATGCCGGCAGCGATATCGGTGATCTCCGCGACCGTCTTCGCCGACCCGTGCTGGGACCCGGCCATCCGCGAGATGGTCTCCTCCATGAGCGTCCCGCCGAGGTCGTTGCAGCCCGAGCGCAGCATCAGGCGCGTGCCCTCGACGCCCAGCTTCACCCACGACGTCTGCACGTTGTCGATCCGACCGTGCAGCAGGATGCGCGACGCCGCGTGCACCGCCACGTTGTCCCGCAGCGTAGGACCGGGGCGAGCCACCCCGGCGAGGTAGATCGGGGCGCTGGTGTGGATGAACGGAAGCGGCACGAACTCGGTGAACCCACCGGTCTCGTCCTGGATCCGCTGCAGCACCCGCAGGTGCGTCACCCAGTGGTCGGGCCGGTCGACGTGGCCGTACATCATCGTCGCGCTCGACCGGATCCCCAGCTGGTGCGCCGTCGTCACCACCTCGATCCACGCGCTCGTCGGCAGCTTGCCCTTGGTCAGGATCCATCGCACGTCGTCGTCGAGGATCTCCGCCGCAGTGCCCGGGATGGTGTCGAGACCGGCTTCCTGGGCCTTCAGGAGCCAGTCGTGGATCGACAACCCCGTCCGGGAGGCGCCGTTGACGACCTCCATCGGGCTGAAGGCGTGCACGTGCATCCCCGGGACCCGACGCTTGACCGCCGCGGCGATGTCGAAGTACGCCGTCCCCGGCAGGTCGGGATCGATGCCGCCCTGCATGCACACCTCGGTCGCCCCCAGCTGCCACGCCTCCTCGGCGCGGTCGGCCACCTGCTCCATCGACAACGAGTAGGCGTCGGCGTCGGTGCGCCGCTGGGCGAACGCGCAGAAGCGGCAGCCGGTGTAGCAGACGTTGGTGAAGTTAATGTTCCGGTTGACCACGTAGGTGACGTCGTCGCCCACCACGTCGTGGCGCAGGGCATCGGCGAGTCGACGCACGGCGTCGAGGTCGTGGGCATCGGCGGTGAACAGGGCCAGAGCCTGGGCGTCGGTGAGGGCCTGGGGGTCCTTCTCGGCCTGGCGCAGGGCGTCGGCGACGGAGGGGGTCAGGGGAGGGGGGGTGGTTCTCCGGGGATCGGGAGCTCCGATGGGGTCAGACCCATCCACGCCCTGCGCGGCGGCCTCGCCCCCCTCGGGCGCGGGAGCTCGCGTCCCATCCACGGCCTGGGCGGCGGTTTGGGCGGCGAGCTGGTCGCGCAGGGACTGCCAGTTGCCGTAGACGTCGTCGAAGTCGGAGCGGCGGTCGGTGGTGCGGCCGGTGGTGTCGATCGTGGTGTGCAGGTCGGTGCGGCCGGTGCCGGCGTCGAGGCCGCCGAGGTCGGGCTCCTGCCAGGGCAGACCGGCCGGGCGGGCGTCGGGGCGGAGGTAGCCGTCGGGGTCGGCGAGGGCGGTGACGTGCGGACGGACCCGGGGGTCGATCCACGGGTCACCGGCGGTGACGTAGGAGGCGTGCGCCGTGAGGCGTGGGCGCAACGTGAGACCGGACGCGGCCGTGATGTCACGCAACCGGTCGAGGGAGGGCCAGGGTCGCTCCGGGTTGACGTGGTCGGGGGTGAGCGGGGAGACCCCGCCCCAGTCGTCGACGCCGGCGGCGAGCAGGGCGCGGCACTCGTCGAGGTCCACGAGGTTGGGTGGCGCCTGGACGCGCATGGTGGGACCGAGAACCAGGCGGGTGACCGCGATGGTCGCGAGGTAGGCGTCGAGGTCGAGGTCGTCGACCGAGCGCATCGCGGTGTCCGCCTTGGCCCGGAAGTTCTGGACGATGACCTCCTGCAGGTGGCCGTACTGTCGCGCGACGCCACGCAGCGCGAAGATGGTCTCGGCCCGCTCCTGGAGGGTCTCTCCGATGCCGACCAGCAGCCCGGAGGTGAACGGCACCGAGAGGCGTCCGGCGTCCTCGAGGACCCGGAGCCGGACCGCCGGGTCCTTGTCGGGGGAGCCGTGGTGAGGCTGGCCCTTCTCGGTGAACAGGCGCGTCGAGGTGGTCTCCAGCATCATGCCCATCGAGGGCGAGACCGGCTTGAGACGGTTGATCTCCTGCCACGACATGACCCCGGGGTTGAGGTGCGGCAGCAGGCCGGTCTCCTCGAGCACCCGGATGGCCATGGCGCGCACGTAGTCCAGCGTCGAGTCATAACCGTGCTCGTCGAGCCACCGGGCCGCCTCGGGCCACCGGCCCTCGGGTCGGTCGCCGAGCGTGAACAGCGCCTCGGCGCACCCCAGCGCCGCTCCCTGGGAGGCGATGGCCAGCACCTCGTCGGGGGAGAGGAAGGGCTGCTCGCCGGCGGCCGCGAGCTTGCCGGGCACCGTCACGAACGTGCAGTAGTGACAGCGGTCCCGGCACAACCGGGTGAGGGGGATGAAGACCTTGGGGGAGTAGGTGACGACGCCGGGACGCCCGGCCGCGACCAGGCCGGCGTCGCGGACCCGGCCGGCGGCGTCCATGAGCGCGGCCAGGTCCTCGCCACGGGCGGCCAGCAGGACCGTGGCCTCGGACACGTCCAGGGCGGCCCCCCGGCGGGCGCGGGCCAGGGCACGACGTACCTGCTGAGGAGTGGGCGCCGTAGTCACCAGCCGAGGGTAACGACAACGAGCGCAGGCTTCACGGCCCGGTCGCTCAGACCGACGCAGCGCGTGCCGAGTCCGGGTGCCGGGAGGTCGGGTGAAGGGGTCCACACCTGCGGGTGTGCCTGCGCATGGACGGTGCGCCTAATGTGGCGAAATGGCACAACAGTCCCTCCCGGTCCTGCTGCGCGCCGCCGGCGATCCCGGCGCGACGGCCCCGGCGACGACCCCACCGGCCGCGCTCGTCAGCCTCGCGGCGGTCTCCGCGGCCGAGGTCGCCGGCGACCTGCACCGTTCCGCCGACCTGGCCCGGGCCCTCGGTCGCGAGGCCCCGCGCCCGGGCGCCGGCTCCACGCTGCTGCTCTGGGAGCTGCTGGCCACCCTCGGGGCGGCCGACCTCACCGTCGCTCGCGTCGTCGAGCCGCACCTCGACGCGCTCGCCATCCTCGACCAGGCCGGGGGGGTCGCCGACGACGAGGTCGACCTGCTGTGGGGCGTGTACGCCGCCGAGGGTCCGCCGCCGCGACTGACCGCCGACGTCACCCGACGGGGTTGGGAGCTGAACGGGCGCAAGCACTGGTGCTCGGTCGCCGACGTCGCCGACCGAGCCTTGGTGACCGCCTGGGTCGACGAGGACGACCGCCAGCTGTTCGCGGTCCCTCTCAGGGACCCGGGGGTGAAGTCCGCCGCCGAGCAGGCCTGGGTCGCCCGCGGCCTCCAGCAGGTCACCAGCACCGCCCTCGACCTGCACGCCGTTCCCGCGGACGCGGTCGGCGAGCCCGGCTGGTACCTGCAGCGACCCGGCTTCGCCTGGGGTGGCATGGGCGTGGCCGCCGTCTGGTACGGCGGTGCGGTCGGCGTCGCCCGCCGCATGCTCGCCCAGGCCGAGCTCCGCCCCCTCGACCAGATCGGACAGATGCACCTGGGTGCCGTGGAGGCGTCCCTGACCGCGGCCCGCGCCGTGCTCCTCCAGGCCGCCGCCGCGGTGGACGCCGGTCGCGCCGACGCCGAGCACGGCGAACGACTCGCCCTCACGGTCCGCCAGGTCGTCCGCCGCGCGGCCGAGGAAGTGCTGCTGCGCAGCGAGCACGCCCTCGGCCCCGGTCCCAAGGTCGCCGAGCCCGACCACGCCGCGCGCACCGCCGACCTGGAGCTGTACCTGCGCCAGGAGCACGCCGAGCGTGACCAGGCGGCGCTGGGTCGGTGGCTGCTCGACGCCCTCCCGGAGGTCGGCTGGTGACAGGCGCCGAGGTCACTCTCGTCACCCACCCCTGGCAGGTTCTCGTGGTCGTCCCGGCGCGCAACGAGGAGGTCACGCTGGCCGCGTGCCTGGGCTCGATCGATCGCGCCGTCGACAACCTGCGGCTGACCCGGCCCGCCGTCGGCGTCCGGGTCGTGGTGGTGCTGGACTCCTGCACCGACCGCAGCGCCGAGGTGCTCGCACGGTTCGCCCACGTCACGGGGGTGGTCGTCGGGCTCGGACGGGTCGGCGCCACGCGGGCCGCCGGCGTCCTCGCGGCTCGCGAAGCAGGCCTGAGGCACCCCGCCCAGCGCACCTGGCTGGCCTCCACCGACGCGGACGGCGAGGTGCCCGGCGACTGGCTGACAGGCCAGCTCGACCGGGCCGACCGTGGTGCCCACGCGGTGGTCGGCATGGTGCAGCCGCAGCGCGGGCTCCCCGAGCCGCTGCGCATGCGCTGGCACGCCCTGCACCCCGCCCGGGAGGATCACGACCACGTCCACGGCGCGAACCTCGGGATCCGGCTGGACCACTACGACGCCGTCGGCGGGTTCGAGCCGCTCGAGGAGCACGAGGACGTCCGCCTCGTCGAGCGGCTGGAGGAGTCCGGCGCCCGGCTGGTCAGGACGGCCGCCGGGTGCGTCACGACGTCCTCGCGGCGCCTCGGGAGGACGCCCGGCGGCTTCGCGGCGTACCTCGGGCTGCTCCAGGACCAGCAGGACCGGCAGGACGGGCTGCTCCCGGACCGGCAGGGCCGGGCGAGCGTCCTCGAGACGCTCCCGGAGGTGATCACCCGTGCCGCGGGGTGAGCCCCGAGCGGGCTCGCGTTCCGAGCCACCGGCCTTCTCCCGGCCCGACACCGGCCGAGACGACGAGACCTGGCGGGCGTTGCCGCAGTGGCGCTCGGTGCCGTCTCTGCGCCTGGGCGCCGAGGCCGACGAGATCGACGGGCACCTGCGGGCCCGAAGGCACAGCGCATCGCGCTCCATCAGGCTCACCGGGCGGCTCGCGCGTTGCATGAGCGCCTGGTCGTGGTCGTGGCCCACCCCGACGACGAGACCCTCGCGTGCGGCGGGCTGCTGGCTCGCGCCGCCGAGCACGACCTGCCGACGGTCGTGATGGTCGCCACCGACGGGGAAGCCTCGCACCCCGACAGCCCCACGGCGAGCCCCGAGACCCTGGCCGGACGACGACGTGAGGAGCTGATCGAGGCGGTGGGGATCCTGCACCCCGCCGCTCGCCTCATCCGGTTGGGGCTGCCCGACGGTCGGCTGTCGGGGCACGAGGACGCCATCGCCGACCGGCTGCGAGACGTCGTCGACGCCGACACCCTGCTGGTCTCGACCTGGCGCCACGACGCGCACGGCGACCACGAGGCCGTCGCCCGGGCCGCGGCCGACATCGCGGTCGAGACCGGCGCCCGCCACCTGGAGGCGCCGATCTGGCTGTGGTACTGGGGTGAGCCCGCCGACGTGCCCTGGGCCGAGTGCTCGGTGCTGCCTCTCACCCCCGGTGAGCTGGCGGCCAAGGAGCAGGCGTTGGCCTGCTACCCCTCCCAGACGGCGCCGCTCTCCGACGCCGAGGGTGACGAGGCCGTCCTCGACCGTGCGATGCTCTCGTCCTTCCACCGGCCCTACGAGACCTACGTCGAGACCCGCAGCGGCGCGTCGTACGCGTCTGGCCAGGCGTCTCGGGACCTTCCCGAGCCGCGGGAGTCGCGGGACCGGCAAGAGCCGAAGCGGTCGCCGGGTACGCCGGACGCGGCCCACGTCTTCGAGGAGCTGCACCTCCGCGAGGCCGACCCGTGGCGCACCGCCACCTCCTGGTACGAGGCCAGGCGGCGGGCCCTGACGCTGGCGTGCCTGCCGCACGAGCTCGTCGGCTCGGTGCTGGAGGTCGGGTGCTCGGTCGGTGAGCTGACCGCGGCCCTGGCCGACCGCGCCGACCACGTGGTGGCCGTGGACGTCAGCGAGGCTGCAATCGCGGCGGCGGCCCGGCGGTGTGCCGGCAGGTCCGTGCGCTTCGAGCGGCTGCGGGTGCCGCACGCGTGGCCCGAGGGCACCTATGACGTGGTGGTGCTGTCGGAGATCGGTTACTTCCTCTCCCGGGACGAGCTGGCCGAGACCCTGGGGAAGGCCTGCTCCTCGCTCACCCCCGACGGTGCCCTGCTGCTGGTCCACTGGCGTCACGAGATCCAGGGGTGGCCGCTCGACGGCGCGGACGTGCACGGGGCGGCCGACCGGATCGCCGCCGAGCACGACCTCTCCCTGGCCACCCGGGTGGTCGACGACGACGTCCTGCTCGACCTCTACCGCTGCCGCCGACGCCGCACCCTCGCCGAGGAGGAGCGCTCGGGGCCGACATGAGCCCGGCCTCCGCCGTCGCACCGGGGTAGGTTGGCGCGCGTGAGCACGAGCGAACTCTCCCGCGTGCCCGGCCCGGCCGGGTTCGGGGGAGACGACGGGCACGCCGAGGTCAGGCCGATCCGCGTCGCGCTGGTCAACGACCACGAGCTGGTGGTCCGTGGCCTGCAGCGGATGCTGGACGAGTTCGCGGACCGGATCCACGTCGTCGAGCTCGACGTCGACGTCGCGGTGGCCCAGCCGGTGGACGTGGCGCTCTACGACACCTTCTCGGTCCCCCAGGTGATGGCGAGCGACATCGACGACCTCATCGGCCAGCCCCGGGTGGCTGCGGTGGCGGTCTACAGCTGGAACATGCACGAGGAGCTCGTGCGCGAGGCGCTGCGCAAGGGCGTGCGTGGTTACCTCTCGAAGTCGTTGCAGGGCCACGAGCTCGTGGTCGCCATCGAGGGGGTGGCCGCCGGTGACGAGGTCGTGCTGCCGGCCGCCGATCTCGGCCGGGAGATCGAGGCGGTCGGCGGTGACTGGCCCGGTCGCGAGCAGGGTCTCTCGGCCCGGCAGGCCGAGATCGTCTCGCTCATCACCCAGGGCCTGAGCAACGGCGAGATCGCCGAGCGCACCTATCTCTCGCCCAACACCGTCAAGAGCTACATCCGCGAGGCCTACCGCCACATGGGCGTGTCCAGCCGCACCCAGGTGGTGCTGTGGGGCATCGAGCACGGCATGGTGCCGGTGCGGGGCCGCGTCATCACCGAGCGCTCCGCCTCGCGGCACCAGGAGCACTGAGGCCGGACCCGCGGCTCAGACGTGCCAGGACTCCCAGAGCCTGGCGTAGGACCCTCCGCGTGCGACCAGCTCGTCGTGGGAACCGAGCTCGCTGACCACCCCGTCCTCGACCACGGCCACCCGGTCGGCGTCGTGGGCGGAGAAGAGCCGGTGGGCGATGGCCACCACCGTGCGACCTTCGAGCACGGCGGCCAACGACCGCTCGAGGTGGCGGGCGGCCCGGGGATCGATGAGCGACGTGGCTTCGTCGAGCACCAGCGTGTGGGGGTCGGCCAGCACCAGTCGAGCCAGCGCCAGCTGCTGGGCCCGGGCAGGACCCAGCGCGAGGCCACCTGAGCCCACCACGGTGTCCAGGCCCTCAGGCAGGGCGCGCACCCACACGTCGGCGTCGACGGCCTCGAGCGCCGCGAGCAGCCGATCGTCCCCCGCGCACCCGTCCGGGTCGTCGAGGTGGAGATCGCCGTCGACGGCCAGCGCGAGGTTCTCGCGCACGGTGCCCACGAAGACGTGGTGCTCCTGGGTCACCAGGGCGACCTGGCCGCGCAGCTGCGCCAGCGGCAGCTCGGTGAGCCCGACCCCTCCGACCTCGACGGTTCCGGTGCGAGGGGGGTGGATGCCGGCCAGCAACCGGCCCAGGGTGGACTTGCCCGCTCCGGACGGCCCGACCATGGCCAGCCGCTCCCCGACAGCCAGTGTCAGGTCCACCCCGTGGAGGACGTCACGACCCTCGACGTAGGAGAAGCGCACGTCGCGTGCGACGAGAGCGTCGCTGTCAGGGGTGCGGTCGGTGGTGACACGGTCGTCGGGCACCTCGCCGACACCGAGCAGGCGCGACAGCGACGCCGCGCCGACCTGCAGCTCGTCGAGGATGGCGACCAGCCGGTCGACGGGGTCGATGAGCATCTGGACGTACAGGGTCGCCGCGGTCACGTCGCCCAGCGAGACCTGACCCCGGCTGTAGAGCCAGCCACCCAGGAGCAGGGTCGCCACGCTCGGCAGCAGGTAGGAGGTCACCTCGACGCTGGGGAAGAAGCGGCTCCGGAGCATGAGCGTGTAGCGCTCCGCGGCGTAGGACTCGGCGATGTCGTCGTCGACGCGAGCGATGCGGGCGTCGGCCAGGCCCAGCGCCTCGACGGTGCGGGCGCCCTCGACGGTCTCCGTGAGGGAGGCGTTCATGCGCGAGTAGCTGGCATTCTCACGGAGGTAGCCGTCGCCGGCACGGCGCAGGTACCAGCGGGCGCCGACGACGACCCCGGGCACGCCGACGAGCATCGGCCCCGCCACCCATGGTCCGACGAGGAGGGCAGCGGCAACGGTGAGAACAGCGGTGATGAGTGCGATGAGCCACTCCGGCAACGCCCAGCGGACCGACCAGCCGAGCTGCTCGATGTCGCGGGAGGTCCGGGTCAGCAGGTCGCCCGACCCGGCTGACTCCACCGTGCCGATGGGGAGGGCGAGGGTGTCGCGGACGAAGTCCTCACGCAGCTCCGCGAGCACCTTCTCGCCGAAGACGAACGAGCGGTAGCGCGCGGCCCGGGTCAGCAGGGTCTGGGCCACCAGGGCGCCCGCGATCACGAGCGTCAGCCGGTCGACGGTGCCGACGCCGGCACCGGACTCCACCGCCTCGACGATCGCGCCGAGCAGCCGGGGCGCGACCAGGCCGGCCAGGGCCGCCGCCGCGTGCAGGCTGAGCATGGTCGCCAGCAGGCGGCGGTGGCGTCGCACCAGGGCCCCCAGGTAGGCGCGCAAGGTCGCGCGTCCGGCGACCGGGAGGGTCGGGCCGGGCAGCGACTCGTCCCGGGCCGCGTCCGGCAGGTCGCTCGGGGGTGGGAGCTGGAGCGGGTCCTCCGGCACCGTCGGGGCGCTCACGCGGGCACCTCTTCCTCGCGGGTGACCAGCGCGCGGTAGCCGGGCACCTCGGCCAGCAGGTCGCGGTGCCGCCCGGTGGCCGCGACCCGGCCGCCGACGAGGAACACGACCTCGTCGGCCCGGTCGAGCAGCAGCGGGCTGGTGGTGGTCACGACCGTGGTGCGGCCGCGGCGCAGCGCAGCCAACCGCTCAGCGATGCGCGCCTCGGTGTGCGCGTCGACCGCGGAGGTCGGCTCGACGAGCAGCAGCACCTCCGGCTCGGCCAGCAGCACGCGGGCGAGAACCAACCGCTGCCGCTGACCGCCGGAGAACGAGCGGCCGCGCTCGGCCACCCACGAGCGCAACCCGGCCGGCAGCCCCTCGACGACGTCCTCGGCGGAGGCGGCGTGCAGGGCCCGGGTGAGATCGGCGTCGGTGACTCCGCCGCCGCGCACGTCGAGCTGGTCGGCCAGGGGCCCGGAGAACAGGGTGCTGCCGGGGTCGCTGACCACGATGCGACGGCGTACGTCGACCGTGGGCACCTCGTCGAGGGGCGTCTCTCCCCAGCGGACGTCGCCGTCGGCGAACCGACCGAGCCGGTCGACAACCTCGGCGGCCTCCTCGGGCCGGTCGGAGACCACCGCGGTCAGCCGACCGTTGCGGATGTGGGCGCCGCTGGTGAGGTCGACCAGGTCGGAGGGCTCCTCGGGTGCCGAGCTGGGGTGGCTGGCGTCGGAGAGGTCGGGCACCAGGGCGAGCACCGTGCAGATCCGGCGGGCCGCGACGAGCGCGCGGATCCACTTGTTGATCGCCTCCGTCGCCGTCCGCAGCGGGATCATCAGGAAGGCGGCGTAGCCGTAGAACGCCACCAGCTCACCGATGGTGATGGTGCCGGCCACGGCGAGACGTGAGCCCAGCCAGACGACGAGAACCACGAACGTGCCCGGCAGGGCGACCTGGGCCCCGTCGAGCACCGACTGCAGTCGGCCGACCTCGACCCCGGCTCGGCGCACCCGCTGCGACTCGCGGACGTAGCGGTCGTGGAACACGCGCTCGCCACCGATGCCGCGCAGCACGCGCAGTCCCGCGACGATGTCGGTGGCGAGGTTCGAGAGGTCCCCCATCATCGACCGCTGCGCGAGGTTGCGGCGCTGCAGCGGGCCCAGGAGCGGGCCGAGCGCCAGCAGCATGACCGGTACGCCCACGAGCACGACCAGGCCCAGCAGGACCGAGGTCTGCAGCAGCAGGACGGCGACCACCAGGAAGGACACCACCGCACCGGCCGCGCGCGCGGAGATGTCCATCGCGTTGCCGATGTGGGACAGGTCGCTGGTGCCGATGGCCACCACCTCCCCGGTGGCGACGCGCTTGGGCAGCGTCGCCCCGAGGCGGGTGGTCTGCCGGGTGACCAGCTGGACGACCCGGTAGGCGGCGGTCAGCCAGTTGGTGACGGCGAAACGGTGCCGCATGATGCCGGCCGCAGCCTGCACGACCCCGATCCCGAACATCAGCCCGGTCCACCGCAGCAGCGCCGTGGTGTCCTCGGCGGTCACGCCCTGGTCGATGGCGCGGCCGACCACAGCCGGCATGACAGCCCCGCAGAGCATCCAGATGATGCCGAAGAACATGCCCAGGGTCAGAGTGCGCCACTGACCCGTCACCGTCCACCACAGGAAACGCGCCGGGGACCGGTGGTCCGCGGTGCCAGGGTGGTCGAGAGGGAGGTGGCGCACCGACCCAGGCTAGGTTCCGCGAGGTGTCCGACGCATCCCGGTTTCTCTGCCCCCGGTCACCCGCCCGCGGAGGCCGGGGTGGCCGTCTTCTCGTCGTCGCTGCGCAGGATGCAGAACTCGTTCGCCTCGGGGTCGGCCAGGACGACCCAGCCGGCGCCCGGTGCCCGGGTCCAGGACCAGGCACTCCTCGTGGCCCGGAGGTTCGGGTCAGCGTCGTCGACGTACCCGAGCACCTGCTTCCACCACTCGGAGAGCTCGTAGGCGTTGTGGCAGTCGATCGAGGTGCGGGCCACGAAGGACGTCATCCCCGCGCTCTCGTCGCTGCGGTGACCCACCTCAACCCTTGGAGACGACCGAGGCGATGAGCCCGACGCCACCCACCACGACGAGCGTGAGCGGGAACAACCACGAGCTGCTGCCTGCCTCGACCAGACCGGACTCCCGCAGCGCCCACACGACGGACACACCTGCGAAGACCAGGCCGGCGACGAGGTAGGAGATCGACAACGGGTGCCGACCACTGCTGGGGGTCTCTCCGGGGGGTTCGTCCCAGGAGAGCGGGCGGGTGTCTCCGGGGTCCGCAGCGTCTGCTGCGGGGTCTGCCGCCCGGTTTGCTGCGGGGTCTGCTGCGGGGTCTGCTGCGGGGTCTGCTGCGGGGTCTGCTTCGGGGTCTGCTTCGTGGGGGGTCATGGCTGCCTCAGCTCGATGTGTCCGAAGTCCAGGTCGGCGTCGACGGTGATGGTGGGGTCCTGGGCGTCGCCGATGCGGCGCTCCATACCGAAGTCCCAACCACCGCGGGTGCCGTCGGGCCAGTCCACGGCGCCGCCGAAGGCGATGTCGGCGTCGAGGTCGACGGTGAGCCCGTCGGGGATGATGACCAGCAGCTCACCGGCGTTGGCCGAGAGGTCCAGGTTTCGTCCGTCGAGAGAGCGCACGTCGTCGATCTCGCGCAGGTCGACCGCGATGCGGCCGGCAGGCACGGAGTAGGCCGCGTCGAGCTGGTCGGCGGAGGTGGGAGCGATCTCGAGGTTGCGCTCGCCGTCGAAGCGGGGCTCGGCGACGGTGACCGCCGCCAGCACCACGCACGCCACCACGCCGAGCAGGATCAGGCCGCCGGGGCGGCCGTAGACCGACCCCACCACGAGCATGACCCCCACGACCCCGACGGCGAGTGCCGCGTAGGCCCCGTCGACCACGGTGACCCCCGAGGCCTCGACGAGACCCAGGGCGCCGAGTGCCAGGGCTCCGACGGCGAGGGTGGGGCCGAGGAGCAGCGGGCCGCGGCGTCCTCGGAGCGGGATCGGCGCGGGGGTGTACGTCGCTCCGCTCCAGCCCGGCGCGGCGGCCGCACCGCTGCCGGAGCCGGATCCGAGGTCCGAGCCGCCGGAGCCGTGGCCCGCGACGGGGCCCTGCTGCACCGGATCGTCCGACCGGCGCTCGTCGCGGCGGTCCCGGGCCATCAGCCACACCAGCGTGATGACGGCGATCACCACCAGCGGCGGCCAGGAGACCGAGCCGCCGTCCACGGTGTCGCTCAGGGCGAGGATCGCTGCGAGCACGAGCGCGGCGATGACGATGACGTTGCGGGTGGCGTCGCGCACCGAGATCGCCGACCGTCCGGTCGCGTCGTCGGGGACGACCAACCACAGCACGGCGTACACGAACAGACCGGCGCCTCCGAAGAAGATCGCGACCACGAAGAGGACACGCACGATCGTGGGATCCACGTCGAGGTGTCGTGCCACCCCGGACGCCACGCCGCCGATCTTCTTGTGGTCGTGACTACGACGCAGCAGCCGGTAGTCGCTGAGGTGGTCGCTGCGCCAGTGGCGGTCGTCGTGCCAGCCGGGGGGCGGACCTGACGGCGTGGACGCCGGGGGGCCCGGTGGTGGTGTCGGAGGGGGAGGAGGCGGCGGCGCCTGCTGGTCGGTGTCGTTCATGGGTCCAGCCTGGCGGCGCGGCGTGCCGTCCACCATCGGGGACCACCCTGATCCTGCCCGGACCTTGTCGGGGTCGAACCAGGGTCGCGTCAGGGGATCCACGCATGGGCGAGGGGAGGCGGTTGTGTGACGATTCAAGGACCATGAGCAGCATCTCGCCCCCGCGGAAGGCGTTCCGCGTTCCACAGGAGTCCTACCTGGGCGGTGTCTGCGCGGGCCTGGCCCTCCACCTCGGGGTCGGCGCCACCTGGGTGCGGGTGTTCTTCCTGCTCACCGGGTTGTTCGGGTTCGGGGTGGTGTTCTACCTCGGCCTGTGGATCGCGCTGCCGATGGCACCCGCGCCGGTGGAGAGTCCGGGGCTCGAGGCGGCCTCGCGCCAGGGACGACGGCCGGGCCGTCCGGCCGCCCTGCGCGACGCCGGGCCCCACATCGCCTTCGTCATCGTGCTGCTCGGGGTGGTCGGCCTCGTCGACGGCAACGGCGGGCCCGCGCTGCTGTGGCCGGCACTCTTCGCGGTCGGGGGGATCGCGGTGCTGTGGCGTCAGGCCGACCAGGCCCAGCGCGAGCGGTGGCTCGACACGACCACCCGGCTGGACCTGCGACGGCTGGTCGTGGGCTCCGGCGGTCCGGGCGCGTACGCGCGCCTGGCCACCGGGCTGGGGCTCCTGGTCACCGCGCTGCTGCTCTTCGCCGTCCAGGCCGGCCAGTTCCAGATCGCCCAGGACATCGTGGTGGCCGCCACCCTCGGCGTGGTCGGTCTCGCCGTCATCCTGGGCCCCTGGCTCGTCCGGCTCGTCTCCGACCTGGGGGAGGAGCGCGCCGCCCGGGTGCGCACCCAGGACCGGGCCGACGTCGCCGCGCACCTGCACGACTCGGTGCTCCAGACGCTGGCGCTGATCCAGAAGAACGCGGCGGATCCCGGTCGGGTGGCGACGTTGGCCCGGGCCCAGGAGCGCGACCTCCGGTCGTGGATGTACGGCGACGCCCGGACCGCCGACGTCACGGTGACCGGCGCCCTCCAGGCCGCCGCCGCGGAGGTCGAGGACGCTCACGGCGTGCCGGTCGAGGTCGTGGTGGTGGGCGACCCGCACGGTGAGGTCGCCGTGACCGAGCACGTCCGCGCCGTCCTGCAGGCCGCCCGGGAGGCGATGGTCAACGCCGCCCTGCACTCCGGCGCCCCGGTGGTCGACGCCTACGCCGAGATGGTCCCGAGCCGGGACCGGGTCGGGACCGGCACGCTCGACGTCTTCGTGCGTGACCGGGGCAGCGGATGGGTTCGAGTTTGAGTAGCCGTAAAGCCTGTGCTGACCATCAATAATGTAGGCAGACCTATATTTTTTGGGTAGATGTAAAACGCCAATAGAGGTTAGTGTGGTACTAACTTGTGTGTTGGCACGATCAAACCTCAGTTCTTTGCCTTCGGTATCGAGGCTTATTACAATTGAGTTCGGGAAATAGCCTGCTTTCTCATCAATAAATTCTAGGACCTTAGCTAGGCGCTGTTTTTTGATTAGCCTCTGGTAAGTCGGCATCAACTCCGAGTTAACCTTGCTCCGATGAAGAACGTAACTTATTTTTAAGAGCTTCTCAGGCTCTACCGAGAACGAGTAGTAAGTGAGGTTGCCCATCTTACCCTTGATTGCTGGAATCTGATTGTCCATGCCCGTTATTTCTTGGCCGTGGAACAAAGACCCTAAGAGTTGGTATCGTGCAGCAGCACCAAGATGCTTATAGAGGTTTATGTAGTACTCTACACTTTCCTCATCTAAGTGAACGCCATTGAGATTCTTGAGTCTTTGTTTATCTTGATCCCCTAGCCAGTAGTTTTTGGTTGCCAGAATGTACTTAAATTTCAAATTCTGATCTGGGAATAAAGCTCTAATTGATTTTACGAGACCTTCCATCTGGCCAGCGGTCGCTTCCAGGTCTTTTTTAAAATCGCCAAGTTTATTTTTTTCCGTAGATTTACATTCAACTATTAATATAGTCTCATCATCTTTAGCGAACACATCAATCTGCTGCGTTAAGCCTCTTTTGGGGTCAAAGGGTATACGAAAATCCCTGTCCTTATTCATGACTTTAAAGCCCATGAGCGCACATAAGGTCCAGACTTTGTCTTCGCATTGTATGTCGAGACTTTTTAGCTTTCGGAGTTTGACGGTTGTCTTGTATTCTTTGTCTTGCTGCCATCCCTCTTGCAGCTTCTCTTTGATTAATTCGGGCTTACGAATACTTATAGATTGATAATCGTAAGCCTGTTTTCTTTGGGTTAGTTCTTTGTTTATGTCTTTCCCGGAAATAAGACGGCTTAATAAATTGATCCTTTGATCCTCGGACATTAGTAAAACCTGCGGAGGTAGCTCATATTCAGCAATTATAAGTTAACTAGCATGCATTATCCAAATAAATGCAAGTATTGACATATGAAGAGGATCGATAATGATTATGATTTGTAATATTGCGATCGCCGGATCATAATGTTCTTTATCTTGAAAACTCAAACAACAATTACCGCAAAGCCCTTCGTTAAATGGCTTGGGGGCAAGACAAAGTTGCTGCCTCAGCTGGCAGAGTTACGACCTGAATCGTATAATCAGTATTTTGAGCCTTTCGTGGGCGGTGGGGCTTTGTTCTTTTCGCTTGAGCCGCGCAGAGCTGTAATAAACGACCTTAATCCGCACTTAATAAACCTGTACGTCCAGGTTAGAAATAATTTAGACGGCTTGTTGCATAAGCTGGAGGAGCTGCTCGATGTCTATACCGAGCTGGAAGAGGAAGCTCGAAGCGCTTTCTATTACGTACTAAGGGATGAGTTTAATCAAAGGACAGATGACGATGTTTGGGGTGCTGCACTATTTCTACTCTTGAATAAGACCTGCTATAACGGTGTGTATCGTGAAAATGCGGATGGAAAATTCAATGTTCCGCATGGACACCGTAAGACAACTTCTCTTCACGAAATAGACAGCATTAAGCGTGCGTCAGAGGTGCTTAAAAGGGCTGATATATGGCATGGTGGCTATGAAGATGTTCTTGCTGGTGCGGTTGCAGGTGATTTTATTTATTTAGATCCACCCTACGTACCGTTGAGTTCAACTTCTAATTTCACACAGTATACTGGTTCTAACTTTGGTAATACTGAGCATGAAAAGCTAAAAAATGTCTTTGAGGAGTTGAACGATCGCGGGTGTTTATTGATGATGAGCAACTCAGATACACCACTCGTGAAAGAACTATACAAGAAGTTCAGGCAGACAGAGGTTTTAGCTGATCGTGCTGTGAACTGTAAGGTGCAGGGCCGAGGAAAAATTACTGAACTAGTTATCACCAACTATTAAGTGTCCATGCAAATGATCCTATATTATGTCAAGACACATAGCAAAGACATGTAACTCCCACTACTTATCTACTTAACAAGTATTCTTGATAAGGAACGGCTAAAATCTCCCTCCATCGCGTTATTTCATCCCTGATTTGTTGGAAACTTTTATTCACCTGCCGCACCAATTAAAAAACGTCACCCTGTGTGGCGTTTTTTAATTGGTCTGTAGGTTTTGGGCGGTTCTAACCCCTGGCCTCATCTAAAGACATAATTGGCCAGGGTTTTAGCCCTCTGTGGTCAGAGGGCTATTAGAGTCCCCTGACCCACCCAAGAGCCTGCGCCTAGAACTCCCGAAAAAGGATTCTTTAATTTTTTGTTATCATTGATAAATTATGAGATTTTCTGTCAGAAATATTTTGCGCGGGTCAGATCGAGAGGCCCATACTTCACAAGAGCTTGCCGTGTTACGTGAAGCAGAAAATTTTCGCAGACTTGCGGCCTTGGCTTGGAGCCGAGATACAATTTACCCTAAAAGCGAGTACGTCGCCGGTAAATCAAATGGTCAGTGTGGTGTTACTAACTTTGGGTTTGGGCTGTGGTTATCCCGACTTGGCATTGCTGACGTAAGCCAAATGTTTTTTGAGGAAGGCAAAATAGTTACAGCAGCCGATTCGCCCGTGGGTGATGATCACACTTGGCTTCGCATTGATGATGTGGACGATGGCTACACTCACCCCGACTTATCGTTACGATTTGACCTTGCCGGTGATCAGTTTCCGGGTATCGATGTTCCCACAGTTGTACAATATGACGATTATTTTTATCCTGATCCCAATACAACGAGCGGCAACCGGGTTTATCAGGCTGATAGGGTCACTCCCTTTTCCGAATACGATATCAGTCGGTTTGCTGGGCGTGTCAGTCGTTTTATAAGTAATGTCGATAGCCTGGTTGCTTAAATTAGGGCTAAGGTTGCTTCATGACGGGTTGGAGTAAAGTCGCATAGGGCGTACCAATCAAACTACCGATCCATAGTGGTCGGTTTTTTGATATGATGAGTCAATGAACGTACACTTTATTTGTCGCGGCAATGTCCTACGCAGTCTGATTGCTGAGACCTATTTAAGATCACTAAACATCAAAGGCATAAGTAGCATCTCTAGCGGCACGAACGTGAACTGGAATGACCCCCAAGAACGTGAGTACTTCGCCAATACGCTAGCCGTTCTCGATAGGCATGGTATTAAATCTTTTGCCAAGCTAGCTCCAGAGCAACTGACCCAAGAACGCATCGACAAGAATCACGATATGGTAGTGCTCCTAAATCAAAGGGTAGCTGATGAGGCTGCGAAGATTGTTGAACTACCGGCGGATGTGCTCATCTGGGAAGTAATCGACATCGGAGAAGGCCATAGAACTGATAATAATGACCTTGGGTCCTATGAAGAAGAGATATACCAAGAAATAACCCAAAAAGTGAATGAGCTATTAAAACTAATAAATAATTAGGTTCGGTGATTTGCTAGACTGTAGGACTTTAGCACGAATGCCTATGGCCGAAGTGCCAAGCTGACTTTAGCGAAACATCTCTGGAAAAGGCCAAAAGCCTAGTATATGGTTCCATCTGGCTGTCGAACCTTAATGGTGCCGTCGTCCAACTGTATGTACCTGTCGTCTTCGCCAAGTCGTGGTGCGTTGAGGGTGTCTTGTATACGACGTGCAAAATCCTGGGGTGCGCTATCGGGTGGCGGGGTTAGGCCAATTCTTGCCAGATCCTGATCCCACATACGCCAACCGTTAACGCTATGGGTGTCGTAGCCGATAGCGTTAAGCACTTCACGTTCTGCCGGGTCGGCTGTTTCGGCAGCCACGGTTTCATTGCCGTAGGCATCACGTATGTAAATGGATTTGCCGTCATCAGCAACGCGGCTAAGCTTGATTCTTCTTTCGGTGAGGTATTCGGCACTATATCCATTTCGCTCAAGAACAGCTTGGTTAGAGCTTCGCCAAAAAGCTTCAAGAGCCAAGCCGCCCACGACACGTATACCGCTCATAGTAACCAGCGTGGTGAGCTCTAGCGGCACCCCAGGTGTGGCTTCTGCTAGTTCCATGATCCTCTCAATGCGGGCCCGTCCTGAACTGTGTTCTGCCGGCAGTTGGATAATACGGAGTGCTTCATGTATCCAAGCTACAGTGGCCGATGGCAACTCTTCTTGAAGATTTCGCATGGCCAGGTCAAAATCTTCGTCGCTCAAGTCGCCCTCGGGTTCTAGGCCACGACGAAATATTCGGTGAGTAGACGGCGGGCCCTCAAGGAATGCCTCCACGCCACCTGGCGCAGTAAACTCATTCAGGCTAAAGGTGCCAGTATGGTGCACGACCTCAGCATCCAGGAATTGCCGCTCCTCAGTATCAAAATTATCAATGTAACCACATGCTACTGCTACCCAAAAACCACCTGCGAGTCGATACTGCGCCCTTATCATATTGTGCGTAAGCTGGCTGGCTGTCGCTTCGTCGCCCAGTGCTTGATATGCATCCTCAAAGGCGGCCCGACCTGGAGGGCGGCTTTCGGGGTCAGGGAATCGCTCTCCTAAGTCTGGGCTCATATAATAATTATTATAAAATAAATATTAGACTGAAGCTACTCTTCGCACTCTGGAGCTGTACGCACGCCTAATGCAGACGTTTATCAAACCTTGATAAATTGACTTTCCAAAGCGTATATGCTAAAATATAAATCAGCTAAAGAAGTGCTTTAACTTCTAAATCTCTTAATTGGTATTGGACCGTGAATCGCACAAGCTTGCGAATTGCTCACAGCGCCCTAAAAAGCTCTTCTCTTTTTTCTGATACCAAATTCTAAAAGGAAACTATATGGAATATATATTAACGTTTATTGTCGTGCTGCTTTCGAGTGCCCTCAGTGGCATGAGCGGAGGCGGCGGCGGATTTATTATGACACCGTACTTCTTACTTATGGGACTCTCACCCCAGCAGAATATTGCGGTCGGCTCGGTAATTGGACTGGGCTTGTCGGGTGGATCGCTGTTTGCGGCTCGTGGTAAGAAGCTTGTACGGCGCACTGTTATGCTGCCACTTCTTGTTTTGGCGGCCCTCGCGACTATCGTGGCAACATTTGTTTTGCCTAAGATTCATGCCGACGTGTCACATACGCTTATTGGCTGGTTCGTGCTACTTATGATCCCGACACTTTTCATAAATAAGAAGGGCTTTGCTCCAGGCCAACGCCCAGAGAATATTCTAACCCTCGGCTACTTGCTGTATGCCGTATTGTGGTTTGCGAATGGCTTGTTTAGTGCTGGCTTCGCCGCCCTGCTCTTTATCCCAATGTTATTTTGCATGGGTCTTACGGCCGTGGAAGCAAATATCGCTAAACGCTACGGCGCGCTGGCGCAAGCAATTATATTGTTTGTTATCTTAGCGCCACAAGGCCTTATCTTGTGGAATTTTGCACTGGCGAGTCTTATTGGCGCTTGGATTGGCGGCCATGCTGGCACGCACATTGCCATCAAAAATGGCGAGCGCTTTGCAAGAATAGCGCTGGCTATAGTAATGACTATCTCTGGTTCTCTGTTATTATTCAAATAGATTTCTGCTATAAGCAGAAATAAGAAAGAGGTCTTCGGGCCTCTTTCTTGGTATGATGTGGCAATGACAGAACTTCAGACAATGTCACCAGATATTACATTAGTACAGCCTGACGTTGAGCGAGATGCTCCAATAGCAGTTAAATGGCTTGAAGGTGACATCGGCAGAAACACACTAAAGTTAATGGGAAATGATGACGATCATAATAAGCCCTCTACTCTTGAAGAAGAGCGTGAACGCATACAAGGTTTTCTGGATTCAGATGATCAGTTAACTTGGATGATCCGGCTTCAAGACAACATTGTAGGCGCGGTTTGGGTAGACCTACATGAATCAGAGTATCTTCCAGCCCCTTCGGTGCACATTATGATAGGTGATCCAGATGCTAGGGGTCACGGAGTTGGTAGCAACACAATTTCATCAGTGATTGATTATATGAAGCAAACGGGTGAATACAATACTTTGTATTCACGGCATCTTACCATCAATGAACGAGCAGCGGGACTACTTGAAGAAGTTGGTTTTACGATTCTGGGTGAGCCGTATACAGATCAAAGTGGCTTAAGTTGGCAAAATGTAAGTGTAGGCTTAGCGTGAGCCCTGCCTCGTGGGACCTTATCCAATCCTAACTGGTATGATTGAAAGATGAAAACAGCAATAATTCTGCACGGTACTCTAGGTTCCCCTGATGGAAATTGGTTCCAGTGGCTCGAAAATGAGCTACAAGAAAAAGGCTTCCAGGTATGGCTGCCGCAATTGCCTCATGCGGAACAACCAAGTCTCAACGACTGGTATACATTTATACAAAAGGAGTGTCCGTTTGCGATTAACGAAGATACGCTCATTGTGGGTCATTCAAGTGGAGCGATCTTGGCGTTGATTATTGCACAGAACGGCATCGAAAAAGTCGGCGCAATTGTGGATGTGTCAGTTTTCCATGACAACGCTTTGCAATGGGAGCCAAACAATAAGCTGTTTGACGTAGATTTCGACTGGTCGGCAATACAGCAGGGCGCCAAAAAAATGCTCTTCCTTCATTCCGACAATGATTCCTACGTGCCGCTTGATCAAGCACAATACGTTGCCAATAACTGCAATGCTGAGCTGGTAATGGTACCGAGTCAGGGTCACTTTAACTTAGAGAAAAGCGAAGAGTATCACCAATTCCCAAAACTTATTGAAGTTTTGAACCAGAAAGGTATTTTATAACATGAAAATTGCAATCGCAGGCGATCATTACACCGTTGATCTAATTGAGAAACTTACTGACCTACTACAGGCACGAGACTTTGAAATTCATAACCTTGGCACCAAAAGCGCTGATATTAAAATCAGCTTGCAAGAAATCATCCCCGCGGTCGCGCACGAAGTGCAATCCGGTGAAGCGGACCTTGGTATTCTTGTTTGCGGAACTGGCGTGGGGGTAGAAATTGGCGCAAATAGGTTCAAAGGTATACGAGCGTCACTATGCCGAGACGTAGAACAGGCAAAGAACGCAAGAATTTACGACGATACCAATGTTTTATGCTTTGGATCTTGGTATAAAGACGACTTTGAAGACATACTAGAGGCATGGCTGGATAGTGAGTTTGATGGTGACGAAAAGCGTGCGCAAATGCTGCGCGATTTTGATGAGATGGATTAAAGGTCGACAATCATATGCAAACAATCATAAGTCCTCTAGAATATTCACCTGATGAATATAATATTGTTGCGATGCCGTTTGGCGACTCGCTGGAAAAAATAACACGGCTTCAAAGCCAGCTCAAAAATATTCTTGGCGATGCAGTTTGGCTTATGCAGCCGAGCTGTATACATATCACCATTATGGAGATAATTTGCCATGCTGACTACGGCGACCAATCTCGTCGTGAGCTATTTGAGCAATGGCACAAACAGTACAACGATATCGTTAAAGAGGTGCTGGCCGGACAGCCCCTGCTAACACTGCACTTTTCTGAACTTGTAGTGAGTCCAGGAGCGATTATTATCAAGACCGAAAACTCCCAACTGCTCAATCATATCCGAAATAGACTGCTTTCTCGCATAGAATTGCCGAAAGGAACTAAGCTGCCGCCTGACATCACTCATTGTTCTATCGCTCGTTACAGCAAAAGTATTGATCTGGAGCAGGTGCAGTATGCAACGCGAAAGTTGAGTGTAGATTTAGACCTGCCAGTTAAGCAGCTCAAACTTATGAATGATCTTGTTCCTCCAGACTTTAATCCAAGCCGTATTGAGACGTATGATCTAAAAGTCTAGTCTGAAAGGGCTGGAATAAAGTCTGCTTAGGCGCGCCAAAGAAAAATCACCCATGCCTTAGATTCCTGCATCTACGGGCAATCGCTCTCTAAGAATCCAATATCTGGTGAGGTACTACAAAAGGCTGCCCCAGTGGTGAACAAGCCGCCGTTGCGTGCCGGTGAGCCGCTCACTGTGTAATAGTCGTTGTTGGTCGGATCGGTCACAAACTGTGGGTCTGCTACCACCAACGCCGCACTCCGGCTGAAGTCACGGTTGGTGCGCCAGCTTGTGAGATTCAGCGCTGAAGAGCCAATGGTAAAGCGGTTTTCGCTGGCCGTGGCACCACCATTGCGCCAGAATAAGTTGTAATCGCTATCCACATCTGTGCCCATCGTTCCGCCGGCTACCCCGAGTCGGATCCAGCGACGAGTTTCTATACCTACTGTACTCGACAAATTAATAACATTGTTCCAAATATCGATGTCTGTCGGAATACCACTGTAGCCAGCATCTGGTGTTCCGTTCCCGTCGCTGTCATCTTGGCCTACATACAGGCCCGTGGTTGGGACACCGTCCAGAGTATTGTTATAAATGTCAGCGTGGATAGCATTCGTAACGGAAATGCCGTAGCCCCGGCACCGCTCAGCATCGTTCGGGCTACCAGTAGTTGTGCCGCCTATGGCCGTCTCGTGGTAGCGTAGGCCAAACATCAGATTGCGCCGGATCACGATATTTTGCACCTGATGGTTTAGCTGGCCCACTCCGATCCCCGAGCAAGTGTTCCAGATGCGATTGTTTTCAATCAGCACGTTGCGCGCCTTGTAGTGCACCGAAATCGCCACCCCATTGTCGCTATTACCGCCGCCAAACCCATCCCGGCCTTTGGCCGTCGACTTAAACTCTTTCATCTTACTACCTGTTGGTGCCCCACTTGCAGGTTGGCGTCCCCGGATGCTCACGTACTGACACGACTTTATGTCGAAAGCATTCTCAGTGATGGGCTGATTTGCCAATGACGTCGCATCATTAAGTACTTTGTTGTCCACGATGTCGATATCAATCGGGTCGCCCGTCTGGGCCGGCCCATCATCGGCTACCCCGAGGCACTGCACACCATCACCACCGAGGTTGGTAAAGGTATTGTTGTCTATCAATATCCGCTGTACCGACGCCAATCCACTACCGGGGTTGGTGCCCTCGATCTCGATCCCATTGTAGTCGCGCCGCCTGTCGCTGCCCACTTGAGTGTAATCAGCCGGATCGGTCGGACCTGCACTGTCGGGCTGCCAGCGCTGGCTGTTCTTGAAAACATTGGCACGGAGCATCACATCTGACACTTGGCCCCGTAGCAAAATGCCACTGCTCGCCTTGCTATTGGCAATTTCTGTATTTTGCACGATGATGTGGTTCACTGGACCACCCAGCCCTTGGAAAGCAAAGCCAGCACCGTCCTGCTGCTGACGGTCCATCGGGAAGCGGTCAAATGCCCAGTACTCCAGCTTAGTGGCCGGCGAGGATGCCGTAAAGTCGAAGACCGGCTTGTTTACCTCCGCAGCGCTGGTATCGGGGTACAGCTTAATCTCGCCCGTTGAGCGGAATGTTATCGGTTGAGCAAACGTACCAGAAGCCGTCGGTACGAAGTGATTTTCGTAGTAATTACCACCCGCCACGCAGACATTATTACCGGGTCGCGCTTGACTCACGGCATACTTAATAGATTGCCAAGGATTACCCGCCAATCCGTCACCGAGTGTATTACTGCCAGGTGTAGCCGGCTGGACCACCCAGCGATTACAAGCAAAGAAGCCGTCTACCGTTCTGTCTGTTGTCCACGTCATATCCGCATCGTGCTGCGATCCCACCGAGGAGGTCGGCAGAGGATTACCGATGCTAATATTTGCCGCTACTGCCAGTCCCGGCAACATTGAACCCACTAGCACTACCGACAACGCCATAACAAAGACGAATTTATGCAGCCAGGATCTACCTAGATATCTATTCATATTAAGCCCTCCCCCTTTTTTAAAACTATGTCACTGCTATAACCGACCATAACAAAAAGAGGCGGTGCAAGCAACAACGCCAAAATGGTAAACTTACTAAAGAATAGTACTAATCTAGAAAGGGTATCTAAGATGTCTAAATATGTTGATGGTTTTGTGTTAGTCGTACCAAAAGGAAAAGCCGAAGAGTATAAAAAGATGGCCGAAGAAGGCCGAGACTCCTGGATGAAGCACGGTGCGTTACAGTACTTTGAGTGCAAAGGTAACGACCTTAAACCACAAGAAATGGGCCCCGATAAATCACGTTCTTTTAGCGAAATGGCTGGCGCACAAGACGGAGACGACGTATGGTTCTCTTTTATTGTGTTTGAATCCAAGGAACACCGTGATGAAGTAAACAAAAAGGTGATGGAAGAGATGAGCGAAGCCTATAAAGACCAAAGCGACTTTGTATCGCCATTTGAGATGAGCCAAATGGCATACGGTGGATTTGAAGTTGTTGTTGAAGCTCAAAAGGCTTAGTTTGCCAAACTCTTCTTCTTGTTTGGTCGATCTTGATGCCCACTTCTAGTAGATAGTGCCGTCTGGGCGCCGTACCTTAATGGCGCCATCTTCCATATGTATAAATGTGTCATACTCACCAATGCGCTCGGCAGTCAAGGTAGCCTGCACGCGGTCTGAAAAATCGTGGAGTGCGCTATCGCGTGGAGGGGTTATGCCGATTCTTGCCAGATCACGATCCCACATTCGCCAGTCACCTCGTTCATCGACATCGTAGCCAATTGCCTTTAATCGAGCGCCTTCCCCGGGGTCTACTAGTTCCGCGACAACAGCCTCGTTGCCATACACATCACGCTCATACGAATATCGTTGGCTGCCGTTATCGAGGCGAATTCTTGTCTGGCCAATAGTCTCACCTCCACGCCTCAGAGCAGTCTCATTAGCGGTCTGCCATACGGCGTCTAAAGTCCAGCCGCCAACAACTCTAACTGAATCCATCTCGACGATTGCGCGTAGCTCTAGGGGCACTTCGGGTGCAGCTTTGGCTCGCTTCACGATCTCATCAACACGGCTAGAACTCGGGCTATGCTCTACCGGCAGTTGGATAATACGGAGTGCTTCATGTATCCATTTTACAGTGGCTGCCGGCAAATTATCTTGCATACGTTGCATGATACAAGCAAACGTCTCGTCGCTCAATTCGCCTTCTGGATTTTTGCCCGGTCTAAATATCCGCTTAGTAGGGGGCCTACCCCCTACCAGCGCGTCAACGCCTCCAGGCTTAACCAGCTCATCAAAATTAAAGGCTTTGCTATTAAATTGCCCGGCTTCAGCCGTCAAATAGTCATCATGCTCTTTACCAAATCTACGGATGGGAGCATCACGATCACCGCAAGTTATGTCGACAAAATAATTATCTAAAATATAGATCGCCTCGATCCTTCGGCTTGTGCTCTGGCAAGCAACTTTCTCGTCGCTCAGCGCTAAGGATACGCTTTCGAAGGCTGCTCGCCCAGGAGGTTTGCTTTCGGGATGGGGAAATTGATTGTGGGGCTGACCTGTACTCATCGTTATAGGTTACAGGATATCTCCTAAAATACTACAGCGTGTTAACGGTTAAGATCGAGGAGTTAAGATAAGTCGCATTATTTAAAAAATATATTATAATATATAGATTGTGATACGTTCTGAACTAATAACTGCGCTCCAGTCTGCTCGGCCGCTCTATGATTTGCCTAGTGGCTACGAGCATGCTGATTTCAAAACAGATCCTTCGGTAATATGCGTAGCCACCCCGCAGGAACTTGGACGCCTCGTATCCGAGGCATACACTGAACTGAATCATCCCTTTTCCGAAGAGGAGCATGAATATGTTGTTCATCATGAAGGCCAACATGGGTATGCCGCCACACTCCTTGGCGCCAGAACAGTAGAATACGCTCTGCGGATCGCAGGCACGCCCCGATCCGATGGCTCGGGCACTGACAATATACAATTCATTCCGATGACACGTCCACAATTCGCAGGTCCTACCTCGCGGCTAATGGACGTCGTGATGGCCGCTTATCCAACTGTGCCATCCAGGGGTGACATTGCCTTTATTCAGAAGCTTGGCTATGCCGATGCAGGCACGGTGGCAGAGCGCATTCTAGAGGTCAATGCTGACTTTGGCCTGCACTACCCCTTGCCGCTATCGACGGTGCCTCTGTTATAATAGTGACCTAACGAAGCCTTAAAAGACTCTGTCTTGGATTGGAATATCCCTTTTTGAAAAAAATATTACTTATAGCTATACCTTCGTTGATCGGAGTCATGGCACTCATCATAGGCATAAATTATTTCTACGTTGAAAATAAAATGACTAAAGCCTATACAAATGTAAAGACCAACGCAGCAATTATAGAATCGAGTGAAGTCGTTGTCGATGCAACTCCTGCCGTTGTTCTGGACACTTTATCGGACATTAATACGTGGGCGGAATGGAATACGTCCGTAACTGACGCTAAAATAGATGGTGATTTTGCACCCGGAACAAAATTTAGCTGGACCACAAAATCAGGTACTATTGAGTCTCACATCAAAGTCGTGCAAAAAAATAAAGTTGTATGGGTCGGCAAGACTCTGGGTATTTTTGCCATACATAGCTGGACTTTCGAAGAACTAGACGGCAAAACCAAAGTAATTTCTCGGGAATCCTGGGAAGGATTAACCGCGTTTACCCTACAAGGCTTTCTGGGAAATGAATTGAATAGCTCGCTGGATGTTACGCTACACGACCTCAAGACTGCTGCGGAACAACGTAGCTCCGAGTAATCGGCAAGTCAGAATACATCTTCTCGAGGTGAAAGAACTGTTATCATAAAGCCATGAAAGCATTTATTTTTGACCCGCTCTGGGATGACTTAGTGACCGATGACCTGTTAGAGAAAATCAAAAACAGCGGACTAGAGATAATTGTTACAAAGGAAATTGCACCACTTAGTGAGTGCAAGGAACTTTTTGAAGGCGACGAAGAACGCTTATTGTGCTTGAACCCGGACTATGTAAGCTGGAAATTGCCGAGCGACGAGTATAAAGGCATCCCTAACCTCAAGGCTATTCTAATCGCCTCTACTGGCTTTGAGTGGGTGGAACAAGATGTTGCTAATGAGCGCAACATTCCTATCTGCCAAATCGTAAACTTCTCGACACAAGCAGTTGCCGAGTGGGCGGTTATGATGATGCTTAATCTTGCCCGCCAGACACCCCGACTCATTAAAGATGATTACCCGCTGGACTTCGATAAAGACTTCATGAAGTATCGGGGCCTACAACTCAAAGGTAAGACAGCAGGAATTATTGGATTGGGCCACATTGGAAGCGCAATAGCCGAAGCCTGTAAGGGACTCGGTATGAATGTCGTCTACTGGTCTCGGTCTTCAGCGGATGGTTCTTACGAAAAAGTGTCGCTCAAGGAATTAATGTCTAGCGCGGATGTCATCTTCCCAACTGCCGCAAAAAATCCCGAAACTCTTGCCTTGATATCTGACGACCATATTAAATCAATGAAGAAAACGGCAATTCTCGTAGACATAGCGCACGGCTTCTTTGATCGGGAGAAGGCTTTAGCAATGGTCGCCAGGGGCGATTTGTTCGGCTATGGATTCGAGGGTAAACCAAATGAGTTTACTAAGCTTGAGGGTAACGTGTGGGCTGCGCCATCTTATGCGTGGGCGACTTATGAGAGCATGCATAACTCCGTAGTGCTTTTGGCTGATAACATGGTCAGTGCCACAAAGAACCAATTCCCTACCAGAGTAAATAGATAAAACCGGCGAAGATTATAGTCGACTCCCGACGCTCGCCGAATTACTGGGATGGGTCAGATTGCTCGTAGCCCACATGACGCCAGAGATCTTGCAAGTCTGAAGTCGCGCGGACGCTTGTCGCGAGGCACAATCCGCGCACACACGCATATACTTCGTCCCACTCCGAAGCGATAACCAGCTTAGCGACATCTCGATTCTCCACATTATTAGCAAAATCGCCAACAGACGTCCAGGTCATATTACGATAATGAGCGGTTTGGTGGGGTAGCGAGAGCGGTGACAGCCCAGTAGAGAGCACCGATCCAAACATCACGATAGGCTCATACAGCGGCTCTCCTGCCTCTGAGTCCTCAACATAGCTAAAGCCAGCAACTACTCGGGCGAGTGATATCCTAGCAATACCGCTCCAGCGTTTTTGCTGGTCGTGCGGCAAGTCGCCAAGACCTAACTTAGCCTCCAGCAATTCATGGGCTAATGTCGGCAAGACTTCAGAGCGAGGCAACGCCGTGAGATTAGGCTCAAGCGATGCGGCGGTTTGCGGGCGCTGGGGATTTATCTCGGTAAGCTCAAATTCCTGGAGTGCCGAGGGGCGAAGGAACTGCCCCCGTTCAGTGGTCAATTCTTTGGCAGTAGCGGCAGTCATACGCCGAGTAGGCGTGCTTACGACATCAGGGTGTGTCGGGTTTGTTTCTCGGCGACGGATAGCCGTAAGAATTGATAGGCGGGCGTCGGGTGCATACGGCCTGCCCTCATCGAGCCGTATAATGGACATATTATGCACGGGTTGCCACGCGGTATTTTCGAATAGCTCGGGGCCAAAGACAGTGGGGCTTAAAAAACCAGGAAGTTGACCTTGTTCAGCAAGATCAACTAGTTCTTCTTGTTTATAGCGTCTGCGATCAATGTTGCTCATGGTAGTCATAAATAGCCAGGCATAGGCTAGGCGTGCTCTAGTGGATGGCGATGGACGTTGACGTTGGCCGGTTTTAAGTTCCAATATTTAGTTGTGATACGCCCCACTTCTTGTTTACATCGAGCATAGTTAGCAAACGCCTCTGGTGGGAGGTGCCTACCAGCCATTTCGCGCATCTGGCGGTCGAGTACCTTACCGAGGACTTGTTCGGTATGCTCGCTAGAAGCGCTGTTACGTTCGAGCTCAAAGATTATTTTTGAGCGACCGTTTCCACGCTCAGCAGCGGTAAATGTATGGGTTTGAAAATCGTACATACCGTCAACTTCGACTTCCGCCCTGACCATAATACGTGGGTCAATTGATAGCCGTTCAGGCACCACTGGCACCGAGAGGCGGTTTCTGCTCATAGGTGGCCGGAACGCCACTGGGCCAAAATCGAAGGCTTGGGGGTAGGTAAATTGTGAGTCGTTAAATTCAGGTCGAGTGTATAGACCTTCGAGCGCTTCACTAAGGCCTTCGACCATGGATTTGTGCGTGTTGGGATCTTTGGATTGCTCGTAAGCTTTGCGGGCGATACCTACTAAGTTAAGGCTTAACTTTCGATCGTTAGACAGACCCTCACTATCATCGGTAACTCTTTTGATGGCTTCCCCGACTCTGGGTATGTCGTGTGCATTTTGCTGCAGATAAGCGCGTGTAATGTCGCTTCCCTTGTCGGTTTCAACACATGCGCCAAGGTGCGCCAACGTCATAAGCATTTCCCTGAATGTCTCAAGGCGTGCTCTGGCTTCGATGGCAGACTTGATATCAACCACACCCAGTTTCTCTGCGGCTGCAATAGTATCCCTGGGCTGTTCGTAGCTCATTGACAGTCTGCGCTGCAGCGCCAACATTGGTGCCTGGGCAGCGACCTCGACGCCATCAACGGCGTGTGCTAGGAGTGTGCCGCCCAGACTAATCGTGGGTGGGGTGTGTACTGCCTCGAGCATAATCTCTGCGCTTAATATAGTGGCCTGGGTATCGCAGTATTTAGGGCGATCGAGCTTTGGGTCCAGATATCGCACAAGCAACTGCTCAGCGTGAACGTCATAATCAGTAGGAATAGCTTCGGCAAGCGGTTGCGCAATTCCTACGACGCTTGCTACCCGTTGCCCGATGGCAACGACAGCAGGAAGATCATCGCCTACAAAAGCCCTGTCTGTGTAAATATTCCTGGAAACCTCTAGGTGTGGTATTTTTGGCTGCATCATACTGTCTAATAATCATACGTGCATATTGTCTAGTCTGGCAATATGCACTTTCGCACGGTCTAAAGTCTTGGGATAGTTACCTGGGCCAAAGTACTATGTATAATACATTTTCATGAGTAACTACGCACAATTTATAGGGCAGTATCGAGCTCTCAATGTCGTGCGTAACGAAGTTGGTGGCCTAAGCATCGCAAGGCGAACATCAGATCGTATCCATTCCGAACGTACAGTCGATATTGAAGCAGTATGGCTGGGGCATGACGAGCATACACGCGCTGATACTAATCTGCGTGTCTCTCTTGCGAGAATGGCCGGTACACATATGCAAGCAAACTGGTTAATCAACCCTTTCGACGGCCAACTCGAGTGTGAAAATCCTGCGATACTAAACGGCTTTGAAGCTGCGCGCACCGAAGGCCTCGTTGGCATCAGTGCAATCAAGGCTTATTTGCAATTGCCGAAGCAATATCAGCAGAGGGTGGGATGGGTCATCGAAGATAAGTGTCAAGGGGTTGATAGATATGCCGGCTTGCTTCCAGAGGTTGCAGTTATACAGGAATTGGCCAAAGCAGGACACGACCCTTCTGCGGCGGAATGTCTGGCACTTTTTGATCATACGCTTCGCAATGGACAAAATCCGCAATCCCTGGCCACATAGCAGTAGCGCCCTACAGTTCCATCATCGATTGGGATATAGACGCACTAGCATACGCCGCAGCCTGTACGGATGATATAGGTAAAATATGCGAATGTCCGAGACATTTACGATTTATAGACTCGTATCACCACGCGAATTTGACTTACTAAATCATTTGTTTTATTATAAACATAGATGCATACATACGATCGCTATCCAGACCTTGCTGCCGCGATAGAGGGAACCCAAGCTCCAGCCGACGTAATCAAACAATTAGCTCTTGTAGAAGTCGATTATTACTCTATGCATACACGACGCCCCGCTATTGGACAAATAGTGGTAGCCGAAGCTCTTGCAGGTGATGTTCAGGAAATATTTGGCAAAATTCGCGACGCGGAGTTTCCAATCCAATCAATAGTGCCCATTGTACGCTTTGACCATGATGACCATGCGTCGATTGCCGAAAACAACACCTCGGCGTTTTGCTATCGTCCGGTTGCTGGTACAGGTAACCTCTCGAGGCATGCGCTGGGTAGAGCGATTGATCTCAACCCTCTCCTTAGCCCTTACGTGAATATGGACGGTAGTCCAAAAAAAGGAAGTTTTCCATATCCAAGACACGACCACCGTATTCCCGGTACGATTGTCGACGACGATGTGGTTGTGCGAGCTTTTCTTGACAGAGGCTGGTTATGGGGCGGCCACTGGATAACAGAGGGTCGTGACTACCAACATTTCAATATACCTTAGCGATGGCTAATAGTGTAGAAAGCAGTATAATATACCCGATGGACACCACCACTCCCCACATTATTATTTTTTCGCATGGCTTTGGCGTCCGCAAGGATGACAGAGGTTTATTTACTGCAGTCTCCAAAGCTGTGCCAGATGCCGAAAGCATATTGTTTAACTACAATCCCATTAACGAAAAGTCCAATACGCTAACCGCGAAGCCCTTGCAAGAACAAGTGCAAAAGCTTCGCAAAGTCATTAACACTGCTAGGGCTGAGTATCCAGGCGCAATCATTGATCTAGTTTGTCATTCTCAGGGCTGCGTTATAGCGGCAATGCTTAAGCCACGAGGCATACGCAAGGTTATTATGCTAACACCTCCAGATGTCGTAAGCGAAGCTGTGGTGGTTAAGCAGTTAAGTTCGCACACAGAAACAGACATCGACGTAAGCGTTCGGACTCGCCTAGCCCGCGCTGACGGCAGTACTACCGTTATACATCCTGAATATTGGCAGAGCCTGGCCAGCATAGATCCAGTAAAGCTGTACAACAGACTGGCAAAATTTACCGCCCTTCGCATTATTAATGCTCGCACCGACGAAGTACTTGGCCCTGTTAGCTTTGAAGGGGTTGATCCCAGTATTTCATTCGTTACTTTAGAGGGCGGCCATAACTTTGACGAAGAGGAATCTCGAAAGCGGATTCTGTATATCCTGCAAAAAGAACTAGCTCTGTAGCCTTACGGACCCCAATACTCGACTTACTAACTGACATTTAAAAACTTACAACTCTCCGGCTATATAGCGTACAATACCTATCTATGAATAGAGCGGTATATATAGGTGGCTTTGGCAATGGCACAAACGGTACTGAGCGAGTGGTTTCTGCGTTAGCCACAAAATACGATTCTGTCACTTCAATTACTTTTTCGCGTGCAATGGGCAATCCAGATAAAACTCGTAGGCTGACAGAAGGGACGTTTACAGTAACGCACTCTGCCGGAATGCTTGCTCTTATGGCGTCCGGAGCCTGTCCAGAGGAGTTGGCTGCGTTTGGCCCACCCCTACCCTTGCCACTTACGCAATTTCCTAAACGGACTATCCTAAAAAGAATGCGCATGCATAAGGCGGACATTGGCATCCAATCCCCCAAAGATGCGGCAGCCATCAAAGAGTACGAAGCCAGCTCGATAAGCGAGCTCTTTAGACACCCTGTTGGTAACTTTGGGCATCTCGGGAAGATTTCACGCTTTGACGCCGTAGAAGCTGCAATTGCAGCCAAGCAGAACCGTGATACAGACATATCCCTTATTTATACTGATGGTGACGAGTACTTTCAGCTGCCCCCAGAGCGTGAGCGGGTCGCAGAGGCTGCCGGCATCAGTGTTATGAGATTTGCTGGAATTCATGACGAGCTAGCGCTTCGCCCAACTGCCACCCTTGATCAGTTCTATAGGCATCGCGAGGGGCTGGAATAGGCTACCTGTATGGATAATATTCAGCATAACCCGGTCGTTACAAGGCTCTCAAATGATCTGCTGCAGGCCCGTAAAGATGGTGATTTGCAGAAAAAACAGATTCTCCAATCAGTTTTAGCACGTATTACAAACGCCGAAGCGGTGCCCGTAAAAGATGGAGCCCTTGCGACCATGAGAACGGGTGTCGGCTCAACAGAGGCCAAACGTCGGACGCTTTCCGGGGACGAAATCCACGCACTTATTCAACAGGAAATAGATGAACTTAATCAGGCACTCGAAGAAATGAGCTCATACCCAGACAACCCCTATGCCGCTGAGTTAAGGAATAACGTCGCCCTTGTATCGCAATATCTGTAATACGGGCCGTATTATTGCTGGCGTGTCTTCGAGACGTTAAAGTCGTGCTCACGCCCTTCATTCAACGATGTGCTATCATTGATCAATGAAAACTATCCTTATCTCTGGTGGAAGCGACGGCCTTGGCAAGGCAATTGCAAAGAGCCTAGCTCAAGACAATAACGTTATTATCGTAGCGCGCGACGAAAAGAAATTAAAAGCGACGGCCGATGAGCTCGGGTGCCGTTATATGGTCGGTGACGTACGAGACTATGCTGCCATGGAACAAATCTGCCAAGACATAGGCGATATTGACTGCCTCGTCAACAATGCTGGCCTTTGGCTCCAGGGGCCACTGGACGAAACCGATACTGCACGTATTCAGGAAACGCTAGACACCAATGTGCTTGGTACGATTAACCTGACAAAGGCTGTAATGCCCCAAATGAAGCATCGCAAAAAAGGCCTCATTATTAACGTTATCTCTCAGGGTGGACTGAACGCCCGGGAAGGGTGGCCGATCTACACAACCAGCAAATGGGCAATTACCGGCTTTACGAAATCAGTCCAACAAGAACTCGAGCCATTCGGCGTTGGCGTCACTGGCCTCTACCCCGCCACGCTTAATACTGAAATGTTTGCCAAATCAGGCGTCTCTAAAAATGTATCGCAGGCCCTCGACCCAGCTGCCGTTGCCAAAGCAGTTGCCTTTATTGTGGATATGGATGGCGCTGTGCTATTCCCGGAAGTTGGCATAAAGAAGTTTCCTACCGCTAAATAAGGTATAGCCAGGAGTTATGTCCTGTAATCTTTTTGAGCATTTCAAAATCTAATTCCCCATGTAGGCAGCAAAAGGGTAAACTAGCATTAGCGTAATGAATAACCGCAAACAGGCACAAAAGGACGTCCGGCGAGCCCATGACAGCACAAAATAGCGACAATCAATACATAGCAGCAGTCAATGCTGGGTCATCGAGCATCAAACTTGCCTTATTTTCCAAGCATAATACAGCCCAGAAAATACTCGAAGCAGCTATCGTAAATATTGGCCTACCGTCAGCAACTTTCGTGACGCCTAATAGCACACAGCTCGTTGCTGCCAACGATCATTCAGCAGCATCCAGGATACTGATAGAATGGCTTGCAGGCCAAGTCGCCACCGTCTCGATATCTGCCGTTGGCCACCGCATTGTGCATGGCGGTCCAAGATATTACGAAACATTACGAGCAACCAACGAAATACTATCCGACCTGCAAAAACTAACCGCATTCGACCCCAACCACATGCCAATCGAGCTAGAACTCGTCATGGTTTTCAAAAATGAATTGCCCAATGCGCAGCAAGTACTCTGCTTTGATACAGCTTTTCATCACGACCTGCCAACCCCCTCGCGCCTCCTGCCAATTCCACGCCATCTTGAGGCCCAAGGCTTGCGGCGCTACGGTTTTCATGGGCTATCTTATATGCACGTCATGCAAGAGCTTCTGCGTGTCGAAGGTCAGACGGCGGCAAATGGCAAAGTCGTTATCGCTCATCTGGGTAGCGGAGCGAGCTTGGCTGCCCTCCGGAACGGCAAGTCAATCGACACAACAATGAGCATGACGCCAGTGTCCGGCATTCCGATGAGTACCCGCTCCGGCGATCTCGACCCAGGCTTGGCCCTGTACCTCGCGCAGACGCAAGGCTACGATGCAGAACGCTTTAATCATATGGTTAACTTTGAATCTGGGCTGCGGGGCATCTCCGAAACGACTGCCGACATGAAGAAGTTGCTTGAAATTGAGGCCGAGGACAGTCGCGCCAAAGATGCAGTCGACATATTCTGCTACCAGGCCAGAAAGAGTATTGGCGGCTTAGCAGCGGCACTGGGCGGGCTCAATACATTGGTATTTACTGGGGGCATGGGCGAAAATGCGCCAAAGATCAGAGCTAGGATATGCCAAGATCTAGAATTCCTGGGCGTTGCCATTGATACTGATCGCAACCAGGAAAACTCACGCCTCATCTCGGCTGATGGGAGTCAAGTTGGCGTCCATGTTATCCATACTGACGAAACGGCGACTATCGCACGCGAGACCGCACAATTACTTGACAAATAACCAGGCACGAAAGGATCATCATGAATCCAGCCGAGAACATACTTGACGAGAAATCACTCTATACTATTGATGCCTACTGGCGAGCGGCAAACTACCTATCGGTAGGACAGATTTATCTATGCGATAATCCCCTACTCAAAGAACCGTTGAGCCTAGAGCATGTCAAGCAATTACAGCTCGGACATTGGGGCACGGCTCCTGGCCAGAACTTTATATACGCACACCTTAATCGAGTCATAAAAGAGCACGACCTGAATATGATCTACATATCTGGGCCGGGCCATGGCGGGCCAGCAGTATTTAGCAACGTCTACCTGGAGGGAACTTTTACCGAGTGCTACCCCACAATAACGCAAGACGAAGCGGGCATGAAAAAGCTATTCAAGATGTCCTCTTTTCCAGGAGGTCTATCCAGCCATGTCTCTCCGCAAATACCTGGGTCAATTCACGAAGGCGGGGAGCTTGGCTATAGCCTGAGTCATGCATTTGGAGCGGTCTTTGATAATCCCGACCTCATCACTGCCTGTGTTGTAGGTGATGGCGAGGCTGAAACTGGCCCGCTCGCAACCGCCTGGCACTCTAATAAGTTTATCAACCCGCAGACTGATGGCGCAGTGCTGCCAATCCTACACCTCAACGGATACAAAATTAGTAACCCTGCTATTCTGGCCCGCATCGAGCACGAAGAGCTCGATCAGCTGTTCCGCGGATACGGCTGGACGCCATATTTCGTAGAAGGCGACGACCCGATGCAAATGCATCAACTCATGGCCGCAAAAATCGACGAAGCAGTACGCGAGATTAAGCGCATTCAGGATAACGCCCGACACAACAACGACACCACCCGACCCCGCTGGCCCATGATCATATTAACCTCGCCAAAAGGCTGGACAGGTCCGAAAATGGTCGATGGCAAACAGGTAGAAAACAATTTCCGGTCGCACCAAGTACCCCTTGCTGTCGATGCCGCTCATCCAAATAATGTCGCAGCCCTTGAGCAGTGGCTAAAAAGCTACCGGCCAGATGAACTTTTTGATCAAAATGGCACCCTTCTGCCTGAGATTGCCACCCTAGCACCAGTTGGCCGACGGCGCATGGGCGCCAATCCTCACGCCAATGGAGGTGGCTTTTTGCGTGAGTTAGAATTGCCGGATTTCCGTAATTATGCCGTCAATATCGAGCAGCGAAGCGTCGCGAGCGAGGGTAATATGCATGCTCTCGGTCTTTATTTGCGTGATGTCGTCAAGCAAAACCTGCAACATCATAATTTTAGAATATTTGGGCCAGATGAACTTGTTTCCAACAAACTCGAAGCTGTTCTTGAGGCCACAGACAGACAGTGGTCGGTACGTATAAGGCCAACCGACGAGTTCTTGGCAACAAGTGGCGCAGTACTCGACTCTATGCTTAGCGAGCACCAAGCTCAAGGGTGGCTGGAAGGCTACTTACTCACCGGACGGCACGGCATCTTCCATAGCTATGAAGCCTTTATCCGCATTGTTGACTCGATGGTCAATCAACATGCCAAGTGGCTTAAGATGTGCGGTGAGCTGCCCTGGCGGCATCAGATCGCTTCGCTCAATTATTTGCTGACGTCGCACGTGTGGCGCCAAGATCATAATGGATTTACTCACCAGGATCCTGGCTTTATTGACCACCTGCTCAATAAAAAAGCTGCTGTTGTACGTATCTATTTGCCTCCAGATGCAAACTGTCTGCTGTCCACAATGGCGCATTGTTTAACGAGCCGCAATTATATTAACCTAACCATTACCGGCAAGCATGATAGTCCGCAATGGTTGTCTATGGCCGAAGCCATCGACCATTGCACTAAAGGCGTAGGCGTTTGGGACTGGGCGAGTAACGACGTGGACGGCGAACCGGATGTAGTCATGGCCTGCGCTGGTGATGTACCGACACTCGAAATCTTGGCCGCTGTATCTATTCTGCGGGAACATCTACCGAGGTTAAAGATCCGCGTTGTCAATGTTGTTGACCTCATGAGGCTCCAACCCGATACAGAACATCCCCACGGGCTAAGTGACATGGAATATGATGCGCTATTCACCAGAGACAAAGAAATCATCTTTGCCTTCCATGGCTATCCGTGGGTGGTACATCGCCTTACCTACCGCCGCTCCAACCGCAATCTCCATGTGCGCGGCTACAAGGAAGAAGGCACCATCACAACCGCCTTTGACATGACCGTACGCAACGATATGGACCGCTTTCGCTTAGTTATCGACGCTATCGACTATGCCAATATTACAGGTGCGGACGCGCTCGAATTAAAACAGCTTATGCAGAAAAAACTGATCGAACACGCCGAATACATTAAGGTCCATGGTGTTGATATGCCAGAAGTCCGGGACTGGCAATGGCCCACTCCTTCGGCAGCATAAAACCGATACCGTTCGTTCGGCCACACCACTACTCCAGGAGAGTGTTCTTGTTTGATATACTTATGGCATGGAAATAAAGATACAATGTCCCGGATATGAAATAGCAGCTGATTGGTATGAAGGCTCTGATGCCGACAAGATTTTAATAGTACTGCCCGGCTACGGCTCCTCAAAAAAGAACCAAGAGTCACATGCCAAAGCTATGGTGGAAAAAACTGGGACAAACGTATTGTCAGTAGACTTTAGTGGTCATGGCAAGAGTCCGTTTGACTTGCAAGATACACGCCCGGCTCAACATCTCTTGGAACTTATCTGTGTTTTTGACTGGCTCAAACAGCAATACCCCCATGCGGCAATCTCGGTTTCTGGATCTAGCTACGGAGGATTCCTCGCCGTACAGCTTACCCAGTATCGTGAGTTTCAAAACTTAGTCTTGCGCGCCCCGGCAATCTACAAGCCATCCACATTTTATGATCTTTGGGCGAAGAGGATCAACAATCAGGAAGAATACGATATAGAAATTGCGGCATATCGCAGCAATACGAGCGAGCTCGAGCGCCATCCACTCATCACAGGGGCCTCAGGGTTCAAAGGGGATACATTCGTTGTAGTCCACGAAAAAGACGAAGTAGTACCCAAAGAAACCACCGATGCATACACCAAAGCTTTTGGTGCCGATAGTTTTATCGCCAAAGATTTCTGGCACAGGATTGACCCAAAAATACTAGGCACAAAACCGTTCGTGGACTACCAGGATAGCATTGCTAACTGGCTGAACAACAGGTAGTTACTCCCCAGCGCTGCAATACTGAGCGCTTTGCCCAGATTTAAAAGTATTGTACGGGTGGGTTTTTACTATATTATAAATGTCATGCTAGCCTCTGAATTCCTACAACCATATCCACGCCATCTGTCTGAAAATCATATCCACCGGGGCGCCGAGCCTCCTGCGGTCCGCGAGGTTCAAGATTATTCATATACCTATGGGCGCATAGTACATGCGGCGATGAATGACCAGCCAGACCACATTACACCCCTGCTTCCCAAAATTGTATCATTCGAGGAATCCAATACTTTTGGAGATGTCGAACTACAGCTGCTCAACACCCCTGGGGCGTGGCGGTATCGCAATGAGGTTAACTTTTATGCACTCAACACTCATATGGACTACCTATGGCGCCCTTTGATACATAACGCGTGGCCCAACAACAATCGCACCGGCACGCTCCATTTTGCAATGAATGCGCTTGCCTACGAAGGAATGAAATTGTATGGAGTGCGCGAAAGTATCGTGCGCAGTAAAGGCAGTGAGGAACTCTATACCGAGGAGAACAAGGATGTGCTCGAGCGATTCAGTGGTGCGCTACAAGAAGTTGACGCAGCTATTGTAGTCATTGACGCAATCCGAAAGCACGAGAACTTAACCGTAGTCCCTGCACCGCTCCAGTTTGAACGATCAGCCCCACAGACGAATGCTGACCTGCTTGTTATAGACACCACCGAAAAGCGCATGGTAGGCGTGCAAGTAAAGTCCAGAGTAACCTCTAAAGATGTTGACAGATACGACCCCGACCGTATTGTGCTGCTTGATGGAGACATTGACCTAGGCAACATACGGGTGGTGCGCACAAAAAAGAGAAGATCCACCACAGAGCCCAAGCCGTGGCCCGGTATTGTTGCAGCATCCCGTGTTCACAATATAAAGCTACACGGCAAGCATCAGCAGATCAACTCGGCATATAGTCCGCTGATAGCCGCAGCAAAGATGTTCGCTCGTGATCTCGTCGGAAGCCTGCGAGTTGACCACCGCGATCTCTCGGGCGCCATAGAACAACGTATAATGAACAAACTATGATAGACAAGAATGTACTTGGAATAATTGCGGTCGTGGTGGCATTCGTCAGCTATGTGCCATACTTTCGGAATATTTTTGCTGGCAAAACTAAACCACACGCTTTTTCATGGCTCGTATGGGGCATACTGAATGCCGTGGCCTTTGCTGGGCAAATACACGATAAGGGTGGCGCAGGTGCCTGGGCTGTGGGGCTCACCGCTGCGGTTATGTTCACCATCTTTGGTGTTTCCTTAAGGTTTGGCGAGAAAGACATTAGGCCCTTTGATTGGTTTTGCCTCGTCGGAGCTGGCATCGCCCTCCTGCCCTGGCTCCTCACCAACGATCCACTTATTTCCGTGGTGTTAATCACCGTTATTGACGCCCTCGGTTTTCTGCCTACTGTCCGAAAATCTTACAAAAAGCCGCATCAGGAAACACTCATAACATTCCTACTCAGCACACTAAAGTATTCACTCGTTATCTTCGCCCTCCAAAAGTACACCCTGGTAACCATCCTGTTCCCGCTATCGCTCGTCATTATGAACGGGCTTTTTGTGCTGATGCTGGTTATTCGCCGTCGACGGGTCCAAGCCTAGCGCAACGTGCGTTATACTACGGGGATGAAGATAACAATACTCGGCTCCGGTGCATGGGAAGGTATACCTGCCCCGTTTTGCGCCTGTCGTGTCTGCACGATTGCTAAAAATGATCCATCATCGCCCAACAACCGTACACGACCCCAGCTGCTGGTCGAGAACGGCGCACAGCATTTTTTGATAGAGATAAGCCCGGACATTCGCCTCCAAGCAGCGCGAGCGGGCCTCGAGCCAGTCAAAGATTTCGTTATTAGCCACGCCCACTACGACCACATGGATGGCATTAAAGAACTACACCAGTACAGTGTTGAGGTCACCAAAGGCATTAATATCTACTGCTCATCCGCCACCAAAACCGCGCTTATTGCCGATGAATATTCATATATTCCTCAGCGTATCCGGGAGCTCAAGCCATTGCAGGCTTTTGAAATTGGCGGCGTCACCATGACTCCGCTGCCGGTCTACCACATGAACAAACAAGACAATCTTGTAGCGGAAGATCAGCTAGCAAATACATTTGGGTTTTTGCTCGAGCATGGCGACAAGCGCGTTGCGTATATGGCCGATTACTATCGGGTATCACGGGCCGTTATGGACAAAATAAAGCAAGCCGATGCCATCATTTGTGACGGAACGTATCTATTGACAGACACTTTCAAGGATTACAAGATCAACCACTTGCACGGGCAAGAAATCATCGATTTTGCAGAGAGTACCCAGGCAAAGGATGTCTACTATCATAGCGTTTCTCATCTGACCGGCAAGACTCATGATGAGATACAGGCCTTGCTGCCGCTACGCCATACCCTCACCTACGATGGGTTCTCGGTTCCACTTGAGTAGCGCGCATGCAAACAGTCCCAAATGTTACAATTAAGGATATTAAGAAGGGGTAGCCATGGACTTTAGACGAGTTAAGATCAGTACGACCGTTCCCCAAGCAAATGCCGAGCAGCTGCGACAAGCCCTCGGTCAAGCAGGTGCTGGACAAATTGGTGAGTATTCTTTTTGTAGTTTTTCAGTGACAGGTAAAGGCCGGTTTATGCCAACAGACAACGCTCACCCGCATATTGGTCAGGCCAATCAACTCGAGACGGTCGAAGAAGAACAGATCGAAGTTGTGTGCAGCCGAGATATTGCTCGGCACGTCGTGGATACACTTAAACAAGCGCACCCCTACGAAGAAGTTATTATTGATATCTTGCCGCTCATTGACAAAGAAGCACTCTAAGGCCTGCGGGAGCACATATGACTGAACATACTGATCTCGTTGACAAAACAGGCACGGTTCGCAAGGTTGGCGTGCCTCGCCATACTGTAGATAACCATCCCGGCCTGCATATGCAGATTGTGATTGCCATCATTTTTGACCCTTTGGGTCGTGTACTCGTTCAGCAACGCGCTCTGGGCAAAAAAGTCTGTCCGGGCAGTATGGATCATGTCTGCGGAGGTGTCCATTCCGGTGAAACACCCGAGCAAGCCGCTCTTCGCGAGGCTCTCGAAGAAACAGGTGTATCGCCCAAGAATCTTCGCGTGATTGAACAAGGCCTCAATGAATACAACCGCTTTCGCCATTTGCTCAGAGGTGAATCCGACACCGAGCCCTCCGTCAGTAATCCTCAAGAAGTAATGTGGGTTGGCTACGAGTATCCTGCTGAATTGTTGCGACAGTATGCTAGCGGTGAGCGGACTTTTGTTGACGGATTCTTCGAAGATATCGCCCGCGCAGCATCCGCATAACAACCCATAACAAAGTGTATGATTTATTACAACTATTTTACGTTGACCCTGCTACTATGCGGGTATGCGCTTACACTTATCCGTTAGAATTTTGGTAGTTTTGGCAATTACCCTGCTTTACTCAAGCATGCCTTCCAAGGCGATTGCTCACGGGCTTCCTGACCCTCCCAAGCCAGTGCCCATCACAATTACCGGGCGAATCACTGATAATGGCGCTCCCGTCGAGGGGCTAGGAGTTGTCGCCTGGTGTGGTGGCCTCGATATGTTTGGCGGATGGTCCGCTACCAATGCAAACGGTGAGTACGAAATCTATACTAACGGCACGGATTGCCCCTTGGGTAATAATAGCTTTCTGGAAATCTTCCACAATGACAGCTCCGTAGGCTTTGCTTTTGCCTACATGATCATCCACACCCAAACGACCGTTAACGTCAAACTCGAGGAACACAGCACTGTCACTGTACCAGAATTTGGCTGGGCAGGTGGGGCAGCCTCGCTAGCTGCCGGCGGAGGAGCCATTGCCTTTGTTCGGCGGCGGCTTGGCCACTAGGTAGTCGTTCCCTGCAAATAAGGTTGACTTACGTGCGAAATATATTAAAGTTTGTGGAATGACACACCCCGAAATATCTCCTTTTGATGGCAACGCGGAGTGTACCACTCAGCAAGCCCAGACACTTTACGATTCGCTCAACCTGCTGCTCGCAGAGGTCGGTATCCCGGATGCACAAGGTAATCCAAGTCTTTCCTTAGAGGAGCTGCGCGAAGATTCGATTCCAGCCAGTATTATCGAAGCCCTCGGGCGCACCGATGACCACCATGCTCAATACGGCATACGCCTCACAATCCCCAACCATAATCATCCTTATAGACCACTTGAATGGCCAGGAGGCATCGCCATCTATCGAACCGAGCTCGGCCATTTCGATCCCTATAGTTCCGGAGGTGAGCGGTATGTCTATTACGAACCTGGTCGTGATGGCGACAATTACACCGTCCGTCGGAGTGATTTTAACGTCCAGAAGACTCAGCCGTGGACGCCCAATACTCAGGAGACTAGCTGCCCCGTCGCTACGGCAATAGATCTTGAAAACGCCCAAAACAGCCTTGAGAGTGGTGGCGCCGACGAACAGCTTGAAGAAGAAACTCGCCTAAACCGAGCGAGCATCATAGAGGTTAATGAATTGCTCGGCTTGGTATGGAGTCTGCACAACAACGCTAGAAAATAGCCGCGCCGCCTGCCCCTCCAAGCACAGTTGCTACGATTTGATCTCAACGAATGGCTGGAAGCGCCCAGCTTTCATATCAGCAATTGCTGATTGTCGGAGTGTCGTCCCTGCTACAACAAGGCCCGACAGAATGGTTCCACCCAACACAAGACCCGACTGTAATAGCGTCACATCCTCCATGAGGCGAGCCTGCGCAAATGCCTCCACACTCACAACGGCTATGGTACTCAGCGCTACCGTTCCGGCACGGTGTCGTAACTTTGCGCCCCGTTCTTCACTGGGCAAGACAGTGTTATAGCCCAGCTCAGCAACACGCCTTTTGAGCTGGTTACAAAGTGCTACAGAAACGTCACGCGACATCCTCGTATCAATCGATTGCCCAGTATATTCAGCTGTCTTTCTGGCCGCACCAGGCAGTAAGGGCTCGGACCGTACCTTGATGGTGCCGTCTTGGCAGGAACCAACTCCACCCTTTGGAAGTCGGGGCAAAAACTGGATTTCAGTGCTGGTTACTTCGGCGGATGTTAATCCGTGCTGGGCAAGATATTTGCCGATACCTGCCCCGTCTACATCAAAGCGCTGATAGCGTTGGCTGATCGTGGGGTCAACATAGAGAACAGGGATTTGGCTATCAAAATTGGGTTCATATATCTCAGTCATCACATAATCATACCAAAGTACTATGAGGCAGCCTATGGATAATCGACCACTCTGAAAAAACGGTGGAAACTATACTAGTCGGGAAACCCAAACTGCCGCCGATGTAAAGCCGACTGAGATAAAGGTCAGTACCGTCCGTAGGTGATTGAATAACAGCCACTTTGATTCATTGAATTGCTCTCGGACGCTTGCCGCTGTATCGTTAGTGGCAACTTCACCGGCTTTCTTGATGCCGTCATTGAGTGGCACATTTACAGCCATGGTTATGATGACTGCCAGGAAATAACAAGCAAACGCCACATAGATGTATTTAGCTTCAGCAAGATTATGCTTGGAGGCATAGTAAGCGATTGCGCCCAGTATAAATAACGGCGCAAAAAACTGCAGCATAAACACGGGATTGATAATTTGGCGATCTATCGCCTGGAATGACTTAACAAAAGTCATATTATCCGCTTTGTGAAGTCCCGGCATAATTGTATGCGAATAAAGCGCAAGTATGCCCAAAACGGTAGCCGATAGCACGAGCCCGATTAGGAGAAGTGCCTTATAGTGTTCTTGATTCATTTTATTGATCCTTTACGATTTTATGCGAATGTGATGAAAGATACTGTCTCATGTCAATATTCTACCCGACCTTGGCGGCCAGTGCCAAAAGTTCATTACGATCTCGCAAGGGGACATTGCCGAAGAAACGCATTCGATCTTTAAGAGGTATTTCTGTGTAGCCTTCCTTTCGGCGTGCTTCTTTGGCCTCTACCATGACCGGGAGTAGACCGAGCCACGCCTCGAGTTCGGCCTTTCGGCCGTTTAGGCCGTGCGGCTGATCGGTGACTAGTATCGTGTCAACATCGTTTGGCGACCGCAGACTGCTTATGACACGCTCTGGGCGAATCATCCAGTCCCGGGTGCCCAGCACCAACGAAACACCTGGCGAATCATCATGACGGCGTATATCTGTGAGCAGCTCGCTCTGGTCCGACAAGGCGACCGATGCCGCCACCGTCAAACTGGCTGCCGCACGTGATCGCTTTGCTTTTTTGCCATTCTCCACCTCAAAATTGTGCTCAGCAGTCGGCAGTGCCACAGGTCGAGCGCTTCGAGCACTCCAGCCGCTCCTTACCACACCCGCTGATGCCTTCAACAGATTTGGTTGATGGATAACACCCGCCGGATATGCCAACACGGCATGTTCAACAAGGCCCGGATTGTTGGCCATCGTCTTGAGACCATTGATTGCATCTGCTGACTGGAATATCGCAAACGCTCCCATACTGCTTTCGCGTTCGAGCATTGTGGCCAATTCGGCTGCTCGTGTCTCTTGATAGTTAGAAGAGACATTCGTAACCTCAGCCTTGCCCGCTAGGCGCATAGCTCGCCTCAATGAGACCTCTCTACTCAGCCCTTTAATAGTGACGGTAAAATGAGGGTCCATTGCCCGCAGCTCCTGATCGGAAAGCGGTGGCAATGTCTCATAACCGCGAGAATTTATATACCTCAGTGCTCTCTCGTTCCTTTGTTCGTCATAACCAAAGCCACCCGCAAAATATATAGGCGGCGCGCTCTCTATATGCGCACCTGTTGAAGATTCATAGCTCATAAATTACCTCATAATCTATAAACGGAGACATACTCCGAATATAGTTTGAGATTATACGGAGGATGCCTCCATTTGTCAATAGGCGCTGTTTCTTGTATGGTACTACTATGGATAACCCGCTAAACCTTCGTGCTGACGCGCAACGTAACTACAACCTTCTTATCAAGGCTGCTGGTACAATTTTTTCAGTTCAAGGCAGTTCAGCGACTCTCGATACTATAGCCAAACAAGCTGGCGTAGGCATTGGTACGCTGTATCGTCATTTCCCTACACGTAAATCTCTCCTGGAAGCTTTATACGCCGATAAGCTCACCAGTCTCACCGATAAAGCATCCGATCTGCTCGCCTCCACACCTCCAGATCAAGCGCTCGCAGCTTGGCTAAAGACAACACTCGATTATACCGCCAAATATGGAGGCTTCCGGGATCTTATGTCATTGATCATGGATGACGAAGACTCTTCGGTGATTGCCGCAGGCTCCAGGCTACTATCCGAAGCACAGAAATCAGGCTCGCTCAGAGCAGACGTAACCATCGACGATCTCCTGCAGCTTGTAAGTGGTATCACTTCCAACGCTTCCGACGAAGAGCTTGAGCGCAGCAATGTCTTGCTATCGGTCATCGTTGCCGGGCTTAAACCCGAGCACCCTACTGCGTAAAGATACAACTAATCTTCGTCAGTAATTTCATATAGTTTTAGCAGCGGTGCTAACATTCAGCGTTCTATTATAGGTCAAGCAGCTCATTACCTTCCCGCCCCATCAATACTGTCGATTTGTTCAATACGATCAGCTATCTGCTGGAACAAAGATCGATACAAACCATATCGGCTCATCCCTAGACGCTGCAGTGTCTGTTCGTCGGCCCCAGAAACACTGCGTAAGGTTGCTGCGATCCTTTGCACGGCGTGTGGCGTCACTTCCTGTGAAGTGCCCAGCAACAGCTCAACGGCCTCGCGCAAAGGGTCGTCAGACGATAGGCGCACCACCGCTTCAACGAACTGTCCATCTGGCGGTTGCAAGATTACAGTAGACATCTGCTTTACATATTCAGCCGTACGCTCAATACGCTCAAGGCGCAGATCCTGCAGCAGTTTTTCGTCCTTGGGCCTGGCAGCACAAGAAGGGGATGACCGCTCTAGGCTTGAGCCAAACTTGGCTCGTATGCTACCGCCCAAGCTCAAAAGCCAATGACTAGGCGTTGAATCCAGCCGATAAAGACGGTCGTCAGTAATAACATCAAGCTGTACATGCTCCATGGTTGCTATTTTTGTGCCAAGCTGCGGCATGCTCTTGCCATATGAATAGCGAATGAGTGCTTCAGGCAGCGCAACCTGCACAGCCAAGGACAACAACATTGCCGCACCCGTGCACTGCGTTTCGTACCTATCACCTCGAACGAGATGCGCAAGATCATCGAAGCTCGGCTCAGCTAGACCGTGCCAGCCGAGATGGCGTGGGCGAGGACGGGCAATATATCTACTATACTTTCGTAGCGCTTGCTCCACACCCCGAAGAGTCAGATTTTGGTCATCGTTAATCTCCTGCGCAAGTGCCGGAAGGTGCATTCGCTCAAGATTTTCGGCAAGCTGCGAACGCCGACTCGGCATAATGGGCACGAGTGCCGGGTTATACGCATCACCCTCGGCTTTTGTGAAGTGGAAAGTTCGCCCGCTATCTTCCGGGCCGTCCAATAGGTCATAGCCTTCAACATAAGGCATGGAATCAGCAGATATTGCATCTTTAAGCGTTAAGCTCATATCCACTGCGCCGCCCGAAACTGGGTCATAGGGATCAACCATTTCTAGCAGACGAGTTGCTATAGCGCGCGTGGGGAAATGTCGGGTAGCGAAACGAGCCAGCTCACGGTGACCGATGCGATTGAATTGGATGCCTGGCGCAGTCGTTCGGCTGGTACGATATACCGGACGGGTTGTACTCGTGGCTATTGTCGTTACAGCTGGCGCTGGCTCCCGGCCAACACCACGCGTCGCTTTACCATGAGACAAAGCGACAGGAAAGGGGTTGCTACTATCTGGGAATCTCAGGTTTGGCAAGCTTCCTTCTGGCATGGGCGTCAAATCCTCTAGCCCAAGGCCCGCCATTTCGCAGAGGATAGAGTACGTAATCGCCTCCTGTAAATAAAGGCCCACAGTATCATCATATAGCTCATCAACACTCGCCTCAAGCGCTTGCTGGTATGCCACATCGTACGGAATCGCATCTTTTGAGGCCCGCCATATGTCGTGGAACATTCTCCCCATAGACCACGCCCATCTAGACGACACGAGCACATCGCGGTTCGCATAAACCGCCTGACTACCTAAACCCGCGTCACCGGCAATATTTTCCCATCCCGGTCCTACCTTGCGTCTGCCCTGGCACCGAAGATCCTCCTCAAGCTGCTCACGACTGTACGTTTTCATACCCTTGGGATCCTCTGCTGCTGCCGATAATTGCGTCACTTCCCAAAGGCGATCGTACGGGCTTGGCCGAGATGCGGCTCGGTCGGTAACTGTCGCATCATCAATTCTATACAATCCTTTACGCCACTCGGTTCCCAGTGCCGTCCTATCTGTATGAAGTTGCCATTCCGGTACTTGCTCTGATCCAACAAGGCGATGGCGCAAAGCGGCTTTTTGGGCGAGTTGCTCATGGGGGTCGAGCGGGCGCTCCACTGGAGCGTGATCGCTAACGTCCAAATGAGCAATCACCTGATATATTGACTGCTGTTTAAACTTTTCGTGGAGCAGGGACGTAATTTCAGTACGCTGAGCGCTACGGGCGTTTATCGTGGCCTCCTGAAGACCATCAAGCCCCTGAGTACGCAGAATTTCGTATGACCAGATGAGCCCATCTTCGCCCAGCTCAGGATCAACTGCTACATTATGATAACCATGCCATGTGCTTCCGATTATTCCATGTGGTGCTTGAGTGGTCGGCCACATTCCCCATCGTATAAAAGCCGACCCTACATCAAAAACTCGACGATAGTCATCTGGCAGCTTTTCATTAATTTGTGTGACCATTTCGTCAAAACGCGCCTGATGTTCACCGCCCTGGGGGTATTCCATAGCCTTAACGAATTGTTCGCCATTACCTACAGGGTGTTCGCCTTTTTCCATAAGGATAAACTATACAATCTAGTTGCTCATAATACAAAAGCGTATCGCAGATTGGATGGCTTACCGCGGTCTAGTTCTTGCGTCTGGTTACTTCAGGACGTCATAAACCATATGCATGTACGTGTCGTTTGCATTACGTGCTTTTTCCAGGAACGCTTCCCGCTCTAGCCATTCATACGAAGCGTGCTCCCAGCTCATTGTTACATCGGGCGTGTTCGGAAACTGAACAATATAGAGCGAGTAATGCGTGCCCCGCGTAGAATATTCAGTACCCGCGTAGACCGATTGGATATTTGCCCTATCTATCACGATGGCCACTTCTTCAAACACTTCCCGGATCATCGTTTCTAGGGGCAATTCGCCTTCTTCCAAAGTTCCGCCGGGAAGATCTGGATCGTTTCCAAATACTGGATGATCACTTCTTTGCATCAACAGATACTTATCCCTGCCATCAATAATGACTACTTTGGCGACTTGTTTCATAATAGTGGCTGGGCTTTCTCCACCGCCTGCTCCACGCCCACAACATTATGAGACTCGGCCATCACATAAAAACCTTTAGAGAAATCAACCAGCGTCAGGCGGTTGCCAAAGGCGTCTTCGACAATTACCAATTTTCCGACATCTATGTCCTCTGGCGGACTGACAACCTTTCCACCGGCACGCACAAATACATCGGCGGCATGCTCAACCGACTCAACTAAAATGTTAGTTTCGGGGTCTAGCGTCGTGCTCATGACAAGCTGGCCATCGCCCAGATGCACAGACGCTATATCTTCTTTCTTCCAGAATGTTTGCAGTCCAAGCTGCTCGCGATAAAAGTCGAGGCCTTCTTGGATACTTGGAACTTTTACTAAAACGGCATTTATTTTCTTGAGGACCGGTATGTCGTCGTAACGCGAATCAACGGTAATGAGTTCTCCGGCGCGGATGTCCCGGCGGGCTATATTAGCTTGCCTGCCTAGGTCAAACACAACGTTAGGTGTCACGGAATGGTTGACGTAACGCTCCGTCTTGCCATATACGTAAAGCTGCCCGTTGTGATTGTGCGTAGCTTGGTACTCCTCTGGGGGAAGTGCCTTTAGCTCTTTAAACGTTATGGGCGTCAGACTGAGTTTTAGCACGACCTCGCCCTTCTTGAAGTCACGGGCAGCAAAGACACCCTTGCCGCTCATACTACCTTTGCCAATAGTTACATCACTCATATATCCTCCGCTTTTCATGCCTATCATAACTCAACTCTTCCAGTCTTCCCAGGCCTGGTCCAGGCAGCAGGGAGATCTTTACACCTGTTGGATAATTGGGTGGACCACATGAGCTTGGCGCAGGGAGTGGCTAAGCTAATTTTTTATACGTTCGCACTGCAAAGAAATACGCAACAATGGTAAGTCCAATACACCATGCCAGCGCAATCCATAGGTCGTTCCCGACGGACGCTGAATTAAGCAACGAGCGTATCGCATCGACGATAGCGGTCACTGGTTGATTCTCGGCAAATGCCCGTACAATCGTTGGCATTGTGTCCGTAGGCACAAATGCTGAACTGATAAACGGCAGGAATATGAGTGGGTACGCAAATGCACTTGCACCATCAATCGTTTTTGCTTTCAAGCCAGGGATAACCGCAAGCCATGTTAGGGCAGATGTGAATAGGAACAATATTCCAGCCACAGCAAGCCACTCGGATACGCTTGCACTTGAACGAAATCCCATGAGTAATGCTACGGCGATAATCACCAGTATCGAAATAGCATTTGAGACAATAGAAGTAAGCACATGGCCCCAAAGCACGGCCGAACGACTAATTGGCATCGTATTGAATCGCGCAATTATTCCTTTTTGCATATCAGTGAATATGCGAAAAGCGGTATATGATGTACCTGATGCAATAGCAATCAGCAGAATACCAGGCAGCAAGTAATTTACGTAGTTGTCAGTATTCGCCTGAATAGCTCCACCGAGCACATAGACGAACAGAAGCATCATAGCAATCGGTGTAATCGCCACGGTAATAATGGTGTCTGGACTGCGAAGAATATGCTTCATTGTTCGTCCAAGTAGAACTGATGTATCTCGTAATACTTTCATTATTTTGACCCCTTTTTACCGACTATCGCCAGAAATATTTCTTCAAGCGTTGGTTGCTTCTCGACATATTCTTTTTTGGCTGGCGGAATAAGTCTCTTTAATTCATCGAGTGTTCCGTTTGCGATTATCTTGCCGCCGTGAAGAATCGCAATTCTGTCCGCAAGCTGTTCTGCTTCTTCGAGATATTGAGTCGTAAGAAGAATAGTCGTACCGTTATCGGCAAGCTCCTTCACCGTATTCCAGACTTCTATACGCCCTTCAGGGTCAAGGCCGGTTGTTGGTTCGTCAAGAAAGATAACGGACGGCGAACCTATAAGGCTCATAGCAATATCAAGTCTGCGCGTCATACCACCGGAATAAGTAGCAGCACGACGATTGCCCGCTTCAACTAGGCCAAATCGTTTCAGTAGATCATCAGCTGTGCTGGACGGGTTGGGCACACCCCGCAACTTGGCAATTAACTCCAGATTTTCTTTTCCAGTAAGGATGTCGTCAACGGCTGCGAACTGCCCCGTAAGACTTATGCTCTTACGAACACCTTCCGGTTGACTGCCGACGTTACAATTATTGATAGTTGCTTCGCCGCCATCTGACTTCAGGAGTGTTGATAGAATACTGATCGCCGTTGTTTTGCCGGCACCATTTGAACCAAGGAGTGCGAATACCTCCCCTCGCTTTACGCTAAAGTCCACCCCTTTGAGTACTTCCGTGTTGCCGAAAGACTTCTTTAGACCTCTAACTTCAATTACATTTTCCATTTCGATAATCCCTAGCCCTTATCCGTACCTTGCTTAATAGCTTTTGCAACTTTTTGATTGACCGACTCTTGGTACATGTCTGCGTATGTCTTGGAATCCTTAACTAATTCATCACAAAAAGCAGCCACATCTTTGCCTGTCACATCGAGTACGTCTTTCCCAGAAGCCGCACCTTCTTCGAAATGCTCCAATATATTGGCTAATACATTTGTTCCATAATTAGGCTCTATAGGACCAACTTTAAATAGGTACTTCTGTATTTCTTTGTATACAATCTGGTAATCACCAGGAAGGGCTTTAACGCGGGCCATGTGCTTGCGCCACTCTTTTTTACCCTCTATGACATCTTTAAAACTCATACTATCCTCCTATTTAACTTTTTTGCGACACTGTCATTAAGTTGGCTGCGCCATTTATCTCGATACGTCTTCGCCCCTTCCGCTCCAGCCAATGCCGAACAAAAGTCTTTAACATCACTGCCTATTACTTCTGTCACTTTCAGACCTTCTGCCGCTGTCTCTTCGAGCATGTCAAGAACACCGCTAAGGATTGGCACAAGATTACGACCCGTAAAATCAGAGTAACCCATAATATTTGTGAATATTTCACCCCAGGCAGATTGATAATCCGCTGGCAGCATCTTGACTCTTACGTCAAATGACTTGAATTCTTTCGTCATATCGCTTCCAGTAATTCTTTCCCAAAAGTTCATTATCTGCTCTCCTTTAACTCGTTAATTTTTGATGATACGAAGCTCCATTTTTGCCAAAACTTCTCTAACTCTTCACGTCCCGAACTGGTCAATTCATAAAACTTACGAGGTGGACCAGCTTCAGACGGCTTTTTTTCGATACTGACCATTCCACTCTTTTCAAGCCGAACAAGTATCGTATAGACCGTACCCTCAACGACATCAGTAAAACCTTGTCTACGGAGCTGCTGGGTAATCTCATACCCATAGGTTGTTTCACGGCTAATAATTTCAAGAACGCAGCCTTCAAGTACTCCTTTGAGCATTTCCGTTATATTATCCAATATATATCCTTAACTACTTAGTGTTACTTATTACTGCTATATAGTATCACTAGGTAGTAAGTAGGTCAAGGATATTTAAACTGGAGCTCTAAAATAAACGGCAAAGAAAGATCCCGACATTTGTCGGGATCTTAATCTATTTCGGAAGAACCGTTTCCTCGAATAAAGATCCTTAGAAAAGCTTGCCTGAAAGTACTTTCTCTTCCAAGAAAGCTTTCTTGCGTTTTTCATACTCTATAAGTGGCAAACCGTCACAGCGTTCTTTGAGCTGCCTATATGCATTAAGTAAATTTGAGTCAGCCTTCAGAATTTCAAATCTCCTTTGTTGCAGGGGGACATGAGAAGTTTCTGGGTCTGAAAGAATACAATCTATTTCGAAACCATCGCGCTCAAATTCCCATGACGTGAGGGTACGTTTAGTATCTTTCGGGTTACCCAACACAGGGATAAGTCTCTCGGTGTACATTCGCACTTCAGATGCATCACACACGATATCTAGATCAATGTCATTCTTGCCGGGCAAACCCAATGCGACCGCGCCCATAAAAAGCACCTCGAGTTCCGGCGCAATATTATGTATCTGGCCTACGATCTTTTCCGCCAACTCTTGAGCTTTTGGATCCCAGGGCTGCAAGTGAAATATATCTTTCATAGACTAATTCTATCAGGTTCTGTACCCTACCAGACTGGAACTAAACTTACAGATGTGGCACAAACAAAATAGTTCCAGGAAATAAATCCTGGAACTATTTTATATCTGTTGGATAACCTTGGTGGCTCCTGTCAGGGAAAACTGGAACTACATTTTTGAAGATTTAGTGCTGTTATGCGAGAAATTGGAAGAGTTAGATATTGAAGCGATCAACGATCGCTAGAAGGCGTGTTTCTTGTAAAGTGACATCAGTTTTTCATACTCCTGGATAAGCGGGCGCTTTTCTTCAATAAGCTCAGGAATCGTCAGCTTGTTAAGTGAGGCATGTACTTTTTTGTCAAACCATTCAATGTAGTCTTGAATGTTGTCCGCAAAATATGCCTTGGCGAAAAAGTGCATAGAAGATAGGTGCGAATAGGCATCGGCATTACGAACAATGATCGCCTCATCTGTTCGTGGTGCTACTGATGGCTCCGTTGCCGCTATCGCAGCACATACTTGCTCGATAAACGCGTCGTCGAAACCATTCTCTTTAAGAATCTTCGTAGCATACAGGCTGCTCTGCTCTTCGTGCCCTTTTGGTGATGTGCCAAGTCGTTGATAGACAAGACCAGCATCATGCAGCAAGGCTGCGTATAGGGCAACTTCCTCGTTAGCATTCGGGTAGAAGCGCTCTTTAAAGTCCTTCACGCAATCAAGCATGATATCGATATGATTTGGGAAGAACCACTGGCGATGCAAATAGTACAGCTTATTTTTTGGCAGTGTTGAGGCGTCCGGGTGAAGGTTATAGTATTCCTGGTATATTTTCTTAAAAGTCTGGGTATTCATAGTTTGGCCTCTCTATCTGCACTTATGATATCAGATCAGGTACTACTCCATGAGACTATCTATACAAATGCTGAGCCGCTAAATAATCCTTAAGCTGCCAATTTTCGGGATCAATTCCCAATTTCCGAAATGCTTCATCCGACTTCATACTTATATTTTTCGGTCTTAGTGGTGAAATAGTGGCCTGATCTTCAATAACCATTGAGGGGTCAAAATTAAAAAGTTCGGCGATTAGCTTACCCGTATCAAGTCGAGACAATGCGCCTGGGCCAGTAGCATGTACTACGCCTTCTGCGTCAAGCACTATCCCCCGCTCTACAAACTCAGCCAGCAGCTCAACCGGAGTTGGATTGGAGATAATTTTGGTGGACCTGGCCAGGGAAAACTGGAACTACATATTCGAGGGTTTGATTGTATTATGTGAGCGACTTGAGGAACTTGATATTGAAAAGATTATGGTTGGATGACGATGTGTTGCTTAAGCCACTCTTTAATCTCTTCGATTGATGGCTTATCATTCACTACGTGCAACATGATGTCTTCATATTCCTGGTTCGTAAATACCACTTTGATGTCATTTTGCTCTAGATAAAGTACAGCTGCAGCCATAGCTGTTCGCTTATTACCATCTCGAAAACCATGATTCTTGGCAATGGCATCAAGCAAGGCAGCCGCCTTCGAGAATACGTCTGAATAGACATCTTCGCCCATAGCAGTGTGCATGGGACGGGCTAAAGCCGATTTGACAAGGCCTTCGTCGTGAAATCCTTTTGAGCCGCCACTCGCATCAATAATATGATCGTGGATATAGCTCAGAATAGCCAAATCCCATTCAGGATCATCGTTAAACATATCTGTTTATTTCTTAGACAACTCTTTCAGAGCTGGCTTGTACTTTTTAATAAAGTCTTTTGTCCAGTTCTGTACTTTTTTGCTAGGAGTCTTCGTTGCCTGTGTCATAACTACATTATACCACTATTTGGTTTTGTCGAGATTGAGCCTAGCACGTATTATTCTTTGGCCATCTATAACTTCGACTAGATACACAGCCGAAGTAAGCAACTGTGTTTTTGGAGGAAAATCTACACTATCTCTTTGTGTTACATGAGCCCTGTGGGCTACGCCTATAAATTGAGGATACTGAAAAGTTACCCCTGCATCATCCAACAAAGCCTGAAGTCGATTGTGTAGCACCCCCTCCTCTGGACTATCCACCATGTGCGCAGTAACCTTTTTAGGGCCAAGCTCAATTGTGTTACCGAATAATAAGTTGATAGGCTTGGTATCTGCAAATATAGGCTCAACGATAAAAGATAGCTGTTCTGGTGCTAAATCAGACAAAAAGCGGCTCATCAGTGTTAAGTGCGAAGGTAATTCGTCATACACTTTTCCAACTTCGAGTGGATCAATCTCCAGGGTAAATAGGTACAAATGATCTATTCTAAGCGGTAAACTTCTGCCAGTCTTCATCAGCAATCTCAATTTCACCAGCTTTCATAAATTTCTCACGACGCTCAGCGCCACGGAAGCCTGGCACGCGGACTGGATTTTCAGCGTCCAGCGGCTCAACCGATAAAATATCTTGCGCCAATTTTGTAGTTGATTCTTTAAAAGCATCAATTTCACCGAACGCTGCTGGATCAATGACAATGATAAATGTTCCAATATTTCGCTGGTTATCAGTTGGCTGATCAAGACCGCCCTTGCTTCGCACAAGACTTGTCGTTAAAACTTCGACCAGCAGGTTGATCGCGTAGCCCTTAAAACCGCCAAATGGCAAAACCGCGTACGCAATGCTTGGATCAGTTGTGATATTGCCTTCTTTATCAACATACGCGTTATCGGGCAACTTTTCGCCGCGCTCTTTCGCTTGTCGGATAGCACCGTATGCATGCATTGCGGTGGCTGCATCAAAAACAATTGGATAGTTGTTTGTGGGAATTCCATACGCAAGCGGATTAGTCCCCGTTACGTCACTTTTACCGCCAAACGGTACGACGCCTTGCGGCCCACCATTTTCTACAATAATACCGATACAATCTTTGGCGGCGATACGGCGACAAAAGACATCAAAGAAGTCATTATAGGTGCTGTCGTAAATGCCCAGGGCATATATACCTTGTTGTTTCGCCTTGTCGACCGCTTCATCTAGATAGTCAGCCGTAATAAGCGGTGCTATGCGGCCATTGCCTTTTATAAGTTTCATAGCAGGCTTTGTGACAACTACCTCTTCTTTAGCACTACCTAAATTGTTAACGAGGCGAGTGTGCTTACCGTTCAATTCGCCAACCGGGCTAAATCGATTGCCGATAAGCTCTTGCTCTACAATAAGCTCAGCCATGGTTTGAGCGTCTTTCTCATCCAGGCCATGATCCTGAAAAAAGACAGTAACTTTCTGGTGTAATTCAGGAATCGTAATCTTCATTGCTTCATCATACCAGATTCTACATACAGCCCTACCAGACTGGAACTAAAATAACAGAGGTAGGCAAAAGAAAAAGTTCTAGAAAATAAATTCTAGAACTTTTTCGTATCTGTTGGATAATCTTGGTGGACCTAGCCAGGGAAAACTGGAACTATTTATTTGAGGCTTTGGTTGTTTTATGTGAACGGATTGAGGAGTTAGATATTGAAGCAGTCATGGAGAACATGAACATTTCATAGCATAAGCCACATGGTTAGGCTCGCTGCCACCCCACCCCATCCTTTCTGGTATACTCGTAAACAATGAATGGTAAATATATAGTTATCGGTGCTGGGATTGTCGGTGCTTCAATTGGTTATCACTTGGCACGCCATGGGGCGCAGGTCACCATAGTCGATAAAGCATCGTCTCCGGCAGATGGTGCGACACACAATTCTTTTGGCTGGTTCAGCGGTGCTGGTGGTGATTGGCCGGGAGGAGCAGACGACCTACGCGCGTTCGTTCTGGATGACTATCGCCGACTTGAAAAAGAAGTTCCAAACTTATCGGTCGGATGGACAGGTTCGCTGGTATGCACCGATGTTTCAGTTAGGCTAAACAATGGCATGCAGGTGGCAGGCAGTCAGCAGAGTATTGCGCAGAATGAGATTGCCGCACTTGAACCAAACCTCAAGCAAGTGCCAGCTAGAGCAGTTTATTCGCCAACCGACGGAGGTATCGACCCTATCTTGGCTACGACTGCGTTGCTCGATGCAGCAAAAAGTCATGGTGCGGTTACAATTTTTGGCCAGGGCTCAGCAACGATTGCTACCTCAGAAGATAATGCCAAAGGTGTATTTGTTGGCAAAACATTCTATGAAGCTGACACAGTTATTGTCGCTGCAGCAGCCGGAGCTCAACAAATATGTGAGTCATTAGGAGTATCGCTCCCTATGACAGTGTCTCCGGCGTTCTGGCTAAAGGCGGCCGGTCCAGTCGGTTTAGTCAAAACCATTCTTGATACTCCTGAATTTGAAATTCGTGAAAGTCGTGATGGTCACTATCTAATGACCGCCTTGCACCATGGCGATGACACGGCAGCGCACCAAAAACAGCTTGCACAGGCAACAATTGAGCACGTAAACGAACGCTTTGGCCTAACAAATCAAGTACAGCTTCTCGATTATGGTATATGTCAGCGTCCAATGCCTGCAAACGGTCCAATTATCGATTACATCACCGACGATAAGTCAGTGTACGTTGCCGTAATGCATTCAGGCATCACATTAGCGCCAACCGTCGGGCGTCTTATAGCCGACGAACTTACGAGCGGCAAGCGCCCTGATGCTTTGCTGCGCTGTAAACTTCTGATGTAATTAGAAGCATGGACATTTTATAACATAAGTGCTATAATAACACCATGATTTATCGAATCAGCAGCAACCTCCAAACGACCACGACGACGCTATTGTCCTAGCCCGTCGGTCTTGCTGATTCAAAAAGAAGCTCCCGCACGAGGCGGGAGTTTTTGTTTTTCTCGAAACATAAACTTCATCTAGGGCCAAACCGTAGAGAACAACCTACTAACCCAATGGAGTTTTTATGAAATACTTTGTATTGAAACAAGATAAACAGATAGTCGAAATTAGTGACTATCTTAAGCAACCTAACGTCAGCCCTGAATTCGCTCAGTTTATTAAGCGTGAGGCATTGCATGAGGTACTGGTCGAACAGTCGAATGACAAGCCGAATTACCTACAGTATGCCAACAAACTTGGTTTTCACTGGGAGCAAAATGCTGATATTGGTCATGTTCAGTACAACTACAAGGCTAATCTTATGCGTCGACTCGTACAGGATTACTCTCGTCAGCTTGTACACGAGGTCGGCATGCCAATATACGAAGTGAATGGTGCGAATATGTTTAGCTTGAGCCACCCCGTCGTTAACGCGTATGCCTCACTATTTGGCGACAGATTGTACCAATTTAAGTCAGGTAACAATGACGTAGTTATGAGCTACGACGCAAGCTATCCGCAGTTCAACTTAGCCGCCAAAGCACCGCTAAGCTATAAACAGTTACCATTTGCACATTTCTCAATCTCAGACTGTTACCGTCACGAGCAAAGTGGCGAGATGATGCTTTTGCTGCGACAACGACGATTCTTCATGCCGGATATTCACCCATATTTTAAAGATATAGCTGAAGCTTTTTCATGGTTTCCAAAGATGCAAGAAAAGATCGTCGAGGCCGCAAAAGATGCGGGGCGCGAATATCAGATTGTTATTGAAGTGCCGTCCGAGAAGATCTGGAAGGAGTATTTAAGCTACATCGAGCAGATTCCCGTACAGCTTGGCGCTGATGTCCTCGTTAACATTCTTGAGGACGGAGTCGATCGCTACTGGGTAGTGAATGTTGACTACAAGATTATTGACGCACTCGGCCAAGAACGTGAGATTGGCTGTATCCAAGTTGATATTGGCAACGCGCCTCGTCTTGATATTCACTACATAGATAAAGATGGCAGCAAGAAGCATCCTATTATCATCCACTCGGCCATTCCTGGCGGTATCGAGCGATATCTATACCTGTTGTTTGATAACTACGAAAAACAAGGTTTACCGCTATGGGTGCAGCCTGTGCAGGTTCGTCTGTTGCCTGTAGGTGCTTCGTTTGTAGATGCCAGTCTAGAGTTGGCTAAAAAATATGCAGGCTCGCCACTGAGAATTGAAGTTGATGATCGCAGTGTCAGTTTATCTGCAAAGCTCAAATCCGCACACGAAGACCTCGTGCCGCACAAAATAGCAATCGGCCAAAAGGAGATCGATAGCGACTTCGCCGAATTTGACCAGCTTGTACAACAGCTTGTTAGAGAAGTTGAAGATAAGCCGTTTATTCGACGAGAATGGCCAGCTGAAGTAAGTAAACAGCTCTAGTCTAATCCCACGGTTTGAACATAAGTAAACATTCCAGATAATAAATCTGGAATGTTTCGTGTTTACTGGAGTGAAGCTAGCTCATTTTCCGTACTATCAGACGAATGGTTTCCCCGGAGTGCGGATGAAAGCGATTAGGCCAGCGATAGAACGCGCGCAAAAGGATGAAGTGGTCTAGCCATTTCTGTTGTTCGGCAGACAAAGGTCCGTATCCGTCCAAAAAGGCATTAAAGAAACGTTGTTGTTCATCTGTACTGAAGCCCATTTCGGGGTAAGCTGCTCCGCCGAACGACTCAGCATAAAGCAGTCCAATGTCGAAAGCAGCGGGTGCAACAGGAAAATCGGCAAACTTATCAAAGAGTATCAGCGTGTTACCTTTTACTAGTACATTATGCCCATGGAGATCACCATGCGTTACCGATAGCTCAGTAGGTTGATATTCAACTAGAGCATACAGAATTTTCTCTATTTCATTAATAAGATTGTCACCCAGCGAATAAGGCAAGTTTCTATGACGGGCAACAGCGGTATCAATGTAACTCTTTATATATGAAGACCAATCGGTATCTGCTTGCTCGCCGCTAGCATTAAAAACAAAGAAATCCTGAACCTTTATCGCATGCATACGTGAAACCAGTTTGCCCCACGCCTTGCAGCGTTCTTCGCTTAATGCGTTTCCTAGGGTAAGAGAATCTTCGACGTATTCAAGAAGAATCTGGTTTGGCTGCAGGGCGACGTGTGGGTGTGCTGCTAGAGCTGGAATATGATGAACCTCAAGCTGCTCATTAAAATACTTTTGCGCGGCAATTTCGCGCACATCATCTGTTTTTAGGACATACTTATTCCCGTCGATACTAACAAGCTTAACGCTAGCATCTCGGTCAGCATGATTCAATTCTTCAATTTCTATAATTTTACTATCCACTCGATAAGTATAGCAGCAGGCGTAAAAGTTTGAATGTTCTCTCTAATGAATTCTTAACTACCCTTCTTTAAAATGCTATATTAAAGACAAGCTATGAGAGGCTTAAAACCATCGTCTCCTCGACGAAACAAAAACTATCAATATACAAAAAGGAGTTACACATGTATCAACCTGGGATTGTCCATACCCGCACGCCAGAAGAAAAACAGGACATCTTTAAGGCTTGGGCACGGCCAGATGAAGCATTCTTTGCAGCTGGGGCCTGCCATATTCTAGGACATCTGTTCTTTTGGATGCACAAGCATGAGGCCTTCAGGCTTGTGCATATCAAGCCCACAGAAGGCTTCACTGGTGACCATATGTTTGCAAGCGATGGTGAGTGGGCTTTTGACTTTAACGGATGGACAAAAGAGAAAGAACTTCTCGAGGCGCATGCAGCGGCCTACCAAAAAGAAAACCCTGATTGGAGCTACGATAAGGTTATTTATGAGCATGGCCTATTTGATAAACCCGAGGGTCACTTGCCTCCAGAATTCTTTCCGCATTTGCCATGGGAACGAGCGTACAAGTACATTCAACGATTCCCCTCGAAGCCACCAAAGGATGCGCAAAGCTAGGATCACATCCTAGGCAAAACAGTGTATACTAATGACAATTATGAGCGGATACCAAATTACCGATGAAATCGTAAACCGTGTTGTCGAACTGATGCGAGTTATTGATCCGTCAAAGGCAAATCCGGAATACTGCCGAGCAATGCTTCAGTATTATCAATCGCAAGTTGTTGCTGGTCTTCGAGATAAGGCGCTAAACGACCCCGACGCAATCGAGGCTCTTCATGAAGAGTTCGATAAATGGCTCACTAAGAATAGCTAAACACTCACAGTTTTGTTCCTTAGAATAAGCACTCCACCTTCTTTGACCACAATCTTCTTAAATAGCGCGCTCATGATAATTCGTTTATGATGGGGTGTACTTTTAAGGTATAGCTCTACGATTGGATTATCATATTGGACTTCCTGTGCTGGCACTACCTCAGTATTTTGCGACTCGCTTAACATAGCCATTCGCTTGGCAATCTCAGCTGCCTGCTTAGCAAACTGTCGTCGTTTTTCCTCGTACTTTTCTTTCGTTATATAGCCCGCGAGCCGGTCGTCATATAAGTTACTTTCCATGGTCTTCATTCGAGCAATCTGGGAACTAAGTTCACTCATCATTTTCTGTCGGTACATTCCAACATCTTGTGGATTAACGATCTCCAGCAAAGCATTTAGCTTATTGAGAATTCTATGTTTAGGGTCATCTACTGCTTCTAATCGCTGAAGAATAAGTGCTTCCACACGATCTTCGCGAAGGTAGTGCGTGCTCCAGCACCCATCCTTACGCCGATGACACGCTCCGTAAAACCGACCTTTTTGTTTTGACCAGCTCACAGTAGTTCCGCAGCTCTCGCAAGTAATCATTCTTTTAAATATTGGATCGTGTTTACGAATCTTCTGCTCGTATCCCCTACTCTTGAGCTTTTTCTGCACAGCATTGAATAGCTTCTTTGTAACAATAGACTCCTGTGCACCCTGATATTCCTTGCCTTTTAAACGGTTGATGCCGATATAAAATGGGCTAGTCAGCATTCGTGTTACTGCACTATTCGACAAAGAACGGCCGGTTTTGGTAGTTATACCCATGAGCGCCATTTGCTCACTTAGTCTTGTGCGGGTGAATCCCGATAGCAAAGCAAGCTCAAATACACGTGGTATAAACTTATAGATCTCTGGATTTACAACATGAATTTTCTTCCCATTCTCTAAAACCGTCATATAACCTGGAGGCGGTTCGGCTGGCAGCCAACCCTGGGCCAACTTCTCAGCCCACCCCTTCATAGCCTCTTCTCGAAGATTGTCGGTGTATTTCTTTGCTACCGAAAGATAGATATTCCACATAAACTTCGCGTCAGATCGCGCCTCTTTGTGAAGTAATAGATTTTCTTTCACTAGATGAAGCATACGACGCTCGTCTTTCTCGAGCCATGCGTCGATCATGGTTGCATCTTTAAAATTACGAGTTAAACGATCGGTCTTTTCAACTACCACATTAAACACTCGATGTTTGGTAATATATGCTAACATCTCTTGATAGACTTTGCGCCTCTGCTCTTTTGACGCCGTTTCAGCTATCTTGAATTCCTCAACAATCGTCAACTTTTTGTTTTTGCAATAACCTCGCATAAGTTTTAGTTGTGAGTCGAGTGAATACCCCTCGTCCTCCTGTGCCTTGCTCGAAACTCGAGCCAAAATAATTGCCTTTGCCTGTGCTTGCATATAAATCTCCTTACTCTTACCACGTTACTCATGGCAACAAATAAGTCTACAGACGATAACTCTCATTTGAGAATAAGCTCGTAGTTTATATAAGACCGTTTTGGCGAAAACTATAATAATCTTTAGCCGTAATGATTATGTGGTCGTGAAGTGGGACGCCGAGGATCTGTCCCGCCGCAATGAGCTGCTGCGTAGTAATTATATCTTGATTGCTCGGTTCAGCTTCACCAGAGGGGTGATTATGCGCAATAACTACTCTTGCCGCCCGATCTTTCAACGGGCCTGCAAATACCTCACGCGGATGAGCGAGTGAAACATCAAGTAAACCGATCGTTACCGTACGGCGCGTAATTAGACGACCAGCGCTATCAAGCGATAGGCTCAGAAGGTATTCCTGTCTTTTGTGTCGGATGAATTTGAGATATGGAAGCATATCCTTAGATACGACAAGCTGTTTAGTCTTGTTCATATATTACAACTAAGCTACTTTTTGGCATCCAACTCGTGAGCATATGTAGCTTTTCTCTTTCAAATTCATAGGCTACATACAGCGTCTGGCAAATAGGAGGAACGCGTCTGAAGTCTTCGGCCCTCGCAAATGTTACATACGCTTCGAGTAGATCATCCGGCACCTTAGCAGAAAATCGACAGGATTGCATCCAGGCAATTTGCTGGCTTAGTTTAGCGATCTTCGCAGCGTCGAGGGTACTCGAGCGATCGCGCTGCGCTCGTCGTATCAACTTTAGCCATTGCTTCCTTGTAGCAGAAAGTAATATAACAGGCTCAGCAGTTACGATTGCAATTTTTCCATACAGCCCACGCTCTAATATCTCTTCAGCCAAATCTTTTGCTAGACTGCCCCGTAATTCACGATATAAAACTGAAAGTTGGTTCATATTTTTCTCTTACAATCTGTAATAGTTATCTCTGATATAAAATAACACCACTTTCCAACTCTTACAAGTCGTAAGTGTTACAAATTGTAATGATTGCTTACCCTAGAAGTAATGACAGATTCAAAAGAAGCCAAATATCTCAAAGCATTCGGCAAGCGCGTTGCCGATGTTCGTCGTGCTCGTGGTTTTACACAAGAAGCGCTAGCAGACAAGGCCGACATCACCGCGTTATCGTTAGGCTATATTGAGCAAGGCCGCCGCTGGCCACGCATCGCAACTTTGCAGAAATTAGCAAAGTGCCTAGACGTATCTATCGTCGAATTCTTCAAAGGTCTTTAGACAGATGTCGGCACCAAAGTACGACGACCTCTTTAATCCTATCCTTAAAGCGTTACGCAATCTTGGCGGCTCCGGTCGTAATGAAGAGATAGAGCAACAGATAGCGGACATCATGCAGCTATCTGATGATGATGTGAATGACATTCATCGTGGTAACACCACAAAGTTAAGCTATCGTGCCGCATGGGCTCGTAACTATTTAAAACGATATGGTCTTGTTGAGAATTCTCAACGTGGCGTCTGGTCGCTTACGCCAAAAGGCTTAAGTACAGAGCTTGTAAGTAAGGCCGAGGTCAACAAAGTAGTTAAACGCCTAGCCTCAAAAGTTTCGTCAGACGACGAAGAAGACATGAATGAAGAGATTGAGTGGCAGGAGAAGCTACTTGATGTAGTTAAGTCCATCAGACCTGACGCATTCGAGCGTCTATGCCAGCGAATCCTGAGAGAATCAGGCTTCACCGAGGTTACTGTCGAGGGACGCTCAGGGGACGGCGGCATAGATGGTCGTGGTATCTATAAAATTGGTGGCCTTATTAGCATTCGCGTTATATTTCAGGCAAAACGTTACAAAGGCAGCATTTCGTCGCAACAGGTTAGAGAATTCAAAGGGACTATGGTAGGACGCGCTGAAAAAGGCGTATTTATCACGACGGGCACTTTCACACGAGACGCTAAAGCCGAAGCCACTCGTGATGGCTCAACACCCATAGATCTGGTTGACGGCAGGGCGCTCACGGCCCTTTTAAAAGATTTGGAGCTAGGTCTCAAAGTCCAGACTGTCGAAGAGGTCACTATAAACAAAGACTGGTACCGAGAAATCTAGGACTGTTCTACTACAAGCGTTTCTTCGCCAAGCATGTCAATTACCTTCACAGCTACTGCTTTTGAGTCTCTTGGAATATCTAGATTATATTCCCCCGCCACCAGGTCTTGTTTTCGGGCCGGTACATCGCTAAAGGTGATATTGAAAGTCTCACCATTGTAATTTGTATCAACCAAAACTACGTCTACCTGCGATCTAAAGTCCTTGATTCTTTCACCGAATATCGAACGGTCAATGTTAAGTCTCTTTATAATCGTAGGAGAGATATAGCTATTAATTTGAACCTTTGCTTTGTCGCCGCTTCTTACTATCGATACATCTGCTTCCGCAGGATCAGAAACTATAATGCCGTCAGCCTGGATATCTCTCACCTCAATCTTATTAACTGGACGAAGCTTATTGTATTCTGCGACTTGTGCAGCTACGCCCAACTCAACACCGCTACCCACTAGAACAATGTCCCTAGTCTCTTCGGCACGACTCTTAAGCTCATCAATAATCACCTGCACATCAAGCTTCGTGATGGGTTTGTTAAGTTCAGCAATTTTGACCAACTTGCTCCCCACTTTGCCATCGAAGTATGTATCTGTCCTTAATGGTTCAATGCCATACTTCTCGATAATGATGTCACGTGCTGCGCTAATCTCCTGAAAATCGTAGTTGTTCACGCGGTAATGAAGGATAGCCGCATCCTGTTTCTGGAGGCGCTTCATTGTTGTTTGAATGGCACCCTTGTTAATATCCACGCCTAGCCAACGGCGGTTCGATCTCTGGGCGACAGCCGCTGTTGTGCCAGAGCCAATAAAGCAGTCCATCACCAGCTGATCATCATTGGAATAGATATCTATTATCCTCTGTAATAAGTCTTCGGGTTTTTGGGTTGGATATCCTGTTCTTTCCGATGCAATAGGGTGAACCAGTGGAAGCGTCCACACGCTCCCCATATATTTTTCCGAGCGCTCTTCATAGATAATATTCCCATCAGTATCTCGTTTAGCAATCCTCTTCTTAGCGATTGGATCCCAGGCGACTACCGCCTGTTTTTGAACCGCCTTAACAGCCACCTGTTGATGATTAAGTGTGTGCTTTCCAAAATGCTTAGCATAGATAAATATTGTGTCATGATCTCTGGGTAGATGTTTCATGAAGCCGAATTGTGGTTTGTTCTCGTAGAACCAAGTAATATCGTTAACAAAGTTTCCTGCCCCGAAAACCTCATCCAATAAAAAGCGTAATTGATGAGCTTTATTAAAGTCACAATGTAAAGCAATTACGCCCGTTTCTGCAAGTAGCTCACGCAAGAGAGTTAGACGCTCATACATAAACTGTAAATAATTATCGTTTGCCCAAATATCTTCATATTGAACTTGCTCAAGAACCGCTTGCCCTTCTCCTGCAATCTTTTCTTTCGTTCCACGCAGCTCCACTTTGCGTACGTAGTCCGCGCCACTATCAAATGGTGGATCGATATAAATAAGATCAATTTTTCCACGGAAACCCTTAACGAGCAACGTACTTAATACTTCCTTGTTATCACCATGAAAGAGCAGGTTACTCCAGTTCTGTTGAAGCAATTCAAAAGTCGGAGCTGTTGGAACGGTCTCGGCATTTACGGTCTCGGTTAATTGGGCGGGGTAGTCCTCTACGGCTTCAATCGGCTTTTTACCTACCCAGTGCAGCATTGGACGGCCTTTAACTTTTGAGATCTTCATTTTGCTCATTATAGATTCTCCATGACTTTAGCAATCTTCGGTTGTGGTATCGGCACGCTAGTGTACAGAATATGGTATTTGAAATGATTTTCAGGCATACTCTCCAGCCTACGAACTTCTTTTTCTTTCGCTAGAACCTCGGGATCATTTTGTTTATCCTGCGCCTTTACTTCAACTATCAAGAACTCGCCATCTCTTTTAACTATTACAAAGTCGGGGAAATAGTTGTGATAGCGACCATCGAAAGCTTTGTACTGGAAGTGTAGGTCGGTTTGGCTGGGACTGGTAATTCCACCCGTAAAGTAAATGTCCACGATGTCATCGTGATTTAACTTTAGCTTGCCAAGCATTTCTTCTAGAAAGGCTTTTTCGGGCTTTGAATCAAAATTGTAAGGACTATAGTGGAAGCCAAGATTACGAGAATTGCCTGCGGCATAGTTTTCACGCCCTACAATAAGATCAGCGTCAGTTTGGCTATATCTAATAGTATGGTAGTAGAGGCCGGCTTTATTCTTAGGGAATAGAGATCTACCTTCCTCGTCCTCAAATTTTATAAGTGCTAATGCCTGAGTGATTTTTTCTTCCTCTTCTTCGTATTGTGCAGTTTGTTTCTCCACCTGCTCAAACAGTGCATTAAGATGCGCACGAGGAAGTTCATCCTCATAAAGCCGTATTAAATGAGAATAAATTCTACCAATCTTTATATGATAGTTGCTAGCAATCAACTGCGCTGCAGTCAAAAGATCATACGAGTCACTCACAAATGCTATTTCTTTTTCCACGCCCGTGCTGGTGAGTACTACTCCTGTAATCTCGTGCTCAGGACTAAAGATAGACATGTATATTTTTTCAGCATCATGGATTGCAGGGCGAGTTAATACAATATCTGTTTGTGCATGGTTAGCACGGACAATATGTTTAATGGTCTTTGTAATTTCCAGTTTTGGAAGATCAGTCTTATAAAAAACCGCATTAGCTTCCAGCAAGCTTACCTTAGTCTTACTCAGATCATAAAGTGTAGTGCCGAAAGTTTTCTGTAATTCATCATTTAAAATACGCTGGTTATGAGACTCGATATAGATCGTAGCAGGTTGTGTGTTGCCAGCAACTTGTCGCAGACAACGCGTAGAGGCCTGTAGCACAAAATTATTAGAACTCGTAAGCTCACGGATTAAAGCTGTGGCGAACAGAGATGGGCAATTCCAGCCCTCGGTGCCCTTACCGACAAGCAGGATTACTCGCTTGGTGGCGCCAGCGTCATTTAAGCGTTTAAACTCATTTATCTCTGCTGTACTAGATTGCTGAGTGTTCATAAGTATTAAGGATGGGCTTTGACCTACTCGAACAAGAGCCTTCTCAATATGAGGACGAGATTCATTTAAGTGATCTTGACTCTTAAAGTAAAAAGCAATCTTAGCGTGCTGCCCCGTCATAAGTTGTGTGCTCTCATATTTAGTAAAGAAGTCATCTATAACTTCTTGAAAGACATCAGCAGTCCCCGTAAGGCTAAAGTCGTACGTAATCACACTATCAATGAGACTCTTTAAAACGCCGTCTTTTATGCCTTGGTCTAGGCTATACCAAAACACCACATCCATTAGCGTCTTATTACCCGAGTAAGGGGTGCCGGTAGTGTTAACTACGCAGATTAAGTTGGTTTCAGCGTGAAGATAGTTAATAGTCTCCCGAACGCGCTTAATTTCATCCCCTAGTTTATTGCCATAAGTGTGGTGTGCTTCGTCGGAAAAGATTCCGAGCTGAGGAAGTTCAGCAATAGCGCTAAGACGGGCGTTAGCCACAAGTTTATCTTGTTCTTGTTGCCTTTCATAATCAAAACGTAATTGGCCTCTTCTAATCGGTCGCGCCTTAAGGGAGATCTTCTCGGTGTTTGTCACGATAATATGATAGGAGCCACCCCTATCTACTTGGATATCTTTACTACCCTGTGCATATACAAGCTTCACGTTGGCTAAAAATTTCTTGTTTATACGCGAGGGCAGCAGCTTTTCGAATGGGATATCGCTTATCTCTTTCAATGATTCTACGATCGTGGTACCAGGTGCAAAAATAAGTGCGTTCCTCATGAACTTTGCATCACCATATTCAAGACTCATCGCAAACTCAGTAGCAATAATCGTGCCGATCAAGATAGTCTTACCAGCACCCATAGTAAGAGCCATGATGTAGCTGGCGTAATCTAGGCCCATAGACTCGGCGAGCGCTGAATTACCCGACTGTTGCGACATGTGACTCAAATAATCTTCAACTGATTCAAAATCAGGATAATCTTCACCTATAGTAACGCCTAGTGCCTTGAAACGATCACTGGGCTTCGGGAAGAGCGCTTTATATAAATCACTAAACTTTGGCGTTCCCAACTTAAGTCGTAGATACCAGTAAGTTTCGAGTGCTCTAAATTGCGGGTCTCTTAAGTAAGTCAGAGCACCCGCTTCATCTTTTTGAAAGGTCAAAATCTCAGTAATCAGATCAAAATCAGATCGATAACCAGCTTCTCGCCATTCAACGACAAGCTCCTCAAGTCTCCCCCATGTCTGCATGGTACCATCTTACCCTGTTAGAGACACGTAAGGCAATAGTCTGTCAGTTGAGATTGCGTTTACTCGGCGTTGTAGTCTTATGGGCCATCAGTTACTATTAGTTGTAGAATTAACGGAATTATGACGTGGTTATGCTTACTATAGACGGCACACTGAATTTCCTGGGTCACAATATTTTTGATCGCACTCTTAGTGTTCTCATATTAAGTACCGTCGCGTACTTACTCTATCGCTGGATTTTAGAGCCCGTATATGCGCTTGCAAAAGGCATGTTTATCTTCTGGCGTACAGGTAAGTTGTCAAAAGCTTACCTAGAAATTACGCCACCAAAGCATTCTGAAAAATCTCAGCTTGCAACACAGCAACTTTTTACTATCTTGCAGCAAACGATTAGTCGCAACCAGGCTGCATCACTTGAGATTATTTCGTCACGCAAAGAAGGTGTGCGGTATCTTATCTGTGCTAGACCACAAGATATTGAAGCCATGCAGCGGCATATCGCATCCTATTTACCTGATGCACAATTTCGCAAACTCGAAGATGATCCCCAAGCATTCACCGGCGCTCTTACAGCAATCAGTCAGCCAAAACAGCGCCGTCACTATGCTTACCCACTGATACAAAATGAGGTGCTAGAACAGAGTGATGTCATAGGTTACGTCGCTGGCTCGATGAGCAAGCTCAAGCCCAACGAAACGATGACTTTGCAGATGATCGTAACACCTTACAGTTCGCACTGGGCTAATCGCATTCACAACCAGATCCTCAATAACGGATATACTCGGATTGACGGCAAGTTATGGAGCTTCATTATTATGCGTTGGTGGGTATTGGCAGCAACGCTCATAATTGGCGCGCTTACAAGCAATATCGGCCTAGCCCTATCCTGGGGTTTCATATTATTAGTAGCGTCGTTCTTTATTAAGAGTGAAGAGCCAATATTAACTGCGCACGAAGAAGAGTTGTACCAAACTATTCTTAAAAAACTGAGCCAACCGCTATTTCGTACCGACATTCGCGTTGTCGTCGCAGCTGAAACGTCACAACGCATCGACCAGCTATTCAAAGGCGTGAATAGCTCACTCGCACCACTTAATAGCCCATTCCAGGCATTAGGCGACTCAACGCTATTAAATAATAAGTTTACCTACCGATTTCGTGAGTTTAAGTTTAAAAACCGACTGCCATCTCTACTCTCTACAAGTTCAAATGTTTTTGCGGCATCCGAACTCGCTAGTATTTATCACTTCCCTTACGGCACGATCAAAACCGAAGGCATGGTACGTTCTCACAGCCGCACCCTACCCGCAACACTTGCAATGAGAAATAACAACTTTGACGTGATTCTTGGTCGTAACAATCACCATGGCGAGCAAACAGAAGTTGGGCTAACTGCTGCCGAGCGCGAGCGCCATGTATTTATCATCGGCGGAACGGGCAATGGCAAAACTACCATGCTGCAGTATACCCTCGTGCAGGACATTCAAAATGGTAAGGGTGTAGCAGTTGTTGATCCACACGGAGATATGGCCGAGACGCTGTTGAGCTATATTCCCGAGGATCGGATCAAAGATGTTATCTATTTCAACCCTGACGATTTAATGCATCCCATAGGTCTGAATTTGCTCGAACTAACGCCCGGACTAGAGGGGGACGAACTGCTGCGCGAAAAAGACCTCGTAACAGAATCCGTTGTTTCTATCTTCCGCAAAATTTTCTCAGACGATGATACAGGCGGTCACCGCATCGAATACGTGCTGCGCAACACCATACAAACTGCGCTTACCACTGAAAATCCTACACTCTTCACAATGTTCGATCTGTTAAACGACCCTGCGTATCGCAAGAAAGTTGTAGCCAAGCTTGATAATAAAGATCTGGTTAATTTCTGGAAAAACGAGCTCGGAAAGGCTGGTAATTTCCAACAGGTAAAAATGGCCGCAGGTATTACAGCAAAGATTGGGCGCTTCCTGTTCTCCGCCTCGGCAAAGCGTATTCTTGAACAACCTAAATCGACCATCGACTTCGATGAAATTCTAGACGGCAAAATACTAATCTGTAATTTCTCAAAGGGCTTACTTGGAGAAGATACTTCTGAGCTGTTCGGTATTGCGGTTCTTGCCAAAATTCAATTGGCGTCACTGCGACGAGCTCGCATAAAGCAGGCTAACCGTAAACCATTCTACTTGTACGTGGATGAGTTCCAAAACTTTGCAACACCATCATTCGTGCAAATGTTGTCCGAGGCTCGCAAGTACAAACTCTATCTTACAATGGCCGAACAAAGCACATCGCAACAAGACGATGCTCAAATGGTTAACATTATTCTGGCAAACGTCGGCACTGTAATCTGTTTCCGCTCCGGCAACCCTGCTGATGAAAAGCTCATTCTGCCGCTCTTCCAGCCATATATCGAAGAGGGCGAGATTGCCAATTTGTCGTCCTACAATTTCTACATGCGTGTTGCTGCACAGAAATCACAAGAACCACTATCCGGCGAGACGGTCCTACTCGCAGCTACAGATAGCCCCTTATCGAGTAAGGTTATAGCTACTTCACAAAAGCAATATGCCCAAAAGATTGTCACGGCAATACAAAATAACGCTTTCGATCACCAGAAAGTACGCAGTCATAAAACAAATGAGATGAAGCGGCCTGGCGATTAGATATTATAAGCATAAGAATTGCAAAATAAATAATAATATTTTCTTATTTATTTAATGTTATAATAATTACAATTTACTTATTAGTGCAACCAGAGTAATACATCATATGCCGACATCTAACTCATCAATAAAAACTCGCGACTCCGGTCTTGCCGGGCGCATTGAGCGTCTCGTGTTATCTTTCGAACCGTCCGAACCAATGGACGGTTTTTGTTTTCATCTTAATTTTTCAGATATAACGTATGACCAGCAGGAATTCGCTAGAGTACTTTTTGCGACCTTACCGTTATTTGCATTAAAACCAGAGGAATATGAGGAATTTCAACTAAATTCACCTTCAGAGGCAGGAAGAGTAGCCTACGATAGAATCACTAAAAATGAGTCTCTGAGCGATTACGGAGAAGTCCTACTCTTTCTCATTCTCGACTTCTTCTTTGACACGCCGAAATTCGTAACAAAAGTGAGGACAAGAACCTCCGAAAACGTAGCGGTCTTCGGGTCAGATTGCGCCCATGTCTCCTTTGGTGATAAAGGTCAACCTATCCTATGGCTTGGGGAGGCCAAATTCAAAGAGGATTTCTCCGGTGCGGTAACCGATGCGCTTGATTCAATCAAAAATATTTTGACGGTCAATAATCTAAAATCTGAGCTACGGCTCCTTAACCCACATATTGAAGCAAATAGCATATTTGACGAAAGTTTTTTGGCCCAAATTAAAGAGATTACTCGCAACGCCGTACCGATAGGCGATTTCGAAATTAACATTCCCATACTAATCATCTCGAATTCCCGGGTCGCTCGCGAGTCTAAGTCACTTGATGAGTTGCAAGGAAAACTAGAAGCCGAGTGCGTTAAAAAATTTCAATCTATCGCCAAAAAAGACTGGCCTATCATGAATAAGGTCAAGTTGCATTTCATACTCTTCCCTTTAAGCAATAAGGCCGAGCTAGTTAAAGAGTTAGGCAAATACGCAGCATGACCCATGGTTTTACAGATCTTACTCAAATAGTGGCCAAGAGTCTATCAAATTTTCGCCTCAATAAAAATGTAGATCAAGAGGCAGTCTCCGATCTGCTGCAAAACACATACCACCTTCTCGCATCGCAGGATTCCGAACATTATAATCAATGTCTTGCCGTAATATGTCACACGGCAGATCGCTACCATATTCTAGACGGGCTTAACAAAACACTGCTTCGTGATTGCATTGCTCAATCTCGGGTCTTTCTATACGACACTATGCTCAAAGAGACTGGACTAGGGCTTGCCGAAGAATTTGCGAAGAATTTTTACACGATTCAAGAAACAGACACTGTACTAACCAAAGACCAAAAGAAAGTCTTTGACAGCTTTAAGGAGCATGGGCGATTAGTAGTGAGTGCCCCTACATCATTTGGCAAAACAAGACTGCTCGAAGAGATTCTTATTACTAAGCAGTATAGGCTGAGTGTAATTGTTTTTCCGACTCTTGCCTTACTCGCAGAGCAATACAAAAGGCTTAAAAATCGACCTGAGCTTTTCTCTTATCATATTTCAACCTCGTCGAAGATTTCTCTTGCTCCAGACAATAAATACATACTGATGCTGACACCGGAGCGTTTATCACTATTCCTCAGCAGTGACAAGAATAAGGAGGTTAAGTTCGACTTCTTTTGTGTAGATGAAATATATAAAGCCGATAAGTTACAGCAGGGCAATAGAAAATACTTTTTTGCTGACACTATATATCGACTAGCAAAGTTTAGTCCATCGGCAGATTTCTATCTTATAGGTCCCTATCTTCGTAGTTTTAGCCCGAATTTTTTAAAGAAATTTGATGCAAAGTTCATACGCTTTAGCTCTGAAGTAGTTCAGAAAGACTACTATGACCTTGACAATTTAAAAGCATCTAAAGCCTTTCCTGGGGTCAACAAGACCGCCTCAAAAAAAGATCGAATAACAAAAATTCTTCATCATTTAGAAAGCCGTGAAGAGACAAAGTCATTAATATTCTGCAAAGACAAGACAACTACCCAATTAGTGGCAGAGTATGCATCAAAAACGAGAATCCTCGATAAAAACAAGGAACTTGCTGACTACATTGCAAATACGATATCCAAGGACTGGAGCTTAGTTAAATATATACGAGCCGGAGTCGCTTACCACAACGGCAATATTCCTCGGCATATTCAGGAGTTAATAGTTGATGCATTTGATGGCAACGGTGGCGTTATCGACGTACTAGCATGTACAACAACCCTTATTGAAGGTGTTAATACAAATGCCAAAAATATAATCTTTTTTGATGGCAAAGTTGCCAAAGATCCGCTTGATAGCTTTACGCGAAAAAACATTGAAGGGCGAGCTGGACGTCTAACTCGCCATTTCCTCGGTAATATCTATTATCTTGACGAAAATCTCAGAATCGAACAAAACAAGGAAAGCGAACTTGATGTGGAACTTGAGATTTTTGACGACAAAGAGCCTTCTCAAGAAGCTGCGATTCAAATTGAAAAAGAAGATTTGACTAAAGCAGGCGGTGAAGTATACGATCTTACTCTCGGCCAGGCTCACAAGAATAAATTGCCCGTAGAACTTTTAAAAAGTAATAAATTTATTTCAATCGAGAAACAAATCGAACTTGCCAATCGCCTTAGGACACTAGATTTGAAATCATTAGGGGATATAAATCTTTCCGATTATAGAACGGTCGAGTGGGTACTTCGACTCACCCATTCCCTATTTAATGAAAAGGATAAAAAAACTGAAGTAAGCTTTGAGAAATATTATCTACCCAAATCAGTTAACTACATACTACGGCCAGTAGGCCTTAAAAGATTAATCGATGAAGACATAAAGTGGCGTACCGTTAATCGGCCAGGTGATAGTATTGATACAATTATAAGTCGCTCAATTAAATTCTACAGTGACTGCATAGAATATGCATGGCCAAGATATCTGAGCGCCTTTGATCGTATTTTTAACTATGTTCAGGGTGAGATAGATGGCAAAAAAGTAGACTTCGATGTCCTAATAGCGAAACTAGAATATGGCAGTTCTGAAAAGCACCATATACTCTTGCGTGAAGCAGGAGTACCATTTGAGATCATTCAGAAAGTCGGCAATATATTCGAATCATGCAATACTCCTGAAGAGATGTATGCCATTTGCGATTCATCAAATCAGGAGATCAAGCGACAATTAACAAATATAGAGTATCGAGTACTACGCTTCTATATTTAGCAATACCTATTTCCCTTGGAAATAGGTCAACTTCCGTTTGTTCCAAACAGAAGTTACTAGATATCTTGCAGCGCTAGCATCTCGTCAGGCTTGTCAGCTCGCTGCCATGCCTTGGGCTCGCCACTCAATAGTTCTGACTTTGTCGTTACCCCGAACACAACTTCACTATCAGACCACTCCCCGTCCAAAGCTTTCACCATTCGCTTTTGCACGCGCTTTACTAGACCAGAAGATTCACACACAGCAAGTATCATCGGCAAATCAGTTTCGGTTACCGACCAATCAGCATTTTCATCGTAAGCAATATACTGTTTTATTTTTCGAACTGCTACAAAATACGGCTGGTCATCGTGGTAAATATCCAAAAAGAACTGTCTGTCGCCTAATCTTATATACGCATCAGGCAATGGTTTTGGAAAGTAGTCATAGTCTTCGTGGCTCAGATTTGTCTTGGTAAAGAATTTAAGTGATTCACCATACTGTGCCTTTAGTCGATTATGGATTGCAAAGAGTTCCAACGAATAGCTCACAAACTGCTCTGATACACCCCTATCCTTGTAGATGGCCTTAATATTAACTTCCATCCCACGAGCCTCTTGGAGCCTTCGTGCGCCCTCTGGTGTTAGATAGTAAGCAGCTGGCTTACCTTGCAATCGATAAGTACTATCAAAACGTTTTCCGATTAAACCTTGTTCTTGTAGTATAGTCAGTCGCTTATAAACGAATGATCGATCCTTTTTACCAAAATACTCTGCAAATAGGTCGTTACTACCAAATCTAAATTTATATAGCAGCCCTAAGACTTCTAGCTGCTGATCGTTCAATTTTTTTCTATGCTTTGGTACTGTCTTATTCATAATTACTTGCTAAACACTTTTTCAATACTGACAAAATTAAACTCTATCCAACTATCGTCTTACCTTCTATATATTTATATATTAAGAGAGGAGAAATATAAAGAGGTTTTATAGAGGTAAGTATAGTATATAAAGTTCAACGCCGAAATTGAACTTTTATATTGCCTTAACTCTTACAGTTTGTTATAGTTAAGGTATTACATATTGTAAGAGCTAAGAGGGTAAAATGGCAAGGACAAAAGGCTCCCAAAACAAAGAAATTAAGTTACCAGAAGTCTATGCGCTTAGTGCTAATGACCGTCTGGAAATGGTTGCTCTACTCGTCATAGAGCTTGTCAGCGAGGAACTATGTACGAAGGATTAAGCAGACGGAATGCAGTCATCGCTATACGAGTTTCCTCCGATAAACAGTTTCAGGAAGGCGATTCGCCTGAAGCGCAGCGAGAACAACTAAAGCGCCTTGCTGCCTCACAAAATGCTGTCATCAAAAAGACTTTCATCTTTGCTGAGTCGGGCGCAAAAGCGCAACAACCCATGCAGGCAGCAATTGACTATTGTCGCGACCCGAAAAACAACGTCCAGCTATTCCTTATTAAATCCATAGACCGTTTTACGCGCGGTGGTGCCGACTTTTATAGTAAGCTCAAAAAGCAACTCGATGAAATTGGCGTCAATCTTATGGACACGTACGGCGTCATTAGCCAGCAGCGCGTTAATACCCTTGATCACTTAGACATTAAATACAGCTGGAGCGAGTACTCTCCTAGTCAGAAAACGGAATATCTTGAAGCCGAACGTGCCAAGGATGAGCTACGTGATATCCTTACGCGCATGGTCGGTGCAGAAGTTCGCTATACCAGGCTTGGCTACTGGATGCGTCAAGCGCCATATGGCTTTACGAGCGAGAAGATTGAAACTCGTAACGGTAAACGCGTTATCCTCAAAGAGCACCCCGTCGAAGGGCCTTTACTAAAACGCATCTTTGAACTGCGAGCAGCTGGTATTATGCACGATCGAGAGATCATAGCTGAAGTGAATAAATTAGGATTTAAAACACGCATTCAGTATATTCGTGACAAGCAAGACCGCACCAAAATCCTCAGCAAGCGCGGTGGCAACCAGCTCGATAAGGATGCTATGGATCTATTCTTGCGAAATCCAATCTATGCAGGTGTAAACAATGAGAAGTGGACGCAAGGCAAACCAATTCGTACTGTCTTTGATGGTCTCGTTAGTATTGAGACTTTTAATAAAGCTAATCGCGGCAAGATTGCCGTCATTGAAGAGAACGGTGATCTAAAGATCGCTACAGAGATGGCCCCTGCCCACCAAATAAACAAAGGCGTTCGTAATCCTGAATTTCCCTACCGTAAATTTATTGGCTGCTCTAAATGTGGCAAACCGATGTACGGCAGCTCGTCAAAAGGCTGTAATGGCACAAAATACCCCGCCTATCACTGCGACAAGGGTCACTATTTCCGCGTACCTAAGCAAGAGCTAGAAGACACTATCATCGAATTCGTGAAGCGTATTACGCTTCCACAAGCTCAAATAGATCTTATTAGTGGCATGGTGATGACTGAATGGGAAAACCGTCAAAAGCTTGTCGAAGACGACATAGCACGCATTGACGAGCAAATTAACGCGCTAGAACTGGAGGCCACGCAAACTGTCCGCAAAATTAAGTACCTTGAATCTGAAACAGCCATTAAATACATGGAGGAAGATCTATTGAAAATCGAGCAACGCATTAAGCAAATGAAGACAGATCGAGACAAGAAAGCTAATCAAAATCCGATCAATATGACACAGGTTATGGGCAGGGTTAAATATTTTCTGGAAAACCTGGATAAAATACTCGTAAAACAGATTGATCCGGTCAAAAAAGCACAGTTCTTTGGTGTCTTTTTTGAGCGCATCCCAACGTACGAGGAAATAAAAACTGGAACTGAAAAAAAGGCCCTAATAACAGGGATAGCCGAGCTATTTCAGCTCGGCTATCCTGATAATCCTATTTTGGTGGCTCCTCCCAGACTCGAACTGGGGACACAAGGCTCTTCAGGCCTCTGCTCTACCAACTGAGCTAAAGAGCCAACTATAGCTTGAGTAACAGCGGTTATTATAGCCTATTTACCGCTGTTACTCAAGAGCTAGATGTATCTTATTATGACGCGCTAACGTAAATTGCGACCGCGGTCGGCACTCCAACGGACCATAAAGCAACACGGCCCATCTCAACCTGTTCAGCTTCGTGCTTCTGTGCCTCGATGTAGGAAGTCAAGAATACTATCGGATCTTCGACATGAAGCTTACCATCACCAACCGAACGACCGCCCGGAATACCTCGCTCCATGCATTCGTCAATCTTTTCAGTGATTTCCCTGGCGTCTGGATCAATACTACGACAAGCTTCGGCAGTCTTAATCTTGCCCTCAGCTACCTCATTGGTGTGTGACTCGATAGCGTACCCTAATCCGGCCGTGGCTACAAGTATGAAGCCGGCCACTCCTGCAACCCTTTTCTTGGCAGATCGTCGCTTGCGAGGGTTTTGTTCTGGCTGCGAGGCACTGCCTTGGCCGTCAATTCGTTCTGACATTTTGATCTCCTTTTAAGTTCCTACAATACCATCTTAGGGCACCTAAAAAGGTGTAAACTTTACACCTTTTTAGAATTACTATGCGAGTGGCGCTAAGCGAATGGCGCACCGATATGCTGATCGCCATCAATGAACTCCTGGCACAAACGTTCAAAGACCGCATTCGTCCAGCCAAAGCCGGTTTGTGATGGGTATACGCCACGCGCAGGTGGCTTTTCAGGCGAAACCACGTTGTATTTTTCGAGGAATTCACCGTGCTCGTTGAACCATTCCAGGTTGTTGCGAAGCCATTTCATGGCGATGCGGCGAGCGTCCTCGTGGTAGCCGTAACGCTGCAAAGCCTTGATCGCAAGATACTGTAGTGGCGCCCAACCATTAGGGTATGCCCACTGAGTTGGCAGCGAACCAGGAACATACTGGCCGAGCGGCAAGCTGTCGGTGGTCGCCAGGCCACCCTTTTGTTCGAAGCGGCGTAGCGCCTTAACCAAGGCCTGTGCCTGTTGGCCATCCGCCATACCAGCCCACATGCTGTAATAAGCCGCTAAGGAGCTTACATTGCCCCGACGTTCCTTAACGTAGTTATAATCGTAGAATAGACCGCGGCCGTGGTCCCACATAAGTTCGTTCATAGTCCGTTTGCGAGCCGCAGCAGCATCTTCCCACTTCTTGACTTCGGCTTTGTCGTCCAAAATGCGGGCAGCGCGGGCAAAATCGGATTCATACTTATAGAGCAAGGCGTTCAAGTCACATGGCAAGTAGTTAAGCGCGTGGCGGTTGAATCGAGGCGTCATGTCCCAGCCGCTCTCTGTTTCGGCAATATCATGCAGATAGTTAAAGTCGTAGTAGCGGCTCAGTCCACGATATACCTGGCGGGCATGGGGTTTGCGCGTACCCATCCAGACTGTCTCATATTCTTGCTTTACGATGCCGATGTTCTCTTTGAGCCATGCTTTGTCCAAATCATAGGCATAATAGAGGTCAAAGATAAAACTCGTTAGGAAAGGCGGCTGCGACCGGCTAAGATAATACATCTGCGAGCCGTTGGGAATAATGCGAAAACGTTTGAAGATCGCGATAAAGTCTTCCAGAATGCCCATAACAAGCTCTTTATGCTCAGCATCGAGCATACCCTGGATCATAAAGTAGCTATCCCAGTAATATAGTTCGTTGTAGTCAAATTCGTGGCCCTCTGAATACGAAGGCACCAAATACGGCTTTGGCACTCCAATCAGGCTGTCGGTGTCTTTGGGGTTATAGCGCTCAAGATTAGGCCAGTAAGCCTTAATGTAGTCGCGTGCAATCTTGACATCCTCTGCGGTGAGATCTTTTGTTTTTTGAAACGGCAAGAAGCGGTGCTTGCTGTCTGTTGCGATTTTTTTAGCTTTATGTAACATAGTTACTTTAAGCCTAGGTCAGCGTACGCCATACGTCAAGCAATATGTCAAATTTCGCGCACTCGAGATTAAAATCATCTTATATATGCCAATATATGCGATAAAAAACATTTTACTAGACAAAATTTTACACAACAGTGTTATAATGCCTGTACTAGGAAGTGCTGCTTCAATTCGGAAACGCCTCCAGTACCAAACTAACTAAAAACATCTCGAGGAAGCAGTAGCAATTTTTTGTTTGCCAGCTCCCTCTTATTGCATCAAAAGGAGATATGATGGCAAACAAATTGTTTGTGGGCGGCTTGCCCTATAATACAACCGAAGACCAGCTTCGTGAATTATTCGAAGCTATTGGTAGCGTGGACTCAGTCCAGATCATAATGGACCGTGAGCTCAACCGCTCAAAGGGCTTTGGTTTTGTTACCATGGCAACCGACGACGATGCAGTAGCAGCCGTTCAAGCACTTGACGGTAAAGAATTTGAAGGCCGTCGCCTGTCAGTAAACGAAGCACGCCCGCAAGAGCGTCGCCCTCGTTCTTTCGACAACCGTGACAGCAATAGCAGTCGCGGCGATCGTGACAATGGCGGTGGTCGTCGCTACTAAAGCGTCCACTGATCAAAATCAATAGATCAAAAATACCCCTTCACACGAAGGGGTATTTTCTTGGGCATTTTTTCTTTAGACCCTTTAGACCAAAGAGCCCTCTCCATATCCGGAGAGGGCTCTTTCTCTAGGAATCAATCTAGTTGTTCTAGTATGATCGAGGGATGAAGGTCAGTGCGCTACCTGCGCGGCCTGCGCGACCTGCGCGACCAATGCGGTGCACGTAGTCTTCGTAGGACTGCGGTGTCGAGAAGTTGATCACGTGAGTTACGTCTTGGACGTCGATACCACGTGCGGCAACATCAGTTGCAACCAAAACGGTCACTTCACTCTGCTTAAAGCGGCGAAGAGCGCGCTGGCGCTGTCCTTGAGTCTTACCACCATGAATGGCGTCTACCTTGAAGCCACGGTCATGCAAATCTTCATACAAACGCTCAACGCTACGCTGAGTGTCATCAAAGATAATTGCCTTAACGCTACCCTGTGTCAGGACATCATGCAGCTTTTCGATACGATCATGGTTGTCTTGGTAATGTACAACATCTTGTTCGACGTTGTCGCTGGTATCACCGGTCTTAACAGATACGGTAACAGGCTCTTTAAGGAATGTGCGCATCAAGTCACGGACCTTGCCCTGCATTGTTGCAGAGAAGAAGAATGACTGACGCTCGGGGTGAAGCATATCAAGAATGAAACGGATGTCATTGATGAAGCCCATGTCCAGCATGCGGTCAACTTCGTCTAAAACGACCATGTTGAAATCTGCAAGCTGCAATGTACCACGCTCAATGTGATCCTTTACGCGACCAGGAGTACCGATAACGATACGTGGGTTGCGGCGAAGGTCGCGGAGCTGCTCGCCCATTGATGATCCACCAATAAGCAAGGCACCGAACAAGCCGGTCTTTTTGCCGATAACGCGACATTCTTCTTCGATTTGCTGGGCCAGCTCACGAGTTGGCGCCAAGATAAGAGCGTGCGAGTTTTCATCCTGCAGCAAGCGGTGCAGCAAAGGCACAGCAAAGGCTGTTGTCTTACCCGTACCGGTGTTGGCGATACCGACAATGTCGCTACCGTTCAGACCGTGAGGGATTGACTGGTCCTGGATAGGTGTTGGGGTTTTGTAACCCATGCGCTCCAGGTTCTCTTTAAGGGCATCGTTGATAGCAAAATCAGCGAACTGGTTAGTTGGGACGTATTCTTCCTTAATCTCTACCGGCTTTGCAGCGCGAATGAATCGAGATGGGTCGATATAGTCTTTTTTGAATGATTTTTTGCGCGAGTTCCGGTTGAAGGGTGCGCGGGAAGGACGGCCGCGATCGGGACGTCTCTGTGATTGATAGGGCATATTGGACCTTTTGTAAACAGTTATTTCTATATTGTAGCAATGATTTCGGAGTGTATATGAAGAGAAAAAGAACTCGAGTTCATCAAAACAATTACATATATAGTAATATGGAATTCTGTTTCTGTCAAAGGCAAAATTATACTTTCTATAGTAGAAATTACACAATGCCTAGCTATAGGACGTACTCAGATGCCACAAACCACAGTATCGACAGACGTATGGACGGAGGTAGGTCCCATGTTGGTGAAAGGCCACCGTTGCCGCCGCCTGTGCTTGCTTTTGCGTATCAAAAGCTAATTTATGGCTACAAGGCAGTTCATTTTCCTGTTCGTTCGTATTCATATTCTACGGATTGCAGAGGAGCTGTAGTCCCGTCATCTTATCTGTGCGACGAGTTATATCGGCCGTAAACTCCCTGATTATCAGTTCACAGGTGCCGCCCACGACCAAGTGACGGACATGGCCACCGACAACTTGGAGATCAGTGTCAGAAAACGTTCCATGGATATGGAAGATCGGCTCCCCGGGCTCATTCCGTACCATATTACCCTGAAGGCTGGTTATTTCATGCATCCCTGGCAGTGACTTCCAGTGATATTCTCGCGTATCCAGGTCGTAATATCCGATTTCAAGTTCGAGTGCAGCGCCGATCCCCTGCAGCCAAGCGCCCTTAAAGCTATGTTCGTTCACAAACTCTTGGAGTTTTTCCATGAGTGAGTCGCCCTTCTCGAGCACCAGAATATACTGTCGGTCGTCATAAAAGCTTTGCATACCCCTAACTATAGCCGTAATACCTGGACATCACCAGTATTTGCATCGTGTGGGGTATTTAACTTGTTTTATTGGTGAAACATGGTATTATCGTCTTCATCACGATAATAGTCTCTTGGGTTTTAAAAACGAGATAGAGTAAAGGGAGTTAATAGAATGACTGAACGAAGTCATGGTCTGGTAGTTATTGGTTTTGGAGCGGGAGCGATTGATCGCCATCTGCAGGTCGGCAATGTCGCCCCAGATCATGTTCCCGGCCTTAAGAACGATTTTACCCCTGCTGACCATGTGCGTTTCGGCAAACTAAAGCAAGCAGAATACGAGGAACACCCTGGGGGCAATGTCATGAATGCCCTGAGTTATCTTGCCACGCGCGAAGGCAATTTGTACGCCGAAGTGGGCATGACAACCGTTTTAGGCCGTGACAAGGTCGCCAGCCGCGCCCTCCGTCGGCATATGGTGCGCATGGGAATCACTCCTCATATTGTCATTGCAGAGGGTTATGAGCCGAGTGTTAGTATGATCGAACGAGCCCAAGACAAAGACGGCAACGCCATGGATCGCATGGTTCGAGGCCGCCCGCGGGGACCTATGGCTGATTATATGGCCGCTGAGCATATCCAAGAAGCAAGCAAGAATGCCGATGCGATTGTCATTGCCTCACTCAAATCGCAACAACTCAACCGCCGCGTCCTGGAAAATATACCATCTGGAGCAAAAACCTTCATCAACCTTGGCAGTAGCGAAACGAACTCACCAAAAAAGGCTCAAGAAGCACTCTACACCCTTACAGATCACCAGACTACCATGATAGCCCTTAACAGCGATGAGTTACGAGAGCTCTTTGGGGCGCCTGACGCAGATCCACGGCGTTTGGCCGCCTTTGCCACTGAAATTGGGCTCAGCAAGCACATGCTAGTCACTTTAGGCTCAGAAGGCCTCTTATTGGCTCACAATGGCGACACTATACAGATTGACGACCGCCAAGCTCGGCTGGAACTCGCCGATGTCGCCAAGATCGACCCCTCAGAGATTGTCAGTACTTTGGGCGCTGGTGACCGAGCAAATGGCATCGCCATTGACCTTCTGCTGCGCGGGACCGCCCCAGAAGACATTCCAGCACTCGTGGCCCAAGGAACACTCGACGTTCTGCGTGTTGCTGGGGCGCACGCAGACCTCTACGCCAATATGCCACCCTACTGGCGCATCAGAGCTCGTCAAATTGGTCGACAGGTTTGTACCAGTTTCCGTCCACGCCAGGGTCAAAACCAAGCCGCTTAGCCTGTTGGTCATATGCTTGTTTAGCGTATTTCACCGTGATATGCGCATGAGGCTGCCCGTAGCGTTTCTTTGTCCAGATATTTTTTGAGCCTTGCTGGATGACTACTGATTTCATTTCGAGCTCAGCTGCCACACTCCCTACCACTGTTACGAGCGTCTTTCGCCAATCCAGGGGTATGAGTCCATACGAGCTGCCTTGTTTATCGAACTTGCCCGTCTGCGGGTTGCGTCGCTTGGGCCTGACGCCTTGCATTTGGTGGATCATGACATCATCGGTGCCGTGTGCCGCCACACTTACCAAAGCATGGGGCTCATGTCGACAGGTTAATATGAAGCCGACAGGAGTATCCAGCCACACAACATTGTCCGGGTCGATACTCCACTGAGCAGGACCGTCCAAGTAGCCAGGTTCAGGCTGGTTGCCAAGAGCCATCAATCCGTAATCCTCTATCGTACTGTCACTCAGCGGTTCTGTGGCAGTAGCCTGGAGTACCGCTGGCAAATCAACTCGGTCGACAGCGCCACCCAGCCAGTTTTCCATAAAGCTGTAGTGGGCTAGAACGGCCTTAACGCGTAACGCCTGGGTATGATGCTCGCGCTCCAAAAAACAGGCATTTCGTATTAATGTATTATTAAAACCACGTTTTTTGAGTTCTACCGTCTGGCGGTCAAAAACACTCGTTTCGCGTTCATGGAGCGCTGTCCAGATCAAGACTTGAGCGCCATAGGCCCGTACAAGTACCGACGGCTCTAGGTCACGCAGGAGCGCATGGGCCATTGCCCGCGCGGTGTCCAAGTGGAACGTCTCCTCTAGAAATTGTGTCGTGTCCGGCGCGTCCGCCATACCGTCCAGTAAGTTCGCACGATCCAGGAGGCTTTGCCGATAGTCCCCTGCAAAACCAAGCATGTCTCTGATATTATCAGGATTCTCAAATAGCTCTAGTGGGCGAGGAGGCATGCAGACCGCCCTTCTAATCGCTCGGGGTCAAGGCCAAACCCACGAAAAAGAGTGCGATGAGCGCCACAATGCTCACGGCGACTGCCGTCCATAATGGAATGGCTTCGATCTCTTTGCGTGTTCGGACCTGACTAGGGGACAAAATGAACACAAACCAGCTTGCAAACCACTTGATGGAAAAAGCCAGATTCATACTAAATCCAGGATATTCCGCATAAAATACGCATATTCATATATACCAGTATACCAGGATCCACCTGAGGTGGCTTATGGCGAGCACTTATCCTTGAGTGCTCCGCAGCCAGTTGCGCCGTGCCGAGAGATCTTGGGGAACTGCGGCCACGTCCTTGTTGTATTCGACAACCTTAATCTGCCGCACTCGATGAATAGCTCGACTGATGCAATCCTTATCAGAATCGGTATAAAAATCAGCCTCAACACCGGAAATACCCACTCGCACGGGCATGCGGTGACTATAATCACTAACCTCTGTTTCTAACGGTGGGTCCTGGGCGTATTTGATGCCGTCAAAATTGGCTATCGCCAATGCACGAACTCCGTTCGTCCCGGTAAGGCTCACCCCCCATCTTAGTTCGCGGGTGTACACAAGGTTATCATCAAAATATGCCCGGTCCCGACCAAAAACAGTAGGATCAGGAACTTGCTGGCTTGATATCCAGTAGTTGACAAAAGGCTCCTGTATGGGGATGCCCTCGGAGCCCATTATTGCCCTCATCTGGGCACCCGTAAGCGCTTCGCTGTTGTCGGTGTTGGGCGCAATGAGCTGGTCAAGCGACTCCTGCTCAATAACAACGACGCTTCCATCAGGCAGCTCTTGTTCAGTTGGACTAAACGCACCTTGGGACAAAAGCTGCGTTTCGGCATAGCCGTGCTGCAAGACCCTACTCAAACAATACTGTAGGCGAGCGACTGCAAATAGGCGGCTGCGTGGTGATATCTTGACGTCCCGATACAGCAGATCGTCGGCCACAAACCGAAAGTTATCTTTGATATCAACACCCCAGTAGCCCGGGCTGATAAGCTCCGGACGATTTTCAATCGTACATGCCATAACCGGGACACTATACACCCGTTAGTAATTATTTTTCTATTGTATTTTTGTTAGTAAACCTGGAGTGGCGCGGCGACCAAAACCACCCTACACCAGATACCAAAGAAAATACCCCATCGTGTGATGAGGTATTTTCTTTGGTGGAGCTGGCGGGTACCGCCCCCGCGTCCGTCAGTTTAACTAGTTAGTCTATCCTACAGGTTTAGGTCGTTTAAGGTTGTCTCGAGAGCACAACGGCTAAACGGTCAAAACGTTAGCTCTCAAAGTCCATGATCTTAGTACGGGCTTTGGACAAGAGTCCGTAAGCGTCCAGAAAGTATATGGCGCGCTAATCTGCTATCTGGCGTCACAGAATGCGCGGCTGTCTAGAAAACTAGGCAGCTAGTGCAAGGTCAGATTGGCGAAGTGGTGCAAACAAGTTTGCTACTTCGTCGATAAGAGTCTTGCGGTCTTCGTTTGCGTTTGCAATTAGAAGGTTTTGCCTATAACGCTGACAAGCGACCTGCTGATCTAACCGATAAAGTCCAACGTCGAGCTTAAAATTCAGCCCCACATATCTGTATTATATCATATTTACCGTAAGCATTCTACTTTATAATTGGGCCGACCTTGGGGTATTCGGGCGTATACTGGACAGTAGGAGGAATCACTATGAATGAAAATTACCACCAAGAATACCAACGAATCGTCCTAGAGGCTCAGCAACTTACCCGGCAGATTGCTGACTTGCTAGAACGCATGGAAGATCCTAACGAGGGTCAGCGCTGGCATCATCAGGACCCGAGTGCTAGCCTCTTTAGGAAGCACGATGAGCTGCTTGAGCGCCTGCACAAGGTGTCCGAAAAGTACTTCGAACACTAAAAAGTACTATTCAATAGCAGCGTGAGTGCACACCGTGCCACCCTTGCGGCAAACATGCTCATGGAGGACCGTCAAGGTCGCCATGAGCTGTTTTTGTTGTTTGTCGGGCACGTCTGTCAAAAGAAGTTTGGTGTACTGCCCCATGACCTCTCCGGCGGCTTGCGTCATTTTCTGTCCGCGCACGGTGAGTACGTTGATGTGCTCACGTCGGTTCCCGGGGTTGATTTGTGATGTTAGTAAGCCTCGATTCGTCAGCAATTTGATCTGACGACTTACACTGGCCTCTGTCTGGCTCAATGCCTGGGCCACCTGGTACTGGCGGATAGTAGGTTGCTGCTCAAGGTGTCTTAGGATTTTGTACTGTGCCAAACCAATGCCGATTTTTTCTTGCATAGCTTGGTCCACCTGACGATTTATTGTATTCGCTAGATGTTGTATAAGGTGTTCAACTTCGTCATTCTGATCCATAGCGGTATATCCAAAAGCTCTCGTTGGATAGTTTACGCGTTAATAGTTAACGAAGCAACTATCCAGGTAAGCTATCACTGGCGACATACAGTGCGTGCCACTGGGCCATACTCAAATTTTGGGCACGTATAGTTGGGGCGATGTTTGCTGCTGCTAAAAGTGCCTGCGTTTGCTCACGAGACAGATGTAATCCAGCGCCTAAGGAGTTGAGGACAGTCTTGCGGCGCTGTGAAAAGCCTGCCTTCACAATCTGGAAGAATCGCCGAGTATCGACATCAGGAAAGAGTGGCGTACTACGGAAGGTCAGCTCAAGTATTTGAGAGTCGACTTTGGGCGGTGGCGTGAATAGCTCGGCCGGGACGAGCCTCCCCAAGCGAGCCTCGCAATAAAACTGGACGCTAACGCTGAGTAATGACATAGCACCTGGGGCGGCACAAACCCGTTCAGCGACTTCTTTTTGGATCAATAGCGTTGCTTGCGAAAAAGGGTTAGTACTTTCACACAAATTACGCAAGAGTTTACTGGTTAAGTAATAAGGAATGTTGGCGACGACCTTATAGCTGGGTGGTAACGACGTAAGATCAAACTGCAAGATGTCTTGGTTGACTACCTTGAGGTTCTGCGCCGACACGCGCTTAGGTAGATCACGAGCCAAATCAGCGTCAAATTCGACTGCCACGATGGACTTCGCCTGGTCCACGAGTAGTTTTGTCAAAGCTCCTGGGCCAGGGCCAACCTCGAGCACCGTATCGCGAGCCTGCACTTGAGCGCCCGTCAGCATTGCCTCCAGGCTCTCCTCGTCATTCAGCCAATGCTGTCCGAGTGATTTATTTGTTTGTGGCACATCTTTCATATCTTACCAATACCTATTCGCTACCCAATAATTATACGCGCCCTGCCAACCACCATATTTCTTGGAATAGTTGCTGCACCACTTAAGCTGCGTAACCGGGTTGGACGACCAGTCACTACCTGCGCTGGCCATCTTACTACCTGGCAGGGCCTGGCAAAGCCCATAAGCACCAGAGCGAGCGTTCTGCGCAGTTGGATTCCAGTGTGATTCATGCTCGACAATATAATCGGCGTAGGTGAAGTCGGATCGCGCAATGCCTGCCGCCAGCATAACAGAGGTGCGATCTTTGGCAATGTCGACATATGTTCCCTTGGCAATAATTTGCTTCACGGGTTCGGTGCTAATCACCTCCTGGATGACTCGGCGGCCAATTTCTTGGCCATTCTGCAACTCAGCCTCGTAGGTAATTATCTTCTTGCCAGGGGTACCCTGCTGACGAACGGCTGTAGTGCCAAAGGTCAGACTGCTATCCTCCACCGTTTCAACGGGCATTGCCACTTCGACTTCTTGGCTAATAATCTGCTTGCCTTTGTGGATCACGAATACTGCTGTATTCGCCGTGACAGGGGCGTCCTCGGAGGGCTGCACCGAGTCACCTTCGCGCAGAATAATATCCTTCTCCTTTAGGAGTTGTTGGACCGTCTTTGCGTGAGTTCGCATGGTAATTGGGGTGCCGTAAAGATTCAGATTAACCGGTGTTGCCCGATCGATAACCACGCGCTGGCCCAGCGAGCTGTCATCCAGGAAATTATAAGTGGGCAACGAGGTCAGTCGATCTTCGGGATAGACTTCTATGCCCGCCTGCTTGACGATACTACGAGAAGTCGCTGCGGCACTATAGGTAAACGTCTTGTGGCCGCTGTCAATAATGGTTACTGGGGTGGCACGGTAGACATTGATACGAAAGTTATCACTGTCGATTGGGGTGTCCTTGGCAGGCTCAACAATATCACCCTGCCCCAATTTTATATCGAGGCGGCGCAGCAGCTCGCCAACGTTTTTAGCGCGGGTGGGAACCGTCTGCTGCTTCTTGTCATAGTCAACAATAACGATATTTGAATCACTAAATTGCAGCTTTGGAGTACCGCCGCTGAGCACCATCCAGGCGATTAGGCAGAGTAACAAAGCCCCTAAGAAAGTGACGGTCGGAATCGAAAAGACCGGCCTGCGGATAACGTATTTAACCCGGCGAACCTGCTTTTTTTGGGCCGCCTTGTAGCGCTTGTGAAATTTACGAAATTGCTTCGGCATAAAAATGGCAACCTACAGGTTTGTTACATAGATAGTCGATACCTCTGCGTGTTGCTGTCTATAGTATATCAAAATCAGGGATGCAGCCAAACGTCCAAGGCCATCAGGGCATCTTGGGCAGTATTGGATCGGTTAAGCAATCGCGGGTCGATCCATTCCATTCGTGAGACTTCATGTTTCTGGCGGCGCAGCTTATCAAAGGCTGGGGCATGCGCCACAAAGGTGTGAAATACAAATGTGTGGCCGTATTTATGGTAGGTCTGCTTGCCCACAAAGCGGAGCTGGCGAGCCTCTAGCTTGATCCCCGTCTCCTCATGCAATTCACGCTGTGCGCCAGTTGCTACTGGCTCACCACGGTGCAAGCCACCACCGGGCAATGACCAAAGCCCATCACTAATCCAATTGCGCGTTATCAGTACTTTAGTGCCATCTTCGTTAGTTACGATAATGCGCGTTCGTTCACTGCGACGCAAATAAATATAAAAGGCCGGCCAAGCCAGGAAGAATACAACAATGCCGAGCCGTTCAAGAAGTCGTCTCATCCTGGCTATCCCTCAATCTTTTCAATTGGCGCAAATGCAATATTGAGCTTTTTGGCGCCCTTACCTTTGAAATAAATCGTTGCATTATCGCCTTCCATTTCAACAACCTGGCCAACACCAAAGACTTTATGACGAATAGCATCACCCTCGTTAAGTTCCGGCACGTACCGTGGCTCACCGTCATCAATCGGTAGCGCCTCGCCCTCGGCCATGGCCGGCATTTTGTGACCACCAGATGATGAATTACCAAAACCGCTCCCATACACATCCGTGCTGGTGGGCTTGAAGTCCGCATCAACTTCACTCAAAAATCGGGACGGTGGATTGTGCTGAACTGTCCCAAACAACATGCGGCTGACCGTGTACAACATATAGAGCTCCTCGCGGGCACGCGTCATGCCAACGTAACACAGTCGGCGCTCTTCCTCCATCTCTGACTGGTCGTACAGAGCGCGAGAGTGCGGAAAGACCGACTCTTCCATGCCCACCATGAACACAACCGGGAACTCCAAGCCTTTGGCGGCGTGAAGCGTCATAAGTGTAATCGCATTGCCTTCGAAATCAGCTTGGTCTACGTCACTGACAAGCGCTACTTCCTCCAGGAACGTATCGAGACCTTCATCTTGATAGTTTTGTGCCACACCAATGAGTTCTTTGACATTCTCCACGCGAGATTCGCCCGATGGCGTGCCATCATTGACGACATTTAAGTAGTCAAGGCGGCGGACAATACTGTCGATAATAGCCGAGGGCGATGTCTCGCTTTCCATCAGCTCTCGCATGAGGCTCAACATATCACCAAGCTCGCTCAAGCCCTTGATTGCCCGATCGGTGAGTAGCTCACACTCAGCTACCTCTGTAAGGGCACGGAGCAGCGTCATCTGATTGGCTTCCTTCCAGGTAAAGAAGTGCTCGACCGACTTAGCGCCAACACCACGCGTCGGCGTATTGACGACACGCTGGAAGCTCACGCGGTCTTCGGGCTGATAGATCAATCGCATATAGGCCATAAGGTCTTTGATTTCTTTGCGATCGTAAAAACGCTGGCCACCGATTATGCGGTAAGGAATACCGTAGTGGATAAAGTTTTCTTCGACTGTGCGGCTCTGGGCATTGGTACGATACAGCACAGCGTAGTCACTATATTTGTGATGTCCAGCATCGATGCCGTTCCGGATGCGCCGCACAATTGCCTCACCCTCGGCTCGCTCATTGGCTACCTGAAGCATCTGTACCGGAAGACCTTCGCTGGAATCTGTCCATAACTTTTTATCAGAACGCTGCTGGTTCTTGGTAATGATAGTATGGGCTGCGTTAAGGATCGACTTGGTACTGCGGTAATTTTGTTCGAGCTTAATAACAGTCGCTTTGGGATAGTCTTTTTCAAAATTCAGGATATTACGAAAGTCCGCACCGCGCCAGCTGTAGATACTCTGCCAGTCGTCTCCCACAACAGCAATATTGTTGTGTTCGTTGGTCATAAACTGCACTAATTTATACTGGGCAGCGTTGGTGTCCTGGTACTCGTCAATCATGATGTAGCGGAATCGGTTGCGCCACTTATCCCGCACCTCTTTTTGAGTGCTTAGCATGTTAACTGTGCGACTAATGAGGTCATCGAAGTCAAGTGCGGCAGCTTCGCGCAAGGCTGCCTCATATAATGGATACACCTTGGCGGCAGCGCGCTCCGCTGGCCCAGAGCCAGCTCCACCCATTTCTTCGGGGGTAACCATGTCATTCTTGGCATTGCTGATCATGCTGCCAATCAGTTTCGGCGGAAAGCTTTTCTCGTCGATCATAACCTCTTTACAGGCGCGCTTAACGGCCATCATGCGGTCAGACTCATCCCAAATCACAAAGCTGCGTGGAATGCCCACGCTCTCGCCATCCTGGCGCAGAATACGTACGCAAATTGAGTGGAAAGTACCCATGTATGGCATGAAGCTTCGGTTGTCTGGGTCTTCACCCAGCAATAAGGCGACGCGTTCACGCATTTCTCGTGCAGCCTTATTGGTAAAGGTCACCGCCAGAATATTGTAGGGCGATGCCTTGCGTGTAGAGATAAGGTAGGCGATCCGATGCGTCAAAGTCTTGGTTTTGCCAGAACCTGCCCCCGCCTGGATAAGCAGCGGACCTTCGGTTGTCTCCACGGCACGACGCTGCTCGGCATTTAAGCCGCGAACCAATTCGCTTGGCGCGTCTTTTGTGGGCTCGTCCGACCACGGATCAATTATTTCATCCTCAACCATGACCTTTATTGTAGCAATTTTTCCGTCCAGCTGTCTGTTGTAACTTACGACCGAGCTGAGATCTATGCTGCATGAGGTCGCTGAGGGGACACAACAACCTGAGGAGGCTGCTGCGGTGGCTGATCTGCGGGTTGGATTTCGTTACAGCCAAGCGTAAAGGCAACCGTGTCGATGCCGCTCTGTTCATTTACCGGGTAGCGAATGACTGTTTTGCCACCAAAGACTACTCGATCACCGGGACCTGCCTGCAGCTCATGATTAGTCCATCCCCGGGGCAGGGGCTTTTCGCCAGTCTCATCTATGGTCAATTTCATACCAGTCGTATCGACATCAAAAAACAGTCTCGCGACAATGCCCGCCTTCCCTTCAACTTTTTTGACAAGATCAACTTCATATTTATTAGGCTGACTAATAGGAATAAAAATGTTTGTTTTGGGATGCTTCCAGCACTCAACCTGTGCCAGGTTGCGTTGTTGCTGTGGAGGAGTCGATGAATCAGGGGTAGTGGCTGATATTGAGGAGTCGGGAGCGGGCGTCCCCTCAGAACAACCCGCCAAAAGCAGGGCAACACCAGCTGTGGCAACCGCTAATCGGCGCCACTGTGGCAGAGTTGATGTTTGAGGTAAGGTGTTCTGGTTTCTAGTCATGCAGACCAGCATACCATGGCTTTACCGTATGACAACCCTACAGATATCGAGGGGCGACTAGAAGAAATGCGTATGTGGCAGGTTGAGCACCACAAATCCAGCGTCGAGTAGAATATCCATAACGACGACGGCGATAATGAGCAGGATGAAGCCGATCAATACGATCTGGCTAAAGCGCCCTTTTGTGTCGTGGTGCGACACGATCACTGATTGCGGAGGATAGACATGTGCATCGCTAATGTCCGGTAATGGTGCGTGCTGCACATTGCTCGGTGCCGTAGAGCTACTCGATTGTCCGGGGGTCTGAGACTGCATCGGAGCTTGCTCAGATCCTATACCCTCGCTCAAAATGGCTGCAACAGAGTCTTCCTCTAGCAGAGGGGTTTGGTCGTGATGCGCTGGAGGGGTTGGCTCAGTCAATATGACTGGCTGCTGTTCTGTGAGAACTGGAGTAGTCTGTTCGCCCTGTGGAGCTATCTCAGCCTCTTGCAGGGGCCCTACGGGCTGCAATGTAGCATCTTCGGTATCTGGGGCAATACCATCCTGGATGGCAGGCCCTGGAACCTCTGGGGTGCTTGGCGGTAATTCTGGGGCGGAGTGGGGCTGGACCGTCACCTTATGGTGTGCGTCCATGAGTGATCGGCGGTTATCGTCAGGCATCATCATAGGATCCTGTACTTGTGGCTTGTGGCCCACAATAACTGGGCGCGAAGTTGTCGAGGCTGGCGTTTTGCCAGGACGGGCTACATCAAAAACTTTCTTAGGGGCATCTTGCGAATCAGCTCGGGTACTATGCTTGTTGGGTTTCATTATTTATCTCATGTTGCAGGCGGTATGCTGCATCAATGATACCCGCAAATTTATAGGGGTTGATACTTGCTCCGCCAACCAATGCGCCGTCACAACCGGTGACTTCCAAATACCCACGGACCGTGTTTTCATCAACACTTCCCCCGTAGAGCACTCGAACGCTGTCGGCGATTTTTTCCCCGTACAAAGCACTAACTTGCGCTCGGATGAATGCAATCGATTCCTCAGCCTGGTGTGGCTTGGCGAGTTCGCCTCCAAACGTACTAATTGCCCAGACCGGCTCATAGGCGATAACCATTCCTGCAACTTCGCGGGCGGTCAGATTGTTGAGGGCTGAGGCGATTTGGTCATGCAAAACTTGACCGGTTTGACCTTCTTGACGCTCCTGTTTTGTCTCACCCACACATAAAATAGGCGTGATTTCGTTGCGAATTGCAGCCTGAACTTTGTCGCGGATAAGCGCAAGATCCTCATTAAAGTAGATACGGCGCTCAGAATGGCCAATAATCGCATAATGTACCAGGTCGCGCAGCATGGTATAGGAGACTTCCCCAGTAAAAGCACCTTCATCACGGAAGTACGCGTTTTGCGCAGCGAGTCGAAACTTGCGGCGATCAATCTGCATGCTCATAGGTTGGAGAGCAAGGAGGCTCGGGGCCAAGACAACTTCGATGCCACGGTGGATGCGCGTTCGTTCCTGCAAGCGATGCACTAATAAGCTGGCCTGACTGACATTCAGGTGCATTTTCCAGTTTGCGACAAGTAAAGTTTTTTTGGCCATAAATACGAGTTTGACTGTCCTTAGCTTAGCATAAGCACTTTGCAGGAAGCAAAATACTCACAAAAATATCACATACTAGCGGTCCATAAGGGCTTCGACACCGGGCAGCTTGCGGCCCGCCATCAACTCTAGACTGGCGCCACCACCCGTTGAGACATGGTTGAACGCCCCTGTTAACTGGCGGCTCTCAACATATCCCACCGTATCACCACCACCAACCAAGCTAAATGGGCGATGCCCGTAATCACCCAGCATTGCCTCGATCACTAATTCAGTTCCGTGCGCAAAAGGCCCTACAGGCCCTTGCAGGCTGGCAACTTCAGTGACCCCCATCGTGCCGTTCCAGACAACGGTATTGGCCAACTGGATGCCGCCCGCAACAAATGCACCAGAGAAAGGACCGATGTCCAAAATCATCTCGTCATCGGCAATGGTTCGGCTAGCAGGCGAAGGCTGCTTGGGGTAACTTTCGACTTCGGCGATCATGTGCGCATCCCAGTCGACAATGCGTGTATCTGCCGTCTTGTCGACAGTGTTTGCCACAACACCATCCTGCGGAACGTAAAAGATAAACCGTTCTTGCTTGGCTTTTTGGCGAGCCTTCTTTAGGATGTCGCGGGCAATAGGCACGTCATTTTCTTCGTATTTGCTCTTCGAGATATCAATGTCTTCAGCGGCCAAGAACGTATTTGCCATCGCACCGCCGATAGCAATAAAGTCCGCAATCTCGATAAAACGGTTTAACACATCGATTTTGTCAGAAATCTTGGCACCGCCAATAATAGCCATCAGCGGTCGCTCTGGAGCATCCATAACCCGCGTGATCGTATCTACTTCTTTTTCGAGGAGTAATCCCGCGACACTCGGCAAATAATGAGTAACCCCTTCGGTACTGGCATGCGCCCGATGAACGACGCCAAATCCGTCCTGAACAAAGATCTCGCCATATTTGGCTAATTTGGCGGCAAAGATTGCATCGTTCTGTTCTTCTTGCGGATAAAAACGAACATTTTCAAGCAGCAGAACTTGGCCTGGCTGCAAGCCCTCGACTGCTTTTTCGGCATCGATGCCCAGACAATCCGACACAAACTGTACCTCTTTGCCCAAAAGCTCGGACAAGCGAGCGGCAATCGGCCGCAGGCTAAAATGAGAATCAGGCTTACCCTCGGGCCGCCCCAGGTGCGACATAATAACTAACTTGGCGTTTTTTTCGAGCAAGGCCTGGACAGTGGGAATCGACTGCTTGATGCGGTAGTCATTAGTTATACTCCCGTCGTCTCCGACCGGCACATTGTAGTCAGCACGCAGCAAAACTCGCTTGCCCTGCACATCAACATCACGAATGGTCTTCTTTGTGAACATAGCCCGCCTTACTGCTTACGTTTACCATGATTATACCCCTGTCAGCTTGCCAGAAGCAATCTATCCCGGTAAAATAGCCGGAACTATGAGCGATATTCTCCCTCAACCCTTCAGCTACACCGAAGAGCTCGGCTTTGAAGCACCTGAGCCCCACTTTGATACGTTCTTTCGACTTTCTCATTGGATTGGTTGGAGTGCATTGTCGAAACGTGGCATTACGCATACGCTCGATATCAATATCGACCTTGAGCGTAGTGCGTACAGCATCACTATCAACCTGTCACCAAATCCTTTCGAGGGCCACAACAGGGTCCTCTCGCCTGACAGCTTTGCAGAGACACTAGAATGGGCGCAAGATCCTTCTCGCGCCCAAGTGCCTGATATAGTGTTCCTTCGTTAAGAAGCTTTATTCGAGAACACGAACCTTGATTGTGTCCGTTCCGCCGATCAAGCCTGGCTGACGGCCAGAAACGATAACAACACGGTCACCAGTTGCAAAGACGTTTTGGTCTTTGAGCCACTGGGCAAGGTTAGCACCAACGTTCTCGACATCATCACGCAAGAAAGTCTTGCTTGAGTACATCATCGAGAGTTGGTTCGCTACGCGCTGCGATGAGGTTACAACCACAATAGGACGATTTGGGCGATGGCTAGCAATACTCATGGCAGTTGCGCCAGACTTAGTCTGAGCCACAATGGCAGTTGCGTTAATCTGGTTTGACAGAGTAATAACGCTCGAGCTGATAGCATCCTGAAGGTCATTTGGACGATCGGCAGATGCGTAAATTGGGTTGAGTGAAGCTTTTTCCTGTGTGTAAAGAATAATGCGCTTCATAGTTGCAACAGCCTCAAGTGGGTACTTACCGTTAGCTGATTCTTCGGAAAGCATTACGACATCGGCGCCAGTAACAACGGCGTTGGCAACGTCAGAGACTTCGGCACGAGTTGGGTCTGGGTTGTCAGTCATACTCAAGAGCATTTGGGTAGCCACAATGCTGATCTTGCCGTACTTCTGGCACAGACCAATAATGTTTCGCTGCACCACAGGCACAGCCTCCGGGCTTACTTCTACAGCCAAGTCGCCGCGGGCAACCATAACTGCATCGCTCACCTTAACAATCTCTTCCAGGGCGATGTCATCGATAGCAGCCTGAGTTTCGATCTTAGCAATAACCTTTACGTCAGAGCCCTTGCTGCGAAGCAATTCACGCAAGTTAACAATGTCTTTAGCGGACTGCACGAAGCTCAAAGCTACGTAGTCGATGTCTTGCGTTACACCATATTCGATGTCTCGAAGGTCTTTCTCGGTAAGAATATCGCCACCAAAGTCGGTGTCTGGCAAGTTCATGCCCTTGCGCTTAAGCAAGAAGCCGTCGTTATCGATCTGTACAGTTAATACGCCGTCTTCAGAAATGTCGCCAACAACACCGCGTAAGCGGCCATCAAACAAGTACAAGCGCTCGCCAACGTGCATCTTTTGGCTTAGATCGTATTGAATTGGGATAATGCCAGTGTCTTCATAGTTCGCACCATGCTTAAACTGCAAGGCATCGCCGGCCTTAACATCGATTTGACCTTCAAAGTCGCCAAGACGAATCTTTGGACCTTGCAAGTCTTGCAAAATGGCAACATTTTTGCCAAATTCAGCGCTTGCCTTGCGGATCCACTCGATGCGCTGCCCATGCTCTTCGTGGTTACCATGGCTAAAGTTAAGACGGAAGGCATTAGCGCCAGCCTGCATCATCGCCAAAACACTCTCATAGCTATCGGTTGCTGGGCCAACAGTTGCAAGAATCTTTGTTCGTTTAAATATACGTGACGAAACATTTGGTGTTTGATCGGTCATAGAATCTCCAAAATTTTGATAATAATAAAGAATAGGTTTTGCGCTATTTATGCTTATTATGCACTCGCATAGCTAAAATCGCAAACATAAGCGCTAACATTTCTGTTGTATTAATGCCCTCTGGGCCGTTAGGCAGATATCTTGCCGCGCAGTATCATGAGAGCAATGTTCATTTTTCAAAGCAAAAAGGCACACATGATTATACTCGCACTATTTACGACTCTTATACTATTCATCATAGCCGAGGCATTATACATAAAACATAACGGCAACCGGATTGCCACACCAACTATATCGCGCCAAGAACAGCATCTTGGCAGGGGAACGACTATCCGCTATGCCATTCTGGGTGACAGTACGACACTTTCGCAGGGCGGCGATTACCAGCGCGGCTATGCTGTGAATTCTGCGCGTCATCTGGCCGAACATCATCAAGTAATCTGGCAAAACTTCGGCATTTCTGGCGCACGTGCCTCAGGAGTCGCCCAGACACAGTTGCCGCAAGCCCTCAAGTTTAAGCCCGACATCGTTTTGGTCGCCGTGGGAGCCAATGACGTCACTCACTTATCCAATACACACAGGGTTCAGGCCGCCCTCGAGCATATAATTAGCTCATTACAGCAGCAGCGACCAGATGTTCGGATTGTACTGACTGGCTCTCCAGACATGGGCAGCGTCCCTCGATTTCCCTGGCCAGTCAGTCATATAGCCGACCAAAAAACAAAAACCATCAATAAGATGGTGCTACGTGTCACGCAACAATATAACGTAACGTTTGCACCAATCGCCCAAGAAACAGGACCAGCCTTTCGAGCACATCCCGAGTTATTTGCCGCTGATAAGTTTCACCCTACCGATGAGGGCTACGACCTATGGACACCAGTCATCATTAACGCGCTTGACGCTTATGGTGATGAGTATGACGCGCGCTAAGTTCTTGGCGCCGGGCTGCTGAATCGCGACGCTGCAAATCTTCGGCGCTCGGTAAAGTGGCAATGCCCACATGAAACATCTGGTTTATACGGCTCATGAATGTATATATAAATTCTATCTCTTTATCGGAGTAGCCCGTCAAGATCTCATCAAATGCAAGTTGCAGAGGGTCATACAGCTCACGAACCTTGTAGAGTGAGTCTTCATTTTCGACGGCAAATACTAGTACCCTGCGACGATCATGAGGATCGGCTTCGCGTCGCACAAAACCCTTGCGCTCCAACCGATCAATCATGCCCGTCATGCCGCCCGTACTAATCCGACATCGGCGAGCAAGCTCACCAGCGGTAAATGGACCCTGCTCCTGAATAAGACTGCAGCACTCGAACTCGGCAGCACTCAAGCCAAGGTGTTGAGCAATGGCATGCACCAACAACACATTGGTATTGCCGTTATCCCGGACCTGTTCATTTATCTGCTCAATATATTCGCTACGACTTTTTTTAGTTGACATATCTTCAGCTATTATTTATCTTAGTTAATAAGATATTAAGCAAACTTAATTCTTATATCACTAAATATAACCTAACAAAGGGATAAAATCAATGGAACACTCAGCCGCACATCATGCGAGCAAGTTCACCGATAAGCAAAAGACAATTGCCCTGCTTATCGTGGCCTTTGCTTTCGTGATGGACTTGCTTGACTCGACGATCGTCAACGTCGCCATTCCTTCCATCCAGGCTAACCTGGGTGCAAGCTATGCCACTATCCAGTGGCTCGTTGCTGGATATGCTCTTACTTTTGCTCTTCTGCTAATTACCGGCGGTCGCATGGGAGACGTATTTGGTTATAAAAAGGTCTTCCTCTTTGGGGTAGGTGGATTTACAGTCGCTTCATTACTAACGGGTATTGCCCCGAGTGCCGAATTCCTCGTGGGCGCACGCCTACTGCAAGGTGCAATGGCTGCCTTGATGGTGCCGCAGGTCATGTCCCTGATGCAGGTCATGTACAAACCGCATGAGCGTTCCAAGGTCATGGGACTATTTGGTATGCTCGGTGGCCTCGCCGCCTCTCTAGGCCCAATTGTTGGTGGTCTATTGATAAAGGCTGACATCTTGGGCTGGGATTGGCGACCGATCTTCTTGATCAACTTGCCAGTGGGTATCTTTGCCTTTATTGCCGGCATGAAATATCTGCCTGATGGCAAGTCGGAACATCCGCTGCACATCGACATCAAGGGAACTTTGCTGATTATGGTTGCCCTCAGCCTACTGGTCTTCCCACTGATTGAAGGCCGTGAGCTTGATTGGCCAGTTTGGACGCTCGCCATGCTTGCTGCTTCCGTCCCGGCAATGATGCTTTTTGGATGGTATGAAACGCGCAAACACAAACGCGACGCCTCAGCCCTGATTGTACCTTCACTGTTTAAGGTCCGGTCATTCGTGAGTGGTCTATCGCTCAACATCCTGCTTGAAGCAGTTATGATTGGCTATTTCCTGACCTGTACCTTAACGCTCCAAGCAGGTCTTGGGTACAGTGCACTCGAATCGGCCCTTACCGGCATTCCAACTGCCGTTGGTATGACTGTCGGTTTTGCCGTCCTGAGCAACAAGCTCATTCCAAAGTTTGGCCGTTATGTCATTAGTATCGGTGCCAGCATTTTTGCTGCCGGTTTGGTGTACACCAGCTGGATATTCACCCACTATCTGATCAATGCTCACCCATGGCAGTTTATTCCTGGCGTATTTGCTGTCGGCGTTGGCCTATCGCTTATCATGGCACCTATTTTCTCAGCTGCCCTGAGAGACGTCGATACATCACACGCAGGTTCGGCTTCAGGAATCCTGAACGCCGTACAGCAAGTTGGTGCCGGTATCGGTATCGCGATCATTGGTGTCATCTTCTTTGGACAGATCAACCATGGCGCATACAAGAGCTTTGCCGACGTTGAGCCAAAGCTCCAAAAAGAGCTCACAAGCTTGCACGTGCCCGCCCAGGCACAGACTCAGATCTTGGCGCAAACACGCGAGTGTTTCCATGATCGCAGCGTGGAGGACGATCAGAACGTTCTTCCAGAAAGCTGCAAGCAAGCAGAAGCCAGTGCTCCACATGATGCTGCTGGGAAGAAGATTGCTGATGTTATCCAATCAGGAGCCAAAGAAGCGAATGCTCGCAACTTTGCCCAAAGCTTCCGATCGAGTGTCATTTACGTGATCATCGTATTGGTAGCCGCCTGTGGACTAAGCATGACTCTGCCCCGCAAGTTCGAAATGCGCGAAGAAGCCTAGCTAGTATCGCCGCCCTACTCCGTCTCCAGATCACGGTGCGAGAACAACACAATCCCGATACCTGCCATCAAGACGCCAATGGCCAAAGTAATGCCAAAGGTTAACCACTGGGGATGCACCGCGGGCACAAGGGCCATATGGTGGAAAAGTGAGGTATCGACGATAACCTGGTTCAACTTCCCAGAGGAGCCAATTGTATCAACCAGGAACGACCACAAAAGAAGCCCATAGAGTGCAACTGGCGCAATGCGTGGGCGCCAGCCGTATAGCAGCAGCCCTGCACCTAGGGCTAAAGCTAGAGGCCCGAGTGTATTAAGCCCCTCGAATATCAAGCGCAAACCATCAAGATGGATGCCCTGCGCCCAAGCGATCGCCCAGACAGTTGCACTAGCCAATATATTGATCACAATCATTGCTCCAAATAGCACCACAGTACGCCCTACCAGCCACTGCCTACGACCTACGGGTCGCACTAATAGGTTATCCAGATACGATTTGAACTCTTCGGCGCGCAACGCTCCGACCCCGTTGGCCGCCATAAAGAACAGGACAATTGCCGACAAGAATGTCGTCATGCTAATAAAGGCTACCGCCAGACTGGCAGTACCCCCTGATAAATCCGCAAGCGTATTAGTAATGCTGCTGGAGCTCTGGACCGAATCAATAGCCGTACTCGTAACGCCAGCCGTAATGCCTACAAACGCTAATGTTGTCAGAAGCCAGCTGATCAGCATGGGAAGTGTTGATCGCAGGCCAAATGCCAGTGGACTCCCCAGGAGGCCAAAACGGGGTTGCACCACATCACGGCCAGCGATAACACTATCGCCGAGGTCACGGCGGCTAGCAATAAAGACCGCCGCAGCCATGCACACCAGAGTCAAAGCAAGCACCGGCAGCAGCCAGAGCGGCCGGGAACCCATAATTGGATTAGCCTTCTCCAGCCAGCCAAAGGGGGTGAAATTCTTGAGCCAAGCTAGGTCAGAGGTAATATGTGCCAAAGCACGTAGCACAAAAAAGACCCCCAGCGGGATCAGGCCGTATATGGTCGCTCGTCGTTTGGTAGCTGCCAGTTGACTGGTGAGCGCACCAATCGCCGCGAATAGAGCGGCCATCATCATAACGACGAGCGCGAAGAACGCACCAGCCGTTAGCGATACTTGGATATCATGAGAATGTCCGACGGCAGCAACAGCACCCGCGCACAGCAACCAAGCGATTGATGCTGACAATAGCCAACCTCGGAACGTGCACCATACGGCTTGGGCGGCAGTAATCTGGCCTGAGAGCAGTAGCTCCCACCTTCCCTCCTCCTCTTGGCCGCGAAACAATTTGGTCGCCGACAATAGTGCCCATAAGGCGGCGGCGAAGAGTAGTACATTCAAGCAGCGAAACACAATGTACCCCTCTGGGGTGCTCGCTAATGTTGGATCGCCGTACAGGATGCTCAGCATGGGGTTGCCGGCAAACGCTGCGGCAAGCTGCTGGCGGGCAGCATCATCCGGATATGTCGCCACATAGGCCGTGGCCTGCAAGGCAGCAACACCGCCAGCGAACAATCCAAACCACACACTACTGCGGCGGGTATTCCGAGCGGTGAATATGGTCAGCAGACGCTTGGTATCGTGAAACAGGCTAGCCTTCATTGCTACGCTCCTCGACCTGTCCATAGAGCGACAAGAATAGCTCCTCCAGGGATGGCTCTCGGCTCAGAAAATTGACAGGATGCGCCTTACTAATCTCTCCTAATAAAAGATCAATTGGCCCCTGTACTTGACAGGAGAGATGGCTCCCTGAAACACGCACATTCTTGACACCCTTGATGTGATCAACTTTAGGTGGCTTGCCCTCGAAGGTTGCATCCACTGTCACTGCAGACAGGTGGCGTAGCTCGCCAAGCGTGCCCAGTTCTACCAATCTACCAGTTCGCAGCACCGCTACTCGATCACACAGTGCTTCAACCTCTTCCAGGATATGCGAAGACAAAAATACCGTCTGGCCATTCTTTTTAGCTTCCAGCACGCATTCACGAAATACCTGCTCCATGAGTGGGTCAAGGCCGCTCGTGGGCTCGTCCAAAATGAGCAGATCAGCACGCGAGGCAAAAGCAGCAATCAGGTTGATTTTTTGATGGTTGCCCTTAGAGTATGTCCGAACTTTTTTATGAGGCTCAAACTGGAAGCGCCGTATGAGCTCCTTGCGATATTCTTCGTCCAGCCCGCCCTGCAGGTTTCCCAAAAGTTGCAGAGTTTCGGCGCCTGTCAACGAGGGCCAAAGTGTACTTTCACCCGGCACATAGGCCACGCGCTGGTGAATGGCGACTGTGTCATGCTGGGCATCAAGGCCAAAAATTTTCACCGTACCGCTTGTGGGCCGCAACAAGCCCAGCATACACCGAATGGTCGTGGTCTTTCCGGCACCATTGGGACCAAGAAAGCCCAAAACCTCACCTTTCGTGACCGTTAGATCCAGTTTTTCCAGAGCTAAAAAATCACTAAAGCGCTTGGTAAGCCCCTCGGCCTGAATGACATTTTCCATCTGTTAGTCCCCTCATAAGTGTTATGCTGCGCGTCTCATTCAATACTCTCAGTTTCTTCTGAAACTTTCAATATGCTTGCTTTTGCTTATAGGTAGAGAGCTGCTGGGGTGCTATAGAAGCAAATCTGTTGACGCGATAATTCTGTCGTGAAGACGGCTGGCATATGCTTCTTGCTTTGCATTGAGAGGTTGCCGACCCCCAAAGGCGTCCATAAGCGCGACATACTCTCGCGGCGTGAATTGATGATCAAGGATATCAGGTGGCAACGTCAAAATATTGTAGTCGAGTGATGTCTTATTTTCGACTGGAGATATCTGTACACGGCCCCGAAGCCCAAAAATCGGCTGACCTTCATACGGCACCAGCCAAATTGAAAGACATGACCTTTGACTACTATCAGCAGCCTTCCGCTCACCCCAGGTAGCAGGCGCGGCAATATTTGAGCCCCATGTTGGGCCTGTAATGCTCAGGCTAGCTACCACCATTATGCGCAGGTCATTCATCTCTCTAGCCTGATCACTTCTTGGGTTAAGCTTTTCCAGTGACTTGGCAATATGGCCGTGGAACTCTCGCATCTGCGCCAGATACCGATCATCTACAGACTCCAAATAGCTTACCCTGTCAGATATTGCAGGGTCCAAAAGACCGCGATAAATAGGAAACGTGATGTTCGCCAGCCGTGCCTCAAATGCACGGATCGATTGTTCTCCCTCGGGAATTTTTAGGAGTGTATCGGCAAACACGTCCTCGGCACGATCAAGGTAGCCACCGATATCTGCCCGATCGACATCCCTTGCAAGAGCTATAGCACAATCGACATTGAGCCAACCCAGCTCGGTCAGTTCCTGGGGTGTAATTTCTTGAGAAGCGTAGGCAGTTTCGAGCTCGCTCATACGGGCGTCTTCTTGGCTAAGGTCAGGAGGTGTCTGCTCATATGTCCCCTGGTAGATGCCTGCCTTAATACCATTAAAAACCACCGTAGCATGCTGCTGAGCGGCGGTGAGAGGCGGCTCCCATGCTGGGCGTCCATAGGATAGATCAGCCTTCTTTTGCGTGTCAAGCAAGGCTGCAAGCGTTCCTTGACCAGTAGAGTGCCCATACTCATTGTTTCGTAAGGCAGCGGGATGAATATGGTACTTTCCAGGCACACCATGGGGTGATACATTGGCTGGGAATGACTTGAGATCATCCTGCGAGTCCATATGCCACGCCTCAAAGAACCAGGTGTCTTGATCGGGCGAAGGCGTCCAGTTGGCGCGTGTCGGCCCTGGACAGGGCAGTATAAACGCATCGGGTATTTCGGTCATCAACATGATCGCCCCGAGGTTGCGCATCCACGGCACGAGCGCCGGGTCGCCACTTTTTTCGTATATCGAAAGGACCCTTTTGGCCATTTTTCCGTAGGCAGTACTTATCTGGTCATATCTGCCGAGAAGCATTTGCGAAGTATCCAACATGTGTGCAGCATGCAACATAATGCCCGCTGATATAAATTCAGCGCGTAATCTTACGTCTGGATCAGTTTTCTTATAAGACAACAGCCCCCTGAGGGTAGTGTTAGCCCTGCGCACATGCTCCGCTACCTTCTCAGAAGACTCATCTCTGAGTTGATAGTGACGGCTCCAAGCACAGTCAAGCTCCATGGAGGCAGTATGAAGTTGCTGCCCCGGAGTTAAGAGCTGCGTATCTCGCACTGCATCACATAGGCTTATCATCTCTTTGACGGGCACATCTCCCAATGCCGGACCGGGCCCATAGCCCAAATATCGGATAAAGGCAGTTTTGGGTTCTATGACTTGAGGACTGACTTCGGACATATCGGACACCTCTATTTAGCTTTAAACTAACACTGGTCCCGAATATATTACCCGTCTATCTGAGGTGTTGGCAAGACTTTTTGCCAGACTACCGTTGTTGAGCAAACACCTTCTTGCGGACCCCATGTCCCCACGTCATTCAGTGCTTTCAACCGACAATCCAAAGACGCACTCCAGGAAAATTCAGTTCCGTCTACGAAGTCTTTTTTATCGGGTGACATCGTAAAATAAACCATAAACGATGGATCAAGGCAGGCGCGGCGAATGTCAGGACTTGCCGGCTCCATGCCGAGTTCCTCGTATGCGCTTTGGAAATTCTCGGCAAGGGTGCAGGTGTTTTGTGTGGCGTATGAAGCCACCAACGATACACTACATTTTTCATCATTTTCTCGGCAGCCAGAATCAACCGCCTCAAGGGTTTGCCGAGGAGTTTGTATGCCCGGCTCTTCGAGAAAAAGATTGCCGAGCCGGATTTTGTTATGCTCGACTTCGCGTTCAATAGCTTGCTGATGCTCTTGGGCACTCGCTCTTGCGGTGTCATACGCCCACCATCCAAGGGCCGAAAAGCTGGCGGCAGCGACGAGGCCAACGCCGATACCAATGCGGTGGTTCGCTCGTGGGCGGGTCGGTAATGAACGAAGATGTATGTCTGGTCTGGTCATCAAGACAGTATACCAAGGGTGCCACGTTTATTGCACAAGTGGCTCGTCTAGCTAGAAGTCGAACAAGTCTCCCAGGAAGCCTTCTTTTTTCTTCTTGTGGCCATGCTGTTCATGGCGTTCGCTGTGGCGACCATCGTGGTGTGAGTCGGGTCGGTAGCGATCGTCGTCGTCATCGTCATTATCACGTTGCGGCTGCTGGTGGTACTGTGACTGCTGAGGTTGCGGCGCCTGATGTCCGCTCGCCGAACGGTCAATAATCTTGTCCAGTTCACCACGGTCAAGCCATACGCCACGACACTGCGGGCAATAGTCAATCTCGATACCGTTTCGATCACTCATTACTAAGGCAACGTTACAAACTGGGCACTGCATAAAATCCTCCTAGGCAATATATACTCTGTACCTTACCATCCCCTGCCCAAGGTGAGCTGAAAATATGCTGTGAAGTGATCGCAGCCAATACGCATTCTTCACAACAAGCCAAGCGCATTGTTGTTTTTATTACTGTAAATACTTGCAGAAACCAGTATACTGACCGCGAACCAACTGTAAGATAGGAGTAACCATGGCGCGAAGAGCATTCACAAATATATCCGTCATCATAGTCAGCATTCTGGCGACGATTCTTGTCGCATCCCCTGTAGCAGCGAGCAGCGTCAGCACAACAACCCTGGTGACTGTTGGCCAGGATGGCACCGGCGCACATGACGCCGTCAGCAAAGCCAACATGACTCCCGACGGCAAACTCATCGTCTTTAGCACAGGAGCTCGACTGACATCAAACGATTCAGACACAGCACCCGACGTGCTCCTCTACAATAAAAATACACAGAAGACTGAGCTCATTAGTTTGGATGCCCAGGGTCAATCGCCAAGTGGCGCCAGCAGTGCTCCGAGTATTTCAGCGGATGGGCGATATATCGTCTATAGGACAACCGCCAAAATCCAGACAGACAAGGGCGTTACCTGCCTCAACCTCCCCTGCCCAAGCATCATCATGTATGATCGGACCACGAAGCAGAACAAACTGGTCAATCGCAACACACTTGGCCTGCCCATTACGGCTTCGTACTATGGAGAACCTCAGGTTAGTGCTAGCGGCCAGTTTGTGGCTTTTATGTCGGAGACATCCATAAGTGGTAACGATACGAATCAATTGGCGGATATCCTTGTGCGCAATGTCCAGGCGAGCGTCACGGGAGTTGTCAGTATCGACGACGATGGCAAGACTCACGGTGATATTAGCGAGGGTTACTCCCTGAGCGGTGACGGCAGATATGTGGCGTTCCAGTCAAATGCGCAACTCACTTCTGGCGATACACCTCACACATCGGATATATTTATTCGAGACATCCAGATGTTCACGACTCGGCTTATAAGCAAAAATTATGATGGCACCCCCAACGCGGCATCTCACGGATCACACGCACCAGCCATGAGTACCGACGGACGATATGTGGCGTTCACCTCTGATTCGGACAAGGTGATACCTGGCGACAACAACACCAAGAATGATGTCTTTGTCTATGATCAAGCAACCCATCACACACAACGCGTAAGTGTTGCGAGCAATAACCGACAAGCCAATGACAATAGCTACGAACCCAGTATCAGCAGTGATGGCAAATATGTCACATTTTCTTCCGATGCAGCAAATCTAGTACGCAACGATAGCAATGCGACTTCTGACATTTTCTTTCATTACCGCGAGCATGGCATCACACGGCGAACCAGCATGACTTCGCATGATCAAGAACAGGCGACTGGAGGCGATAGCTGGCGACCCACGATAAGTGGTGACGGCAAAACAATCACTTTCTTATCGCTTGCAGGCAATCTCCACACATCCGCGTTGAGTTTCGGGCCAAATTTGTATGTCAATTCCAATCCCGTGGCTCAAATTCATTATTATGATCCAATTGATTGGCTAGATTCGCCGTTATTCTAAGGGGCAATGGTGTAAGTGATATAGTGTAAGCATTAGCATGCATAAAACAGAGGGGTATCGTATGTCATCACAGCTTAATCCATATATCGGCTTTAAGGATAATACACGCGAAGCTATGGAATTCTACCAGACAGTATTTGGTGGTGAATTAACGATCAACACCTTTAAGGAATTTGGTGCGTCACAAGACCCAACCGAAGACAACAAAGTCATGCATGCAATGCTCGTAGCCCCTAATGGCATCATGTTCATGGCTTCCGACACGCCAAATAGTATGGAGTACAAGCCTGGCGCAACAATCAGCATGTCCTTGAGTGGCCCTGATGAAGCTGAGCTTCGTGGCTACTGGGAGAAGCTACTCGAGGGTGGCCAGCAGACAATGCCGCTCGAAAAAGCGCCTTGGGGTGATACTTTTGGCATGCTCACCGACAAATTTGGCATCTGTTGGATGATTGACATTGGCCCCGCTCAGCCCCAGCAGGCCTAGTGGAAGCCACCGCTAGACGTACCTGAAGTAACTTCTTCGTTCCAGGAAATTTCGGCCGTGCACGTCCCCGGCTGTGAGGCAAACAAGTCATGAGGCCTTGGGGCGGTATTATTGGTCTTGCATTCAATTGACGCTGACCAATAAAAGGCTGAGCCATCAATTGTTTCAGGCGTACTAGCTGACGCCACATACTCCACGGTAAATTGCGGCTTGCCTGCTGCCTCGACAAGCGATGCGTCAGTACCAAAACCTCTGGTTGATATAAGACCGAGACGCCGAAACCCGTCGTCAATTGTCGAAGCAAGTGTATGTATGCTGGTCGTTTCGTAGTCTGCTTCGGTATTGAGTCGACAATATTCATCGTCGTCACCGCAGCCCTGTGACTTCTCTTTTGGAGCACCACCACGGGGCTTAATATTTACCGCGTCAAAAACAGCTCGCATGCTAGCTTGACGCTTTTCGCTTGCATCATGTACACGAACCTGGTGTTCGTGTTTCTCTCGGAGTATGCCGTTAGTCAAGGCAGCACCGCCACCAACAAGAGCCAGTGCGACCACGGCACCTACTAAACGAGCGCGACGCGTCTTGGGTCGGTCGCCAGAATTGGTACTTATTTCGGGATTACTCATATATTTATTCCAGCCATTGGTGGTCCCCTTCAGAAATTAATGCATCTCTCAATTCTACACAAAAAGCATGAGCAGTGTTGGTAAACGGCGAGGTGGCGCAATTAAATTTCGACTACTTAATAATCGCCTAAGAGGGTCATCCTTCTTAGGCGATATAAACCTGATCAATGTAGATCAACTCAGTCGTAGCGCCAAAAGGCGGCGAGTGCGAAAATTACACACAGTATTGTGAAGCAAATAATCAGTAGGCGCACTGTGGAGCTATCGACTGTTGAGGCTTGCTGTTTGGCCGACACCTTGGCCGCCTTTTTAGGGGCTGGCCTTGGTATAGCTTTTTTAGGAGATGCCATAGTGTTTACTTTGTAACTGAGATAGTTTTGCCTTGCTCAGCATATGGCGCAACCACAATGAGCCTTCCGTTGGCATCTTTACTGATCTTGTAGCCAGTCCCATTAACTGCGCAGACCGTAGCACACTGTGGATCTTTAGGAATTGACACGAGGTACTTACCCGCTGTTGTGAGTGTTGCAAGATCAACGAGCGCCGTACAAGAAGCAGCGCCCGTGGCACAAACTTCGGTAGCAGTTGAGGTAATGCCAGCCGGCAGCGTGCCATTATTGTCGAGCGCATACTGGTACGTTCCGTTGAGGATGGTGTTAACATCCGCTGAACGCTGGGAATTACGTGCGTCACCAAGGTTTTTACCAGGGTTAATCGCAATAATAACAATGCCCGCAAGGACGGCAATAATAGCCACCACAAGCAAAACTTCCAAGAGTGTAAACCCTTCCTGCATAGTTCGTTTCGTGTTCTTCAAGAGCATACAGCGCCCGACCCTTTCTAGTTATATATTCTATGTAGCATGATACGCGACGCGAGTTAAATCGACATTAACTTGCAGTAGCTAACTTATTTCCTGCCACGAACTAACGCTTATTGTCGAAGTACCGATGGTGCTCGTTGCCTGAATTTTCCTCACAATATTCCCAACAGTGCTCGTTACTGTAATGCTGCGTGTCGTAGTTGAGGCGACAGTTACGGTGTAGGTGCAGCTGCCCTGCCCTAGTGTTAGGCCGTTTGTTCCGCTAAAAGCGATATTGTCATGGATCTGCTGTAAGGCCTCCTGGGCACATGCTACGGCTAATACGCGCGCCTGCTTGGATTGTTGTTCTACGAGCGTTGCGCGCTGGCTATCGGCCCCACTCGTTAGGAGCACGAGGGCGATAGCTGTCGCTGCCGCTCCCACTACAAGCACGGTTAAAAGCGCTACGTAGCCAGACTCGTTAGGGTGTACTTTTTTCACCACCCAACCTCGGCACTCGAGGTGAATGTTTTCTGGTATTCATACTCGTTCTTGTTATTGGGGTTTACTCTTGAGAGCGTAAAGCTAATTTGGATTGATCCGGGAGTCGAGGCGCGCGAGAGGTTTTTAAAAAGCAGTCCGCTGACTTGCACATCATTGTTAGTCAGTGGAACTAGTGCTCCAGCACCTTCCTTAACCTGGACAGTGCCGGGTGTAGACGCGGTGTCAACGGAAGCATACATAGAATATTCAAGATTTTCTGGCGAACCAGTCCACGAATTTGGCCACGTGCCAAACGTCTGGGCAATCCACGTCGACTGACCGGTTGTGCCAGTGTGGTTACGTAAGTTATTGTCGGCAGCGGCAATTCCGTTAGTATTATAGGCCAGCCAGTACGTCTGGCCACTCGTGATATTCACTGAGGTGATCGGAAAGGCGTTCCAAGAATTCGCCACCAATGTAGTACTAGCACTGCTGGCAAGTAATGTTGTTGGCGACGCCGCACCACTGTAAATAGCCATTTGCGCCTTGTTATTTGGGCTTGCTCCCACTGTTCCAACCCGTCCGTATAGCGTCGATACAGTGCCGGTAGTGCTGGCAACAAATTTCGTAGCCTGAATCGAATTACTATCGTTCGTATCTGTCGCTGTTCCGTCTGTCGCATAGCCTAACGTCGCTCCACTCCCGCTAACCACGGTCGGACTTAAACTACCCGTCGGTACCACGAGTGTCAATGATGATGCGGAAAGGCCAGTCGCTGGCGCGGTGATAGAAGTGGCATTGCGGACGGTCTGCGTTAGGTAGTCCATGAGCGCAGCGCCCTGATCGTTTACCTCGATGATTGTTTGATTTTTGACGCGCGCATCAACGACTGTGCCAAAGAAATAGGTGACCGTCGTTAATAACGTTCCTATGATGGCCACATACAGTAATAGTTCGATGAGCGTGTACCCATGTTGGTGTTGTTTGATGCGGAGTAGCTGTATGTTCTTCATGGGCTAATTCCTGCTAAATACCGTTACTTCAAGAGTGTCGGCAGCGCTTGCACCAACCACCACATCCAGCGAAGTGTTATAGCTAACACCCGCAATGGTGCCGGTGGTGCCCGTTACGTCAACTGTTTTTGCCAAGGTCATGGTAGCTGGCGTAGCAATGTTAACCACCTGAAACTCACCGGTCGTCGAGGCTGTTCCCAAAAATGCGAATTTATTAGTAATATCAAAGTCAACATCATTGATGGCGCCGGCCGCCGTAAAAGTTCCCAGCCTTGCCGGGGCTGTCGGTGTGGTGACATTGATGGCATCGAGCGTTGTGCTCATTCCCAAAAAGACGGTGTTGCCAAAGCCGGTGATTGTGAGCGCTGCAAGTGCTGTCGCCGGGTTGTAGGTGGCCGCCAAGGTCGGAGTTGCAGGCGTGGTGACATTAATAACGAGCATTTCCTGAGTAGTCGAACTGGTGGCGACATAGGCATAGTTGCCACTAACGTACACCTCGTTCATGGCGATGGCAACATTGTAGCCACCACTCACAACCGGAACGAGCGGATTAGTGATATTTACTATGGTCAGCTCGTTGGCGTTGGTCGTTGCATCAGAGGCACGAGTAACGTAGGCATAGTTGCCATTCACGTAGACGCCTTGGCCATTGCCAGTACCAACCATATCTACACTCGCCTTCAGTATCGGGGCAGTGGGAACTGAGATATCGACCACCTGTAACTCGGCCGTGTCACTAATATTCGTAATGTAGGCATAGTTGCCAACTACAAAGATATTAGTCGGTGTTCCGGCTAACGTTACCGTACTGGTGTTTGTTGGGGCGGTAGGAGTGGAAACATTGGTGATAACAAAGTTGTTGGTCGTAGCATTCAACACGGTATAGGCATAGTTGCCGATGGTTTCGGTTTTAATAGCATTATTGGTGCCTGTAACATCGGCACTGCCAGCCAGTATGGCGTTACTCCACAGCTTGGTAGCCGCCGCCCAATTCGCTAAACGACTGGTTAGCGTTACGCTGCTTGTCGTGCCGCCCGGCTGCGGCCAAGTAACGGTGCTCGTTACGCTTTTGCGGTTGGTAGCGGATGTAGCAATCACGACTTGCCGCGTGTATATACCTGACGTATCAGACGAGCCAGACAGGGTCCACTGATTGCCGGACTGCACAAGTCCATAGGTGCCGTCAACAAGATTAGCGTAGGCAGCAGTACCAATATTACGCGTTGCCTCTATGCCCTCTTCGGCTAGTAAATTGGCTTGGATACGATCTCCGGCGCCTTCTGACGATGCTCGACCATAGATGATCGCACCGATGAGGCCGGTTACTAAGAAGCCAAAAACAACGGCCGCCAAAAGCACCTCGACAACCGAGAATCCTCGTTGATCCTTAATGGGTAACCACGCCTTTTGCATTGACCGTCACCGTTCTTATATCATTTGCTGTACTGGTAAGTGTTATTGTGCCCGTTGTATTTGGCATAGCACTGAATTTGGTAAACTGAATCTCGGCCAAGCCGCTGGGATCAATTGATGCTGGAATGGCGACCGTCTCATCGTAGGCCGTATTACGCGACGCAAATACCGTTCCGCGGAAGAGTATTATTGTAGACTCCTGCACTGCAACGCTCCAAGCGCTGTCATAGTTGACGGCGCGGGCATACGTTTCGGCACGGCGGAGTGTTTGCACGAGATTTTGGGTGGTAATGTCGAGATCGTTACGACGAGCAAACGACTCGTACACTGGCAATGATGCCCCAACCAGCATACTGATAATTACGACCGACAAGAGCAGCTCAACCAGCGTAAAACCACCTTCGTATGCTTGGTCGCGCGTACTCACTTGTTGAGCCCTCCAAGGAGACTATAGATTGGCAACAGCACCGAGATGGCAACCAAAAGGACACCTCCAGCCACAAAGAGCAGCATCACCGGCTCCATGATTGTCTCGAGATTATCGGTGGTAATGTCAGATTTAGTCTCGTACGTCCTCCCCACCACCAAAAGCACATCACTCAGACTGCCGGATCGTTCGCCGGCAATAATCATTTGCTGCACCGAAGCTGGCAACAATTTAGTACTGTTCTTATATCGGTGGAGAGAATCCTTTATGCTATAGCCATCGTCCAGTGACACAGCAAGATACCGGCAAAACGCCTGGTATTGCGGGGCGGTTGAGGCGCCCGCCAGCAGTGTTACTGCTCGGGTAATCGGCAAGCCCGCCTCCAGTAAAGTCCCCAGCAAATATCCAAATTGGGAAATTTCAACTTCACGTAAAAGACGTCCTACGCCGGGCACACCAAACATCATACGGCGGCCAATCCATTTTGTTTTGGAAGCAACAAATAATATGTAGAATAGTATGCTGACCACCAGGAAAAATAGTGGAACGGCCACGATGCCGTGGTTCTTTAAAAATACTCCCAAGCCAATCATGAATCTTGATATGGGCGGCAAAGTCACCTGCAATTGGCCGAAGGTTTCGCTTAAGCGTGGCAATAGGAACCATGCCACCCCCAATCCCACGATCAGCGTCACACCCAGTACGAATCCAGGATATAACAACGCCGATCGGATTTTTGCCTGAAAGGTATGGTGCTTCTCTTCTTGTTGAGCGGCAAGCTGTAGGTTTTCGACCAAATGCCCGGAATCCTCACCCAACCGGATAAGTGCAAGTGTTTGCCCGCTCACCAGATACGACCGTTCTATGGCATTTGCTAGCGAGTAGCCAGCATCAATATCCATGCGCATTTGGGCAAGCGCCTTCCGCATAGGCTTGGTGCGTGCCGTGCTCGCTAAAGAGTCGAGCGCGTCGCCAACGGGCACTGCCGACTTTAGGAGTAGTCCCAGATTCTCGGTAAAATATTCGCGGTCCTTGTACGAAACGTGAATTTTACGAAGTTTTGAGACCTTCTTGGGGGCTGTTGTCATGGTCGCTTGCTCGCTATTATCGAAGGTGGCGGTACAACACGCAATACTTCACCCAGTGTTGTTGCACCACGTTTTATCTTTTCGACGCCATCGTCAAACATCGGCCGCATGCCCTGTCTGCGTGCCAGTTCTTCGATTTGCTGCGTTGACGGACTATGGAGCATCAGCTCCTGCATCTCGGGTGTTACTTCGATTATCTCGAAAAGGCCAACTCGCCCATGGAAGCCACTACCATTACAGACATTGCACCCTTTTCCGGCATAGACATTATCGTCGCTCTTGAAGTATTTTTTGAGGTCAAGCCCGGGTACATGCAAAGTAGCGGTAACCTCTCCAATAGGTAAGCTGTAGCGGCAGTTACTACAGATCTTACGAACAAGGCGCTGAGCGATAATAATTTCGAGTGTGGAGGCCAATAAGAATGGCTCAATGCCCATATCAACAAGCCTCGGCATGGCCGTGGCGGCATCGTTGGCGTGAAATGTCGACAGCAGTAAGTGCCCGGTTAGAGCGGCGTTAACACTAATCTCTGCCGTTTCTTGGTCGCGAATTTCACCAACGAGAATAATATCTGGGTCCTGGCGAACAATGGCGCGCAGACCTTTGGCAAATGTCATATTGCTCGCTTCGCGTACCTGTATCTGGTTTACGTTGGCCATCTTGTACTCGACTGGGTCTTCGATGGTCGTAATGTTAACGTCGGGTTTGTTGAGTATTTTGAGCAATGAATAGAGTGTTGTGGTTTTGCCGGAGCCAGTGGGCCCGGTGGTGAGGATCATACCAAAAGGCTTGGCAATATTTCGCTCAACAATCTCTCGATGCGCATCGCTCAAGCCAACATCTGCAAAGGTAAATCCAGCCACATACGACCCAAGTACACGCATAACAATCTTCTCACCCTCGACAGTCGGTACTAATGATACGCGCAAATCCACTGCCCATCCCTCGCCCTTACGCTGCATGGCGCCATCTTGTGCTGTTAAATGCTCGTCGATACGCATGCCGCTTTCAACTTTGATACGGTTGAGGATATTCTCGTAGTACTCTTTGGGCAGTTGGCCCGCCTCGCGGAGGCTGCCATCAACACGAAATCGTACGGCCACAACCTTGCTGCTAGGTTCAAAATGGATATCGCTGGCCTTAAAGTTGAGCGCGTCTTTGATTATCTCATCCACAACTTCTGGTGCAACGCGCTTGCTCTCTTGGAGAATCTTGGAGAATCGTGTTGCAAGCGGCTGAGCATACAGTTCGAGTGCTTGGTCGATATATTCGGGCAATGTGTAGCCCAGCGTAATCTTTTGCCCTGGAAAAAGCTTTACCAGAGGCGGAGAAGATACTTTTTCTGGCTGATCAGTTGCTAATGTCACCTGCTTGGGATCCTGTACTGCCACAACAACACGCAGTTCGCGTGCTGTCTCCTCGGGGATGAGCGCAACATACTCTTTGGTAAGCGGGTTGGCGGCAAGATCAATAAAAGGCAGTTTGTAACCTTCGGCCAGAGCTTGGCCTAGGATGGTTTTGCTTAGTACCTCCTCACGGATTAGGTAGTCAATATAGCCAGCACTGTCTTGGGCCACCTTTTCGGCGGCCTCGTTGTCTGCTTCCGAGATATAGCTGCCCTTTAGTAAAGCAGTTTTCAGTTTATCAATGCTTGGATACATAGCTCACCCACCGTTTCATCTTGGATACCCCCTAGGCGCTCTTAACCTCTTCGACAATTGTCGATAACGGGGTGTTAGATTTTATGAAATACTTTTTGGCTCCTGCGGCCATAACTCGGGCTTCATCCTCTTGCTGGCTCAGATTAGATAGCACAAACACAACTGGCATGGTTGGCCGTGATTTTAACTGGTCGAGCACCTGAAAGCCGTCCATCTCGGGCATAATCATATCGAGCAATACAACGTCAAAGGAGTTCTTGTCGATAAGTTCCAAACACTCCCTGCCGTTCGACGCAACGACCGTCTCGAATCCCTCGTGTTGGAGCTTAAGCTCCAGGGCATGCGATAGTGGCCGCTCGTCTTCAACAATCAGTACGCGTTTTGCCATTACTTCGGCTCCTGCTTGGTATCTGATGAGGGCAATTCTGTGACGACCGGTTTTGACGACTTGTCGGGTGGTGGCACCGGAGGCACTGAGCTGTCGGCGATGAAGCCGTTTACCATAGCAATAATCTCATCCAAGCGATACTCTGCCTTTAACAGGTATTTCTTGGCACCAAGCTCTAGCATGTTACTTACTTTGTCCGGACTTGCCGAATTGCTGACGACTATCACCGGAATTGCTGCCCACTCCGGCTTGGTTTTGAGCTCTTGCATAAAAGCAAGCCCGTTCATATCCTTGAGGTAGTAGTCGAGCCATACCGCGTCTGGCAGCTCCTGGCCGCTATTTAGGTAATCAATTGCCTGCTGGCCGCTCGCACAAGGCACTACCTCGATTCCTGTTAGTTCTAACTTTTTTGTTATAGCTGTTAATAGCAATGCCTCATCTTCTACGATCATTATCTTTGGCTTTTCTTTTGACATAGGCTATCCTTTCGCTTCGTATGTTTCGACTTGTTTGCGCAAGCCATCGCTGAGCCGTTTGCGTAATTCACCCTTCGTAAAAGGTCGAAGCGGCTCGCTGGTTATTAAATATTCTTCTAGCCTCAAATAAACTCCGATCAGCCGTTGGTTATCTGCTGCCGACGGAGGTTCACCCGGACTAAGATTTGAAGTGACCGATCTGACGTCGTCCAATATGGGGTCGATATCCTGCGGATTTGATGCCAGACCGGCGGTATTCGTAACCATGTCAAGTACCGTCTTGGCATCTGACAGCGATGTTTGTGACGTGTTGCCAAAAAAGTTTCCCAAAAATGACATAATCTTAGTACTCTCTCGCTTTCATAAATACCTGTGCCGCCCGCAAGAATATAAATCCCGAAATAACCCCAACAGTGTTCATTGCTACGCTCCAGCCATCTTGGTTCTGATTAGAGAACAAAGTTGACATTGTTGCGATCGCTAACGCTGTACAAGAGGCTGTAAAGCCCATGAATAGCCAAGCCATGGCCTCGGTATAATGGGCACCGATTTGTTGGTGAACGCGCACCAGCATGCTTACGGCCATTAGATATGCCAAAGCGCTCCAAGCCAAAATGGCTATTGAAGCGTCGTAGGAGGCCTCTGGGGTATTGCTTTGGACGTGCGGCAAGAAAGCTGTGAGCGCACAAACAAGGGTCATTACCGGAATTGCTATCCCAATGCGAGTCAGCCAGTTTTTCATACCAACCAGCACGGCTAGGCTACGTACACCAAAATAAGCTGTAGCGCCCGCCAGCACGAATGGCAGGCCAATGCCACCCTTTGTTACCCAGTCCGATGGCCATAAATTGAGTGCAGAAATGACTGGTAGCTGCGCAGTGCCTAGCGCCAAGAGCGTTATACTCAAGCAGATAAAGATATATGCCCGGCGCATCTGTAATTTGTAGGCGCCTAAGCTCATCAAAAACAAAATCACTGCACCAACATGGAGCAAGGCCAGCGCTGCGCTCATCGATAAAAGACTATAAAATAAGGCTGAACTCGCGCTCCAGGAATACGGAACAGGTACCGCAAAGACGGCAATAGAACTAAACATGGCTATTGCTATGGTACTGATAAGAACTAGCTTTGCCTGTTTCATAGGTCGATCCTTTTATCTGTTATGAGCACATTAGACATCGAGCGTCACCTCGCCTTCCTTGGCAACCATGCCGCTCACCGGCATGCTAAACCAAAAGGTTGTACCATTGCCTTCTGCACTCTCGAACCAAATTTTGCCTCCCGACGACTCAACAACCGTTTTAATGAGATACAGCCCCAGGCCGGTACCGTCTGTTTCTATCTTGACCGCATTGGCCGCCCGGAAGAACTTCTGGAATACACGATCCTGCTGCGCCTTCGGAATACCATATCCATTGTCGGTAACCTGCGAAATAATCTGGTCGCCTTTACGTGACACGAATACGGATATCTCACCACCTTCTGGCGTATATTTAATGGCATTTGTGAGGAGGTTTAAATACACCTGTCCAATCAGGCGCGGATCCAAATTTATCTTAGGAAGATCAGCATGGACACTAATAACCAGGGTTTGCTTCTTTGCGGCGGTCTTGCCCTTTAGGTCGTTAACAATTCCCGAAACAAGCTCTTTGAGGTCGGTAGGCTTTGGATCGACCATAATACGTCCGGACTCTATGCGGGATATGTTGAGGAGGGCGTTAACCAGGTCGATCATTCGTTCGGTGGAGGCCGCAATGTTGTTGGCAAAATCGAGCTGATCCGGCTTGAGTTTGCCGGCATCACCTGCAACCAGCATCTCGCTAAACCACTTAATAGCCGACAACGGTGTGCGCAGCTGGTGGCTGGCCAAGGAGATAAATTCAGTCTTCATTCGGTCTACTTCTTTTTCTTTGGTGACATCACGCAGTACGGTAATAGCACCGACAACCTTGTCATCTAACTTAACCGGAGTGGCGGTAATATTTAACAGGTGTTGAGTGCCGTCTGCCCTACGAAATCCATAGACATCATCAACGGGCGTGCCATTTGCCAGCGCGGAAGCGGCTTGCCGGTGGTATCGTTGGCGGCATAGAGCTGATAGGTATCAGGTACGGACTTCCCGATGCCCGCGGACTCGTTGGCCATGCCCAGCATCTCCGCAGCGATCTTGTTAAGAAGAGTAATTTTGCCTGATTCATCGATGGCAATCAACCCCTCGCCCATACTCAAAAGCATGGCTTGGTCGCGCTTCTGCACCACAGCTTGCCTATGGTAGGCGTCTTTTAGCCGATCAGCCATCGCATTAAACGCCATGCCCAACTGACCGATTTCATCTTGTGACGTAATGGCAATCGGGTGTGAAAAATCACCGTTGGCGATGTACTGTGCCCCTTTCTTTATCCGTCCTAATGACCTCGCCACCCAGCTTCCCACGCCTATGCCCATAGCAAGCGCAAAGGTAGTAATTGTAATTGCCAGGCCAATGATTGATTTTTGCAGATTGCTGACCGTCTTATTGATCTCTGCGTCAGCAATCGCCGCGCCCTTTAGCTCACTCGATAGCGCTTTGTCGACGACTATATCCAACCCGTTTTGCGCCGTAATCAACGGTTTCTCGGCAGCCTCCAACGCCGCAAGGCTTGGATTAGCCCCCGCAAGTTCTACGATGTCTTTTGCTCTGGAGATTACCAGATCGGCGGACGCCGTAATCTCTTGCAAATTGTTCTTGTTGCTGGCAGAGCTCATCGTCGTTAGGAGGTTACGATAGTCATTCTCGGCGGTCTTTAGGCGTTCGGCTTGTATATTTAAGGCAGCGCGCTTGCTGGCAAGGTTCGTCAACCGACCTTCAAAAACTTCATGCTGGTACTCGAAGGTTTGAGCGCGCAACTTAGTGCTTTGCAGCTTAATCTCTTCGAGTGCATCAACGCGAGCAAAATCTTCATCAACCAGTGTCGTAAGCATCGTATTAAAGTGCTGCGTGGACCGAAGCTGATACGCACAAGCACCCGCCAATAAGAGGGCAATAATTAAGAATGCCAAGATAATTTTAAAATGCAATGACAGACTTTTAAGCATACCTCGTGCCTGTTATTGCATGATTCATGCGCTCACTATCTCACAAACATGTTTAATTTTTATTAACTCGTGGGTTTTGTGCGTCAAGCAGCCCAAGCCGAAGCGATTGCCGTGTATCTGGCCACACAATCCTCCAGTAGGTCTTTATCTATGTATTCATTAGGTGAGTGAATCACCGCCTTATCCCCAGGACCACAAATGACAGCCGGAATTCCCGCCTGCGTAAAGAACTGCTGGTCAGTTGCACCCTGGGTAACTTGGACTGTTTCCTGATGAGCAAGCCCCATGACTACCCGCGCAATTCGTTCCTGCGGGTCGCAGAATCCTGCTGGACATGGATACAAAATATCCGCCTTGCCCTCAAACCTCCGAATCCACTCAATAAGCTCTTGCTCAAGTACTGCATGGAACGCTGGGGCCGTTCGTATGTCCAGGGTTACGACTGCTTTGGTGGGAATTTGATTCATAGCTCCCGTACCCGCTTCTAGGGCAGTCACGGCAATACCCACCGCGCCAAGCGTGGCGTCAGCATAACGCTTACCCCAGATTTCCTTTTGTTTTTCAATTGAGCCGATAAAGGCATGTGCCTTATGGATCGACTGCTCAGCTTGCGTCGGCTGCCTAGAGGCGTGCCCGCCCTTACCTTGGAATGTAACCTTTACAAAAGCGTTCCCGCGATGCCCAAGAACAGCGTCTAACTTCGTAGATTCTCCGACTATTGCAGCGACATCATCGTACTTTTCGAGATGTGGCTTTAGATAGCCAAGCGTGTCATGAGTGCCGTTGCCGGTGGTTTCTTCTTCCACGACAAACATGCAATATAGATCGCATTCTGGTAGCCTGCCTTTATACGCCGCAATCATCTCCATCATGGCAGCAACAGCCCCTTTCATGTCACTCGTGCCAAGACCGAATAATTTACCGTCTTTTTCAGTAAGTTGTAGGGGGTCCGTTTGCCAATTCTTGCGATCACCCACCTTTACGGTGTCGATGTGCCCGTTAAAAATAAGGCATTTCTTTTGATTCTTTCCAGGAATATAAATAAGGACATTATCGCCAATACGTGTTACTTGGTGGGTAGTATGTTTCCTGCTCCACGTTTCAATATAATGAGCCATGGCCTGCTCATTGCCCGATTCGGAAGATACTGCTACAAGTTCAGATAGGATATCAATAGTTTTCACCCTATAACTATACCAACAAAATCGTGCTACCATACCATTGTGAATCAGATAGGCTTCTCAGTTATTTACTCGCCAGAGCGAGATGGAAAATTCTACACAAATCTATTGGAGAATATGCTTGCGGCTGGTTGCAGCGCCATAGAGCTTCATACGCCTAACCACAACAAAATTGACGACCCTGCATTGCTCGAACTCATTAGCCAGTTTGACTATCGTGCTATCCATACTTCAGACCTGCGATCCCAGACACAGGATCGGGAGGTGCTGGCACACTATCAAGAATTAGCACAATCTGTTGGGGCGGCGGCCATTACCATCCATCCGCACACCATGCAGGAGTGGGGCTGGATTGCTGATTATTTTGGTGATCGAGCATCGTTCGAAAATATGGATCGTTTTAAGCCGAGTGGCAAAACCCCGGAAGATATGCAGCGCATAAAAAGCCAGCACCCTGGCGCAAGGTGGACGTTTGACCTGAACCACGTGTTCACAAACGATGAATCACTCAGTCGTGTTCCTGATTTTTACGCACTACTCGGCAACCCTGGGCACTACCACATTAGCGGCTTCCGAGACGAATCATTTCCCCACGACACACTCCACACCATGCGACAGGATCAAATCATTCGGGCGGTCGCCACCAGCGGCCCAGTTATCATTGAAAGCCTAGGCATAGCAGACATACACCTATTTCGTGAAGAGTATAACTACGTCGTGAAACGACTATAGGCTGCCCTGGGCTGTTGCTATAAAGTGTAGAGCGTGGACAGTCCAAGAGAATTTATGCCCGGGGCCTGTGCCTATCAGTCTGAGATCGCCAGTGCCTTTGATGCAATAGAAAATAATCGTGCTGATGCGGCGACTGAATCTCTTGCTCGCGTGGCCTGCGGAGGCTGTATGCAACGTAGATACTGCCAAGATCAGCAGGATGATATCGCGCTTCAGATAGCCAAGCGGCAAACGGTGAACACCACTATGATTGCTGGCGAAATTGTCGATATGCAAATAGCCAACGATGCCGCAAGAAATCTCGAGCCACTCGAAAAGCTGCGCGACCCAGACATAAAATTTGATATTAGCGGGCTGCCGGCCCTCGCAACACCTCTTGAGAGACTCGATTTTGTACGCCAGGCTTTTCGGGCGAGACAGTTGCGTCTAGAAGGTAGGCCGCCGGCAAACCTCGAAGCGTTCACAGAGATTGCTGAGCGCAGGACTACTGATTCAGGTGACCTTGATGAACAGACGCGGGCTACCGTTATTGCGGTGGGCGCTAAGATGGCTATGCGCTATAGGTCATATAATCTGACTCGGGATCGAGCTAACAAGCCCTTGAGTGATGTCGAGGTTGCGGCCGCTGTCGAGCTATTTGACGCATACTATGCCGAGGCACTCGTTCTTGTGAAAGCAAAAATACCCAGCCAAGGAGCGGTGTACCATCGGCCTGATTTTTATTCGAAGCTACTAAAAGTACCTCTTCCTGAAAAAGTTTTATCTAAGGCAGTTATCGAACGCCAGATCAAAAGAAAGGTTCAGGATCCGATCGCTGCTCTTTCCGAGCGATTGGCGCGGCATCGTTCTGTAGCTCGTCACGGACGCCATCTTAAGGAGCTTGGCGTGAGCAAGCGTGCGATAATAGGAGAAGCTCCCGACCCTATTGAAGCCCTCAAGGCAGCGACTTTAAGTGTCAGAGAACTCCGGGAGAAATATCCTGAAGCGACAGATGTTGTGGGTCATTTTATTACCTCTTTTCCAAAAGATCCTGAAGCCGCGCTGTTGGCGTATTTTAAAGCGGGGCCGAAATTAGCGCAGCAGAAAGATCTGGCCCATATTGATGCAGAATATCTTGACAAGATCGCGAGGCAACATCCATTTAGAGCCGTAGAGGTGGCACATGAGGCATCTGAGCGAATAGAACAAATGCTAAAAATTGCCAGCGAAATTGGTATTTCATTCCCGCTTGTACGTGCCAAGTATTATGCATTGTACAAAGCGCCAGTTACCGAACAAACTGTACGGGCATGGGCAAATTACGATCGAGCAAGAGCCCTCCTTAACGGCAAAAACGTCCAACAGTGGTTGGGTGTTAGAATTGTTGAAACAACTATGGAGGAAGATCAGGAGCAGGTTGTAACGGTTGCGAATAACCTACTGGCTCGTAAGCTTCTAGCCCCCAAGGCTGGGCTGGAGGGACTGCAGGGCAAAGAGCTAGATTGGACAGACGAAGCATGGTACTTAACGGACAGCGAAAAATTAGCCATTCTTTACGCTACCAATTTAGCGCCAGTACTGGGGGTGAACTGCGACGCCGATGCCTTACGAGCTGCACTCGGAACCGATAATCTGAAAAAACTTGTGCAGCAAGTATTAGTGCCAGGGCTATTCCCCCCTGATCCAAAAGATATATTGGCGACCATTCGGTATCGAAAACAGAATACGTTTAGGACTGTCGTTAGCGTTATCCCTGAGCACGATAGTAACCGCTGGGATGCGATATTAGCATATGTACGGGCGGAGGTCGACGATGAGCAGGCAGCCTACAGACTTACAAAAAGATTCGTAAACAGCTTGATGGTGGCCTATCCTACCGGAACATACTCTCACTTAAGAAATAAGCTTGGAACTGCCGCAGTAATTGATAGAGCCGTGCGGCCCTATGTCGAGTATTACAAAAAAACCAGCCAGTCCTTCATTCCTTCAGATTATTTCTTAGCCAAGGATCCAGCATGGGATAAAGAAGTTCTTTCGTATGTTGGTGATCTGTCTAATTTGCCGAGTAATATACCTAAGGAGGCGGGTGAGCGATCAGTCCCGCTGTCATTTATTCGGCGCTGTCAGCAGAATATCAATTATCTAAATTCACGTGACGATCTGAGCATATTCGGCGCCTTTGATCGTAGCTGGCTGGTTCAGACAGATACGAAAGAGATGGTGTCAAGAATCACCTCAATTCTCGAAGCAACGCAACGGCACCGCACTGATCTCTGGGCAACGGCCTCAATAATAAAACTTGCGGCGCATAATTTTCGCCGAGATGATCTAGAGTCAACGATCCAATCCAAAACGAAGATAGCTCGCGATCTCTATGCGCGATTTGGGACTCGAATCGAAAAGATCAAGTGCGCCCGACTGGCATTTTCCAGAAAAGATCCTTACCGTTATCTGGAATCAGTCATAGAGCGCATGGACGAGATTCTGATCACCTATCAGGAAACAGTATATATGACTGACTACGTTGCACTTCAGCTTGCCACATATCACAAATCGCGATCTACTGATATGGAGGTCGCTGCCTACGCTGAGCGTTACCAATATGCCCAAGATATTTTAGACCGTCACAGGCTACCGGGCACACAAGAAGTAGTAGCGCGATTAGCCATAAGCAGAACTAACAGACGTTCTGTAGAAGCAGCTGCCCACGCATACGTACGCATAAGCGAGGAATATACTGCAATGCCTGAAATTGAGCAGTGGATGGTGGACACGGCATTTTTGCAACCAAACACAGCATTAGCAGTGAGATATCTTGTTAGCCTACGCCACAAGCTACGGCATGCACCCAGTTTGGACCAGCCAGTTAGCGAAAGGTCTGTTTTGGGTGATATTGTAGGCACATCAAATAGGAGTGTCGAAGACGAATACTTCGCCGACGATGGGAATACTTATGATCTGCAAAAACGTACACTTATTTTGAGTAAACTGCATGATTTAGACGTCGTAGATCAGGCTGCAGTGCTAGCGGTTTTTGATCTTCATGATCTTATGGACCGTGATATGCTGCTTCAGAAAATGGATGATACAGATACACTTTGTCAAAAGCTTGGCATTAAGGACGCCGCCGCCCTAGCGATCTACGTACAGGCCAAAGTATTACCAAAACTTCGAGAAGACTAAATCCTGGACTCGTCGGTGATCTCAAAAACCGACACGCGTTGATAATTGCCACATGCACTCACGCGCTATGCGTAAGCACATGCTATGATGTAGCTAAAGCTAGGTGGTTAGTTGTATATGTTCAAAGTAAAGCTACGGACTTTTAACAAAGGGTGCTGCGCCATCCTACTGATGGGCCTGTTTTTTATTGGCCTACCGACGAGTACGATCAGCGCAGCTACGGGCGCTATTGCTCAGTCCTACCACACTACAAATACTGGCATCTCAGAGGGAGCCCTAATAAGCTTCTCTCCATCCAGTCCGGACGAAGTCACATTAGCTTCGTCAAGTAACGTGACAGCGCTTGTGGGGGTTGCAGTCAATCAGCCCCTCATTGAACTTTCTAGCGCAACGCCAGATGCTGTTCGAGTAGCGGTTGGCGGCACGATTAACGCATTAGTGAGCAATGCCAACGGGTCTGTTGCCACAGGCGATCGCATAACGGCTTCGCCTGTCTCAGGCATTGGCATGCGAGCAACAACTGCCGGTCAGGTAGTGGGTACCGCGCAGGCGAGCCTTGACTCGATAGAAACAGTTGCCAGAACATTTAAAGATGTCGACGGTAAAGACGTAGAGGTGCGGGTGGGCCTGCTGCCAATTACGGTTAATATCACATACTATGCCGGAAGTGGCACACAAGGTGTACTCGCGTCATTTGTACCGCCGTTCCTGCAATCAATTGCCAATACCCTTGCCGGCAAACAAGTTTCACCGGTGCGCGTCTTACTGGGTACGGCCGTTTTGCTATTTGGCCTGGCGGCAGTTATCGTTATGCTATATATCGCCATAAAAAGTAATGCCATATCTCTTGGTCGTAACCCGTTAGCGCAACAAGCTCTGCGCAGAGGCCTGCTTGATGTTATCGTTGCTGCACTAGGCGTGCTGATTGTGAGCAGCGTGGTAGTGTACGTCATTTTATTTAGCTAGGTCTAAAACTATCCTTAAGCGCGTTGCAAAAAGATCGACAGGTTATTATACTTATTAGCATACGAGATAGGATAGTGGCGCTCATAAAGTACGTCTTTGTTGTAAAAATTATGAGGGATAAATCACCATGAGCGTGCCCGATGTCACAGCGCCGGATGCACAGCATTCGCTAGAGACTTCCCTATCGCCCAATCAATCGGTAGACCCCGCATCATATATCGACTCATCTTCCGGAGCGAATATGGCTGCTGCGCTTAGCGGCCCAACTACAAGTACGCCATACGAACCTGGGTCACCAAAATCCAAGCACGTTTCGTGGCGTAGGATCGTCGGTATTGCCCTGGTGTCAGTTGGTCTGATAGCAGCGGGCGTCTTTGCCCTGCGACATGCCAATCAAGCACCTCAGTCTGCCGGTAACGGCGTAGGCCTAAATCTTAAATCGCAAGTTACGTCACTTTCCACCCTCAGCCAAGAGCTCAGTAGCATCGCGGCGGCGGCAACACTAACCGTGAACGGTCAACTGGCCGTTACGAGCTCACTCACCTTAATGCCCTCCAGCCAACCAACGGGTGCCACTGCTGGCCAACTGTATTACGACAAAACAGTCAACCAGCTCGGCTACTATAATGGAAGCGCTTTTTTGTATTTACAGGGTGGTGGTGCGACAACTATCAACACCACGACGAACATTGGCGGCAATACGACCAATATAACGAACACGGGAGGCGGTTTTGGAGGGAGCGGTACGCCAGGAACAATAGCTTTATTTGGCAGCAATACCAGTCTAGGCAACTCAGTTATTACTCAAAGCGGCACGAGAGTAACCGTTGGCGGTACTGCAACCTTTACGAGTAACTCCACAACCGCGCTTCAAGTACAGAATACCAGCGGCATAACGGTACTATCTGTTAATGCCGCAAATAATGTCGTAGTACTCGGTAGCGATGGCTCATCTCCCACAGCCGCTACCCTGCGGGGAGGTGTAGGGATCGGCACCAACATAAGTGGCGCAGACCTAATTATTGCCGGGTCAAATGGTACGGGTTCGGCAAATGGTGGAGATATTATCTTTCAGACTGGTCAATCGCCGCAAGGCGGCATCCAACTCGATAACGCAGCACAGGCCAGTGGCAACGGCTCAACAGTGAGTATGAATTTTGCAGTTGGCAGTCATAGCGACCGTGTACTGATTGTGTCGACCGACTGGGCAGCAACGAGCGTTACCTATAATGGTCAACCGCTTACTTCTATAGCCTCGATCGCTTCTGCACAGCACCATGGAAATGGCACCTATATGGAAATGTGGTATTTGCTAAATCCGCCCAGCGGCACCTTTGTACTCAGCGCAACAGCGGGTGGTGGTGGTACCGCTATGGGTGCAGCATCGTACTACAACGTTAATCAGACCACGCCGCTTGGCACTCCTGTTGCCGTAACAAATAGTATCACTGGCCAAGGGTCAGCTAGCGTCACCGTATCCACCTCCAACACCAGCCAAGTTGTTGTTGACGCAATGAGCGTAGACAGAGACAGCTCATCACAAAACTGTACGCCAAACACAGGGCAAAACGCACGCTGGACAGTGGTGCAGCAGTTTTTTCATGTCGGCTGCGGCAGTGACGTTGCGGCAAACGGCGGCACCGTAACAATTGGCTGGAATGTTACGGATGTAGACTGGGTGGATATTGGCGTTGTACTTAATCCAGCCGTCCCCGGGAGTACTCCGTTACAACAAATTGGCGGCACTACACCCGACACCCTGTTTGATCGCCTACACATTACGGCAACCGGAAATGTGGGCATCAACAACAGTAATCCACAGTATGCCCTGGACGTTAACGGCATCAGCAGTGCCTCGGCTGCCATGTACTCGCCCATTTTTGACACCGCAGGTAGCAGTGCCTTAACGATTGGGAATTTGAATGCCACCAATATCCAAATTGGTAATGCGAGTTCTAATATTGCAACCTCTATCTTGGGTACTGTCGTAATCAAGCCAACGCCCGGCAATAATGCCACGGCTATTTTTCAGGTTCAAGATGCTGGCAGTTCCCCGCTGCTGACAGTCGACACCACAAACACCACCATTCTTGTAGCTGGCAGCACAAATTTTGCCGCGTTGAGTCTACACAACACTCACCTGCGATCAACGCAGACCACGCCGCCGACCACTGCTGCGCCAAGTAATTGTGGCACAGGGGCCACGGCAGGCGTAACGACAAACTCTACCGACACAGCCGGCTCCTTGAGTATTGTGGCAGGCAGTGGCGCGCCTACTACCTGTGATACGACAATAACTTTTAGCCAGGCATACACTACCGCGCCAAAATCGGTGATTATTATGCCGACTATTGCTGTAGGTAACGCCTTGAATTCAATTGTGGCACGCGTTTCTGCCGTGAGTACCACATCGTTTACACTCCAGCTCGCGCCGGTAAACGCGGTGGCAGGCACCACCTACAGCTTTTACTACCTAGTAGTAGAATAATCCCGTAGTGAAGGTAGAACTTCGGCAAGTTAATTAGCCGACTTGAAGAGCTAGGCATCAGTAAGATGACCGATGATATTTAACTCTTCTTATCGTCAAGCGCAACACCGTGAGTAATCGGCACCCATGAATCGTCGCTAAGATCTGCGTCACCAGAGTTCAGGGTTCCTTGTACTTCAAGAAACATGATACGCGTTCCAGGAATCCCGGAAGGACGATGTTGCGTTAGTCTTGGAACGGTAAAGGCCTGCATTGGCTTAAGTACAACTGAATCCCTACCTTCTAATTCAAGAGTGAACTCCCCCGCAAGCACAAGAAAGAACTCGTCAGTTTCATGTGCGTGCCATACATATTGACTTTCGACCTTTGCGATCTTTACATCATAGTTGTCAACACCTGCAACGATTCGGGGTGACCAGAGCTCGGTAAACGTTTCATAGGCTTTATTAAGGTCAACTGGATTACTAGCTTGCCGCTGAGTGGGCGTAGGGTTTTGTGTCATGTAGTTATTATATAAGGAATTGTCATATTTAGCTTCTAGAACAGAGATCCAGCTAAAGCTGAGACTCTTTTCTTGGTGAACCTGCCGGACCGTTTCTGGAACACCTTATGGGAAGACTTGGTACGAATGAGTGGACAACCAGTAGACGACTGTACAATGAGTACATGCATAAATCCCATGAAGAGCTGAAGAGCGAACTAAGTGAAGCTAAAGAAAAGGTAAAAGTCGGCAGAGTTTACGGTCACTATAAAAGACCAGCCGAAACATACAAAGTACTCCACCTAGCAATCACAGAAGCTAATGATACTCTTTGCGTAGTCTACCAAGCGCAATACGGCGAGAAGCTAATCTTTACAAGGCCCCTCACTAGCTGGCTCGAACACATCGAGTGGAACGGTCAAGCTGTGGAACGCTTTAGCTTGCTGCAGCTAAGCCAGCGGCTTGAAGAGTCGGGCATCGGCAATGGATAAATTACTATGCACCAACGTTGGTTGTCGCGGCGTGGCAAGAATTGTTTGTCATACTCTGCCAGCGCAGCAACGTCAGGCCAGCTTCATGGCGGCCAGGCGTACCGGACTCGATACACTCCTCAAGCGCGTATACAGGAAAACCTGCGGCAAACGCATCATATGCCGTAGCCAGTACACAGTCATGCGTTTCAGTGCCAACAAGATGGATCTCTTCGATGCCGCGTTCCTTAAAATAAGCGATCAGATCTTGGTCACCCTTGAACGTAGAACGCGTTTCTTTAATGACATGGAGTGGATTGTGCGGCCTGAGAACTTCCATGACTTCATCGACTGTTCGCATACCCTCGCCCTGCGGAACGGTAAAACCCTGCTGCAGATCCCAAAGTGAGCCCTCCTCGGCATGAAATACAGCTTCAACATAGGCGTCATAGGGCACATTATTTATCAACGAAATGATGTTGGAAATAATATGTTGATTATGCGGCTTAACAAAGGCTGGTTGCAAATCGATAACGACCAGTGCACGCTTACGATTCGTAGCTGGAATTTTCATCTCTTTATGATAGCAAGAAGTACTTTTAGAAGGTATGACTGACTGCCTGTGGAGAAGTCGAACACTCGAACGCTTAAGTGTCAATAATTCGTTAATTTACGTGCAAAACAGCGAAAATTAACGAATTATTGATGTTCAGCCCTAAGCGAACAATAAATTCTGGGACACTTTATAGAGGTAAGGCAAAAAAGAAAAAGCTTCGGACGAAATCCGAAGCTTTTTCTGTAATCTGTTGCGTGTTCTAGGACACTGCATATTTTCAATTTGGTGACCTCACGGAGAATCGAACTCCGATTGCCGGGATGAAAACCCGGTGTCCTAACCGTTAGACGATGAGGCCAAAATCATCATGAGTACTCTGTTGAGCCAAAACTCATAACGGACTTATTCTAACACATCTGGCCTATAAAATAAATCCCCTAAGATAGGGGATTTATTCAGGAGCGGTCAGTCATGCTCGTTACCTGTAACTGTAGCACATCAGACCCACCCGCGCTAGCAGTTATCCACACCCACGGCTATTTTCATAGCTATTATCTGTCGATATGATCGAATTATAGCATATTATATAAAATTAGTCAATGCATGTAGCCGCATGGTTAGTAGAGAACTTTGGCTTCCACCCCAGCATTAGCCCCGGACTTTGCCTGCGGTGCAATACCAAATGGCGAAACTTTCTTGTTCTGCAGTGGACGATCACCAGCATATCGCAAGGTGTCACGACCCATCAGATCAAGCGAATGCTCTGCCTGCCCGGTGCCAGCCGTATTCTCATACGGTGTGGTCGTCATGAAAGAATAACCGTATGCCTTGTGTGTCTTGGTGTTGTAGATAATCCCAACGTCGTGGCGGTTATTGCCATCAACATCATCCAAAATGCCTACTTTATTGGCGAGCACAATAAAGCCGTTGCCTTCAAGCTGGCTGCGTACTCCGTAGTAAGAGAAGATGTTAGTTTGCAGAGCATCTTTCATTACCTTCTGGTATTTATCGGTCTTGGCCAAAAGTTTTTCCATTACCCACAAAGACTCTTTGCTCGTGCTATTACCGACATAGAATCGATTGGCGTCGAGGGGTTGGAGGCGTGTATTAGGAATTTGGGGGTAAGCAGCAAGGCGATTGTTGACTGCCGCTGCGCCGCCAAGCTTGTAGTTTACCAAGGCGCGCACGGCTGTATTGCCGGAATAGTTAAGCATATCGTAAAGCACCTGCTGGACCGTGGCAGAGGTTGGCGCGCCAGGCTGATCGTATACTCCATAGCCGCCACGGACATCACTTGCCGTCCAGGTAATAGTGTCCGTAAGCTGGACCTTGCCTGCCCGCAAATCCTGCAATATAAGCCAGGCGATGGGCAGCTTATTGACGCTTGCCGCAAACTGCACCGACGACTCATTGCGCTGTACTAGCATACGGTTAGTTTGCATGTCAAAAATGTTGACACTAGTGGTAGAAACACCCTGGGCTTCGTTTTGCTTTATAACTTTATTAATTTGGTTGCGAAGCGCGGTAGCCTTATAACTATCCGAGAGGTCATCGCGCAACAAGCTGGAGGCGCCCAAAGACTCTACCTGTCCAGTACTTGCTACGACTGGTTGATAAGACTGCGGTGGAACTGGAACTTGCATCTATTCTCCTTATTTACATCGGCATGCGTTGGCCAAACACACGTACCAGTATGGCACGCTGAGATAAACATAACCAGGTTGAAAAACTACTTTTCTGTGCTAGCTGGCGGCAGCAAAGGTGCCTTGGCAAAGGTAAAGCCAAAGGTACTACCGACGCCCTCTTGGCTCTTGAATAATATTGAGCCGCCCTGCGCCATGACCACTTTCTTGGCCATAAATAGACCCAAGCCGGTGCCATCTGGCCGTGCTCGCTTGGCATTATCGGCTCGGTAGAACTTGCTAAACAAGTGATGCTGCTCAGGCTTAGGCACACCGATACCATTGTCAGCTACCGCGAATTCCACCACCTGTGGGCGCTCTGTCAAGGTGACGACAATCTTGCCACCGCTTGGCGTGTAATAAATAGCATTATCAATGAAGTTCATAATAACCTGCCTCATTTTGGTCTCATCCAGCCGCAACAGTGGGAAATGATCCGGCTTGTGATAGATTAGCTCAAGGTTTCTGCCCTTGGCAGTTTCCACCAACTGCTTCACTTCTTCTTGAATAATATTCGCCAGGTTGACTGGCACTGTTTCGATAACAAATTTACCTGTTCGCAAACGTGAGACATTGAGCAGGTCAGATATCAGGTAGACCATGCGCTGAGAGCTGATAAACGCCTGAGTCAGCAGCTTGCGCTGCATCTGGGTCAACTCACCCGCATCTCCATCAATGACCATGCTGACATAACCCTTAACGCTCGTCAATGGCGTGCGCAACTGGTGGGAAGCCATACTGATAAAGTCGTCTTTTGTTTCATCCAATTGGCGAAGTTTATCATTGGTACGCCGCAGCTTGCGGGTTGCTTCGTCAACCTTTTGCTGCAAAGTCGCATTGAAGTTCTCAATTTCCTCGAACCGCAAGGCGTTCTGAAAGGCTAAAATCAATTCATTGGCAATCGTCTCGATAATACGCAAATCCTGCGAGCTATAGGGGTTACCACTCCGTTTTGGCCCAAAGACCAAATGCCCCAGCCCTTCATTGCTACTAGCTGTTTTGCGGCCAATTTGCGCCAACACAGCGATGTCGTCTTTGACGAGGATATGCTTGAGGCTACTTTCGCTATAGTCCAAGTCATCCGCAGCAATCACCACGGGATGGCGGTCGGTTAGCAAGGCCCGAGCGTGAATCATCTTTACGTCACTGGTACTGAACTTTTGGTCTGGCGCACCAATAACATGGGCAACCGCTGACGTCTTAGGGTCAATCAAGATGACAGCACAGTACTCAGCCTTGAAGCTTGCCTTGAGCGTCGCGGTAACACCGTCTGACAGGCGTGTCAGGTTCGTTGTCGAAACCAGGACCTTATTGAGTGTATTGAGTAGATCCTGCGGGTCGTATGCGTCGCGGTAGAACAGACGATTACTAATACGGTCAAAGAAGCGCTTGAGTACAGGAAAGAGAATGGCAGCAAGGATCGCCAAGGAGATATACATTATTCGTTCGCGTGAGTTCGTACTACCTTCAACTGGCAGGACCATCGACAGGGCGATACTTAGGCCAGTATATCCGACGACCATAACTGACAGGACCAACACATAAGCGACCGAACGAGCTACGACCAATCGAATATCAAAAAGACGGTGCTTAACGACAGCGTACGCCACAAGGCCGATAAAGAATACCAGGCCCAGATAAGACAGGTTGCCAGCCAATAGATTCGCCGACTCCGCATCAGTTAATTGAGGAATCAGCAAATTAGCCGTTAGAAGAGCGATTGCAGCAATTGCACCCGCCCACAACATGATGACAATCTGCGCCCGCTGTAGGCTACGGGCCAGCTTTTTAGCAGCTACAAGATTGTAGACACCACTTAATACGAGGACAACAACTGCCACCGAATAGACATCATAAAGTGGACCATAGCTCAAGTCCAATAAGCCGCCAATCCGCTGGGGATCAATTACCAAATCTGTTAGGGCCAGCAGCGAGAAAACAGCGGCCAGGCCAATAAATACACTGTCTGCCAAAAACTTGCGGGGTGCTTCACGCGCCTGGGCCAGCAGATTGCGAGTAAAGCTCCAGAAAGTAAAGCCCAGCCAGGGGCCCAGGGCCAAGTCAGTATAGACAAAGAATGATGCAAACCAAGCCGATTTGTAGTTAGCACCGATAAAGTTAGCCGCCACCCATATCGCCATAACAGAGGCAAATATAGCAAAGCTTCGGTTAATTGGCGACTTCGTGTTGCGAGCAAGCGTAAAACCGCCCAGCCCCACCAGGGTAAGAAAAATCGATACGACCCATATATTCAGCAGCATATGTTAGGTATATGGTAATACCCCTCGTGTTGGATAGCAAGCAGTCGCTTATGTTTATTCAGATTGAGCTACAGGACGGGTGGCGTTCTTGGCGACGTTCTCTTTGATTTTGCCGAGTACTGCCTTGCGAATCGCGTAAGTCAGCCACAGATCAAAGGCTGGAATGGTCAAAATACCCATAGATTCTGGGGGCAAATACGTCAGCGCGGCCGCCGTGCCGATCGCTGCCGTACCAACCGCGCCGGTGGTGTTCACCCAAAAACCAGCCTTAAATAGAAGACTGTTGTCGGCTTTTGCGGTAACATCATCCAGGCGGTCTTTCCATTTCAGGGGATTGGCGCCCAACTGAGCGCCGACGGCCAAACCCATAATGCCGATACCACCTATGAACATTGATTCACTCACCGCACCACCTGCTACCGTCCAACCAATAGCAGAGCCGACCTGCTCGCCCGCCTCTTCAACAGGGTTGATGGCAAATGGCATAGCCAAGCTAACCGCAGCCGCACCAAGCAACATTTTACCCTTGTGACGTCGGGCGAAGCAGCGTAACTGATCCCATCGACCTGCCGTGTACGACGCTTCGCCTTCGGCAGGTTCCATGGCCCCGGGTATAGCCTCTGGCGGCACCATTGGCAGCATATCGCCCGTGCCATAAGAAGTCAGTTTTATGGGCTGTGCCGCTTGTGGCTGCTCAAATGCATTCATATATATTTACCTAAAACATTCTTTCTGCGAGTCTGGGCGAATGTGCTAGCTTGCGTAAGGCACGGCCAAGTATTTTCTTGGCGGTGCGGTTATTCCTGAGGAGTTTTGGTAATGGGTTATGAAAAACACCGACAGCCCCATAATTCATAGATGGTTCGTCCATATAAGCATCAGGTGCCAGCTTGATGAACTCGCAGCCTACACCGCTATATATACGGATGAGGTGGTCAAGGGGCACTTCCTTGCCCTTGGAGTTCGTCTTGGTGGCCGTATAGTAGGTTTCAGCAAATCTGTGCTTTGTAGCTTGGTCAAGTTCGTCAAACTCTATGCCGCTTGCTACACATTGCTCCTGCATCCAATCGCGAAGGCCAGGCAGACGGCTCTCGAAGTAGAATTTCTCAAACCCCCCTTCGATCATTTTGCCAATCTGATCCATAAAGATCATGTTGCGAGCAGTCTCGCCGCAGCCCTCCATATCAAGGCTCACAATATAGATGTATGGGCCGTTTGGATCATACGTCGTCTTCAAGGTACCATTATCGGTTGTTTTCTCCCATGACTCAAAATCCTCTGGTTTTTTGCTGGTCGGGCAATTCATCATGAAGCCATCCACCTCGCCATCTTTTTCGTAGACTGGGTTCCAGTCCGCACCGACTTTTTCGAATCGACCGACAAATTTTTCGGTCATCTCCGTACGGAGCTGCTCTGGTGACAAATCATAGTTTTCGTAGACACTGCCGAAGGACCTGATGTCTATCTCGACCATAGCCTTGATGTCGTCCGGGGTGGTCGGGCGGAGCTTCCTAACTGGTTTTCGCACTTTTTCTGGCCGCGCCCCGGTGCGAAGCGCATCCACGAGGGGTGACCTAAGGCCCTGGACAGGTGTAAAGTTCCCGCCATTCGACGGGCTTTCACCTAAGTTTATCGGTACAACGTCGTACACTGACGGCAAAGCCCCAGAAGTATGGTCTGGCTCGAGGCTCGCGCTTACGACTTCGCGTAAAAAATCAACGTGTATAACATTGGCAACTCTTTCGGCGACTTCGCTCGTCGTCCGTGCTGGATTCATTTCTGTTGCAGGTGGCCCTGGCTGCTCGAGAGCGTGCACAACGTGCTGCTCATGCGGCAGTGTCAACCGCCCCACCTCCAGGGCGACACCGTCCACGTTATACCCCCTTGTGAAATCACCGCCCGAATAAGCAAATGTTTCTTGTACTGACATGCTACAAGTTCTCCTTTCCGACAACATAGTCCACAGCACAGACAAAAACGCCACCTTGATCGGTGGCGTTAACTTCATAATTCAATACATTTCCGACGACAACCTTGCCGTCGCCACAGCCAACGCGAAAGTCGTCAACCAAGCGCACACTTGGCAGTTGGACAAAATAAACAGGTATTTGACGCTGAGTTGATTGCTCCACTGATTTTTTAGGGTCCGTCATTTTTTCGCGGACACCTCTCCCACATAAAACAAAAAACGACCACCAGCAAAAGTCTATTGCATGGAGTCGTTTGGTTTACTAATCTACGAATCGAATTATACGATTTGTGAGCTAATAATACTTTGAGATGAATAAAAAGTCAATAAAATAACTAAATAAGAACACTTTAAACAAAATGATATATCCCCTGCCGGGTTATGTGTATGCCATACACATATTTCATACTAAACTGTTAATTCCTGCAATGTGAGTGGCTCGATTCTCTTCGTTTTGACGTTGACGCAACTTCACCGTATAAGTACGTATTGCTATGGAGGCCTGGGGTATGGTACTACTAAAAACAGTTTGTTTTGAAAAAATTCACGTCGGAGCACAATGTCACAACCCAGCCTTAAAGCCATTATTATTGAAGACGACCAAGATCTTCGGTTCATCTATAAACTCAAGTTAGAGCGAGAGGGTTTTGTTGTTGCGACTGCCGCAGATGGACAGGAAGGTCTTGAGCTGACAAAAACGTTCCAGCCCGATATCATGCTCCTTGACCTTATGATGCCCATTATGGGTGGGGCGGAAATGCTTGCCCTTCTCCGCTCACAGGACTGGGGCAGCAATGTCAGGGTCATTATCCTGACGAACATCAGTAAGGATGAGGCACCTCAAGCACTTCGCTTCCTCCATGTTGACCGCTATATCGTCAAAGCTCACCACACACCCGCCCAAGTTGTATCAATCGTCCACGAGATACTTGGCAAAAAGACAACATAGTGACATTATGAGATACCAAGGAAACCATAAGTGATACACTAGAATATAGAAGGATGGCAAATATGGCAACCAAAGTAGCAATTATCGAAGATGATCAAGCAATATCTCAAATGTACCGCATTAAGTTTGAGGCAGAGGGCTACGCGGTTGAAACGGCTGAAAATGGCAAGCTAGGCCTTGCCCTTATTGAACAGATGAAGCCAGATATTATTTTGCTCGATCTTATGATGCCAGTTATGACCGGTGAAGAAATGCTTGCCAAGCTCCGCAAGACCGAATGGGGCAAGACGTTAAAAGTTATCGTCTTAACCAATCGCGGCGAACAAGAAATTCCTGTTGAAGTGAAGAAGCTAGGCATCACCTCGCTTATCCTGAAAGCCGACATGACACCACGGCAAGTCGCCGAACTCGTCAAAGCCAAACTCGCCATAAAGATCTAGCTGATGAAAGTAGCAATTGTTGGCTATGGACTAGAGGGGCAATCCGCTCTCACGTACTGGCAAAACCAGGGCGCTGACATTACTATCTGTGATTTTGATACAAGCAAGGTAATACCAGCCGGGGCTGCCAGCCAGCTCGGGGAAGAATACCTGGCCAACCTTGATCGCTTTGACACCATTGTGCGTACCGCAGGACTTGCGCCACATATCATATTAGAGAAAAATCCCGGCGTCGAAGCCAAGATTACCACTGTTATAAATGAGTTCTTGCGTGTTTGCCCAACCAAAAATGTTATCGGCATTACCGGCACCAAGGGTAAGGGCACCACTTGCACGCTCACTGCCAAAATGCTTGAGGCCGCCGGCAAGGAAGTCTTCCTGGGTGGTAATATCGGGCTATCACCATTCGACTTTTTACCGCAGCTAACTGAGGAATCTTGGGTCGTGCTTGAGCTCTCTAGTTTCCAACTTATTGACATTAAGCATGCGCCGCACATTGCCATGTGCCTGATGGTCGTGCCCGAACATCTGAACTGGCATGCTGACATGCCCGAGTATGTTGCGGCTAAATCTCAATTATTTGCACATCAGCAGCCCAACGATATCGCTATTTATTTTGCCGACAATCCACTTTCACATCAGATTGCTTCGGCCAGTCCCGGCGTCAAACTGACATACTATGCCACCCCTGGTGCCTATGTAGAAAATGATACTATTGTTATTGATAATCAGGTAATCTGTAAGGTCGATGAGCTCAAATTGCTTGGCAAACACAACTGGCAAAACGCCTGTGCAGCAGCAACTGCCGTCTGGCAAGTCGTCCAGTCGCCCGATACTATTCGCAAAGTACTCACTACGGCTACTGGCCTTCCCCACCGCATCGAACACGTACGCACGGTTAACGGGGTCAACTATTACGATGATTCATTTGGCACCACTCCCGAGACTGCCATTGTAGCCATTGAGGCCTTTAGCCAACCCAAGGTCGTTATCCTAGGCGGCTCCGACAAGGGTGCCACATTTGACCAGCTTGCAGCCACCGTGGCTAACGGCAACGTACGGCAGGTCATCACCATCGGCGACACAGGCCCCAAGATCGCCGAAGAACTCCGGGCTGGCGGCTTTACGGCCATTACCCCCGGGGGCGTCACTATGACAGAGATTGTAGCCACAGCCACACATGCCGCTCACCCCGGCGATATTGTATTGCTCTCCACTGGCTGCGCCAGCTTTGGTCTCTTTGCTAACTACAAAGACCGTGGCAACCAATTCAAAGAAGCCGTCAACTCACTCACATAGAGCCTACATCATTCAAAAGTATCTGTACGCGCCGGACGATGGCTTGTTCGGGGTGGATGACCTTGGCGCGGCCGTTGGCTATAGTGTCGATGAGATCAGCGATCCAGTGGTAATGGGTACAGCCCAAAACAATAACGTCGGCGCCTGCCTGGCACAGATCATCAATTTGCCGCCGAACAGATGCTTGGTCCATTTTGTTGTGCTCAATCAAGGAAGCCCACTGGCTGCAATATGGCTCCAGCACCGTAATGCCCGAAGCATAGGTCTGCTTGAGCCACGCGTAGCGTGGGCTGGAAAGAGTGAGCGGCGTTGCGCAAACGGCAATAATACCTGTTTTGGTATGAGCGACAGCGGGTTTTACCATTGGCTCAATACCAATCACTGGTACAGCAAGCGCTGCCCGGATTTCGGTAATGATAGTTGTCGTGACACTGTTGCAGGCGATAACAATAACATCACAACCCTGAGAAACAAGTTCTTCAAGTATCGGCAGCACAAAACGCAGCAGTTCTGCAGGCTGCTTGTCGCCATATGGCACATGCTGGGCGTCATTGACGAACACGACCTCATACTGTGGGCTTGCAGCTTGGATGGCTTGCGCCACAGACAACCCACCAATACCTGAATCAAAAACACCGATCTTAGGCATCGGTGTTTTTTTGCTTGTCGGCTGCTTGGCGAGCGGCGCGAATCACATTCTCAAAGAGAGCACAAACCGTCAAAGGCCCGACACCACCCTTGGTCGGGGTCACGCTTAGATCATCACGTTCATACACATCTGGAGCAAGGTCTCCAACCGTCTTACCTTCTTCGCCAGCAACGCCTGCGTCTACAACAACCGCTCCATGCTTGATCATAGAGGAATATAGGATTGCCGGACTACCGGTAGCGGTGATGATGATATCAGCCTCCACAGCGACCGCAGCCAGATCCTTGGTTGAGCGATCGGCAACCGTCACGTCCACGCTGGAAGCGAGCAGCATGCGCTCAAGTGGCGCCCCCACAAGCTTTCCACGGCCCACCAAAAGCACTTTTTTACCCTTTAGTTCGACATTATACCCAGCAAGTAGCCACAAAATAGCCATGGGTGTGGCTGGATCCAAGGTCGCTTCTTGGCCTAATCCATCAACATCCTTTTCGGGAGCAACAAGGTTAACGACTGCCTCGGTCTCATCAGGTCGCTCCAAGGGCAGCTGGACAATAATGCCGTGGACACTCCCGTCGGCGTTAAGCTGCTGGATAGTTGCCTCAGCGTCATCCTGTTTGATACGGTGGACTTCGACTTCAACACCCAGATTGTCGCCATAACGCTGCTTCATACGCATATAGACATTGATCACCGGATGATCAATTGTTACGACAATGGCCAATTTTGGCTGTACATGCCACGCCTGACGAAGCGCACGAACTTCGCGGACTTGTCGTTCTTGGATATATTCAGCCAATTCTTTGCCATTGAGCAATTTCATGCTCCTATTGTAACAGACAGCGGCCGAAGTAAATGCTTTTGTTGCAATATTATCATTATGTGTCCTTGTGCTTGTAATAATATCCTTTGTGTTGTATAAAACCTCTATTACTTGTTTGTTATTTTTATCACATGACTCACTTTGAAAATCTCCCCGCAGAACCGCACCCCTACTCGTATGTTGGAGTCCCTTTTGGACACGGCCAAGATACTCAGATATGCACCCCGTACCCTGGCTTATTCGACAAAGAGGCCGACTTCTGGGGAGCGCGAGCCGAGACAGCATACACCCTAGGGCAAAGCGTCCTGGGCCAAACCTGCGAGGTCGTCCATAACAGCCTTCGGCTGGTTGAAATCCACCACCCCCAGGAGCTCGACGTACGCAACGACGCCAGTGTGGTGTGGTTCTTGAATGCTGCAACATCCCTCGCGATTGCGCGTCTTGCGCGGCGCGTCTTTGATGCCACAACCGCCCACCAAGACGGTCAGGCTTATCTTGATTTCAGCCCCTCCACTCCGGACTTGTCGGGTTATTATCTGACCAAGGAATACCTTAACCAGCTTGGCATTCAAACGCCGCGCCCCAGCGAAACCACGTGGTACAGGTCGGACGACCTTCTTTTGGAAGTAAAAGACATGCCCACACCCAGCGTCAGCTTTGCCGACGCCACCTATGACCAAACCGGCAAGGCCTTTGTGACGACCGATAAGATTGGCTTAAAACCTCGTGTCAGCCGTGGTCTATGGCTCACCGGCCAGTAACACCAAAACAAAGTTCTAGTATTGCAAAAACAGAGGTAATGGTGTACAATACTTCTGTTCCAATAGTGATTGGGCCACTAGCTCAGCTGGTTAGAGCGTCTGCCTCTTAAGCAGAATGTCCTGGGTTCGAGTCCCAGGTGGCCCTCCATAAGAAAGACTCCTCCTCGCCGAGGAGTCTTTCTTATTTGATATAGTAATTACATGAAATTATATCTGTCATCATACTTTCTCGGCAATCATCCCGGAGAATTAGCAAAACTGGTTGGCTCCAACAAGAATGTTGGAATTATTATGAATGCAGCCGATTTTTACGGTAATGAAAAACGCCCATCCTATCTAGCAAACGAGATTGAAAAAATGAAAAATATCGGGCTTACTGCCGAAGAATTAGATTTGCGTGATTATTTTAATAATAATGGAGCGCTAAAAGCTAAGCTCGAAAGCTATGGACTGGTTTGGGTAATGGGTGGTAATTCTTTCACACTACGCCGAGCAATGAGAATGAGTGGCTTTGACAGTGTGATCAACGATTTAGTTACTAATGAAATACTGGCGTATGGCGGTTTTAGTGCTGGCAGCTGTGTTGCTACCAATACATTAAAAGGCATAGAGCATGTTGATAACCCAGAACAAACACCCGAAGGATACGATAAAGAAATCATCTGGGAGGGGCTCGGCTTTGTTGACTTCTCGATTGCACCCCATTATCGTTCTGAACATCCTGAAAGCGAAGAGATTGAAAAAGTCGTTCAGTACTTTGAAGAAAACAATATGCCTTACAGAGCACTTCACGACGGTGAGGTACTAGTGGTAAATGGCGACGATGTAAAATTAGTAAAATAAAGTTTTGTCCTAATAAGTCCCCCTATGTCCCTCCAATACAAAAGACCTTCCTCGCCGAAGGTCTTTTGTATTGTTTGGTATAATTGATGGATGAATATCATTAGTCAAGGTGCTCAGTATCGAGTAGTCGATACAGAAGACGGACGAGTCAGGAAGCTACTCTTAACACGTCAAGAATCGCAATCAGTGATCATGAGTTGGTACGCGCCTCGTGAGGCTCCTAAAGAGGAGCTTCTGGCTGACTACCGACAGGCGGCGGTTGATGCATCTCAATATATATGCAACATGATCCTTGCTCATCCAGAACTTAACTACTCATTCGGCAACCCCATATTTGAGAATAATGGACAGTACACTCAAGATAAGGTGCTCGTTCTAGGTGATGCTCTCAGGAATTGTACTTTGCGTGAAGGAGAAGATTTGATTGATAATTACATAGACCTTATTCTGCTTCATTGGCAATACGGGCTATCAGAAAGAGTCTTTAATTTCACTGCCAATAATGGAGTTGATGGCCAAGGGCGAGTAATCTTACTCGATTTTGGTGAGATTACTCATAATAAAGAAAAGATCTCGTCAAGAATAGCAGCTGAGCGGTGGCTGAAGTCATGGTCGTATAAGGGTGATTTACCTGAGCAATTTAAACGCTACTATCAGCTCAGAATGAAAGAACGCCTGTCGAACGAAGTATTCGAAGCCACCTGGAGGACAGCCCTTTAGCTGCCCCCTACATCCATTCGAATGCGGGCAGGATGTTTGACTGCTCTGCTTCATCAAACCTCTCCCGAACTTGAGGAACCCCAATCCTAGCAGCAAGCCCAAATCCTGTCTCAAACCCGCTATCCCTGCTATGAGCATCCGCGGCCACCTTAAAGCCGGTCTTTCCTATGGCTTGATGCACAGCGCGCAAGGCCTTCATGTCGCCCGTAAATAACCCTTTTGCGAGAGGCAAGAAAATGTCTTTGGGCGTAACCCCCTGCTTTGCAGCAGCCTGCTTGATCATTTCCTCACCAATAACCAAGGAAACAATGTAGCCCGGCGTAAACGTAGCCTCGACTGGCAGGCTTTTGTCTTTCTGCCAGTATTTTTGCTGGACATAGATATTTGTCATCTCTGTAAGTAGTTCATTTATAAAATCAAAACGTATTGGCGTATCTCGGATAGGCTGTAACTGGTAACCTGAACGAACTTGCTGGGGTATATGTAACGTACGTTTCCTTAAGAAAATACGCTTCTGGATAGGAGTGAGGCGCCAGGACTCATAGGACATAAAATGTATCGCTTCATGGCTTGCATGAGATAACGCGTTGTCGGCCTCGACAACGAATATATTGCTGCTGTCGCATATACCGTTAGCCTGCGCATATCGCTCAGCATCTTCCTGTGGCTTCATTGCCTCATTCATCGTTTGCTTGTCGGCAAAGAAATGGAATCTTTGTGGTGGAGGTACTTTCTCTGGGGTTATTTGGACACCTAGATCCGCCAAGAAACAACCCAGTGCACGGGTCACACTCCGCAGCTGTTCTTTACGCCCATCGGGGAACGGCAGTTCCTGTGGGAATGAATCAACAGTTTTATGCCACCTCAGGTAGTCTAAATCTGAAACAGCCGTAGGCTCGTGGTCGCGATAGAGCCCTACTATATCGAATCTAGGCGGTTGCGACAGCTGAGTGTCATCGACAAAATGCAATTCGCTCATGGGTATTTTGGCACGCCGATAATCATGACTGCCATTGTATCAATAAATAAGAGAACTCACCGAAAGTTTTCTCCTGATACAATGAGCAATATAATGCCTGGCGCATCGAATTATATTGATTAGGTATCACTTCTAGGCATCGAGAGGAACAGGGCGACCCTGTCTAACTTCAGATAAAATCGCGTGGCCCTGGGCGGCGTATTGGCTCAGGCCAGGCATAGCTCGAACCCTATCCATATCATGCAAGTTGTGCCAGCCAGGAAATCGCTGATCGTCAAAAAGTGATGAAATACCCGCGAGTATCAGCCTGCGATCAAGCACGATAATGCGGCGTGGCTCGCTGCCGAAGCCAGCATATCGAGTATTGAGCAACTCGGAAGATAGCGGCACTTCCCGTTTTAGAACATCCCAAAAACCGTACAAAAGGATGGCTGTTTTTTCGATTCGGACGTCATCAATCGGAGGCATCTGTGGCTGTAGGCACGCCTCCACCATACCTGACACTATTGCGGCAGAACCATAGGAAAGCGCCTGCACCGACGAAGGCAGCTGGTCGGGTGCTGTGTTGGCTAGATCGAGTAATTGTTCGCCGTCTTCTGTGGCAAAAGGCACGACATCGCATGCAAAAGGGGTATCTACACCAGGTGCAAGCGTACTGCGCCACATGTCGTGCATGTCGTAACTGAGCTCGGCATTGATTGGATGGCGCAGGCGCAGCGCTTGGTTGGACGTACGAGCATTATCGTCAAATCTTCCAAATCCCGTATATTCACCTGGCGAGGAGGCTGTCATAATATATATATTATACCACTTTATGCATATTATGACCAAGATGCTTATTTTTGCTGCAGGATGCTTTGGGCTCGACGGTAAGCCCCCACAGAGGCATCACGCTGTTTTGTGAGCATCTCGACAAGTGGGTTGTCCTGCTGGACAGTTTTCAACTGATCCAGTCTCGCAAGACTGGCGCCAAATTTGCCCGCACGCTTGAGCATTTTGGTAGAGTATGCCATCAGGAAACCTTCTGGTTCGTGGCCGTTCAGGGGTAATTCTGGCACGTGGTCAAAACCAAGAGCATGGATCATAAAGCTGCCGCGCCCTCGTTTTCGGGCATAGTCCCGGGCTCTGCTTGTATCATATCGGAATTCCTCGGAGCCGACGTAGGCCAATGATCGCTGAGCAAACTTGGTAGCCGTAAGCATGTGCACACTATTGGGATAGTGTAAACCGTACTGCATATGATCATACATGCCGACATGAACTGCCCTACTCGTTTTTTGCTGGCGGCCATAAGTGCCATGCATTAAGGTGGGCGATAGCAATTCGGCTAGGTCGGTTTCAGGCTGCAGCACGGTATTGCCTACTTGAGATACCAATGCCGAGAAAGGCTGTTGGTCTTCTGGTAGTAATGATTCGCTATCGAAGAGGCTTCCCGGTGCCCAATTGGGCAGCTCCCTTTTTAGGGGAGTTATGTAGAATTCCTGGCGGTCAGGCATAGCACTGCTAAGCGAAAGGCTCACGATTCGTAGATTTAGGTATTTGACGGGCTTGCCATAGAAAGCAGGCTGGGGCTCTTCGTGGTGCTGTCCGTATGCTTCAGTCAAAACCTGATATGAAAGTTGAGCCAAAGGCAGACATTCGACTGGTAGTAAGGGATTTTCGACGTTAGACATCACTCTGTTATACCATATAACACGCTTTTATAAAGACAGACTGGCCGCGGGCATGTCTCATCGCTATACTAGAACAACATGAGCGAACAGCAATCCACACAAAATGAACAAATATGGGTAGACCCGGTTGTTGTCGCCGTAGGCGGGGACAACGAGAATCGTATACTCCTTTCGCGCCAGCCAGACCGGGAATTGTGGGCCTTACCGGGCGGTATAGCTGTCGCCGACAGTCGGCTTAACGCCACAGTTCACAACCGGCTATCTCGTGAGCTAAGCGGCGTTAATCCTTCAGATATTCCCGCACTCAATCTGGATAGCAATCAGATGCCTATTCACCGCAGCAGCGGCACTGAGACTTTGCGGCAGCACCATCCATTTGTCATGGTCCATCACACACCCGCGCCAGAGCTAAGCGGGTCGGCTGCCGATACTCGGTGGTTTACGCTACAAGACGCCAAACAACTCGAGAAAGCAACAGGCGGCGTTGCGACGAGCCACCTAAAGATCATAGGTAGCGCACTGAGTCGCTTGACTAACTTCGAACATATGATGACTCAGGGGCAAAGGCTCCATCAGCGCGGCAAATATAGCAACGCGCGTATGCGCTGGGAGATGGCTACAAAATACTTGCCTGATCCTCTTGAAAAAGGGCGAGCACACAGGGGAGTTGCCGCAAGTGCCTTTCGACAAAATGCCGTAGACACTGCCCTAGCTGAGGGAAGGAAAGCTCGACAGTTCCACGAACGCGCTATGCAATTGGTATCCGGAGATACCACCTACAAGGTGCAGCGCGAACGAGCAGAAAGCTCGACAGTTCTTGGCAGAATGATGCTTCGCCGCGCTGTGGATGTTGAACATGCTCTGAGCGGCAGAGATGTCCTGGGAACCACGGATCCACAAGAAGGCCTGAGTATGCTGGAAAGCGCCCTTAATGATCTAAGGGCAGTAGAGAGTTTTACCGGCGAACACGACCAGCATATGCTCAATCTCCTGAGTCGCCTTTCACTTGCCCATAGTCTTTATGGCAATCACTCGACTGCAAAGCAACATGCCGCGGAAGCTCGGCGACGTGCACTCTTTGCAGAGTCGGCCAATAACAAAACATCAGCGCATATCTCCGCTTCCCACCAACGCAAGGCAGCCGCTATAGCAGTCGGACGTGCCGGAGCAGCAACAACCGCTAGCCTACTCGCAAACAAACTCCCGACAAGGCGGCGGGCTTTGGTACGTGCGATTGCGCTTGATCCACGCCTTGGATTCTAGCAAAAGTCGTAATTCTGGAGCCATTTGATATACTACAAGCATGAGCGTCATCGACGATTATCTTGCCAACATCAGCTCACCACAAAAGGAAGAACTCCAGCGTCTGCTCAGCCTTGTAAAACAAACTGTGCCTGAAGCCAAGGAAGTCATTACATATGGCATGCCCGGTTTCCAATTCAGGGGCAAATATCTGATTAGTATAGGTACCTTCAAGGATCACATGAGCATCTTCCCTGGATCGGGTCCAATCGCCGACCTGCAAGCAGAACTCAAAGGGTACAAACAATCCAAGGGTACGATCCAATTTACTCCTGAAAATCCCATACCTGATAGCCTGCTTGAGCGGATTGTTTTGGCCTGCCGGGATGGCATCTCTCAAGGCGAATCCGAGAATTAACTGATATATTTGAGCTCATATGAAACCACGATTTATTTTTATTCACGGGAATCAAACTGAACATTGGTCTTTTGGCTGGTCTCCTTGGCTGAAAGCCGAGCTGGAGCGGCTTGGCTTTGAAACATTTTTTGAAACCATGCCCGACTCAGTAATTGCACGCTCTGAATACTGGCTGCCATTTCTGAAAGACCACATTAAGGCAGGGCCGAATGATGTCCTAATCGGCTGGTCGTCGGGTGCTGTTGCGGCCATGCGTTATGCCGAAGAAAATAGCATACGGGGATCTATCCTGATCTCACCCTGCTATACCGATCTTGGCGACGAACTCGAAAAGCAGAGTGGCTATTATGACCAGCCCTGGCATTGGGACAAGATTCGTGCCAACCAGCAGCATATCGCGCTGATTTGGGGTGATGACGACCCTTACATTCCTCAGAGTGAATTCACATTCATTGCCGAGCAGCTACAGCCAACTCGCCTTGAAATTCCCGAAGGTGAACATTTTATCGAGCGGCATGATTTTCCTGAAATTATAACGTATATCCAGCAAACGTACTTGGACAATTAACAGAAATATTTATATTTTTGCGATATATTTGCAGCCTGACATAGCACATGGTTAACTCCACTCAACATGTCAGAATCTGCAAGCAACCCCCACTTCCACACCCACCAGCAACACGAGGTGCCACCGCCCATCTCGCGCAGATGGCATATTGGGACTGTTATTGGACAATTTATGGCAGGAGCCGTTGAACTTGCGCTCAACAGGGGTACACTCAGTGTCGCAGCTGATGGCATGCACAACGTTGGCGACGCTATTACCTATCACTTGCAGGCCAAGAATATTCTGGACCCTGCACTGGGTGAGGAAAAACGTCAGCAACGTCGAGTCTTGACCCATTGGGTGATCGCCACTTCATCAGTATATATCGGGAGTAAAGCCGGCCTGGACATCGCATACGGCCACGAGAGTACCTCCGAAACTACCGCAGTCTATACGGCTGGTGCCTCGGTGGCCCTCAATAGCATCCTTTTCGGCAGACTCTGGCAAGGTATGCGCCGAACGAAAATGAGCAATCCGGGCCACGAGCATAGCATTGACACCCACCACCTGGCCAAACATTTCTGGGGCGTTGATATTCCATCGGCAGTTATTGCATTGGGTGGTGCTTTCTTGAAGCGATATGATCTCCATGTCGAAGAGCAATGCGCAGCTGTGGCGAGTGGAGCGTTAGGCGCATGGGTCTTCCGGCCAACGCGCAAAAATATGGCTGGCCATAAGCATTAAATTACCCTATGCGCATAACCTGCTATGATAGCCTTAGAGCCACTAAAAGGACATAAAAAATGGACTACAAGCCGACCATCGTTCAACCAAATAACCCTCAGCCTCAGCCATCTCACGATTCTGTTAGCCCGCCGACGACTAGCCACATGGCACCGATCAGCGCCGAAGCCGCACTCCACCAGTCACTCCATCGGACCCAGCAAGCCGAGTCCATTGCGACGCGCCTGCCCAATCTCAAGAAATGGACATTGATACTGCTCGGTATTATCATATTTTCGGCCGTGCAAACATTGGCCCTCAAAAGTGTCATGGTCAGTATGCTAGGCTCACATGATCAGTCAGGCGGATTTCTAACCATCACAATGATAGTTGCCTGGTTAGTTGGGACTGCCGCAAGCATTATGCTGCTAACCACAAAAGATGCCGGGGTTGCAAAAAAACTTTTGTTTGCCATCGGGGCCTTCCTAGCCTATACAACCCTTACCGATATTATTGGCTTTAATATCATAGGGCTGGTTATTGACGGTTTTTTGCTCTGGAAGGCATACGATCTCTATCAATCAATTGAAGCGCTCGAAATGAAACCCTTTTCATCGTAATATTTTCAACATTATTTTTGTATACTGAAGACATAGAATAAAGGAGTTTCTGATGGAAGTAGAAGTTAATTATCTCGCAGTCTTTGTCGCCATGCTCAGCTCCATGGCTGTCGGAAGTTTTTGGTACTCTCAATCGGTCTTTGGCAAAACATGGGCAAAGCTCGCCAAGATTAACCTCAAGAAGAACAGCCAGAACATGGCCGCTCCAATTGTCGCAACCATGGTTGTCAGCTTTGTTACCGCCTATGTCCTGGCGCATGTTGCCTACCTATCACATCACTTCTTTGGCCACAGCTTTTTGCAAGACTCGCTAACCACCGCCTTCTGGCTCTGGCTGGGCTTTACGGCTGCGCGCTTTGTAACCCATGATGCTTTTGAGGGACGACCTGGGTCACTGACCATCCTTAACCTGGGCAATGAGCTCGTGACAATAATGCTGATGGGCCTAATCATCGGGCTCTTTGGCGCATAGCGCGATATCGTTAGATCATGAATACTGCTGACTTACCGATTCTCTTGCTTGAAAAACAGGCTGCATGGCACAATTGGCTCGCTGAACACCACGGCGAACAAGCAGGTATATGGCTCAAATTTGCCAAGAAGAACAGCGGTGCACAGTCGCTTTCTTACTCTGAAGCTGTCGAGGAAGCCCTTTGCTTTGGCTGGATTGACGGTCAGTCGAAATCTTTTGACGAAACATACTGGCTACAGAAGTTTACTCCGCGGCGGGCCCGGAGTATTTGGTCAAAAATTAATGTGGGCAAGGTAGATATTCTTTCAGCCGCCGGCAAGATGCAACCTGCGGGCCTAGCCGCCGTAGAAGCCGCCAAAAAAGACGGGCGCTGGGATGCAGCATACAGTGCTTCATCGACCATGGAGGTTCCGGCTGATTTTCAGGCAGAACTTGACAAAAATCCCAAAGCTAAAGCATTCTTTGAGACACTCAACAAGACGAATCGTTTTGCCTTTTGCTGGCGCGTTCAAACAGCAAAGAAGCCGGAAACGCGCAGTGCGCGTATAGAAAAGTTCATTGCTATGCTAGCCAACAGCGAGAAGCTGTACTAGATTACTTTTGTTCGTCTGTCCGGCTGCGAAGTGTTGCAGCAACCACCCAATAGCCATAATTACTAAAGACCGTGTCGTTGGCCAATGCCTTGCGAGCCTTGTCGGCCAAGGTAGCACTTACTGGGTTGTAGGCATACCGTAGCCACGACTTGGTGGGTTCAGCCGCCCGTTGTTCAAGTTCTGGATAGAATAATGGAAAACGCTGCGCAGGAGCAATGCCGATCGGCATTCGGGCTGCGTGACCGTAAAAGTCTCTTGAGACATAGGCTTTAATTTTACCAGCGTCAAAAGGCGCCAAGGCCATTGCAATTGCATCAGCGGCAGCGGCATATGCTGGAGTCGTACTCAAAGCTTCAAATTGTGTTAACGCCTCACCGCTAGCCGCGGCGGCAAAAGGCGCAAGGTCTATGGCGAGATCACGAGCAGTACTGAGCATGGTAGCCTGCGCAGTACCCGTTGTTTTTGCCGCTTGGCCGATGTAATAGTCCATGCAGTGCTTAACTGCCGTCGGGTGGTCCCGCGCGATAACACGGCAAAGCATCTCGACCAGTGTATATTGTCCCTTCGCCATCCAACCATCAAGTGCCTCCAGGGCGCCATCAATTCGATCTCGTCCAAAGTTAGGTTTTAGATACGTTAATGCACCTGCAAGGTCCAGCGCCGTTTCAAGATCATCATTCTCACAATTATCAGCCACGCGATTTGCCGCGGTATACGCGGCATACTTGACCGGCTCCACAGGAACGCCAGAGATGTAATCTGAACTTTTGGCACTCATTGTATCCTTGGCGTAAAAAGCCAGTGCCAGCGCAATGCGCGTCGCCGATGTATAGTCCTTTTTGGCCTCATATTTTTTCATGATCGTTTCTGCCGCAGCCGGATCATAAAAGGCTAGATCCGCCGCAAGCCATGACACATTTTCGAGTGGCATATCTTTGATATACGCATATGCCGCTTTATGGTCCACTGGGATCAAATAGCGCACCAGCGCAAAGGCATCGTTATCTTGTTTCTTCCGCTTGCAACGATCAATCGCCCATTCGGCCATCGAAACAATGGCCTGGGTTTTGGTTTCTATTGTATCGGGTTTCTTTTCGTCATCTTCGCCGGTGAGATTGCGCCGCGCAGTCTCCTCAACGGCGACTGCTATCAAGCCACCCACCATCCAATTCAAGGCCTTGCGTCGGGTGACAGCTCCCTTCGTTTCAACTGGCGCTGCTTCCTCGGTAAGTTCTTGGGTAAGTTGTTCGGTCTCCGCGGCGGGAGGGTTGAGAAGTTCACCTAGAGAAAAAGTCATTTCGGCCGTATCGTCTGCTGATTGATAAGGAGCCGTCTGCCTAATGGTCTGTTCATCAGCAGTCGCACCAGAAGGCTTGTGGCCACCAAGGTCAATAATGCTACGCGGCTTGATCGCACGTCCATAGTTTGCGGCTTCAATAATTGCGGCCTGAAAAGCACCCATAGAAGCAAAGCGGTCTACCGGCAGTCTGGACAAGCCTTTAAGAATCGGCTCCTGTACTGCCATAGCCACTTCATCGATAGTGCCATCTGGCGACAACACTGGATACATTTCTGGAGTAGTGCGCTGGATCGCGTCATACCAGTCCTGGGCATCTCCCGTATCGTTAATTGGCAATGTACCGGTTATCATTTCGTAGCCTGTGACTGCCATGCTATAGACGTCACTGGCTAAAACTGCTCGACCGTGGAATTGTTCTGGAGCCATGTATCGCAGAGTGCCTTTAGCCAATTGCGTGTGCGTGATAGTCATGTCTGTGGCATGGCCCGAAACGGCAATGCCAAAATCAGCTACCTTAACCTTGTCCCCGACAACTAAAAGATTCGCGGGCTTGATATCGCGGTGTACCACACGGCTGGTTTCCTCACTCTGCAATTCATGTTCTTTGTGCGCATAGCGTATACCCTCCATTGCCTGGACAAGCCACGGCAATGCCCGTTCGGTGGTCAGACTCCTGTCTTGGATGTAGTCCTTGACGGAACCACCATCGGCCAGCTCCATCGCTATATACGGATAACGTACGACCGACCGGCCGCGGCCCTTACCGATCGGTACCGGGATACTGTCCAGCCAGCGAACACGGATGACATGATCGCTGGCGGCAAGCTCCTTGAGGCGACGGCCTTCGTCTTGGAATTCATCAATTTCATCTTCAGATTGGTGCTGCTTGAAGGCCTTGACTACCGCAACTCCCTCAGAATGTTGGGCGGCATAAATCCAGGCCTGGCCACCATGAGTTAAGTAATCGGTCAGTTTATAGCCAGCACGATCGACTGGGCGGGCAGCGTTGAAATTCTGAAGAAAGGCGTCGTGGTTCATAAGCAGTCAATTATAGGATAAACATCTGTGGGAAACTAATTGAGCGTGTCATTTTACGGTTTCCCGTTGTAAAAAGCACTATTACTTCGCTACTATGGTTTGTGGGCATCAACAATATAAGGGGGAACTATGAAACTATTTTCGAAAGTTCGATTTCTAGCAGTCCAGCTGCTAGCAACGTCTTCGCTGGTAGTCGGATCTTTGGGTATGGGCGTTGTCGCTCATGCTGCAGGAACGACTGCATTGAAGCCAACACCAACCGCACCCGCAAATGCGCAGAGCACTTTGCAGGCACCTGCACCAGAAAAAGAAAGTAAACGTTTTAACGGCCAGTCAGGCCTTGCGGCCACTGCCTGGACCGTCAGCTTGAGCGCAAGCTCAACATCACTCTGGCCCACGCAGTACACAACCTTGACTGCTTATGCTAGCCAAAATGTTGGCCCTACCGCTTACTACATTAGCATCTACGACCAAACTGCCAATAGCTTTGTGAAAATCTGTGGCACTGGCTCAAGCTGTGTCGTATCAGTCACACAAGCCAACGCTACGACACACTACTACAAGGCGTATGTCTCATACTATCCGAGCGCTAATCCTCCGAGTGCTATACAGGCGACTTCCGCCACTGTCGGCGTCACATGGCGCAGTTTGAGCGTTACCTTGGTGGCAAACCCCACAACCTTGGCGATTAACAGCAGCTCAACCTTGACCGCCACGACCAGTGTCGACATTGGTCCAACGCCGTTCTACACACATATCTACGACACCACCACTGCGACGCGCGTGGCTGTTTGTGGCTATGGGACCGTGTGCTCCACGACTGTCAGCCAAGCATCTGTGACAACGCACAAGTACGTTGCATATGTCGCCAACTACAGCACGACACACCCGCCAGCTGGCATTCAGGCGACCTCAACGACAAACTTTGTAACTTGGGCCAATACTGGCTACCGCGTTGCTTTGACCTCAACTCGTACGGCATACGGCCGTGAAACATTGACGGCTACTGCAAATGTGAACGTCAGCCCAACACCATACTACATTGAGATCTTTAATGTAAACACCGGCGCTCGCGTCACTGCATGTGGTGCTGGCACGACTTGTACTGCCACGACCAGTCTTGCCTTTGGCCAAAACAATTTTGTCGCGTTTATCTCATCCTATAGCACAACATTACCTCCGCTAAATACGCAAGCAAGCTCGAATATTCGCAGCACATACTTCTTGCCAATTTTCTAGCAAGACACTTAAAAATCTGATGCCCAAATCGAAGGCAATAATTATGCCAAAGACCCGCTCTGTGCGGGTCTTTTTTGTGGCGTATAGGATTGGCTACCGCTTATGGCCGTATGTGTCGATAAAGAGCTCAACCATCTCACGCGCTTGCCTATCTTCGAATTGCTTGGGAGGATGTTTTTGAAAATATGCCGCTGGCTCGACAATTGGCCCACTCAGTTTGTTATCGAGCGCGAGCTTGAGGCATCGGATAGAGTCGATGGCTACGCCAGCCGAATTGGGTGAGTCTTCCACTGACAATCGTAGCTCCAAGTTCATAGGCACATCGCCAAAATGTTTGCTTTCAATTCGTAAAAAACAGATTTTATTATCTTTTTGCCACGGCACATAATCCGAAGGTCCGACGTGGATATCGGTGTCATCGATATCCTGCCCACGTGCTTCGATCTGCGAGCGCACAGCTTCTGTTTTGGATATTTTCTTGGAAACGAGCCGTTCCCTCTCTAGCATGTTCAAAAAGTCCGTATTGCCGCCCGTATTCAACTGGTACGTCCGTTCGATTTTCATGCCACGATCCAAGAACAGATTAACCAAAGTCCTGTGCACGATGGTTGCCCCCACTTGAGCCTTGATGTCATCGCCTATCACGGGCAGACCGGCATCTTTAAACTTCTTGGCCCATACTGGATTCGAAGCAATAAAGACCGGGATACAGTTTACGAAGCCGCACCCAGCATCGATTGCTGCCTGGGCATAAAATTCGGTCGCATCTTGGCTGCCTACGGGCAAATAGTTAATCACTGCATCAGCGCCCGATTGTTTGAGCACCTTTACGACATCAGCAGCTTTCTGTGCATTATTAACGGGCACAACCTCAGCGGTAAACTTATTGACACCATCCAGGCGCGGGCCGCGCTGCACGGTCACGCCCAGCTTGGGCACCCGAGCAAAGACTGCGGTGTTATTGGGCTCGGCATATATTGCCTCCGCGACATCTTTGCCAACCTTGTTTGCGTTGACATCAAAGGCAGCCACAATTTCGATATCCCGAATATGATAACCGCCAAAATTCACATGCATAACCCCCGGAACAAAGGCATCGTCCGTCGCATCCTTGTAGTAATGGATACCTTGCACTAATGATGATGCGCAGTTGCCAACGCCAACAATCGCAACTTTAATTTTCTGGCTGCTTACTCGTTTTTTGCCTGCTGCCATGTATCCTCCAGATTACTGTATTCATGCTACGAGCCAAATATATTTAAAACAAATATATTAATCGTATGGTTGTATAATTAATAATTATGGAAGAACGCCTTCGAAAGTTTGCTCATCTCGTGGATAGTGGAAGCTTTACAAAGGCGTCTGCCGAGCTTCACTTATCCCAGCCAGCGCTATCGACCGCCATCAGCAAACTTGAACGAGAACTTCGCACACCGCTCCTTATTCGAGGGTCACGGTCGTTTCAGCTAACCGACGCGGGCCAGGCTGCCTATGTTACGGCCAAGGAGCTCGCTATCAGCACCACCAATCTCGTGGCAAAACTCGATATCCTCGCTCACAAGCAACCAGATCTGGCAATTGGCATGATCGATAGTCTAGCCAATGCCTTTTTTGGAGTAAAATCATTCGTTGAAAAACTTGAATCACAGGCACGCCTCAGCGTCGTCGTTAACAACTCCCGCTATTTAGCAAGAGCTGTGGAGCACGACGAACTTGATATCGCTTTCGTGACTGAAATGAGCAAGTATTTCTCCACTTTTACTCAGTCGACTCATATAGGCTCCGAGCCAATGATCGCCGTGTGCCACAGCACCGACCGGAGTAAAGCTAATGCCGCCATACAAGCCGGAAAACTTCCCAACTTCATCAGCTATGATCAGCCCTCCAACAGCCACAAACTTATCCATGCAGCGCTCCTCCGCGAAGGCATCGTTCCAGAAACGACGTTTTATTCAACAAGCCCAGAAATTATGCTGCAACTTGTCCTTTTACGCAAAGGGGGAGCCGTGCTTCCCTACTCCCTGGTAAGTACACTACTCCAGCAGGGTCAGCTGGCATGGATTGGCGCGCAAAAACCCTTGGTTATTGACCGGAATATTGGCACCATTATTCGGCGAGAAAAAGACATCTCACCATCGCTCAAAACAGTTATTCAACACATTCAACAATTACTAGCCAGCCAGCAGCGGGCGGTTTTTGAACTGGCAATGCACACCAACCGTTAGCACTGTCAGCAACGATTTGATACTATGGACGTATGCGACCAATTTGGACCGGTTCGATCAGTTTCGGCCTTGTAAACATTCCGGTACGAATGTTTAGCGGCGTCAACCTCCACGAGGGTATTCACTTGGATATGCTTCACAACAAAGACCACGGTACTATTCGCTATTCACGAATTTGCCGCAAAGATGGTGAGGAAATTGCCTGGGATAATATTGTCAAAGGCTACGAATTTCGCCACGGCGACTATGTAGTGCTCGAGCAAAAAGACTTCGAGAAAGCCAACCCCAAAAAGACTTCGACCATTGATATTCAACAATTCGTTGCCTCACCGGAGGTAGATATTCGCTATTACGAAAAGCCCTATTATCTGGAGCCGATCAAGGGCGGAGAGAAAGCCTATGCCCTGCTGCGCGGGGCGCTCGAAAAGTCGGACAAGTTGGCGCTGGCTAAATTTGTCATTCACGAGCGGGAACACCTCGGCGTCATTAAGCCTGTCGGACGCGCGCTGGTGCTCAACCAAATGCGCTTTCCGACTGACTTACGGGAAGCTACTGAGCTATCATTTCCAAGCGACAAGGATGTCAGTGCCAAAGAGATCGATGTTGCGCTCAAGATCATTAAGCAAGAGACTAAGCACTTCGCCCCCGAAGACTTTCACGATACATACACCGAGGAACTCGAAGAAATTATCAAAGCCAAGACCAAAGGCATCAAGCCGCCCAAACATGACTCCAAACCCCATGACACTAAGGCAAGTGACCTTATGACTGCCCTCAAAGCCAGCCTGAACGATACGGTATAGCCATGAGCTTGGGTAAGTACTTCTCCAAGCGGCATTTCAAAAATACCCCAGAACCCAAGGGGCGAGTCAAAAAGAAAGACAGCAAGGGGCTTGCCTTTGTGGTCCAAGAACACCATGCCTCACGATTACACTACGATTTTCGACTAGAGCTCGGCGGCGTCCTTATTAGCTGGGCAGTCCCCAAAGGACCAAGCATGAACCCACAGGATCATCATCTTGCCGTCAAGGTCGAAGACCATCCTTATGAGTACCGCACCTTTGAGGGAATTATCCCCGAAGGGAACTACGGCGCTGGCAATGTGATTATTTGGGACGAAGGGACGTACGAACCACGACAAGAGACCAGCTCAGCAGAAGCAACGCTACGCAAAGAACTTGCCGATGGCCATATTACGTTCGTCATGCATGGCAAGAAATTAAAAGGCGAGTTTGCCTTGATCAAAATGCCACATGCCAAAGAGAAAAACGCCTGGCTCCTGATCAAAAAAGGTGATGAATTTGCCACTAGCAATGACATAACCAAGCAAGATCGCTCTGTTAAAAGCGGCAAACAGGTTGACGAGGTGGGAGTACGTACAAATCAGCCTAACACCTCTCAATACCCTAAAAAAGCCCACCCCTGGGCTGTGCATCCCATGCTTTGTACATTAGTAGATGAGCCCTTTGATAACAGCGACTGGCTTTTTGAAATTAAGTGGGATGGCTACCGCGCAGTTGGGTCCAAGGCGGGCGCCAAGACCAGCCTGTATTCGCGAGCCGGCACTGATTTCTCAGCCAAATATCCCCCTGTTATCGAGGCGCTACATGCTCTTGAGTGTGACGTAATATTGGATGGTGAAATAGTAGCAGTCGACAAAGAGGGCATGCCCCACTTTGGGTGGCTTCAGCAATGGCATACGCAGCCACAGGGCGCCTTGCATTACTACGCTTTCGACATTCTGTGGTACGACGGTCATGACGTCCGGCATATGCCTCTTGAAGAACGGAAGTCGCTTCTTAAATCTGTCATACCCGCAGAGAGCGTCATTCACTATAGCGATCATGTCGAGACAAGTGGTCAGGCTTTATTCAAGACAATACAAAACCGGGGTCTTGAGGGTATTGTCGCCAAAAAGCGAGCAAGTCCTTACTTGGAGGGTGAACGGGGCGGCAACTGGCTCAAGGTCAAGACACATCTACGTCAAGAAGTCGTCATTGGGGGCTTCACCGAGCCTCGCGGCACCAGGCGCGATCTAGGAGCATTGATCACCGGCGTATACGATGGGGGTGAGCTGGTGTACGTCGGACATTCTGGCGGGGGCATCTCCGATACCTTACGCAAAGAGCTGCGTGCTCGCTTGGACAAAATTGAGCAAAAATCATCACCTTTTGCTGTCGAGCCCAAACCCAACGCACCCGTACACTGGGTCAAGCCCCTCCTGGTCTGTGAAATGAACTTTAGTGAATGGACAAAGGATGGAAGTATGCGCCAACCCAAATTTGTCGGCATGCGGGAGGATAAAAAGCCAGCTGCAGTTCGCCGCGAAAAAGCAAAACATGTCAGCACAACGACCCTCGAGCAACCTGCCAAGGAGCGTACAACGAATAAAACTACCGGGGCGCAATCAGACAAGATAGCCTTCAGCCATCTTGATAAAGTATTCTTCCCCAAAACTGGCTACACCAAAGGTGACCTCATCGATTACTATACTGCTGCTGCCGATTATATACTGCCCTACCTCAAGGACCGCCCGCAGTCTATGCTTCGCCAGCCCGGTGGTATCACCGATCATGGGTTCTTCCAAAAGAACAACGAACACCTTCCAGCTTGGGTACCAGCAACCGACATCTACTCCGAATCGAACCATGCAAATCTTCATTGGATTGTTGGTGGACAGCTCGATACCTTACTGTATATGGTGCAGCTAGGATCAATCGAGATTAATCCCTGGAGCTCACGGACGCAAAATCTTGATAAACCAGATTGGGCGGTTATCGACCTCGACCCAGAAGGCGTCACCTTCGAAGACGTCATTACCGTTGCCAAGACTGTCAAAGAGGTCTGTGACGAGTGGCATATCGATGCCTACCCCAAGACGTCCGGAAAGACAGGTATCCACATTTTTATTCCTACCGGGGCAAAATATACCTATGAACAAGTCAAGAATTTCGTGCACCTCTTAGTAATTGAGATCAACAAGCGCCAGCCCAAACTCACGAGCCTAGAACGTATGCCAGACAAACGCAAGCACAAGATTTACCTGGACTTTCTGCAAAACCGTGAGGGTCAAACGCTGGCCGCACCTTATTCCGTTCGACCGACCCCCGAGGCCACAGTATCGGCCCCGCTCCACTGGCACGAAGTAAAATCTGGTTTAAAGCCAACAGATTTCACTATTAAAAATATTGGCCAGCGCCTTGCAAAGACCGGTGATTTATGGGCACCTGTTCTTGGTAAGAGCGTTGACATTGCCAAGGTTATCAAGCATCTCGAAAATCAGTAGGATATCACATCTCTTTAAATGGTGTGGTGACATTTTTATGATTTTGTTCGCGGGCACTTGCTGGTACAATTCCGGAAGATGCGGTTTTATTAAGAGATAACCGGGTCTTCCGGAGAAGGACGCCATGTTACCAGCCTGGTGTGTCTACATTGCAATCGCTATTCGTATTTTTGGTGGACTTAGCTACTTCCATGGCATTTTTAAGGGGCGTGCCAACCCCAACCCCATAACCTGGTTCATATGGAGCGCGACTGCAATGGTCGCCTTTGCGGCCCAAATTCACGAAGGGATAGGGTTGCAGGCCTGGGTGACGTTCTCCCTTGGCCTCACACCTCTCCTCGTCTGTGTCGTATCCCTATTTAAAAACCGCTCCCGTTCCCACTTCACTCCTTTCAACATTAGCTGCGGCATCCTCGCACTCATCGGTATCATCTTATGGCAAGCCACTAGCAACGCGCTGGTGGCTATTGTTTTTAGCATCCTTGCGGACACCAGTGGTAGCATTCCAACTGTCGTCAAGGCGTTTCGGCATCCAAGCACCGAATATGCCCCAGCCTATAGCATGTCTATCCTTAGTATGGTCATCACGTTACTTACTATCGATGATTGGGAATTTGCGAGTTACGCCTTTCCCTTATACATTGCCGTAATTAACTGCGTGATCTGTGGTGCTATTTGGTTTGGTACGTGGCATTTGGCCAAAAAACCAACCCGTCAGCCACGCAAGAAGCCCTCATAAACCGGCCGGTGCCAGCATGCTGACCATCCCGCCGTGCAAGATTCGAAAAAACCTATATAATAAAGAAGTATATGCCACCAAGCACACCTACTGCATCCCTGTTACAAATACTGCACGAGCGCCTCGAGGCAGCACACAATCGAAACGAAGCTACCAAGGCCTACAACACCCAGGGGCAACTTATCCAAGTACCCGGTATCGGCAAGGCACTCTCGAGCGCCTATGAACAACTTCGAAATGCAGCTGAGTATACCGAGGAACACCTTTTGCTACAGCGAGCGATTCGTCGCTACTACTACCGAAGTCTGTCATTTTTTAGTAAGCGGCAGTTGCACGAGAATATTGGCGAAGAGCTCATTGTTGAGCTCACCCAAGCAGGTTATCTGCACAATAATACCTATGGCACTCATGTTGCCCAACAACTCCAGCAGCTTTTAGCTGCCCACATGCAGAATTACTGGGCGATGCGAGGCCATCATGTCCCTCGGGATAAGGCCGTAGAATGGACTCTTGATGAGCTCTCAGTCTCTACGGAAGAGCTGCTTAACCCTCACTTCCAGTTGAACGCCGTCGCTTATGCCGCGTACTATCACTACCTACAGGAACTACCCAAGGCCGCATATCTGGATGGCCCAGAGGACACGGTTCAGTATGAGATCTGTCTCTACATTGCGACACAACAAGCCCTCCTCAAGTCCGACACGGCAACCGTGCGTCATGACCTCATTCAAATGTATCAGCTCAATGCAGCCGATATGGCTCAATACGTCTCATTTAACCACCAAGTTGATGAGCTCTTTGGCGATACGCTAACCTATCGATTGCAGCGTGCGGTGAGCCGCCACGGAGCACCAATGCGTATCATCAAGAGCCTAGCAAGCAGTGACAGCACCATCTACCAGTCACTCTCCAATCAGGAAGCGTTTATGGACGCCTACCGTCGCCAGGTAAAAAAAGAATACCGTGACCTCAAAAAACGGCTCAACAAAGGCATCATTAAAAGCATTGCGTTCATCTTTATTACCAAGGTTGTGATTGGCTTAGGTATCGAGGTGCCTTACGACCTGTTGTTCGTGGGTAGTGTGGCCATCTTGCCCCTGGTAATCAACCTCCTGGTTCCGCCGCTGTACATGGCAAGTCTCAAACTTGGACTGCGACCACCGGCTAATGCTAATGCTACTGCCCTGAGCGAGTACATAGAACAGGTTCTCTACCCACAAGAAGGCACCGAAACACCGCATTTGCCTGCAACCACCAAAACTGCCTCTGCTGGTCGCAAAACACTTTACGGTATCCTGTTCTTTATTCCGTTTGCGATTACCGTATACCTTCTGTCGTTATTACACTTCAACGTAGTACAAGGTATTATCTTCTTTGTTTTCTTGTCGACAGCCAGCTTTTTGGGTTTCCGCTTGGCACGTATGATCCGCGAGATGGAACTCGTCGTCAAGCAACGGAACATCATCAGCACAATGCGTGATTTCTTTTACTTGCCTTTTATTCTGGTAGGGCAATGGCTTTCAAGCAAGTATGCCAAGATCAACGCCGTGGCCTTTATCCTAGATATGGCCATTGAACTCCCTATGAAAACGATGCTGCGCCTGACACGTCAGTGGACGCGTTTCCTAAACGAAAAACACGACGAACTATATTAGCCGCCAAGTACTACTGGCGAGAGCGAAAATCATTGGCTCGGACATAAGGCAAAACGACTAACAGGCACAGCCCGTAGATAATCCAGACAACAAAGTACCAGTCACCCTGGAGTTGGTTGCCAAGGCGCAGGCCATGATAGAAGACCGCTAACATTGCAAGGTCACAAGCATAGACAATATACCGCCACCACGAGAAGTCACGGAACAAACGCCAAAATTCATATACCAAGAAGACACCGAGGCTCACCATTCCCAAAAGTGCGACCCAAGCTAAATCAGGGGCAACAAAGTGCTGCAAATAACTTCCTGGTGGCAGGCCAAATCCGTCGCGCCACAGTTGCCAGATAAGCAAACTAGGGTGTAGCAACAGTGCAGCCAGAACAAGCCAGCCACACTGACGGAAGTAAGAGCGAAGTTTCTCGCGCGGCGTTTGCCAATATTTCTGCAAGGCCAGCATCATATATTGAGACCATAGCAAACTAAATGCGAACAGACCAAAGATGGGGAATAGCTGGTAGGTTGACACTCCGATAATATCCCAGCGCAGGGATTGTCCCCAGGCCGCAAATGCCGCAAGAACAGTTGTAGCGGTAACCGCCCAGGCGATAGCCAGGATTTCTTCACGATCATTTGTAATGTATCTCATAGTCTTCTTCCCTCATTGTATACTTGACATCGTCCGCTGGCTACACAATTATGTAAGTAGGTCATTTAGGGGATTCCTGTGCAAAAGACCGTCAGAATAATAACCATCGTTGCTGTGGTATTCCTGCTAACAGTTGTTATTATTTTGGTTCAGCGGCGAATTGCCCATTCCCCATCCTCATCAAGCAATGCCACGCAAAAGAGCATTAACAATCATGCCACTGTCACCTATGATGGTGACAGCTTTGAGCCACAAACCACCACTGTTAGCGCGGGCGGCACGCTTAAGATAATCAATCAGTCACAGGAGAATATTGTCGTGGCGCCAAGCCATGAGACGGCCCAAGCCGCCAATGCCGAGATCAATCCTGGTAACATAGACCCAGGGGTGAGCAAGACTATAACGTTGACTATCCGTGGCGAGTGGGGATTCTACAATCAGAAACATCCGTCAGAGCGGGCAGCAGTCGTCGTTAAGTAAAGAGCTGCACAAATAACGAACTAGGGTGCTCAGCAGTGCCTTTTACTTATCGAACAGCCAGAGCTCAATCTTCTCGCTGTGGAGCTGGTTGATGAAATCAGTAATCACTGGCGTAGCAGTAGAGTTGAAGGGTTTTTTGTCGGCCCAGTATGACCAGTTAGTCTCTTCGGAAGACTTACTCTTATCTTCGGCAAAAATATTGATAGATACCTGGTAGCCTTGCTTTTGCAGAATCAAAGCCTGTTCATTGACCGTCGTCAGAATAGCCTTGCGGCGCTCAGGCTGGACGGTTACGATGCGGCTCGGGTCCAAGGTGTATTTTGAAGCGAAAGTTCCCGTGTTAAACCAGACCTTTTTTGTTCCCAAAGCTTCGGCCATCTCAGCCAATAGATCAGGATTAAGGAATTCAGCAGCATTGAAGATAGATGCTGAACCGCCCTGGCTAGCCATCCATGGAAAGCCTTGGAGCCCTGCATATTCCACCAAGCCCGGCTTAATATCCTTGACATAAGGAACCAAGCTTTCGTAATCTCCATTCTGCCAGTTAAAGTCTGTGTTCTCGTAGGTAGCCGAGTTTAACAGAATACTGGTGTGGGCCTGCGGGAATTGCGCCTTCAGCGCTGTCAGGTAGTTATTGACTGCGGGCGAAAAGTACTGTGGGTGGCTATTCTGCCAGTAGGGCAAATTGGCCTCAGGGAAAGGGTTCCATATACCCAATTGAGCATCGGTAATTCCATTGGCCTTAAGCGTTGTAAAGTAGGTATCGAAAACTGCGTTTAGTGATCCGTTAGCTAATAGTGCAAAATCAATGTTTGTGCCATCTTTGTCAGTTGGCTCGGCAACGACCAAAGGTCGAACGCCATATTTTGCAAACTCTTTGAGCATTGCAGCGTCTTCTTGGGCGTATCTCGTTGCTTGAGCGTTACTCGTAGGAACCGAGGCAAAAATCATCATCGTATCAGTGGCAAAAGAGTGGCAAGCTTGCTGATACACAGCAAGCTGCTGCAGGGTCTTTGATTCCACGCCGCTCAAATTAAGCGCTGCGCGGTCAAGGCATTGCCCTGTCTTGACCGTCACATTATTTGTATGATGGCCGATTGACTGCAACATACTTAATGGCTTTTTGCCCGTCATAAACTGGTATACCATGCCTGCCGAGAAAAGCATCAGGGCGATGAAGACAATATTAATATATACAATGTGTCGAGGCTTCATAGTCTAAATTCCTTCCCGCTTCCATTTTTGCCATTCCAGAGAGTCACCGCGAAGTACCATATGGGCACCACGGAGCAAAGCGTGGAATTCAATCCACACTACGATATAGAATAGCGGCCAGGTAATCGGCCACAGTACGATAAGCTGCAGTCGCTGCTTCCAGCTAAGGTCTGTGCCGAATACCGCAACCACGAAGTATGAAACACCGACAAAGAGCATGCTGAGTGCTAGCGAAACGTACTCACCTGAGACAATGCTATAGGTAATCAGCAACGTGGCACCGATTGGCTCCAGTAGCAACTGAAGCTCAGCAAACATTGCGAAAGGCAGGATAAACCAGCTCAGGAATTTATTGTGGCCTTTGTTGAGAGAAAAGAACATCTGGCGATAGTGTAAAAATGTGTCGAAGCGGCCTTTTTTCCAGCGCAATCGTTGGCTTATGAGCGCAAGGTATCCAGCTGCGCCCTCGGTGTAACAGATGACATCTTCGGCATAGATCGAGCGCAAGCCATGGAATTTCGTGCGCATAGACATCTCAATATCTTCGGTCTTATTCTTTTCGTCAAAGAATCCAAAGTAGTCGAAGGTTGCACTGCGACGGAAGGCTGCACAGGCACCGCCATAAATATATTCAGCACCCATCATACAGTGCGCCCGCTTAAAGTAGAACCCGAACAGATATTCCAGCTGCTGCATACGGCCAATCAGACGACCGTGGACATTTGCAACGCGTACCTGGCCGACAGCGGCGGCGACCTTAGGGTCCCGGAAGTGTTCAACAAGCTTTTGGATAGCGTCTGCCGCCAAGGCCGAGTCAGCATCAATTGTCAGGATAATTTCACCCTTGCTCTTTTTGATACCGTAGTTCAAGGCTGCACCCTTGCCGCCATTGGGTATGTAATACTGGTGGATATTGCGGCGCTTGGTGCGGATGCGAAGCTCATCGATATACGCGTCAACAAGCTCACGAGATCGGTCAGTTGACCCGTCGTTAACGACGATGATTTCGGTGCGCAAGTACTTGTTAGCTACAACCGATTTGAGGGTTTTGAGTACGCCCACTTCCTCATTCCAAGCTGGGATAATAACAGATACGACCGGCTCGTACGTGCGCACTTTACGGTACTTTTTAACCTCTGCCTTGAGCAATCGATAACGGCGCCAGCCTTGACCGACAGAAAAGTATGCCGAGAATACTAAAAAGACAAAGTATTTTGCAACCATAATAGTTGCTAAAAAGATGGTCATATTACGGAAGAACATAAAGAGGGTTTCGTTTGTCATCTATTCGACTCCTTGTACAGATAGCAGCGTAGCTTCAACCACAACATTAGCACCCGCTGCCTGATCGTTACAGCTAATCACCAAGCGGCTGCCACGCCCGGTATCGTTAGTGATATAAGGGACTTTGTCAGAATATACTTTGGCTACCGTCACCTTATAAACATAGCGCCAGTCTTTATCGGTATCCATAAAGATGTTTGTGCCAACTGGCGGTAAGTTTTGGTCGTTCAACGTACGGAAACTCGAACGGCAGTATAACAGTGCTGTTCCGATATTGCCGCCACGGGGCTGCTGTGGAATCAACAAGTGCAAACCGTTGGCTCGGGCCAACCATTGGCCGTCAGTATAGATTGCCGGGCCGATATCCAGGCGGGCGGCACGTTCCGGTAGCTTAATGTTTGTTGGCTTGCCAAAGCTACCGTAGAGAGCGGTGTCATCCTGGGCGGCAACCTTAAGATCATATGTCGCACTATAAGCTGACAAATTTACTGGGTCGAGGGTATGTACGAGCGGCAAAGAACGGTTATACACCGACTCATAGCCAGACATAAGCAAGAAAATGCTTAGTATGCCGCAGACCGCAAACACAATTGTCCGGCCTGTACCAAAGAAAGCTTTTTTGATAAAGGCTTTCATTTTGTGCCTTTTTTGCGAGGCAACGCCATCAAGCGATGTGTACGCCAAGAAATGAGTTGCTTAAGTGCAAATGCCAAGATATTGACCACAACAACGGTGCCTAAAAATAATAGGTAGAAATACCAGAGAACTAAGAATGGACTGTCATTTGAATCAAAAATAACCATGCTAGACCTTTCGTCTCGCTGTTGCCCTAATTATCACAACACTTTGGCCCAATAGTAACACATACTATACGTATATTCAACAATATTCTTGTTGTTTTGTCATATTAGTTGAAGTATAAGCGTAAAAGACCATTCCGCATTGGCTCGTTATATCATAACCGTTTTGGGACAGAAGTTCAGGTTTATTTTTGCCTAGAGGCTAACGGGCCGCCCAGAGCGCTCTACGTGCTCCCAGCTACCGTGCTCAATGTCGTGTCGCAGTAACTCCTTGCGCTTCCGAAGGGACTGTATGAGCGCCATAAATTCGGCGGCAGTCAATACATACATAAGGAGATAGGTCAGTGGCAAAAAGAGTGCCAGCCCTAGTTTTGTTCGAGCTGTTTCGGTTTCTTCACCAAGTAACATCAGAAAAACAAAGCTGCTCACAATTACATAGACACTTGCCAGCGAGCTAACGTCGCTGTACATAACAGTAACGATCAGGATATAGCCAACCAATATCGGCTCCATGAGTAAAACGAATTCGCCAACAATGGCATAAGGTAACTGATACCACGTCAACCGTTTATCATACTTGCGGTTGCCGCTAAAGAAGAGCTGCTGATTCTTGAGAAGTGTCTGCATACGGCCATATTTCCAACGGAAACGCTGTTTGATGAGTGATTTGAAGTTCAGAACATGCTCGGTATAGGCAACAGAATCCGCGGCATAGTGAATCTTGTAGGCCTTATTACCGTATTCACGAATGAGCTTGACCGTTAGGTCGATGTCTTCTGTCATCGTGTCGGTATCATACAAACCGGTCTTAAGTATGACCGATCGCCGAAAGGTCGATCCAACGCCGCCGACAATATACTCCATATTAGTTACCGTGAGAGCACGCTTCATGCGATAGGAGATAAGGTACTCGAACCGCTGAGCAACCCCCAGCATTTTGCGGCTGGGAATAACTTTGACGTTCGAGGCAGATGCAATAATACGACGATCCCGAAAATGCTGCACCATCCGGCGGATAGCATCTGGATTGAGGAGCGAATCAGCATCAACAACCATAATTAATGATCCTCGCGCCCATCGGCTAACCGCGCGGTTAATAGCAGCTGCCTTGCCGGCGTTAGCCTGGTGAACGACGGTAATTGCCCCAGGATGTCGGCGCTGATAGTTGCGGAGCATAGCTAAAGTCTTATCGTTTGACCCATCATCGACAACAATAACTTGCTTGTTGGCATAGTCGTTGGCCAGCACAGAGTCGACCGTTCGGATTACACCCATCTCCTCGTTATAGGCAGGGATGACGACGCTAATCAGTGGTCTGTATGCACGTTTACGCTGTGCATACTTATGATTTTTGACGATCTGGCGAATATCGTACAGATCCGATCCCAGGAGCATGACCAAAATACGAACAAAATTAAACAAGCTGAGGACCGCAATAATATAGTACATACTATGAGATAAATTCATCGCTCGCGCCTTCCCTGCCTACCGCGGAGAGTTGCTGGCTACCGAGATATTCGAATTGCAAAATACGACGATGCTGAAAATGAGATCCCGTACAAGTCATGATCAGAACCGTATTATGCAGTTGGCTCCGAAATACGGTATCGTCATTGGGCAGAACGACCGAATCAGCAACGTATCGGAATAATAGCTCCCTGCCGTCTTCGGTCTGCATCTTGAGCACCTCATTGGCGGCAACGCCATCAAGCTTGCGGAAAACAGCCGGTATATTGTGGCCATATATAATTGGCGTACTCAGAGGCGCTTCGTCAGGAGATTGCATCAGAAAAGCATGTTGCATATCAAGTGCCCAGGACTGATCTGCAGATCGATAGGTGCCTGGCACGATCTGCAAGGAGATACCTAAGCGATCGAGCGTCATGGCAACAGGCCGCCCCAGCGTCATAGCAGTTTGAGTGTCAGCGCTGACCTCATGAACAGCCTGGTCTAGACGCGTTGTATTTTGGCGCCGACCATCATGCCGCACAAATGCCGCGTTAATACGGGGAACGAGCAAGTATGACAAGCCGCCAAGTAATAAGCAGGTTGCCACGCAGATCATCCAGAGCTGTTTTGTTCGTACTTTTTTCATGCCACCACCTTGATTACGGAATGCAAACAAAAATTAAGCGCTGTACTTGCGGCGTACAATACGCACAACCAGCTGGCTCATTAGAGCCGTACCACCGATAGCGATAGCAGCGTATGCCAAGATCGTACCGAGGGTATTACCGCCAGTCGCAGGAAGCATAATGATTCCCGAACCCGTCACTACTGTGCTTCCAATAAGGTCGCCGCCTCTACCTATTCCGTACATTGCATCTCCTCGAATACAAAAGAGGGACGCCGCAAACGCAGCTGTCCCTCTTTCTTTTTACTAAGCACATTATATCCTATTTTGCCTTTGTTGTAAATAAGATTACAGAGAGCTTATGCTTAACCGTTGACAAGCGCATACGTTACGCCTATTATTGATAGGTTAGAAACAATAGCGGTTTGAGTGGAGAACTGGCTATTTTTTATTTTTTTGCACCTATTGAGACAAAGGAGGAAATGAAGGGATAGCTTACCCTAGTAAGCATCCAATACAACAAAATAGATTTCCGGCTGGCAAGTATATTGCCGGCTTTTATGCGTTTTATAGCAGACTAACTAACCTGTCTATATATGACGTTTTTCGTGCGTTCCTATGCGTCGCTCTGTTTGCTATTGTCAAAAATTATTTACCTTATCTGCCAGCTTTTGATGTTGGCACGCAATAATTGCATACCAGAGCGCAAGCAAGACTTGCAAAATGACCCCAACTAAGCTTATGCTTGGGCCGATACATTTGAAGATGCGCTAGAAAATGTAGCCATATACCAATATAACCGACCAGAAGGAAACGAATGGTACGACTTCCGACACCCGGGCACGATGGAGGCTCATGGGGTGATCTTCTTAATGATTTTTTGCGCGTTGAACATAATATCGACGGCAGCCTTAAGCTGGGCGGCTCACTCGCGACAAAATACACAAAGCCAGCCAATGGCATTCCCAAAAGCCATCTGGCCGATGCCGTCCAAGATGCCTTAAGCAAAGCGGAATCGGCCGCGACGAGCCTTGTCGAGTTAGCGGATACGCAACTATCAACGATCCAGAACGAACAAATCCTCAGCTACGACAGCACGAGTCAAAAATGGAAGAACAAACCCCTCCCCCAGACAGCTGACGCCAACGATTCTATTAAGGGTGTTTTGCGGTTAGCTGGTGACTTGAGCGGAACAGCCACCAACCCGCAAGTAAAAAGCCGCGAGGTAAAAGCGACGGTCTACCTTGATGGCGGAGATTATCCCGTCAATGCATATGCAAACGCTTCCACCGCCATCCAAGCTGCACTGACCTCAGTCGGCTTGGCTGGCGGTGGAGAGGTATACGTAGGCGAAGGTACATATACCCTCCCCTTCACCCTTGGCGTTCCCAGCAATGTCGTCCTACGCGGTTCGCACAGCAAAAAAACTATCCTTACTCTGGCAAATGGGGTCAACGGCCACGTTATCACCAACAGTGATACTACAAATGGAAATACAGGCATTAGTATCCTCAACCTGGTTATTGAGGGAAATGGGGCGGGCCAAACAACCGGCCGAGGCATCTACTTTAAGCGTGTTACCGACTCACGAATCGAAAAAGTCGCTATCTTTAATACCAAGGTTGATGGTGTGGCGCTCGATATCTGTCAAAATGTCTATGGCGACAAGCTCCGGATAGATCACGCCGGCGGCACGGGCTTTTTATTCATAACCTGCAACTACTGTGGGATAAAAAACAGCGAAATAACCTATAACCACGTTGGTGTGGCGCTTGCTTCAACCAGTAACCATAATTACGTATCTGACAACCGAATTTTACATACTGAGCTCTACAGTCTCCTTGGCGGTACTGCTGCTGACGTCAATTTTAACTCTTACAACAAGTTTACGCACAACGTCGTGGAATATGGCGGTGATGACGCCCTTGTACTTGATCACAATCCTTACACAACTTGCATCGGCAACCAGATTCGATATAACGGTGGGCATTCGGGCGATCAGGGATTACCCGTAGATACGTCATCTAATTCCGTTATTAGCGGCAACATCATTGAATACAATCGTGCAGATGGTATAGAGCTCAAAAACAGCTCTAACTACTGTACGATTACGGGCAATATCAGTCGTAATAATAGCCATCCGGCTGTTGGTGGTCTACGCGACGGCGCAGGCATTGTGATAAGGGCCGGCATTATCGGCTGTACGATTACGGGCAATGCAGCATATTGTGACGAAACGCCCGCCAGTCAGCGCCGTGGCATTATCCTGACAGGTGTTGGGGTCAACTACAATACAGTCAGCGGCAACGTCGTCTACGGAAACTCCATAAACCAAATCGAACTATCGAGCAATATTGGTACACAAAACACCATTTTTCATAACGCAGGTGCCAATGCCACCAACACGAATGTTCTGATCAGCAAGATTGCTGATCAGCCTGCGAAATTCACTAACGCAACAACCAGCAACACCATTGAGGTTGTTCCAACTGGCAATACAGGCTCATCACGCAACAAGGGTGCGCTATTTGTCGATAATAGCTCCAACCCTGGAGTCGGCTTTGGTATGTACACGACACATGGCGAAGGCGGAGTTGCTCCGCTCATGTCTCTACGAAATGGCGACACCGTAGCCAATACCACTTGGAACTATAACCCTGCTATTGCACTTTGGACCAACGTGACAAACCAGTCAGGTCTTATCATGGACCAGGCCAATACCCTGGAGGCATCGCGAGCAGGGATTCTCGTTAAATCAGCTGCTGATCAGACTAATACAAACGCACTCGGCCTCATAGCCGGGCAACAGTTGAGCAGCGCGTCGATCAACGCAGTCTACTGGGGTGATCATGCTGGCGTTGGCGATGTCTACAGTGGGCGAAGCAGTGGCGGTGGAACTATCTTCATGGCCGATCAGAACAGCAATAGCCTGGGTGTGGATGTCGATAAGGATACGACCAACTCCAACTCTACGACAGCTGGTCTCCGTGTTGTAGATACGGCCAACGTCACTGATGGCAACACCTACACCAAATCCGGCACAGCCTTGGTTGTTAATAGCAACATATCTGCCATCTCTGGCACTATTACCGACACCAGTAAGGTAGCGACATTCACGCAGTCAAATAGTGCGTCTACGACCGATGCCGTAACCATCTCTAATGTTGGCACAGGAGCCAGTCTTGTCGTTGACTCCAACGGACTCGTTGTCAAGAATGGCAAAGTTGGCCTTGGTACCAACGCGCCAACTGCAATCGTTGACATCGCCGCATCCTCTACGGCAGCGGCTGGATTGCGTATCCGCCAGGGTATTGCTCCAGCAACGCCAAATCCTGGCGATGTCTGGCAAGATGGGAGCCATCTGTACGCTCGCTTGGGAAGCAATACATATCAGCTTGATCAGCAAAATGCCGGTGGCACCCCTGCTGTTACCCGGATTATCAGCCAGACTGCCCATGGTCTGAGTATTGGTAATGTCATTCGTTATAGTGGGGCGGGTTTTGTAAAAGCCCAGGCCAATGCGGTAGCAAACGCCGAGAGCTTCGCCATCGTGACGAGTGTTATCGACGCAAATAATTTTGTGCTAACCACTAGCGGCTACGTGACAACACTGTCGGGGTTAACGGCCGGCACACTCTACTACTTATCCCCTACGACAAGTGGTGCTATGACCAGTGTCGAGCCAACGACCGCCGGACAGGTATCTAAGCCTATTTTTGTCGCCGACAACAGTACCTCAGGGTATCTCGTGAACTATCGAGGCACAGTCGTAGCAGCAACGCCCACGGCGGCGCCAAATAACTGGGCACCGAGCGATCAAGCATTAGTATCGTGGTCATACGATCCGACAATAGCAAATGCCAGCAGCATCCTGCCTGCGGCGGGCGTCATGTACATGGCAAGACTGCCAATTGCAGCCGCAACAACTGTGACTAATATTATTATCGATGTTACTACGGCAGGAGCAGGATTGACCAGCGCTGGAGCTGCCATATATCAGAATGGTCTACTTTTAGGACAAACAGCAGACCAATCGTCAAATTGGGCAACCACCAACAGCAAAACTATGGCCTTGAGCGGTGGGGCCGTCTCGGTATCTGCTGGGTATCTGTATGTCACAGTGTGGGCAAACGGCACAACGCTGCCAACATTAGCTCGTGGCGTGGGCCGCTCCAACATCAATATCGGCACCACAAGCGCAAACTACCGCTTTGCTTCTTCTGGTACAAGCATAACAACCGCACCACCAGCCGCGCTTGGTACCCTCGTCGCCTCCAGCGTCTCGTGGTGGCTCGCTGTCAGTTAATCTACGCTAGCCCCGCCCAAGAGCCTCTCCATCCTTCTGAGGGGCTTTCGAATAGTGGTGCCGCAAAAATATCAGGTCAACAAGAAATAACTCAAAAAAATAAGGCCCCGGAAGGCCTTATTTTAGTTTCGGTATGGAGAGCTAGAATTGCTCGTTAGGGTCACCTGCGTAACCGCTACCACCGTGGAGAACAACCCACTCAGCACATTGGTTCCAGCTGTTGAAGCCGTAAACGAACCAGTAACCGTGGTTACACTGCATCTTGCTCATTGGAGCAGGAGTTGCGACATAGCGCAAGCAGTGGTCGAGGTTGATAAAGCCGAGAGCCTTCCAGCCTGGGCCACCGTACTGTGAGTAACACATTGATTGTGGGCTACCCTTTGCAACGGCAAAGTAGGAAGGTGCAGCAGCTGCGACACCCGATGCGCTTACAACTGCAACAGTTGCAACGGCCAAGAATCCAGTAACGATCTTCGTCGAACGGACATGCTTGGTGAAGTTTGAAATCATTTGCTTCATAAAGCTTCCTTTACCTTAAAAAATTTGAACAACAGATCTTATTCTACTGAATATCTTCAGGTGTAGCAAATGTTTTTATACCCTTACGCGCCAGTCTGCGTATCTGTCGATCAGTTCTATACTGCTCAAGCGCTGTGCATATTACACCGATGATGAAAAGCAAAAATGCGTACTGGGCAAAGTTTTCCGACAAGGTTGTTCCCTGGACTACCGACAATGCCGGAATAGAAGCAAGAGAAATCAGGGCCATTTTATATGTCTGGTAAGAAGGAATCGCAGCCACAATCGCAACAACTCCGTAAAGTCCGATAAATATTCGACCATATGTGGCATCACGAAACAACATACCCAGGATAACCAAAAAGAGCATCATCAAGCTGTATCGTAGCAGCGTCAGCTTGTGGTTAGGCGTCGACTCCGATTGATCCTGACTACGGTCCCTCGGCGTAAATACATGGCTTAAATACATTATCTGTTTCCTGCTTCCTTACTACTTATAGAGCGTACTTCGTACAGGCGCAAATACTCCGTGTCCTGGACAAGTTTAAGATCTTGTTGATGATCTAGGTAATCATACGTACGGTAGTCGTAGTCTTTTGCCAGCAGAACATAGCTAATGCCCTGTGCACCTAGCGATGCGCCCATATGTGTGCCTCCTGCGGCGGCCGTGGGAAGAATATTCTCTTCAATGGACTGCTGTGTTTCTGTTTGGGGCCAATGGGTAAGCCCCTTGAGCTCTGGGTTACTACTCGAGATGAGCTGGGCATCAAAAAAGCGATCTCCCGGGTTGGCTATAACACGGCCCGCAAAGTCAAAACGCATGTACTGATGCCATGGCAGGAACAAGACCTTCCCTTGGATATGCTGCAAGCGCTGGTTCATGTGGTACCAGTCTTGAGGATACTCTCGAGCAGCGAGCTGACCATGAAATCCCCATAATGTTAGCGGCGCCAATAACACAGCGAGAATAACTGCTGCGGCTGTTACGTCCGTGGCAGTAACCCGCCAGTGCTTTTTGAGAGCCGCTGCCCATAAAGCCGCCATGCCGTGCCCGGCAAAATAGGCGTATCCCAAGGCAACAATCACAATGAATTTTTGTGGCTCACGGTAACCAGAAAAAAGCGGAACTACATCCGTTATCCAACGATTAATTGGGGCGAAGATCGTACCTTCAGTGCCGCAAGCCAACACGACCGCACCGCACATAGCCGCCACAAAACCAAGCGTTGTTGCTCGCTGCGCTCTGATGCGCGCTACGATGCCGATACCAACCAGTGATAGCAGAATAATCATAGGAATCCACCACAAGGTATACAGCTCACGTGCGGTCATATAAAGGCTACGATTATCCGCCCAAAACCCCTGGAGCATCAATAAGTTTCCAATGCGGGACCACCCTTCGCCCGCTGTTGCGAACGCAAGACGATCGCTTGACGTAAAGGAGCGCACGGCCTCCGCAGCCGTACTGTCACCAAACAAGAACGGCAAAATCCAGTAAGCGCTCAGACAAAGCGCTATGCCAATACCACCGACTATGCCGCGCACCGCGCCTAAGAGCCAGATCTTATCCGCACGGTGCTGCCAAATAGCCGCAGCCCCAGCGCAGAGCGCAAAGAACACAGCAATCCCGAGCGTATGGACTGATACGACACCAAGGAGTGCAATCCACAGAGCCAGCCAAGCCCCATGCCGAAAATCTGGCTCACGGAGAAAAATGCGAATCGATCGAATAAAGAATGGCAACAGTGCGTAGCCAAACAATACAAGATATTGCCCCGTCATGAATCGTGAATACGTGAACGGATTGAGTACGTAAATTAGACCCGCCGCATAACAAACACGCTCCCAATCAAAAACAAGCTTGGATGGTTTGTCTTGGGCAACCAGACGGTGCATACCCCAGCCCGCCAGTGTCAAAATTGTCAAAAGCAAAAGCTTTTGGAGGATGTCAGCCGCAACAAACGTGTTAAGCAAATGGAGCAACCCATACAAAGGATAAGTTGGTGCGCTGGTATCGGGTACGCCGATAGTTGGCGTAAAGATCATATCAAGTGTCAATATATATCCCGGTTTGAGCAGCGGCAGCAAAACGATAATTGCCGCTAGGCCATAAAAAAAGAGTGGCCGCTGGAAGAGAGAACGAAGCTTATTCATAAACCTACGCCTTCTTCTTTCGACGAAGGATCTTGCGTAGCAGTTTACGCTGCGTCACAATCTTGCGCGAGAATATGACATAACTAATGGCGGCGGCAAATGCCGTTCCGCTCACAATCAATCCACCATAAAAGACACGCTGAGGAGCAAATTCAGCTAAAAGCCTCATGTCATATGAGCCATCAGCGTTCTGGACACAAACGTCCTTTTGCTTACAAAACTCAGCAGGATCTACGTACCATCCATTCATAGCAAGGTTGGCTTCAAAGTGGTGAGCCGCGGGTACGGCGTCGGCGTGTACACCTGGACGCCAACCATTAAGCGCTCCTTGTACTTTGGCATTCCGTGCTTCCAACCGCCAGCCCGCGTGATAGGCTTCGTTCATAATCAGATAGAACGGCGTCGTAGCGCCCTTGACGGTAATCTGCTTGCGGGTTGGCGCATGGGCATCAAATGCGATACTTCGCGGCAGAACAAGCGCCCCAGTCGGCTCACCAATAGTCAAAAAGGCTCCGCTCACATCTGAAACATCAATAAACCGAAGATTGTCGTAATTAATCTTCACGCGCTTGGCACTCGCAGAGTTAGGGGCGGCCTTGAAAGTAATGATCATGCGAGTTGCCCCAAATGGAGTCGTCACCTCTGTACTAAATCCGTGCCAATCGCTGCCCTTAATCTCAACGTTACCCTGGACTGTTTTGCCCGAAGGATCGTTGAAACGTATAGAGTACGCTGCATCATCAGCAACCGCACTCTTGTAATCAAAGCTTAGTCGATACGTTGAGTTCTGCTTGACGTCAATTGGCTGAGTACTAGTACAGGCCGTATGGCGCCGAGCAATAAGTTGTAGCGATTTTTTGCCCTGGCTGGCCTGGGTATTATCCAGCTGCATGTCGATGTCCGAATTAGCATCATAGGCGTTACAGTCACTGACCTTCGAACGCCACAGGCCATCTTCCAGTGAATAGTTGGGAATAATATTCGTAAATGGCTTGGTTGCCTCGTAAGTAACAGTATTTTTTCCTGGCTGCAATGGCGCCGTCTGGCGAGACTTGGTAGCAGCCGGAATGGTCATCTCTGACTGCATTTGAGAAAGACGAAATTTGTCGTAATGCGTTAGTGCAAATTGACGGCGAGACTGTTCAGGATAGCCGTATAATTCGAGGCTAACGTGATGGGCGCCCTGGGGAATAACAACTTTCTGCGTGTAGGTATGCCAGTTCTTATCCGGCGTATCAATATCGCGACGAATAATCGTCTTAGCTGGATCATCAAAGGTCAATGCATAGCCGGCTTTCTGGCCGCCAGTCACTTTGTAGTCAAAACCAAACAAGTAACTTTCACCAGCCTTAACTGTAATGTCAGATCGACCCGTACATGCCGTGTGGTTAAAGGCGCTCAGCTCTAGGGAGTTAGCATTCATATTTGCGCCCACCGGGTCTAATAGCATACCCACCTGCCCCATGTCATCATAGGCGTTACAATCCTTAACCTTGTTCGCCCACAGGCCATCAATAAATGACGGGTTAGGAATAAGGTTCGTCTTGCTAACCTTCCACAGATTAATCTCATCAGTAGTGTAGCCTAGTGTGTTTTGGAAATTCGAGCTAGGCAACTCGACCAACTGATCCTTGAGTCCAATATAATATTGTTGCTTTGGCGTAAGCTCAATCTGATCAAATGTTTCTGGGTCCGACCCCTGCAACACATCTTGTCCGTTTACGCGCACAACTCCCTGTTGCGCCGTAGAGAATGTCAGCGTGCCGTCCTGTGCAGCATAGTTGATCTTACGATCTGAGCGCTTGCTAATAATGGTGCGCTGATCGACCGTTTCTTCTTGGCTGGCTCGATTTCCGCCAATAGTGTACGTATCATTTTGGGCAAAAATACTTTCGATAGTCGTCTTGCCCTGGCGGGTCTTGAGCTGCGTGGCCGTAGTGTCTTTACTCGTGTCCAATACGGTGCCAGCAAGGCCCATCAGCAGAGTATCGGTGCCCTGGTAGAGGCTCTGGCCGCCCGATATATAGGGCTTAAAGGACATGTTTTCATAGACAGCAACATCTTTGGTGCCGATATTGACCCGTTTTAAATAAGGTACAGAATCGAGGAATTGCGTGTAGTAGGGCCTATCGTCACCATAGGAGCCAAAGAAGTCGTCGTCATTGGCCGTATCGCGAAGCGGTACAATAACGTACTTTACCGATGCCTTGCGTAGCAGATCTGCAGAGTAAGGCTGGTCAAAAACCGCTGTTGTACTCTGAGCCAAGTCATATCCCGAACCACTTCCCCTATCAATTGGCAAGGTCTTCCAGTCCTGCGCCAGAATATCAACCGCTCGGACTTTAGGGTGAGTATTATCATAAAATCCCCACCAGGAATCACGGGGCACCCAATACGTCCTAAAGAAGTCTGGCTGCTTATTGATAAAATCTTTGAGTTTACTGTAGTCTGCCGGCATCTGTGCGTTCTTAAAGGTGTTGCCCAGCTGCATATTGGCCGTAGGTACTAAGTTGAGTGCCGCCACCAATAGCACTCCGCTGACTGCGGCATAAAATGCAAATGGCAACGTATTACCTCGCAGCGTATGCTTGTAGTCATTGAGGCCAAGCAGGCCATAACCAAGCAAACCAAAATACCCAAACGCAACCACAATATAAAATTTTGAAGCTTCGCGGAACAGGATAAAGCCTGGGAAATTATTGTAGAGCCACTCATACAGAGTCGCAAATGGCTCGGTGGACTGTTTAGTCAGTAAGAAGCCAATCGACGTCAAAAGCAGGAAGAAGAGTAACTGGCGTCGATACTTATTTGCAAAAACCAAGCAAATACAGATGACTATCGGCACGATGAACAGATAGGGCGGCACCGGCTGGGCCATAAACGTACGGTCGATGGCGGCGCCAGTCCAGTTCCACTTCATGATTGCAAACGACTGCTGCAAGTTGAATAAGCCGTCGCCAAACAAACCGCGGCCGGCGATATCATCAATTCCCTGGGCAGCCGCAAGCTTGGTCGGCAAGAGCCAGAAAATATTGGCGAGGACGATAAATCCGCTCGCGATACTGATGTGCTTTATATAATGACGGAGACGAACCGGATGGAGACAAATAAAAACTATTGCATACAGGACAAGCACGCACGCCACGATATACATAATGCGGACTTCGTAGAAAATTCCGGCACAAAATGTGAGCGCCAAAAGCAACCAATCGCGCAAAGCGTTGACTCGCAGTGCAATATCGAGCTGCCAAACAATCAACGGTAAAAACGCATAGATAACAGCGATCGGTAAGTGCCCTGTTTGCAATGTGAGGTAATACGCCGTTGAGCCATAGAAAACAGCAGCCACGAATGATATGAAGTCATGCTTGAACCAACGGCGGCCAACCAAGAATGGCACCAAGAAGCCAGCCAGAGCGACCGGCAAAAACAGCGTTATTTTGGTGGCAATATCATAGCTAAAGCCGATTTGCGTTATAAGGCCCCACGCTAAACCTCGAAGCGGGAAACCTGACATTAGCACATTAGCCGACCCAATACCGTTAAAGGGTATCCAGGTCATCCACGAACTAACTTGTTCGCGAACGCTTTCGTCTGGTCGATACTGCCAATCTCCGTATTCGAGGATGCTGTGGGGGTTAAACCATTGCCAGTGGCTTATGACCGCAATCAGCACAAGCAGTGAGCTATAAAAAAGCACTGGCCGACGGCGAATAACAGATGTTATTCGCTTATGCCAAACCTCGAGCTTTTTTATCATCGATATTCACTTCCCTATGCTGTTTTCAATCTATTGTAGATCTTCTTGAACTGAAGTGGCAATGTTACGGTCGCAATTGCCACAAAAAGCGCAACTAATGCTGGGATAGCATTATACACCAGCGCTACGGTAGTGATTAAGCCAGTGAAGCCACCATCCCATTTTGCCAAACGGCGGACAGCCGGTGGCAAACCCTGCGTTGTGGTGCGCAAGTTATCAAGAGATTTTTCTTCTGCCGCTGCAAACTTATCAAGATACGCTGCGATAAACTGGGCAATCGCTAACGCCAGCACCAGGTAAAATCCTATCATGCTGCCGCCACGCAAGTAATAGCCGACTGAAAGCCCCAGCAAAACTGCGATGTCGACGATACGGTCAAAGAAAGGGTCCAAAAAGGCACCAAGCGCCGACTTCTGATTAGTCAAGCTAGCCAATTGGCCATCCGCACAGTCTAGAATCTTACCAAAATGAAACGGAATCAAACCAAGCAGGGCAATCGTCACGTTGTTTGCTGCGAACATACCAGCTGCGATCATGCTAAATATAAATGACCAAACAGTTACCTGATTCGGACTCATGTGTAGCTTGGCAGCGATGACCGCTAAGCGTATAGAGATCTTTCGATACACGTAGATATTTATATATCCTTCGTGGCTACAAGATTTCCAATAAACTTCGCGCAACCGTTCCTTGGTAAATTTCATGCTTACGCTCCTTGTTGTGTAGCAGTCATGTGCTGCTTAACTGATTCGAGATCTTCTGGGAAATCAATTTCCTGGCAAAACAGGTCGTCTAGGTGAACAGGGCTCAGCACCAGCTTGCCTGCAAGAGTCAAATTCTCCAAGGCCTTCTCGAAGTAATCTTGAGCACCCACCGCCTCTAATGCCTCGCGGAAAGCGGGCAAGTCAGCTTTTTTGATAAGGTTAATGCCGACAGCTTCACCAATACCATTCTCTACCTGCTTGGAAAGCTCGGCAATATGGCCCTCTGCGTTCAGAGTATACTTAATCTCTTCGTCACCACATTTTTTGGTGTCCACAAGTGCGGCAGATGTAGGGCTCGCCATGAGCTTCTGGAGCACTTCAGGCCAGAAATAAACATCACCGTTCATCCACAAAACGTCCTCATCAATCTTGCGCAAGGCGGTCAAAAGACTCTTTGCCGTATTGGTTTGGGTATAAGCGTGATTGTATACAAAAGTCAGCTCAGGAAACTTTTCCATTATGAGCTCTTTTTTGTAGCCAACAATCGCTGAAATGTTATCGATACCGACAGCGTCAGCAAGACGCTGAACCTGGAAGTCCATAATAGTCTGCTCATCCACAAGACTGGTTAATGGCTTTGGAATTAACGTACCAAGGCGCGTGCCCATACCGGCCGCGAGAATAACTGCTTTCATCAAAAAACTCCTTTAAAACTAAAACTAACGTGATTTAACTTTTACTACCAGAAAACCTACCCCTCCAAATCCAAACTCGCACGTTTTCATGAATAACATGCCAACGCCCAAGACGGGATTACGGAAGAGTTTGCCTGGTTTGGTAAAAAACAATTTGTAACGGCTCAAAATGCCGATCTGGGAACCAACCTGCTCGGTTGCTTTATTGGCAGCCAGATATTCAGCAAACTTTTGCGAATAGTAGTACTTCTTTTTGAGCGTCGTGCCCAAGCGCAAGCGACCTTCATTGTGCATGATGAATTCATGGACACGATCGATTTTCGATACACCGCCCATTCGCTGTGATAAGTCCCAGTCTTCGCCGCTCACCAATGACTCGTTATAGCCACCGAGTTTTTTGTAGAGGTCCTTACGATAGAACCGAGCAGCTTCCATCCAGTCGACACCGACATAAAATGACCGTTCAAGGCGCTTGCACTGTGCCCAAAAACCCTCGCCAAATGATTCTTCAGGGATAACAATGCCCCCAATTTTGTCATTTGCTTCAGCTTTTGCAACGCAAGCCTCAATAACTCTCGGGGAGAGCTCCATGTCAGAGTCGATAATAACAACGTACTTTCCTTTTGCCTTTTCAACGCCAAAGTTACGTTGGGCGGAACGCTCTGGCCCCTGAACATGCACATTTGGCGTAAAGCGACGTGCTACATCAACCGTATCATCAGAGGAATGGTTATCGACAACAATAATCTCTATGGAACTATATGTTTGGTCCTTGAGGGATTGAAGGCAAGCTTCTAAAGTGCGTGCACTCTTGTAGGTGGGAACAATGATAGAAATCGTTGGTTGACTCATTGGATATCTAGTACTTTCTTAAGGTCTTTATAACTTTGCTCAAAGGTAATTTGCTTGCTCCACTCCCATGCTGATTGCCGAATGGCGGCATATTCTTGCGGCTTGACCTTGAGGAGTTTTGCAATTCCTGCGGCCAAATTATCCGGACTAACCTTGGTGACAAGACCTGTTTTGCCATTTCGGACACTATCGCGCAGACCATCAACATCATAGACAACCGCGGGAGTTCCTTGGCTGGCTGCCTCGGTAACGATCAAGCCCCATCCCTCTTTGATCGACGTAACGACTATCAAATGGCAACGCTGCATCAGTTCGATCTTCTGCTCGTCGCTCACTCGGCCCAGATACTCGATATCCTCTTTGTAGGGGCTCTGCGCAATGTACTCCAGCACTTTCTGGCCATAGACGCCTGAACTATCGCCAGAAATCTTCATCTTGAGTTCTGGCACAGACTTTTTAGCAATCTCAAACGCCTTAACCTGTTCCAGAGTTCGCTTCATTTCACGCATAGCGCCCAGACTGAGCATTGTCGGCTGCGTGTACTTTTTGACACGTGAGATATCCTTGAGGGCAGAAATGTGAATTCCCTCGGAAATCGTCTTGATTCGATCAGCTTTAAAGCCGAATCGCTCCAGGTCTTTCTTGGTGCTCTCCGAAATCGTAACTGTTGTCACGCGGGGCTTGCTGAGGGCTCGAGTAGCAAGTGGCTCGAGGATATAGTATCCGAGGTGACTCAGCGGCGCAGGTGTTTCAAGGAACCAAATCTCACGAGCTAGCTGGTGGTAGAATAGAACTTGCTGAGCACTATCCTTAAAGAAAGGACTAAAATAAGCAGCCGTATTGACGTCTTCGATAACAATATCGAACTTATTTCGCAGGTTCTTAACGTAATACCAAAGGGCTGCGAGTGAATGAACATATCGGTTGTTGCCAACTCGTATAATATGTACACCATCAATAGTATCTGTCGCTGTAGCACCCGCGTGACGGGCCGTGAGAAGCGTTACGTCATGCCCATCGGCGATCATTCGCTTTGATAGCTCATGCATTACAACTTCGGCACCCCCAGCCTGGGGATGTGAAGTATCCTTCCATGATATCCAGAGGATTCTCATGCAGTCTTTGTCCCAGCCTCGGCAGCCATTGATTCTGCATTATGTTCCCGACGCAAGATATATAAAGGACGGTCGACAACTTCAGCATGAATGTGAGCGATATACAAAGCGACCAAGCCCAAACAAGCCAGAATAACACCAACCATGAATAGTAAGATGACGGCCAGGATTGCTGGGCCAGTAAAATGCATATTCCATGGGTCGTGCAAAAGATATTTCTCTACCAGAATGAAAACAATTGCCGGTGCTGAGAAGAGCAAAATCGTCACACCCATATAGCCAGCAAATCGCAGCGGCATCATACTGTATGCCGTAAAACTATTAATAGCGAGGGCAACCAATTTACTAAAAGTATACGATGCTTCACCGTGCAGTCTGACCGGAGCAACAAAATGAACATATTCGCGGTGGAAACCAAGCCAATCAATCAGACCACGATTGATACGATTGTGCTCAGTTAGGCGGTTAAACTCGTCAACGACGCAGCGATCCATCAGACGGTAATCGGTAGCGTGCGGCGTGATCTGCGTATGAGCAATGCGCTGCATGATGCGGTAGAACCAGCCGGATGCAAATTTCTTGAACCAGCTTTCCTTTTCATCGTACTGGCGCACGCCAACAACAACTTCACCGCCTTCTTCCCACTTCTTGATGAACTCGCCGAGTAATGCAGGAGGGTGTTGCAAGTCAGCGTCCATCACAACAACAGCAGCACCGCGCGATGCCTGCATGCCAGCAGTAACCGCTGGTTCTTTACCAAAATTACGTGACAACTCAATTAAGCGAATTCTCTTGTCGCTTTTGATGATACGGCGAATCGCAGCTACCGAATCGTCACGGCTACCGTCGTCGACCAGAATAAACTCAAAATCGTAAGGCAAATCATGTGTAGCCATAGAGAGTGCCTCATGGAGGTGAGGTACATTAGCGAATTCATTATGAATAGGAATAACTATAGAAAGTAGCTTACGGCTTGGCATTCGATTTCCTCATCTGCACTTCAAAAATTAATCTCCAAAAAACGAACATGACAAGCATGCTCACACTGCCTAACAACAAGCTGTTTACGATCGCGTCCAATGTAGCATGGCTCACGTTTAACAAACACCCTGTCGTTATGGCACCTAAAATGACAATACCACTTATTTGGTATCGACGCAAAGCAATATAATAAGAAATAATCAGGTTTAGAATTGAGATTACAAACATTGCGAGGCTGAGCGGCCCGAGCAAATGCGCATAGGTAATATATGCCTTGCCCATAAGGATCGTGATAATCTGGTCCTCAAACAAGGTGAAAACAATGGTCGTCAAGCCGCCCAAGACTGTTACTAATACGAATGACTTGAGCAAAAACTGTCGGTTTTGCTTTGGTGTTTGATGAATTCGTACAGATGGCAAAAGTACTTGAGCAACTGAAGCTGTCAGGAAGAATATCATACGCGCCACCGTCGAGACTCCAGCATAACGACCAGCAGTCTCAGCATCAAAGAAATGCTTAACAACAAAGATGTCGACACTCGACAATACCGTGACCGTCAGCGAGCCGCACAAGACAAAAAGTCCATATTTTGCCTCCGGGCGCAAGACTCGCCAATCAGGCATATTGACGAGCTTCACGCCGCTCGGACGTATGAAGCCAAGTTTTCGGGCATAGTGCGCAGCATAGCCAAAGGCCATGAATTGAGCAATGACGATACCCAGAATTGCGCCAAACGTATTCCAGCCTAACCAGACTAGTGCCGTCGAGAAGACAATCTTGCCTGCTGCGCCTATCAAATTCGCCAATGATACCGCCCCAAATTTTTTGTGGCCACGCAAAAAGGCACTCCGGAATGTGAGCGGCACGGACGCCACAAGCGCAATCATAAGAATAACGAATGGCCAGACTGAGCTGAACTGGAAGAAACTCCGAAGCTTCCAGCCAAACACCATTACAATAACCAGTAAGGCAAGCGCCAACACCAAGGCGACTTTTTCAAGCTCGTAGACGACACGGCTTTTTTGCGCTTCGTCTTGGTAATTGGCAACAACATTGACAGTGACTTGGCTTAAAACAATCAGGAATATGGTCATTTGCAAGAAAAGTGAAACGAGAGCCTGCACTTCACCGTAGGATTCGACATCAAGCAAACGCCCTAGTATAGGGTAGTAAGCATAGTTCAATACGCCGACCGCGACGGCCCCAAAGAGAGATACGGCATTGTGACGTAGGAATGAACTAGAGCGAAGAATCCCAACGAATTTTCGGAACATTCCTATACCCTATCAAATCATCGGGATAATCTCCAGCAGAATATACACAAGTTGTGCGTAAAAATGCTTTTTATGTTCGCATCTCGAGAGCGAGCGGGCGAATATGATTTAGGAGGAAAAATGAACCGACAACAATGACAACATCGTGGTGTGAACTCAACAACTTGTGGAAGGCATCATGTGGGTCTTGTTCGGCAATAACATGGCTAAAGCCCGCCGTCTTGGCCAGAGCACCGACTATATCAGCTGCCACACTTATAAATGGTGCATCTTGAGGTCCGCCAAACTCAGTCACCGTCAATTCCGAAACTACGGGTTCTATGATTTTCAAACAACGCTGAGTGCGATCCAGTGCTTCAGGCTTTTCAATAAATGCAGTAAGTGCTGCGATCTGCTGCCCCGGGTAACGCTCTGCGACACTGCCCAAAAGTGCTGTCAGTTTTTGCTCGTTGTGCGCCCCGTCTAGAATGACCGTTTTGCCGCCAATATTGAATGTCTCCATGCGCCCAGGTATCTGGACCTCCGACGCACGCTGGCGCTCATGAAGCCCCAGGGGGATGTGACCATCTCTCGCGAGAACGTGGGATACCGCCGCATCTGCAAGCGTAAAATTGCGTCGCTGGAAGAGTGGTAGCTCGGCGGAACCCTCTGCAATCTCCTGATCGTCCAACAGGTGTAAATCTGCTTGCTTTTGGCGAGCTCGCTCCTGTACAGCACTCATGATTTCACTGCCCTGCCGAAACATATATGTCGCGTTACGATACTGAATAATACCCGCCTTTTGTGCTGCAATCTCCGGCAAAGTTCTGCCCAAAACATGCATATGGTCAAAACCTATATCCGTAATGATACTTACCTTGTCGGACCGCTCAAGGGTGTTCGACATGTCCAAAAGACCGCCTACGCCCACCTCTATAACAGCGTACTCTAAACGTTTAGAGGCAAACTCCCAAAAGGCGAATGCCATCATAAACTCAAAATAGTTAGGCTGGATGCCACTCTTGTGGACAAGCAGCAAGAACTGGTCGATATCAGCACAAAAAGTCGCCTCATCCAGGGGTTGTCCATTGATCTGAACGCGGTCGTTGATATCAACAACATGTGGCGAAACGGTCAGCCCAACAGTGTGGCCAGCTGCACGAAGTAAGCTAGCCGCATAGTACGCCGTTGAGGTTTTACCAGAGGTGCCCGCAACATGAATAGCGTGCAGAGAATCCTGAGGATTGCCGACAGCTGCAAGCAGGCTTCGCATATGGTCAAGTGTATACGCCTGGCCCTTGGGACGATTAGTGAGTGAATAGAATTCCTCGAGAGCTCGGCGAGCCTCGGCTAGTGTACGAATTGGCATAATTATATTGTATCGCTCCGCGCCTTAAAAAGCTCTACCCCATTGGGACGGCGCGGCGAAATGCGCTAAACACAGCCCAGCCCTCATCGAGCTCGATCGAACGTGCTGCCGATTCATTTGGCTGACGTTCCTCTGGGCGGCGCAGTTCCCACGTCGTAGAGTGAGAGAATACCTCCCCCTTGGGGCCACATTCAACTACCTCGAAACGGTCAGGCCTGTCGAGGTGCTGTCGGAAACCAACTTCGGCAAGTGCTTTCATAAACGGCTGGTTGTTGTCCATGACATCTACGGCAAGCGTACGCACCCCCATCAGATCATGAGCGTGGGCCGCAAGGCGAGCAAGCGTACGAGCGACGACAGTTTTGTAGTCCAAACTCGCATGTTGGCCTCCTGCCACTTCGGGGTGCAGGATATCAACCTTAATCTCGGCGTGGGGCTGTTCGTGAATTGAACCGACCCCCAATGGGAAGAGGCTTTCAGCCGCTGCATAAATCCCGGCTTGCTGAAAGCCCGTCGCATTCAAGGAGGCGGTCAGATGCCCTGAATCACGATAGACTCCGGTGGTATCCGCAGTCAACAAACTGTCGGTAACGGGTGCGGCCAGTGGCCAATAAGGCTGCAGGTCTGCAGGGGTTATGCTCTCGAGGTAGATACGAGGGGGTGAAGAGTTGTCGCCAACAGACATTGCAGGCAGTTGGTTGTGGCGTGGTTGTGGATAGCTCATAAGTAACCAACTATACCAGTAGAATCATCGATCGGAAAGCATAAAACTGTCGCTGTTTTGGCGCGTTTCCGTAGGCATTATGTGGAGCGAGGACTGTACCATTCTGGTGGCTCCATTTCGAGTTCGGCTGGCACTCCGCGGTGCATAAAAGCATGCTTGTGCCAATAATCAAGGCTCTTCTGATAAGTCTCTGGGGCCGTTACTGAATCGGTCATCCAAGGAAGCGGATGTATGCGCGCGCCCGGATAGACGCGCGTCAGACGTGGTGCCTCTGTTCTGCCTGCCAACTCTAGGGTCGCAACTGAAGTTTCCCGGCGGATATCATCAGGAGCAAGAATAACAAATGGGCTCAAGCCCGGCTCCTTCATTCTGTGGAACGCGCTAACCCCCCATCCTACTTCTTCCTCGACGCGCAGCTCGACCACTCGAGCACCTATAGCATTAGGTAAGCTAAAAGGGACCACTTGGGCCGCATCGCCCTCCCAAGGCTGCACTTCATTGAGCGCAGCCTGAACACTCGCATGAAATGCCGCATTTTCATGGCCGCTAAAGGCGCCACCTACCTCGGCACCAGATGGTATGTGCATGACTTGACCCTTGTACATGTATGGCATGAGGCCCCTCCGTATTACTCATTTTAGGTTAGCATGCACTGAACAAAAACAAAAAGCTCGAACACTGAGGACAGATACGAGGATATAAGGCAATAAAAAATGCCCCCTGAGAGGCATGTGTATCTATATGGTACACCCGGCAGGATTCGAACCTGCGACCCCTTGGTTCGAAGCCAAGTACTCTAATCCGCTGAGCTACGGGTGCATATCTTGCCTTCAGAGTAGCAAATAATAGGCGACAAACCAAGCACAAGCATTGCCTTATCATGCTATAATAAGGTATAAACGTCTTCAGAATAGGTATCAAATGAATCCACAAAGCGTCTCTTATAGCAGTCAGCCACAAAACTCTCGCAAAAAAATCATCCGGCTTGCGGTTATTGCACTTATTGCTATCGGGGTCCTCGTTGGGATCATGGCACTTATTACGCTCCTAGTTAAGCCTGGCCCGCCAGAGAAATTAACTGATGCGACAAGTGTTTCATTTGCTGCGCTTACCGCTCCAAGCGGTTTTACGAAGTCCACTAACAAGGTTGCAACTATCGTTAATAAGGATCAGTCCAACTGTAGCGTAGGCTATGGCATCTTGGCTTCCACGGCATACACCGGCAACGACATCGACGCTTATTTGCAGCAGATTACTTCTGAACTGCGCAGTGGCAACCGAGATGTCAGCGACGGCATCGAAGTACAATCCCTGGCACTCCCGGCTGCTAACGGCAAGGTTACCTACAGAATTCCAACACGCCAAATCACCTATATCGATGGCAATATTGCAAGCACCGCCAATTACAGTATCCAGAAGCTAAAGAGCAAAAAGTTCCTCTTTATTGCACAAACTTGCAGCAGCGTAGGCGCCGACGAAGATCCAAGTTCCCAACTTGACGACCTTCAGCCAATCATAAAACTACTCAAACTCGAAGCAACAGTCGAAAAAAGCTAAGCCGTTCGGCTGAGCGCATATCTCACAAGCCACCGCAGATGATTTTTGTTTACAGTGTTCATGGGTAATTGTTCAAGGAGCTCCAGAGCTTGCTGCCTGTGATCATCAACAAACCGCTCGAGTACTTGCCGTGCACCCGATCGCGCAATACATGAACGGAGTGCGGTGATGTCTTCTTCCGTGCGCAAGGGCTTCTCCAAGAGATCATTAATTGTCTGACGATCCGAGGCATCACATCGCTCGTAGGCCTCCTTGAGTAACAATGTCCTCTTACCCTCGGCCAAGTCACTCGTAGCTGACTTCCCCGTGTAATGACTGTCGCCAAAAACGCCGAGCAAGTCATCAAGCAGCTGATAGCCGATCCCCAATTCTTCACCAAACTGGCGCAGCAAGTCCATATGCGCCTTGGAGCAACGCGCCAGGGCCGCACCCGTTAGCAAGGGACCGACCATAGAATAACTTGCCGTTTTGAGCGAAGCGATCCGTAGAGCATCGACACTGGCCAAAGATTGATGCGAGGCTTCAGCATCCATCAGCTCACCACCAACAACCGCAAAAGTTGCCTTTTGAATGTGATGCAGAGCAACTGTTTTCTGGTCGGGCGCAAGAAGAGCACTCTGCTGTAAAAAATCGCGCGAAGCCAACAGTAGTAAATCTCCTGCCAAAAGTGCACCATTATTTGCATAGCGCCGTGCTTCATCGCCAGCAAAGCCCAACTGCTCGTATGCTCCTTGCAGCTGGCCAGCAACGTTCGGCTGGCCGTGGCGTGTAAAATCGCGGTCGATAATATCGTCGTGTACAAGCAAACCAATGTGCAATAATTCCCAGCTGGCCGCCACGTGGAACGCAGCGTCGGTATCTTGACCACCAAAACCCTCATAAGCCTGCATAACCAAATAGGGGCGAATACGTTTGCCGCCCGCGGCTGCAACCGAGTGGATAGCCTGCCACAAACGCATATAGAGAGGGCTTATCTGCCGCGCAGATTCAATGGACTGCCCGCAATACACAAGCAGCACATCGTTGATGTGCTGCTGAACGTATCGCAATGAATCTTGGGAACTTGTATCAGAGGTGGCCATATGTATGCATTACTCTATCACACTCACCGCTCGCTTCCCATACGTAGTCTAGGCATCCACCAAGGCATCATATTGCAAACGAAAGGTGCGGGCGATTGCTACACGCTGTTGTTCGCCACCGCTCAAACGTCCGGGCTTACGCTGCTGTTTGTCGTTTTCTTGCGTTATATAGTATCCGGAGTCTACGCTTGCAGAATTAAAGAAACCTGAAGGCTACGCTAAACGAGGCAAGGTAATAATAAATGTCGCTCCACGCCCTGCAACACTCTCGACTCGAATCTGTCCTTCGTGCTGCTCGACAATCTTGCGGGCGATTGATAAGCCCAGGCCATGTCCGGGCGTCTTGTAGCTAGTACGCGACTGGTCAACACGATAAAAACGGTCAAAGATACGTTGTTGGTCGTGATGGTCAATGCCTGGCCCTTCGTCACGGACCTTTATGATCGCGTGCTGGGCGCTTTGACTCACCCCCAGATGAAGTCTTGTTCCATCGGGGCTATATTTAATCGCATTATCGAGCAATATAACCACTGCTTGGGTTAGTAATCGCTGGTCACCCAGCACGACCGAATCATGAACTTCATCGTCGATAGCAATGTCCTTCGCTTGCGCCAAGGCCACCACACCGTTAAGCGCATCAGTGGCGACAGCTTCCAGATGAACAGGCTGGTGCGCGATATCCTTGCCGGTAACACGAGCGAGCTGCAAAAGACCGTCCGACAGATCACGCAGCCGGATTGCCTCCTCCAGATTACTCTGCAGAACCTGCTTGGCGCGGTCCAGTGTAAGCCCTTTATTACGGAGGGCTACCTCGTTTTCAGCTTGCATGGAAGCAAGCGGGGTCCGGAGCTCATGCGAGGCATCGGAAGTGAATCGGCTCTGGGCCTCCATTGCTCGTTCAATCGGCTCCAGTGTCCGACGCGCCAAGAAATAACTCACATACGATCCTGCTGCTAGGGCTCCCAGGTTCACCAAAACAAGCTTCCCCAACAAGCGGCGACGGCCTTCGTCAGCGCGAGCATCAATGTATTTCTGGAGATATTCGCGGCCGTGATCCATGCCAATAATGAAGGGTTTGGACGGGATCGGACGGTTGAGCTCGTGGGCTGAAGTATTATAAAAGACACAGCTGAAGCCAATGCTCATGGCCATAATAATAGCCAGGTACGACAAAGCCAGTCGTACGGTTGTCGATTGGAAAAAACCAGAAATGCCATGACTCTTGTCGGACATGCTGCCGCCTATGCCTCCTCAATCTTGTAGCCAAAGCCGCGGACAGTCTTTATGAGCTGCGGCTGGTCGGGAAACGGTTTGTCTACTTTTGAGCGCACATACGCCATGAATACCTCGACCGTGTTCGGCAAAATATCAGCATCAAAATCCCATACATGAGAAATAATATTATTCTTGCTGAGCACCTTATTTTTGTTTCGCAGAAGGTATTCGAGAAGTGCGTACTCTTTACTCGACAATCCAATAACCTGGTCGGCGCGCCGTACTTCGTGTTTTATGGTATCAAGTCGTAAGTCGTAAGCAGTCAAAACTTCGCCCAAGCTTTCGTGCGGTCGACGCAAGAGCGCCTTAACTCGGGCTAGTAGCTCTTCGAACGAAAAGGGCTTTATCAAATAATCATCGGCGCCAGCATTGAGCCCCTCAACCCGATCACGCACCTGATCTTTGGCAGTCAACATCAAAACGGGTACGTGGTTGCCTTCGGCACGAAGCGCCTGGCAGATAGCTACGCCGTCCATGCCGCCAGGCAGCATGCGATCCAATATAATGAGATCGTACGTTTCATACCGGGCAGCATTCAAGCCCTCCTGACCATCAAAGGAAATATCTACTGCAAAGGTCTCTTGTTCAAAGCCTTCTTTAATAGCACGGGCAATCTTGTGTTCGTCTTCGATAACTAAAATTCGCATAACCCCAGTATAAGCGGCTTTCCTTAAAATTTAATTAAGACTTTGCGGTCCCGTATTCAGATAGAACGTCACTTGTAAGCAAATGAATGAGCTCTCGACGGGATTCATAGTCGTCAATCGTTGCCTGTTGGTTATTCGTATAAATAACAAGGACAAACGTGTGGCCAGCATACGTAATAATAGCTGAGTCATGCAATTCCCCCTCGAGATATCCATACTTATGATAGACCGTTGCGCCCGTAGGCAACGCCGCAGGGATTAAGCGCTCATTATCGGTATTCTGCATAAATGACAGGATCATCTGCGTATGGGTAGTGCTCGTCAGCTCATTATCATAGAGCTTTGTGAGTAATTTGGCCTGATCATGGGCACGTATCGTATTGTCGGTTACGGCGAAACTACTCAAACCAATGCTACGGGCATAGGCTTCTAAATTTTCTTGACCTAAATAATCATTAAATGCCTTCCAGGCAGCATTATTGCTCTGCTGCAGCATGCTTTGTAACATAGTCTGTGCCGAAGCGCCATTAATCTGTGTTGCCAGCGTGGCATTGCCCTGTTCAACTTGGTGCATAAAGGCTGCAGCCGTCAGGACTTTTGTGGTACTTGCCGCACGAAAATCCACATCCAGCCCGGCATCATATTGCTTGCCACTCGCAATATCTATAACCGAGACAGATGTCGATACCGCCGAAGCCTGAATAGTAGCGTTGAGCGCATCAACCAAATCAGCGAGGGCGTCAACTTGCTTGGTGGACACTGTCTGAGATGCCTCTTGAGTGTTCTGGGCGCTCACGCTTGTGGCAGACGATTTAAGAGGATTCATATATCCAAATAGTACCATCCCACAGACCGTAAGCGCACCAACCACAAGGAGGCATGCAGCATATTTAACGATTCGTACTTGCATGCCCCCAGCATAGAACGGCTAGTTTAAAGAATGATTAAAGTCCTGCGTCAAGCGAGGCTATCAATCCCCACCAGCTGCATTGACTGTGCTTTGCGGCGCAGTGACTGTGGCAGCGTGATGAACTCCTTGATTCGCTTACCGATAAGCAACCGTCCGAGCGGACTCTCTTCTGATATCTTGTTGCTAAACGGATCTACTTCGAGTGAGCTCACGATAGTATAGGTAATTTCGCCTCTTTCGCTCGACAGTCGGACGCTTGAACCAACGTGGACTTCAGGCGTTTCATCTTTTTGGGATGCGATAACTTCGGCATTGGCAAGAGCCCGTTCTAGGCGCTCAATCTCGGCCTCCATAAATTGGAGCGCACTCAGTGTTTGAATTGCCATGGAATCTTCGGCGAACATATTGGTCGACTGTTGACTTCGCAAAGAGCGAAGACGATTGATATGTCGTTTGCGCTCTGTTTGCAGCTTTTGCAGTTTGGCTTGCAAATTGCGCAAACCACTTTGCGTTACATGATACCTCTTACGAAGTGTTTGTAAGGTACGTTGCATACTTATTCCCCTTTCTGGTTTTACCAGGTATAGGAATTATCCGCCTTTAAGCTCAATATTGCCTGTGAATTTTTTAGCATCTCGCTTATGATGTTTCACACCACAAAATGGACAACGACTTGACTACCGTTTGAACCATGGATTATCGCCCAAACTCCAGACAGATAGTCTGCCGATATCGCTCTGCTTAACCTGTCCTAGGCGAGTCTGGAGCGTTTGCTGGTCGGCGTATGCGTAAAAATTCTGACCGCTGGTTGCCACAAGTTCACCGTCACTGTTCCGATCGATATTGAGTGAACCAATCTGACGACGAATATGAGTGCTGCTGTTTACTGCGATACGGCCAGTATCCTTGTTTCCGCTATATCCATAGGCAGCAATGCCAGCCGTCCCTTTGTCGCCTGCCGTGCGCTTGAGCCACTGCATACAGTCCAGCGACCAATTCTTGGGCGCTATAGACGTGCCAACGCCCATGTCGTACTGATTGTCGTAAATCATCATGACGATTGAGTCGACCAATGGTGCTAGCTCTTCATATTTCCATTGATACCAAGCTTGACTACTTTGATCATAAATTGGCGGCCCATCGATAATCAGCCGATGACCATCAGCATGGAGTTCGGTGGCAAGCCTTGTGACAAAAGTCTTATAACTACGATAGTACTCAGGGGTCCACTGGCCGTATTCTTCCCAGTCAAGCTCAATGCCAAATCCAGTCTTATTAGCCATATCAGCCATACCTGTAATTGTCTTACGATCACGCATTGCTTGTTCTGTGCCCTGAACCGTGCCAGACACTGTCACGTATTGCTCGCGACTATACCGCTTCATAAAAGCAACGTTGTCCGGTGAGTATCCGTTTGGGGCGCTCTCGCTTTTGGTAATTTGCTCCAGGCTGCCATCATCGTTAACGTGGAGGAATTCAGCTTTGATAGCATTAATATTTCCGGCGCTGCGCAGGGTCTGCATGGCGCCAGGTGCGTCAGGATACACCCAGGCGTCATACAAAGGTGACGTAACAATGGGCGGCTGGTCGGGTTGCTGAGCATCGAGCGAACCTGCAATTTGGGGGTTGTTGGCAAATATTTCTGGAGCCTGCTGAATTGATAGTGCATCAGCAGATTGCAGCCGCGATGGCCCATTGCCTGCTCTAATTTGAGCAATAGAAACGACGCCGAATATCAAACAGCCTACAACGATAGTCGAAGACCGAGGCACGCGCCGACGCCGCATGACATCACCTGTTTGCAAAAATTGTGAGACAAAACGGAGCATATCTCCCCCAATCACCCTATCTGCGTTTAATTTATATCATCGAAACATGCCGTGGCATGAAATATTAGTATACGCTGTTGTAGCAAAACCTGTAAACGTCTAACGGCCTGGGCGCCAAGACGCCAACCTACCAAGCCACCCTCTGCGAGGTGCGGACATTTGCCTACGAGTCCGCTGTACTTCGGACTGCCCTTTGATCTTTGACGCTACGCGTGCTGTTCCCTCGTACATGTCAGCAAGGAACACATCGATCTCTTGTTGTGTGCTAATTCTATTTTCGCGGTGACGAGTTACAAAGCTATGCGCCTCTGCCAGGGCGAGCTTCATCGAGCGGTTAACTTGCTGGAGATCATAGAGATCGGCTGACCATTCCGATTCATCACGATTAATTTCAGCGAAGCGCTGGCGCATATCACCATCGTAGTCGACAAGGTCTGCGAGCACCGCCATATAGGCTTGCGTATCGGTGACTCGGTCCATAATACCGACGCCGTCCGCATGGATATAGCTTGTCTGGTAAGCACGATATTTATCCGGGTTCCTGTCTTCGCCTGGCATGTATTGCACCTTGCCCACCATGCGTTCATCCGGGCTCATGCGCTGCTCAAGGGCGCAGGCTGCGATATCAGTTATAAGTCCTTGGAGCTCCCGAGGGCCAAACAACAAATTAGCCAAGTGCTCTCCGCTGGTATCGTGTGATTGTTGATACTCTGTAATTGGCCAGTAGCCATCGTGGATATATTGCAGCCATCTGTCGTTGTTTGCAGAGCTTCCGAGGCCGCCATGGGGATCAGCGGCCACCATGAGTCGCGCCGGGCGGACTGACTCATCCCTCATGATGGTCTCCGCAATAGCCATGCCCAAAACAGGGAGCATGGCGGTGTCCGTCCTGCCAATATGTATATCGCCCGTTGGGCTCCACTCATCATGGCAGACCATCGGCCGGACACCATAGGCTAGCGCCGTCCATACCCTATTTAGATCAAGTTGCGTATCGAACTCGCCTGTCAGAGCTTCCCGGGTAAGTCCATTAATACTAGCCAGTGGGGCGCTGCTCTGCGAAGGCTTCGACCAGAGTAGCGGGTCATTGAATCGCTCAGCAATCACCCTCTCGACTGTTGTCACACCAAGGGGCACAAACTCCGGATTTTGTGGCTCAGGAATACGTTCACTCATATATTGCACTATTATACAATATATTTGCTATAAATCTAAACATACGTTGTTGCGTAGATAGCTATCGATACTCGGGATTCTCAAAGTCAAAGCGGGCACCGGCATCCCATTTGCTTCGTTGGTTACCGTGAGCTGGTAAGCCATCTTGTTTACGCAGCATATGTGCAAGGTGCATCAGGTTCCAGGTCATAAATGTTGTATTGCGATTGGTAAAATCATTATCAAGTCCTTCGCCCTTGTCACCATAGCTTGGGCCTGGTCCAGCTTCACCAACCCAGCCTGCGTCTGCTTGCGGTGGAATGACATACCCAAGATGCTGTAGGCTATACAGGATATTCATAGCACAGTGCTTGATGCCGTCTTCGTTACCAGTAATCAGACAGCCACCGACTTTACCATAATAGGCGTACTGCCCTTCCTCGTTGAGCTCTCCGGAGCAAGCATAGAGCCGTTCGATTAATTTTTTGGTCTGGGAGCTATTGTCACCTAGCCAGATCGGGCCAGCTATCACCAAGATGTCAGCGGCTTGCACTTTTTTATACAGAGCAGGCCACTCGTCATGAGCCCAGCCGTGCTCACGCATATCCGGCCACACTCCGGTCGCAATATCATGGTCAATAGTTCGGATAACTTCAGTTTTGACCCCATGCTTCTCCATGATTAAGCGACTACGCTCAATAAGAATATCCGTGTGACTTTTACCCGGTGTTTTGGTTAGTGTGCCGTTAAAAAAGACCGCCTTCAGTTCGCTAAAATCGTATGCCTGTGTTGTTTTATGCTCAGTCATCGCCCCTCCTGTTTACTCCAGTCTACCATGTCTGCCGGGGCTACCAGGATGGCAAATTTGGGTCGTAGCTGTGCAGCGTAATGGGTGGATCTACGTCCTGTAGAGTGGGGAGTGGCAATGGCCGTCGTCCCTCATAATATGAGGCACACGCAAATCCGGCTATACCTATGCCGAAACCAACCTGCATCGTAAGGTTATTTTGCAAAATTTGGTCTCCGACACCGGCTACTAACAAGCCACCCAAAAACGCTCCGGCACTAGCGCGCAAACCATTACGGTCAGCAAGTTCGCGCTTTCGGTCCAGAAGGGCGCGGGCCACCCCTTGAGTCAAAACTGCCTCTTCAAAGGCATCATCCTCGGAAATTGACACGATGATATCACGTTCTGCTTGCAACATAGGAGTAAACGGCACCTCAGGCATCGGCCCAGCAAGCTCAGCCTCGGATAAAAGGCCTTCACCAGATTGCATAACCAATAGGCGAGGTTCTTTGGGGAGTGGTGCTCCGAGGAAGCGCGCAAGACTATCGAGTCCTTCTCGGTTCGGTTGCATGGTAATTTGGTGGAAGGCAGCACGCTTCTTGACATTGTCTGAGGCTCGTAAGGGTAGTCGTTTCATAAGGTATTACTATACCCCACCAGCGTTCGTAATTATGCGAACATTTCCGCAGGCAACAGATGATTGTAAAAAGCACTTCAAAATACTTTATAATTTCATTACTAATCAGAAAGCGGGCCATGTCAAAATACACCGAACGCAGCCACGATGATACGCAACCGCCCCTCTCAGTCAATGAAGTGGCGGCAGTCACTAACGACCCGCGCGGGCTACTATATCAGGGTATCCTCAGCCCTGATATAGTAGCCAAGCCAGGCCCATCGATCAGTGGCGATGAGATCATATTTGATGTCTTCAATGATACAGCGCTTGAATATGCTGGCCGCCCGATCACCTTGCACAATCATCGACTCTTTGCCTTGAATGCCCTCCTTGCTACACGCCAGCCATCAACCAGAGCCCAATTACGTTCACTCGGCTTTGATCCGCAAGCAACGGGTAAGGACTTTAGCCGTGCCCTTGAGAGCGTACGGTCATGTCTGCACCAGGCTACAGGCCATGAAGTTGTTGGCAAACTCTCACGGGGACGGGATAGCCTCTTCATCCTCAGTCCCAATGTTGTTATTTCTGATCACCGTCTTGAGACAGGAGACGGTACGGAAGCACATCCGTGGCCAGGGATTGAGACAGATCTCAAGTCAAACTCTGGGCTCGACCGTGCGTTTTCAGCTATTCTCGATAAATACCGAAATCACCCCACTGTCGCCAAGCGTATTGCCGCATACAAGATCAAGAACACTCCGATGAGTACCGATAAAGATGACATCGGCATATTCCGTGATATTGCCTACCAGTTTCCACTTCTTACCGCCGGCCAAGAGCCGGAGTTGTTCCAAATTCTCCAGTCGGGCCTTGCTATTTTTGAAGCCAACCCAGACATGAAGTCCCTGGGAGCCCAAGAAGAACAAGCCCTTATAGACTTTGCGGTCGCCGAACAACAAATTAACCTATCCAATCTGAGATTAGTTGCCTCAATAGCCGCCACACGCTTCGGATTTAACACCATGCCCGCAATAGACCTCATACAGGAGGGATGCATCGGTCTTCACAAGGCAATCGTTCGGTTCGATTTCACTCTAGGAAATAAGTTTTCGACCTTTGCAACATGGTGGATCCGCCAAGGTGTTGACCGAGCCATTGCCAATCAGGCACGCCTCATCCGAATGCCCGTCGATGCGCACGGTCGATGGCTAGGGCTGCTCAAGCATGAAAGCAACCTTTCGGATATCCTCCAGAGAGATCCGACCGCTGCGGAGCTCGCTCACGCATCGGGCCTCGCCCCTGATAAAATTGTGCTCCTGCGGTTACTGGGCAGATACCACCTGGACTCGCTTGACCTGCCGATTGGAGACGGCAACATGGATTATAGTCATAAAGTGCGCGACCCCGAAGATGTCATGGAAGTACTTCCCAGTCAAATCTCCGACAAAGTAGAGGTCGGCTATATATTTGCGAGTGATCGGCTGCTCGACCGAGAAAAGCTGGTTCTTGGAATGCGAACTGGTGCCTTTGATTGTATTCCTCGTGACCTTGACATCAAGCATTCTTCTGGCCAATCAGTCGAATATACGAACTACATCGATAACATTACAAGCTCTTATGGACTAACCCTGGCGGAGATTGGAAAGCTCTTGGGTATAGTTGGCGAAAGCGTCCGCCAGATTGAGCTAAAGGCGCACGAGAAGGCTCGCCGAGTTATTGCCAAACGGCGTCTCCGGGCTGACCCGCCGGGGCGCTAGGAACCATGCGGATAGGCGCATCTAAGTTGCGTACGTCTAGTTGGGGAGTAGACTCTCGGTTGGCATAATAGGTCGCCACACTCAAGCCAGCTGCAGCTACTGCATAGCCAGCATATGCTACTGCCGGAACGTGCAATGCGACCTCTCCCACTCCTGACCCAATTGCGCCAGCCGCAAAAAGTACTGCACCTACCCTTGTTCCTTGATGGTTCCGTATCTGCCTTCTTCCTTTAGCGAGAGCCTGGGCAATGCTCGCCGTAAGCGCTGGCTCGTTAAACTCCGCGGACCTAACGTTGATCAATATATCATTCTCATCTCTTTGCGTTGGCAGATACGAACGGCGGGGCGCCACTATTATTACCTCGGGTGTGTGCGGAATCTGCCCTTGGTTCAGCAAGAGTAGGCGGGGAGCTTCAGGAAGCCGCACGCCTACTCTTTGTGCCAACGCATCTAAAGCCAAGGCGTCTGCTTCGAGGGACAGATGTTGCCAATCCAAGATAGCTTGCACTTCGGCTGAACAATCTATTTCAAAGCTCATAATAGACATGCAGTTCTTCCCCCAAAACTGCCCGCGATATACGGGCTGTTTTGCTGGGCTACGCTATAGCTGCGGGTTTTTGGCGATTGTATACGGATCGCCGTAGACACTCCATGTAAGTGGTGGATTCAGATTGAGATTTCCCGCCTTCAGGAACACACGCTGTGCGTTTTCGATACGCGTAACGTCTTCGTGAGCAGCTTCGGCTTTCATAGCCTTATTGCGGGCGTCCATGAACGCGTTCAGGTAAGTCGTTTCGTTACCGCCTTGTGCGGGTGTTTTTGCGGCTTTCATAGCAGCTGCTCGGATGCCGCCAAAGCTTGCTGAATCGCTGCCCGGTCCGTGCACAACATATGCGTCATAGTAGATAAATTGGCCAAGTGCGTGAATACCATCACTCACGCCTTGGTTAACCGCCGGATTAAAGTACCCACGGTCCCGCTCATCGTTTTGAGCCTGCTGGAATTTGGGATCTTTAGCAGCCGTCTTCCAGTCTTTTGTAAAGTTAGGGTCAAGACCAGCGTGAGTTGGGTTAAACGATCCTATCTTGCGAAGTGCTGGCAGATACTTAGAAAGGACGTTCGTTGGCTGAATCTTAGTGTAGTAATCGACGAGTTTCGTCATGTCACCACAACCGCTACAGAAACCGATGATACCCGCTGTGTAGCCTCGGCCATCACCAATATCTTCGATGTAGCCATATTGGCTCTTCCAAGCAAGGCTGGAGTTCTCGGCACTGGACACCAATTGCATGGCGATCTCTTTCTTCACAGGGTCAAACAGGGTCGCTGCCGTTCCAGTACCTGGTGTTTGTGGGTTAGTAGGCGTGGGAGTCGGAGTTGGGGTGGGTGTTGGGCTAGGCGTCGGTGTTTGTGGGTTAGTAGGAGCCGGGGCTGGAGTTGGCGCAGGAGCCTTAATCGTCCATTTTTGGGCAGGAGTATTATTGCATGGCCACATCCAAATCTGATTGCCGTTGGCTATGCCCGCATATTTGTCGTCCAGACAGAGCCCGGAGTTGGGGTTTACGATAGATCCGTTGGTTTTGAGTTCCCACTTTTGCGCACCGGTGCCATTACAGGTGTATAACTGTACGATTGTCATGGCCGCTTTGCTTGCGCCTTGCACATCCAAACAAAAACCGTTGGAGTTAACAATGGTGCCCTTATCGGTATACTTCCACTGCTGTGCAGAAGTTCCGTTACAGCTGTATAGCTGGATTCGATTGCCGTTCGCCTTGAGGTTCCTATTGTTGTCCAGACATTTATCTGCCGCAACCGCTGACATATATGCACCGTCCCGGGAAGCCGCTCGTGTTAGATAAGTGGTAATGATACCGCCAATTATCGCAAATGCGGCAAAAATAATCAGGAACGAAGCGTTTCGCTGCCAGAAACTTGGACCGGAACCGGCCCCTCCACTGACAACTGTTGTTTGCTTTTTGGTGCTTGCCGCCTTTTTTTGTGGGCGAGACTTGGCTGTTTTTGTTTGAGGCATTAGACATCCTTATGCTTATTCCCTCATTGTATGGCCCTAGAACAAATGTTGCAAGTTTTACTGTATCGTCGTTAGATTTCTTACGGTATTTAGCAGCAACTTCTGAAATTATCCGGCACCGACATCACTCGCCTGCCAGCAGCACTCCGTTGTGCGATACCTGTGGTTCAGTACACATATTCCGGTTGAAGCAACAAGGCCTCCGAAGGCCATTTTTAAGCTTTGAGAATGCTGTATCGATACGGCGCTTACGCGTTTCTTGGCTGTTGGTGGCACGGATCCAACGAATCCAGTCCCATCGCGCCATCGGAGTAATATCCTCCCAGAGTGCCGTGGCTTCTACATCAGCTCGTAATGCCGTCTTTATATCCGCAGGTATTTCCGGCTCCGGCCACAATTTAGAGGGCTGTATAGCAAGCGTAACTTCATCACCCGCCCTTGCCCCAATTGCAGTGCTCATGTTTTTATCCACCGTGAGCCAGTGGCTGCCACGGCCGTCTGGCTCAAGAGCAGTTTTAAAATGAAAATCATTAATAGTCCCCTCGACTAAGGTCATGCCTCGCGATGGAAGTTGCGCGCTGGCGCTCTGAGGCAGCAATAGAATAGTCCACGAGCCTATTTTGAGTAATCTGGCTTTAAAACTAATTCCTGGCATGGTTTTTCTATCGCTCCTTATTTAAGGTATCTTCGTATACTCATAATGATACCAAAAAGCCACGTTACTTCAGCATATACACAGTACCGTTCTGTCAGCCAATGGCATATACTAAAAGCACTAGCTAAAAGGATTTGTCCATGTCTCCTCGAATAAAAGAACGTGCCCAGCAGGCGATAGAGTTTGTTAAAAGTCATGCGCTCATCGTAGGTTTCGTGGCAGTTTTCGCCATTTTTGGAAGCATTATTACCTTGGTATTGACGCGCGCTGCAACAGATACCGTAACCGTGATAGGCATTGGTAGCATGTGTCTGGACAACAACAGAAACCTCAAGGCCGATGGTAATCGCATTCAGCTATACACCTGTAATGGTACAAGTGCCCAAAAGTGGGCAATCAATAAAACAAGTGGTGCCATCGTAAACAATAATGGCTTTTGTTTGGACGTGAAAGGCGCAGGTAAAGTGCCCGAAACAATCGTACAGTTATACACCTGTAATGGCACCGCAGCACAGGTATGGAAGATCAATAGCAGTCAGCACACTATTACTAATCCTAATTCCGGGCTCTGTTTGGATGACAAATACGCTCGGATAGCCAACGGCAATCAGATCTGGATGTACGGCTGCAATAGCACCAATGCTCAGGTCTGGGATGCCGTAAAAGCAGCCGAGGTACCACCTGCACCCCAAAATCCTGCACCTGCAAATCCGCCAGCACCAACCCCCACACCGACTCCGACACCAACCCCTACCCCTACCAATCCGCAAACGCCTGGACCAAGCAGTACAGCTCCGCTTGGTGTTCCTGGCTCCTGGAAACTCGTATTTAACGACGACTTCACAAAAGATACCGCGATTAACCAATCTCTTTGGTCGCAAACCTCGCCTGCTGAATCGCAGTGTGGCCAAGGTAATCATCCAAATGGACAAGCCGAATGGAATCAAGGCTACACAAACAACACGCTTAACAGCATAGATGGACTCGTTATTACTGATCTGCGCCAAACCGTCAAGAAATGCAATGACACCTTTACCTGGACGGGCGGACTGCTAGCCTCAAAACAAGCATTTAAGCCAGGTAGTGTTATCGAACAGAAATTCCAGTTCCCTAAAAATGTGCCCGTAGGTGGCTGGGCAAGCTTTTGGACCTGGTGCGCCGACGGCTCCGATGGCTGCGAAGTAGATGTCTATGAAGCATGGCCGCCAAATAGCAACGGCAATAGCACTGTAACCATGACAGACCACGTTGGGACTGGTTATGCAGGTGGGGCAAAAGTCTACGTTTCAGTCGGCGACTGGCATGTTATGAGTGCTGTTATCGGACTCAACAATGTGACCTGGTATCTGGACGGGAAAGCGGTCGGAAGCTCAACTCACAAGACACCTCAGCGCAACTTTAGCGTCATTATCGATAACGATGTCTGCGATGGTAGCAACTGTCCCGCTCCTGCTCCTACCACCAACAAAATTACTCAGAATGTCTCGTATGTGCGAGTCTGGGAACCAGTGAAATAAAGCCATGCGGCGACTAGCATATCGTTCTTTCGCTGCATTATGTAACTTAAGACAGTTGAAGTGACAAAGGCGGTAGGATCGGGAAAACCGGGTCCTGTCTATTATAGGCAACTATCTTTTCATTGAGGGCAGGCAATTCAAAATATTACACATCAAAGGCCCATTCTACGACAGCCTATGCCTGTCTCCTCTAAAATTTAGTTGTAGACCAAGCCTACCGTTGTTTTGCATATGCTTAAGCCAATCAAGAAGCAGACTATCAGCAAACCCCATGCTAGCTCAGGCTTGAGCTTCTTCTCAACAGGTAGAAAGCCAATTATGACTTGTATTACGACTAACGGCCACAAAAAGAATAGAGCTACTCCACCGAGTTCGAGATTGGGGTCAACACGGTCTCCAAAAGGCATTAGACCGGGCAAGAGCGTGACTACTAGTGTTGCAATGCCGATTAAGCTTAGCAGCATTCTGGCAACTTTGAAGATTAGGATGCCATGTGGATTTTTCAGCCCTGTTTTCAGGCGAAGAATTGGACCTTGCGGATTTCGGCTTATCGATATAGCCGATGCAACTACGGTAAGCAGAACCATTAATATACCAAATAACTCTACAGAAAGTATAAGGTGATCTTGCTGCCAGAATTGTTCCATAACTGCATTCTAACATGTTCTTCTGTAGGCACAGGAACTACTTATACGGGTTAGGACCGTTAATCCCCTCCAGATACTACGAACACAAACTTGTACTTACTGTGCTTTTCGAGGGAGCGGAAGTGGCTCACCAAATACGTGCGAGTAGAGAATTTTATGCCGCCGTTTGATTTTATCCCAAACTGTCTGATCACGCACTATCTCTACTACAAATCTCTTTGTGACCATAGCACCTAAGAATGTCATAACTGCATCAGGCTGGGTTGCTTCATTACCGATATGCCCTTCCGCAATAACCTGCCTATGCAAACCGATGGCATTTTGCTGAAACTCTATACCATTATCCGGCCCTGACTTGAATAGACATGAGGATAAGGACTCGAGTGCTTCTGGAGGAGAAAGCTCTCCAAAGTCATCTTTACCCATATCAACCGCGACTAAATTCATGACGTAAAGGTCTGCTCTGCTGATCTGGAAGGTGGGAACTTGCACAGGGGTAGCCTCTGGTTTCATGCGGACATCGTAACAAAGAAAAAAGACTTCTGCCAGAAGTCTTTAGGGTATAACCGACGTGATGCAGCGTAATGCATGAAGTTAGGGCCATTATCTTACATGAAGTAGAAAGCTCAGTATCACAAACCGTATGAAAATAGTTAGGCTAACCGATATATTAATAACTAGTGCAGCGCCTATAAAAATTGACCCGTACTTTTTCCATTCTCTATACGGAAAGAAAATGCCCAGACAGGCAATAATTGGCCCCAGTATAACCACCGGAATAAGTGTATAAACAGCGAGCAGACCATCAAATTCACCTGTCGTTCCTAAAACGACTACAGACACTATGAAAAGAACGATCTGCAGATAGAACGCGTAGGTTATTATTTTTGGTACTTTATATTTCATAATTAAACTATACAACAATAAAGCAGACTAAAGACCCTAAGATATCTTGGTACGCTCAGTGGATAAAAGGTGGAACCTATTGTATCCGGATATTGTTTATCTGTATCAAAGACTAAAAGAAATGGGAATCGAACCCAAACCTTAATTAAAAAATACAGTCTTTAATGCTTCGTAACGAGGCAGCACCTCCTGCTTAACGTCATCAAAGAATAATTTCTTGTTAATGTCTTTCTCTATCTTGGTTCGCATCCATTCTTTGAATGCTGCGTAATCATCCTTCGGCCCATAGTGACGCCAGCAGAAAAGTGGATAAAAATCTGTTAGGAAGTGGGCTGCGCCGTCGGCTGTTGCCATTACTTTGCCTTCCAGGGCAGTTGGCATCAGATCCTTGCAGCTGTGAGGTCTTATGATTTCATCCACTATAAAGGCTGTGTCTTTTTCGTCAAATCCACTTTCGCGTAGGAGTTTCTCGGCTAATTTAAGGCTTTCAGCTTCATGCTCGGCCTCTTTGCGGGCCATCACCGCATCGGCTACATCGTGCAAGAGTGCACCCGCAACCGCAAGCTCAGCGTTTGCATTCTGTGCTTTTGCAATTCTTTCAGTAAGTTCAGCTACGACCAGAACGTGATTTGGGTAACCCCAATCAATCCATACGTCAGCTTTTGGACTACCGGAAGTATATAGTTCTTCAACTTTTTGTCGTAGCACATCTAGTTTCTGCATAGATTCATCATACATCAACCATAAAGGATTCGAACCCGTGAAACAGATTGGAAATTCAGAACTAAACAAAAAGACGACCAATCGTGATCGTCTTCGTATCTGGAATCTTGCAATGGTACGCCTGAAGGGATTCGAACCCCCGACCTTTGGTACCGGAAACCAACGCTCTATCCAGCTGAGCTACAGGCGCATACAAGTATGCTTATTGTACAATATTTTCCTACCGTTGTGCGTGCTATATTGATGCGATGTCATATCCTATCCCCGAACATCGCAATCGTGTGCTCGCCGAACCAGAAACGCCCTTGCCAGATTATGTCCGAGACAACCTCCCGCAGGTTGCCCGTGAATATGGCTTTGCAGATATGTGCGACGGCGTACGAAACCTCGGTAATATCGAAATCATGAGTCCCGAGGAAGAACGCATCTGCACCTTTTCCTATACAAATGATCTGCGTAGTCTGGCAGAAAGCCAAGAAGACATTCCGCCCGAACTCTCGCGCTTATTACAGGTAAAGATAGCTTGCGGCGCAGTGTCCGTCAGAGAGCTCGCCTTGCTTGCCTTTGATTTTCCAAATAATTCCGACTTGATTACTGCTGCCCTGCCGCGCATTAAATCATCTTCCGAGATAATTCGAGGAGTTTTTCGGAGCGCCGAAACTTTTGGCTATATCACGGATCTATCTCTCAGAACCGTCGCCTTTGACAACAAGGAGCCAAAGGTATGCGCTGCCTTTGCACACAAAGGCAGGGTCTTTACTGGAGCCGTGCCTGTCAGCGAGCTGAGCGGCAAACGTGCCAGCTCAGGTGCTCTCCTGCCAGCCTATGCTGCGCTGCGCCGAATTGACCTAAGCACTATCGGGGAGCCGCCAGCGCCTATCTTTTCAGCCTCGACAGCACTCGAAAAATACGTTCATGAACACGGTGGAGCTGTTGCTCCTGATAAATCCGACCCGGCAGCTACTCTGGCCATTCAAGAGATTTTTAGGACAGAATTTGAGGACCAAATATTTTACCCCAATCCCGTCGAAGCACTACGAATGGCATATGGGGACACATCTGTTTCATTTGAGACATTTCACCCAATTCGAACGCACTTTGTCTGTGAGAACGTAAGAGTGGAGATCAAGGGCACCCAGGCCCCTCAACAACAGCGAAAAATACGCAGAGGCAAAACGACCAATGAATACGATGTGCAGACTCTCGGGCCAAATAAAGCCGCAGCACAGCGCTCTGCGGCCCGAGTCATCCTGCGGCATATCGGCGCTACCGATCCAGCCTTATTGGAGCAAGGCAACAAATAACCGACGAACTTCGTTATTTGTACTTTGTACTTACGGTTATTTCTGCTATCTTAGTGCAATGTCAGAATATTCACTCCAAAACCATGAAGCGTTTGACTGGACGGGCGGTGGACAACACACGCTTAACCCCACGACGACGACCCTATCCAGCCTTGTCGATTCCTATGCCACTGAGCGGCTCCAAGTAGCAGGCATGACCGTAGCATCCCTCGAGGAAGTACGTGTACTAAGCCAGCCACTCGGCGCACGGGTATCGAGAGGTGCCTTGATACCTAGTGCGGGACGCCAGGCCATTGCCACAAAAGTACTCTACAATAGGCTACGCGACGAAGAGGCCGCCACGATTCTTTTCAGTAAGGACCCAGAGAGTGCGTTCATGGCACGGGCAGTACTCTCGGCTATTGCAGAGCAGCAGGATGTGGTTGGGGTATGCCGGGCAGCCCGCCAGAAACGCCTTATCACTAATCTTGGCGGTTCCGACTCACCTAACGACGCCAAATTCTGGGCACAAACCCGGTTTTCTTACAAAAACACAAATTACAGCAGTCAAGCAACAGGTGAAACCAGGCGCCAAGCCTACTCACTCGCTGCGCTTGGGGCACTCTGCGGCCTACATATGGTGAAGGTGAAAGGCCTTGATCCCTTGCACTATGCCCGCCCCTTACTGCCAACAGAAGCCCTCAATCTTCATCAGGAGCAGACGGGTGCACCCCTGCCTCGGTACGACGAGGGGCCCTACAGGCATCAGTTTGGATGCCAGGTGTTGGCGGTTATTGACGGCCAGGAACGTCATGCTTCCTCACTTAAAGGGGGTCGTTTTGCGGCTCAGAATGCTGCTGCTATCAAGTTACTCAGGGCTATTCAGCAACCAGATAAAGAATAAATCAAAAAGACTCCGCTAGCTTGCGGAGTCTTTTTTGTTAGAAGAGGATGTATCTTCGGCCTGGCTCAGTTGTTCGCTTGGCTCTTCGGGAGCAGGAGCCTTCTTGCCCGCCGGCAGTTGCCGCGGCTCCGTCTTGTCCAAGGAAGCCTGCAAAGTGCTGATAACGCTACGCGCCTGCTCACGGCTCATACCAACGCGGGCCGTAACAAGTGGCTGCTGCGAACCGGACATCTGGGCAAAACTCAGCACAACGCCGTTAGGGCCAGCATTAACATGCATACCATCGGTATAGATGATTCGAGGATCGATAGCCATCACCAGGACACCCGCGCGGTTGCTCGATACTTCGTCTGATTCGTCTTCCTTGCCAGGTGCCGGGTCATAGCCAGCCAACTGCAAGAGGTTAGCAGCGTCATCGTCTTGCATGCCAAAATGACTAATTAACAGATTAAGTATGTCTTCGCTTGGCCGCTGTCGGCCTTCTTCGTATTCACCCAAGGTCTTCTCGTCAATCTCAACTGCACCCGAAACATCTGCCGCACTTTCGTGAAGTTTTTGACGGATAAGTTTTAGCCTTTGACCTAAGTTCTTGAATGGTAGCTTTCCTGATTGCTCGCTCATACCATCAATAGTACCCGTCTAACGGTGTTGGCGCAAGCAAAAGCGCTGTAAAAATAACGCATTCGACAAGGGTACAGCCATATTTCGCGGGGTAAGTTATACTACAAATATGAATTTGCTCCAAAATGTTTCTTTACACAACTACTCCACTATGCGCCTTGGCGGCACAGTAGCATATGTTGCAGAGATTACAAATCGCATTGAGCTGGAGGAAGCACTAGCGTGGGCAGACCAGCAGAATATGCCGATTATGATGATTGGTGATGGCAGTAACATCATCTGGCAAGACGATGGTTTTGCCGGCCTCCTGCTCGTCAATAAAATTAAGCGTTTCGAAGAAACCGCCGAAGACGAGGACAACTATTACGTCACTGTCGGTGCAGGTGAAAACTGGGATTCAGTGGTCGAGCGCACGGTGAGCCAGGGCGTGAGCGGCCTGGAGTGCCTCTCTCTTATACCCGGAACCGCAGGCGCTACGCCCGTGCAAAACGTTGGTGCGTATGGCCAAGAGATCGCTCATGTCCTAGTAAGCGTCGAAGCCTACGATAGGCAAACAAAATCGTTTGTAAGTATTCCAGGCTTTGAGTGTGCCTTTGGGTACCGAACGAGTCGCTTTAAAACTACTGACCGAGGCCGCTTTCTTATTACAGCGATCACGCTTCATCTCAGCCGTCGCCCACCGAAGCCACCTTTCTATCAGGCACTCGAACGCTACCTGACCGAAAATGCCATTACCGACTATAGCCCGCAGGCCCTGCGAAATGCCGTTATTGCCATCCGGCGGAGCAAGCTCCCCGACCCTGCCACGGTTGCGAACAACGGCTCATTCTTCGCCAATCCGCTCATTGATGGGGGCACACTCGCCCAAATTCAAGCTAATTATCCAGATATTCCCCACTGGCCGGCGGCCGATGGTCGCATAAAAATTCCTGCGGCGTGGCTCCTAGAGCAGGCAGGATTCAAAGACTTTCACGATTCCGAGACCGGCATGGGAACCTGGCCTCAGCAGCCGCTTGTTCTAGTAAACGAGCATGCTCTTAGCACGCAACAATTACTGCAATTCCGGCAAAAAATTCTCGACGCTGTCTACCAGAAGTTTGAAGTTCTTCTCGAGCAAGAGCCCGAACTCCTCCCCATATACGATCGCCAGTCGTCCGCTGCGTCTGCTACTGACCGATAAAATCAAATTCAGAGTAAATCTTGTCCGCCTTTATGCATTCCAGGGCGTATCGGACCTCCGGCAGTGTATTTTGTGGCAATCGGTTCCATGCAACCCACTCAATCGCATCATATTTCTGCGGCACGCGGTCAACCGCCTCCCCGGGGAAATTCTCCACCAAAAAATAAAAGTCAATGCTATCGACAGTTGAGTGCACGTCATTATTCAATCGGTGCATGACATGTGCGAGGCGGAGTTCCGACAAGCGTAAACGAATACCGACAAATTCAAAGGACTCACGGATAGCCGCACCTGATGCCGGCTCACCTGCTTCAATATGACCACCTGGCAACCCATAGTCTCCGTCATGATAGCCGGTGTGGCCATGACGAACGATCAGAATTTTGCTGCCTCTTTCAAAAACGAGATAAACCCCTGCCCGGACGGTATGCTTTTCATTAGCCATGTATTCCGATTATATACCGGGGAATAAGCATAACCAAGTTGATGTATTTTTTACTTTATTAATCTAGGGCTTGCGGGTGTATACTTTTGACTTATTCTGTGTGTACGTCTTTAGGTTAAATCTGTTTGGCTACTTATTTGAAAGGAGCTTTTTATAATGTCGTTTTTGGAAAATGGGATGACCCCCGGGCAAGGCTTGCGCTATGCAAGCTTTGAGAACACAGCCGTGAGCGAAGGTGTTGCGGATAGTCAAGAGCCGACCACGCTACACTCGGGCAGTACGGACGCGTACTTTCATGGAGCGTATCCGGTCCCCGTCACACGCACCGTGGAGCACGCTCCAGCGGGCAATTATTCGGATGAGGAAGATATCCTTCCGCCCGCTCCAAAGGGCACGCCGCTTTTGGACTCACCTATCTATAATGGCCTTGAAAGGGAATATGGCACTGCACTTGAGCTTCGGCAGCCTGGTCATGTAGAGCAATTCGAGGTCGAGCCGACCGCTGCCAGCCCAGATAAGCTGGAGCCAGCAGTTATTGGCGGCATTGCGGCACACGGCGTTTTTGGCCAAAGTCCTTTACCGGAGCGGCCGCAAATTGAACTCAGGTATCACGACGAGCACTTTACTGCGCCAGCGCCCCCTGAGCTTCCTTTTGGCACGGAGCAATTCGAGGCTATGGCCAAAGATCCAGCTTGGGCATGGTTACTAGCCTCATCCACCGATCCTCGTCGTAACAGTCCTGATCTTACGCGTACGGCTGAGCTGCCGATCCAGCCGCCACAGCACCACAACGAGGCGCTACTTACTGGCCGGTGGAAAATCCCCTACCTCGCCACACATTAACCAATGACCTCGGCATCCCTGCCGATCAAGGAATGATTACACTATGGAAAAACAACCTTATTATCCCAATTACTCCCAGCCTACCCCAGAGGGTACCCCTCGCGTATTTTCATTACGCGATGCACCGCTTGAGAGCGCACATGCCTCAAGGACAAAGGTCATACCCGAGGCCGCCGCGCCAGCAGCCACAGCAGGCCGTGACCTTATTAGCCGCATTGGCGAAGACCTCGGCGTAACCTTTAGCCAAGAACCAACCGTAGACCCTGGCGTCGGACGCGAAGGATTCGATGAGCCCTTCGCTGCCAAAGAAACCGCCAAAGAAGCTCCCGTCGCAGAGGAAGCCGCACCGCAACCCGTTAAGCCTCAACCTCAATCACCAGTCGGGCTATCATCCTTCCGCCAAAACTCAGAAGGCTTTGTTAACCAAATATTGGCACTCGGAAGAAAAGACAGCGAGGACTGGAATAATCCCGAAAATAATACAGGTTGGTTTGCCAAGCGAACCACCGGCGTTGATGTGGCACCCAAGCCGCCAACGTCACTCTATGACGAATTGGCAGCTGAATTCGGAGACAGCGCCCCGATTGGTGTTGCGAATGCCATAGTCGACAACGCCAAAGAAGCTGCCCGACAGCAAGATCTAGTCGCACAAATTACCGAATTTGTTGAGCCCGAAACTCCTACAGCGGAGGAAGCCGCAGAGCCCGCTATCACTGAGGTACCCGTTCCGCCTACTCCCGTGCCTTATGCTGGTGCGGTTGGGAGACGACGCAAGAAATACGACCCCTCAGTGGACACTATGGACACTGTCGATGCCAGCGCAATTCCAGCAGCGCCTGTCGTCGAAGCAATGCCCGAGGCTACTGTACAGACCGCTGAAGCTCCGGAACCGGTTATCACTGAACCCATGGCTGAAGAAACTAAAGCAGAGTTAGTCCACGTCATTCAGCAGCCAGCCGTAGAAGCAGTCGATCCTGTCGACAACGCTATAGTGGAAACTGAGGTTGTCGCGCCAGCACAGGTGACACCGCGTCAGTCAGTACTATCTGTTGGCCATGTCGTTGATCTTGGCCGGACTGCTCCGGGACTTAAGGGTCTCGACCTGCAAGCCGCCGGAAGTGTTGCGCCGCCCCCACGAGGAGGTGCCGATTGGGTGAAACAATACGACCAAGCGCACACTGCAGCCCACAGCGTTGTCGCTATTCGCCCCGCTGGACCAGTTGCACGGCATAGGGCGCCTAAGGCAGAGGACAATCCTCGTCCCGCAGAGCCGCAGCCCGTGGAGCCCATTGAACGCACACCTATCGCTCTTTACGGGGCGCCAGTTACTGAACCGCGTGCCCTGCCTGCAGCACCTGAGGTTGCTCGTGAGCTTGTTACGGTCGCAGATACAGATTCCACCCCTCAAGGGCCCACCGAACACCAAGACCCACAAATGGGAGCGGCGCACTCTTCTCCCAGGGAAGCCGGTGCGACAAGCACCGATCGTACACCCCGCAATGAAAGCAGCCACCTCAGCGACGCTACTCCTCACACGGCCGAACGCGCCGACGTCCCACCAATTGGGGACCTCATCTCTGAGATTGGCAGCCAGGCACTCCGTAGGCTCACCCGCTGGATCGAGGGCAACTAGCATGCGTCAGGGCCTTGACAGCCTCGGTGGCTTTGGTCACGACAATGCGCCTGCGGCGGCTCATGGGCCTATCGCCACAGAGTATGGCATAGGCAGCGTTGCGCTCTTGGAACGAGGAGAACTCCTGGATGAAGAGCTTTTGCGGCCTTTTGCGCCCGGGTATCCAACAGAAGGCAACCTCGCAATGCAGATTGCGCAAAACAGGACAATGGAGTCGCGGGCGTCCGAAAAGAGACGGCTCGCCCTGCCTGACCATATGGAAGGCGTCGCCTTGAGCCGCGCTTTTGGCCCTGGCAATCGAACTACTCAAAGAGAGTTGACACCCATTGAATATCAGGAGCAGCAAGAGCGCATCGCCTACGCAGCCGCGCTTGCTTCCAACACCCCAACAGGGCCCATTTTGAATCAGACGCCTCTATTTACCGCTCCTTCCACACGTGAAAGCGCTAGACCAAGCTGGGCAAGGGGCGCACATGCCAAGCCGCAAGAATCTCAAGTCACGCAAGAGGTTCAAGAAGTGGCAAAAGAAAGCCTACTCGTCACTTGGAAGCGGAAATTGACGAGCAAACTCCGTAACCTCTTTTCGTAGAGATTCGATCTTAGCGTCGTCGTTGCGATGAGCAATCGCACCACTCATCCATCGTACAATTAGGTCCATATCTGATTCTTTGAGTCCGCGCGTCGTAATAGCGGGCGTACCAAGTCGGACACCGCTTGGGCGGAACGGAGGGCGTGGATCGTCAGGAATCACATTCTTATTAAGATTAAGGCCGATCCGGTCTAGTAACGCCTCGACTTCACCACCATGCAAACCAAAGCTCGTCTGCACATCTGCGACGACCATATGGTTGTCTGTTCCGTTTGTAACCAGCTTGAAGCCATTGCTCATCATAGATGCTGCCAAGGCTTGAGCATTTTTAAGTATTTGCTGGGCATATACCTGGAACTCAGGTTGCGCTGCCTCATAAAGAGCCACTGCCTTGGCGGCAATAACATGTTCGAGCGGACCACCTTGGATGCCAGGGAAAACCGTACGATCAACAAGCGTTGGTAGGTTTTCAATAGTTTTCTCGGGTGCTCGCAGCGGATTACCGGCAATACCCTTTGTCAGGATCATACCCCCCCGCGGACCACGTAACGTCTTGTGGGTTGTTGTCGTAATCATGTGGAATCCATAGTCAAAAGGATTCTTTAGGGCCTTGCCTGCAATTAATCCGGCAATATGCGCGGCGTCCATAATCAAGACCGCCCCAACCTCTTGCGCAATTTCAGCAAATTTACTGTAGTCAAGCTCACGTGGATAAGAAGAAAAGCCCGCCAAAATAATCTTCGGCTTGTGCCTGAGGGCAAGTTGGCGCAGCTGCACGTAGTCAATCTCACCTGTTTCGGTATCTTTCATGCCGTATCTCACATAATTGAAGAGCTTGGCCAGCACCGTTCCGGGGCGGCCATGCGTTAAGTGCCCTCCGTGGCTCAATTCCATGGCCAAAATCGTATCACCCGGCTCACACCATGCGTGAAATGCCGCTTCATTGGCCTGCGCGCCGGAATGTGGCTGAACATTAGCGTGGTCAGCGCCAAATAATGCTTTGGCACGGTCGATAGCAAGCTGCTCTACTTTGTCGGTATTCTCTTGTCCCCCATAGTATCGGCGCTTAGGGAAGCCCTCCGAATATTTGTTAGTGAAGACACTTCCAGCCGCAGTTAAGACTTCTCGGCTGACATAGTTCTCGGACGGGATAAGCTCCAGTCCGTCTCGTTGACGCTTCTCTTCGGCCAATAAAAGCGTGGCGATCGCTTTATCTTGCATAGCTGCTACAAAATCATCCATAAAAATAACTCCCATTATACGTATTGGTTAAAGATGGTGGACGGAGACGTAGCTAAATCATAGGCACATTGTAGCAAGCAAGATGAGTGTGGTACATTGTATTTAATGCAATTGATTGTTTCGCAAGCGAAGCCCCTCCTTCTATCTCGTCCTATTTCTGTTCAGACACTGCCGTTTGCTGGTTCTTTTAGCTGCAACCGAATAACGCAACCATAATCATAAAGGACTTGAATTCAATATCATACGTGATATAATTTTATTGTTATGCATAGTACAAACGAGAAAATCGGACAGTTAATAGCTCAAATACGTCAAGAACGTGGTCTCACACAGGCTGAATTTGCCAAGCGCCTTGCCACTTCGCAATCGGCGGTTAACCGCATGGAACACGGCAAACAAAACCTAAGCCTCGAAACGCTCGGGCGCATTAGTGATGTGCTCAATAAACAGCTCATTACAATCAGTGGTGGAGCTGTCAATCTACGTATCGAAGGCGGTAAGGAGCTTCACGGTGACATCACCCTCAAAACCAGCAAGAATGCCGCCGTTGCCCTGCTGTGCGCGAGCCTCTTAAACTATGGGGTTACGCGTTTTACTTCCTTTCCCCGTATCGAAGAGGTGTACCGCATTATAGAAGTGCTGGAAAGCATTGGCGTTCAAGCAAAATGGGTCAATGGCAACGATCTAGAGATTCGTCGCCCCGAAAAGCTCAAGCTCGACGAAATGGATGCTGCTGCTGCACGCAAAACTCGCTCTGTACTCATGATGATGGGTTCTTTGATGCACGACTACAAAGAATTCAAGATCCCTTATGCGGGCGGCTGTAAGCTTGGCTCACGTACGGTCGCACCACACCTCTACGCACTCGAAGAGTTTGGCGTTAATATTGTTGCCAAAACTGGCTTCTATGACGTAGTCGTCGATAAAAAGCCTGCTGATCGTGTGACACTTTACGAGGCAGGCGACACTGTCACCGAAAATGCCCTCCTTGCTGCCGCTCGCACCCCAGAAGAAACCATTATTGAATTTGGTACGAGCAACTACATGGTCCAAGACCTTTGCTTCTTCCTTCAGAAGCTAGGCGTCAAGATCTCTGGCATTGGCTCCACGAGCTTGCGGGTCAAGGGCGTACCGTTCATCAAAAAGAACATCACGTATGCCCCAGCCGAAGACCCTATCGAAGCTATGTTCTTTACTGCAGCAGCTGTCACTACTAACTCCGAAATTACCATCCGCCGCGTTCCCATCGCCTTTATGTCGATTGAACTCCTCAAGTTGAAGAAAATGGGCCTTTCCTATGATTTAACTCCTCGGTACAAGGCAGAGAACGGCCACACCGAGCTTGTCGACCTGACCATTCACAAACACAATGGCACGCTTCGGGCCTTGACCGACAAAATCCACTCTTCTGCTTACCCCGGCCTAAATGCCGACAACTTGCCCTACTTTGTGCCTATTGCTGCTGTTGTCCGCGGGCGAACCCTCATTCATGACTGGATGTATGAAAACCGAGCCATCTACTACACCGAGATGACCAAGGTTGGCATGCAGGTTGAATTGGCAGACCCTCACCGGTTGCACATCGAAGGCCCCACTCATTTCCGGGCAGCTGACGTTGTCTGTCCACCAGCCTTGCGCCCAGCCAGTCTCCTTTTGATCGGCATGTTGGCGGCAGACGGTATCTCAACTCTGCGCAACATCTATACGATTCAGCGCGGATACGAAGATCTCGCCGAACGCCTCAATAGCCTCGGTGCCCAGATCACCGTTATGCACGAACTATAGCTAGACCGCTGGTCGCACGTCATTCATGCGCAGTCCAACCTCCTGGAACCACGAACCAAGCACAGGATTATCTATAGGATCAGTAAGCGTATCCAGACTATACGGCCGCAGCATAGTATCGAGATCATCCGTGCGGACTCCTACTATCCCCACGACATCAAGTCGATCACGCCGTGATGCTCGTTGACTAAAACCGACTGATCGATTGTCTTCTGTATACTCAATCTCTACAAGGTGCAAGTAGCCCAAATACCCTGTATTCATTGCACTAATAGCCTCGATTGCGGGTCGCGAAGCAAATACCCGGGTCTTTTCCTCACCGGGGGGAACCCACAAGCCAATATGACCTGGTGCTAGACCAGCCTGATAGCCAGCCTGTTGCATAACTCTACCCGCAGCAACGTAATGTTGATCATCAATCTTAACCTCTCCAGTCAGATCGAGACAAGCGATACCGTGATTAATGCTCACCTCTGTTTGTACGCCAGGCGCTATAACGTCATGCAGGGCAGCGGTAGCCACCATACCCAATCCAGCTTGTCGTAAAGTTGCTTCTGAATGTCTATCTTCATCGAATTGACTAACTCGCAGTACTTCTCTTATCATTGTCGCCCTCCTATATTTTATACAAACAGGAAGTAGTGTAGTCGAAATTGCTCCATTTGCGAAATACTGCCCTCTTAGGCTATTGCAGCCCCGGGCCTTTATTTTGGCGTAAACCAGCCTCTCGGAACCATCTACCGACTGGGTCATGATCTATGGGGTCAGTAAGTGTGTCGAGCGTGTCTGGACACAACAGGGCCGATACATTAGCAAGTGTCACTCCGTATATGTTAACAACGTCGAGTGGTTGGCGAGTTGCCCGGGATTCACTAAACCCTGCCTGACTCTCAGACAGGCCTTGGGTATCCACCATGTGAAAATATCCGACAGTGTCAGTTTGATCTAATTTTCTAAGCTCCGAAACTACTCGCCTAGAAGCCAAAACCTCTCTCTGGCCACCTCTGGGATCTGTGAATACGCCAGCATGCCCTGGACCCACCCCAGAAGTATAGGCAAACTGCTGCAGCAAACGACCAGCTGCTATATACAGGCTATTATCAACAAATAGCTTACCGCAGCGTTCCAACACTGCCGTGCCATGCATCACGCTAACACCTATTTGAGTGCCCGGCGCCACCTCATCCATAGCCCGTGATGCTGCAACAATTCCGAGGTCACGCTCAATTAGTTCCCTGTCAGTAAATCGTGTATGTTCAAATGGCTCAACCACCACCTCGCGCGTACGTATCATATGCTCTCCCTATGAATATTTGTTGCAACTAAAACATCAATTAGTGTACCCTACAATTGCTTCAGCGGAGAAATATTGATCCCTTTAAGCCGCACAGAACATCTGTTATAATAAGCTTACCGAGTGGGATATGCGGGTGTCGTATAGTGGCTAATATGCCAGCCTTCCAAGCTGGAGACGAGAGTTCGATTCTCTCTACCCGCACCACATAAAAGATCGCATCTGGCATGCGCCCCGGTAGCTCAGATGGATAGAGCAAGAGACTTCTAAGCTCAAGGTCACAGGTTCGAATCCTGTCCGGGGTACCAAACAAACCAAAACAATTATCTCTAAAAACTCCACATATAAAAAGAACGGCCAAAAACGCCGTTCTTTTTATATGTGTTAGTATTTGCTACGTCTTCTATGCGGAGATGGGGCTACTATCCTGAGCCTTAGTAGGCACTGGGATTACCTCAGCTAAACCTACTACCTCTACGGGTAATGAGAATTGAGGAGCAATGATAACCTTAAGGGCCACACCAGCCACGACCTTGCCGGTTGCGTCAGTATGATAACGAGCCTGTGCGGCTTCTGCCCACACTTGACTGCGGGGGCGCAGTTCACCAGTAACAAGGTTGCGGACAATCATGTCACCAAGCGAATAAGACGTCTCATCTGCTGGCGCTTGCCGTTCTTGTATTAGTGTCTTGGCTGTAGCACCTGTCTCTGGCGCCCAATCCGCATAGTGGCGGGGTGAGACATCAGCATAATTGCGTGCACCGCGGCCACTCCCGCCGATCTTGCCTAATATTGGATCCACCCTGTACCCGCGCATCCAATCTTCTACTGTGGCATCACCCGTCAACATAACTCACTTCTTTCTTGCTTTGCATATGTCTGGGGCTTTACTGTCCTGACAACAATGTATTGTTATGTACATTGAGAGTAATTAATATAATACAATAAATAACCCTAATAGCCAACTCTATTGTCTAGTTTATGCGCCCGACATAGCACCCAAAGAACGCGCCATCTGTAAATAAATACTGGAATAATGCCCTAAAAAGTGTTAGAGTAGATCTGTTATACATTCATGGCGGATGTAGCTCAGTAGGTTAGAGCGCTGGATTGTGGCTCCGGAGGCCGTGGGTTCGAGCCCCATCATTCGCCCCAAGATTATTATGCTTAAAGGCTTCTCGTAAGAGAGGCTTTTTTGTTTGGTATAGTTATTAGTTGCTGAGGCAGCATCCTGGACTATTCAAAATCATAATAAAAAGAAAGGCGTACAGATGAACCTACATGAGCGCAGTAAAAATATCAGCCTAAAAAGAGCAACCTGCACTGGGGCAGCCCTCGTGCTAGCTAGCTCTCTGGCGGCATGTAGCAGCAAAGAAGCGCCTGAGACGTGTGAGTCACCACGGGCCGTCAGCACGCTCTTTCCAGCAGACCCAAGCGCAACAGAAGATCGCTCCACCTGGAAAAATGGCGTCGCCATACACACAGAAGTGCCCGCAGATGCCAATGGTGTCATCGTTGGTTTCCGCGGCCAGAATGGCGACACGTGGAATGATAGTCGCCCCGTATCCCCCGACAGAGCACAAACAATCGCCGTGCTTTTGGGCAATGGTGCCGTCTCATTCAGCGTGCGTGTTATGGCCGCCGATGGTGCCGCATCGTGCACAAACAAACCAGTCGTAGCCTTCAGCGAGCCCCAGCCCATGCAGCCCCTTATCGCTACAGATGCAACATTACCCAAGTGGTAAGCTCATTCTAGGGAACGGCCTGGCCCCACCCTAGCCCCAACAAGGCAGACACCAGTCAGTCCATTGTTTGCTATAATTATGCGATGAAACCAATCAAAAACGCAGTAGCGCTGGTAGTGAAAAACGGAAACGGCGAGTTCCTCATTGTTAAACGACCAGAGGACGAGCAAGGACCCCTAGCAGGCGTATGGGGATTTCCCGCGATAACACTCAGGGAAGGTGAAACTGAAGTCGAGGCTGCGCATAGAGTTGGGCGAGTCAAATTAGGCGTAGAGTTGAGTATAGGTGAAAAGATCGGTGACAAAACAACCGACCGCGGTGAGTATACGCTTCACTTGAGTGATTACTCTGCGGGGCTTGTCGGCGATCAGGTTCCTTCAGTCCCCCAGCCAGACACCACTATGACCCAGTATGTTGAGTTTAAGTATACATCTGACCCAAGCCTACTCTTTCCGGCTGCGCAGAAGGGGTCGCTCTGTTCTCAGGTATATCTACGGTCAATTAATGTGTGGTGGGATTGAGTAGCGATTGCAACGTAAACACCTCTTGAAATTTGCTATACTGCTTACAGAAGAATTCAGGTAATGAGGTGATTGATTATGTCCCGGATCGTACATTTTTTTAAAGAGTATCGGTTGTTCGCCTATGGGCTACTTGCAGCCATAGTTGCGTTAGCCCTAGATCTAGCTGGACTTGATGTTGCAGCACATTGGCTCCTGGGAATTACGGCCGGGCTTGAGCTCGTTCCCTTACTGAGGGGAATGTGGCAAGATCTACGCACCGGGAAATACGGTGTCGACATCTTGGCGGCAACCGCCATTGCTACTGCCGTTATCATGCATGAATACTGGGCAGCCGTGGTTGTAGTACTAATGCTCACTGGCGGTGAGAGTCTCGAAAATTATGCCAACCGACGGGCATCACGCGAACTGGATGCCCTCTTAGACCGGGCGCCCCAAAAAGCACACGTCCTTCGGGGGCGCAAAATTGTTGATGTGCGCGTCAAAGAGGTTCAGGTACGTGATAAGATCATCATTAAACCTGGTGAGATCGTACCTGTTGATGCAGAAATCATTGAAGGTACGGCGAACTTTGACGAATCAAGCCTAACTGGCGAAGGCTTGCCGCAGGTGCGCTCCGAGGGCGACCAGCTGCTCAGTGGATCGGTTAATATCGATGGTGCGATTACCGCCAGAGCTATTCATAGCGCTGCTGACAGTCAATATGAACAAATCATCAAATTGGTGCAAGCAGCGAGTAATAGCCAAACGCCATTTGTGCGTCTGGCAGATCGCTACAGCGTGCCGTTCACGCTTGTTTCCTTCGCCATTGCTACTGCGGCTTGGGTCATCAGCGGTGAGTCAATTCGGTTCCTGGAAGTGCTGGTTGTTGCTACTCCCTGTCCACTGATTCTTGCGGCACCTATTGCGGTCATATCAGGCATGAGCCGCGCTGCCAAACACGGCATTATTATTAAAACCGGAGCGTCCTTGGAGCGTCTCGCCGAAGCCAAAACCTTCGCGTTCGATAAAACCGGCACACTAACCCGCGGTCAGCTGCAGGTTGATGCCGTCAAAGCCTTCCATGGCTTCTCCAAAACAGAAGTCCTTAGCTTGGCAGCAAGCGTTGAACACAACTCAAATCATGTCTTGGCCCATGCTATCTTGGCAAAAGCCATCACTGATAAAGTTAAGCTGACTAAATCCAAAAACATCAAAGAAGTCGCAGGGAAAGGAGTCATAGCGGTGGTCGGGGGTAAAACGATCCTTGTGGGGCGAGCCACTCTTCTCGAGGATCATGACATCACCCTGCCTGATACATTTGACAGTACGGAAATCCAGCAGACGGCAGCGCTTGTTGCTGTCGATGGCAAGCTCGCTGGCATCATCACCCTTAGCGACAGTCTCAGACCAGAGGCAAAAAATACCATCGCCCGCCTTCGCCAACTTGGTATCCAGAACGTTCTCTTGGTAACGGGTGACAATACAGCAAGTGCACAGGCCATCGCCAAGCAAGTAGGGATCACGGACGTCACCGCCGAAGCGCTCCCTGCCGACAAACTCTATGTCATCGAAGATGAAGCCTATAAACCTGTTGCTTTCGTCGGTGATGGCGTCAATGACGCTCCAGTGCTTACTGCGAGCAGTGTTGGCATCGCTTTAGGTGCGCGCGGCTCAACTGCCGCCAGTGAGTCGGCCGACGTCGTTATTATGCAAGACGACCTTGCACGTGTCGCTCAAAGTGTCACAATCGCAAAACGCACCTTCTTTATTGCCAAGCAAAGTATCTGGATTGGAATTGGTCTCAGTGTTATTCTGATGGCGATCTTTTCGACAGGAGCCTTTAAGCCAGTATATGGCGCATTGATCCAAGAGGTCGTTGACGTCGTCGTTATCTTTAATGCGCTCCGCGCTCATGCTAGTATGCACGGCGAATAGACTAAGTCTTTCAAAGATAAATGGCCCGGAGAATTATCCGGGCCATTTATCTATTCCAACAGAGAGGCGGGATAAGGCAGGGATCTAGCGCTGCGAAACCTGCCCCAGCGCAGCTTCAACGTCAGCAAGACTGATCTGAATCTCTTCACCAGGCATCACCTGGCCACCAAGCATGCGCTTGGCAATAATGTTTTCCACTGCCTTTTGTACAACGCGGCGCATCGGGCGAGCACCCATACGTGGATCATAGCCGGCCTCCACAAGTTTACGCTTGGCTTCATCAGCGACAACTACCGAAACTTTTTGGACAGCCAATGTCTTGTTAATACCCTTGAGTATTAACTCGATAACCTGCAAAAGTTCATCTTGGTTAAGCGATCGGAATAGTACAATCTCGTCAAAACGGTTTAAGAACTCTGGCTTGAACTGATTGCTTGTAATCAGTTCGTCTGTAAAGCGCTTTTCGAAGTCCTCCATCTGCCAACCAGCATCAATATATTGTCGAATACGGTCAGCGCCCGCGTTACTCGTTGCGATAATAATCGCATCTCTGAATGATACTTGTCGGTTATTTATATCCCGCAGGATCCCTTCGTCGAGCAACTGCAGTAAGGTGTTAAGGACATTAGGGTGAGCCTTTTCGATCTCGTCGAGAAGTACGACGCTAAAGGGCTGATGCGCGATCTGCGCCGTCAGGCTATGGGGGTCCTGCGCTGCATCAGCAATCAAACGATTCACATCTGTTGCCTGGCCGTATTCATTCAAATCCAAACGAACCAAGTGCTCCTCTCCACCAAAGAAGACTGCCGCTAAAGCCTTGGATAACTCAGTTTTACCGACACCAGTTGGGCCCAAAAATAAGAAGGTTCCGATAGGGCGATCCTGGTTGCGAACGCCAGCTCGAGCACGGCGCAGCGCGTCACTCACGACCTGCACAGCATGCGTCTGGTTGATCATGCGTTGGTGGATAAGGTCTTCGAGGTTAAGGAGCGTCTGACGCTCTTCGTTATTATCAGCAGTGCCCACCTTGATACCCAGGGTATGCTCTACCGCCTGACGTACCGACTGGGCACTAACCAATTTGTCAGTTGCGAAACCAGCGGATGTCTCCAGTAAAGCAAGCGCCTTTCCTGGCATCGATTGGTCCTGCATGTATCGTTCACTCAAGCGATACGCCTCTTGCAAGGATTGGTACATGTACGTTACTTTTTGGCGGCTTTCAATTAAGAGCAGCTGGTCTTCCAGGATCAATAATGTGTCGTCCTGATTAGTTGGCGCAACAGGCACCCTGTTAATGTACTGGGCAAGTGCAGGATTACGCTGGGAGATACGCAGCCAGTTCTGCTCATCCATAGCCATGATCAATCGCAAGCCACCGCCCTCCAGAACTGGAAGTAGCACATTACTCAAATCCACCGATCCTGTGCCGTCCTCAAAGAACAGATGAGCATCGTCCAAAAAGAGAATAATGTTCTTGGCCGCAAATGCTTCATAGAAAAGTTTCTGGATCAAACCCTCCAACTCACCGCGGCCATGAGCTTGGGAGATAAGCGTCGATGGATCGAGCGCAAAAACTTGCTGAAAGCGGAGCGATCGTGGCACTGATGGCGAATCAGCGTCCAAAAGGCGCTCCGCAAGAGCGTGGACCAGAGTGGTCTTGCCAGTTCCCAGCCCTCCAATTAAGCCAGCGTTCTGGCGACCACCTTGGGAAAAGAGGCCAATCATGCGGTCAATAATCACTTCGTGGGCAGCAATATCACGCGTCAAAAGCCCTTGCGAGGCAACCTGATTACTAATATTCAGACCAAAATGGCTGAGTGTCGGCGTGTAGCCAAATGACCAGTCACGGCCAATGCCCCCGTCATTACGTCGGCGGCTGTGTTCTTTGATAATATCACGGAGATGGTGGAACCATGCGACCCCTCGACTTAGGTCCTCGGCGCCAACCTGAACATGCGCCAAATAAGCATCAACCTGGGGCGTCGTGCGCGCAATTGCGGCAAGAACCATAATTGGGCTGATATAATCTGCTCCGACGCTCTGCCTGAGCCGCTCGGCTTCTTGCCAGATAACGGGAAGTTGATTAGGATCGTGGCTCGCAATAGCATCATAAAATTCCGAACCGAGTGCAAAACGATACACCAAAAAGTTACCGTCAGGTAAATAAAGCGCAGCGTTTGCAAGTTCGGCGGGGGTAAACGTTGGGGGCAATTTGCCAAGCAGCCGTGAGTCTAACAAACCGTCAATACTGGTGCTGCCCTTGATTGCGGGTAGCTTCTGGAGCTCGCCCTTTATCCAGGCCTGCAACATGATTGCTGGCGCAGCGAGAGCAATCAACAGCCATCCAATGACGGTACCGATTGCGAGCAGGCCAAGTCCAGCTACGGCCAGCGCAAAGCCGACCGCGGGCACAAAGAATTTCATGACGGGTGTATCCAGTTTGCTGGCGAAACGTGCTTTTTGAGCGCGAGTGCTATTGTAGTCAAACTGCATGAGCTACAGACTCCACCCTAGTGCCATGCCGAGCAGTGCGATAACAGGCAATAATGGAATGCAGGGCCACATAACCATCTGAAAAAGTCCGAATAGCAGTACAAAGACGGCCGAGAACAACCCAGTCACAATAAAGATACTTCTCAGGACCGCTCCAATCATGCGTGAAAAGCTACGGTCAGCCCACGCTCTGAGCTGAGCATCCATACTACCGTTCCCCTTGACTGCTGCAATTTGACGATAAGGATCAAATAGAGTTCTCGCCAACAGGCCCACCGAAAAGAAGTTGAGCGCCCCGTGAAAACGGCGATCAATAGAGTGTGCGATATCTGTCCAGCCGGTTGTGTACCACCAGGAAAAAAGTGCCGTCAGAAGCATACGCCTATTATAGCACCGAAAGGCATAAGCTTAACCGGTACCGCCCAATATTAATGCCACGAGTACCGGCATAATGAGATTATCCGTACCATTGACCGCAACGTTCTCTGTGATCATAGCCATAATCGGCACAATTGCCAAAGTCATGATATTTGCCGAGGCATCAGTAAATACGACATAACAAACCATGATGAGCAGAGAAACTACCAGAAAAGCTCCGCTGCCAGCCAAGCTCTTGATCTTACCAAAGACTTTGTACTGGTTGTTGTCGCCCCATATCAAACCTGCGATTGCTGCCACGCCATCGCCGAGGCTTAGGTGGAGCATAGCGGCTGCAAATATCCACTCACTGCTACTTATAAGTGCCAGGAAGCCAATAACTGCCGCGAATAATATCTCACCGATGGCTTTCCGCGGCACAGTATGTATTGAACGAAAAATGGTGAACTTGATGGAAATCAAAATAACTGCCAGAAAAGCCGCCGAAAGCAATTCAATCTCTCGCCAGGTTAGGAAAAAAGGCCAAAAAGCCACGAAACTACCAACCGCCATGTGGACAAATTTGCGCGTTAATTCTGAGTGTGTGTTGGTGCTTCTTGCTAAGTGTTCTGCAAGAAGCAAAATAAGAGCGACACCGATCAGTGTCAAGATAAATGCCATGATTTTATTGTACGCCCTACCCGCTAAAATGTGCCATGATCATAATTTTCACAACAGTGACTTTGGCGGCCTTCCCCACTATAATGAGGCATATAATTAAGGATACCTGCGATGTTAAAATTTGTGTACACGTTCTTCCTGGGTCTTTTACTCGTTCTCTTTGTGGGGCTAGGCGTCGCTACCTTCTACACCCCTCCGAAAGCGCCAACATACCCGCAGTCGCTTCAAGAACCTTTGGGCTCTGACCAAGAATACACCCACGAGCAAAAACACCAGCAAGATGAATGGCAGACAGCATCAGATAAATATGGCAAAGAGTTAGACGTCTACAACCGAAACGTTTCAATCATTGTACTGGTTGCCGCAGTTGTGATGCTCGTTGTGAGCCTTGTGTTCCAATCACGGATCGAGATATTGGCAGACGGCCTCCTGATGGGTGGAACGTTCACGCTCTTGTATAGCATTGGCCGCAGTTTTAGTAGCAACGATAACAGATATAGCTTTGTTGTCGTAACCATTGGCTTGGTCCTTACCATGACTCTAGGATACTTAAAGTTCATCAAGCCGCAAATCGCCGGTGACAGTGGCAACAAGAAAAAGAACTAGTACGCCTCAAGCAAAAGCGCCTCTAGTATAGCATCAGTGGGTCGATGGTAATGAACGTCGGCCCACTGTTTAATTGCCTTGACCGATTTAACCAAGCCGCGAGCGCCAATACGCTGCATAAAATAGCGCAGCTCGGCCAGCTCTCGGGCCTCTACGGCAACATCGGCTTCGGTCAACTGCTGGCGTTCACTAACAATAGACGCCAATGAGCGATTTGTGGAATTTGCATAGATTTGTGTATGGCTCAGCACTTGGGAACGAACTGCGGCAATTTTATCTCGCTTATTGCGTGTTGTCGTTGTTAAGAGCCCAAAATAAGAGCTGAGGGCTGTATTTTCAATAGTAATATTCACTGTTTGCAGGCCACGGGCCGACGGGATAATCGTCCGCGGGGGACTCGTCAAAATAGTAGGCCGCGCGCGCCATGCTACTCCAAAATAGTCATCATATACTTGAATACGGTTGCTACGCTCTTTATCGGGACATGATAGTATCTGTGGAAATGAACGCCACTGGCGGCCAAGACTTTTATCATACTCCGTCGTTCGACGCTCCAACGTGGCTTGTGAGATGCTGCACAGATTAGGACGACAACGCCAGGCATTGTCAAACTCGGCGTCAAGATATGCAGCGACTTCAGCAATCCTTTCCGGTGCGTACGTCGCAATCACACTGCCTTTGATGTTCCACTTTTTGCCAAAAATAGCATTCAACACGACTACTCTGCGACCATGCTGGGTTAATGTATCTATCTCTTCACCAGCCTCTAGACAGCGCTGGATCTCTTGCTTTCCAAGCATGCCATACCAGGCCGCAACACTAACGGTATTCGCGCCCTTGGTTTGATACGGGCCCTTTTGGGCTCCGTCTTGACCACGCTGACTCACCCATACCTGTTCTGTTGGCGTAAAAGTCAATAGATCAAGAGGGTATTTTGGACCCCACTCAACATCCTGTAATAAAATGCTCAATGGATCAGACACGCGCGCTTGTTGTCCGGGCCCCACCCCTTCGTAATCAAGTCTTTCAGTCATATCTTGTCCTACAGTTAGCGTGCAATAAATCTACTACTCGTCTGATAATTATAATCCCGTCGTCAAACGGCGACAATAAAGCTTCAACTGACCCAAACGAAGAAAAAGAGGTCCGTGCTTAGGCAAAGAACAGAGATACCAGTTGATTACAAACTAAAAGAACCCTGCTCAGGGTTCTTTTAGACAAAAATTTCATGTGGTCGGGGATAAAGGACTCGAACCTTCGACCTCGCGGTCCCAAACCGCGCGCGCTAGCCAACTGCGCCAATCCCCGTAATGTCGCTGCCCGTGCCTTAGCACAGGAACGATACTACCAGATTATAACAGAAACTTCCGTAAATACCAGATACGCCCTACAGTTTTTAGGCATTTTGGTCGTAAATGCGCCGGATGGCCATTGCCTGCGTCGCCAGACCGTGTGGCCCAACGGTTACGAGTAGTCCGTTAAGCTGCTTTGGGCCCGTTGTTTCGAGTTCGTTGCGTGTCGGGTGACCATTGCGCCACCTCGGGACAACGCTCGAGTACTTCACGCCGAGACTAGAGTCAAGAACGCCACACATCCCCACGTCGGTGATATGAGCAGTACCGCCAGGTAAAATCCGAGCATCAGCCGTCGGCACATGCCAGTGGTCGCCAACCACCATTGTTGCCCGACCGTCCAAGTAGTGGCCAATAACGACTTTCTCGCTACTAAAATCACCGTGGAAATTGACTACCGTTGCTATTTTGTCCGTTGCTTCTTCACGTGCCAAGAGTGCATCAATGGTCTGCAAGGGGCTATCCACTGGCTTGTCGGCATCCTTGCCGACAATTTGCCCCAGCAGACTGACGACGAGCACCTTGCCTTTGGGCGTTGAGGTGTAGGTATGGCCCAGGCCAGGCACATCGCTTGGATAGTTCGCCGGGCGAATAACGGGTGCGTGCGGGTCACTTAATTGGCCATAAATTTCCGGCCTATGTAGCGTATGATTGCCGCCCGTACAACAGTCAACGCCTGCCCTTAGAAGCCTCTGGAAATCCTGGGGTATTAAGCCTTTTCCTGCCGAAACATTCTCCGCTTGGGCGATAACGACATCAACTTGCAGCTCACTGCGCAGCGCAGGCAGCCGCTGTTCAATCAGTTGGATGCCTGGTTCTGCCATAATATCGCCAAGATAGAGAATCTTCATACAAACATTGCCCTTTTAGATCAAAAGCCGGCCTACTTAGCGAATTCAACCGCGCGTGTTTCGCGGATAACATTTACTTTAATGGTCCCCGGATACTGCATTGTTGACTCAATTTTTGTGGAGATATCGCGCGCTAAGCGAATCGCACCTAGGTCATCAACGTTTTGTGGTCGTACAAATACACGCACTTCACGGCCCGCAGAAATAGCATAGGCCTTATCAATACCTTCGAAGCTTGTCGCCACGTTCTCGAGTTCACGCATGCGCTCTACAAAGTTTTCAGCAGAGACATTGCGGGCACCAGGGCGAGCCGCGGAAATAGCGTCAACAACGCGTACGATGACTGCTTCGGTGGTTGTTGCCTCAACATCATCATGGTGCTGTTCGGCAGCCAGTGCGACATTTTCGGGTGCGCCATATTTGCGAAGCATTTCACCAGAAATATGGTGATGCTTGCCTTCCATTTTGTGAGTGAGCGCTTTGCCCAAATCATGAACAAGTGCCGCGTACTTGGTTGTCTTGATATTGGCGCCCAGTTCTTCGGCAATAATACCTGCAATATGTGCCATTTCGGTACTATGCTTAAGAACGTTTTGGCCATAAGACGTACGGAATTTTAGCTCACCAAGCAAATGCAGGATTTCTTTTGGAATGCCAATAACACCGACTTCGCGGGCCGCGTCCTCACCTGCACGTACAACTTCTTTTTCGACGTTGCGCTGTGCTTTTTCGACGACTTCCTCAATACGGCCAGGATGGATGCGACCATCCTTCATGAGCATTTCGAGTGTCAACCGAGCTACCTCGCGGCGTACTGGATCGAACGAGCTCAGTACGACATAGCCTGGTGTGTCATCAACCATAATATCGACGCCCGTTGCGCGTTGCAGGGCTTGAATATTGCGGCCTTCCTTGCCGATAATTCGGCCCTTCATCTCCTCGTCTTCAAGCTTCACTGACGTCACTGTTCGCTCAGCCGTCACCTCGGAAGCCATGCGCTCCATTGCAGTAACAATAATAGTCGCTGCCTTTTCTTCGGCTTCATCGTGCGCTTCGTTCTGCAATTTAGAGATAAGACCGGTTAGATCGTTACGAATATCACGCTCAGTCATTTTCATCAGCTTCTCAGCTGCTTCTTCGCGTGTTAACTTAGCAATTTTCTCCAGTTTATCCTGTTGTCGCTTGCGAATATCACGAATCTCGTCTTTGAGCTGCTCAACTTCGCCCTCACCGCGGCGCAATTTTTCACCTCGCTTGTCAAGTTCATCAAGCTTGCGGTCCAAAGCCTCTTCGCGGCTCACGAGGCGCTGCTCGAGATCCTTAAGTTCGTTGCGGCGGGCTTTTTCTTCTTTGCGTGTCTGCTCAGATAACTTAGCCGCTTCGCTTCGAGCTTCATCGAGAATCTTGTGTGCTTCTTGTTTTGATTTTGCCAATTCTTTATCGGCTCGTTGCTGTGCAGAGCCAAGCTTCTGCTTGGTAACCGCAGTATTTGCACCAAAGCCAATAGCAAGCCCAGCCACAGCAAGTACTATGGAAATTGGGTCCATGGTTTCAGCCCTTCCTTTCGTTTGCTTGAGCCGCTCCCTCGTATATCAACAGAGGCAATCGCTTTCACTTCACTAGCCCTAACTGTCGACATAATGCGCGGTCTCAAGAGTCAATCTGACGTATTAGTAATTTATATCGATAAATGCGGATTTTGTTATTTGTTGTCGAAAATAAGACTTAATCCACCTTCACTATACGCCGACGGATAAAGTGCGGTCAATAAAAAAGTGCGCCAACAGAGCGCCCAGTGGCACCCCTTATTTGCGCGGAGCCGTAATATTAGCATCACGGCCATAAAAAGGCAGCGCAATTTCATCTTGCTCACCCGCTTGTAGCCTATGAATGCCTTTCATGATCCAATCGTCGTCCTTTGCGGCGACAATGGGGACTGATAAGCCATAGCTCAGTGCGTTAGCCACTGTCAAGCCAATACGCAAACCGGTGAAGCTACCAGGCCCTTCATAAGCAACAAGGCCGGCAACATCCTGCCACGTCTTGTCGTTCTTCTGGAGAATACCCTCCAGCTTACGATGAATGGTCTCGGAAAGCTCTCGGTGGGCCTGCCATTTTTCGTAGTCCACTTGCTGTTCCCCATCAAATAATCCAATTTCAGCCTCTGGGTTATCAGTCCGAATAGTTATAACTATCATGCTTCCATCACCTCCCTAACCCGGTCTGCAAGTTCCGGTGAAGCAGTAATGTGGAATATGCGCTCATCCTCGGGTGTTTTCTCGATTCTGATGGTTAGTTTGCTTTGTGGCAATACATCCTGCACGATACCTGCCCACTCAACGACCACAATATTGCGCGGATCATCCAAAACGTCCGCTAGTTCCTCGGCAATCAGGCCAGCCTCAGGCAGTCGATAGAAGTCAAAATGGTGTAATGCAAGGCTGCCGGGGACTTTATAGACCTTACTAATGGTGAAGGTTGGACTTGAGACTCGGTCTGTACTGCCGAGCCCCCGAGCGAGCCCTCGGACAAACGTGGTCTTGCCTCCACCCAAATCACTGACAAGCTCAATAACTTCACCGCCCCGCAACATCTTGCCGATCCTCTCGGCGAGCTGCTCGGTTACTTCGGAACTGGTAGATTTTATTTGCCACGTCGCGACGGTACTCATATGCACCGTATAGTATCGCGAATGACCCGACAACTGCAAGCACTCCCGGGTGGAGTGGGGATGTACTCGTAACGGTAGCGGCTGGCTTGGTGGTCGGGGCAGTAATTACCTTTTCGGACTTTTTTGGAGTTGCCTTGGTCGCCGCAGCCTTGCTCGTAGCCTTGGCAGACGATGCAGCCTTGGTAGTCTTTGCTACAGGTGCCTTGATGGCATTGGCAGCATTCGGCGTTGGTAACATCGACCACTGCCACGTACTGGAGGCGAATGCCCAAGTCTGTCCTTCTTTTGCCGCAGCATAAACATCTGTCTGGCCGATCTGATTTCCAAGGGGGTCAACCAGTCTAACTTGCCCCGAGCTATTAGAGAGGCTTATATGTGTATCTGCCGAAAAGAATGCCCTGAATTCATGGGCGGCAATTGCCGTATTAGCAGGAAATACATATCGTTTTATTTGTGACGTCCCAATTTCCAGATAGAATCCCGTCAGATCAAAGCTCCGACTGTTGCTGTTATAAAGTTCTATAAACTCGTCCGAAGCATCAGTCTGTGGCGTAGCAGGATTCGGAAGGAGCTCTGTCAGCTGCGGTGCGGCAAGTCCTATATCACTTGCTGGGATATGTATACCGGTCGCTACGGTACTTCCTGCCGCGGTATTTGGTAATAAAACTTCTGGTGGGTCTGATGTAGGCACTTCGATACCCGTATCACCATCCGGCTCATCAACAATGCAGGCCTGGTCGGTAACATCAAGAGTTGTCGGTAAAGGCTTGGTTGCACCTGGAGAGCTGACTTGATGGCCAATCGTATTATTCGCTGTTGGGCTTGGACAGAGCGACAATAGCACCGCTTCTTCATCTGTTGTAGCCGCCTGGATAAACCGCTGCGTTGAGTCAAGCTTACGCTTGATGCTCGTGCCCGCTTCAATAGCACGCTCCAGAATAAATGGCCGTGCTAACGATAGTGGATCTGCTGTGAATCCGCCGCTTGTCGTTTTAGTCGTCCATTCAATTGCGTCAAGCGTTGGCTGGTTCGTTGCAAGGGAGTTCTTTGATGCGAGTCGCACATGCCCAGCGGTCGCTGTCATGCCGCTTGCAAACTTGTCAGAAGCAAAATCTTGCAAATAGGCTTTAGTCTCGCCAGAGGCAACGTATGTACTCGCGAGCAGCATATAAGTACCGGGGTAAAACAGGCCGCTCAAAGCAATGCTTTTAGCCTTGCTCCAATCCGAGGCGGTCGAACTTGCAATCTGCAAACGCCATTCTTGTTTACTAAGGTCAATGGTCGTCGCCGATTGGTTATATAGCTCAATAAATTCTTGCGATCCACTCACCTCTGTGCCCGGGAGAATTTCCGTAATAAGCACTGGCGAGTAGTCCTCCTGTTCTAAGGTGTTAATTTCCTGGGCCGAAACATTCGTTGGCAGCGCAACAGTTACGCATATAAGCACATATAAAAGCATCTTGTGGGGGTAATGTAATATCTTCACGCCGCGATTGTAGGAATGGCTCCTTCAAATTACAAGCTCTTTTTTGCTTTTTGCTACCTCCTCTTATTAAAGCCAGAAATAGGTGCATGCCAGCGGAGATCGAGGTATACTACAAATATGCTTCAGCTTAGTGAGACTCTTATAAACCAGCCGATTTTAAGTTTGCGGACTGGCACCGAGGTAGCAACGCTTCTCCGGCCCATAATTAATCCCCATAACTTGAAAATTGAAGGGTTCTATTGCCAGGACAACAGGGATCGCAAAAAACAGCTCATCCTCTTGCCACAAGACATCCGCGATGCGCTGCCCCAGGGCTTTGTAATTAACGACTATGACGTCCTTATGGAGCCGAAAGACCTGGTGCGACTGCAAAATACGCTCAATATTCAATTTGAATTAATAGCCAAGCCAGTCATTACCTCATCCAAATCACGAATTGGCAAAGTCGAAGACTACGCCGCTGATATCCCTAGTATGTTTATCCAAAAGCTCTACGTCAGTCAGTCGCTGCTAAAAAGCTTTTCTGGCACTAATCTTGGTGTTGATCGCAATCAAATTGTAGAGATTACTGATAAGCAAATCATCATCAACGACCTTGAAGCTAAAGTTCCGGCCAACGCAAGAGCCGTTGCCTAAGTACGTATAGCTCTATGAGCTCTCTTCAAGCGAACTCAGTGCAGATTTGATGTCGTCATAGCCAAAGCCTTGCCTAGCAAGATACTGCATAAATTTTGCCGAGTCCGGGTAGCGTGCGCGTTTTTTGGCAATTAGCTCCTGGAGGACGTCGCGTTCGCTCGCATCATCATCACGCAAGGCTTCATCTATGATCCGTTCATTGACACGCTTTTGCAGTAGCTCTTGGCGAAGCTTCCGTTTACTCGTTGCCTTAAGCAGACGGCGATTGGAAATCCAAGCTTGGGCAAATGTACGATCATTGAGCAAGTCAACAGCACGTAATTTCTGCATAATATATTCAATAAAAGGCTCGTCGACCTGTTTACGGTGCAAATACGTGCTCATTTCCCATTCACTGCGGGGACGCATTGCGACATAACGCAATGCGTTGCCATAGGCCTTATCTTGTACGGCAGTGTCCTTTAGGGAAGCAAGCTGGTGTGCGTCAATTTCCTGGCCGCTTGCCAGCTTGCTTGCCAATAGTCCAGATTCACTCAAGCCAAAAGCAAAGACATCATCAACATAAATTGAATATCTATCTGGTCGTTTTATCTGTTGCTTTATGGCCGTGATCTTCATGACATCAACGAGGCGCCAATGGCGGTACTACTCTTTCGTAGCGGCTTCGCGAACCTTCTCAGCCACCTCTTCCATGATATCGGGGTTCTGTTTGAGATGGGTCTTGGCAGCTTCACGGCCCTGGCCGATCTTCTGGCCGCCATAGGCAAACCAAGCGCCAGACTTTTCAACGATATTATTGGTGACAGCAAGGTCAAGGATGTCACCGGAGCGAGAAATACCTTCGTTGTACATGATATCGAATTCAGCCTCGCGGAACGGCGGGGCAATCTTGTTTTTAACAACCTTTACGCGGGTACGGTTACCGATAACGGCATCAGCCTGCTTGATTTGCGAGATACGTCGAATGTCCATACGAACCGAGGCGTAGAACTTCAGCGCGTTACCACCGGTTGTTGTTTCGGGGTTGCCGAACATCACACCAATCTTCATACGAATCTGGTTAATAAAAATAACAGTTGCTTTCGACTTGTTGATAACACCGGTTAGCTTGCGGAGCGCTTGACTCATCAAGCGAGCCTGTAAGCCTGGGAGTGAGTCACCCATGTCGCCTTCGATTTCAGCGCGAGGCACTAGGGCAGCTACAGAGTCAACCACAATCAGATCAACTGCGTTGGAGCGAACAAGTGTCTCAACAATCTCCAAGGCTTGCTCGCCGTTGTCAGGCTGGCTCAGAAGCAAGCTCTCGACATCAACGCCAATACGCTTTGCGTAAGTCGGATCCAAGGCATGCTCTGCGTCAATGAATGCCGCTGTCCCACCGGTCTTTTGCACTTCAGCAATAGCGTGGAGTGTCAGCGTTGTCTTACCAGAGCTTTCTGGGCCGTAGATCTCGATGACACGGCCGCGGGGAATACCGCCACCTAGTGCGAGGTCCAGAGAGATGCTGCCAGTACGATACGTGTCGACCTTCTGCACCTGGGCAGTGCCTAAGGTCATAATGGCACCCTTACCAAACTGTTTTTCAATAGATTCCATCGCAAGGCTCAGAGCCTTGCTCTTGCCTTCTAACTGTGCGGCAGTCTTTGCGTCAGTCTTCTTCGTTTCTTTCTTATCTTCAGATTTATTGTCTGCCATGGTTACCCTCCAAGTTTAGTTTCGCCCCACCAGTCGATTCAGAAATATATCTCTCAATAGTATACCAGAAAAACAATACCTTTTTGATGTCAAATTCTCCTTAAATTTCGCCGGGCACATGCTAGCGTAGACTGATTAAACTCGCAAGCAGATAATTTCACAAAGATTATGCGGAAAAATACTTACATTGGTTATGGTTTTATATATAATGGATGGAAATGGATGGGAAAGATTCGTTTATTGGCCGCCTTTTAGGAAGTGCTGAAAAATTCACTAGCGAGCAGATCACACAAACGGTACAGCTCCTGCTTGAGCATGGCGCGCGTTGGCAAGCGAGCGATATTCACGTTGAGCCGCATGACGATTATGTTCTTGTACGCTATAGGATTGATGGCAGTCTTCGCGGTGCCCACAAAATCCCTCGCAAAGCGCTGGAATCTATTGTCGCGCAGTTTAAAAACCTGGCGAGCCTCGACGAGAAAGAAACAGCCACTCCACAGCAAGGCACCTTTCAAACGACTATCCGTGATCAGTTATTTGATGTTCGAATTGCAACTATGCCAGTTTACGGCGGCGAAAAAGTTGTTTTGCACCTTACCACACAGGCACGGTCGCCAATCGCCCTCAAACAGCTTGGCTTCTGGGGCAAAAACCTTACAATTATTCAAAACGCTCTCGCACGAAGCCATGGCATGGTCATCGTAAGTGCTCCGAAGCACCATGGTCGCCCCACGACACAGGCAAGCATGCTCACGGCTCTTAACAATCCCGGTCTTAACATCGCCAGTATCGAAGAAAGTATCGAATATCGAATCCCGCACGCTAGCCAGTCTGCCGTTAACCATCGCAACGGTCTTACTATGCTCAAGGGATTACAGGCTGCCCTCCACCAGGACCCTAATATTCTGCTCGTTGGTAACCTTATCGATAAGCCAACGAGTGAGTTAGCGATCCAGACCGCCACTTCTGGCCATTTAGTGGTTGCTGGCATGCATAGCGATTCCGCATCAGCTGCCTTACTCCACCTGCGAGCACTCGACATACCAACGTATCTTATCGCGACTAGTACGCGCGTTGTGACCGCCCAGCGACTCGTACGAAAACTCTGCGAGCACTGCCGGGAACGGCAAGGCATTACTCCAGAGCAACTCGAACAGCTCCAAGAAGCTTTTGGCATTCACGCAGCTTCTTCCTTCAAGCGCGTCCACGACCTTGAAGCTTCCGCGATTGAGCTAGGCATGGGAGGTGATCTTCGCCCCAACACAACCGCCAAAGCCATAACGCACCTCTGGTCACATCATCGTGAAGGCTGCGAGGCGTGCAATCATACTGGCTACAAAGGCCGCGTTGCACTCACCGAAGCTATGCAGATAACTGAAGGTGTCCAAAAATTACTCCTCGACCCAAAAACCACCGCCGTAACACTCCAGACCCATGCCATAAAAGAGGATGGCTTCGTCCCTCTTGCGCTTGATGGAATCATCAAAGCACTTCGAGGAAGAGTCAGCATGCAAGACGTCTTGCAGGTTGCGACAAACACCATCTTAAAATAAAGCTCGTTGCTTCGCAGCTTGACCGGCCGCGGCGACCAGTTATAATCAGGATAGATTATGAATATACGCAAACACATTTCGGGCTTCACTATTATTGAACTTCTCGTCGTCGTCGTGATTATCGGCATCCTCTCGACGCTTGTCGTTACCACTTACAGCGGCGTCCAAGCCAAAAATCGCAACGGGAGCCGACAGGTCGCCATAGACAGTCTCCAGGGGCAACTTGAAACCTACTACGCGCAATACAGCAAATATCCAACCTACGCAAACCTCAATGATGCTGCATGGCGCCAGGCGAATCTCAAGGACTTTTCGGACAAAACCCTCAAGGATCCGCACTGGGCTGACAAAAACAAAGCCTGTAGCGCCGACAGCAAAGCAATTATCGCCGAAAAGCCCGCGACAGACTGCTACTCGTATCAACCGATTGGCCCAGATGGCACCGTCTGTGACAACGAAAAAGTAACGTGCGCACAATATACACTCACCGCCCTTCTCGAAGGCAGTGGAAAATACGTCAAGGGCAGCCTCAATTAGAGCTCTCTTCTAATGTATATAAAAACGACGCCCTATGAGCGTCGTTTTTATATACTGCCAAAACTTACTGTAGTGGAGGTGGAAGTGTTGTCCGAGGTGGCTGATTAGCATCATCTTGGTACTGCTGAGCTTGGGGCTGGGCATATGGTTGGCCATTTTGGGGCTGCTGAGGCTGCCCTGGAGCGCTCCACTGCTGCTGCGGAGCCGTCGCAGCGTATTGTTGTGGTGGCGCCTGATATTGCTGTTGACCTTGATGAGGTCCGTTCATAGGCATGACGGGATTAACTGGCTGCGGTTGGTGGCGGCGCTGGTGCAAAAATGTCTCGTGAACTTCCAAAATCAGGCGAGCATATTTGTTCGGATGAGGGCAATATGGAAAGGTAAACTTCGAATGTTCACCGGCAGTTTCTGCCTTAAGTGTTCCGTAATTAAAAAGCGTCGGCAAGATGCCATGCTGGTCAACCGTGACATCCTCCAAATTCTCCATAGATAATTGACTCACCCGGCGACCAAATAAGCTATCTTGCGTAATCTGTGTAATGCTGTCGTCGGTTACAACCCAGCGATTTTGCCAGTATACGACCGTAGCCACGACTAGAATCAATCCCATCAGGACGACAAAGAGTGCGACACCGACGGCTAGCATCGTGTTAAGATTGCCATTAAAGCTATAAGAATCAATATAGGTTGGTGCAGCAACAGCCAGCGATCCAGCAACAATCAGCGCAGCCAGCGATGCCGCATAAACGCTAATAATGCCAAATGGATGACGTTTAATTTCGGCGATAATACGTTCGCCCGGTTGTAGAACCACCATAGGATGCTGGGTGGCGCTCTTATTCTTGGAGTATTTACTGGTTGAGGATGAATTCATATTATCCTCATTATAGCAAACCCCGAAAGTTATTCTTCAGATAAGGGCTGGCGGCCAAGGTGTTTATAGGTTTTGTGAGTAACCTTACGGCCACGAGGCGTTCGCTCTAAGAGTCCAATCTGCATAAGGTACGGCTCATAGAAGTCCTCAATCGTACTTCGTTCTTCAGCTGTCAAAGCGGCCAATGTTTCAACCCCCACGGGACCACCCTTGTAGTTGTCGATAATAGCCAGGAGGAGCATTCTATCCGCTGGATCTAATCCAAGCTCATCAATTTCAAGCAAACGAAGGGCATGATGGCTGATCGAAGCGTCAATGGTGCCATCACCGTTCACATCCGCATAGTCGCGCACGCGCTTTAGTAATCGATTGGCTATACGAGGTGTCAAACGTGCCCGAGTGGCAAGATCTGCGGCTGCCTTGGGCTCAATCCGTATGTGCAGAATTTCGGCCGCACGCTGAATAACTTGCTGGATTTCGTCCGGTGAATAAAACTCAAGTCTGTGCAGCATACCAAAGCGATCGCGGAGTGGCGCTGCCAAAGCCCCAGTACGAGTCGTCGCACCAATAAGTGTAAATTTAGGCAAATCCAGGCGCAAACTTCGAGCGCTCGGTCCTTTGCCAATCATGATATCAAGCTTGAAGTCTTCCATTGCCGAGTAAAGCACTTCTTCTACGCTGCGATTCAAACGATGAATTTCATCAATAAACAGCATGTCTCCATCCTGTAAATTAGTCAGCAAGCTAGCGAGATCACCCGCTCGGTCGATTGCCGGTCCGCTCGTAATTCGAATTTGGGCGCCCATTTCATTGGCAATAACACTTGCCATTGTCGTCTTGCCTAAGCCCGGTGGCCCGTAGAGCAAAATATGGTCGAGCGGCTCCCCGCGCTTTTTGGCGGCCTGGATGGCAAGTTGCAGGTTCTGTTTGAGGCGTTTTTGGCCAACATAATTTGCAAAATCTTTGGGGCGAAGCGTATTTTCCAGCTCCTCTTCTTGTCGGTCATCATCCGGCAAAGCCGTGTTTACAATTCGTTCAATAGCCATTGTTATTTACCAGAAAGCGCCTGCTTAATTCGATCTTCGACAGGTAATGCCGCATCAATACGCTGGAGTGCCGCAGATGCATCTTGCGCCGAATAACCCAGTGCCATCAGAGCCTCTACCGCTTCGTCCTGCTGCAAGAACGTATCAGATTGCAGCATACCGCTTGAGGCCAGATCGACGGCCGCTAAGCCAACCTTATCTTTCAGGTCAACGACAATGCGCTCGGCAACTCGTTTGCCAACACCCTGAGCAGCCTGGATAAATTTGAGATCACCGCCAGCAATTGCCGTCCGCACTTCGGCTGCGCGACCTGTGCTCAGGACGCTCAATGCCATCTTAGGGCCAACACCGTTGACGCCCAATAATTGCTCAAAAAGTTGTTTTGTATCGAGATGGATAAAGCCGAATAAGTCATGCGACTGTTCGCGAATATGTTCGTACACATAGACCTTTGCTGACTGGCCGACGGCTAATGCGCCAAAATCTTCACTTGTAACAAGCAGGCCATAGCCCACCCCCTGAACATCAAGAACGACAATGTCTGAAATTTTTTCGGCAATTAGGCCAGTAAGTGTCGCTATCATGTTCGTAGTATGACACAGCGAAAGCGTTTTGAGCTACTTCGATGATCAATTCACATCGCTTGGCCCAACCCGATATTACGTCAAACGAGCCACGCTGGCGTGCGTCAGAGCGGCCGCCAAGGCATCTGCACAGTCATCTGGCTTAGGAACTTCCGACAACCCCAAATGAATACGCACCATTTCCTGCATCTGCTTCTTATCTGCCTTGCCGTATCCCGTTACCGCCTGCTTAATCTGCATTGGGGTATATTCGAACAACTCAAGCCGCGCCTGCTTGCCACAGAGCAAAACCACACCGCGCGCTTGCGCAACAGTCATCGCTGTCGTCACGTTCTTGGCGAAAAAAAGTTTTTCAACGGACATCATCGACGGCTTTGTTGAAGCAATAATATCTGTCAATTCGTCAAAAATTGTCTCGAGCCGGATGGCGTCGTCCTCCTTGACTGGTGTGCGGATAACCCCAGCGTCGACCAGCAAGGGTTTGCCCTTAACCATTTCTATCACTCCAAATCCCAAAATACCCGTTCCTGGGTCAATTCCAATAATTCGCATATCCTTAGTATAGAATATGACTATGCCCAACCCCAACACCTTTGGCTACCAGCTTTATGATCGCCACGAATACTACAAAGACTTGTGCCGTAGGATTGATGGCGCTAGTGCGGGCAGTCGTGTCCTTGTTGCGACCATGGCCTTCATGCCAGGTGATCCCGAAATCGCCCCAATCGTAACTAGCCTCGAGAAAGCGAGCCGGCGCGGTGTTGCTACCGCTATGATAACTGATGCCTACGATTACCTGGTCAATGAAGACGAGCAACGTTTTGGTCCACTGGTGTTTCATGGCCACCTGCCAGCAGCCCTTCCATCCCCGGAAGATACTCACCGGAAAACTATTCTGCGTATGCGGCGGGCGGGCGTACAGTGCGTTGTCACCAACCTGCCATCCCGCGTTCTTAAAAACCCCTATGGAGGTCGTTCGCACATTAAAACGGCCATTATCGATGACTATCTATATGTTGGTGGCTGCAATTTCCACCACCCCAATGACCTGGATGTCATGGTCGGCTGGCGAGATCACCGCACCGCCAATTGGTTATACCGTGAAATGCAAAAAATCCTCGTCGACCCCTATACGACAAGAGCCCTCGGGAGCCATGATCAGTCATTTGTGATTGATCCCCATACGCAGTTGCTGCTCGATAGCGGGGTCAAGCGACAATCAGTCATTATGCGCAACGCCTTCGAGGTCATCGATAACGCCCAGGTGTGGCTCGTTATCACCAGCCAATTCTTTCCAGACAGTGCTGGCGCACACCTAGCGCGGGCCCTTCAAAGAGGAGTAAAGGTGTACACAATCTTTAACAACAGCTATCAATTTGCCGGCCTTAACTATTGGGTACATCAGACGCAAAAGCGCTGGGCCCAGCTTCGGCTTCCAGCAGCACTTTTTGAATATGAGCTGGGCCCAGACCTTCCCTTTTTGCATGCCAAGATCCTTGCCAGCGAGCAAGAAGCGATGGTTGGTAGCCATAACTACCTCAAGATAGGCGTCACTTTTGGCACAACGGAGCTTACGATACGACGAAAAGATCCCGTCTTTTCACGAGATCTTACGCAGCATATCCTTGGCCTAACGAACCTTGAAAAAACTATTATTCTGCCCTCCTGAGGCTACGAGAGCAAGTCCTCGGCAATATCAAAGTTCACATGCGTATTCGTGACGTCATCAGACGCCTCTAGGGCGTCCATGAGACGCATAATCTTGCCTGCTGTCGCCTCATCGGTCACCTCTACCGTGTTATTGGGTACGAATGTGAGCTCTGCTTCCGTAATCTCTACACCCATGGCCTGCAAAGCCTCACGTACTTTGGCAAGCTCTTTGGGATCGGTATAGACGATGGACTCGTCTCCATCATCCTGCATATCTTCCGCGCCGGCTTCAAGTACCTTCATCATAAGCTCATCGCCAGAGCCCTTAACGCGAATCATACCTTTGCGGTCAAATTGGAAAGCAACGGCACCTTTTTCGGCAATATTGCCACCATGCTTGGAAAATGCGAGCTTTACTTCAGGGTAAGTGCGGTTCAGGTTATCTGTTGCACATTCGACAAGGATAGCCACGCCACCAGGGCCATACCCTTCGTACATAACCTCTTGAATTTGATCGCCGCCTAGTTTGCCTGAGCCGCGGTCAATTGAGCGCTGGATATTGGCAACTGGCATGTTGGCGGCCTTGGCTTTATCGATAGCCAAGCGCAGTGAAAAGTTCATTGATGGGTCTGCACCGCCACGGGCAGCAAGGGCAATCGCATTGCCCAATTTTGTAAATAAGGCACCCCTTGCAGCGTCTTTCGCACCTTTTTCGCGCTTAATTGTTGACCATTTGGAATGTCCTGACATGGCTTGTCACTCCTTCATGTTGCGTTCTGTATTATCTGTTATTGTATCATTTTGGCCACCCCTATGCCAGGCCATCCAGAGGACTATTACCGCCAGGCAATAGCAAAGTGTGAGCATAAGCCCGGAAAAGCCAATATTTTCAATAAATGCATGCGGCACCTCGCTCAAGACTCGAACCACATCCAACATATATGTCATCACCAACGTGGCAGGCCATGCTATCCAGCCAGCCACAGTAGGCAGGATCATGCCAGCCAAGCCAGCAAACAAGCTTGCGAGCATGGCGAGGGGCACAAATGAGGCCACAAGAACATTTGCCAAGGTCGAAACTGTCGACATTTGGCCAAAAATATACAAGACATAGGGTAAAGTCATGGCCTCAGCACACAGGCTCTCCAGTATCATAGCGCCGACAAAGCCCGGCTCACGCTTGCGATATATACGCCGACTGATAATTGGCGCCACGACAAGCACCCCAAAGAATGCCAAAAAGGACAGCATCCAGCTCACATTTCCCCACGCATACAAAGGGTTGGCGACCACAGTTATTGCGGCCGCCAACATCAAGAGTGCTACCGGTCTGATAACCCGGCCGTAGTACCAGGCACCAAGCCCCAGACCACAGACAACACTGGCCCGCACGATCGAAGGGCTGGAGCCTGCCAGCATCAAAAATATCACCATCAAACCAATGCTGAGCACGAGATACTGAAACTTGGACCGTTTCTTCATGAGCCGCCCTGCAGCTTGCATAATAATCGTCAGATTATACCCGGAGACTGCGATAATATGCGTCAAGCCCACTTTCTGTAATTGTTCTGTCGTGTCTTTGGGCAAGGTGTTTCGTTGCCCCACCAACAGGCCCATACCAAATGAAGCAGCTGGTTCAGGAACGCTCGATTGAATCCCGGCCGCAAATTTTCGTCGCAGCTCATCAATGCCCGTGCCGCCCCTTTCCCGAACGTACAGTGCTGCATAGCCCATGCGGCCGCTGTTATTTCCTCTGCTCTTAAACAGCTTACCCCTCACCTCCACGCGATCTCCCTTGTATATCATTGATTCGCCAAACCCGCTCACTTGGAGCGTGCCGACCAAATCGAGGCCAGAACTAACAACTGATGCATCTCGCATGTCAAAAGTCAGCTGATAGCGAGCGCCGTAGACAGCATCAGTATTAGCGGTGCCGATCAGAGTGACGGACTGTCTTTCGAGCCGGTCGTAAACTGCTCTTTTTTCCATATATTGCGTGCCACGCAGCAGACCGAAAATGACGCCTAAAATAAGCAATCCCAAAAGCAGAACAATACCGTGCTGACGCCAGCCAATTACGATAAACGGGGCTGGCAGCCAAAGCCATCGCCAATCACTAAGATGATAGCGCTGCGCAGCCACAACACCCAGCATGAACACCAGTGCTGGGCCTATTATCAACAGACTGCGTTTTAATCGAATATGCATTGCTTTGTCGAACACGCGCGCATTGTAGCAACAGTTCGGCCCAAAGCAAGCAAAAAATATCATAGCCAACACTCTCAGGGAACTTTCAAGTCCATTGCGTACTATCGGAGTACTGTCAGCATAAATGATAGTAAGGAGTACACAATGAAAATCAAGAAATCACTACTAGTGGCTGGCGCCGTAACATCTATCAGCCTCGCAGGTGTTACTGGCCTAGGCGTTGCCTCTGCCGCTACTAATACAACCGCCAACAACGGCGAATCAAGCCTGATCGACAAGATCGCAGCCAAATTCAGCCTTAATAAGAACGAGGTCAAAGCCGTTTTTGATGCTGATCATGCCGAACACGAAGCAGACCAGCAAAAGAAGGCCGAAGAAGCACTCACCCAGGCCGTTAAAGATGGCAAAATCACCAGTGCTCAAAAGGATCTGATCCTTGCAAAGCAAAAAGAAATAAAATCTGCTATGGATTCCGATCGTGATGCCATGAAAGACAAGACTGGCGCAGAGCGTAAAACCGCTATGGAGCAGAAGCGTACCGAGCTGGAAAGCTGGGCAAAGACCAATAACATTCCGACCGAATATCTCCGTTATGTTATGGGCGGCGGACGCGGCCACGGCAGCCACGGTGGTCCCGGAATGAATGGTGGCGGCGAGCAAGACCAGACATCAAGCACCACATCATCAACCACATCTAACTAATAAACCTACCTCCCACTAATAAAAAACTGGCACCGAAAAAGAGCGGTGCCAGTTTTTATGCTACTTAATTTCCATCGAGTGGTGGCTTGTCATGTCATTGTAGCCCCACTGTTTTTGCCACTGTTTCATCTGCAGAATCTCATCATGCTGAGCTTTGCTAATATTCCGTGAAAGCTGCTTTATTTCTTGATGCTTGGCGTTTTTAGCAGAAAACTCTGCCATATCTATCGCTCCTTCATGATGCTCGATCATCATTGCAAGAAAGGCCGCGTCATAGTCGTCGCCATGCTTATCCCGAAGTGCCGCCGACATGTCTTGCAAGGTCATACTACTCTGAGTAGCCTTGTTTTCATGTGGTCTATCAAAAGTTGTAGCGGCTACTGCGACAATAAAGCCGCCAATAAAAAATCCGATCAACCCATACAGTATTGGTTGCGTTTGCATATATCTCCCCTCTTTATCTTGATAACATTCGACTCATAGCCTTGATAAGTTCATCAACTTTATCCTCGCCTCGTGTTGACTTGATAGCATCATTCGTAAGGCAGTGGTGAGCATGATCGCGCAGTAGCTCTAAGGCAACTTTATCCAGCGCGGCTTGGACGGCTGTAATCTGTGTGAGTACATCGATACAGTATGCGTCCTCGTCTACCATTCGGGCCACGCCACGCACCTGTCCTTCGGCGCGCTTAAGGCGCTTGAGCACATGTTCTTTATTATCAGCATATCCGTATTGTGTCGCCATGTATGTCTCCTAGTGATTTTGTTGGTCGTGGTATTTCATAGTGAGCGCATGGCCTTTTCCTTTGCCAAGCAGATACCTGTTAACAGGGAATGCAGCGGCAAACGCTACCGCCAAACTCAGCGGCATTGTCACCCAGAACAGAGGATTAACCAAGCCGGCATTCATTGCGCCAGGTATCGCGGCCATAATTGCATTATCAAACAGTTCCATAGTGGCAATAGATAAGGTATCGGCAGCGGCAACCACTGTTAAGGCGGCAACAAAAGCCATACCCGCCTTACGGAGCGGCAGAATGGATAACAGGAAACCAAAAATAAACGCCAAGACAATAGAGATAAATATAGTGAACAGATTTGATAAACCCAAAATTGTACCGATAATTAAGCCGACGACTTCGCCAATTGAGCACCCCATTAAGCAATGGAGCGTAGCACTTGCTGCCATCTGATTCCTATTCATTGATTGATGTGATGCGTGACCTTGCATGAGCAATCTCCTATACCCCCATAGGGTATATCACGTGGCATCTGTCGTCAAGGTCGAACTTATGTCCGAAAACGAACGATAAACCCCGAGCTTGATGCTATGGTATAGGAATGGAATTAACAGCTCAGGACTACTACAAAGCTCTAACTTCACGCGATTCGCGATTCGACGGGGTCTTCTTTACTTGTGTGGCGTCCACAGGTATCTATTGTCGGCCAATCTGTCCCACGCATGCACCAAAAAGAGAGAACTGCAGCTTTGTCCAATCTGCCGCCGAGGCCGAGAAGCAGGGTTTCCGTCCCTGTTTACGCTGTCGACCAGAGCTTGCGCCGCTTATCCCACTCGTTAATTCATCGCCTGCCTATCTGTTACGTCACCGCATCGAAGAAACGCTGCTTATTGACGAGACATTGTCAGGAATCAGCAAGTTGTACGGAGTAAGTGAACGGCATCTCCGGCGGTTATTTATCGAGGCGTTTGGTGTAGAGCCCAAGCAGTACCTCACAACACGTCGTCTTTTGTTTGCCAAGCAATTACTGCAAGATACACAGCTTCCCATAAGTAGCATTGCGTATTCGGCAGGTTTTAACACGCCCGGGCGCCTAACTATCAATATGCGCCAAGCCTATAGTTTTACCCCTGAGCGTTTGCGTAAGGAGAGTCCACTGGCTCCATCGACACATCTCACCCTGAAAGTTGACTATCGGCCGCCTTTCGACTGGGTCGGTCTTTTGCACATCCTCAAAGGGCGTGCCACGCCAATGGAGACAGTCACCGAGAGTACTTATCAGCGGCTCTTTGAGGGTCACACAGTCATCATTAGCAATAATCCCAAAAAGCACCGCCTCCATGTCCGGATACCAGTCGAACTATCGCAGCAAGCACATGCCATCGTCCAAAAGGTTCGCCAGCTCTTCGACCTCGATGCAAGCCCGTTGGCCATTCAAGCAGCGCTCAGTGAGGACCCGTTCATGCGCAATCTCATCCAAAAATATCCTGGTATTCGAGTGCCTGGAGCTTGGGATGGTTTTGAGCTCCTGTTGCGGGTTATTATTGGACAGCAAATAAGCGTAGCCGGAGCCACAACCATCATGCGGCGGCTCGTCGAGCAGATCGGTGCAACGCCCCAAGCAATCGCCAATAGCAGCCCCGAGACTATTGCCGCCATTGGCCTGCCAGCTAAACGGGCCGCCACGCTGTATCGTGTTGGCCAGCTCGTCAAACAGGGGCAAATTGACCTTGCTGAACGCCACCCGCAGACATTCTACGATCAACTAGTCGCCGTACCAGGCATTGGACCTTGGACAGCAGAATACCTGCAAATGCGCGCACTCCACTGGCCCGACGCCTTTCCTGCCGGCGATCTTGGTGTTCAAAAAGCCCTTGCCATTGACGGCAAGAAGCTCACCGAAAAACAAGCTGCGCTGCGGGCAAACAGCTGGCGGCCATGGCGCAGCTATGCCACCATGCTCCTCTGGCGCTCAATAATGAATAATGGAGGCTAATATGACTTATTACACCAACGTACCAACACCCGCGGGTGAGCTGCTGCTGACCAGTAATGGCCAGCGCATAACGGGCATGCATTGGAAAGTTTTTAAGCGAGCTCCCCTCGCCCAAGCTGACTGGATCGAGGATCAAAACTTCTTTACTGAGGTCATTAATCAGCTGCAAGAGTATTTCGCAGGTAGTCGGCAGATCTTCAACCTCGACTACGAGTTATCTGGCACGCCCTTTCAGATGCAGGTCTGGCACGAACTACAAAAAATCCCCTTTGGCCAATCTTCGAGCTACCAAACCATCGCCACCAGCATCGGCAGACCCAAAGCCGTGAGGGCGGTCGGCACCGCCGTCGGCAGTAATCCCATTTCTATTGTAATTCCTTGCCACCGCGTACTCACCACAGGAGGAAAAATCGGAGGCTACGCTGGTGGCCTCGACAGCAAAAGAGTGCTTCTGCGGGCCGAACAAATACTGTGGCACGACAAATAAACTTGCCTAGCTAGCCTACACTTTACGCCAGCCACCGACCTCATTGTTCTTAACCACCGCTTTGATTAGATCGATAAAAGCCGCTTCCTTCAATATATCATTTTCGTATATTTGGATTGCTCGAGCCGTAGAATTGCCCTGTCCCTGATTAATTATACTTTCAGGGTCTGGCGCTATAGGATCATAAATAAATACGTTCACATGATCCTTTGTTGCCTGTAGCGCCGCTACATTTCCTGCATGAACAAAGTAGGGCTGTACCCGTCTTTTGATAACTTCTTCTATGTTTGGATCAGCCTGATGTATCAAGCCACGCACCTGACCACATACACTCTGCTGCCATAATGGTAGTTGCTTTATATAGTCATCAACATCTGTGAGTCGATTAGATTCATTCATTTCTTAATCATAACAAAAGCGGCTTCGTTATAACGAAGCCGCTAGATAAAAAGTATGTTTTATAACGATAGTGGAGGGCCCACTGGGACTCGAACCCAGGACACCCTGCTTAAAAGGCAGGTGCTCTAACCGGCTGAGCTATGGGCCCACATCTTCTGCATATGATGCAGTTAACAGATTATATTATCCGTATTTTGGCAAAAAAGTCAATCCTTGGGGACTGCTAAAGGTAAAACCCCTTTGGATTCAGCGCCTATTTTTCTGCGTGGTGGCCCATAGTACGCCGCTGGGACCACAAAAAGAATAGGCTGATAAGCGCACTCGCGCCGACTACCAGAGATTGCAGACGCACCAGCTGTTGCCACAGCGCCTGCTCTTCGAGCCCAAACTTCAGTCCGGGTGGCAATAGTGGGACCACCAAAAGAACGCCAAGCACACCGACCCCGGCTGCTGGCAAAATGTTCAGCAATGTCCGCATGCGTCCATGTACGCTAAACAACATACTGACACTAATCAACACAACAGGGAGCAATAACACCCCTAGCTGCACCATACTGGCGCTCACCGGGGTCATATTCGGGGCCATCCAGGTGAGCATCGAGTTGGCACTACCTGCTATATAGTGCACCATTACCTCGCCGAGGCACAAGCTCAAAAAAACCATGACAGCATTGATACGGAAAAAAGTCAGCACCACAATTGGCACCACCGCCGCTATCAATAAAATCAGTTCATTTGACATATGCTCATAATAGCATGAGCATATTAAAACGAGAGTCGATCTCCTGTTTTTACTCCATAGGATTGGGCGGCGTTGGCATTTAGTTCGATAACATAACGAGCTGGCCTGTTGCCTGCACAGAATGTCTGTGGATAGCTTGATGGTTCGACATTGGGCTCAATATAAAGCACTTTCCGGGTCGAATCCAACCAGATCATATCCAGCATAATGTGCGTGTCTTTCATCCAAAAACACCGCACCGCATCGCCGGGGAAAGCAAACAGCATCCCTTGGTCGCTGGGCAGCACGGCACGGCCGCTAAGGCCCTTAGCCTGGTCGGCTGCAGTATAAGCCACCTCAAGGCGGATTGATTCGCCACGCAGGCTCAGTGTGCGCCACCCACTCATCCAGATAGTGTATGCGTAGATCAATCCAACCAGCAACAAGCACAATACCAAAAGAACAATAGGGACGACCCGGAGACTAAGCCCCGACTTTATCTTTGCGCTGACGCTGTTTGGCATTCTTTTCAATGTATTCAATAATCTTGGCGGCAACGTTACGCTTGGTCAGAAGTTCGGGCGTCTTGATACTCGCCGAAGAATTAACTTCGAGCACGAGTGGTCCGCGGTCTGAGCGCATCATATCGACACCGCAGATTGGCAGGCCCATGGCGCGCGCTGCCTTGATAGCAGTACGCTCTTCCTCTGGGGTTAGCTTGACAGGCTTACCGATGCCACCCTGGTGTGTATTGGAACGAAAGTCGTCGTCTAGGCTCTGGCGCTTAACGCTGGCGACAACCTGGCTGCCAACCACTAATGCGCGAATATCAACGCCTGCCGACTCCTTGACGTACTCCTGTACCAAAAAGCTCACACCCTCGACATAGAAAGCTTGCATTACAGCTTTGGCAGCTTTGGCATTTTCAGCCAATACAACACCATTGCCGTGAGTGCCACGGGCAACCTTTACGATAAGGGGCGCGCCGCCAGCCTTGGCGATAACATCCTCCAGGTCAGCAGTTTCGTGGGCAAACACTGTTTTTGGGATACCAACACTTGCTTTGGCCAGCAACTGGTACGAGCGAAGCTTGTTGCGAGAGCGGTCAATGGCAATAGACTTTGCTGTCGTATAGACATCACGCATTTCAAATTGGCGGACCACAGCACAACCATATTTGGTATAGCTTTGAGCAATGCGCGGAATAATAGCATCGAAACCTTCGAGTGGCTTCCCTCTATAGTAGACAACTGGGTTGCCCTTTTCGATGGTCATATAGCACTTCGAGTAGCTAATCACCTTGACTTCGTGTCCACGAGCAATGCCCTCTTCTTTGAGCCGCCTTGTCGTATAGTTAGCAGCGCCGCGTGACAAAATTGCGATACGCATAGAGGTTACCGTCCTTCCTCTTCATCGTTAGGGAACGAGATATTGTACTTCTCTTTGAGAGCTGCGCGGTCAAGCTGACTGTGTGCCGTATCAACCAAAAAACGGTTGTTTAACAACTTGCGACCGAGAAGTATAGGGTAAATCTTTTTGGAGCGATCAGCAAGCGAAAATGCACTGGTAAAAATTTTGGGGCCAAGCTTAACTTTGAGTTTGACCTCATAGCGATCTTCACGATGGCCAAATGAGTTTTCGACAGTAACGACCTGGAAGGTCCTAGTCGTCATATCCTGTGCGAGCGGGCCGCATACCGGGTGGTCACCGAGCAAGCGAAAATGAAGCGTCTTGCCGTCTTCTGACAAGCGAACATTAGTAGCATGAACAGCGTTGCGATACGCACCAGTGTCCACTTTGGCGGGAATATCAGCCATGGCGTAGTCCATGAAATGCAAAAGTTCTGCCCGCCCAATAACAACTTTATGAAAATCTGTTCTTGCCATATCTTTTATTATACTATTAGTGTTTGCTTGTTGCTTGAATTAGCAAAACAATTGTGCTAATTTTATTATAAAATAACAGATTTGTCAAGGTTGAGCATTATGCATACACATCGGATACTATTTGTCGGAAACAGTTTTCACACTCATCGTGAATACCTTGAAAAGAACGGCTATGAGTACATAACGCTCAAGGACATTACGGCCACCAAATTCCCAGACAAAAAGCTTAAACGCCGCGTTGTGTGCGATTTTAGCTCGATGGAAAATGTCCTACAGACAGTTGATGAGCTCAACACAAAGCATCGCATTGATGCCATTATGGTGGCATACGAGCAATATGTTAAGCCTGCTGCGATTATCGCTGCGCATCTTGGGCTCCCTGGCTTACCCCTGTCCGCCGCAGAAGCGTGCACCGATAAATTTACTATGCGGCAAATGCTTGCTAATGCACCGCGCAAGATTAGCCCCGATTTTCAGGTCCTTACTTCTGAGCAAGATGTTCGTGACTTTGCCGCTAAGCACCAATTTCCGCTCATTATCAAACCCGCCAACCTCACCAAGAGCCTTTTGGTCAGTAAAAACCACGATCTTGACGAACTGCTCAAAAACTATCAGCACACTCTAAATGTTATCGATGATGTCTACGCTAAATATGCGCCGCATGCCACCCCAAAGCTCCTTATTGAGGAGTTCATGGAAGGCCCAGTGCACTCAGTGGATGCATTTATTGACGCCGCAGGCACACCCCACGTGCTAGATGCTGTTGTCGACTACGAAACTGGGTACGATATCGGGTACGACGACAACTTCCACTACAGCCGCCTACTGCCCTCTCGACTCCAGCCAAACCAACTGGAAGATATTCGCGAAGTAGCTCGGCTAGGCTGCCAGGCGCTGGGCATGAAAAGCTCACCTGCCCATATTGAACTTATCCTTGCCGCCGAAGGGTCACAAATCGTTGAGATTGGCGCTCGGAATGGAGGCTACCGTGAACGGATGCATGCCCTGGCCAATCAGATTGACATTCAGGGCAATGCCCTGCGCATAGCCCTTGGCCAAAAGCCGGTCATAGCAAACAAACAGACCGATCATGTTGGTGTTTTTGAGCTATTTCCGCGAATTGCCGGAAACTTTGAAGGCATCGAAAACGAAGACGGCCTTGCTGCCCTTTCATCCCTGGAATACTATGATCTAAAGGCGACAGTCGGCAGTCATGTCGGCAAGTCATCAGATGGCTATAAAATGTGCGCCGTTGTCATACTCTACAATCGTGACGCTCAGCAGTTTGCGCATGACATTGCCTATCTCAAAGAGAAGGTACACGTCAAGACATCACCCGACCAGCCAGAAGGCCTATAGCTTAGCTAAATAGTCTAAAAAGGCAGCGATCGCTGGCTGTGCACTGCCATGGTTTGGTCTTTCATGAATAAAGAGCGACGGGCCCTTATTGACTTCGGTAATTGTGGCCACCAGTTGAGCCGGCGTATCTGTTTGGGCTGGGGCCTTGCTGGCCAAAAAGTCAACGCCGCACACTGCCAAGTTCAAAGCTTTTGAGGCTTGCTCTGCTTGCTTTTTGAGCCACTCCGGGAGCTCGTCAGTAACGTCTCGGGTTTCGCCACCCGTGCCGACATTGGCAGTTCCCAGCAGCTGCACCCAAGTACCTTTAGGGGGCACGGCATGTATTGCCTCGCCCAAATAGGCATGTACCCGATCAATAGGAATTGTGGTCAGTTCATTAGTATATTCGGCACCCCGACTTGTCGACTGATTTTCGGCAATAATCAACTGCTCAATAGTCCGCTGGCCATCGGCCTTAACTCGAGCTGGAATGCGCTCCAGAGCAGCGACGAAGACATTATCGACGCACAGGACGCGAAGGTCAACTGCAGAGGATTGGTAGGTTTGGATGATAGTAATCGGAGAGAAGCTTCGAGCCAGTCCCAGGGCGACAATAAGGTCTTCTTCGGTCTGGAGGTTAACACTCACGCCGTTACCATGGCTGGCATCAAGTGGCTTTACGACAAAGGTTTGGTCCTGTCCTAAAATAGTTTTAGCGGCGGCAATTGCTTGAGCATCTGTATCTATTTGATACGTCGGCAACACAGGCAAGCCTACAGCCTGCAAAACGGTGTGCGTCATATACTTGTCGTCACTCAGCCGTGCGGCTGCCAACGAAGTAGTTGGTGGAATAGATGAATAGACTTCCAGCATGGCTCCGTCCGGACGCTTAATGCGCATCTGGGGCGAATTAGTTCCATATAGGTGGACTTGCCAGCCCCTCTCCAGGGCACCCTCTATGATCATCCGGGTTGTGAGCCGGGTCGGGAGTGTTTTGAGGGTACGTGCATCTATCATAATAAATAATTAACAAGACAGCTTGCGCGATCAAATCGCAGAAGCCATATATAAATTTAGGGTATCGATATATATTATACCTGAGATACCCTAAATTTGTATATTTATAAAAACTATTACATAGAATACTAAGACTAGAGGCCGAAGAATCCACTGCGATGTTGTTGACGAAACTCCTCCAGGAGTTCTTTTTGCTTTTTGTTGAGTTTAACTGGAATATCAACAATCATTGTCACAATATGCGCTCCACGGGTTGCCCCGCGCAAGTGGTGGACTCCGTGATTGCTTAGCTTAAAGTCCGTTCCACTCTGCGTACCAGCAGGGATTTTCATTCGGACAGGACCATCAACAGTTTCAACATCGATTTCGGTGCCAAGCGCCGCATCAACCATTGGTATGTGCTCCTCGCTCAAAATCAGGTCGCCCTCTCGCATGAATTTCTTGTGCGGTTTAACCCGTACGTTGACATACAGGTCGCCCTTAGGCCCATTAGCGACAGCTTCACCGTGTTCACGTAAACGGATAGTCGCCCCGTCGTCAATTCCAGCAGGGATTTTGAGTGCAATATCCTGTGCTTTGCGCTGGACACCCTTGCCATGGCATACGGTACATTGTTTTTCGGGTACTTTGCCCGTCCCCTTACAGGTTGGACAGGTGCTGGCCTGTTGGATATTGCCAAAAATAGTGCGACTAACACTAATCACTTGCCCTGCGCCCTTGCAGGTATCACAAGTTTTAAGGTCGTGGCCTGGCTCGGCAGTTGTTCCATTGCAGTGTTCGCAGATATCGTCCAAGTTCAGATGAACTTTGGTTTCCGTACCGAAAACGGCCTCTTCGAAGGTTATGTCAACTTTGACTTCAACATCGCGTCCCCGGGCTTTTTGGTGGCCGCCTGGGCGTTGTTGACCGCCAAAAAAACTCTCGAAGATATCACCAAGCCCTAGGTCTCCGAAATCGAAGTGGACATTCTGGCCACCGCCAAACCCACTATAGGGGTTGCCGTCAGAGGCAGCACTACCGCCGACACCCGCATGGCCAAACTGATCGTAACGTTGACGTTTCGACGTATCTTTGAGCACTTCGTAGGCCTCGTTAGCCTCTTTGAATTTTGCTTCGTCGCCACCCTCTTTATCTGGGTGATACTGAATAGCTAACCGCCGGAAGGCCTTCTTGACCTCATCAGCGCTAGCGTCCTTGGAAACGCCCAGTATTTCGTAATAATCTCGCTTGCTCATGCCTTCTCCGTATCTCCTGTGGCTTATTGCTGTTTGTCGACTGGTAATGTGGCGGGGGTTGTCAACAAAGCACCGAGCACCTTTTCAATATAAGCGGCGTCACCGCTACTTCCCTGAACATTTGACGGTGTTATGACGTAAATATCCGCGAAGCGTGCATCGCCCTCATGCCAAGTCAGGATGAGTTCAAAACTATCCTGGCGACCCTGATCACGTTCAAACCATACGGCCTGCCCTTGCTTGACAAGACCAAACCGCAAGAACTCCTTGTGAGTTACTGCTTCGATACGTACCGCACGCAAATTTTCCTGCCAGACCTTTTGGGCCAATAGGAAGGCGTTATTATCTTGAACAACCTGAACGAGGACAGGCAGATTGTTGTCATCCTGGTTTTTGTGATTAGTACCGAATCCTAACATAGCATTTATTATACCTTGTCTGCCAAAAAGTTCTCGAGAGTTGTGATGCCTGTTTTCCGACCAAGGGTCAAGGCTTCAATAATAACACTTTCGTCCAATGAGTCCTGTGACTTTGGCGGTGACATCTCATGGACACTACTACCTGTTAGAAGCTGAGTCAATCCCTGGGCTGCCACAGTGTGCACTGGCAAGAGTGACACCCCGCGCTGAGCCGTATCCATATCAGGCCAGTGGCGTCCAATGCCGTAGCGCTCGGCCACTAATGCTGGCTTCGTATCGAGGCAATGAGCAGTTACTATGCTCAGCGCAAACCGCGAAGCCCTGCGCGGCTCGGAACGGAAGATAGACCCCGTCCCGTGGCCCACAAGTTCATACTGCACTCCTGCGGCATCGTTACTCCAAAGGACTGTACGGGCATGTGCCTTGTACCCCTGGCCCACCTGCCGCCAGGCGGCAGGTGCAAGCAAATCATCACAGAGTTCGACGATGTGCTCGTGCCTATGCCGCATTACTTTTCGTCGACAACTTCGCCTTCTACGGCGTCGTCCTTGCCAGGCTTAGCTTTTTTGTCTTTTTTAGCGTCGTCCTTGGCATCGGTGTCGGCATCATCGTCCTGCTTGATAGATTCATCTTTAGATTCAGCCGAAGCTTCTTTGGCAGCTGCTTCGTACATCTTGGCGCCAATCGGCATAATCTTGTCGTTCAGGTCTTTTGCCGCAGTCTCCAGGGCGTCCTTGTCGGCTTTATCGTCACCGGAGACCTTCTTGGCGACCTCTACAGCTTCATCAAGCGTCTTGATGTCTTCGTCGGCAAGCTTGTCCTTGTAATCGTGCTTCATTTTTTCAGCCTGATAGACAGCACTTTCAAGGCCGTTACGGGCTTCTACGGCTTCGCGCTTCTTCTTGTCTTCGTCGGCATGAGCTTCGGCTTCTTTGGCCATTTTTTCAACGTCAGTTTTATCGAGGTTGCCTGAGCCAGAAATAGTAATGCTCTGCTCTTTGCCAGTTCCCTTGTCTTTGGCGGTCACGTTAAGGATACCGTTAGCATCGATGTTAAAGGTCACCTCAATCTGTGGAACGCCTCGGGGTGCGGGTGGGATACCATCAAGCTGGAAACGACCAAGGCTCTTGTTGTCGCTCGACATGCCACGCTCACCCTGCAGGACATGGACTTCAACCTGAGGCTGGTTGTCGGCGGCTGTCGAGAACACTTCACTCTTGCTGGTTGGAATAGTCGTGTTGCGCTCAATGAGCTTGGTCATGACGCCACCCATTGTCTCAATACCAAGGCTTAATGGGGTAACATCGAGCAGTAGGACATCTTTGACATCACCCTGCAAAACGCCACCCTGGATTGCAGCACCAATTGCCACAACTTCGTCAGGATTCACACCCTTCATTGGGTCTTTACCAAAGATGTTTTTGACCTTTTCCTGAACGGCAGGCATGCGGGTCATACCACCGACCAGAACAACAGCGTCAATATCACTCGCGCTCAAACCGGCATCCTTGAGGGCTTTTTCACAGGGGTCAGCTGTCTTGCTAACCAATTCGGCGACGAGCTGCTCAAGCTTAGAACGAGTCAATTTGTGCTCGAAGTGCTTTGGGCCATCAGCATCAGCAGTCAAGAATGGCAGGTTAATGTCTACCTCTTGGGCTGTTGATAGCTCAATCTTGGCTTTTTCGGCTTCATCACGCAAACGCTGCATTGCAGCTTTGTCGTTACTGATGTCCATGCCGTGTTCTTTCTTGAACTCATCGACAAAGTAATTCACAATCGTACGGTCAAAGTCTGCACCACCAAGGTGTGTATCGCCATTCGTTGATTTCACTTCAAAGACGCCGTCGCCCAATTCCAGAATGGAAACGTCAAAGGTACCACCACCAAGGTCATATACGGCGATCTTCTCGTCCTTCTTGTCGGCCTTATCCAGACCGTATGCCAAAGCAGCTGCTGTTGGTTCGTTGATAATACGCTTGACCTCAAGGCCGGCAATCTTACCAGCGTCTTTGGTTGCCTGGCGCTGGGAGTCGTCGAAGTAGGCAGGAACGGTAATAACCGCTTCAGTAACAGGTTCGCCCAGGAATGCCTCAGCATCAGCCTTGAGCTTGCCCAAAATCATAGCGCTGAATTCTTCAGGGCTATACTCTTTGTCGCCCATCTTGACTTTAACGGCATCGCCGCTCTTGACCATTTCGTAGCCCATAAGCTTAAGGTCGCGCTGGACTTCTTTGTCTTCCCATCGGCGACCGATAAGGCGCTTCACTTCATAGATCGTGTTCTTTGGATTTGTCACCTGTTGACGGCGTGCTACCTGGCCAACAAGGCGTTCTCCATTTTTGTTGAGAGCTACGACAGATGGCGTCGTGCGATTGCCTTCGGAGTTAGCAATAATCTCAGGCTTGCCTGACTGCATGACAGCCATGGCGGAGTTGGTTGTACCAAGGTCGATTCCAATAATCTTTCCCATAATCATGTACCTTTCTTTAGCAATTAGGTTATGCAAGTGCTAATAACAATACTAGCATACAAAAATTGGCACTCTATCGTCAAGAGTGCCAATATATTTTTTTACACTATCAATGCGGCAAAATGTGGATATGATATATGCATGTCCGAAATTACAGCCTACCAACCCCCCGTTACTATGTACCTTACCCAAGATTTGTTCACGCGCCATCACGGCCGATGGTCTTTTGTGCCAGATCACGTCGCTATGAACGACGTCGCCCGCCAGATTGATCAGCATGGCGCGCTGCGCATGCCCCTCCACCCCGGCGGCATCATGGAACGAGGCTTTGATTTTGTCATTGGCGCTTCAACACGTGAAGTGATTGATGCTGGTATACGGCAAGCCGAAGGTCAGCCAAGTGATCTTCGGTTGTATGCTGCCCGCAACCTGGGGCGCTGTGCCGTCTTCGAGGAAATGCCTACTCTCGAAGTCGTAAATAACCCCTGGCCAACTGTTGGCCTCCGTCCCGATCGAGATGCCGGCCGATTGAGCGGCGATATGCTTGCCGCTGATCTGATGGGCCTCGACCCATATACCCTCGAAGACGCTCGCATTAGTAGCTCACCCAATGAAGCTCTAGCCTATTTGCAAAGTTTAGACAGAGCCGAACTGCTTGGAACATTGCGCCCTCGGCTGCCGCTGGCCATCCTCACTTCTCTTTCCTGAGCTTTGATTTGACTGAATGGCATGGCTCCCCAGTGTTGACTTACCCTGAGGAGCCGATTAGACTGTGCTCCATGTCACACCAAGAATTACCTACCTATTTTGCACCAAACGCCTTTGAGGCTATCCGCCCCACTGGTGCTGACGTTACTTATGATGTCGATAAGCTCGGGCGTCTCGGCCAGTTCATCAACAACGAACTCGGCATGAGGTTACCAGGTCATGTTGGTACTCTCCAATATGTCTATCGGGGAACCGCTGCTGCCAAGCAGATAGGTAATGACGGCCCTTACTACCGTCAATCCCTTGATTTTGAGTACGTTCCCGCCTCCGAACTTGCCATACCTGTCGACGAGAAGCCTGCTACCGTAGATAGGCGCACGATTGCTGCTGTTGGCAAAAAAGTCTTTGAAATTATCGTTCGTGATCCGAATGAGCCGCTCGACCATGCCTTTGCTCGCACTCTGTCATATCCTCAAATACAAGATGCGGGCTTTGCCGTAGGCCTTGGATCCTGGCATCGTGGCTTCAAGGAACTCGCACCAGGGCGTGATGGCAAGCGAAAAGCCGCTCTTGCCGAAGCCGCAAAACAATTTGCCGGAGCGATCCTGCTTCGACCACGGCCGTAACCGGCCCCGGTTCCCCTCTAAAAAACACCTCAGACAGAGGTGTTTTTTAGTATGTCTTAACTTGGTGTTGCCGCGGCTATTGAGTCGTGACGCGAACCATAGCATGACGAATGACTTCGTCGCCGATGGCATAGCCAGCTTGGAGCTCTTCGCTGACCACTTCGTTGTCACCCTCACCCTCTTCCATGGAAATAGCCTCGTGCCATTTGGGGTCAAAGGCTTCGCCGACAGTCGGAATACGCGTAACCCCAAGGTCGCTCAGAGCCTTCTCGAACTGCTTGACGACACCCTGGACACCCTTGACGTAGTCATTGCCTACGAGGTCCTCAGGGACATGCTTGAGCGCACGTTCAAAGCTGTCCACGACGGGCAGCAGCTTTTTGACGACATCGGCCGTAATGACTGTCTTGAGGCCTGTAATCTGCTCCCCGTGGCGACGGCGAATGTTCATCGTGTCTGCACGTTCGCGCTGCAGAGCTTCCGTAAGCTCAGCAATTTTTTGGAGCATCGCATCATCCTGGTCATCACCAAGCACACCCGCCATATCATCATGTTGACCTTGGTCATCACTATACTCATCGTCAAATGGCATACGATCTCGGTCGTCCATCCCATCAGGCTGGTTGGTTGGGTCTTGCTGGTCTTGTTGCTGGTTTCTAGTCATAAAGTACCTCCTCTAATACTTGTCCGGTATGGCGCACGAGCTGCATAACATCACGGTAGCTCTGTCTGGTTGGTCCAAGAACGCCAATGTAGCTTTTGTCGGAATAAGGGCTACGGAATCGACTAATAATAAGCGAGCAGCCCGCGCTACGGCCTATGGGATTTTCCTGGCCAATATATACGCTAAGCGGCTGGTTAGGCGCCGCCTCTTGGAGCCAAGGCTCAAGATTATCGAGCAACTGAGCAACTTGCTTTACCTGGCCGCCATGAATGAATTCTGGCTGGCCAAACAAATTAGATAATCCGCTCATATAGAGTTGGTTGCCTATGGTGGCGATCCCAAGATTGTGGGTTAATTCCACAAGCGTATCGACAGCACTGCGAATCGTGCGCTCTGGCACACCGCCTACCTGCACTCGAGCCGCCAAGGCGCGCTCCGCCCGGCGCTCAGAAACCGTTTCTCCTAATGGCAGTTCTTCACCCGCCAGACTATTCACGTAAAATCGATAACCTCTATCAGTCGGCACACGGCCAGCACTCGTATGCGGCTGCGTAATATAGTGAAGGCGTTCCAATTCAGCCATTTCAGCACGAATAGTTGCCGAACTGACGCCAAAAACACGCGCCAACAAGCTCGAACCCACGGGGCTCGCAACTTCTGCGTATTGCTCGACAATAGAGCATAAAATCTGTTTTTGGCGATCGGTCATTGACCTTATCATAATCTGCTTGGCACTCGATCGTCAAGAGTGCCAAGCAGCCTGATAATCTCCACTATAGATGGAGCTATAAGACTTTATTTAATTCGCAGAGTATTTCGTTGGCTGCGTGCACAGCTTTGGCTGGCCGGTGGTCATTGACCTTTCCAGTTGCGATGGCATGAATTGCCTCAGTCGCGTCATCGAGATCGTCGTTAACAATCAGGTAATAATAATCTGTCACCAAGGCATGTTCGATCTCGCGGCGAGCCGTGAGCATGCGATTATGCCAATCTGTTTTATTTACCCCTTCTTCGTAACGAGTCATGAGCCTACGCTGCCAGGTCTGATAATCTGGCGGCAGGATAAACACCGGGCGGCTATTTGGCATAACGTGCATAAAGTGGGCCACACCGTTTACGTCGATATCCCCCACAAGAATCTTGCCTTCGTCATGAGCTCGCTGTATTTCGGAAATACTTGTTCCGTAAATATTACCGCTGTAGAGGTTTGTCTCCAGGTAGTCCTGGCTGTCGAGCATCTGTTCCGCTTCGTCATGAGAGATGAAGTAGTATTCCACACCATGCTGTTCCATAACACCATGATTCATACGCAGCTTGCGCGTTGTATGGGTTATAAAGCGGTGGTACATTTCCGGATGCTTTCGCAAGAGCTGGTGTGAGAGCACATTTTTACCTGCTCCAGATACACCCACCATAAACAGCAAGGGCGTATCCTGAAGGGCGGCTAGTCTTTGTGCGGAAGGCCGGTAACTGGCGACCTTCGAGATAAGTCGTTCTTCTAATTCCATAGCTGTACTATAGCGTAATGTGCCTAAATGTACACTTATATGCGTTAAACTATTAAGGTATTTACACGGTTAGTAATGAGGAGATTTATGAAAGCACCTAGCTTTAGCTTGCAAGACCAAGACGGTACAACCCATACCCTCGCCGATTATGCCGGCAAATGGGTTGTCCTATACTTTTATCCAAAAGACAATACGCCCGGCTGTACAACAGAGGCCTGCAACTTTCGGGATGAGCGGGAAGCTATTGCAGAGCTTGGCAATGCGGAAGTTATCGGTATTAGCAAAGACTCCGTTGCCAGCCATCGAAAATTCGCCGACAAGCATAACCTTACGTTCGCCCTTTTAAGTGACCCTGAGCACGGCACGATTGAAGCATATGGAGCTTGGGGACCACGCAAGTTTATGGGACGTGAATATATGGGAACACACCGCAACACGTACATCATCAATCCGGAGGGAAGCATAGTCAAAACATACGAAGGTGTCGACCCAAAGAAACACGCTGTCGAGCTCATTAAAGACCTGAGGCCCTACAAGCTAAAGACTAGGAAAGTGGGCGTCACAGTCGAAAGAGATGCGGCAATCGAACTGTGACGTTGCAAATAATAGGCGGGGTACATTCTTTTTTGCAAGTCTTTAACAACAGGGGTGAATGTTGTGTTTTTTTATTTTTTGTAGCCTAGCTGGCCCTAATCACGCTTGAGCATGACTGTAAATGCTTCGGCTGGAATATCAATCTTGCCAAAACGCTTCATACGAGCCTTACCCTTTTTCTGCTTGGCAAGAACTTTTTTCTTGCGAGAAACGTCTCCACCGTACAGGCCCGTCGTCACATCCTTGCGGTAAGCGCTGATGTCTTCACGCGCGATAAAACGACCGCCAATTGCCGCCTGCAACGCTACTGGGAATTGTTGACGAGGAATCACTTCTTTCAGTTTTTGCACGATTTCGCGGCCAAGATAGGGCGCTTCGGAACGATGGACCATAATAGCCAAAGCATCGACGCGTTCGCCTGCTACATAAAAATCAAGCCGTACCAGGTCCTCGACACGATAGTCATCTAGCTCGTAGTTAAACGAGCCGTAGCCCGATGTTAAACTCTTGAGCTGGTCATAAAAATCAGTTAACAAGTTAGCCAGAGGGGCCTCAAAACTGACGAGCGTGCGCTCGTCAATATAGCTCAGATTCTTCTGCAAGCCACGCTTACTCACGATAAGCTGAATCACTGCACCAACATAATCCTGAGGGACCACGATCTCACCCTTGATCCAAGGCTCACGAATCGCTTCGATCTTTGCCGGATCTGGCAGATCGGCTGCGCTCTTTATGTCCACTTCTTGCCCATTCATAAGAGTAATCTGATAATCTGTCGACGGATTGGTAACAACAAGGTCAAGATTGTACTCGCGCACCAAACGCTCACGGACGATATCCATGTGGAGTAAGCCGAGGAAGCCAATACGCACACCAAAACCTAGTACCGGAGAGTTCTCGGGTTCGAATTGTAATGCTGAATCACTCAAGCTGAGTTTTTCGACAGCATCCTTAAGCAACTGGTAATTTTCATTACTGTCAGGGAAAAAGCCAGCATATACAAACGGCTTTACATCCTTGTAGCCAGGCAAAGCAGCAATGCCTGTTTCGATGAGAGAGGTCAATGTCACTGTATCACCAACACGCGCTTCGCGGGTGCTCTTGAGGTTGGTCACGATGTAGCCAATTTCGCCGGTTGCCAATGCGGCATTTGCCGTCATATCGGGCTTGAGTGCCCCGACTTCCAAAGCAATACCAGGTGCCTGGGTCGCCATCATCTTGATTGACGCACCTTTTTTTATCTCACCATCAACAACGCGGACGTACAAAATAACACCACGATAATCGTCGTAGTAGCTATCAAAAATCAAGGCGCGGGTTGGAGCCTGATGCGTACCGCTTGGGGCGGGCACATCCTGGACAATTCGTTCCAGAACAGCATCAACACCCTGCCCTGTTTTGGCAGAGATGTGCAAAATATCCTCTGGCTTGCAGCCAAGCAGACTTATAATTTCCTTACTAACGCGCTCAACATCAGCAGCTGGCAAATCAATCTTGTTGAGAACGGGAATAATGGTGAGATCAGCAGCTATCGCAAGATATACATTGGCCAAAGTCTGGGCCTGCATGCCCTGTGTGGCGTCCACCACCAAAATAGCACCCTCACATGCTTCGAGGCTACGGGAGACCTCATAGCTAAAGTCTACGTGGCCAGGAGTATCAATCAAATTGAGCTGGTGACCCCTGTAATCCATGCGTACCGGTTGGAGCTTAATGGTAATGCCGCGTTCGCGCTCAAGGTCCATACGATCGAGCAACTGCTCTTTCATTTGACGCTTTTCGACGGTGCCCGTAATCTCCAGTAAGCGATCGGCCAAAGTGCTCTTACCGTGATCAATATGCGCAATAATACAAAAGTTTCTAATTTGAGACTGATTCATTAAACCCTATTATAACAGAGGTAGACCAGAAATCACAGCGACTGGCTAGGTGAGGCGCGGGCGCTGTGATTTCACTCGTGCAATAATCATGCCAAACTGCTCATCGGGTGATTTGGTGGCCTGCATCACCGTAAAGCCCGCTTCGCGCATCATATCCTCGATTTCTTCGAGATTTTTGTGCCAATATCGCCAAAGCAATATGGCCTCGCCTTTGGAAAAATCGATTCGTTTTTCTTTGCCTTTGATGTTGAAGACGAGAGTTATGTCGTATTTCAACCGAGCTTGTGCTTTTCTTATTCGTAATTCTTCATCATAAATCTGCTCGATCTCGCAGCAGTCTTCATCGATATTCAACAAATCTAGCATGTATTTCTCTCCGGGTGAGAGGAGTTTGTTCTCGAACTTCGGACCAAAATCAAAGTATCTTCGTGCTAGCGAAGAGTCCAGCTTCATCGTAAGTATAAAGAGATCTCGTGAAGCGAGACTATTTGAGATGTTGTTTAAGGCTTGCTTCGGGGAAGCAAGGTTGAATAAAGTACTCCCTGCAAAGATAACTAAATTGTCAGCAAGATTGTTATCTATTCGCGCATCGAATAAGATATCGTCAATCTGCTGCTTGTGAATATCTCGAACGTATCCCTGGAAGTGCATGCCGTCACCGTAGTGATCTCGCACCGTCGTCTGTGCACACCTTACCATGTCACTACTCACATCCACGTCAACATACCTAGCAAGGTAATCATCAACCAAAAAGATAGATATCAATGATTTTGCAATGAGGCCTGTGCGACCACCAATTTCGACAATATTGATGCTTTGGGAAGTTTGCATATAGGATTTAATCAAGGATATGTTTTCATTTATTGCCTGAACCGTAAAAGCCTGTGAGTTTGGTTTATTGTCTTGTGTTAGCCGCCTGTAATATCCGTCGTTAATCTCTACACCGCGTGGCCCCATGTGTGAATATTGGAAGGGAAACTCAGCACTTTTATCAAGATGCATAACAATGTCTTGTATCTGCCCATGGGTATAGTATTTATAAAGCTCATCTGAGACATGGAGCACTTTGTGCGTCTTACTATTTCGGTACTTCTTCCCCAGAATAGTCATCTTCTCGATGATTAGCTCATTCCTCACCGTATCGGCAATGTAGGCTCTACTACGATCATCGACAAAAATCTCCAGCTCGTTTTTCCCAGCATCAGCCCCAAGTATCCAATTGCGTACTGTCTTTTCCGAGATGTTATATTGTCGAGCTAGTTCTGAATTCTTAAAATATTTCATAGCTAAAAGTTATTGACATGTTCCGATTTTTTTCTGTATCATTGCTATTAGCAATTTCTGGTATGATGCTACCTGAAAGGCAGTTACTAAAAGATACCACTTTTATTCTTTAACTTCAATCTGGGGAGATCGAGGCATGGACACATATACAAGAACTATTGCGAATGATCCGCTTTTATCGGATGGTTCCGATTCTGTAATCGTCGATAGGGTTGACATAGACTCTGGAGAAATGACAAGTGTTGTCTTGGGAATTTATGAGGATGACTTCCCGCAACCAAACTTTCATTTAGAAGTTTTTCCTAAAAATGCGATCGTTAATGCAACTCTCGTACGGACTGAAGATACTGGTGAATACAAGCTTACCTATCATCTCCAGAATTTTCAGGATAACCCTTGTCGAGTAGTTATTCGCAAATGCGAAATAAGCTAGATATTAGCGCCAATCTTAACTTTTGAGATTGTGAGCAAGTACTCTTTATTCTCCGTAATACTTGCCTGCAAAAGGTCGAACCCATTTCGTTCGAACTGATTAATGACATCCATCGCACTTTGATGCCATGAGCGCCAGAGCAGGACGACATCACCTTTCCTAAGATTGATCTTTTTGCATAGATTATCAGTGGTAATATCTATTGTTAGATCAACCTTTAGTCTCAGCTGAATAGTTCTTGCTTTTTTCTCCTCGTTAAAGAACTGCTCAACTTCATATAATGAGGGATCTATGTTAAGAAGGTCAGGGACGAGCATGTGGCGTGGAGTCAAAAGCTGGCCATCACTGGCAATATTGAAGTCGAAGTAGCGCCTTGATGACTCGGTGTCTAGCCGTTTAGTATATATCAGATAGTCATCCTTACCCATACTTGCATTAATCATTCTCAGAGCTAGGTCAGGGTCCTTATTGTTAGTTAGGGTGCCGCCCAATAAAAGAATGAGATTCAAGGGATGGTCAGCTTCCTCACCATGGAACATATCTTTTCGCAGTGCGTCAGCAAAGCGGTCATAGTTAAGGTCCATTGTGTATGCCTCAAAGTTGAAATCATCACCAAACCACTTACGCACGTTACCTTCGGCGATCTTGAGCATATCTCTGCTGAAGTCCATGCCCATATAGCGGTTTAGCCGATCTTCTTCTAGTAAATGCGAGAGCAAGCCTTTGGCTGGGGTTCCTTCACCGACGCCCAAGTCGCAAATATTAACTTTTTTGCCGTGCGTGATCGTATCGATGTAGCTTTGGTTAACTTGCAAAAGGCCAATCGTACTTGTGAGAAGGTTAGGAGTATTCTCATGTAACAGCTTTTCAATATAGCTCTGCCAATAAGTCGCACCACCGTTAAAGTAGCTATACTGCAGAGGTATTTCGCGATGGGTATCAATGTTCGTTATGATATCGATTATCTGTTTTTCGTTGTACAGCTTATAGAACTCTGGCTTGGGGCTCACCACCTTATGCGCACGAGTATTGGTGAATTTTTTGCGTTCTTCAACCATACCTTTAATGATGTCGAGATTTTTTGTGGTGTTTGCTATGTAGTGGCGGTCGTTGATTTCGTGAAGCTCTAGGTCGAGTTTCCCTTTTTGCGTAGCCTCGATCCAGTTGCGGACGGACTTTTCAGAAACGTGATATATAGTAGCGAGCTCAGTATTTTTATAATATTTCATCTATAGTTGTAATAATTATTTGCATGTTCCGAAATAGACATGTATCATCAAAAATAGCAGCTGCAAGCAACTACTAGTAACAGTTTTCTTCCCTTGTTACCTAGAGTAACAACTCATTTAATATTTTTCAACGCCAGTACACATCACAGACGTATGTGATTAAACACACAAACCATCACCGTAGCCTCAATCTAAGAAGATACAGATCATCTAATAGGAGACATTCAGCGCATGAGCATAACAAGCGATTCAGCAATTTTACAACACAACGACACGATTTTGGAAGAAGATTATCCAGAAATACTCGGTCAGGTGGTCATTGAAGCAGATACAACCACTCGCTTTGTTGTCGGTATTTTTGAAAAGCAGATCCCCGAACCTCAGTTGAGAGTTGATTTTGACGGTGACGTCGATGTAGACACCTCTCTCGAGCGACAGTCAGATGGAGATGAGTACCGGCTCACCTATCACTTCCGCAGCCTACAGGGAAGCCCTTGTCTGGCGACCGTCAAAGCCTACTAGATCATTCCAAGATGGAGTAATCAGAAAGATCCGCCGCATGTGGCGGATCTTTTGCTTCTGGGCACTAAGCGCTCCAATCCTGGATGCGGAGTGGCTTCGTAATAATACGCTTGATCCATTTAAAGATCGGGCGCGCTTCTTCGAGGCCAAAGAGCCCGGATATCAGGACATAGACCGACATTGTGGCGGCCGAGATAAAGAATAGTTTTGTTCCCAGTGTAATAAATCCGATGTCCGTAACAGCAAGTGGATAGAAGGTAATGGCAATGAAGGCCGTCAGCACGGTGAAGCCAGTTACCGAGACCATTCGCAAAAGGCCACTGCCAAATTCGATGTTAAGCAGTTTTGGATCACGAATAACCATAATAATGCTCAGAATGACAACCTCGACTGCCGCCACAATGGACTGGGCCATAGCCAAGCCACCAACACCATAGTTTGCGGGCTTGGATAGGTACGTTGCCAAGCCGATGTTCAGGGCAATTGTAAAGATCGAGACAAATAGCGGCGTTTTGCTGTCCTTTTGGGCATAGAACCAGCGCGAGATAAGCGCGTATACCGTACGAAAGAAAATGGCCACAGTCAGAAATCCAAAAATCAGGGCAATCTCAGGGGCATTACGAGAGAAGATAAGTCGAGCCAGATAGCCACGGGTAAAGAAACAGACGATGACAACCGGCACAACCAGCCAGATGAGTAATCGTAAGATGCGTAAGAAATCCGCGCGGAATAAGTCGGGACGTCCTTGGGATAATCGCTTATTGAGTTGCGGGAAAGCTGCTGTTGAAATTGCCGTACCAAGCAAAAGGATTGGCGCCATGTGCATTGTATAAGCATTGTTGTAGAAGCTAACGAATCCTGTCCCCAGGCGGTTGGCCAAGTTTGTTTCCACGATACCCTGCACCTGGTCGATCCCCTGGTCCAGAGACCGCGGGGGCAACTGTTTGAGGATCGTACGGAAGTCGTCACTACGCCACGCAATCTTAGGCCGCCAATAGAATTTCGTTCCGAATAAGCCACAGGCCACGATTAATACCTGCAAGATGCCGCCAACCAGCGCGCCGATTCCCAACCCCTTAAGCCCCATGTCTGTTCCGCGGAATACAAAGATACTCACAATAATCGACAGGTTATACACCAGAGGAGCGATAGCAAAGAAGAAGAACCGGCCCAGTGTTTGCTGTGTACTGCTCAAGATACCGGAAATAGTAAAGAAGAAGGGGTTTAGCGCAAGCAGTCGCATGATAAACACAGCATTATCGAGCTGCTCTGGGCTTAAGTTTGGTGCAACGATATGGCTGATCAGAGGTCGTGCAAAAGCAAAGATGATGACCGCCACGAACAGCATTAATATACTTAACAGGTTAAGTAAGCTTGTTGAGAGCTCCCACATACCGCGCCGGTCACCTTTATGCAGACGATCAGCCAGAAATGGCATGAATGCAACGCCAAGAGCACCCGCTGCCAGCGTATAGAAGAATAGATCAGGAATAGTAAACGCGGCAAAATATGCATCGGTGCTCTGTGCGCCGTATGGATCAAAGTTTGCATTGACCAGCTTGGTGCGCATAAAGCCCAGCAATTGACCAACCAAGGTCGTAGTCATCAATAGAACAGCAGCACTACCGAGGGAGATTCTTTTTTTAGCTCGCGGTTTGGGTTTTTCTTGCATGCGTAATAAATAATAATGTGAGGGTTTAGCTATTTTTAGTATACTCCCCATAGCCTCGTGAGCCTACCGTTATCGGTAATTTTATATGATTAATCTCATGGCAAGTTGAGCAGACATAAAAATACCCCGCTTTTGTGGTGCAAGCGGGGTATTTTGGAAACGGATATCTGTCTAGTAGAGAGCAGCAGCCTTAGGCATTTCGGCACCCTTGAAGACCTTTTTGACGTCATCGGCTTCAACGGTCTCTTTTTCGAGCAACAGGTCCTTGAGGGCTTCGAGCTTGTCCTTGTTGGCCTTGATGACCATACGGGCACGATTAGCGGCCTCTGTAATGAGCACTTCGACTTCCTGGTCAATCATCTTAGCTGTGTCCTCGGAGTAATCACGTTCGTGGACGAGTTTGTCCAGCATCATACCGTCATCAACATGGAAGACTTGATTGCGGAGCTTATTGCCCATACCCTGGTTGACCACCATATCACGGGCAAGCTCAGCAGCCTTCTGTAGGTCGCTACCAGCGCCAGTTGTTACGTGATCGGAGCCAAACATGACTTCTTCGGCAATACGTCCGCCAAGCATACGAGCCAAGACATCCTTATACTCAACAATTGAATGATAGCTCTTGTCCTCTGGCGGGATAAACCAGGTGACACCACCAGTACCACCACGAGGAATAATCGTTACCTTGTGGACCAAGTCACTGTCTGGTAAGACATGGCCGACAATAGCATGACCAGCTTCGTGATAAGCGGTGACTTGCTTTTCTTTTTCGTTCATGACCTTGCTCTTGCGCTCTGGGCCAATGGCCACGCGCTCAAAAGCTGCAGTTACATCATCGTTGGAAATTTCTTTGTGATTCAAGCGAGCAGCAATAATTGCCGACTCGTTGGCAATGTTAGCCAAATCTGCACCAGACGAACCGGCGGATTTTGCAGCCAAAGCGTCGAGGTCGACATGCTTCATGACTGGCTTCTTCTTGAAGTGAACCTTTAAGATTGCTTCGCGGTCCTTGCGGTCCGGCAGACCAATGTTAACACGGCGGTCAAAGCGACCTGGGCGGAGCAAAGCAGGGTCTAGCACGTCGGCACGGTTGGTTGCAGCCAAGACAATAACATTTTGGCCTTGTTCGAAACCATCCATTTCAACCAAGATCTGGTTGAGAGTTTGCTCACGCTCATCGTGACCACCACCCATACCAGAACCGCGACGGCGGCCGACGGCATCGATTTCGTCAACAAAGATAATGCATGGTGCATTCTTTTTGGCCTTCGCAAACAAATCACGAACACGGCTTGCACCAACACCTACGAACATTTCGACAAACTCAGAACCAGAGATACTAAAGAATGGGACGTTCGCCTCGCCGGCAACAGCGCGGGCAAGCATTGTCTTACCAGTTCCTGGAGGGCCCACAAGCAAAACACCCTTTGGAATACGGGCGCCAACGTTGGCAAACTTCTTTGGATACTTTAGGAATTCAACCACTTCCTGCAGATCTTGCTTGGCCTCAGCCGAACCAGCAATGTCAGTAAAGGTGATCTTGTCTTTTTCGTTGCCATACAAGCGGGCACGGCTCTTACCAAAGCTCATAGCTTGGTTGCCTTGGCCTTGAGCACTGCGGAGCATAAAGAACAAAACAACACTAATAAGGATGACAGGTAACAATGCCAAGCCAATGTTCTCCAAGAATGAGGACTTTGATTGTGGAGTAAAAGTTACTTCCGTACCAGAAGTCTTAAATCCATCTTCTTTAAGTGTCGTATTTGGGTCTTTAAAGGTTTTGAGGGTAGGCTTAGCCTCACCACTCTCGGTGATTAACACCTCGTTACCAGTCACCTGCAACTTCTTGTATTTACCGTCGCTTGATTGCTTAACGGCCTCTGTCAGAGGAATAGTTTTGGTGCTGGAAGGTTGGCCATATGCGGCAAACATAATGAGGGCAAACAGGACGATGAGGGCAATAAATCCGACATTGCGGAACCCTCTACGACCGCCGCTACCCTTTTTATTATTGGCAGAGCGAAAGGTTTTCTTGTTATCCATACGAGAGCATTATACACCTTTAAGAGGTTTTTACGAGTATCTGAGCATTATCTTAAAGGTTTTCTTACGAACCTCCAGAATTCGCGCAGCATCAACATCATAAAGAGTATGGGGGCGGGCAGTTTTGATCGCCACAACCAATCGTGAAATCATTTTTTTATTGATGTTTTTCACGCTATTTTGGCGAAGAAGCGTGGCCATAATATCCTGCGAAACATTGTGGGGGAGCATAATGAACAAGTGACGAACAAAGTCTCCGTTATCGCAGCGGATAGTGTCTAGGACCTTGGGCAGCTCGCTATCAATTAACGCGTTAAGTGTTCTAGCCTGTTGACTGATCACCAGCAGGGAGCCGTACTGTTCGCTTGATAGTTTAGTGATTACATGGTTTCGTAGGTAATTTCGTAGGTATGCATCATTGGCATTGGTACTATCTTCGCGCCAAGCAATTCCCCGTTCGGTTGCATATCGTATAAGTTCGTTTTTTGTATAATCAAGAAGGGGGCGGATAATGTCCGCTGAGGATTGTAACGAACTAAGGCCACGGCGCCCGGTTCCACGAATAAGATTAAGCAGCATCGTTTCAATAACATCACCCTGATGGTGGGCTGTTATAATCCCAGCCGCGCCCTGCTCTGCCTGCACCTTGCGCAAGAAGGCATAGCGAGCTAGTCGAGCACGCTCTTCGCTGACACCAGCGCCCAAGCCACCTTCCTCATATACAAAGGCCAAGCCGTAGTCCTGGGCGGCCGACTGCACTAGTGTACGGTCTTCTGCCGAATCCGGACGCACCTGGTGGTCGAAGTGGGCCACAACAAGCTGGACGCTCGGTAATTGCGTTATCATATCAAGCAAGGCCATGGAGTCCACTCCACCGGACACGGCAATCACATATTTTCCTGGCGCAAGACTCACTTTCATGTTCTAATTATAACATCATGTCCGCACTTATTTTCATCACCGGCAATCCACATAAAATTCGGGCTGCGCAGCATATCCTGCACAGCTTTGGGGCGACCATTCAAAGTCGCTCACTTGATATTCCGGAAATTCAATCGGAGAACAGCGAAGATATCGTGCGCGATAAAGCCCAGAAAGCGTTCGATATTGTGCAGCAGCCACTGATCGTGAATGACGACAGCTGGATTATTCCTGGCCTCCGTGGCTTTCCTGGGCCCTATATGAAAGACATTAATCAATGGTTTACGGCAGAAGATTTTCTGAGGCTGACACTCCCGCTAAAAGACAGGCGAGTCTTCCTAAGGCAATATGTTATCTACCAGGACCAATCCCAGACGCACCTCATAAAAGTAGATATCGAGGGCACACTACTCACGGAAATCAAAGGCCAGTCAGAAAACCCCAACGATCAAATTATTTCCTTTAACGATCAGGGACTCAGCAATGCCGAAGCGCGCAGCCAAGGTTTGCCGGTGATTGCCCATAAACACACTGCCTGGCACGAGCTAGGTGCTTGGCTGCATGAGCGACAAGAACACCAGTAGTAGCCCTAGGCAGCAAACCAATAATATGCTATATTACCCCTTGTAATTTATGGCGGCGTAGCTCAGCTGGTTAGAGCACAGGACTCATAAGCCTGGGGTCACAAGTTCAAGTCTTGTCGCCGCTACCAAGAAAAATACCCGAGATAAAACTCGGGTATTTTTCTTGGTCAATCTTTTGTTTACCGATCCGGGTACATCCTGCCGTAACGCTCAGTCGTATCATCAATAGTTTTTTGTACATCCAGCAATAAAGCCTCAAGGGCGCCGGGCGTTGCCGCAATGTTTGCTTGACCCGTGAATGGAGCGGCTGTAAAGACATTAGCATATTCACGATCTGCGTCGGCATTAAGCACTACCGCAACCCTTTCGTTTACCAAGGGCTCTTTGGCAGTTGGGTCGGCATTATATTGAATCAACGCATGCCGCGCCCCGTGAGCTCCTCGGCGCATAAGGTACGAGCGTGCCGGTGGGTTTTGCATATCTATCGACACAGCCAGGCCATTCTGGCCGATAGTTCGGTGCAGCGTACGTTCCCCAACACCAGTATTATCACGCAAAAATTCCACAAAATGGCTTTGAGTTTTAGGCCGTGCAAATCCATAAACGCCGCTCATGCCGCTACCCTCATAACGCTTGCCTAGTTCTTGGCGGTGCCCCTCAAGCAAGCCCACAATGCCCTTAACTGTTGGTTGCCCCACCTGCCCTACCATCTCTTTGCCATGGAGGCTCATACGATGCTCCTCTATGGCCTTCCACTGTTCGAGACTAACCCGAGTATCACTGCTTTCTGGAGCTTGGGTCGGCAGTTCTGGAACGCCGTTATCTATAGCCAACTGGCCGATATATAGCCAGGTTGACGCTGGCAGATGGTCGATGTCGCGTACAAGATTACCAAGCTCGGTCGCACCAGGCAATTTAGATATATCACCGCGTGAAGAGTTAAACATGTAGATAGTATATCTTAATTTTGCGGGAGCTGGCTCCCGGTGCGGAGCTCCTTAGCGCCCATGAACCCTTGCGTAATGTTCCCTTGTCGCCTCGAGGGTGCTATGAGCGTCGCGTAGGATTGCCTCTAGAACTCCAGGCGTTGCGGCAATGTTTGCTTGACCCGTGAATGGAGCGGCCGTATAAACATCGGCGAATTCGCGTCCTGGATCAGCATTGAGCACAACCGTTGCCACATCATTGAGCATCCCAAGGTCGGGGCCTGGGATACTGCTATACCTAAATACGGCATGGTGGTGTCGGGATGGTCGATCTCGATAAAGTGGCGAATAGGTCGTCGGTTCTTGCATGTCAATAATCGTGGAGAGACCTTCGCCACCGATTGCTCGCCGCAGGCTCGCCTTGCGCACATTTGTCGTATCTCGCATTACTTCAAGAAAATGACTACCTTCTTGGCGCTGTGAAAGCATAGTCATGGCACTAGCTACATGAAAATACCGTTCGCTCAGCTCCTGGCGTCCAGCCTCAAGCAATCCGATGATACCCTTGATCGTTGGCCGACCTTTTTGCTCCAGGAATTCTTTGCCGTATTCACCCATCCGCTGGGATTCGGTTGCTTTAAAATACCGTATGCGTTCAACGATTTCAGCGGAATCTGTGGGTCGTGGTGGCAACTCGGCAAACTCCCCGTTAAGGGCGCGGTTACCCATGCTCATCCACAATGATGCCGAGAGATGGTTCGGGTTTGGTTCGAGAGTGCTCAAGGTGGTCGCTCCGGGAAATCGATGTACGTCACCGCGGGCTGTATTATTATTTATCATTTAAATACCATACCTTAATTCTTATTACGGTCAAGTTTCCAAGCTTGGCCCTTTGTTCGTCTTATTGCTTTGCGGAGCTATCGCTTGTAATCATGGTATAATACTTAAAATTCTATAAAATCTGAGAGGTTTGCCATGTGGGTCTTGTATGTCTTGGGTGCTATTGCACTCATTCTAGTTGCTAATATGTTTTTTATCGTTCGTCAGCAAACGATCGCTGTTGTTGAGCGCTTTGGGCGCTTTAAACAAGTTGCAAATGCCGGGCTGAACATAAAGGCGCCCTTTATTGACCGCATCGCGGCGACCCCTAACCTTCGGATCCAACAGCTAGACGTCAAGATTGAGACCAAAACAAAAGACAATGTCTTTATCGTGTGTATTGTCAGCGTCCAATACTGCGTCCGGGCAGAAAACGTTCTCGAGGCAGTGTACAAACTACAAAATCCCCAAGAACAGATTACTGCATACGTATTTGATACCGTTCGAGCCCGTGTGCCATCCATTATCCTGGATGACGTGTTCCAAAAGAAGGACGACATAGCCCTGGCAGTTAAAAAAGAACTTGATACGGTCATGAATGACTTTGGGTACAACATCATCAAGACGCTTGTGACCGATATTAACCCTGATGCCAAAGTAAAATCCAGCATGAACGAAATCAACGCCGCGCAGCGTATGCGTGAGGCAGCCATCCAGCAAGCTGAAGCTGAGAAGATTCGCGTGGTCAAAGCCGCTGAAGCTGAAGCTGAAAGCAAGGCACTCCAAGGTAAGGGCATAGCCGATCAACGCAAGGCCATCATTGACGGCCTCAAGGTATCGGTTGAGAACTTTAGCTCAGCAATTGACGGCGCAAAAGCTCAAGACGTCATGAACTTAGTGCTCATGACACAATACTTTGACACCCTGAAAGATATTGGCCTGTCCGGCAAGAGCAACACAATTCTTATTCCTCACTCACCTGGCGGCATGAATGATATTAGTGAGCAGATGCGTAATGCCATCATCACTGCCAATGAGGTTAGCTTTAGTACATCTGGCGACACCGAAGACACTTCATCTGCAGCCTAAATCTTGCCCTACTCTACTGTGAATGGTCTCTCAGGAACTTCAGTGTTGCGGCAAGCGCAGCTTCACCGTCGGCATTGTCTAGATTGAACTGATATTCGTGTGGCAAAGAAGGCTGATGGTCCTCGGGATAGAAAAGCCTCGTGACGTCTACTCCGAGACCTTGTAGCTTATCCGCGAAAGGCTTGGACTGAGCATTTGTTAATGGATCGCCGTTGCCACCCGTAATGTATGTAGCAGGAAAGGTACTTGTTGCATGGTATTGGGCAGACATTTGTCTGAGAGCTGGATCCGAAGTGCTTCGGGACCCAACATACGCCCATACACTGACGTCCGTGCCCCAACCGACTATTTTAGGCAGAGTAGGATTCGGCTGCACGAGCGCATCCATTTTATATATACCGCAGTTGAGAATAACACCCTTCAGCTGCGAAGGATCTAGATTAGGCTTTATCTGCATCTCCTGGGCATATTCTGGACTGGTAACCAGCGTTGCCATCTGGCTGGATAGTTGCGAGCCCGCAGAATCACCAGCCAAAAAAATCTTATCGACATCGACATGAAAGCGATTGGCGTTAGCCTGGATATAGGCATACATATCATTAAGTTGCTTGACGGCGGTCGGGTATTTCTTTTCCGGCCCGCGCGTATAGTCGCCGGAAATAACCGTATAACCTTGGGCAGCCAGCAGTTTAAAATACGTGAGATTGTCCTCTTTGTCGCCAGAAACCCAAGCCCCTCCATGAGTCCAAATAACCACAGGTAGTTTTGCGGCTTCTTTGGTATTTGCCGGGAAATAGACATCCAAAAAAGCGTCGTCGTCATGGGGTCGGTATTGCTGATTAGCAAGTGACGTGATCGCCGTAGATGGCTGATGCTTTTCGAGAGCCTTTGATGTCTTAATGTCACTACGGGTAAATTCATAGCGAATAAGCATCGCGCCCGGCCAGGGGCTGACCCGAAACGCCACGAGCACTACAATAAGCACACCGACCAAACTCGCAGCACTCCAGATAAACGCTTTTCTGCGGTAAAAAGGACCTTGGTTTTTTGTTTGTTTCTTCAAGAACGCGCTCCTGATTATAGCTACAGTATAGCAACCTTCGGCAACTTAATTCGTAAAAATAATGCTATGCTAGACTTTGTGATAATTAAAGATATAGACGGTATTATTTGGGATCTGGACGGCACATTACTGGACAGTTTTAGTATTTTTGAGAAGGTCCTGAGCGAAGTCGCAAGTGAAATGGGCTATCTTATTCCTTTGCGCAAAACGATGCAGATGAACTTCCATGGTTCACTTGAGGAAACAATTCAAAGAGTGCTCGACCTCGACAGTAATGCCGACCTCGACATTCTCGTCTCCCTCTTCTTGCGCAAACAGGAACGCCACTACGAAGGCGGCATCAATCGACATTTATTTGCAGATGCGCTCCTGCTTGCACAACAGGCTGCCCAGTACAGCGTACCGCAGCTAGTGCTCACCAATCGGGAGCACAAAGATAGAGGCTCCGCAAGCCCGCGGGCTATTGTTGCCGGCACTACGCTTGCTGGCTGTATTCAGAATGTATATGCCGGAGACGAAGTCGCCTATCGTAAGCCCGACAAGCGCTCCATAGAACCGTGGCTCTCGCAGCACAATATCACCCCCGACAGACTTCTCGTCATTGGTGATCAGTTTGTTGACGTTCAATTGGCCCAAAACGTTGGCGCCCGTTCCATTCTCATCGAGCGTGACGGACCAACGCCCCACCTCGAATCAATCGCCAGGACCAAGGATGACACCCTTACAGTGCCCAACCTGAGCGGCATACAACTTATCGCCTAGGCTAGCACCAATATCACTTGCCTCGTACCTTAAGCGCCAGATGTTGTAAAAAATGGTCTTGCTCCTTTTGATTGTTGCTCGTAGGCTACGTCGTAAGGAGAGCACGTGAAAACAGCAGACATAAAACAGGTCATTCGACACGAGGTCACAGACGTTCATCCATATGACAGCCTTGAACAAGACCATATTACCGACACGCTTCAATGGCTCGATAGCGGCGCCAACATATTCCGCATCGTCAAACCCGACAAGCCGCCAAAGCATTTAGTAGCTTATTTTGTGATTATTGATCCATTACATGGCAGCCTCCTCCTGGGCGATCACATCAAAGCGCAGCTTTGGCTCCCTTCTGGTGGCCACGTAGAGCTCAACGAACATCCTAGAGATACTGTTATTCGTGAAGCAAAAGAAGAGGTAAACCTAGACGCCCGATTCCTCAAAAATAATGATAGGCCGTTTTTTGTCACTGTCACCCAAACAGTTGGCCTGACCGCAGGACACACCGATGTCAGCCTGTGGTACTTACTCCTTGGAGATATTCATAGGAAGCTCGACTTTGATCGTTCGGAGTTTACTGATATGAACTGGTTCACCTTTGATGAAATCCTCGATTCACACCCAGCAATCTTTGACCCCCACATGCAGCGGTTTACTCAGAAGCTTAAGCAATACCTAAAGACATAGCAAGCGCAACAGCACCCATTAACGATGGAATCTTTGCAGCCTAGGCTGAAAGTTTTTTATTGCCGTGGAAGCGGGCACCGTCGGAATAACCTACGATTGTGCCGTCGGTATGGGCAACCTCGCGAATAGCATCATGGTCAGGCAACAATGCAAAATATTCCTGTAGAAAGCGGGCACCCTTGGCGATGTCGCCCCTTTGCGATGATCCTTCGTCACTCCCAAGCCACTCGACTACACTGCGAGAGACCCAAAGCTGCATTGGGGCGGTATTAATCTCGACATAGTCAGCACCAAACGTCATGATAGCGATACCACCGAGATGTTCGGTTGTTACCGGATTCGTCAGAAAATACTGATTATCCAGGTCATGCTGCAGTCCAAATACTGGCGCACTAGAGTATTCCATAATTTAAAATATTATACCATAAATATTATTATTAAGCTACCCTTATCCTCATATTTCTGGGCATACTAAAAATAGAGGCAGTTGCCTCTATTTGCAAATCTTTTTTAGCCTAGCAGCTAGGGATAGGCTCTCCCTTGGGGGAAGTCATCTCTACGTGCGCACCGATAACATACTGTGTTAGGCCAGGAGTACCCATGACGCGGTACCATATTGCCGTCCGAGGATCTGTATTGGTCGCTGACCCGTCCACTTCGCGTCCCGTCGTTCTGCACTCAACTGGTACAGTTTCGCCGGGGCTAAATTGGCCGTTGGGCGTCAGATCTTCAGCGGAATTAGAGGTACCGGGATATGCCAAGAGTTCATTTCCATGCCCGGCAAATTGCAAACTAGGCAACTCTACACCGCCCGCACCTGCTGGAGGCAACACCGCGGAGGCGCTCGGCGCTACGGGCAATTCAGGCGATTCTGCACGGGGCTTACCAGACTCTGAACATGCAGCAAGAAGTATCACCCCGGTAGCTAAAGGTAGGCCATAGCGAACAATTGACGGCGTTTTACCTGCTTTTTCCATACTCTGTCCCTTCTGTTTTACTGCTTAAGCTTGGTATTATGCCAAATACTCTTGCAATACAAAAGGGGCAACAACGGATTCCTATGTTGTAATTTCCGGAGTGGGCTGTGAGCGGCCAAATACTCGAACGCTATAAACGACCATTAGCATAAATACTCCAGCGATAATCCAACCGGCCATAAAAATACTCCAGCGATTACTGACGTACCCAAATAAGGCTGCCAATGGGATAAAGAGGAGTCGGCCCAGCGTACTAATCGCGGATGCCGCACCGGCACGAACCTTTGAGGGCAGCTCGTCATGCATTCGCTTGTTGAGCGCAATACTCATACATGAAAGGCTCAAGCAAAGAACCGTCTGCAAAATCATAATTTGCCAAGAATGCTTAAAGTGCAGAAGGCCAAGGCTCGCCACAAATCCCACCGCAAGCGTTATATCAATACGCTGTCGACTGTTCAGCCATTTTGCCAGCACTCCAGCGAACCCTGGCGCGGCAAGCAAAAAGGCGTTCGCCATACCATACAAAGCGATTGGCATGGCGATAGCGATATACCAAAGTTGGGTAAATTCGAGAAGTATATCTGTAGCCACAGCCGCACCGACAACAGCCAGCAAAATTTGCTTGAGCGCTCCTTTTTGCAGAACTGCCCGAAAGGTGCCACGGACATGCTGGCTGACGGGTGTTTCTGTCTCAGCCTTGTGGAGGCGCGGTTCACGGAAAATAAGCAGTGGCACAATAGATAGCAGTGAAAATGGGACCGTCCAATAGAAAGCCGCCCGCAAATCGAGCATGTCGCCAAGTAAGCCCCCCAGCAGCGAGCTAGCCACGAGGGCAAGGCTTTCCGCGATGCGTACTCTGCCATAATATTTGTGGAAGTCGTCTGCGCTGCCACGTTCTTCGATCAAGGTGTCGTAAATAACTGAGTCATACGTCCCTGAATATAGTGCATAAAACACGCCCCAGCACATGGCACCAACAATATATACAAATACGCCGCTACTCACGCCACACACCCAGGCACTGATGGCCAGGGCTACACTTCCGAGGATCAAGACACCCTTGCGGCTCCACCGGTCGGCCAAAATACCGGATGGGGTTTCTGCGAGCAGCATGACACCCGAATAAACCGCTGCCATAATACCAATTGTTGCATCAGTGAAGCCAATGCTTCGCATAAAAAGTTTCTCGATAACATACCACAGCACAAAACTCTGCAGGAAAGCAGCTGCGTATAAAGGCACGAGTCGGCGCCCCACAATACTTGGTCTATATATCGGCACGCCCCTAGTATACCTGGCTTGAGTAATTTTGCTTAGGCCAGCGTCTGCCTGTTATCATAAAAACATAATTTGGAGGTTTCGAATGAGCGTCGAGGGCGGACTTTTTTATCGAGTGCAAGCGGCAAATCTTGATATTCAGCAGATGCCCGAACTGCTTGACGGGCAGCGTCGAAATCTCATGAAACCCGGGCATCACCTTGCGCCATTTGAGTATACCGATAGGCGCGTGACACAAGAGATGGACGACGCCTACCAAGACCTGACCAGAACTCTTGACGTGTATCTTGACCCGTTTGGAGCTGATACGGTGAGCCGGTTACGCGTACAGACGCCAAGGGACAATCAACGGATTGCCAGTGATTATTTGCGAATGAGCGGCAGAGGGCTTATTACTCGAGTTGGCATTGAAGCAATTAGCCCCGATCAGGTGCCAGAAAGCGCCATATCGCGCCTAACCCTTGCCCAAGATAAACCCCCCAGATGGCCAAGCTATCACATTGGTGGTGTCGTATTGCTGGGCAGCGGTCTTTTTACCGCCGAGAGTACTGGCGAGATCAGCCCGATTAAATTCGTGACACTTTCCTCCGCAATCTTCGGCGACAAAGGTCGGCCAGAACTGATTAATGTCGGCACTACGCTTGATTACGAGGAGGTCTTGTACGACCCCTACCGTGCGCGCTACGATCAGGAACGCATTGAAGTATCCCAGGCCAAAACCACCAGGGCAGCAGAGGCAGTCGAAGACGAGCATAGTACACCCAACCCGCAAGGCTCTGAGGGTTCGAAATTTGATGGTCTGACCGTTGTCCGAAACCTCGGCAAAACTGCGGCTAAAAAGGCTGCGGCATTGAGCGGAGCTCCATCGGCGGCCAAAAAGACAACAGCAAAGAAAGCAACAGTTAAAAAGGCTCCCACGAAAAAGGCCGCAGCCAGGAAACGATCCTAGAACTGAATCGTAGGGTCTACGTCCTGCGCCGCTAAACGTGCAAAGACCACCTCGCGCCCATCAGCCGAACCGCGAAATGTGCAGCTGTACAATGTCATACGCGCATCCATCGTAGCATCTTCGATTGCCACGTCATTGGGTTTTACCTTGTGGCGATCATATACTTCGTACATGTAGCGTACGCCGTTGTAGTCAACGTATATCTTGTCACCGATGGTCAGCGAGTCAAGATGATAGAACGGCGATTTATATCGTGTCTCACCAGGCGTGAACCCCATCTCGAAACGATGCGCCGCCACAATAAAGTTTCCGCCCCGTTCGGGGTTGCCTCGGTCTGGGTGTCGCCACCAGGCATTATCGTTCAAAACACTCTTATCACCAGCCTTATACGTAACGTTCAGATGCATTTTGGGGATATAGAGCCGGTCTTCGGCTAAGACTGCTTCGGGCTGGTGAGCCACGGGCACGTTCCATGTTTTACGCGGTGACATGTCCTGAAGAGCCGGACTCGTTGCAAGCAGCAATACATAGAGGCCAGCCGCAATACATACTCCAGACAGCAGCGTAGAAATTCGAGGCACGCCAATCATTACCGTTATTGTAGACTTCTGCCTTTAGCACTGCAATGAGGCTCTCTATCTTTACACATATCCACCCCTGATGACAGTGACATTTATTACACACATCATATGCCGTGCCCGCCATACTAGTGCCTGTGACTAAAAATACCATCTGTGGCCCCGTAGGGCCTGATTATCATAACTCCTACGAAAAACATTATCTCAATGCAGCAATCGCTGCACTTGTTCAGGAGCCCGCGCGAGTACTTACCGGCCTCGCACTCAAGAGCATGAGCTTTTACGGATATGGGCTTGTTGAGCAAAAGCGCATGGGCTTTGGTGATGCTTCCATTCTTACGGAGCACGTACAAACTATGATCTCCTGCGATGTACCCCTAGAGCACGACAAAGACGAGGCTACGCCTCTTGTTGCCGCCAAAATTCTGCGTCACCTGGGGCTAGATAGCCTCATGGAAATATCTAACGTCAGCCTGAACCCGGATCAGCCTGGCACGCAGGCAGGAGTTGGTCCGCGGCCCCAAATGCATCGACAGGTTGAGATTATTGACGATATGACACGGCCGCTCCCTGAGGCTCGGGCAATCTTTAGGGCCTGGCGTGAGGTAAACCCCAAAATGCTACCAGGGCTCTGGAGCACCACCTGCAATATTGACGACAAGTACAAGCCCAATACACTTGAGTATCATCTTGCCTGCATGGAAGCGGATATTAAATACTACAATACGGCGTGCCTACAGCTCGATGTCGCTGTCTTTTGGCGGGCGCTTCACATCGGTTTCGAGCGCGCACAAAGCCCCTTGCCCTCCGAATACCTCCAGGCGTTGGATGCTTAACCTGCTAACTGTAAGATATCTCCTACCTTGCGGCCAACGACAGCCCTATACTACGCAAAGTAACGAGAGAACATAACAAGGAGTGCTTATGAATCCACAAGATAACACATCAACACCCGATCCATTGCAGCCAAGCGATGACATTTTTAGTCCGCAAAATGATGAAGAGCGACTGCCTGAAGACAATGACGTACCATCGGCACCTGCCGATGACGTGCCATCACCTTCTATTCCCGTCGACTATCCCACCACGGATGATGGGGTCGATAGTCACGAAGCATACGACGAAGGCCTCGCACACGCCGCAGGCATAGGCGTTCAGGAAGAACTCCCTCATAGGCGAGCATCATTGGTTGAGCTTGAGCACGAGGAAGAACGGCGCGAATAGCAGTCGACTCCTACCTATCTGTTGCTAAAAAATAAAATAGTCCGGCGCGTGAAAGTACCGGACTATTTATATATCTTACGAGCAGTTTTATGCTCGGGTTGTGCTATCAGCAAGTCAGATGTTACCAAGTAGTGCATCTATCTTGCGAATGTCTTTGTTGTCTGTTTGTGAGACTTCAAATGGCAAACCCATCTTTGTATTAACCGTCATAGTTGGTGCCCCTTTTTGTTTTTATGACTTTGTGCTTTTATGTTTTGTAAGGTTTTTGTTTGTGATTGCTAACATCCATTATTATACATAATTCTTATGTTTTGTCAATGGAGCGTCTCTACCACTACTCCAATAATAGCAACATTAGCAGAGCTTAAGCAACATTTTTTTACAACAAAATATCTGTGATCTTTCCACAGGCTTGATGACTAGAAGTGAATGACCGCTGATATACCCAAGTGGTCGGAACCCATAGGTGGGTGAACGGTAAAATCACTCACTTTGAGGTCGCCAGGAGTTGTCATAATGCGATCAAGCTGCGCGATAGCAAATCCGCCCAAAAGCATAGTGGGTTGGTGTTTCGGGTCCACATCGACCAGACGCTTGTCGTGCGTTAGCTCTTGGAGCCCTGATCCTTCGGCCATGCCCGTAAAGCGGGTTGCTAGACTTCGAGCACGCGCGTGGGGTATCAGCCGGGCCGCCATCTTGGCTGGACTGCTGCGTGCGATGCGTGCCAACCGATCTTCGGGGTGCATATCATTGCCATCGCAACCGAGCGCTACAGCATCAGGGGTGGCTCGTGGCCGTGTCGAGAAGGGTGGCAGGTCGAGGCTATTACGTAAAGCACGGGCCATTACCCCCCGGCGAATCGAACTCCGGTCGTCAAAGTGACTCCCAATATATCGTACATTTTTGCCATTGTTAAAGGGCATTGTTATCTCTACTGCATTGCGTGTTGCCAATCGTAGGACGGTTGGGGCGACACCTTCAATGCGATGCAGCATGGTAATGTATTGTTCTCCGCTTGGGTGGAGATCCTGATCATTATATTCGGTCGTAAATCGTTCATAGCCCAGCTTGATCGCAAACGCTTCATCGTATGGTAAACCAGTCTTGTCGAAGGATTCACCAACAACCACGACATCAGCGTTCATACGTTGCAGGCCTTCAGCAATCTGTTCGTGCTTGGCTGGATGGCTTAAACCACGTCCAGCATTTAAAAATCCAACGGTATATCTGTCTTTCATATCGGTCTAGTATATCAAATAAGCCGACGATGGGGGCGTATTCATTTGGCTGTGATCCATCTTGTAGGTGCGGAGCAATGGCTGCCGCTCTTGAACTTTTTCGTCAATTGTCTGGAGTAAGCAATAGCTCGCGAAATCCAACACACAGCTTTGGGTGGCATTGGCGTCACCTTCTGCTTCCAGAATAATCAGCTCAGCGATCTTTAATGAGTCGCCGCCCAGACGCCTGGTCACCGGCTGCAACGCTTCGGCAATTGGTATGACTGGTATGTCATAGTGTATGCCACTATTTCTGCCTCTTTTAATCTGGAGTGGAACTTTGAGCGGCAAACCGCCATCGTCAAAGGTTAGTTTATATGAGTCATGATTAAGGCGCTGAGCCGGACCCCCGCTGCTCTCTTCGCGTAGTGAACCCGGGAATAAAAAAGCGTCAGGACCGTCCCGTGCAGATAAATACATCGTCAGCACCTCGGGCAATGAGCCCTTAATATCCGCTTCGTCCTCTTGCAGCAGCATCCGCATAACGTGGCCAAGCCCCGCGCAGACCAACTGGCGGCTTGCATCACTAACTGGCCGTTTGTGCATGCGGTCGTTAAAGGCGGGCAAAAAAGCCTCGATGACTTTTGCAGGATAAAGCGTTGGGGTTGCATCCGTTCCCTGCAAATAGTCGTCCAAGTCTTGCTGAGCCTGGCAAAAAAGAGGCTGGGCATTTTCCGGGATTGCCATTGCGGCCTCAAGCTTACGCCAGGCCATAGCCTTGCGGGAATGCGACACCCAGTCAGCTTCATTACTAACGCAAGGGAGGCAAAGATCCTCCGCTAAATAAAGCGGCTGGTCTTGTATACAGAGCGTCCTCTCCAGCATGTATACTCCTGGTCATTTCAACATTCTGACCCTGCTCGCAAAAATGGGCTGCAGGTTTACGTTTAACTATATCAAAATTATACTGGCTAAAAGCTAGCACCGCCGACAAGGTGACCAATATAATAGGTGATGGCCATGGCCGCACCACCGCCGACAAAGACACGCAAAGCCGCAAGCAAACGGTGCCCACCACCCAAAAATGCACCGACCGCGCCAGACACCGCCAAGCCGACAAGCGACGAAAGCGTGATCGCCCAGCCACCGTTGCTCGTTGCGGCTAAAGCGGCCACGATTGGAATACCTGCCCCAAGCGAGAACGCGAGCGCAGAAGCAAGCGCTGCCTGCACAGGATTGGATAAGTCTTCGTGGTCGATGCCGAGTTCATCTCGGGCATGCGCGCCAACGGCGTCGTGGTTGTGCAGTTGCTGTGCAACTTGGCGAGCAAGCTTTGGCTCAAGGCCACGCTGCTCATAAATCCAGGCCAGCTCTGCAAGCTCCTCGTCTGGATTATCCTGGATAGATTTACGTTCAATAGCGATGTCTGCGCGCTCTGAATCACGCTGAGAGCTTACCGATACATATTCGCCGGTCCCCATAGAGAGAGCACCAGCGACCAAGCCTGCGATACCCGCAGTCAAGATAGCTCTGTCATCTTGGGTTGCTGCCAAGACACCGAGCATCAAGCTGGCCGTTGAAACAATGCCATCGTTGACACCCAGAACGGCGGCGCGTAGCCAGGGGGCACGGTGAGATTTATGTTGTTCGGTGTGGGGGCTTTGGTATTCGGACATCTTATAATTATATGCTACACGGATGGTAATAAAAAAGGCACCTTTTGGGTGCCGTAGTATTCTCGATTGGTTGCGGGACCAGGACTCGAACCTGGGACCTCGTGGTTATGAGCCACGCGAGCTGCCGCTGCTCCATCCCGCGATATCTCTTGAGAACTGTACTATTGTACCAGTGCGTACTATATGTGTCAATCCTGAAGCGTCTGGCGATGTAAGAAAAAGTTCATCCAAGCCTGAAAATGTCGCTGATACGCTGGCTGCTTGGCGCGAGTATTGGCCGCCTGCACCTGTTCGCTGTTGGCCAGCTCGGTTGTGTGAGCCAAAGCAACACTCGTCGGCACTAAGACTTCTTTCTCCCCTGGCTTCGCTAAGCCAAAGTTTTGGCGGGCAGCAAGCTCAAGATATTGATCGGTATTAAAGTATTGATTTTGCAGTCTGAGGTTATTATTGGCGAGCTGGCGAACCTGATTTTGCTGCTCAAGCTGTGCTATTTCTTTTTGCAGCACATAGTTGGTATCAATCGCGCGTACCCCGCTCCAGCTGATCAGAAGCACAATCAAAGCAAACGACAGCAAACCCACCACTCGCATATCATGTAATTGGTCAGTGTATTTATCGAACTTTTCTATGTACTGTTTGATTTTTTGCTGCATCGCTACTTCTATTATATATATTGTGTTAAAATCTGCTATACTCATCTCTGTTAGCCACAGTTTTTTGTACACAGGCTGCACGGGGGCATAGCTCAGTGGTTAGAGCAGTCGGCTCATAACCGATTGGTCGCTGGTTCAAGTCCAGCTGCCCCCACCACGAAAAAGACCCAGATTTTTTCTGGGTCTTTTTCGTGGTCTGGGACTTGTCGTGAACGAGTCGGGTCCAAGCTATCTTAGAGAGAACATCGGTGCTAAGAACGGTGTAAATTATCCCGTATAGCAGTGACTATGCCGCTCGTAACACTCTGCTTAGCCAAGGCTTCCTTAAAGTGCACCTCACCCCAATATGCCTGCACTGCGGGATCATCCAAATTGTCTTCGACTTCGAATGCAACCTCAACGCCAAATTCATCTGCCACGGTAAGTTCGAATGATTCGCTGCCATTCGCAGCAATCTCTGCCTCAAGCTCTGCGACATCACCTGGATCCAGTGCTGTCGGGTTGGTAAAATCTCCGAGGCTTTCAGCTGCTAGCTCTTGCGCCTTGACCGCACTCAGTAACACCTTGTATTGCTCTTCTCTCGTAAGATCAAAGGCAAAGGCGACTTGTTCAGCTCCATCGACACCATAGGTGGCCTCTTCGAACGCCCGGATGGGTCCGAGCCGTTCCTGGAGCCTGCTATTTTCCATGACATATTGAGTTGTGCTCTGGGTGCTGGCAGACATCAAGCCTGCAACCGTCGGAAAAACATCAAGCAGTGGAATGTGTGAAGCAGCATTCTGAATGCGAGCATCCAGAACACGCTGCCCGACCATCTCCATGGTTTCGCATCTATCCGGGCTGCAGGCAGTATATATAAACCAATCCGCCTCGCTCATACTTACCTGAGCTCGTTCTCCATCTAGTTTCATAGAAACATATTATACTATATAAAGTTTATACGCGCAAACTACCGCGAATCCCCTCGCATATTCTGGGAAATTGCACGAATAACACCTCTTGTTGCATTAGCCATGGCAAGTGTTTCAAAAAAGAGAGGGCCAACACCGATTGCCCTGCCGCTTCTATGCAATTCGTTGGCTTGTGTCAAAGCAGTCTCGATATCTCCAGATTTGATCAGTGTTGGTATGTCGCTAAAGCCGCGTTGCATTTGGAGGCTGCAACTACGTGCTAGCCCTCCCCGTGCAACCTTAAAACCTTCAACTGCGTATCCCATTATCTGCACCTGCTCATATGAGGTCATAGTAATGCCTAGCGCGGGCATTTCGGTGCCGTCAGGCAAGGTGTACAGCTCACGCTCCAAGTCCTGCGCTGGTACCATTTGTATTCCCAGCTGCACCCGGCTAAAATCGTTTTGTCGGGCTTTTTCGAGCGTAAAGAATTTTTCTCCAGTTACCTGATGGCGAGCGGCGCGTGCTGCCCTGGCGTCCAGTACGCGCTGGCCAACCGCGGCAAGATATAGACATTCTGGAGCATCAACAAGGCTGGCCTGGAGCATCCAGTCAGCTTCGCCTGAGGTTAACTGGGCATCAATATCATGTAATCTCATAAGGTATAACTATACGTCATGCAACACTCCTTTACGTCTCGTCTTATAAACAACATGCCAGTTAGATTGGCTGCTCTTGATCACACATCTGGAGTACGGCCATCGCCATCTTTTTAAAGCGTTTTCGCTGCGCCCAGGCTCTCAGTCGCCCGCCGTCCTGCTTTTCGTGGCTCGCTATCAGCAGCTCTCTAACCCTATCAAGGATTGCGGGTGACCGGCTAGCAAGAACGCCGATTTTCCGCATTTTCTCAGCGAGTGGCTCGCAAGCCTCGGCATGGAAGGGGCTTACTTCTTTGGCCTGGAGCATCGTTTGGAGTAGGTTGGTGATTGTTCGAACATATTCATCGTCGGTATGTTGATTGGGTGCAAACGTGGCAGCAATCACTGTGCCATCTTTTGGCGGATCGTATAGGCATAGTTTGTAGTCAAGGCGCTGGTCAGTTAACGTAGCTTCTAGGCTTCGCCTATGGGCGTTACCCCGAATAATATAGCTTGGTAATACTGCGTCTGCTGCAACCCCCATCGCTTGGCGGTAAGGTCTGTCTTCTAACTCGACAATATTGTTCACGAGGGCTACGTCGCGGAAACGGTTCATGTCGTGTCGGTCATTAACCGCAGTTCTTACTTGCCTTTGGATTTCACTGGACAATATATGCGGATTGAGTATATCCAATCGCCCTGCCCGATTAATGCGCCATGGCAATTCCTGAACCGCAGAAGGCAGCAGTTGCCCATCGTGAGCGTCACCGGGCACAAATAGGCATTCTCGAGCTAGCAAGCCAAAGAACAGATGAGTCGTATACTCAATCGGCGTACCATTGACTGCTTCAAGAACGTTGGCCTCCATGGCGGCAAAATGAACAGGTTCTTGGCGCCGCAGCTCGCGGAAATACAAACTGCTGTAAGGCATTTCCTGTAGGAGGGTTGGTACGCCCGGGCCCCGCACGTTACCCGCACAATGGACTACGGGCCCTTCGGCATTCGAGCTGACACGCTCTTGCTCATAGGATGGCATCTCTACATAGACCAACCCCGGCTGGCCTATAGCCTCAAGGGCTGACTGTGCATCCTTGGCGGTGCGATCAGCAGGCAAGATAATCCCAAGGTCATGGCTTTGGTTAAAAGTCTCTGCCTGGTGTGAGGCAATACGATAATCTTGTGAAGCATCTGCGAAAGAATACATGGCACGTCCTTTCTAGTTTATTTCTTCGGATCAAATAGCCGTGGTATAACTAGTATCTATGATATCGCCTTCTGAACTTCCCCGAAATATTATTGTGCCTGCTGGCAACTGGGAACCTGCCACAGTACACAGTAGCCATCCTCAATTATCAAAAGAAACCATCATGCGGGTCAACGCCGTGGCTGTCCTAGCGATGACAAACGAGCCATCAAGCGTTATATTTTCGGGTGGCCTGGTCGCTGGCGGTCGCACCGAAGCAAAGGCCATGGATGACCACTTTATGCAGCACTATACAGCTGCAAATTCTTTGACCACGACATACATTGATGAAAATTGCCACAATACAACGACCAGTGCACGCTCGGTTGCTCAGCTTGTCGAGGCATATGAAATCGAGGGTGATTTCACCCTGATTGCCTCAAAGACCTTCCTTCCACGCGCTGCGAAAAGCTTCGAACGATATGGCTTTAAGGGCCGCCTTGTACCTGTTTCAGCCGAAGAGCTTTTACTGCACGGTACACAAGCTCAGCGTGCGCACGCCGAGGCGTTTGTAGCTTCGAGTCGCTATAAAAAGCGCGTTGCCGCCGAATGGCTACTGCGCGGCGTACACGCCCTTGACCCTGGCGACCGCATTATTGAGTGGTCATCCGGCCTCGTTCGCCCCAACAAGAATCGCGTGTAGTCTCGTAGTTAATTAGCGTCACGCTTCAAGAAGAGTATCCAGGCTACTACGCCCGCAATTGCCAAGTACAGTGCAAAAACACCAGCGGCGGCGGCATGGCCCAAGTCGCCAGGAGCCACAGGCCCAGGACTAATTACCCTCTCTAGTGAAGTTAGCGGCAAGTACTTTGCGTTCTCCTTGAGCAACAAACCCAGTAACGGCTCTGCCGTGCTTGGCAAGATAAACAATGTCACAATAGCGCCTACGACATTGCGTAAAAGCACGCCAAGAATAAAACCGAATAGTACATAAGCTAGTGAATAGAAAGCAACGCGCCAAGCAACATCTGCCCAGTCGACGTATTGCGTCACCAGGCTGATATCCTTAATACCCAATCCAATGTACATCGCAGCAACACCAATGGCGATACCAGCCGCTACAAACACGATAGTATAGACAGTAAGCGCGAGGATCTTAGCCAATAACACCTTACTGCGGCGATTAATACTCGTGAGCGTGTACATAATAGTGTTGTAACGATATTCGTGAGCAACCAGCAAGATTGCCACGAGCGACCCAAATACTGGCATCAAGCCAGCGCTACTCAAAATTTCATTCTGGAGCTTGCTGCCAATCAGCGCGTTATCGGCCCCGCGAAGACCCTCGATATAGAACGAGAAGAAAGCTACTAGGGCAATGCTCAACAGACTGATAAGGTATGTCGATCGAATGCTTAAAAGTTTACGAAATTCAGATTTAAGAGCCGGGATCATTTCTTTATCTCCTCTTCTTTGGCTGCGTGGCTCTGGTATTCTTGGGCGTTTTCAGTCAGCTCAAGGAAGGCGTCTTCAAGTGATGCGCGGTGATTTGTAAGCTCCAGAATGGTGATACCACCATCAAAAGCCAACTTACCAATTTCATCTGTTTTAGCTCCAACAATCTGCAGACCATCGTTCTGTTCACTCACTTCATACTGAGTGGCGCCGAGCAGTTTCTTGAGTGCACTGGCGTCGGATACACGAGCAAAAACACTTGAATGCGAACTACCCGATATAATGCCTTGCATTGTGGTGCTTGCAATGAGCTTCCCCTTGCCGATGACGACAATGTTGTCGGCCATCTGTGACATTTCACTGAGCAGGTGTGAGGAAATAAAGACCGCATTGCCCTGGGCGGCATAGTCCTTGATGAAGGCCCTAAGCCATGCGATGCCCTCTGGGTCAAGACCATTGGCTGGCTCGTCCAGCAAGAGATACTTTGGCTTGCCCAAAATAGCGGCTGCAATGCCAAGGCGCTGGCTCATACCGAGGGAAAACTTGCCGGGCCGGCGCTTGGCAGCGTCGCTGAGGCCAACGACGTCTAGCACTTCGTCTACCCGAGCAGAGTCAATACCGCCAGCTGCTGCCAATACCTCAAGATGAGTCCGGGCAATGCGAGTTGGATGGAACGCCTTCGCTTCGAGCAAAATACCAACCGCTTTAGACGGCTGATGGTATTCGTGCAGAAGTTTGCCGTCAAAGGTTGTTTTGCCAGCTCCGTTATCAAGGCCAAGCATCAGGCGCATTGTTGTCGACTTGCCTGCGCCGTTTGGACCTAAAAATCCGGTAACTTTACCGGTTTCAACCTCAAAAGATATGTCATCAACGGCCACCTTCTTGCGGTAGCGCTTGCCGAGGTGTTCTGCTTTTATCATACAGATTAGTATACCCCAGTGAGAGAGGCAGTTCTACCTATCTACATATGATTTTTGAGAATATCAAGGAGTTCTTGGGCAGTTTCAGCATCCATTAATTGTTCTCTGAGTTCTTTGGCTCCATCAAAATCATGGATGTAGACTTTGCAAAACTTATTGAGGGGTGCAATGGGTCGCTCGCCGCCTGTCCAGGTCTCTACAAACAGACGAACATGGCGATCAAACAAAGCCACTCGCTGCTGCTTGGTATGGCCAGGCCACGGGCTCTCTTTGGCGAATAAAAATGGATCATGAAAAATACCGCGTCCAATCATAATGCCGTCGAGTTGATGCTCCGCTGCTAATTGTTCGCCCTGTTGGCGGCTTTCGACATCGCCGTTACCAACGATCAGTGTTTGGGGGGCTAAGCTATCACGCAGCTTGCGAACTTCACCGATCAATTCCCAGTTCGCTGGAACCAAGCTCATTTCCTTCTGGGTTCGGCCATGAATCGTTAACATGTTAAGATTTTGCTGAAGCAAGAATTCGTGCCAGCTAAGGTCCACCTTTTTGAAGCCAAGACGAGTTTTGACACTGACTGGTATTCGTCCCGCAGCCCCTTCCCGAACGGCCTGAATAATTTCTAGTGCCAGCGGACGGTTCTCGATCAGAGCACTGCAACAACCATTTTTGACCACAGGCTTGGCTGGGCAGCCCATGTTAATGTCAATCCCGTCAAAACCCATCTCCACCAGTTCTTGCGCAGTTTTGAAATACTTTTCCGGATTTTTACCCCATATTTGAGCAACAATCGGGCGCTCCTGTTCGGTATATCGAATCTTTTTGAGCAAGTGAGGGCGGCCAGGACTCTGTAGCCCATCGACATTAACGAACTCTGTAAAAAACAAATCTGGTGGCGCGCAATCAGCGATCATACGACGAAAAACCGTATCGGTAACATCGTCCATCGGTGCTAATACAAAAAATGGCCTTGGGAGTGATTCCAGAATATTCATACTTTTGGCAAGCACGCCGTATGTGGCGTGCCTATCTGGCTATTATTATACCATATTTATGCTGGTTTAAGAAGCTCATGCTTTAGCAACAATTAAGTACCAGGCATAGGCACCTAATATAATGCCGATTGGATAGTTAAGCCACCAGATTGCCTGCCATACGCGGTATAGTCCCGCAGCTCCTGCGAGCATCCGATATGGAATAGCTTGGAAGGCAATCAATACATACCACAAGATCAGGATTGTTGCTGGTATACCCCACAAGCCATAGGCAAAGATTGGCAATAGCGCCGCCACAATGTACATGCCAATGCTCGCCATCAGGCTACGTTCAAGGCCCAGACGGGCGTCGGTACTGTCAACGTGCAATGTTCGCTCCAAGCCAATCATGGGGAGCTTGTACATAAGATAGTTCGCAGCGGCCACTAACACTACCGATAGCCAAGCGGCAAGCCACCATATGCCACCTACATCGGCCAAGAGAGCACCGTAGACGAATGGCCCCGCCAGAAACAGCGCCATGCCAACCACATCAACGCCCGGAATAGTCCGAATATGCACTTTGGGCATATTAAAGAGCAAGCCTAGTGTAACCAGTGCCAATAAACAATAATTTGCCGGGGCCGTCCCCTGCCAGAGCAGATAGCCCATAAACGGAGCGTTTAGCAACAGCACGCCCCAGGTTTTTCGGCGAGTCGACATGTGTAATATCTGGCCTGACATGCCCATGCCAATAATCAACAAGTTATAAGGAATCGCAAAGTATAATGCTGCGATGCCCAGTGTAACGGGCGGCACAGTCCCTGTCAGTGATCCCAAAATAAACAGCACCGCTTCGAAGAAACCAACGCCGACAATGATCGCTTCGATAACGATTTCAGTCGAAAGTATCCAGTTGCCACGACGAGCGATAGCTTTGTGTCCACCCATAGTACAGATATTGTAGCAGTTTTAACCGCAGTAAGCAGAATTAATTTACCGGCTATTCCCAGCGGAAAACACGGAAGGCGATCAAATATATCACAATCGCCCAGCCGCATACCATGCCAACTTGTGGAAGGATTTCAAGCAGCCCCTTGCCTTCGGTCGTTATCAGGCGGATGCCGTCGATGACTGGGGTTAGCGGGATCCAGGCAGTAACGTTCTGAAGCCATTCAGGCATGATAAAGCGTGGGAAAAAAGTGCCGCTCAGGAACATCATTGGGAATACCACAATGTTGGCCAACGGGGCCGCTTGGCGCTCATTCTTGGCCCAGCCACCGATTGCCAGACCAATACCCAAGATCATAACGATACCGGCCACCAGGAATAAGGCAAGCTCAAATATATTGCCCACGACTCTCAGATCAAAAACAGTCATGGCGACCGTAAACATAACAATCATCGTAAAGAGGCCAATGATTGCTTGCGATGCCATGGTTGACAGGAAGTACTGCCAAACCCGGAGCGGAGTCGTGTGTAGACGTCGCAAGATGCCTTGCTTTTTTAGCTCCGGGAAGACATTGATGGGGCCAAAAATGCCAAGGCCAATAATGGAGAAACCTAGCAAGCCAGCAAAGGTGTAATCAAATGGCGACAGGCTCCGCTCGTTTGTCTGCTCTGAGCGGACGGTAAACGGCATGTCCGTCTTGACGTACTTCCCGTTTATGTCCTTGAACATGACGTCCAGCACCGAGCCGAGGGTTTGTGCAGCTTGTTTGTTATTTTCGGTGTAGCGAATGACCGCAGCACCACTTGGGACTGTCTGACGCTGCTTGATAGTACCGAAATCTTTGGGCAGTACAATAGCAGCGTCAAGTTCGCCGCGGCTCATCTTTTCGTTGGCTGCATCGAGCGTCTTGATGTCATCAGAAACTTCAAAAAGCTTGCCCTGGCTCTTGATCTCTTTGGCAAAGTCCTTTGCGACGCTCGTGCTGGATTCATTGAGAACCGCCACTTTGAATGAGACATCTGTGTTGTTCCCAAAAATGCCGCCAAAGACAAACAAAAAGATCAGCGGAAATGCAACCGTAAAGAAGATTGCCGTCTTATCGCGGAAAAAGCGCTTGGTATTAATTTTTACGAATGTCGATACGGTGTATAGCTTGCGTTGCATGCGACTTATCCTCTCAGTTCTTTGCCAGTTAAGTCGATAAACACATCTTCAAGATTAGCCTGCTCAACATGCTGTTTTTTGGTAAAGCCTCTGCTCAGGAGGTCTTTGATCAGATTTTGTGGTGTATCCAGTGCAATGATGTCGCCCTTGTCCATGACTGCGATACGGTCACAGAGAACTTCCGCTTCATCCATGTAGTGAGTGGTTAGGATAACGCTAATTCCTCTGTCCCGAACCTGGCGAACAAGGTCCCATAGGTGGCGACGGGCTTGTGGGTCGAGGCCTGTGGTGGGCTCATCCATAAAAAATACCTTGGGACTATGAACCAGTGCGGCAGCGATGCTAAAGCGCTGCTTCTGGCCACCCGAAAGGTTTTCGACGTAGCTATTGGCTTTTTCGGCCAAGTTAACATCATCCAGGAACTCTTTGACGTTCACCTTTTCGCCATATGCCGATGCAAACATTTCGATCAATTCCGAAAGTTTGGTTTTGTCCTGAAAAGCCGGGCTCTGGGGCTGAACCCCAATCATGGCCCGCACTTTGTAGGGGTGCTGGGCGACGTCAACACCGTCAATATGGGCGGTACCGCCGTCGATAGGGCGCAAGGCTTCAATCATCTCCAGGGTCGTCGTTTTGCCTGCACCGTTTGGTCCAAGGATGCCGAAGATTTCTCCCTTTTTTACATCAAAACTGATGCCATTAACAACTTTCTTGTTGTCATAGGATTTTTGTAGGTTTTTGACAATGAGAATTGGTTCTTGCATATGCATTTAGTATAGCAAACCCGAGAAGAGAGATAGAGAGGGGAAAAACAAAAACACCCTGTCGCCGTAAGACGCCAAGGTGTTTTGGCAGTGAGGAACTACTTGTTGTCGCGCTTGACAGTCAAGAAACCGTTGCGTGGGTTTTCGTTTACAGAATAACCTGCAGGAAGGTCACAACCCTCTGGTCGCTCGTCCTTGCTGAAGTAGTAAATTGTCTGCTCTTTACCACCACGAAGAGTTACCTTCTTTGAATTCAGGTAGTAGGTCACTCCCTTAGAGTTTGTGTGCTTATATGCCATTTCTAGATTTTCCCTCTCTTATGGATTAGTAATGGTATCCCTACCATACTCTGACTAAAAATTGTTTGTCAACCGTTTTTCCTCTCGAGGCGGTTGCATCTCATACTGCTAATGTATTACACTGAGGTCTATAAAGTCACTCATTAATGGGCGGGAGAATAAAACAATTATGGATTTCATGAGCCGGAATAGTCAGCAACAAACAGGGAGGGTAGCCTCGTCAGGCCCTACACCGCAAACCCCCCCTACAGTTCCGCATGGCAATCATCTTGGACATCAGGATGGCGTCAAGAAAGCAATTCAAAGCCTACCAACTTGGGTACGCGCAATGAAGGTTATCCTTCTATTTTCAGTAACTATTCTGGCGCTTGCCGTATCTTTCTTCTTGTACTCATTCAATCCAAACGAGAGCAAGTACGTTAATACCAGCAAATACCAAGCTGTATTCCTCGCAAATGGCCAAGTATACTTTGGTAAGCTGCGTGTTGTTACGGCCAAATACTACAGCCTTGACAACATCTTCTACCTCAATAGTCAGAGCCAAGATCAGACCAAGACAACAGAAGCCGACAAGAGTTTCACGCTTATCAAATTGGGATGTGAACTCCATGGACCATCCGACCAAATGGTCATCAACCGCGACCAAGTCACCTTCTGGGAAAATCTTAAGGATGACGGCCAAGTTGCCAAAACAATTGCTGAATGGGTCAAGCAAAATCCAAACGGCCAAACCTGTCAAACCTCGTCGACAACTACTGACCAGAGCAGTAGCACCACCGGCGGTACGACAGGCCAAAGTAGCGCTACAACAGGTACGAGCTCAACTTCGACGGATACCACCAAGAAGCAATAGCCCTACTACAGTAGTAAATGAGCCGCATCCTGCGGCTCATTTTTTATAGACAAAGGTGCATAATCCTTGTATGGTACGTGGATGTCAAGCCTACTTGAGATCCCAAAACCAACAATTATTACTGCTTTTCACGAGACAGCTGCAGCACTGTCCCAAGGGCTGGGCGACGAACTTCAGAACGACCCTTTTGCTGTTCAACAAGCGTTACTACAGAAGCTTGGCGCCAAGGTAAACAGCCACGTCCTTGACTACACGCGCGATGACGAGCTCGAACGAAAAACGCTTAGCCAACTAGATGATAGGAGCAAGAGGGAAACCGCTCTGCTCGTAAAGCTTGAGCGCTATAGCCTTAGTAAGTTCTGTGTTGATGCGCAACATACATACATGGTCGAAGGTGCTGGCCTTGATGCGCGCTACAAAACGGGAATACACTTCGAAGACCCCATCAACGTCGAAGATTCCGCCGATCTCGAAGATCCCTTACCAGGTGATATTTTTGGCGAATGGCTTAGTAGTGGCTACGTGTGGGCGGGGGCTGAAGCGGTCATTAAGCCACATCAGTGGTTCTCCCATGCTTCAGACCGCAATAAACAGCTGAGCCGCTTCTTTGTAGATACATACGGCGTAGAGCTGCATGGTGCCCCAGCAACTGCTGATGATCTCGCTGCTGCAATGAATGGCGGCGCCCTTACATCCACTGCCCCTGAGCTAGCCATGCTAGTCAACGACGATCCACTTACGGGCGGCTATAGCCCAGAGAAAAAATTGCAAGTTGCTCATGAGTTAAGTTACTTGGGACTTAAGAGAGCCGCTCAAAACATTTCCGATCTGCTACCAGTAGGGATTGCCGATCTTGAAGGAGAGATTACACGCATTTCAGAAGGTCCATATGCAGGCAGGCATCTGTATAGCGAAATACCAGTGAGCAGATTACCCGACGAGACAGAGGACAATTTTGCACTTCGAAAGCAAAGCGCGAAAGCAGCTGCTCAGCGCGTTTTTGGACATAAGAGGTGGCCCGGCAAATGGCCTGGTACTGACGATGATATATCCTATCTAGAAGAGGCCTTGTGGGGCGTCATGTTTAAATGCCCCGTGCTTCAGACCACCAAGGAGCAGCCTATCAGTAACTTACAGAGCCAGCAGCATGCTGCACTTGTCGCGGTCTACGAATATGGCCTATTTAACGCTTAGTCTTGCTATTTGGTAACTTTTGGCAGCAGCCAACCCAATAACAAGCGAAGAAGTATCACTACGGCCATTACCATACTAAAGACAAGACTCCAGCCAGCGGCATCGGGTGACCATGATGGCGAGGAAAAGTTGAACTTGTACATCCCGTCGGGTATTGACGCCGAAGGTGAAACTCCATGGCTCGCAACGTATTGTTCGATACAAGGTACGCGATTACGACCAGAAAAGTCGTGCGAGTTTTGTTCTTCGCAGTATTTTTGTGCTTCGGTGTATATAGCAGCGTTAGCCTGGTTGTATTTCGTATTAGCCTCGGCCTGCAAGCGTTCGTAGGTGAATTTTAATTGTATTGGCGGATACACTGAACTGCCTGCTGTCAGACTCGTATTCATATGTGCTCCGACATACGTTTGCAACTGCTGGAGAGCACCAACCACGTCACTATTGTTCTCGTCGGCAACATAAACTGCATCACGCAGTTTACCCATCTGTTGATTGTTATGGCGAAGTGAAATCACACACACCAAAGCGCTCGTTAGCAAAATGACAATCAAGTACCATACCTTGATTGGACGAATGCGTGTTACCCAGATGTGATGCCAATACTGTTTATTCATGTTCTTCGGTTTTTACCACAAGCTTTTACCAGTGTACCATATATGGGGTCGTGGTACACTGGAGCTATGCATATCTTTTTCTCTGGTATTGGCGGTACCGCAATCGGTCCTTTGGCGCTTATTGCAAAACAAGCAGGATTCACGGTTTCTGGTTCCGATAAGCAGGATTCCCAGTACATTGCTTATCTTCGAAAACACGGCGTTACCGACATCCATATCAGCCAAACAGCCGAAAATATTGCCAGCCGGCATGCATCGAACCCTATTGATTGGTATGTCTATTCTTCGGCTATCATGATCGAAAATCCCGACGCCCCAGAACTCGTCTTCTGCCGAGAAAACAATATCCACATGAGCAAGCGCGATGAGCTTTTGAACGAGGTCATCACCACCAAAAAGCTACACCTGGTAGCCGTGGCAGGAACCCATGGCAAGACAACAACAACCTCTATGGTCATCTGGCTTTGCAAGCAGATCGGACTACCGATTAGCTATTCTGTTGGTGCAAAGATTAGTTTTGGAGAAATGGGACAATACGTACCAGAATCGAAGTACTTTGTGTATGAGTGTGACGAATTTGATCGTAACTTTCTAGCCTTTGAACCCCACATCAGCTTAATCACCGGCGTCAGCTGGGATCACCACGAAATCTTCCCCACCCGAGAAGACTATCAGCAAGCCTTTGTGGAGTTTATTTCCCAAAGCAGACACACGGTTTTGTGGCAAGAAGACGCGAGCTATCTTGGACTTGATAACGGTGAGAGTGTCGGCAAGGATCACTTACATATTGAATCAAGCGACAGCCCGGACATCGACGACCTGACCCTGCTGGGGCGCTTTAATCGGCTTGATGCATGGCTGGCGATACAGACAGTTCACACGATTTCTGGCCGTTCCATATCCGAGCTTGTAAGCGCCATGAACGCTTTCCCTGGCCTGCAACGTCGTATGGAAATGATTGCACCCGATCTTTACAGCGACTACGCACATACCCCCGAGAAAATCAGAGGGGCCATGAGTGCCGCTCTTGAGCAATCCGACCGCAAGGGCCAAGGACTCGTTGTCCTGTATGAGCCGCTGACGAATCGCCGACAGCACTACATGTACGACCAATATACTGATTGCTTCGATGGAGCCACAAAAGTATACTGGCTGCCAAGCTATCTAGCGCGTGAAGACCCGGATCAGACCATACTGACGCCCCAAGAGCTTATTAAGCACCTTAGCAACCCCCAAATTGCTGTACCGGCCGAGCAAAATGATGCACTGCTTGAGCACATCAAAAACCACCTCGCTGCGGGCGAGATGGTCGTAGGGATGGCTGGCGGTGGCGGTGGCAGCCTGGATGAATGGCTCCGTAAGAACTTCCAAGATTAACCTCCACCACTCTGCCCACTTCGCTGCGTCCAGAAGAACATTTATCTAGCGCGTGAAATAGACAATCATACCAATACCGACAACAAGCCACAGCCATGGACTCTTTACGATTTTTGCGAGGCTACTTTGGGGCGCTGGCAGCAAATGTTGGTCATCAACGTGCATAGCAGGCCCCGGGGGGAGCATCGGTTCAACCGGTGATGAGGCGGCTGTCGATGTGGCATATGGTTGGCTAAATTGAGGGCGACGATTTTGGGTTGCTGGGATAGATGGGACAATCACGGGTGTTGGCGATGTTACTATTGAGGCGACTGGCGTAATAGGTGGTGTCGCCGTTGAAGCATTCGTTTGAGGCGTGCCGATTGGATATGCCGATTGATCTGGAGCTGGCGACAGCACGACGTTAGTTCGGGGTGATGCTGCTGATGTGCGGACTGGCGCGCTTTGGGCGACCTGCTGAGTATCGATAATCTGCTGTTGATCGCCAGAATCATCGTCTTGGGCTGGGCTCGACATCATCTGCTCTGGCTGGAGTTCACGCAAAAAAGCCTGCCCCATAGATGTACGCTGATCAACGACCTTACCAGTCTGAGCGTCAACCTGATAGCTGTGCCATTCACTGCGTTGTGTTTGAGTCCCTGTTTCTTGGCTCTGTGTGCCGCCGAGTGCCGCAGCAATAACACTCTCCGGTGCCCGAACAGCAGGCGTTTGAGGCTGTCTTTCGATAGGTTGGCTATGGCTTGCTTCACTAACGGTTAAATGGCCAGTGAGGCGTGAGAATTCTTGACGACGCGGATGTGGATCGGGGCCACCGACAGCAGAAGGATCAGCATCAAAAGAGCGACTGTATTCCATAAATTATCTGTTATCACCTTTTCCTTTAATTATTCCTCTTTCATGACGGCTCGCCAGCTTTGCAAGATTGTTATCCGCAATTTCCTCAAAGGACACGCCAAGCCTGTCGGCAAACACTGCTAAATACCATAATACATCACCAATTTCTTTGGCAAGTTCTGCCTTATCATCCTCGGTTATGCGACCATCATGGTAGGCGATGATTTTCTTCCATTTTTCAGCGACTTCACCGGCCTCTCCAACAATGCCAAGAGCCCAAATTGTCTTGTCCATCTGTGGATCATCGTATGGCAGTGCCGTTACGATTGCTTTTTGCTGATATTCGTCAAATGTCATTCTTGTGTTCCCCCATGTGTAATATGTGCTGCGCCTTGCCGTACTATTTCGAGTTGATTACCTGCCAGTCGAGCGATCGTAGATGGCGCTCGGTCACCGATATCACCTCCATCAACATAAAAATCAACCCGATCGCCAAAGTAAGCTTGTGCCTCAGCTATATTACGGGCAGGCGGCTCGCCAGGTTGATTGGCGCTACTTGTAACGAGAGGGCCAGTCCTTTGGAGTAGCAAATGCAGCCCTTCATTGGCGACCACCCGGAAAGGACTTTCTCCGGTTCCCTGGTGTACATGATTGAGATGCTCACTTAATGGCAAAACAATACTCAGTGGTGCAGGCCAGTACTGGGCGACGCGAGCTACAACAGCCGGGTCAACGCCTATATCCACCAACTGTTCCGGCGTAGCGGCAATAGTTGTGCCAGGCTTCTCATTGCGTCTCTTGAGGGCATACATGCGCTCCACCGCTGTCGGATTAGCAGCACGAGCTACAAGCCCATAAAGGGTGTCGGTCGGCAAAACACCGACCCCACCCTGCAGGATTGTGTTAACAAGTTCTAAATCAGTTAAAGAATGAAAGACGCGCATTTCCTTTTATTACCTTAGGATTGTGTGTACATGTAAATTGCTAAAGTGCTCAGTGCGATCATCGCGATCAAGGTCAAAGTGACGGCTGCCGTCGGGCCGTGGGCTACCTTGGAAACCTTTGGCGTGGGAGGCGGTGGTAAAGTCACGGCATCCTGCTCTGGAGTTCCGCCAGGCGCATGCTCTGGTGTATCGTCTTCAGCAGGAGCTTTGTGCATTGGTAAAGCATTCGGATGTTCTCCAACAGGTGGTGTCTGTGGTTGAGAAGGCCTTGGCGAATCAGCTGTTGCTACGGCAGGTGTAGCAACAGGCTGCGCCGCGGGCAATGGCGGTGCAATTGCTTTCGCAGGCGCCTTAACGTCCATAACTGGTTTCGGTTGAGGTGTTGGTTCCATATAGTACTGTTAAAATTGTACCATCATGTCGCCTAATTGATAATGCTCGCCATTTAACGAGATCATTTTCTCTTTGACAAGATCCTCAATAACAGACTGAAGTCGGTCGTCCTCAATACATTCAGCAAGATCATTTTGACGCATAGGTGCATCACGTAAAGTGCGAAGTACTGCTCCACGGATCTGGCGGCGCGAACCTTCGAAGCGCGACTGCTTGGCATATGAAACACTTCGGCGACTGGCATTGCCGGCAACCTGCTTAAGGTACGTTCCGTAGTCCATCAGAGCCCAATACCAGATACGCGGCGTAAGCTCATCACTTGGATCTTGACGCAAGAGGTCAATCAGTGCGTCACCATACTGCCGAATCTCAGCGTCAGTAACCTGTTCGGCATGAGCAAAAAAATGATGAATAAAAACCGTTCGAACATTGGTCTCCACAAACGTTACGGGCTCGTCAAAAGCATAGGCCATAATAGCGCCTGCTGTATTAATTCCGATACCAGGAAGGCCGACGAGTGCTTCGGTGGCTCGCGGAAATCGTCCTTGATGTTCGTGCGCGATCACACTTGCTGCTTGCCACAAGAACTTAGCCCGACGGTTATACCCTAGGCCACTCCACGCATCAAGCACTTGAGCCAAAGGAGCTTCAGCGAGCGCGGCCACAGTCGGAAACTGCTCAGTAAAAGCCAAGAACTTCGGTATTACTCTTTGCACCTGTGTCTGTTGAAGCATGATCTCTGAGACCATTATTTTGTAGGGATCAAAGTCGCCGTTTGCTTCTGGCTGACGCCACGGCATGTCGTGCCGGCCATGTGACAAATAATATTCCCACACTTGCATCTGAAAATCTTTTAATTGCATCGGGTCTATTGTACCAAGAATCAAACTCAGTTAGTCTGGCTAAAACCGTATGAGTTAGTGACATCGACAATCTTCTTGGGCTCACCGCCGCTCAGAGACAACGCATAGTCCGCGACCTCTTGAGCTGTTGCGACACGGTATATAACCGTGTCGCTATTCAGCCACCGGATAGGATAGTTTAGCCCTGCCTGAGCACGCAGCACGGTATCTTTGTTATTTGATGCTGTGTAATTGACGAGCGTGCCAAGACCAACACGGTTCTCTGCCCATAGGTTGTGGTCCCCATTGCTTGCATAGATACGGCTCTGGAAATCTGTAGCAGGGGCGCTCTTTTGGGGAGTACCATTCAGCTCGTACTGATACCAGCCGTCAGGCGTTTGGAGCCTGAGGGTCCTGTAGTCAGTGCGGAATGCGCTCCAGGTCTCTTTGTTCAATACCGTCTGACGCCCCGTGCCGTCTGGTCGGACCCGAAAGAAAGCGGCTTGGGCATTTGGGTCAGTACTTGACACACCATAGTACAGCATGCCCGCTGCGCTGACGACAGCGTTAAATTGATTGGCTGTGGCAAGCTGCACTCGCGCACTCGCAACATAATCATAAGAAATAATTCTGTACCGCTGGGGGTTGCTGGCACTTGCGCCAGCAATTGCTTGTTCGTAGATCAACCGCGTACCGACCCAGTCAATAAGTTGGATCTGTTCAGCATGATCCAGTGTCGTAGAAACACCATTGGCAATGTCCACAAGTGTCAATGTACTCAGGCGGTAGCCGTCACTATCGCGGATATCATCACGCGTCGAAACCACTGCCGCACGCTTGCCAGCCGCATCAACCGCAAGCGACAGATTATTATTCTCATTGCCGGTGCCTGGCAAAAGCGTCGTGCGGTTCTTGCCGTCCAAGTCCATAGAGACAACATCACGCGTGCCACTCTGTTTTGAAAAGAAGACTTCCTTGCCTGATGGCACGAGTACGGTGGCAGTACTTTCGGTTGTCGCTAGGTTTAGACTGATCGTTTCGCTGCGGTGGTCTTGGGCACTAATAGTAATATCGACAATCGCATTAGTATCAACATTGGCATCTAGGGTCAAAGTTATCAGCCCGTTCTTATCAGCCACCGCTGCAGCAACACCACTGTCAGCTTCGGCGGTTGAGAGCGGTTTGCCCGAGATAAAATCGCGAACAGTAATAGTGTAGCGAGCCCCTGTCGCGGTAAGTACAAAATCACCGAGGGGGTTGCTTCCCCATCCCAAGGTTACATGCTGCCTCACCGGAGCAAACGCAATGCGCCGAACAGTGACCGTCTGGTGACCAAGTCGCAAACCTGTCAGCCGGGCACGGCCCTTAGCGTCAGTCTTTACTTCTTTTCCACCCATACTAACTGATACATTCTTGAGCGGCAGCTGTGTGCTCACATCAATCACAGTCAGTGACGCACTGCTCCGAACACCTAGCGTATTCAAAGCAAAATAACGCGCCGTTGGCACAACTGCAGTAGCGGTCAAGGCCGCCAATACAAGTAGGATTGTGATGGAACGTGCCCATTTATTACGCCACCAAGCCGCAAAGAAATGTCCTAGCTTGCGCCAAAATCCTCGCGGTTCTGGGGTGGCAGGTTTTCGGGCAGCGTCTTCACTTGCCAACACTTCATCGGATTCTTGGCGCACGATATCATCAACAGCAACATCAGTGTCGGGGTCGTTTAACGCTTCAATTTCCGCGGCATCCACCGCGTTCTGGCCCTTGGTTTCCGTTTTTGGGGAGTCGGTACTCGAGGCCGCTGCCTCGTGCTTCTTTTTGGCTGCTCTATCTGCCTTGAGGTGCTTGGCAAGCTCTTTGGCTAGATCAGTTGGGAGCTCCGGGGCACCAGTTGCACTGCCAGTCGCGGGATCTGGCATTGATTCTGATATCTCTCGGGGCTGCTTTGTCATATCTCACTATAGTGTAGCGATTCACTGAATTCTTGACTAGCAGGCAGGAATGTATAATTCACTACTACGCTTCTTGGCGAATCCGAAACCATCGCCTGATTCGAGCCAGTCTGTGTGGTCTTGCGACGCTGGCTACTGGTTCGGGCAGCTCAAGTTCAGGTTCAACAATCGGTCTATCAGTAGTCGACACGGTGGTTTCTTTGTCAGACATGTGCGTTCCTTATATAGTAGTGTCATTCTAGCAAAATTACGCAGCGGCCGAAATAATAAAAAGCGCTATAATGGATATAGCATGCCTATCTATCCTCTTATGAGCCTTTCTAATCACAAGAAAGCCAGCGCACACCTTGCCACACACGATCCGCATCTCGCCGACGTCATTGCCGTTGTCGGCCTTTGTACTATCTCGCCGCACACCAACTATTATCAAGATCTGGTGCGCAGTATTATTGGTCAGCAGCTCAGCGTCAAAGCAGCAGCAAGTATCAACAAACGGTTTTGTGATTTATTCGGCGATACATTTCCGACACCGCAGCAAATCTTAGCCAAAGATCTTGAAACACTTCGAGCTGTTGGTCTCAGTCGCCCTAAGGTTGCCTATATCCAGGACCTCGCCCAACATGTCGTAGATGGTCGTTTGAGCTTTGAAGGTCTCGATGCCATGAGTAATCAACAGGTCATTGATACGCTCACGGCAGTCAAAGGTGTCGGCGAATGGACGGCGCATATGTTTTTGATGTTCTGTATGGGGCGCACCGACGTCCTAGCCTGGGGAGATCTCGGAATTCGTAACGGCATCAAGAAGCTTTACGGCCTGGAGGATAACCCAACACCAGATGATATTCGCATGCTCGCCCAGCGCTATCAGTGGCACCCTTACGAATCCATCGCCTGCTGGTACATCTGGCAATCACTCGACAACGAGCCAAAATAAAAGGTCTGTCGTCGCCAACAGACCTTTCTGCAATATAATCCGCGGGGCTACGGCGCCAAGCGGTTGATGTCGCGGGGAAACAGGATTGCTTCCTTGACGTTACCGAGGCCAATTGCCTTTTCGGTCAGACGATCGATGCCAAAGCCGAAGCCACCATGAGCAGGCAAGCCGTGACGGAATGCCGCCAAATATGCCGCAAAGGCAGGCGCTTCGGTGTCGACACCGGCATCCTTCATTTGCTGAATGAGTTCATCATAACGGTGTTCACGTTGAGGAACAGTTGATATTTCGATGCCGCGGAACAGCAAGTCAGCCGACCGTGCCGTGCCATTTTCGCCCTTCATGTGGTAGAACTTCATCTTGCTTTGCGGTAAACCAGTGGCGAACACAGCCTCACAGCCATGCTCCTTTTTGGCGTACTCACAGATCCACTTTTCTTCTTCGGGCGTCAGATCAAGCTCGCCGGACATGTCCTTGCCCGTTTCTTTCTGGTACATCTCGTGGATTTCCGCCATGCTGTAACGAGGGAATTCTGGCTTCAACACCAGATCTGGGGCATTGAGGCTCTTGAGTTCAGCACTGCGCTCTTCGTACAAACGTGTCATCACGCTATATACCAATTCTTGAAGCATGTTTAGAACATCTTCGTGGCCTTCGATAAAGCCAAATTCCACATCAAGCATCGTAACTTCAGAGACGTGACGGGTCGTCGCAGACAGCTCAGCACGAAACGCTGGGCCAATTTCGAAGACACGATCAAAAACACCAACCATAATTTGCTTGTAAAGCTGAGGACTCTGGGCCAAAGTAGCTTCTTTGCCGAAATAATCAAGCCGAAAGACTGCGGCGCCACCTTCGGCATCACCGGCAACAATTTTTGGAGTGTTAATTTCAGTAAAGTCTTGGCTATACAAAAAGTCACGAATATAGCGCAAAAGTTCGGAACGAATCTTGAAGATCTTGGTTTCTTGCAAGTTGCGCAGACCGATGGAGCGATGCTCGAATAAAGTATCTAGATTGTCTGATTTATGGCTGAGGGGTTTGTCTATTTCGACCGGTGGCTCCTCTGTTACGGGAACTTTTATATCCAGAGTGGCATCGTGAAGCTCTGCGCCGCCTGGGGCGCGCGGCTCCTCGACTACCGTACCGGTAACCGCCAGAATAGTCCCGATTTGCAAACCACGCAGCTTTTCAACTTCGTCTTTGTCTTTGATGACGACTTGGACCAGGCCGCCGCGGTCGCGAACGTTAATAAATGTCAGGCCGCCGAGTAAGCGCTTTTTGTGGACCCACCCTTCGATGGTAATAGTTTCGCCGGTATGTGCCGACACGTCTTTGCTTAAGATTTTCATATATGCTCCGTTATGTATCAGATATCGGCTGAAGAAGGGTCGCTCGCAATACACGTCGCCTAGACGTGGTTGCCGACCCGCTGATTCATATTGTTTTGTACGTGAATCTTCATCTTGCAGATTATTATACCACCTCTGTCGAGCAATGGGAAACACCCTTAGCTAGCGTTTAGGTCCGTGTGATGTTCGGCGGGCGTGAAGAACATTCCAATAATATCTGTTACGTGCTTTGCTGCTCGCTTCGTACATCAACCGTTCGTATTGGTCCGTACCACGCGGTGCCATGACTGCCTTATTCAATTGCGGACCATGCGAACTGTGACGCATAAATACCGCAAACTCTATAGCTGCTGGAACAGTACGGCCACCCACCTTAAAATCAGCCGACGCAATATAACGACGTATGGTCTCGAGTGGTACAAATTGCGGCCTCCATTGGTACACTAATCGCTTGGCACTGGCATCATCCACTGCTCCCCGCTGGACGCGGAGGTTCGTAATATTGCCGTAGTGATTGCCAATAAGTTGCTCGGCAATATCTGTTTCTTCGGTGTGCCAATTCGCGAATTTTACCTTCCCAGGGTATTCGTGCATGGACCGAATCTGGTGAGCGGCGATCATCGAAAACTCTCCGAACACTTGGCGGATTTGCCTGCGCGCAATTGGAGTTGACCCCTCGGAAAGGTGCAGCACCTCACCAACCTCCATTCCACGTACGAGTTTTCGGAAATCAGCTCCCTGCACCTCTTGCTGCTCACCATCTCTGGTTTGCTTCAACATATTGGCAAATACCGCTGGATTAGCCATGAAGGCTTCAAAAACCTCTGGCGCCCTTTCTCGGCCATCGGCGCTCGATAGCACCTCATCCAGTTGGTTAATTGGGTGAGGGAAGACCCGCTCTCTGGCGAGGAGTGCAACTGTGCCATAGCGTGCGGCAGCATCCCAAAGATAGAGGCATTGCCTACCGATATGCCCGATAATCTCATCCTGCTGGTCGGTTTCCAGACGCCAAAAATCAGGCATAGACATGCGGTAGTCAAACTCCTCGACTATGCGAGTGGCTTCCGCGATATTGGCACTGGTATATTCGCCCCGTCTGACGGCTGAATCAAGCATCTCGCGGTTCTGGGGGATACCCCGCGCAACTTGGTCGCGGTAATGGTCGGCCCGCATGTCAGCCATTATTCGCGGTGCCTGGGCGACAGTACGGACCATTGTCGAGAATGTCGGCAAATATCTCACCTTAAAGAAGTCCTCTTCGATATTTCGACCCTGTCTAATATCCGCTACTTCTTCCCTGTTAGAATCGTACCAATACTGCATGACAGGATCGAGCGGCCGGGCCTGGTCATAATCAACCCAGTGGCGCGAGGAGCGGTAATGTCGGCCAGTCTCTGAATAGATGTGCGTGCTCCACCTAGACTCCACTACTCGCTTACGGACATACTCCACATAGCGGCTCGGATTATTATCATATGGCACATCGACTGGTGCATGCGGTGACACGTAAACCTGCAGGCGTCGGGCACAATCCGCCACACTCGGCGGTTTTGCTTCGGGCAGGTAGAGATAGTTAGTCTGCCGGAGATCGAGATAGTCCAGAGAGCGACCGCTGCGGTCAGAGTTATTCATCACAATGGTTATACGGCATAGTAGCTGTATTTACAAGTTTGTGGGCTCAGACTCTTCTGGCGTCGTATCTGCTGCTTTCTTGGTTTTGCGGCGATGCCCGCCAATATGCGCCACGACGGCCTGCGGATCATCGTATTGGTCAAAAACACTCTCGACTTTGCCGCCCAAGATTTGTGCCACAAGATCTTCGACTGTTGCGATGCCGACATATTCTTCGAATCGATTCAAGACGACGAATAGCTGACTCTTGGTTTTTAGAAAGGCATGCATCATCTGCCCCAAGGGATACTCTTCGTGGACATAGCTAATCTTAGGACGCATGATATCGCTAATCGCGCCACCTTGCTTTGCACTGACGACATCGCGCAAAAAGAGTGTTCCGACTATCTTCTCTTGGGCGCCAGAATATACCGGGAATACAGTGAATCCACTATCGTGGAGCTCTCCCATCAGGATAGGACCAACCGTATCGTCCTGAGAAACTGCACGCACTGCTTTCTTGGGAATAAGGATGTCACTCACTCGCTTGTCACTGAATTCTAGGACATGCTTAACGAGTGACAGCTCCTGAGGCAACAAACGACTATCGGGCTGTGCTTTTTGTTGTTCAATAAGGGCTAGTAAATCGTCGCGTTCATAAATGCCCGTGTGTTGCACGATTGGCTGCTGCTGGCTAGCAAAACGAGAAACCTTGTGGAATACCGGGAAAGTGCGGGAAAGTACCCAAACAATACTGGGCGTGCACCAAATTGCCAATCGCAGGCCGAGGCGGGTTACGTCAGTCCGAGGAATCCACACAAAAGCGAAGCCGATCACAAGGGCCTCCATAATAAATACCAGTGGAGCGGGTGCCACCTGGGCTAACATAGCAAAGCTCAAAGCGATCGCAATAATCGTCGTCGCCCATAGCAAAATATGTAGGCTCCCTCCGTATGCCACTGCCCGATACAATACTTTAGCAAGTTCATCGCCATGCTGAGCCTGCCGCTTAAGCTCCCTGGCCGGGACAGCCTCATAGGTCTTTCGAAGGGCTATCAGTACTAACGCAAAACCAATCAAACCAATAGCAATAAGGAACTGTATCATGCTTTCATCTTACGACTGACAGCGCTTTTTACAAAGCTTATACTTACCTGAAGGTATAGAGGAATCCGCCAAAAAAGAAGCCCTATTACTAACTATTCGTTGTATACTAAGGCTATCTAAAGAGGAACTTGGCATAATGGACAAGCGTTTTTGGGGAGTTATCCTCGCTATCATTCTGGTTTTTATCGGAATTCTTGCATTCAATAAGGACGATTCGAAGTCATCGAACGTCAATCCGACTAATCACGTCATGGGCAACGCCAGTAGCGGCATCACCCTTACCGAATATGGCGATTACCAATGTCCTGGCTGTGGCAGTTATTACCCAATAGTAAAAGAAGTTGTTGACCAATATAAAGATCGTATTCAGTTCCAATTCCGCAACCTGCCACTCAGCCAGATTCACCAGAACGCCATTGCCGGTGCTCGGGCCGCGGAGGCCGCCAACAAGCAGGGGAAATTCTGGGAAATGCACGACATGCTTTACCAGACCCAGGAAGCCTGGTCTTCCGAAAGTAATCCGAAGTCAATCTTCGAGCAATACGCAAAGCAGCTTGGCTTAGATACGACCAAGTTTGGCCAGGACTATAGTAGCGGCGCGGTTAACGACTTGATTAATGCCGACATCGCCGCCTTCGACAAGACTGGCAACCCGAAGGCAACGCCAACCTTCTTCTTGAATGGCAAGAAGATCAGCCCCAACAACACCGTTGATGCCTTCAAAAAACTGCTTGATGCAGAACTCGCCAAAAAGCAGAGCTAACAGGCTAAATACACAGCCCTAAACAAAAAGACCGCCCTCGTAAAGCGGTCTTTTTGTTTAGTAGGTTATAAACTCCTGCCAACTCGGTCGGCGCACAGTAACAGCCACCCGAGCAGGACGGGAATGTATGACTTTGATTTTGACAGGCATCTGTCTCATCTCCCGAAAGCAAACAACCACTAAGCAGTGGTTTTCGTGCTTTCACCTCATTTTATTTTATTGATTGTTTTTGTCTCTCGCTCAAGGGCTTCTCGATTCCCTTAGACAATGCTGATCATTCTAGCAAACAATGCTTGTGCTTGTCAAATTAGCTACCCTGCCAGGTCATACTGTTTTGACTGCCGACACGAGGAACAAGTGATCACTTTTTTACGCTCAGCCCGATGTATCTTGATGTTCGCATCGACTCCATCCTTTTTACATAGTGGACATTTAACGCACTTCATGACTGAATCCTTTTCTGGGCCAGCATACTCTTTTTCCGCATCGGATTTGTCCTGTGGATCAAGTAGGCTCCGAAGCGAATCAAAAATGCTGTCGCCACTACCGCCCTTGGCGCTCGATTTAATACCACATGCTGTCGTTACGGACGTGGCAAGGGCGTGCGAGGCATGCATAAAATATGCATACATATCACCTCTGGCGAAGCTAACACGAGCCTGCTCGATAGATACAGCTGATAAAGCGCCGAAGTTGCGAGCATCAATAGAAGTATCCTTTGTCGCCCGCCGGTTAGTATATTGATCTACCAAATCTTGCATGCGCTGGTTTGCCTGGAAATCGTCCGCAAAAGATTCAACCTCTTGCAATAAATCGTGGAGTACATCATCCGTTATCGATGCATATTGTTGTTCGCGGGTGGCGCAGTAATCGGCAAATGTACCATAATCATGGGACTCATTGGACGTGCCAAAAAATGTATCACGGCCTAGAATCTGGTCATACTGGCGGGCAAGGCTGGAAACGCCATGAGGCATGGTGTCTTTAGGCACAAGAAGCGGCGTGGACAGTAGATCAATCACCGACATATCTTCTGCGTGGGCGATCCCCCATTGCTTGTACATATTACGAACAGTCGATATATCAAAACGGTTGGTCATGGCAGCATTGAGTCCGGCAAGGTTTTCACTAGCAGGCTTAAATGGATCCTCGTCAAATGGCTGCATACCCGCCAAAAAAGCCGTTTGCGTTTCAACTTGGCCTTGCTCTGTAGATGTCGCCTGGATACTCAGCGACAAGGTTGGGGTGAAGAAATTGTCTTCTTTGATAATCTCTGCTGGTTGGTCATCGTGGACAAGCGAAAAAACCACAAAATGATTATCTTCAAGCAGTCCCGCCCGGGCGCAATCCACCATGCGGTGCATATTAAGCGCTTCGATCTTCGTGCGCCTGAGCATGCGTGGCGGCTGTCGACCACGCTCCAACGAATTACGATAGATTGAGTCGTATGACTGACCGTATTGCCCCCAACTGCCATCTTGGGCAATTTCCGAGCTCGTGCGTGTAATATGGCCAGCCTTAAAGATAGTTTCTATGACTGTCGTATGTATATTGGTCCGGCTGCTTTTTTGAGCCTCGGGGTCACCTTGTTCTGTACGCTGGAGACGTTCACGCAAGCTGACCTCAGCAACCGTCGACGGGGCAGGTGCCTCTGCTGGCGACGAATCATTGGCGATGTCGCCCACGGGAGGCACTTCAACGGCCTGCGGCATTACAATACCGCCCATCCACCGCTGGAATCGATGCTGCGACCATCGCTCATGAGCCAGCTGGTCCACAGGCAAAACAACCGACTCCTGTACTGGCGCCGAGGTATACTCTCCCCACTGTCTTGCTGCTTCCCCCATATAAAAACACCCGCTTTTGGTTTTTCCGAGCGGGTGTCCTCAAAGAGCACCTGTCTAGGTGTTGTTTGATAATCCTGCTCGGGATGCCTTCATGGAGCGCGTATCGGGCTTGGAGCTAAAGCTCGTTACCGTTGCGGCACAGCGTACGAGTTACACGTACTTCCACTCACCATGAATCACGTTGTTAATACCTTTATTGTACAGTACGAACAGGGCGTCTATATTGTAAAAAACGCTATATGTAGAGTTTGGGCAGCGTTCGCAGCTACCCTATCTGGGGAGGTCACTATTCTCGTCAGTATCAACACGAACCTTGAGTTCGCTCAGGCGTGGGATAAAGGCTTGGGCGGACTGCTCAAAGCCAAGTACCCGCAAAGCTCCGACCAGCACATACAGCTGATCAACATGAGATTGGGCAATTTTAGCAGTGTTTTCAACCTTGGCGAAAAAGTATTCTATCTTATTGATGAACCACTGCTCCTCGCCAGCTGGCTTTGCTCCTTCGGTGTCCGACTGCTGAGTCGGGTTGACCACCTCAAGTGAACGAGCCTTGCCGTCACGTTTGCGTAAGTGTCCACGTTTGATGAGACTATTGACATGCAGCGCCACTGTCGCCACCGATGTGTATTCCAGTCCAGCCATAATCTCACGGAAGCTGGGACTGTAGCCATGTTGGCCAATAAAATCCTCGATAAAAGTTAATAACTCACGCTGCTTTTTAGTTGGTCTAAGGCTTTCAGCCATGATGTCCCTCCTGCTTTTTAGCGTTACCTATGAATACCCAGAACCGATACCAGGCAAAGTTCCAGATAGTAAAGAATCCAGCTGATATAAAGAACCCGACATATGGGCTGATGCCAAGCTCCTTAAGGCTGGCGATAATCAAGTAGTCGAGCGTCAAGTTAAGAAGGCTAATCAAGCCGTAGCGCCCCAGGATACGACCTTCGTGATGGGCAAGCCGCTTACTACGAAATGCCCAGAAGCGTTGTATAAGGTAGTTCAGGCTCAAGCCGACGACGTCGGCGGCCAGTTTGGCTGGCAACCAATCCCAGTGGAAACCACTATAACAAATTGCGAACACCAGATAGCCACTCCAGAAGTACGCGCCGCCACCAACCATAAATTCAAGGAACTGAATAACATCCTTGCGGCTGATCGAACGTTTTACGAACTTTGGCATACGTACATTATAGCAGTTTATACAACAGGCGGTTAGCCCCTCGAGTCTTCGAGTTTAGACATTAGGTGCTACTATATAAGTACACACGTATGAAAAATAATGCCTCGTTGATCTATAACGCACTGTTGGTGGCAGGCGATTTCCTGGCTCTAGTTGCCGCCTTCGTTGCCGCCTATATACTTCGCGTTAAGCTTGACCCCCGTCCGCTTATCGAACCAATTCATGCCCTCTCCTATCTGGGAATTTTCTTGTCAGTATTGCCCTTTTGGATCTTAATTTTCGCCTTGCTGGGCCTCTACAATAGCAATATTTACGAAAAGCGCTTTGTGGAGTTTGGCCGCTTACTAGTCGGCTCCTTTATTGGCCTGCTCTTCTTGGTTTTTTGGAACTTCATCTCGACAGAGCCAATCTTCCCAGCACGTTTGGTGCCCATCTATGGCTTTACGCTAGCCTTCTTACTCTTGCTAATCTTCCGCAACTTACTGCGCTATATCCGCACGAAACTATTTAGTTACGATCTTGGACTGACCCATGTCGTTATCGTCGGGAATAGTGCTGTCACCGGCGAAATCATCAATACCCTAGCCGACCGTCGTACTGGGTATAAAATTGTGGCTGTTGTTGGCACCAAGCATTCTCCTGATAATCCAGACATTCCCAATTACAAAAACTTTAAGGATTTCTTGGCAACCGAACCGCGCGGCATCCATGGCATCATTCAGACTGAAATGTTCTCGAACGAACTTCGTAACACCGAGATCCTGGCCTATGCGCAAGAGCATCATATCGGCTATCGCTTCATCCCCGGCAACAATGAGCTGTTCGTCGGTAATATTGAGGTTGAACTCTTCCGCTCATCAGTACCAATTATCGTCGTCCGTCAAACTGCCATCTTTGGCTGGGGCCGGATCGTTAAACGTATTTCGGATCTTATTTTCTCGGGCATTTTGCTCCTTGCGGCATCACCAGTCATTATCGCTATCTCCATCGCCATTAAACTCTTGGATGATGGCCCGATCTTTTTCCGTCAAAAACGCCTCACTCGGTTTAACAGAGAATTTTACGTCTATAAATTCCGCACGCTCAAGACAGATACAAACGGCCTAACCCCTGAGGAAGGCTTTACGAAACTCGGTCGACCGGAACTCATCAAGTTATACCGTGAAAATGGCGATCAAGTACCTAAAGACCCACGCTTTAGCCCGATTGGCCGCTTTATGCGCAAAACAAGCATCGATGAAATACCCCAGCTGTTCAATGTGTTTATTGGAGATATCAGCCTTGTTGGACCACGAGCATTAGTCCCGCAGGAATTAGCCACTTTTAAGAAGCGCCATGCTATCTTGAGTGTCAAATCCGGATTGACAGGACTTGCCCAAGTCTCGGGACGCCGTGAAATTAGCTTTGATGAACGCCGTAAGTTGGATCTGTACTATGTGCAGAACTGGAGCTTCTGGATGGATATTGTTATTCTCCTTAAAACCTTCCGCTCGGTGTTGGGCGGTCGCGGGGCAAGCCACTAATGGCTCGAGCGCCAAAGGTTGCGATTATTCATGACTGGTTAGTGGGCGGTGGTGCGGAACGCGTCGTACAAGAACTCCACAACCTCTACCCTGACGCACCCATCTATACCTCGTATTGCAGCGATGAATGGCGGGAACGCCTCGGTGGTAAAGTCGTAACCGGTTTTCTGCAAAAGTGGCCTTTCGGGCCACTACGCAAGTATGTCGGTATACTACGCATTTGGTGGTTCACACATTTGGACCTCAGCCAGTACGACCTGGTTATAAGCAGTTCGGGCAATGGCGAAGCTAAAAGTGTGCATACTGGGGCAAATACGACGCATATCTGTTACTGCCATACTCCCACGCATTACTACTGGCGGCACTACGAACTCTATATGAGACAGCCAGGCTTTGGCGTATTTAGCCCCTTGGCCCGACTCGGTTTGCGCCTTCTTGCTGGACCCTTGCGCAAGTGGGACCTCAGGGCATCCAAGCGACCAGACTATTACATTGCCAATTCTTCACATATTCAATCAGATATCAAAAAATATTATGATCGTGATTCGGCGGTTATTTTCCCGCCGGTTGATGTCGAACGTTTCGAGACTTCCCAGAACCGCAAACGCCAGGGATTCGTCATCGCCAGCCGGCACGTCCCCCAGAAAAAGATTGATCTTGCCATTCTGGCCTGCAACAAGCTCAAACTGCCATTGACGGTTGTCGGTGACGGCCCAGAGCATCACCGGCTGATGACTATGGCGGGGCCGACAATCACCTTTACGGGGCGTGTTACCGACCAAGAAATGGTTGGCTATTTTGCAAATGCTCAAGCCTTTATTTGGCCTTGTTTTGATGACTTTGGCATTACTCCAATCGAAGCAATGGCAGCCGGAACCCCTGTCATCTCCTACCAGGCAGGCGGCGCCCTGGACTACGTTATTCCCGGGAAAACAGGTATATTTTTTGGCGAGCAAACCGTCGACAGTCTATGCCAGGCACTCCAGCTTTTTCCCAAGCAGCACTTTGATCATGCAGCTATCGCCCAGCATGCACAGGATTTTTCACCGGAAGTATTTCGACATCATATAGCCGATTTCATTAAGCAGCACGTCCACAAACAACAGATTGACGCCTAGGGAATCTATCATGTCTCATCTCCTAACTTTCCTGTTGCGTGTATTCAAACAATACCGTGTTGGTGTTTTGGAGATTGTAGCCTTTAGCACTGGTTTTTGCCTGATGGCCTACGAAATGGTAGCCTCGCGCATTCTTGCGCCGACTATCGGCAGTTCAACGTATGTCTGGACAAGCGTGATTGGTGTCATTATTGCCGCCTTGTCTTTGGGCTATACAGCTGGTGGTATTCTCGGCGATAAGCGCGTTAAGCACACCGACATTGCTCTGCTTTTACTCGCCACGACCTTGGCCATGATTTGTACCGTTTTGCTATCCGAAAGCCTCCTTACTTTTATTCGCGACACCTTTGACGATCCCCGCATTCGCGGCCTCGTCGCCTCACTCGTTCTATTTATGCCTGCGAGCTTTGCTCTGGGAGTAATCAGCCCCTATTTAGTGCGACTGCATACAAATTCCGTACAAAAAGCAGGCCGGTCGATGGCCTCACTCAGTGCTATGAATGCTATTGGCGGTATCGTTGGCACCTTTGCGGCTGGATTTCTTTTCTTTGGCTTTATCGGTTCCGTTCAAACGATTGCAGTCCTATGTGTCGTTCTAGTCGGCACAAGCTGGCTCATTATGCCGCGCGAAGATCAATATATTCGATTTCTCGGCACCGCCGCAGTTGTTGCTCTTGCGGTGATTGCCTACGCGCCGTGGACGGGCAAGGCACGAGCCGCTGGCGTGATCGACATCGACACCACTTCGGCACACTACCAAGTCATTGATACCAAAAACAGCCAAGGGCACACCATACGAATACTCACTAACGGGCCTCAGGGTGGTCAGTCAGCCGTCGATATCGATCATCCAGAGCAGTTAGTCTTCGGATATATAAAAGCCCTCAGCAAGGTTGCTGAACAAGCTCCGGCCAAAAAACGCATTGCCGTATTGGGCGGCGGCACCTATACGCTTCCGGCGCACCTGGCCAATGCCTACCCTCAGTCGTCGATTGATGTCGTAGAGATCGATCCGCAGCTCCTATCTATAGCTCAGCAATATTTCATGTATCGTCCCGCACCCAATGTTCAGCATATTGCCGCTGACGCACGCACCTTCCTCAATACCAACCAGCAGAAATATGATCTTATTGTTGCCGACGTATACAGCGACATAGCCGTACCTTTCGCCCTGACAACCAGCGAATACACCGTCCAACTCCAGCGTAACCTCGCTCCAGGTGGCGTCGTGCTCGTCAATGCCATTTCTTCGGCAAGTGCTCAGTGCAAACCCCTACTCGGTAGCGTCAATAGCACCTACAGGCAAACCTTTCGATATAGCAAAGCTCTTGCGCTCGAGGATTGGGCTGTTCCGGTGCGCCAAAATATCATCCTAGCCTATAGCAACAAGCGCCTAGATTGGCTCCAAGCTAATAGCCCACACAAGGACATAACACCGGAATTGCCCACTGGCACGATTCTGACTGACAACTACGCGCCCATAGAGCGCCTGACTTTTGGGTGTAAATAAATGGAATGGATATGACTTAGAGCTACTTGTAATTAGGCGAATATTAGAATAATTGAGGGACTTAGAATGTGTGGAATTGTTGGATATATTGGAAACAAGCATAACGGTACTGATGTTGTATATGCAGGACTGCAAACACTAGAATACCGCGGTTATGACTCGGCAGGTATCGCCTTTATCGGGCCGGACAAGCAAGCTCATGTCGTGAAGCAAGTAGGCCAAGTCAAAAACCTGCGGACCGAAGATGAACTGCCCGCCAAAGGCGTATCATTGGCCGTTGGACATACTCGTTGGGCCACACATGGCTTGCCAAATGTCAAAAATGCCCACCCCCACTTCAACCAAGATCAAACCATCTTCGTTGTCCACAATGGCATCATCGAAAATGCCCCAGAGCTTCGTAATATGCTCGAGGCCGAGGGCTACACGTTTGTGTCGCAAACTGACACCGAGGTTATTCCCCATCTAATTGATTCGCACCTCAAACGCCACAAATCTTTTGCAGCCGCCTTCAGTGCAGCTCTGCGTGACTTGCAGGGCGCGTATGCTATTGCAGCCATTTACACCAAAGACCCCGATACCCTGTATGCCGCACGCCTCTCAAGCCCATTGGTCGTAGGCGTTGGCGCCAAAGAATTTATTGTCGCATCTGACCCCTCGGCCATTGTTGAACACATGAACCAGGTGATCTACATGGAAGATCATGAGATGGCAGTTATTAAGCCGAGCGGTTACAGTATTAAACACATCAAACAAGACAAAGCCGTCGAACGTAAAGCCGAAGAGCTAGAAGCCATAAGCCAGCAAGCTGGCAAAGGCAAATACGAGCACTTCATGCTCAAAGAAATGCACGAAGTCCCCGATACCATTCGGGCTGCCGTCCAAGGCCGTTTACGCCCAGATTCCAATACGGTTAAATTGGGTGGCCTAGAAGCTGTTCGTGACCGTCTCATGCATATTGATCGCATTGTCATTGTTGCGTGTGGCACCTCGTACTACGCTGGGCTTGTTGGCGAGTATCTTATTGAACAGATCTCTGGCATCCCCGTAGAAGTCCAATTGGCCAGCGAATTTAAATACCGCGATGAACCTATGAGCCAACACACCGTCGTACTGGCCATCAGCCAGTCTGGCGAAACCGCCGACACCATTGCCGCTCTCAAAAAAGTCGAGGACTACGGCGTGCTCCGCCTCGGCATTGTTAACTCTGTAGGGTCAACAATCGCCCGCTTGACCGATGCGGGCGTCTACTGTCACGCTGGCCCCGAACAAGCAGTTGCATCGACCAAGGCCTTTGTATCCCAGGTAACTGTTCTAACCCTTATTGCCCTCGAACTCGCGCGCAGTGCTAATAAGCACTTTACACCCACCTTACGGGAACTCTACGCCTTGCCCGAAAAAGCTGCCAGCATCCTTGCCCAAGGTCCGGTCATCCAGAAAATGGCCCGCAAGTATGCCAAATCCCGGGATTTCTTATTTATAGGCCGCAACTACGGCTTCCCCTGTGCTCTCGAAGGCGCGCTCAAGCTAAAGGAAGTCTCTTATATTCACGCCGAGGGCTATGCCTCGGGAGAGATGAAGCACGGCCCGCTTGCCATGATCGACGAGAACTTCCCCACCTTTGCTATTGCGACTGACGGTGATCTCTTGGAAAAGACCTATTCTAATATCGAGGAGATCCGAGCGCGCAAAGGCCCAGTCATAGCCGTTGCCACTGAAGGCAACAAGCATATTGCCAAGCTTGCCGACGATGTTATCTATATTCCACGTACAGCTGAGCAAACTCAACCACAGCTCATTGCACTGGTCATGCAGCTGTTCGCCTACTATGTTGCCACCGAAAAGGGCATGAACGTAGATCGCCCACGCAACCTGGCCAAGTCAGTCACCGTCGAATAATACGCATTAACCAAAAGAGTGCTCCGACTTGGAGCACTCTTTTTTTGAGCATCTAAACGCACTGTGCCTTAGAAGTAAGAGCTGACATAGGCCAAAACCAGCAGACCGCCGATGACAGCGACTGCTGTTGCCTTGGTGCTGTATATCGCAGCTGGCTGCTTGTTGAGGCGTTCATTGAGGTCAGTTTGAATCATATACAAGATACCAAAGCTAAGCATGGCAATCAGATCCCATGGCTCAGGTAAGCGCACCGCGAAGCCAAGCAGAATGTAGGCAACAAAGAGGAACATTGGCGACTTGGCACCCATTCGCTGGAAGAGTCGATAGGCAAAGAAGATCGCAAATACAGCCCGCCAGAAAGGCATAATGTTTGAATCATCAGCTTCCTTGATGGCCTGCCAGTTCTTGTATGCCCAGTAGATTTCATACAGACCAAAGGTCGCTATACTCATGACGGCCAGCTTGGATGGGGCAACGATAAAGAATTTTGGGTCTTTGGTGTGCTTTTTTGTTGTTTTTTCGGTATTTTTTTCTGCCATACAGTCTCCTTGGTATTATCTGGAGGATACCACAAACACCACTCCCACGTCTATGAATACGTAGGAGTACGTACAGTATTTTCGCTGACAGCGTTACTATTCTGTCCGGAACCGCTTGCTGATGTCGCCAACTTTTTGGGACATATCTTTTGGAGCAACCAAAATTCCTTCAGGCGTATTAACAACGACAATGTTATCGAGACCGATCACGGCTATCGGCTTATCTTCATCATTATGGATAAAGGAGTTCTGAACCTCTTCTGTCTCTACGTTCCCGTAGCTGTAATTACCCTTTTCATCAGAAATGACCACCTTAGAAAGATCGCTAAAAGACCCGAGGTCCACCCAGTCAAATGTCGCAGGTACAACCAATAAATCTTCGACCTTCTCCGTAAGTGCGCGGTCGATAGTGTTGCTTTCTAGTGCAAGGTACACTTCGTTGTATTCTTCTGAGGTTTGAGCAGCTCGAAGCCGCTTGTAGCTATCGAATAAGTGCGGTGCGTGTTTGCTCATTTCACGCTCAAAAGTGCTAATAGTTGCAATGGCATAACCTGCGTTCCAGAGGTAGTTGCCCGTCGCAAAGTATTGCTGCGCTAGATCAAAAGCTGGTTTTTCTTTGAAGGATTCGACGTTGTAAATATACGAATCTTCGTCGACCAAACCATTCTTTTTAATGTAGCCGAAGCCAGTAGCCGGATATGTTGGCTCGACCCCGACAAGTACGATTCGCCCCTCCCGCTGAGACATGTTGGCACCAATCTGAAAGCTGTGCACAAAACCTTCAGTATCCCGAATGTAGTGGTCGGCCCACAGGATAGCGACTGGCTCGTTGGGGTCATGTCGCTCAGCGATATGCGCAAGCACAGCGGCAACACCGCTTGCCGTACCACGCAGGGCTGGCTCAACGATCAAGGTCTCTTCGGTGAGCTCAGGAAGTTGTTCCTTAACCTGATCAACTAATCGAGTCTCGGGTAGGACGTATATTGAATCTGATAAAAGTTTTGCTCGCTTATAGGTGTTCTGTAGAAGAGAATTCTTCTCACCATTGATTTTTAGGAGCTGCTTGGGGTAGTTATGGGTGGAAAGTGGCCACAGTCGGCTACCGGATCCACCGGCGATAATTGCAACGATCATTGACCCATAATATCAAACTTTTGGGTGATTGGCCTCTTATGACCCACATCATACGCATATGGCGGGCTGCCCACAGAGGTCGGACCGTTGTAAAAACCATATCCGAAAAATATCCCTACACCCTATATAATAAAAGTACCCTAAGGAGGCGTAATGACTAATACTGCTACTATCTTCAAAGCTTATGATATCCGAGGCAAAGTAGGAACTGAACTGACATCTGAAGTTGCCCATATGGTAGGCTCTGCGCTTGCTAACTGGCTGCCTAGCCAAGGTCCTGTGGCTGTTGGACGCGATATGCGACCCGACTCCGCCGAGCTTGCCGCTGCCCTCATCGAAGGCCTGCGAGCACAAGGCCGTGATGTTATGGACATTGGTGAAGTTACCAGTGACATGATTTATTTTGCCGTTGGACAATACCAACTAGCCGGAGGCGCAATGGTCACTGCTAGCCACAACCCTGGCGCCGACAATGGCATCAAATTGTGTCGTGAAGAAGCGAAGCCTATCGGCGAAGAATCCGGCCTGTTTGAAATCCGGGATGCCGTACTCGCTGGCACTTTCACTCCCGCCGAACACATGGGTCAGCTCGAGCAAAAAGATGCCGTAGAGGATTGGATTACCCACGTCCTATCATTCATCGAAGCCGACCAGTTGAAACCACTACACATTGCCGTTGATGCCGGTAATGGCATGGCAGGCAAGATCTTTCCCGAGCTTGAGCCACACCTCCCCTTTGAAGTCGAAGAAATGTATTTCGAGCTCGATGGCACTTTCCCGAACCATATTGCCAACCCACTTGAGCCAAAAAACCTTATTGATTTGCAGGCTAAAGTACAAGAAATGAGCTGTGACGCCGGTTTGGCGTTTGATGGTGATGGCGACCGCGCTGCCTTAATTGACGAAAAAGGCCAGACGGTAAGTGGCACTGTTATTACAGCCCTTTTGGCGGAATATTTCCTCAAGCAGCAGCCGGGCGCAACTATTTTGTATAACGCCATTTGTGGCCGCGCCGCCGTTGAAGCAATCGAAAAAAATGGCGGAACCGCCGTCCGCACCCGCGTTGGTCACTCTTTCATCAAGAGCGACATGCGCAAATACGGCGCACTCTTTGCTGGCGAACATAGTGGCCACTACTTCTTTAAAGCCAATTTCATGGCTGACAGCGGTCTTTTGGCAGCCGTCATCGTCCTGTCTATTCTGAGCCAATCCGGCAAGAGTTTGTCAGAACTGGTTGCCCCAATTCGGGGTGCTTATGTTGCTATCCCAGAGACAAACTTCCGGGTAACCGACAAGCAGACCACCATGCAAAAAATCGCCGAAGCCTTCCCTGGCACCGAGCAGGACTGGCTCGATGGCGTCACCATCAACCTTACCGATAGCTGGGTCAATGTTCGCCCAAGTAATACTGAACCGCTCTTGCGCTTAAATGTTGAAGCAAAGTCACAAAGCGAGCTCGACGAAATTGTCAGCAAAGTTACCGAGATTATTACCGCTAATCAAAGCTAAATCAATAAGGATCAAAGGGTAAAGCATGAATATTTTAGTTGCGGGTGGTGCAGGCTACATTGGCACCCATACCATCATCGAATTAGTTGCCCAGGGCCACACGCCCATTGTTGTTGATAATTTCGCCAACAGCAGCCCTGAGGCGCTTCGCCGCGTCGAAAAAATCATTGGCCAACCGATCAAAAGCTACCAAACCGATGCCACAGACAAAGAAGCCATGCGCAAGATATTTGCCGAGAATTCGATTGATGCCACCATGCTCTTTGCGGGCCACAAGGCTGTTGGTGAATCGGTCGCCAAACCACTGATGTATTATCGAAACAACCTCGACGTCGCTTTGACCCTTGCTGAGGTAATGCAAGAAATGGACACCAAAAATCTTATCTTTAGCTCTTCTTGTACCGTATATGGCGACCCCGTTGAGCTGCCCCTCAAAGAGACGACGCCGACAGGTGATGGCATTACAAATCCCTACGGCTGGACAAAATACATGATCGAGCAGATTCTCAGTGACTTGGCCGTATCTGATGATGAGTGGAACATTACTATCCTGCGCTACTTTAACCCCATTGGCGCTGATCCTGGCGGTACGATTGGCGAAGACCCCAACGATATTCCTGCCAATATTCTGCCATTCATTTCACAAGTTGCTGTTGGCAAGCTCGACAAGCTCCGCGTCTTCGGTAGCGATTACGATACGGTTGACGGTACAGGTGTCCGTGACTATATTCATGTCGTCGACTTGGCCAAGGGGCACGTGGCGGCGCTCAACCATCTCAAAGCTGGCAAGCGTATTTACAACCTAGGTACGGGCCGCGGCACATCTGTTCTGGAACTGCTCCATGCCTTCGAGAAGGCCTGTGGTAAAACACTTCCTTACGAAGTCGTTGAGCGACGCCCTGGCGACATAGCCGAAGCCTACGCTGATCCTGCGAAAGCCAATGACGAGCTTGGCTGGCGCGCCGAAAAGACCATCGAAGAGGCCTGCGCCGATGCTTGGCGCTGGCAGTCGCAAAATCCGAACGGCTTTACGGTATAATAAAGTTCATGACCGCTTCCAGCCAGCTCCGCGATGACTTTGACTTGCAGGCCGAGTTATTTGGTAATTATCTCCTTAAGGGTCAAGCCATGACGCCTCAAGTTAGAGATCTTTTTGCTAAAACCATGCGCAATACACCAGTAAGACTCTCTACGGCAGATCAGAAATTGCTGGACTATGCACTCAGCAACCCACGATTGCTGGGATTATTGGACGCCGGAGCGGCGCTCGTTATGCCTGATGCCGAGGTTCGCCGTCGACTCTATATTATGTTTGCAATACTAGAAGCGAATACCGAATATTGGGACTTCTTTTTACCCAAGCAGCGTAACAGGTGGTATCTATTTGTGGTTGCGGGTGCAGGAATTCGGGGCGCTCTCAAAGGTATTTTTGGAATCATACTCGTTAAGAAAGTGGTAGCCAAATGAGCGATGCGATTGCTGACTATATCGTTGTGGGTTCCGGTTGTGCTGGAGCTATGGCCGCCCAAACACTCGTCGAAACAGGCTCTCAGGTACTTATGCTTGATGTTGGCGTTGACACCGCATACCGCCCTTTAATCCCTGATAAAAGCTACTTAGATATTCGCAAAACCGAAGCGGACCAACACCGGTATTTCTTGGGTGATGACGCCGAAGGCCTCGCCTGGGGCAAGGTCGGCAAGGGAGAGCAAATCACGCCACCGCGCAAACACATCCTGCAACTCATTGATATGTATGCACCGCTTGATTCCAAGTCGTTCTTCCCTGTTGAAAGTTTGGGCTACGGTGGATTAGGCATCGGCTGGGGCCTGGGCTGTTGGCAATTTTCTGCTACCGAGCAAGCCGCCGCTAAGCTCAATACCCAGGACATGCCTGACGCATACAACACTGTTGCTCAGCGTATTGGTATCAGCGCCAAAAAGGATGGCGCAGCAAAGTATACAATTGGCACGCTTAAAGGCTATCAGCCCGCAAGCACCATGGATCGTAATCATAGTTTGCTGTACAAAAAATACCTAGAGAATGAAAGCGCCTTTGCCAAAAAGGGCTTTACGATGGGACGGGCACCGCTCGCTCTCATCACCAAAGATCATAATGGTCGCAAAGGCTACGCATATGAAGACATGGACTTCTATTCTGACAAAGATCAGAGCGCTTGGCGCCCATGGATCACCGTCAATCAGCTAAAAAAGAAGGCTAACTTTACCTACGTCGGCAATACCATGGTGCTCACTTTTGTCGAAAAAAACGACCATGTTGAAGTCCATAGTATCGATACCACGACCAATGAAGCAGTTATCCATCGGTGTAAGCGGCTTGTGCTGGGATCAAGCGCGCTAGGCAGTGCTCGTATTGCACTGCGCTCATTCGGTGCACTTGAACACAAGCTCCCCATGCTCTGCAATCCATATTCATATGTTCCTTGCATCCAAACAGCAATGCTCGGCAAACAAGCCGAGGAAAAGAAGCTCGGCTTCGCACAGTTATCACTCTTTTTGGATGAAACAGACCGCAACATGGACCTATCCATGGCGTCAATCTATGGATATCAGTCCCTGATGCTCTTCCGCATTATCAAGCAAGCACCGCTCAATTTTGTCGATGCTCGTATCCTTATGCGCTATCTTATGAGCGGCATTATTATTATGGGCATTCACCAATCCGACAAGCCAACCGCAGCCAAGTATCTGCAGCTCGTTAAAGACAACAGCAGCATTACGGGTGATATCATGCAGGCTAAATATGCTCTCAGCGCCTCTGAGGCAGCCGAAAAAGAACGCCGCGAAAAGAAATATGTTAAGGCACTGTCCAAAATTGGAGCTCATGCCATAAAGCGCATCGATCCAGGTTTTGGCGCCAGCATTCATTACGCCGGAACGCTGCCTTTTAGCGATCAAGATAAGCCCTTTACCCTGAGCTCCACGGGGCGTCTCCATGGCACCCGTAGTGTCTACGTTGCCGATAGTGCTGGATTCAACTATCTGCCGGCCAAGGGCCTCACCTTTAGTCTCATGGCTAACGCACACGTAACAGCGAGGAATGCGCACAACTATGTCTAACACATCCAAAAAATCTTCTGTACAGCACACACAGGCCCACGCAAAGATCGGGGACGTACCCACCATCGTTATCACAGGTGCCAGTGGCTTTATTGGCACCCAACTCGTTAAGCACTTTGACCACAAGGGATGGCAGGTCCGTGCACTTGTTCGAAATCCCAAGAAGTTCAAAAGCACTCGCCGCGTTTTTTACCTCGCTTATGACATGGGTCAGGCGCCAGATGACATCATCTTTAAAGATGCTGACTATTTAGTCCACACGGCCTATATCAAGGAAGATCGCACAACGCCAAATGCCTACGAGCTGAATCTAGAAGGCACCAAAATGCTCCTTGAAGCAAGTCGCAAACATCACCTGGCCAAGAATATTTTCTTGTCGAGTATGTCTGCCCAAGCTGATGCCGTCTCTACCTATGGTAAGCAAAAATATGCCATCGAGAAGTTATTTGATACAGCGCAGGACGTCGTCATCCGCTCCGGTCTTGTCGTTGGCAATGCCGGGCTCCTGCACGATATTGCTACTTTTATTGAGACAAAGCACGCTGCTCCGTTAATTGATGGCGGCAACCAGCCACTCCAAACTGTAGCCATTTACGATATGATTGCGGTCATCGACCGAATCCTGTCCATTGATATATCTGGTACGCTCACTATTGCCGAGCCCACACCGATCACCTATCGTAATCTCTACAAGCTAATTGCACGGAAAATTGATGCTAAGCTTGTCCTTATCCGCGTCCCCTTCTGGATACCTCTTTTGGCCATACGCTTGATCAATATTCTGCACATCCCCCTCAAAGTCACCGAGGATAACCTGCAGGGCCTCAAAAAGCTGCGGGCCGTTGATACGACGGCAGACCTAGCCAAGCTTCATGTAAGTCTAGATCCCATTGAGATGGTTCTTGCCAGGCCCGATATTCTCGCAAAAGACTCGTAGCCTAGGGACGAGTCTTGAATATAAGCTTCTGGAAAAGTAGGAAGTTCCAACAGGCTACCGCAATAATCAGAGTCATCTTGGCCGCAAAAGCAGGTACATCCATACCTACTAGCCAGTGTATGGCAAAGTCAGTAATAATCACGTTGCAAGTGGCGGCAGCGCCATAAATAGCCAATTGGTGGGAGACTTGCCGAGCCTGCTGCTCACTTTTGAATACCCACAGTTTGTTCAAGCTAAAACTAGTAATCAAGCTCAGGATAAAACTAATCGTGTTACTGACCACCGCAGATTGGTCAAAGATATAGTAGAGCGCCAAAAAACTGCCGTATTCAATAACGAACGACGTTGCGCCCGATACCAGATAGCGGAAGGCGCGGGTTTTCATGAAAGCTACAATTTTATTGACCATCAGGTATATCACAAACTCTAATCGTAGCATGCTTGGACTGCTGATCAACTCCAAAGACGAGGAACGTACCGTTACCGCCAACAATGTGCAAATAAGGCTTGCTCTTGGCGAGATTCATAAGTTCCGGTTCCCAGGCGCCAACCAGTACCCGCGTAACACCTGCGGTCTCTAAGGCGTTCTGGTCGAGCGTATGTGACAAGAAGTCTGAGCAGGCTTGGCGCTGAGCGATATTGGCCACCGGAGAGGCATTAGTGTCAGGCATCGATATAACGCCGAGCGTCGTTACTGCGGGCAATATAAAGCTATCACCCTTTAGCGCAAAAACTCGCTGATCATGCAGCAGTGGCTCAATATCATCGAGACTATCCATGACGACGGTTTGGCGAATATTCTCGCCGCGGATATGCAGATATTGGCGCCCGTTCGTCGTACCGATAAAGACGATCGGCATCATAGCAATCGCGATCAGGACCACCTGTACTGGTATTGACCATTTTTTCTGCTTGATATGGGCACCAACCCAGCCCGTCAATGCAATAATACCGGCCCACGCAGCGATTGGCCCCAGGCGGTTAATGTACTTGAAGCGGTCAATGAGCCACGGTGGCAGTTGGTCGCCCGCCAGGAGCGAGATCACCGGGTTGTATGCGAGAAGCGCCATATAAACGACAAGCAATGCGAGTAGTGCGCGGTCCTGACGCGCTTTACGGCTCCAAATAATTGCCAGATAACCCACAATACTCAAAGCACCTATGGCAAAGAGACGTAGGTCCGCCGTATATACAACCGGCTTGAGGATTTCTAAGCCTGAGCCCAACGAAATAGTCGGCACCTGACCATAATCCAGCGTAGCTTGGCTTAAACGGTTAGGATATAGCAGTGTCACAATTGTCGGCAGCAGAAAAATCGACACCATTACTATAACTGTTTTCAACTTTGCCGTAGTCCACCATTGCCGCTCAAACAAACCAAAATACACGATAAATAAGACCGTAAAACCAGCCGCACCAGCTGAATAGGCAGGATGCGACATCGCTGCCAGCAAAGCACCAGCGAGCATTAACCAGGGCTCTTTGCCGCTAACGAACCGGCTAAAGCCTATCAGCCACAGGCACAGCCAGGTCAGAACAATCACGTTAGGATAATTGGCGATGCTAAAAAACGATACCAGCAGCGGCATCGACGCCAAGGTAGCACCTATGGCAAAGAGACGTTTGTTTCGAACAGGAGCGAAGTACCAGGCAACCAAAAAAACTCCCAGCCAACACATAAGCCGAAACATCGGATAAGAATTATCCCAAAAGGGCAAAACTTGTAGGCCCGTGACCTGCATGCCAACAGCGTATAGTGAATGGACAACATTCACATGATAGCGCGATTCAATACTACCGTTAAAATATGGGTCAGCAAGCGTCAGACTGCCATGCGCGAGCTGCTCAATTTTACCCATATGTACGTAGGCATCATTACCGTTGGCGATGTTCGCGCCAATGAAGTGTGCCAGTGCATAGTCTGCCACCAAGACACAGGCCAAAGCCGCCATGCCTGCATAGACCCAGTTAAGTGAGGGGTGCAAGCTCGCTAACCGGGCGAATAACGACCTCCGGCATCGCCAGCCGACAATAGCGGTAGCGAGCAACGAAAGCACATATACACTGCTCAGCATTACTGTTGGCAAGCCAAAGATAAAACCTAAGATAATCCATGGGGCAAGTGCCGTAAAACCAGCCGCGAATAACACAAATAGCTGGGCAAATATCGGCATACTCCTGATGAATGCCAGGAGTGAGGCAAATCGTCTATGACGACTGAGCACAGTCAATAAAGCAGCGCCGATCGCTGCAAATGACAGCCAAAAGAGCCCAACTACAATCCTGATAAGCAAGTCGTGCATTATTGCTTGCCGTAGCGCGATTCGGCGTCCGCAATTGCTACTTTGCGCGCCAAGTTATACATCTGATTTCGTTGCTGCTGAAATTTCACATACACGTTAAAGACGAAGAAAACGAAGGCGATCGCCAGAAGATACAAAAGCAGATCAGCACCCCGGCCGACGCCCACAACATGAGCCAAACGAGTGGTCGTATCAGGCAATAAAATGGCCGTCACCATCATGAGGATAAATACCGCTAGCAACATGCGCTTCCAGGCACGCACTTTTTGCATATGCAAGTTTGCTAGTACATAGCCGCCAAATAATGCAGCCGCCAAAATGAGTAGAATTTGGATTGCTACCATTACTACTTCTTCCCCTTCAGCATTAGATCAAACACAATATTCACTGCGTTGAAAATCGATTGACCCTTGGCCATAGAGTATTCGGTATATGCGATTGTCACTGGCGCTTCGACGTAGGTCAGCTGATGTTTTTTGATCTGGCTGAGGATTTCGGAGGCGTGAGCCATATCAGGCATGGTGATTTGCAGCTGCTCGGCAGCGTGACGGTCAAAAACACGGAGCCCATTATGGGTATCTGTTAATTTCACACCACTTGTGGCATTGGAAAACTTGGTCGCCAAACGAAGAATTGCCTTTTTAAGTGGCTTGATATTCTCTGTCTTGCCCAAAAAGCGTGAACCAAGGACCATGTTGACCTTTTCTTTTTTGATAATCTTGAGCATATTCTGCACATCATCAATACGATGCTGTCCATCAGCATCAAAAGTAACAAAGTACTCGACATCTTTGAATGTCTTGGCATATTCCAAGCCTGTCTGCAGCGCGGCACCCTGGCCCATGTTGATTGGGTGGTTCACCAGGTAGGCCTTGGTCTTATTGACCTCTTGAGCACTTGTATCGCGACTACCGTCATTAACACAGATAACGTGCTTAAAATGCTTCAGTACGTTATCTGTAACGCCCCGTATTACCTTTGCTTCGTTATATACCGGAATAATAACAGCTGTTGTCTGTGAAAAATCACCCTTCATACTGCTAATAGCGTATAATGAAAATCAATGTCTGTCACGAAGAAAACTCAACAAGTTCCACAATTATCAATAATCATTACTGTTCACTCTGAGGGTATACTATTACACAAGACTCTCGCCAGCGTCCGCCGGGCCACCAGCCTTCTGGATAAAAAACAGGTACGCTGGGAGCTTTTAATCCATGTTGACAACCCCACCGCTAACACAACAGAATATCTTGAAGTCCACAAAAAACAGCTTGGTTCATACTCATTATTTATCAATCATTTTGGCGACTTAGGTAACTCACGTAATTTTGCGGTCAAGCAGGCCAAGGGCACCTATGTCACCTTTATTGATGCCGATGATCTTATGAGCCAACGCTGGCTCATTGACGCGTATACCTTTCTGGAAAAGCACGAACGAGGCCAGTACATCGCCCATACCGAATCAACCGTTGAGTTTGGCGCTTCCGACAGTGTCGTCCTGAAACACGGCGAAATTAATCAAGCCACCGACACTCTCCTAACGGTATTCTCGAACCGCTGGAACTCCATAATTATGGCACCGCGGGAACTACTCCTAGAAGAACCTTACACCCCTAACAGTCCCGGTTATGGCTACGAGGATTGGCATCTCAACTGTCGCTTCATCGCCAAGGGACTGCACAATGTACTCATTCCTAAAACAGTTATCTTTGTACGGCGCAAGGAAGGTAATTCGGAATGGCTACGCCAAAAAGTTAACCGCCTCGTGCTCCGCGCAAATCCGCTCTTCAACTTTGAAAATATTCGCGCCCTTTCCTTGGCAAGCAGCGTTGATAATGTCGCCAACGAAAAGAGTGAAACTGCTGGAGCAGTCGTTTTGCCCCCGAGCCGTGTCCAGCAAATTAAGGGTCGGGTCGTGCCGCTTCTCAAGCGAGTGCCCCTCGCTGAGCGTGCCGCCCGCAAAGCTTATCATATTGTTCGCCCTGTAGCTCAAACGACACTGACAAATATCAACGAACCAGACAAGCGTCTCCCCGACTGGCTCGTAACAGAATGGCGCTCTATACATTCCATCGAAAAGCTCCTCTTTCCAAGCGAAGTGCTTATCAAGACCGTCCCCATCTATGATTCTTTGGTGCCCGAGCACTATCAGACTGGTGAAGCCTTCAAGAAGGTTATTGATTGCACGACGCATAACAGCTATGACTACATTCTCTTTGTTCCGTGGCTCAAAACAGGCGGCGCCGATCTACTCAGCATCCATTACGTCACCGCCTTGCGCGCGGAACGTCCCTCCAAAAATATTATGGTCGTTGCAACCTTGCCGACAGATTCACCATGGGCCAATAAGTTACCTTCCGGCATCGATTTTGTGCCATTTGGACAGATCACCGAGGGCCTGACACAAGAAGTGCAATATCGTCTTCTGGAACAGCTCATCGAGAATAGCGGTGCGCAGTTCTTGCATATCATTAACTCTGCTCTTGCTTATGATTTTGCCACCAGTCATACCGCTTACCTGACTGCGACTGACAAAAAACTGATCGCGACCTCGTTTAGCCAGAGCGTTGACGGCACGGGCCGGGTGTTCGGCTACTCGCACACGCATATTCCAACAATTTACGACGTGGCCAGTACCATTACTTCCGATAACCAAGCCGTCATTGATATGTGGACTAACGAGTACGGATTTAACCCAGACAAACTCGTCGTTCAACACACGCCTATCGCCATTCCAAAACTCGATACTCCCGAGCGTCCTCGGCATACCAAGAAGCTTCACATACTCTGGGCGGCACGCCTATCGCCAGAAAAACAGCCCGAGCTGGTTCGTGATATTGCCCGTCTACTCAAGGACAAACCTATCACTATTGATATGTATGGTGTTCTTGACCACCCCTACGATCAAGCTTTCGTGCGCAGCCTGCCAGCAAATGTCACCTACAAAGGCTCTTTTGACGGCTTCTTTAATATGCCCATCGAAGAATATGATGCGCTCTTGTACACGTCACTCTTTGACGGCATGCCTATCACCTTACTTGAGGCCGCAAGTGCCCGGCTGCCCATTGTCAGCTCGGAAGTGGGTGGTATCCCAAGCTTTATTACCAACAAGCAAAGTGGAGTTTTGATTAGTGACGTCCAGAATGCCCAGCTCTATGCGGATGCCCTCACATATCTGTTGGAGCACCCTAAGACCCTCAAAAATTACAGCGACAAGTTGTACGAGCGGCTCATAGAACGCCACTCCGAAGCAGCCTACGCCAAGCAGGTCAAAAACTTTGCCAAACGCATTGGCTATTAGATCTATAGATCAGCGCTAATTGTCGTGTTGGGGTTAAAGCCCAGTAGCCTCTCTGCGGCCTGAATGTTGGCCCAGCTATAACTTGGGCTTCCAGGTATGATCGTAAAATGCGGAGTTAAACCCTGGTCAATCATGGCCTGCGCAAGACCTTCGTTGTCGATACCAACACCGCTCGCGATGTTAAGGTTAACATAGGGTTTTCCCAATGGCATTGTTGCAGCGCGGACAAATGCCTCAATGACATCATTCGAATGAATATAGTCACGAACAAAGTTATGTGGGCCAAACAACGTCAACGGCGCTTCGGCCGTCGAATGAGCCATTTTATAGACAAGTGAGTCTGTAAAGAGTGGGCCATACATGTTAAAGATGCGCAAAGATACAAACTCCGTTGTGTTCTGCTTATTGCTAGCAACCTTCTGGAGCGCCTGCTCGGCCTGCATCTTGCTCAGGCCATATGCAGACTGTGGCGTTGATTCAGCATCATCCTCGGAGACCTGGCGACGCTCAGCAAGGTCATAGACCGCTGCAGTCGAAGCAAATAGAAATCGCCCAACCTGGTTTGTTGCCGCCAGCTCTGCAAGTCGCCGCGTAGCATCGACGTTAACTGCCCAAGTTAAGACCGGGTCCTTTTGGCATGCCCCGCCCAAAAGAGCCGCCAAATGGATAATGACATCTGGCTTCTCGGTCGCTACAATCTCTGGTAAACCAGTGGGATCAGCAAAATCTACTTCATAACAGGTTGCGTTTGGAGGTTGCTGCTTGGGGGTTGTGTGGTATATTAGCACGAGCTCATAGTCTCCAGAAAAAGTCTGGATCATCTCGCTACCAAGCTTGCCCCCGGCACCCGTTATCAGTATCTTCATCTTTGCAATCCTTCTTTCAGGCTAATCTTTAATAGGAAAACCGTAGCCCTTGAGTGTATCAATCATTTCCTGAGATGACAGTTCATAGCGAAGCGTGCGATCAATAAGGGCGTCAATCTCCGTAATAAACTGCTCACGATCGAAGGGCTTCTCATTCTTGACGATAAAGACCTTGTTATTGGCTGTTTTGCCGACTGCTTTTTCATCGTAACTCAGTTCTTCGAACATCTTTTCGCCAGGGCGCAAGCCAGTGATCTTAATATCAATCGGCTTGTTCAGCAAGCGTACCAAGCTTTTTGCAAGGTCAATCACACGAATAGGCTCACCCATGTCAAGCACAAAGATCTCACCACTCTTGCCGAGCAACGCAGACTGTACGACAAGCTGAGAAGCCTCTTCGACGGTCATAAAGTACCGAGTCACTTTATCATGCGTCACTGTCAAAGGCTGACCTTGTTCAATTTGGCGCTTGAAAATCTGCATCAGGCTCCCATTACTTTGGATGACATTCCCGAAGCGTACTGCACTAAATTTGGTCTCCGACGGCGAATCAGCCATGACTTCGAGCAGCATTTCGGCCAATCGCTTCGTTGATCCCATAACATTCGCTGGGTTCACTGCTTTATCGGTAGAAATACACACGAAATGTTTAATCTTGTGCTCAGCCGCCTTGCGCATTAAGTTCAGCGTGCCCCATACATTGTTGTTGAAGGCTTCGATGGGATTATGTTGCATCATGGGCACATGCTTGTAGGCTGCAGCATGGAACAACATGTCGGGCTTGAACTCAGTAAATATCCGATCAATGATTTGAGAGTTCTTGATATCAGCGATGCGATATTCCAGAATTGTCTCATCGCGGAGGTCTTGTTGCAGAAAGAACATCCCGTTCTCCCACCAGTCAACACAGACAACCTTACCGGCACCCAGAGTAACCAATAGTTTAACAAGACGTGAGCCAATGGAACCAGCAGCGCCAGTAACAACTACCGTCTTGCCCTTGACGAGGTCTTTGCAGGCCATGAGGTCATGCTTGACTGGCTCGCGCCCGATCAAAGCCATAATATCAATGTCGGTCAACTGGTTGATATTGACCGTTTCTTTTGCAATTGTCGTTAATGAACGGGGCACTATTAATACCTTTACGTCATCATTGGTGATGCTGTTGATAAGCTCTCGAACAACCTTTGGCTTGGCAGAAGGAATGGCAAAATAAACATCAGTAATTTTATGTGCCTTAATGACGTCATTGATGTCTGCTAGGCGGCCCAACACTTCCTTGCTTGTGGCTGCATCGTCGAGGTAGCCGTAGACTTTCTCTTTATTTTTCTTGAGGCTTGACGCTAAGCTCTTACCTGCGACACCATGACCAACAATCAGTATTCTCTTGCTCATTCCCTGCTCATTTTCATTAATTATTTCGTCATAAGATATCTTGACAGAGTTCATACCCCTGAACTTTGTACCACCCCAAGAGTCTGCTCCAATTATAGTCTATTTGACTTCTCTGCCAAATACTTATTAGGCTAAGGCTGAACGATAAATTGTATCTTGCGCTGGATACTGCCTGATTCCGCGCTTGGATACGTTGTATCATCCCAGGTAGCACCGTTGTCTCGTGTCACGGTCACAAAGGCAGTATATGTACCGGCAGTAGCAAAAGAAGTATTTGCTTGGAAAGTGTACTCACTGTTGGCGTTGATGGTCAAGTTAACAGCAGCCGGATCAACATTACGTCCTTGGGGATCACGGATAGCCAAACCGATCCTACCGACAGATACCGAGCTGTCACCGAAGTTTTTAACCTTAAATGATGTCGTAACTTGTTGTCCAACGGCTGGAGAGGTAATGCTCAGTGCCGGGCCCGCCGTCAGTGTCGGGCTATCCTTGAGCTGGAAGGATATTGCACGGTGAATGGCATTGCTCTCAATGGTTGGATACGTTGTATCATCCCAGGTATGTCCCAAATCTCGCGTCACTGTAATCCAGGCTGAATACACACCCGCACGCGTATATGTTTCTCCCGAATTCGTAGCCGTGTAGACATAATCACCATTGGCTGGAACCGTTACATTCTGCAAAGCAAAGTCCACATTACGTCCTTGGGGATCACGCGCTGCTAGAGCGATTTTACCCACATAGGCCGCATAGTCGCTGTAATTATGCAGGGTAAAGGTAGCCGTGAGACCCTTGCCTACGCGCGGGTCAACCGTCGTAATAGTCGGCTCAACGGTAACTGTGGGGCTTGGCAAAACCGTAAAGGTTATGCGGCGGGTGATATTTGAGGATTCAACGTTGGGATACGTTGTATCATCCCAGGTAGCACCGTTGTCTCGTGTGCTCGTAATCCAAGCAGTGTAGGTGCCCGGAATATCGAAGGTCATGCCGGTCTGGAAAGTGTACTCACTGTTGGCGTTGATGTTGACGTTGGCGGCTGCAGGGTCAACATTGTAGCCGTTAGGGTCACGGATCGCGAGGCCCATCTTGCCGGCGTTAACTGCGTTATCACCAAAATTTTTAAGCTTGAAGCTAACATTCGTCGAGCGCCCCACCCGTGTCGTATTATTTGTACCAACAAGTGGTGACTGGGTAATTGTGGGGCTTGGCTTGACACTAAAGTTAACCTGGCGGTTTACCCCTGTTCCAGTGGCCGGATAATTACTCTCGTTCCAGCTCGCACCATTGTCAGTTGTAGCAGTGACATATGCCGTATAGCTACCATTCTGTGGTGGCGTAAAGGAATCGGTATACGTATAACTGCTAGAGGCCGGAATACTCACAGCATGGAGCGGCAAATCAAGATTAGTACCGTTCGGACCGCGGACCGCTAGGCCAACCTTACCGACGTTAATTGTGGATTGGGCGCTGGAGTTCGTAACAGTAAAGGAATAATTGGTTGTCTTACCCTGGCGCAGATCAGTCACGCTCGAAGTCGGCTGCGCGGTAATAACCGGCATCGGCAACATACCTGATACAACACGTCGGCTATTATCAATATTAGCGCTCACCGGATAGTTATCGCTCCAGACGTTATCCTGCGATCGCTGGGTAATCCAAAATGTATAGTCGCCTTCTGTCGAGAAGCTCTGGGTACTTGTATACGTCACCGTCCCAAATGCCGGCAGTGTCATTTGCTGCAAATTAAAGTCGTGATTATTGCCGCTGACATCCCGTACCGCAACCGTCATTTGGCCAACACCCATTGCATAGTTAGCATTGTTTGTCAGATCAAACGAAACGGTAACTGGTGAATTGGTGTACATCCCTTGTTTGGCGGTTGTCACACGCAGGGGTGAGGACACAACAACCGTTGGCTGCGTCGAGCCAAACCATTGTTCAAAAGCCACGACAAAGTTATAGCTGCCGGAATAGTATTGATTGGCGCTGCCGGGGTAGGCGTGGGGCGTATAGCAATATAGTGACGCACTTGCGGCACCGTTAAGACGGAATGTCTTGTATGACGCACCGCTGTCATCATAGAACGTCACGACATTGCCGCGGTAAAGGCCAGGGCTGTAGTACCGAGTTGAGCCCCCACAAGCATACGATGAGCTGTTACGCCACCAGGTATTATTGCCACGGGCGCGTTCAAAGTTATACCGAAGCTGCCAGGCAGCATTATCCAGCTGGGCATAAAAACCCTTGTAGGCCGCGCCACATCCCGTTGAATCAGGACAGCCGTACCCCATCGCAAAATTATACTGCGAAGATGTCGGATTCTTTGCGGTCACCAGGCTCTGCTCTTTTTGCAATGTTGCAAGCAACGCCTTGGGATTCACCCCATAGTCATAGGCAGCCTCATAAATAATTTGCGAGGCGGAAACATTGGCATTGTCGCGTCCGCTCCATGAATAGTAATTTGCAAGCGCGCCGCCTCTGGCAACCAAAAAACTCTGAATTTGGCCATGAGACATACTTGCCGCATCCAAGAAGATCGTGTCATCGACAAGATTTCCTTCATTGTAATATGCTGACGCTTTGGGCGCCGCTCCTAAACCAATTGTCAGAACCGACAATCCAACCAGGATACTAAGACCAATCTTTATCTTCCAAGAACCAAACAAACTAATCTCCTGCCTACTTAAACCGCACTGGAATTTCAATATTATTAATCTCAGAACCCGCCGTATCAAAACTGTAGACATCAAGACGACCAGTGTCCGATCTCGGCGTGAATTGCAGTGTACCAGAGAATGACCCATTTACCACCTTTAGTTGACCTTGGCCTAATACGCCGACTTCTTCATCAATAACACGGAATTGTACTTGTGTGACGTCTGTTGCAGTCGTACCGTGCAGTTGCATACCGCTCGTCAGGAGCCCTCCTGACGCAAGACCCGCTACGGTAATTTTGCCTGTCGAAGCGGGGATAGTTGGCTCGGACGGCGTAGATGTGCCGCTATCACCGTCGTTATCAATTGCTCCGCCCTGGGAGTTGCCAGTGCTGCCGCCATTTGCTGGGCGATCCTTGCCGCCGCTATAGCTGCTCTGGGCCGTTTTGGACGGACTCGTTGTTTCGGCTTCATTGTGATGTTGCTTCTTATAATAGAATGCACCCGCCAAACCGGCAGCCAACAAGACTGCAATAATCAGGATGACCATTTTTTTGCCTTTACGGCCGTGTGAGCTGGGATATTGTAGATGTGATTTTTTCATAATTTCTATTTTTATTGTAACGCTAGTGTTTTTATTATAAAAGAGCTTTGGGGTAGTTGTCAAAGTAAGACTGCCACTTGTATAATGACAGCAATACTTACTACACTGCAGGGGATTATGGCTACAAAAAAACCACGTATTTCTGTCATCATGCCGGTTTACAATACCGAACGCTACCTTCGGGAAGCTGTTGATAGCATCCTGGAACAGACATACACAAACTTCGAACTGATTGCCATTAACGACGGCTCCAAAGATGGTTCGGGCGCCATCCTTGATCATTACGCTAAAATTGATAGCCGCGTACGTGTTATCCACCAGGAGAACGCCGGAATCGTTATCACACTCAACAAGGGTATCGACCTCGCTCAAGGTGAGTTTATCGCCCGCATGGACGGTGACGACGTTAGTTTTGCCCGTCGCTTTGAACTACAGCTCGAAGTCTTTGACGATCAACCCAATACTGTCCTCGTGGCGGGTGGCTTTGAAATTATCGACGAAGAGGGAGAGTTCCTTTACCGCGAAGTTATCCCGGCAAGCAACCGCGACATAAAACGAAGTATGCTCCTACGCAATCCCATTGCCCATGGATCAGTCATGTTCCGCAAAAATGCCTGCGATGTCGCCGGAAAATACAGTGATGCCTGCGGTCCCACCGAAGACTTCGAACTCTGGACACGCCTGAGCCTGGTGGGAGACTTCTTTGGTCTGGAGGCAACTATCTTCCGTTGGCGCGTAAACCGTAAGGGTATCACCAGCAACAGCGGCAAGTTACAGCTTGAAATTATGGAGCGCCACATTGCAGCGCTCTGGGGAGCAGAATTCCCTGCCGTCCTCAGCGCCAAAACCCTCCGTGAGAGTGGTCGACGCTACTTCCAAACCTACAAAAAACGCGGCTATGACATGCGCAATATCATGCTGTCGGATAGCGCCCAAATTGGACTACAGATGGTTAAGCGTGGCCGTCTGATCATGGGGCTGCATCAGTTCTTTGCAGTTGCAATGGCCAGTCGCACTGGACTCAAGACTGCCATTCACCGTCTGCGGCTGACCGTCAAGCATTCCTCGCAGGGCCTTCGCCGTTACGCCAAATTTGGCCGCCGAGAAGTCTAGCCTATCATGCGCAGGACACTGTCACGGGTTTACGCCTCCTTGCGCAGCAATATACCATTCCTTGTTATTTTAAGTCTCTTGCTAGCCACCTATACACTATGGTGGCTCGCTTTTTATCCAGGCGTTATGACTGCGGATTCCTTAGACCAATGGCGCCAAGCTCTTGCTGGCAGCTATAACGATGCACACCCCTTTACATCCACGCTCTATATGAATGCTTTCCGCTGGATCCATGACACGCCCGCCTGGGTCGGATGGACGCAAGTCGTTGGACTCAGCCTGACCGTGGCTGGATTTCTGGGCTATGCCTGGCGGCGCAGAGTATCTTGGAAAATCATCGCTCCAATTGTCGCCCTTTTTATGATCTGGCCTGTATACGGAATCTATACCATTACCATCTGGAAAGATATCCTCTATTCGATTGCTATCGTCGCCGTCAGTCTCTTGACGTTTGTGCTCATCGCCGACAAGCGGGCTGCGCGCCAAAGATGGCTTTTCGTTATGCTCGCCATGCTAGCGACCAGTATTGCTCTGTGGCGGCACAACGGCATCGTATATCTTATCCTTCCCTTTGCTGCGCTATATTTGTTCTGCTCTGAGCAGCGAAAGACAACAATACGTTCATTTGGGCTCACACTTGCCCTCTATATTGTGATGCACTTTGGCATGGCACACCTGTTGCATGTTAGGCCCGCCCCTTTGGTTGCGGAGTGGCTTCGGATGAAAACCGTCGCTGCCGTCTATCACGAGAAACACCCTACCATCTCCCCGGCTGATCGCCGTGTCTTTGAGTCGTTCATGCCCGAAAGTGCTTGGCAGCAGGGCTACAAATGCCTCCACACCGATACAACCGCTATGGCCTTTACCTCCTATCAGCCCCTGACGTATGAAGATACTGTCTCCCGAAACCCTCGGACAGAAGCAGCCTGGAAGAAAGCCGTTATTAATACCGCTGCTCATAATCCAACGGCCATCGCTAAAGACCGGGTCTGTGTCGCCAAGACACTCTTTGATTCAAAGCCTGGGTATATCAAATATGCTACTGATATTCTGGTTCGCCCAGATCTACCTGCCGTACAGGCCAAGCCGCTCGGCCACACGCAAGCTATAAAGCAACACCTCATCAACTGGCTCTCATGGTCGGCAACCAGCGGCACTGCTAATTTTATCTTTTGGAGCGCTCTGCCAGCGCTAGCTCTTACGGTGCTATACGGTATTCTTGCGATCAAATTCAGGATGAGGGCAACCCTGGCGTACGTTGTCCTGATGCTTGCCAATCCGCTCTTTGTCGTCTTGATTGGTTCATCGTCGGACTACCGATATATTTACTCGCTTGTTATGGGTGCTCCACTTTTGCCCGTTGCCTATCTCATCGAGGCTAAAACAAAACACCGACACTCGTGAGCGTCGGTGTTTATACCGCAAAGGACGAGCGCCTAGTCTCGCCAGGAGTGCTTGAGCTCGGTCAAGCCGCTCCAGGTCAATGGCTCAGCTGACATAACAGAAAAGCGAGGGCCTTCGATAATTGAGTCGATCACTTCGCCCTCTTCACGGAAAGCCTCCACAAGGACATAGTACTTGCCCTTGGTAATGTCGAGATTGACATCCAGTTCCAACGCTTGCTTACTCTGCCAATCCTTGAGTTTGCTAAACCGTGTGTTAACTCCCGTAACGTGCTCCCCGCTCTCCTTAAAAATGTTCACACCGAGGCTTCGCATATCCTCTAGGCCTTTATCCCAGGAGATAGAAATGGTCATTTTTTCACCATGGACAAAACTGGCTTTCTTTTTGCCGTCCACACCCATTGTCATAGCCCTCAGATGCTTTGGACCAGCGTCTTCCTTGGCTTGGTTTGCATCAGTCACTTCTTTGTCGATGCGCTCTTGGTTGAGTTTACTGTAGATTGCCGCCACCTTGCGTGGGTTACCAATCTCCACGATCTTGCCCTTGTCGATAAGCATCGCTCGGCTGCAGAATTGGCGCACTGTCTCCATGTCATGGGTCACCAATATAACCGTCTGGTTCTTGGCTTTATACTGCTCAAAGACATCGATACATTTGCGCTGGAAAGCCTCGTCACCGACCGCAAGTACCTCATCGAAAATCAAAATATCGTTATGCGCCTTGATGGCAATTGAAAATGCCAAGCGAACCTGCATACCTGACGAGTAGTTTTTGAGCTTCTGATCCATGAACTGGTCAAGCTCAGAAAAAGCCACAATTTCGTCATACATTGCTTCCATTTCCTTGCGTGAGAATCCAAGTAAAGCACCATTAAGATAGATGTTATCGCGCCCGGAAAGTTCCGGGTTAAAACCCACGCCTAGTTCAATAAAGGGCGTCAATTCGCCGTTGATGTCGATTGAGCCCTTACTAGGGTAGTAAACCCCCGCTAATATTTTGAGCAAAGTGCTCTTACCGCTACCGTTTCGGCCAACGATACCAAAAAATTCACCCTTCTTGATCTCGAAATCGATGCCGTCGAGAACGCGTTGGCGAGTCTTATAATTTTTGCGGCCCAGACTAACAAACGCCTGCTTGAGAGATGTTTTACGCTGGTGGGGAAGCAGGAAGTCCTTGTGCAGCCCTTTTACGGTAATCGCAACTTCAGGTTCGTTAGTATCTTTCATTACAAGTTCTCCGCAAATTCTCGTGATTGTTTCTTGAAGTATATTGCCGAGCCGACTGCCACAACTACCACAATGAGTAGTGGAATAAGTGCGTATTTCAGGGACAGTAAATCCCAGCCCGTGATCGCCGTATTGCCCAAAACAGCATGGCGGGCATCCTGAATGATTTGAGCCATTGGGTTCAACATGAGCCACTGCTGGAAGCGCTCAGGAACCATCTGCATACCATACAAGATTGGAGTCCCGTAGAATGCCGCCTGAATGATGACCTCCCAGATGTAGTTAATGTCTCGGAATTTCACAAATAGCGCACACAGGAAGAAAGCCATCGCCTGAGAGAAGATAAAGAGCTCAATAAATATTGGTATAAGCATGAACCAATCCATGCTTGGATTCACCCCATTAATTGCCGCTGCAATCGCCACAATAATCAGGTTAAGGCAGAAGTTAATGACCGCCGAAACCGACGTACTAACGACCACCAAAAAGCGTGGGATACTGATCTTTCGGAGCAAATCACCGTTTGCAACAACTGCTGTCATACCCGTTGAGGTCGCCTCTACAAAGAAGTTCCACATAACGATGCCGAACAGCAGATATACCGGGAAATTCTCAACGCCGCGGCCAATCTTAAAAACATACACAAAGATAATATATAAGGTGGCAAATTGCAGCAGTGGGCGCAACAATGACCATATATAGCCCAGAGCCGACCCCTGATAACGAACTTTAAAGTCTGTAGATACCATCTCCCGAAGGATGGCGCGATTCTTTTTGGTAAGATATTTCATGTCTAGTAAAATATTATACATAGTAAGCGCTAGAGATTACAATCTAAACATAATGTCTGAAATGTCTAACAAACGTGCCCTCCTTATCCGTAACGCGGCTAGTTACGATTTTGGTGGTGCCGAACGCTTCGTTGTTGACCTGGCGCATGAACTCCATGAGCTTGGATGGGAAACAACTGTTATGAGTGCCCATAAACAGGTTGCCGCCTATGCACAGGAGCGCAATATTCCCTTTATTCGAGGTAAGTGGCTCCAGTCCTGGCAGGATTGGAGCGGCTGGCGCATTGCGCTCTTTCCGCTATACCTAGCATGGCAATATAGTCTTATTCGGCAATACACCAAAGTCTGCAAGCAGCTTCGGCCTAATGTTATTCACCCGCAAAGCCGAGATGATTTCATTGCGGCAACGATCGTCGGCAAAAAGCTAGGCATAACGGTTATCTGGACCGACCATGCCGATCTAAAATATATCTATCAGAATGTTCCGGTGCCCCTCAAAAATCCTGTCGGAAAGTGGGTTTGGAAAATCAGCCATAAGGCCGACGCCATCACGCTGGTCAGTCAGAGCGAAAAACAACTCATCTCGCAGGCAGTAAGCCAACAGCTCCCCGCGCAGTACCGTGTTATTTATAACGGAGTTGTTGATACTCCTGTTGTGCCCGCGCCGCGCGATCCGGCTGACGAACATGCAATAATCTTTTGCGCAACCTCGCGATTAGTTGTCGCCAAGGGTATTGGCGAGCTTATCGAGGCCTTTAATACCGTCGACCAGCAGGTTGATGCACGACTCTGGCTGATAGGCGATGGGCCTGATGCTGCTCAGTTCAAGCTGCAAGCAAAAGGGAACCCACATATTGTGTTTTGGGGGTTCCAGACCAATGTCCATCCGTTCGTTGCTGCGAGTGATGTCTTTACCCATCCCAGCTACCACGAGGGCTTTAGTATCTCAATCATAGAGGCAGCACGCTTAGCTAAGCCGATGATCGCCTGCAACGTTGGTGGAAATCCTGAAATTGTTCACGACAACAGCAACGGCATTCTCATTCCACCCAAAAACGCTCCCGCACTGGCCGATGCTATGCTCAAACTCGCCAAGGACACCACCCTTCGCACCCAATACGGCGATACTGCTCGTCAGACATACACCGCTCAATTTGAATTTGATCACATCGTAAAGCAAGGATTTGTGCCACTCTATGAACAATAAACCACTCCGCGTAGCCTTTGATGCCAGCCCATTACTCATCAATAAAACAGGCGTTGCCTTTTATACCGAGCGGCTCGTGCAACAGCTCGCCGCTCAATATCCTGACGTTGAGTTTATCGGCTTTTATTACAACTTTCTGGGCCGACGCAATATCGATCACTTCCCGAAAGCCCCCAACATTCGCTTTACCGCATCACAAATTATTCCCAGTAAAATTGTCTACCAGCTTCGCCGATGGCACATCGAAATTCCCTTCGAACTCCTCTGTCCTGCAAAGATTGATTTTGTTTTATTCACAAATTTCCTTGGCTACCCGCGCCTTCGCAAAACCCCGGGTGCAACTGTCGTTCATGACCTTACCTTTGTAGATATTCCCGAGTATGTCTCACGCAAAAATGGTAGCGACCTGCGGCGCTTTGTGCCCAAAGAAATCAAGCGCTCGCGATTCGTTATCACCGTCTCGGAGTTTGGCAAGCAGCGCATTGTTGATGAATATGGAGTGCGGCCACAGGATATCCTTGTTACCCCCATTCCACCCGAACCACCCGTACTTCATGACGATGCAGCACGCAAAGCTATTCTAGAAAAGGCTGGCCTCACCAAACCATTCATACTCTTTTTGAGCACCATCGAACCACGCAAAAATCTCATTAATCTCATCAGTGCTCATGAGCAACTTCCGGCAAAGCTCCGAGACACCTACACACTCGTCGTTGTGGGCCGCATTGGCTGGAATTGCGAAGCAGAGATCGCCAAGCTCAAAGAAGTCGAAGCGGCAGGACTTAACATCAAAAAACTTGGCTACGTCGATGATGAAACGCGCGAGGTATTACTACAATCAGCGACACTTATGGCCAATGCCAGCCACTATGAAGGTTTTGGCATGACCGTCCTCGAAGCCATGCGCTATGGAACGCCATGTGCGCTCAGCAATATTGCCGTCTATCACGAGGTAGCAGGTAATAGCGCGGTCTATTTTGATCAAGCCAATCCGGCAGATATAGCTCGCAAGCTGACCGCCATTTTAGACAATCCGGCTGAATTACGAACTAAAAGTGAACAAGCACTAGCTCGCGCAAAGAGCTTTAACTGGCAGTCCGTAGCGAGCTCGGTCTATGATTCGATCATTCGAGCCGTCAAAAAGTAGTTATTTCTGTACGCTTTTGTGTGACTGCTGGAGAGCAGGCGGCAATGCCAAAGCGATGCCGCTCAATATCCACCACTGAGCCGCCACTGCTTCATTACTCCAGATGTGGAGTACCATATTAATAACGACATACGCACAGAAGCTGGCCAGAAGTGTGCCACCCAGCACTGAATCTCTTTGGCGCCACAAGCGATTAAAAATCCATACCTGTACCGCGACAAAAACCGCCAACCCCAAAATTCCCACCTCGTATCCAATCTGTACGTAATAATTTTCGGTCAAGAAGCTTCCCTGTGGGTTCTGGATCGAAGCCAGCCCAGCAGTACCGGGACCGTGCCCAAGTGGTTGATTCTTGATGCCCTCCAGTCCTTGTTTTACAAAGATGATGTGGTAATCATTGGAGTCAACGTCTTGCGATCCCGAGCTGCTGTGGATAATATAGCTCGTAACAAAGCTGCTATGCCGCTGACTGTATAGTCCGATTGCCGTCAGCAAGACAAGCACACCCGCAAGCACACCAAAACGTTTTAGCAGTCGCACAGCAACACTGCGATAACTCCAAAGGGCGACCCCAACTAAAGCCAAGAATGCGCCTATCCAGGCGCTCCGTGAAAACGTCAGGAGCAACGCCGTACTCATCAAGCCAAAAACCGCCAGCCACTGTAAGCGCTCTCGCAATAGTTTGGCCTGTAGAATACGCAAACTTACAATAGTTAGCGGCACGACCAGATAGGCACCGAGGGCGTTTGGTTCCCGTAGCGTTGACATAATTCTCGGAAAACCCTGTTCACCATCAATAAAAAATGCCGGGCGAACGCCACGGTCAATCCCATAGCCGACATGTGTCAGAATGTCTTTGGGCAAGAAATACTGCAGGATTCCCAGAAACGCCACCACGACTCCGATACCAACAATCAGCTTCAGGAGCTTCTGGACAGATAGTGTGGCTGGCCACAGCAATACCGCGCCGTAGCCAAGGAGCAAAAAACAAAATAAGCGTATATTGAATACTAATCCCAAGATTGCACTTTGACGGTAGATGTCTGGATGTGCCACCCAAAGCACCAAATGAAAGGCGGCATAGACCGCGGTGGCAGCCACCAAGCCATTGAACACCCGAGTGCCCTTCCGCAACATCCATACTAAACAAATTACGAACAATGTTGCAATAGCCACAACAATGTCTTTGGCTATCTTCCAGGCGTCCAGCCCACCCGTCATCAGGCTCAGTGACTGCGACAGAAAGATATGGAACGGCATATACGCCAGAAGCGCCAAGCAAAGATAATACGGAAAGCGTTTGGTTATTTGCATTTTCTAGTTACAATTATAGCAACCTATGAAGAAACGCCAACATATCGTTATCGATGCACGCATTCGTCGCTCTACAACAGGCCGTTATGCAGATCGGCTCATCGAACACCTTCAGACTATCGATAATTTTCATCAGTACACTATTCTCGTACAACCGGACGACCCCTGGAAAATGAAAGCTAAGAACTTTCGAACCGTTGCCTGCCCTTACCCGCAATTTTCGGTCAATCCGTTGGATGAACTTGGCTACACCATGCAGCTCTACAGTCTCAAGCCCGATCTTGTGCACTTCACCATGACCCAGCAACCACTCCTGTACTTTGGTAAAATCGTCTCAACCACGCACGACACTACCATGTATCACTTTGTTCGTCGCGGCTCGACACCCCTCCCCCTGTACAAAGCAAAGATCGGCCTTTACAGCTTTCTTGTATGGTGGAGCCATCGCAAATCCGACAAAATACTCATGCCGACACATACCGTCGCCGATGAGTTTGCGCAACTTCAGCCATTTACCAAAAATAAAACTGTCGTAACGCTCGAGGCCAGCGAACCAGCTTTTGCCGTCAAAGGCGTTAAGCCTCCACACGTCAGTAAACAATTCATTCTGTATGTTGGCACTGCCTTTCCACACAAGAATCTGCAAAAACTTATCGAAGGATTTGAAGTCTTACTCAAGACATATCCCGATCTACAGCTGGTCATGACCGGCAAACGCGAAGAGAAACACATGGTTGAACTCATGGAATGGACTCAGCCACGGCCATCCTTCAAAAATATACTCCTACCAGGCTTCGTGACTGATGCTGAGCTCAAATGGCTCTATGAACATTGTCAGGCATACGTCTTTGCTAGTCTCAGTGAGGGTTTTGGCTTGCCGCCGCTCGAGGCCATGGCTCATGGTGCACCTGTAGCTTCCAGCAATGCCAGTGTCATGCCCGAAGTGTACGGCGATGCCGCTCACTACTTTAACCCTCGTAAGCCAACAGATCTTGCTCGTGCTGTTACCGAAATTATGGAAGACGACGAGCTCCGTGAATTACTTATCAAAAAAGGCCACGAACAGCTCAAGAAATACTCTTGGCGGCGCATGGCAGAGGAAACGCTCATTGCCTACAAAGATGTGCTCGAAGAAACCGTCGAGGGCTAGCAGCAAGGAGAAAATCCCTCCTGTCTTATGAAGCGGCGTCAGTAAGCGGCTTTAAAACTATGCGACGTTCACGGCCATCGCCAACCGATTCACTCACAATGCCCGTATCCTGAGCAAGACGGTGAATAACTCGACGATCCACTGCACTCATTGGTTTGAGCTCCATTGGCTCACCGGTTTGCTTGACTGACTGCATCCATGCATCAGCACGACTGATCAAACGCTCAGCACGGTGCTTCTTGTATTCAGCAACATCGACATTAACACGGACATATTCATAGGCCTGGTTCTTGAGGGCACTGCTGACAAGGAATTGCAAAGCGCGCATAGTCTCGCCGTGTTGCCCGATAAGGAAGCCATTGAGGTGCGTCGTAGGCACTTCCAGCTCGATAACCTCATCTTCACTCGTTGCACGTACTGTTGTATTAAGACCAAAGAAGGACAGCAAGTCTTCTAGATACTTTTTGGCGAACTGGATAGATTCTTCCACTATTTCTTCCTCCGTTTGTTCTTACCTCGTGACGCACTACCTTTCTTAGCCGAACTTTTCTTAATCTGTGCGTTTGATTCAACAACTTCACCCTCAATGATCTCTTTGCCATTGATTTTCTTGCTGTCGTTGGGGTGCAGCCCCTTCTCAATCTCAACTTCATCCTTACGGAAAATCATGCTTTGCTGGATGTAAGCAACAAGACCGCCTACTAACCAATATAGACCCAATCCTGAAGCGATATTGATCGTAAAGATAAAGATCATTGCTGGCAGCAAGAACCGCGTACTACGGCCCACGGCAGCATTTACCTCTGACTGATCAGCTTGCTTGCCGTCACCGGCAGAGCGAAGGATATCACGCAGTTTGCGCGCATCTTTGTCTGTTGGCATCAACTGCTTGCTCGTCAGGTATTGAATACCAGCACTACCGAGTACGATCAGCATAGCCGGCCAATACAAACCAGCTGGACCAATGGCGGCACGAGTAAGGTCTACGACGCCAAAGAGCGTAGCATCAAAGGCATGAATATTGTGAGATAGGTGCTCAATCCAGCTCAAGTTCTGGATAAACGGGTACGAGAAGTCGACAATTTCGTGGGGTTCGACAATCAAACGGTGAAGGCCGCTGTACAAACCAAGTAGAATCGGCAATTGGAGCAAGAGCACACCAATAGAGCCAAATGGGTTAACCCCTTGCTCTTTATAGAGAGCCATAACCATCACTGATTCTTTTTGGCGATCGCCATTTGCGGCCTTTTTAACACGCTTGAGCTCGGGTTGGATGCGGCGCATAACCTTTGCCTGGTGTAGTTGCTTCTTGACCAGTGGCCACATAAGCAAACGAACCACGACCGTAAAGATAATAAGTGCAAGGCCAAAGTTGTGACCTGGCAAAATGGCGTATATAAGAACCAATAAGTTAAATATCGGTTGGACAATAAAAGTATCAAACATCTGAAATATTAAGACTCCTTAGGCTTAACTATAGCATGGACCGGGGGTTGTTGAGCAGTTTTTTGAATCGCTCCGGCCTCGATGAGCTTATCCCATACACGCTGTCGCATTTCTGTCGCATCCATCGTCGCTAATTGATCGCTATACGCGATATAAACCATGTCATAGGGCTCAGTAATATGATCTTGGTAAAGTCGCACACACTCGTACAACCGACGGCGGATGCGGTTGCGAACGACGGCGGACTTGTGAACCTTGCGGCTGACAACAATAGCCAAGCGATATTCATGGCGGCGCGGGTTTTGAAGATACTTCAAGGAGCCGTATGCGCTACGAATAATTTTACCCTTTTGATACACAAAACGGAGGCTACCCCGGCCATGAAATCGGTGTTTTCGATTAATCATTGCTTTTGGCAGCCCCCATTAGAGTTACATTTAGTGCGATATGTAACGAATATCAGTGCGTCAAACGTGCACGGCCCTTGTTGCGGCGGCGCTGCAATATAGCGCGGCCTGCCTTTGAGGCCATTCGCTTCATGAAGCCATGAACGCGTGAGCGGTGACGCTTCTTTGGTTGGTAGGTTCGTTTTGGCATAGTGCTTTCACTTTACAGCATAGAGACGCAACAGACAAGAGACCTGTCCATTACGCCCCCTGCGATTAATGACAAATGTTGATCGCTATTTGGTGAAAATAACAATATTTACCCCCTCATATTAACAAGTTTTCCACTTTTAGCCAAGCATTTTCCACAGTTTTACAGATACAACCTAAAAATGTGTATAACTTTCTTACTTCTTAGTACCTCTAAAACTGACTGTCGTTGTTTCCACAAACGTGTGGAAAAGTCCGAATCCCTGAGCTATAGTTAAGTTCATCAGCAAGCTTTTGTGAGGAGTGTGAGAGGGTATGCAACAAGACACCTTGTGGCAAGCAGTATTGGGAGAAATCGAGTTATCGGTGTCACGTGGTAATTTCGTGACGTGGTTTAAGAATACCGCTCTATTACGTCTTGACGACGATAATATTGTGATTGGCGTGCCTAACGTCTTCATCAAGCAACAGCTTGAGCGGAAATATAATGAACTCGTCACAACGACTCTTCGCAAAAATGGTATCGAAACACAAAAAATTGAATACAAAATCCACTCCCCTCTTACGCATCAAAAAACCGATGACGACCCCGTCGTTTTGCAGCCCAGTGGTTCTTCGAGTAGTGCTGCACGGGTAACAGCCGCAAAGCCAGCCCAACCCAACGGACTCGCCCACAACTATCGACTTGGGCTCAACGAGAAATATACGTTTGATAACTTTATTGTTGGCTCAGGCAATGAGCTCGCTTACGCTGCTTGTCAGGCGATTGCCGCCAACCCGGGAACTAAATATAACCCGCTCTTTCTATACGGCGGCGTGGGGATCGGCAAGACGCACCTTATCCAGGCGGTTGGCAACGCCGTGGTCTCCAACCGCAAAGACGCTCATATTGTCTACGTTTCGAGTGAGCAATTCCTTCAAGAGTTCGTGGATGCCCTACGCTTCAAAAAAAACACTGACTTTGCCGACTTTTATCGCGGTGCCGATGTCTTAATTGTTGACGATATTCAGTTTATTGCGGGCAAGGAAAAAGTTCAGGAAGAATTTTTCCATACGTTTAACGCACTCCATCAGGCAAGTAAGCAAATTATCATCAGTAGCGACAAACCTCCGCGTGACATTCCCACCCTCGAGGAACGCCTAAGGTCTCGCTTTGCCTGGGGTATGAGCATTGATATGCAAACGCCGGATTTTGAAACACGCTGCGCAATCCTGCAAACGAAAGCCTTCACTCATGGCATCAACCTCACTCATGATGTGACTGAGTATTTAGCAACAAACGTCCAAACGAACATTCGTGAACTCGAGGGTGCTCTCAATCAACTGCTTGCCTTCTGTGAGATGCGTGGCCTTGATCCGAGCCTGACCGTGGCATCATCGCTCCTTGGCGCGAGCCAAACAAGGCCCAAGCACATCAGCGCTCGCCAGATCATCGAGCGGACCGCGCGGCACTTCCAGGTGCCCATGGAAGATATTCTCGGGCCAAAGCGAGACAAAGACATCGTCGTTCCCCGTCAAGTAGCCATGTATATGCTCCGGAGCGAGCTGCACCTAAGCTTTCCGAAGATCGCCCGTGAACTGGGTCGCAAAGACCATACAACCGCCATCCACTCAGTCGACAAGATCGAGAAAGAATCCCGGCTTGATGCCGATATTCGCAGTGCCATTTCGGCCATCAAGGACCGCCTGTATGCGTAATATGGGCTGTGCACAACCGGTGGATTACCTGCGCATGGACTGTGCACGCGAACACGTTTTGTACTCACTGCTCCACACCCCTCGCAGCGATTCACTCCATGAATCCCCTCTTTTCCCACAGCATCCACAGAAACCAACCACCATACTTTCCACTGCTTTTTTCGTCAAAATCAATCTGTTATTCACCGACTTTTCCACGCTATACACAGGACTAATAACTAATATAACTAAATAAATATATACATATATAGATAGTATGTAGAGGAAAAGTATTCACCATGAAACTACAAGTTACTCAGGAAAATTTGAATAAGGCGCTCGGAACCGTTGCCCGTGTCGCAAACGCACGAGGCACCCTACCTGTTCTTGCGAACGTTCTCATCAAGACGGTTAATAATCGCTTGAGTATTGTGGCAACTAATCTCGACATTGCTATTACTCAGTACATCGGAGCGAAAGTAACCGAGGAAGGTTCGATAACCGTTCCGGCCAGACTCATGCAGGACTTCATTAGTAGCCTCCCTGGCGGTGCTATCAACCTAGAGCTCGATGACTTTAAGCTCAAGATTGCCACTGATCAGTACAAATCCGTTATTAACGGTGTCTCCTCCGAGGAATTCCCCGTCATGCCCGTTATTGCAGACGGAAAGAGATGGGCAGTTCCAGCACCTATCCTCAAGCGTAGCCTCCAGCAGGTTACGCTTGCTGCATCGACCGACGAGGCGCGCCCTGTCCTTACTGGCGTGTTTGTTCACACACACGAGGGTACGCTCTACCTGGCCGCAACGGACAGCTACCGACTTGCCGAAAAATCACTTATGCCCTCAAATGCCGACATCTCTTTGCTCGTCCCCGTTTCGGCGATGCAGGACCTCTTGCGTATTGTGAGTGATAGCGAAGACGACGTACAGATTACCAATGATGACCAGCAGGTGCTGTTCCAAGTCGGTGATGTTGAGCTTGTCGCGCGTCTTATCGAAGGCCGTTATCCACCGTACCGCAACCTTATCCCCAGCGCATTTGCCACCTCGGCAACTCTTAAGCGTTCGGATCTTCTGAACGTCACCAAGGTGTCAAGCCTATTTGCCAGAGAAAGCGCCGGGAGTATTACTATCGAGATCGACGAACTCGCACAACAGCTCAGCATTCGCTCGGTAGCCTCACAGCTCGGCGAGAATAACGCCAATGCAGGCGCTAAAGTGAGCGGCTCGGGGGACATCACCTTAAATTCTCGGTATTTACTCGACGCACTGCACGTTATAAACAGTGACGAAGTCAGTTTCTCGTTTAACGGCAAGCTAGAGCCGATTGTCCTGAAGGACCCTGCTGCCGATGATTACATCCACATCATTATGCCGCTGAAGAGCTAGAATAGATCCATGATTACTTCTCTGCGCCTGCAGCACTTTCGCTCATATGACGATGTGAGCTTTGAATTTGACCAGGCAGTCAATATTATCGTTGGGCCAAATGCGAGCGGGAAAACCAACCTGCTCGAAGCGGTGCAGATTATTGCGCTCGGCAGCTCATACCGCGCAAAAGATGCTGAGCTTGTGCAGTTCGGATCTACCTGGGCTCGTCTTGACGCTCTGTCGCCCACACAGAGCCGCGTAGTGAAGTTCCAGGGCGAGCAGACGATAAAGAAGAGCTTCGAGATCGATGGGCAGCTCCTGAGCCGTCTCATGCAGCCACGCACCTTACCAGTCGTGCTGTTTGAGCCGAACCACTTATTGCTATTAAGCAGTTCACCTGACTTACGGCGTACGTTTCTTGATGACTTGATCGAACAGACAGTCAACGGGTTTGGCGCCACGCGCCGTCACTATCGTCGTGTGCTTGCCCAACGCAATGCGTTGCTCAAAAAGAACCCCGCTGATATTACGCAGCAACTTTTTGTCTGGAACCTACGGTTAAGCGAATTGGGCGGCCAAATTGCTCGAGCCCGGGCAGAACTCATTTCGCGCTTCAATGACCGTGCAGGCGGCCTCTACGATGAGCTCGCGGGACGTCATAACGTAATTGACCTGCAATATATCTCCAAGTTCCCTGCCGACCAGTACGAGACGGGGCTACTCCATAAGTTGGAGAGCAACCTAGAACTCGACGTCATGCGCGGCTATACAGTGTACGGGCCGCACCGCGACGACTTGGCGGTTTTGATCGACGGCCATCCTATGCAGGAGGCAGCCTCGCGCGGCGAAACAAGGACACTCGTCCTGGCGCTCAAGGTTCTTGAGCTTCAAATGCTCGAGGAAGCGCGCCAGCAAAAACCCCTCCTATTGCTGGATGATGTTTTTAGTGAACTTGATGCTCAGCGGCGCAAGGCATTAACGCAGTTCGTGCGGTCCTACCAGACCTTCATCACAACTACTGATGCCGATGTGCTAACCGGGTATTTTGGACAGTCGCGGATCATTCGCATGCTGCCTCCTCAAGCCCAATCCTAGTATTTCGTGACTACTAATTGGTCGTGAAAGTATCAATCGTACCAGAGTCGAAGGTAGTCGCCGTGTTGGTTGCCATATCTCGTAAGATAAGCTGAATCGAGGTTAGGTCAAAGCTGTCCAGCTGTGCTTTGTAGGCCTCGGCGTTATCAAAGGTCACCGTAAAGTACAATGATGAGCGCTCGCTCTCGGGGGTAACGGGGCCCTCGACAACAGTACTACGTACAACCGTAATGTCCTGGTATTTCTTGCCTGTTTCAAGTGAGTATTGGTATAGTGCTCGCTTTAGGCCAGTGAGCTGGGAATCAGTGATGCCATAATTGACCAAATCGTCGACACCGTTAAAGGTAATTGACTCTGGTGAGTATTCAAAAATATCTTGAGCGGCAATAATTGCCTTGCGCTGGTCGTCGCTGAGTGAGTCATATGATCGCTCAGTTGTCTTAAAGGAGAACTTTTTGTCGGTGATTGTTTCGCCGCTTTTGCTCGAAATAGACTGAATCGTAATACTGTACGATTTGCCTGGGTCAAAGCTGCCGCCCTTAATATTAAACTGGATCATCTTGCCCTTAATACTGTAGGACTTAATGAAATTTGTACTCGAAGTGTACTTGATGTCTTTAGTCGAGAGTTCACGCGTGAAGTTCACACGAATGTAAGGGGTAATCGTTGCGACATTGCTTAGTTTTGGATCGGTGCGATCAACGGTAAATGTCGTCTGACGTTGGACGGTGGGTATGAGCATAAGAATGATGAGCACAACGGCAACAGCACAGGCTGCCACCAATTTTCGATTAGCTAAAAATGCTTGTAGGCGTGAAGCTGGTTGCATAATTTCTCCTTTAATCCGGACTTACAAAGCCTGTTATCTTTTGCTCGCCATAAACCTTGTACTTATTCACGGGATAGCTCGTGACTGAACTGGCAGTTGGCCCACCCCCGCCACCATCCTGATTGCCACCAATGATTGTAAAGTTGTCGGCATCCTTGACATCGCTGACCATGCTGGTATGTTCGCGCACGGCCCAAATAATGATGTCACCTGGCTTTGGTGTGTATCCACCCGGACTGTGGAAGGTAAAGCCATTTTTCTTTTCTTGGCCAATCTCCGCGAGTTGAATCACGCCCGATCGGTTCCATTCTTTGCTGTTTCCGGTTACCGGATGTCCAGCCTGGTTATAGACCCAGCTCACGAAGTCTGCACACCAAGCTTCGGTGCGGCCTTGGCTGTATTTGTGGAAGTCCTTGCCAGGCTTGAGCTTCTTGTCTTTCCAGAGGGCATACTCAGCCTGCATAATACAGACCACGTTCTGGCGCACCTGGCTCAAGTTTCCATTGGCGTCAGTCTTGTTGTCGCAGTCTACTGCTGCCGCACCACTACTGTCGCAGACAGTGGTTGTATCACCAGTAGCACTTCCGCTCGTTGGTGCATCCTTGCCGTATAGGGCAAGGACCTTTTTGGCACTATCAACGCGGTGGGCGATATTCTTTTCGTCTTTACCGGAGCGCTCAAAGTCATCATGCCATTGCTCGGTGGCTTTTTCGATGGTATCAGCAGCCTTTAGGTGGTCAAGTGCGTGGTAGGCTGCGGCTTCAGGCCCCTTGGTAATTTCCCACCAGAAGTAATCCAGCTGCATGCCCAAATCACCGCGGTCACGTTTAGGCGCTGGTTTATCGCCTGGCTTGTCGGTCGGTAATTTTCCGGTATCTGCGTACTCAAATAATGTCGTCTGGCGGCCACCAAGCCACTGGGCAATGCCCCAAGCGCCACTGCTTGGATTTTTAGCAGTTGGGCTTACTTTGTCACCAGACTCTTGCATGAAGTTACCAATAACAGCAGCCGCCTGCATGCCAGTGAGCCCCTGGCCGACAAGGAAGTTAAAGACTTTTTGAACGTTGTCTTTGCCGCTCAGGTTGCCGCCGCTCTGCTGGGTGGCGGGCTTTGCTTTGAGGACAGAATTTACCAGGCCCTTTACGTACATATCTAACTTTGCCTTACCCAAGTATTGACCCTTTGGTGCTGCGCCAACCTCGTTGTATACCCAGGGTACTTTAGAAAAGAGTTCCACCATGGGGATGTTGCCCGGACTAATCGGTGCGCGCCCTTCAAAATTAACATCAGTGTTGTTTACGGGGCGGCCCTCGGCTGCCGATCGCTCAGTCTCGAAAATCTTGCCGTACTGTTGGCTGAGCTCCGCCACCTTGTCGTCTTTGAACTCGAGGCGATCTTTTCCGCCCTCGTTCTCGCGGTATAGTGTTTTGCCGCCAAATTTTTGGGTTTTTTGCGTGTATAGCTCTGCCCAAGTGTCAAAATTTTTCCCATGATCGTCGTGAACGCTCAAGGCGAGATCGGCGTTTACTTTATTGGCAACTTCGGCGCGCTCACGGAGTGATGCATAGAGCTTGGCTCCTTGGATGACCTTTGGGTCAGTGACACTGTCGACGCCCTTGGCATCAATGTCGTTACCCTTGGTGAGTGTTACCTGATAGCCCTTTTCCACTAATTGTTCTTTGACTTTGAGCGAAACATAAAAAGCCTCTTCATTCTCGTTGTCGTTGGGGTAGTCGTAGTCGTTCAACTTGGTGGCGGGGTCTGGGAATTGCTTGCTTTCTCCGCTATGCCCAGGGTCAATGACAATCCGAATGGCAGTGCCACTCGCCTGGCCACCAACACACGCTTGAAAGTTCTTGTTATACCATTCTGAGTGCATGGTATAGGCATCGAGCTGCTCTTGTTCTAGTGGCAAAGCAGAAACGACTGACGTCCCAAGGAATAGGAAGACAAGTACGAGGCTCAATATGCGTGGTGCGGCGCGGAGTAGTTTTTTTGTAAAAGACTTCATATTATTCGTCACCCTTATTTACATCACCTGACAGAACGACCGCAGCATCACTTAAGGCATTGTATCTCTGCCACTTCAGTGCGCGATCTGTCGAAAGGAAGGCAACGGTGCACTTTTCTGGACGATCGATCTGCTTCTCGAATGTGTAACAGTCGCGGTAATCCTTTTCGAGCTCATCCCACTGTGGTTCAACGTATGCAGCAAGGTTCTCCCAAGTGAAGTCCTCCTCGGTCGCAAAGCGCTCTTCTTCTTGAGGAGTATGGCCCCATTCATCGACGCCGTGTCCAGAGCCTACTGCCCCAATGCCTTCGGCAAATACAAGACGGTTCGACGAAGCCAGAGTGCCGCTCAGGGAATTAATAAGTTTAGTTGGCGATAGTAGTATTGATGCCGTAGAGGCGAGGGTCGATCGTATGCTCGTTCCGAGCTCGCCCATAGAGGAAGGCATTTTGATGAGCGTTTGACTTGCAAGCGAGTATGGATTATTGAGTGCGAAGTAACGCTCTGTAAATGATTTTTCGCTGTTCTCTTGACGCAGTTCGTCCATAGCGACGGCTTGGCTTTGGCGTGCTTCCGCATCTGTCATGAGTCGGCCGTAGGCAATTTGCCGATCCCCAACCTGAGTGAGATAATCGACGCCAACAGAGGCATTATTGTATTTTTGCGGCCCAGTTGTTGCTGCCGAGAAATCCATACCCGCATAACTTGAGGTTGCTCGGTCAATCATTGACCCCAAGATGTGTCCCACGCCGACGCCTGCTGCTAGCTGGAGAGTTCCGGCGAAGAAGGCTTTAATGCCTGCGGTGATTCCCTTGGTGGCACCCGCACTTGCGACAGCGAAGGTAATTTCAGCGCCCGCAATACCGAACTGTACGTACTGATTAAGCAAGATCGAACAACCTTCATCAATACCCTTATCACGTAAGTCACTCAGTCCGGGAATGGCACCTACAAGCGCTCCACCAAAAGCGGCTTTCAGGAGCTCATCGGCGTATCCAACAGTGTTTACGAGCGCGCCAGATGGCCCACGAATGTCTGGCACCTGTGGCACTTGTGTCGTCATTTCTTCATTAGAGACGGGTTGGCCCACGGCCTTTTTATAATAGACAGATTGTTCGGCGTCCTTCCATAGGTCAGATTCACCGCCTACTGCCTCCAGTTGCGTTTCGCCTGACTGCACCTGGGAGCCACCGGTCAGTGCATCATGCCCCACTGCCGCTGCCTTATCCGGAGTGTCTTTCTGGCCCTCTTTAAACGAATTATTCAAGTCGTGCACAATACACGCGATGGTTGTGAGCAGGACACCCTCAGATATATTGCCGGTAACCTTGGCTCGGTTGGCCCACTTACTTCGAGTCTGGCCAGGGGTGGTCGTTTTGCCCTCCTGGGCGGCCTTAATCGAATCTTCACGGACCGCATCGGCATCATTCTGAATCTCTCTAATGCCTGATTTGGGCGGTACCCGCGCCCCATCAACATTCTTAAGCGACTCCTCGAGGTTCAATTTGCGCGCTTCCGCTGGTTTTGCACCCGCGTACTTGCGGGCCTTGTCTGCCCACTTTGTCATCGAGATGCCACTGACTCGCCTAAAGCCATTAAAGACCGACGATCTCACCCCCCTTCCCTCGAGGGCCATCTGGTCGTTCAGGCCATTCTTAATCGCATCAGTAAATGACTTATCAGTCGTCAAACGTTCTTTTCGGGATAATTCGGCATAGGGCTTGCCCCATAATTTGTCAGACACATCGTTAAGGTCAATCTTTTGACCGTATAGTTCAACCCCAGAAAAAGTAATATTCGACCTAAGCCCACCCCATCTTCGCTCGTCTTGAAAGTCGAACTTCAAGGCGCCCTCAGTGCCAAGCTGCCTAAGTTGTTTGTCGATGTTGACCCCGAACAGGCGGTCGCGCATAGTGCGGCCCTTGAGCTTGTCGGATGCCGTGGAGCCAATAGGGCTTTTATCGGTCAAAAGTGCTGCATCCAAGACAGTAGCTGCGTAAGTCCTCTTCATATACATCTGGAAGCGAGCCATACCAACCGACCGAAGTACGGTAGCAAAATGAACGCTCCGATATGGTGCGAGAACGGAGATCAATACGACGATAATGACGACCGTAAGAATCGCTGCGCCACCACCACCGGCAAACAGGAGAGCCCACTTGCCTTTTTTGCCTCCGGGCATTTTACCCAAAAGGTTGGCGATGCCACTTTTGGCGGCATTACCTTGGTCGTCATTACCATCAGAGCCACTATATAGGGAGTCGTCGTCGCCTGAATCATCGCCTGAAGCATTGGTCTCTGCGCTGCTTAGATCGTCTGCTGTTCTGTCGGCGGAACTCTCTTGAGAATTTCCACTATCATTCTGGCCACCGCCGGTAGCTTTGCGTTCGGCGTCCCCGAGTGAGCTCGCCCCATGACCCTGCGGAGAAAGTGACTTATCGTAATGTTCGCCAATACGTTTACCCTCGTCGTTCAGCCCCTCTGCCATGATTTTCCCTACATACTACCTGGATAAAGTTGATTACTAAGATCGATCGTTCCCTGTGGTTGCATCATATCACCTTGTGCTGCCATTTGTTGAACTTGGGCGGGATTGGTTGTGATAAGCCCGGTCTCGGTTGGGCTGGCGACCACCTGAACATGTACGTGGTTGGATCCAGCAAAGAATAATCCTTGCCCCACGGGGAATTGGCTGAGCCGCTTCTTTTCTTCGGCGGTAAGCTTGAAGACATCCGACAATACGTCAACCGCTGATGGTGACTGCTTGAGCAAGAACTGCATTGATGCGTTAGCGACAATGGCACGTCCCATGCGCGATCCCATAAAGTCTTCGACGTCCTGGGTCATCGTGGTAATACCAAGATTGTACTTACGGGCGCGTTTTGCCAAGCTAAAGAGGAAGTTTGCAGAGTCTTCGTATTTCATAAGCTGCCAAGCCTCATCGACGATCAAAATGCGGCGCTTTTGGTCGCTTTTGGTCTTATTCCAGATGTAGTTTAGGACAATATACATAGCGACAGGTCGCAGTTCGTCCTCGAGGTCGCGAATGTTGAACACCACCATTGGGTTATTGATATCAATATTACTTGGCTGAGAAAAGATGCCTGCAAATGTACCGCTCGTGTACTTGCGGATGCGCTGAGCTAACTGAGGACCACTACCGCCCATGTGCAGTAATGTGTCATATAGGTCGCCAATGGTTGGCGGCGGACTGGTGTGAGTCAGTGGATCATTAGTAATGCCTGCCTTGGCGTAGGTTTCGATGAGGGCTGCGTCCAGGTCGGCTTCTTCTGCCGGTGACAGAGCGGGCATCAAGGCCTGCGCCCCACCGAGCATCTGGGCCTGCGCCCCACCCATCATCAGACGCAAAAGACCATGGAGTGTTATGAGGTTGCTACGCAGTGCATTATCGGCCTCTTCGGTATCAACGACGCGTGGCAAGTCAAAAGGATTAATACGCGTGGCTGAGTTGAGGCTCAAGCGAACATACGCCCCACCAACAGCATCACACATACGCTCATACTCATTTTCAGGGTCGACAATAAAAATTTCAGTGCCCATCATCAAGGAACGAAGAGCCTCTAGTTTGACCGTAAATGACTTACCGGCACCAGACTTCGCAAAGACAACCGAGTTGCCATTCTCCAGAGTAAACCGATCAAATATAACCAAGCCAGAGTTGTGCATGTTAATGCCGTACAAAATACCGTTGTCCTGGCTTAGGTCGGCACTGGTGAATGGAAAGCTGGTGCAAATCGCACCGGTGCTCATGTTACGGCGAATCTGTAATTGGTCAGCGAACTGCGGCACAGTACTGTTGAGCCCCTGTTCTTGCTGTGAGCTTGCCGGCTTTGAGAATATCAACTGTTGGCCCAAAATGGATTCAACCTTGTGTGAAACAAATTCCAGCTCATCCATGCTGTGCGCGTAAATAGTAAAGTACAGGCCAAAGCGGAAGAAACGCTCTTCACCAACCTGTAGTTTGTCACGCATTTCCTCGGCGTCGCTAATGGCGGCCTGCTTGCCTGGGTCACGGACTCGACCCTTTTCGGAATCCATTTGAATACCAGCTTCCAGTTGGGTGACTTTTTTGCGAAGGTTTTCAAGAACAACCTGACTCTCGACTGGGTATATGAACATTGATACATCAATGACTTCATCGAGGTTGACCATGGCGCTCAACCAGCCAGTATAGAGCTGACGAGGATAGCCGTAGACGTAGTAGGTCCGCGCCAGGCGTGTGCCAAGCTGGAAATAGCTGCTGTTAAATTCGAGCGAGCTTGGTGCAATAAAATCACGAAGGGCGGTGATGCCTTTGCGGAATGCTGCCTCAACTTCTTGTTGTTCACGTTGTTGCTGGGCTTGTGCCAGAGCGATAGGGTCTTGTTGCTTTTGTTTTCGTGCCATTAGTTGAGCTCTGTCTTCATATGTTGCTGGACGGTTGCGCCCGTACCCTTAGTAATAATATCTGCGGTTAAATTATCAAAATTCTTCAATTGCTGACGAGTAGCGGTATCGGGATTGTAGGTGTCGTAAAACAGTTCAATCAATTCCTGCGTATCAAGCGGAAGGCCCTGAATGTTTGATTGGAGCAAGCCGCTCATGACTGATTGAACCCGGTTACGCAGCTCAGTCTTGGCTTTTTCAAGGTCATCCTCATTGATAACGATGTGCTGTTCGGCCGTACTAAAGAGGCTGGCAATACCTGTAATGAAGTTTTTGCTACTGGAAAGAGCCTTCTGAACATCAACCTGCGGGAAGTACGGTACAACGATATAGAATTTCTTATCCATGATGTTCGTTTGCTGTGCCAACTGATCGATATAACCGATATAGTCGTTCATCAGTAACGCCAACAGCATGTTGTCGTGTTCCGTCCGTATCTTATCCAGTCGTTCAATGTAGGGTTGTAGGTCGACCTTTTGTGAGCGAATGAAAATCTGAATCGGGAAATAAAGGGAGTTCAAGAATCCCTGATAACTGTACTCTACGGATTCTTGCTCGCGCTGGCTCATAAGGTCAAAGTTAATCGATTTGACCATCACGACAGAGCGGAAAGAACCGTCATTCATAATAACGATACCATCACGGATTTCAGCGATTTGTAGCGTGTTTTGAGTGCTGTTTGGATTGGACTGCACTGGCTTGACGCCTGGTGCGCCCGGAATAGGAGGTGTGCCTGGGCTGCCGCCCATGATTGGATTTGGCTGCTGTGCGGGTGCAGGAACAGCCATCTGTTGGTAGTTTGGCTGTGCAGAAGGCGGAGCTGGTGGTGCTTGCGGCTGTGCGCCTTGCATCATCGGTGCAGCTGCACCGAAACTAGGCCCGGCATTTTGCTGCATGGCAGGAACGCCTTGCTGGGCAGCGTAGGTTGGTTGTTGTGCCTGAGGAATGCTTGGATTTGCTCCTGCTTGCGGCTGATTGTATGAAGAAGGATCCATGAAAAACCTTTAATACCCCACCGTATTTTGACCAATGACTAATGTAGTGAAATCACCACTTCGTCCTGTAGCTCCTTACGTTTATTCGCTTCACGCGCGATGGTAGCTACATTTAGGTCGTCGTTACTTGCAAGTTGTAGTATAGCAGGGTCTGGTGCGGGTGTCACCTGTTGTTGTGTAGGTTCTGGAGCTGGTGAATACGGTGCTGGCATGGCGTTGCCCTGCTGGGCTGGCATTTGCGCAGAGTATGCTGGCGTAGCAGCCATTGGTTGCCCTGCTGGTTGCGGATTATATTGCTGAGGCATGGCTTGCGACTGTTGCGGTGCACTGGTCGGGTATCCTTGCTGACCGTTAGCTGCTCCAGGAGTTTGCTGTTGGCCCTGCTGGGCTTGGTTTTGCTCAGACAGCGGCTGGATCGTATGCCAACGGTTATATGGATTGACGCTTTGCATACGATCTTGCTCATGCAATTTCTCGATGAGTGCTGCCTCATCCAGTGATGCATCGGGCTGCCCGGGTGCATTCATCTGGGGTGCTGCTGGGAGTGTTGGGGCAAGCTGCGGGGTGACTACCGCGCCTTGTTGCGGCCTCGGCGACACAACTTGCGTGTTAAAAGTAACAGCGTCTTGGGGGACAGTACTACTTGCTGCTCCAGGCTGGTTCAAGAACCAGTAGTCGTTCCCCGGCTGCTTTAGCTCTGGCTTATTGCTATCAATACTTTGCAGATTATCGAGAATTTCCTGGCGGTGCGCTTTTGTCGAAGCGGCAATCATAGTGTCAAACTGCCGAGCAATTGGATTGGAAGCCTCCATGACATCATCTGATGCCTGGATATCAAGCTCCGGAACCTGCTGCGGCATAGTCGCCATATCAATCAGGCGATCGGAGCTCATGACGCTGGCTGTCGTCCCAGACTGCTGGTACATGTTAACGTTAACATTCTTGATAGCCCAGCCACGGCTGTCAATCGTTTCGGCCAAGGCACGCAGGCGGCTCTCTACTTCCGTCTGGGTAAGACCATTCGTATATACGGTTTGGAGTTTGCGCGGTGCAGTAATGGTCACGAGTTCCTTGACACCGCTCTGATTCCAGATGCGCTTGCGGGGCTTGAGCAGAAAACGAATCTTAGCGAGTGCCCAGATCTCTGTGGGTTGGTCACGGCTCCATGGCCAGGCAAAGAATGCACCAACCAGCCCAGCTGGCATAAAGACGATGGCCATAAAGGCTGCGCCTTTGGTGAATGACAAAAAGGTCAAGTAAAAGAATATGACAGATCCACCAGCGTATATAAACTGCCGTAGTGTCAGCGGGCCGAGCAGCTTATCTTCTGCCTCGATGTCCTGAATAACTTTGTAAACTGCCATAGTTCACGCGTGGCTTGAGGCCCAAAGGACCTATGAGCCACCTCCTCCAGTCCGGATTTCATGTTCTTGAAGGTTGTTCTGTGGCATACCACTGAGGGCCTGGAAACGGCGCGCCTCTTCGTTGAGCGGTGACGTAGGATCGTGGGCAGGGTTTGGCGCGGATCCTGGTACAACGCGGCCGTCAGGAAGCGTAACATTCGCTGGCGCCATGGGCGTTCCCAGGGAGATGTTGCCCTGGACTGCAGCACGACTCCGCGTGTCTGGGTGGGCATTGCCTGCCACATCCTGAACACGGTTGGTCGTGTCGTAAATAGCGGCCACACCGGTAACACCAGCGTATGCGCCACCTTGCATCAGGCGGTTCTGAATGACCAAGTTCTCGTTTGCCTTTTGGCGGTGCTGAGCGGCAACTGCTGGATTCGAGGCAGAAGCGCTAGCAGCGTCAACATGATATTGCATATCCTCTGCAAGGGCTTCACCAACTTGACGAATAGCACCTTCCTTGGCACCGAGCAATTGGTGCGCAGCAGTGTTACGCGCAGACTCGACCTTGACATCGCGGAAGTCTTTGTCGGTGGTTTCACCACGTGCCCGCTTTGTTGCCAAGCCATAAATACTACCGAAGCTGGCTCCACCCATGTCTGGTCGGGCGCCAGCAGCAGCCTTCAGGCCACCAACCAGTTCGGCACGGGTTGATGCATCATCGCCAGCGATGTCAGTAATTGTATCCATAGCACTTTCAAGGTTTGGAATAGCACTACCATTGGCAGCCATTTGCTTGAATCCAGCCACGCGCAGGCCCTTCTCGCCAATGCGCATGCCGGAGGCTTTAACGGTGGAGATAGCCGAGCGCGCTTGTGCTTGTGCATCGGCATAACTGACCTTGCCATCTTTGGTCAATGTCTGGATGATGTCGCTCTCGGCTGCACTTTCACTTGAAGCGCTGGCCGCGCGCATAGCGTTGTCGTTATTAGCAATAGCCTTCCACTGAGCAGATTGCATCAATTGGCCAGAGCGTTGCACGGCATCTTGGCTGCGTGCTTCTTTCCATTGACGTTTAAACTGCGCAGGGTTGTAGCCAGCGTTGCGCATGCCATATGCACCACGGGTCCCGTTGTTAAATGCTTGACCCAATCGGCCTGTCCATGCCGGAGCGTAGTTTCCTGTCTTCAGGCGCTCTGAGCGCTCTGCCATACGGGCTGAACCACGCTTTTTGAGCGCTGCACCACCACGACCGGAGATGTACTTCTTGCTAAATGAGCGTGCACCACCCGCTACGATGCCAAGAGCGCCTCCTCGATTGACAAACAAGGCAATAACTCCCATAAGAGCAAACACCGCTGCAATGACCTGAGTCATGCCTGCGGTATCACCGCCAGCTTTCTTGGCGACAGCTCCACCTATGGTTCCCAGGGCTAGAATCATAGGTGCTCCAACCTGTACGAGCAGCAATCCCCCGGCGTTCTTCTTGAAAACACCCCAACCCTTGTCTGTTCCCTTGAATGATCCAAGAGCAATCCAGAACGGCAGCGTAATGATAAAGAAGATCATGAGCCACTGCCAGATTGTCAGGACAAGATAGGCTACACCAAATGCCGCAAAGACTAACCCCAGTCCCATCAAGGCACCGAGTGGACCAAGGAAGATCAGAGCGGCCACAATTGCACCAGTTTGAGCGAGAGAACCAAGGACGGTGACTTCGGCGCTTGTGCCCAAGAATCCAGCATCACGGAACGGTTGCAGCATAAGGTCTGATCCCCACGTCCCAATATTATTGACAGCGAGCGTTACGTCTTTGGCTAGTTCCCAGGAAACAATAATAGCCAATGAACCAATCAATAACCGAGGTAGTCCCGCTCGTAGTGCATAGGCGCTTACGATGGGCACTCCAGCAGCTTCTGCGGCAAGCATAATGACAGCAGCAAGAACAATTATGCTCAAGGCGAATGTCCTCATGATATTTGATATGGCTTTGTAGCTTGCGCCTGGCTCCTTCGAAGTATCAAAGAAGGTCTTGATATCAAAGGTCAGCTTTTCGCGAATCATGGTATTCATCTTGAGGCTTGCAGGCCCCATAGCGCTACTCACCGGACAGGCTATATAACTAATCGCCCAGAAGCCCAGATCGCAGCTTGGCTTAGCGTCATCCTCACCGGTATTCTGGAAAGCATCGAGCTTATTTGCGGCGTTAAATTCAACGCCAGCATTGGCAAATTCACGCTTTTCAACTTCCTTACACTGATTGATGGCCGGTACACAAATTTTATATTTTCCGGGATCAATAGGACTAATTTTTGCGGTCAACGTTGACTCGACATTGCCCACGGCGCTCGCGCCAGGTTCAATAGCGGCAATATCTTTGCTGTCAGTCTGTACGGTCTGCTTGTTGCCACCCTTTGCTAATTCCCAGGTGACATCGGCTGGCCCAAGCGTGTAGGATTCGCCAGCGGAGCGGACGCCAGTAACCTTAATTGTGACCGTAATCTCACGGACGTCAGTCGTTTCGCCGAAAGTAATCAGCTTTTTTTCATGCTTATTTTTGTGGAAGGCTTCACATTTATCAAGTGGCGGGCCAGCACAGGCCTTGTAGTCAGCGTCTGGGCCGACGCTAAATACCGCCTGATAGGCGGCAGTGCCATCTTCCATGTTTGTTCGCTTGGCGTTTACAGAGGTGAGCTCTTTACCGGCCTTGTCAGTAATAGTCAATTTCATGGAGCCGGGCTTCTCTACTGCATCCTTTGGAAGGAACACCGCTACGGTAACGCCCTTTTGTTCGGCAGTTTCTTCATCACCAGCGTCACCCTGGACGGTAACAGTCTTGCCATTATATTGATTCAGGTCAGCGGCGCCACATTCTGGCTTATCGCCACCTTGCTCCCGAACTCCTCGAGCAGCCAGTGTGCCAGACTTGCCGTCACCGGCAGCCGTCAGGGTAATAGTAAAAGTACACTTATTATTATATATACCACCGCCTATGAACTGATTCGAGGATATCTCAAATCCACTTCGCTTCAAATTAATAGACCCGACAGTAGCACCACGCATGGTAATGTTGTCAGAGTCTGTATATGTGTAGGTTTCTCCAGCTGCGGCAACATGCTGCACCACGGGTGGAATCGCCGCCGCCACAAAGCTTAAACCGATCACAAGAGCGGTAACCAATAATTTTACTTGCAGAAAGTTTCGTTTCATTTAAAAACCAGTTCCCCACCCAGCGAGAAAATTCGCTTTCTTTCAGAAGATATTGTACCACCGGCCCGCGCGTCGATGCAATATATACAAATGCATTACTTTCGACGTTCTTCCAGATGGTTATTGATAAGCGCGGTCAGCAGCTGTAATATATGGTAAGTAATGATAAAAAATGTTCTCACTCTCGCACACAACAAAGGCCTCCTCTTCCTAGGCGGTCTATTTCTAGCAACTATGTTGGTTATCGCGCCAGTTCAGGCGGCCAGCGCCCTACCGTCTACACCACCGGCCCATACTTTCGGTGCAACCTGTACAGATGTCAGGAGCGCTGACGACAAAAAAGGCACAGTTGATGGCAATCAATGTATTTATCAGAAGTACGTCAACCCTCTGATTCGCTTCGTCTCGGCCATAGCTGGCCTTACGGCAGTTATCTCGATCGTTGCTGCGGGCATTCAGTATTCTATGGCGGGCGGTGACATGAACAAGGTATCGGCTGCCAAAAAGCGTATTACGCAATCTGTTATAGCTTTCCTGGCATTTATATTCCTCCTCGCCTTCTTGCAGTGGATTGTCCCCGGTGGACTAACAGGTCGCGGATAGAATCATGATAGGATTACAGCTTTTTACACACCTTGCGGACGCTGCAACCAAAGCCGCTTGCTCCAAGCATGCCTTTTTTGTCTTTGATCCATGGTGGAAATATCTTGATGTCAAGAAAGATGCTGATGGTATCTGTCAGGTTGTCTTTGAATTCCCCTACGACCTCACTCTTGTCGCGCTGGCAATTCTCGATATGATGCTCCGACTCGGTGGTCTTATTGCCGTTGCCTACGTTATTTATGGTGGTATTCAGTATGTTACAAGTCAGGGCGAACCTGACGGTGTCAAAAATGCCCAGAACACCATTATCAATGCATTAGTTGGTCTTGCGATAACGCTCCTTGCGGCTGCGGCAGTATCATTCATTGGAAATCGCTTGGGATAGGAGAATTATATGTATATCCCCTATTACCTTTTGGCCCAAATTGACACCAGTCCCTTGCCAGGCAACGTTAAGAACAATGCCACACCTGCCGCTATCCAGACGGCATTCAATATCGTACTGGCTATTACCGGCTCCATCGCACTTTTGATTATCGTTATTGCTGGCTTTCAATATATTCTTTCCCAGGGCAACCCCCAGGCTGTCGCAAAGGCTAAGAACGCCATCATATATGGTTTTGTCGGTCTACTTGTAACCATAATGGCCTTTGCTATCGTTGGCTTCGTTGTGGGGAGGATCACATGAAGCGACTGATGATAAGCCTTGGCTTGCTCGTCGCCTTTTTAGGCATCGGTTCATGGGCCTTTGCGCCAGTTGCTTCGGCGGCCTGGAATCCGTTCAACAATAATAATCCTGAAAGTGTATGTCAAAAGGCTGGTACTGCAAATTCAGCTGTCTGCAGTACTAATGGCAGCGATCCTATTTCCGGCAGCGGTGGCGTGCTCGTCAAGATTACACGTTTGATCGCTAACATCGCAGGTGTTGTCGCTATCTTAATCATGATTACGGGAGGCATTATGTATATGCTCTCCAATGGAGAGGCAAACAAAATTACAACTGCCAAGAACACGTTAATTTATGCGGCTGTTGGTCTCGTCATTATTGCTCTTGCTCAAACATTGATCGTATTTGTCATTAACCGGGTTGCTCCGGAATAGAAAGAAAAGGAATATATATGAAACGTCTCATCGTCATCGCGCTTGCCCTCTTTAGTCTGAGCGTTTTGACCATGACAGTTTTGGGCGACCATTCAGTCATGGCTGCCGCCAAGGATGAAGTCTGTAAGGGTATTGCGGCCTCCTCATCTGGCGGTGTTTGCGATAACGGCAGTCGGTTAACGATCAACGATGTATTAAAGACAGTTGTTAACGTTCTCAGCGCTGTTGCTGGCGTCATCGCAGTTATCATGCTGGTTGTTGCTGGACTCAAGTACATTACATCAGAAGGTGACTCTGGAAAGGTCAATAGTGCCAAGTCCACACTGACCTATGCTTTAGTGGGCGTCCTCGTTGTCGCTCTTTCACAGACCCTCGTTCGCTTTGTTCTCAATAAGGTTGCTGGACAATGATAAGAGGTGGTCTACCCCCGATACAAGCGGTGCCCGTTGCATTGAAAAACGGGCCGACCTGTGCTATAAGTAATAGTAAGCATAAGAAAGGAAATCGAAATGTTTAAAACATTACGTAAAAACACTGTGGCACTCTTCGCTGCATTGTCGCTCGCATTAGTCCCCGTAGCAGTCCCTGCAGTAGCAGGAGCTGAAGCACTCAATATTGGTGGTTGTGTCGGTGGCGGCACGTCTGTAGACGTTGGTGGCGCTGGTGGCTGTGCACCTTCTGCAACAGCTGGCGGTACAACCAAGGTTAACGACACTATCAAGACAGTTGTTAACGTGCTTTCCGCACTTGTTGGTGTGATCTCTGTAATCATGATCATCTTCGGTGGTTTCAAGTACATTACCTCTAACGGTGACACGGGTAACATTACGTCAGCCAAGAACACCATTATATATGCTGTTATTGGTCTAGTAATCGTCGCTCTCGCGCAATTCATCGTTCAGTTCGTCCTCAACAAGGTCGCTGGAACAGCCTAAGAGTCCTCTAGGGTTAATAAAAAAGCGTCGGCCACAACCGACGCTTTTTTATTATGCTTGACTATCTAGGCAGTCGTGAGTATCTTTCTGTCTGGGGAGCCCGGCGTACCCACTCGGGCTCCCCAGCCCCTTTGTCCTTATCCTGTGGTTTTGGCTACGCCAATTGCTAGTGATGCTTTGTATACAACAGCCGCATAGCCTGCTATAGCAAAAAACCACTGCATTGCTACAGTGGTTTTTTGTCGAACGATGTGTGCGTTACATCACCTGGATCTTTTTGACAGTGTCCTGCTTTACTTTCGAAAAGCTGATTGTCAGAACGCCATCCTTAAGGACAGCTTCGATCTCTTCTTCCTTTACAGCGACTGGCAAAGCGATACTGCGGGAAAATTCACCCCAGTAACACTCTTGGACGAAGTAGTTCTCTACATCCTCTTCATTGCCCGCTGAAAGTGTGCCACGAATGCTGAGTGTGTTGTCTGCAATACTGACATCGAGGTCGTTCTTGTTTACACCAGCAGTTCGTGCCTTAACGACGAGTCGTTCCCGAGTTTCGTAAACGTCGACAGCAAGTTGTCCGGGGAGGTCTTCGCTCTCATCCCATTCATCTTGTGCGGCAGTAGGTTGGGCTGTGTCGCTGTTCTGATCAACAACGACAGTATTGTCATCATCTCCAAGAAACGCGGCAGTCAGCTCATCCTCTTCCAAAAGCAGGTCGTCGTCGCGGTTGCGTCGCGCCATAGTTGTTACCCTCCAAAGTAGTTAAACGTTGAGATTGTCTTGCGTTTTTGTGTTATTAGCAGTATAGCTTAGCTGGCTAACACCTACAACTCTAAAGACTCATATTTACAACACAATAAACACAACGAACATATGTTTGAACACATAATTAGCCTTATATCCCCCCACCAGTGTCTTGTCTGCTCTATCGAAGGAGCATTGCTTTGTGGGGCGTGCACCTCCCGTCTGGCGTTGGGCGGAGACATGAGCGATCGCCTCAATGCTCGTTATATCCCTACGACGCAAAATAATCTCCTGCAAAAGGTATATGCGGCCACAAGATACGATGCCGTGCCCCGCCAGCTTATACACAAGCTTAAATTTGATAGAGCCAGAGCGGCAGCTCATACAATTGCCGACATTATGCATTACCGACTGCCTGACATGTCGACTGCTACGGTAGTAGTCCCTATCCCTACTGCCAATAGTCGAGTAAGAATGCGTGGATATGATCAAGCGGCCCTCATTGCTTCGGCCTTTGCTGCCCGCCGCCGCCTTACTTACCGACCCATACTCATTCGTATGACTGCCCAGCGGCAAGTAGGAGCCTCGGCCCAAGAGCGGCGAGCCCAGACGCAGAACGCTTTCCGTCTTGGCTGCAAACCGCCCGCCCAAAAGCTACTCCTGATTGATGACGTAATGACAACAGGGTCAACGTTACAATCGGCTGCTGCGGCTATTACGCACGCCTATCCGCAGGCAGTAGACATCCGAGCTGCAGTTTTCGCCTACGCGTAGTGCAGGCTTTGTTTTGCGCAAATATTCTGGTATAATCACCTCTGTTGTGCCAACAGCAAAGAGCAACCACACTGGAAGGGTGTCCGAGTGGTTGAAGGAAACGGTCTTGAAAACCGTCGTGCCAGCAACGGTACCGAGGGTTCGAATCCCTCCCCTTCCGCCAAAGAAAAGACCTATCATTATGATGGGTCTTTTCTTAATATAGCCAGCGCTAAAATAGCCGCTGGCCTCTAGTAAAAAGACCAATAATCTGGTAAACTACCAAAGTCCTTGACAGTATGGAGAGGTACCCAAGTGGCTGAAGGGGGCAGTTTGCTAAATTGCTAGGGGGGCGCAAGCTCCCGCGAGGGTTCGAATCCCTCTCTCTCCGCCAGAAAAATAGACTTACCTCGGTAGGTCTATTTTTTTATGAGAAGCTGCCTGTGCCCGCCATCGGTGATGAGGTCTAATAGTTTTGCGCTTATGGTAGTAAAAAGGTACAATAAGCGCATATGAATGGGGAAAATCAACAACAGACACCGGCGAATAGTGGCTGGCAGTTTAAGCCAGATCAGGCTGCCAATCCGGCGAGCCCCGCACCAGGAGGTAATTCTCCGGCACCACAGGATTTTATGGCACCAGCCAACGATTTTGCCCCTGCCCTCCAATCAGAGCCAATTCCAGAAGTCTCATGGTCAGCATCTGAGTTTGTCGCCCACGAAAAAAGCCTCAATTGGTACTTGGGCTTTGCTGCGGCTATTATTATCATTACTGCCATCGTGTATGTCTGGACGCGTGATGCGCTCTCGGCTATCGCGGTCATTGTGGTTTCAGTTCTGTTCGGCATCATAGCGGCCCGCAAACCCCGAGTCGTGGAATATCACCTCACGAACGACGGTATCGTTATTGGCACGAGGGCTTATCATTATAGCGAGTTTAAGTCATTCGGAGTCCTCGAAGACGGTGCCTTTACGGGCATCGTATTTTCACCCCTCAAGCGATTTATGCCACCCCTGACGATATACTATCCGCCTGATGAGCAAGAAAAGATCGCCTATGTGCTCTCGAGTCACCTGCCGTATGCACCACCACCGACCGACTCTATCGATCGACTCCTCCGAAGCATCCACTTCTAATTTTTTATGCGCTTCGCATAGGTTGGAGCAACGAGCTGAATGTGATTATCGAGCATTTGTAGCGGCTCAAGCGGTAACTGGCCTTGCTGGATTTCTTCCCTGTTAACGAATTGTAACAGTGAGCCTCTCCGAATATGCCGCATTGAGACTGGCACTAGTTCGGATGCCTCAACTCGTTCTTCTTGCTCGGCGGCAGGATGTATCGAGGCATAGTTAAAGACAAGCAAGTCGCTAGCTGGCAAATTACTATCCCACGATTCTTGCCAGCGTGGTTGACGCAGCCCAAAAAGCTTGCGCCTCTCTGGGCTATCCACTGCGGCCGTCCCTAGATGATAGCGAATTTGAAGCTTTGGCAGCGGCGATTCCGCTTCCACGCTTGATTGCACTTCAAAAATTACTGTTGGGAGGCCCGTGCCGGCATGCGTCTCGCCGGTCTCACGGTGCGTAAAGCTCATAGGGACGGCTTTGCTGCGCCAAGGGCTTTGCCGAACTTTTACCTCGTAACCTTGGCTATCCACGATGATTTTTCCTGGCACCCAAACAGCGTTTTTAGTAGCTAAATTGGCATATGTCTCGGCAGCCTCAAGAAATTCATAGGCATCACGTGGTACTTGTGGCGGCTGTTCGGCTGAGCTCACGACTTCCTTCCTAGGCTTTATCGGCAGGGCCAGCAAGTGCCTTGCTAAATTCATGCGCCCGCTCCAGGCAGCGTTCTGCTTGGTCGTCGCGCAAGCCTTCGTCAATAGCGCTTTGCACTAGGCTGTTGTGGTTTGCGGGGTTGATCAGATCTGCAACACTCTTCGCTGTCCACGTTTCTGGGAAGATGCCAAACCCATTATTTGCGGTAGTAACGATAGCGACGCCAGGAACCTCAGCAGGGTCCTTGGTGAAAGTCTGAAGTTGCTCAAAAGTCATCGGCGGATCGAGCAAGGTCTTCTCTTTGCCTTCAGGCACAAGATTGTTATAAACGGGATCAGGAATGGTTTCAATAATGCCGTGTACGAAGCCGATAACGTTGGCATCAAATAATGCTACATCTTTGCGCCTGAGCACGTTCGGTCGTAGGTCGACAACACTGTCACGCACGCGGTCCATACCCATAATCAGAGCGTGGCGAACAGTCTTAATGCCCATCGTCTCCGCGGCTTCAGTGAACTCTCGTTGACGCCCAAGGCTAATTGGCTTGTCTTCGGCCGCTGGCTCATAATCCTCGCCTCCGCCTGCCGCATAGCTATTTCGCTTTTTCTCGGCAATATCAGCTCTGACGTCATCAGGATGCATGAATGTTCCAGCCAGACCGGAATTGAGCTTTTCCTGCACTTCTGCGCCAAAAGTAGGTGCTGCTTCGGGCATCGGTGGCCCGACTGGTGCATCTTCGGGTTGGGCTTCGCTTGGAGCGGCCTCAGGAACTGGGGGTATTTGACCGACAGGCTCAACAATTGGCTTGACCGTCAGACCTCTCACCATAATGCCGTGCTTTTCAGAGAGCTCAAAAGCTTTCCGCCCAATAGCCGCGTTGAGCTCTCTACGAAACGCTTCACCTTGCTCTGCGCTACCGTGTCCATGAAGCACAACCTCAAGCATAAAAGGCTGTTGTATATCTGTGTCACCTGGTTGAGGTTGAGGTGCCTGGTCTGGAGTTGTCATCGAAAGTCCTTCGTGATTAATTAACCTAATTAAAGCATAAAAAAGCTAAAAAAGCAATATTACAGCCTTGGTGATAAAAGAAAAAAGCCCGTCAATTTTGACAGACTCTTTTCTTGGTACACCCGGCAGGATTCGAACCTACGACCTTTGGCTCCGCAAGCCAACGCTCTATCCAGCTGAGCTACGGGTGCGTATTTACAACAGAGGTAATTTTAGCATAATTAGCTGATAATGCCAACCATGAATTATTGTATACAGATAACCAAGTGACTGAAGACTGAAAATGGGGATGCTATGTCTGAAAATGTGCCGTTCGCGGGAGTAAAGCTAATGCCAGGAACCCGGCTTGGTAGAAATTTTGTTATCGAACAAGAAATTGCGACAGGTGGTTCAGCTTGGGTGTACAGTGCTCACCACAAGACGACCCAGCAGGCGGTTGCCGTCAAGCTTTTCAAAGAAGCCTCTGACCAAAAACGTATCGAAGCTTTCAAAAAAGAAGGTCGCCGTCACTACGCCCTTGAACACCCTAATATAACGCGTTTGATATGGATGGATCAGCATGTGCAGCATCTTACCGAAGGGCGCGGCCTCAAGCGCAATGAGCATACTATCGTTCGCCCGTTTGTCGTCATGGAGCGGGCTGCTGATTCGATGGGTGCCCTAATGCGCAGCGCAGTCTTGCCTGTTGATACCGCCATCCAATATATTACGGACGCCGCCAAAGGGCTTCAATATGCTCACGAAGTTCATGGACTCGTTCACCGCGACATAAAACCTGATAATATCCTTGTAACACACCAAGGACACTCTCAAATAACCGATTTTGGTATATCAGTTCGTCTCCCCGACATTGTCACCGAATCCGAGACCATCGCGAGCCAAAACATCGCCGGTACATGGCCATACACACCGCCAGAACAGTTTGTAACGAACACCGAATTGCGACCTTCAACTGATGTCTACGCACTTGGCGCGACCTTTTACGAGGCGCTTAACGACAACAAGCGCCCCTTTTATATTCCCGGAGGTAATGGGATGGACTACTACCATATGCACAGCAATGTCGAGGCAGACCCCATAAAACGCATGGACGAACATGGCATTGATAGGGTTGCAGATGCACTACAGGGGCCGATCTTTAAGGCGCTCGCCAAAAATCCGCAAGATCGATATCAGACTATGGCTGAGTTTGCAGACGCAATCCACGCAGCTGCCGCCAAGGGCCACGAAAGGAAAGTCACGTCGTACGTGTTGGGCGCTCCCTTGTCTCCTGCCCACTTGCCGCTATATGAAAAGACAATTCCTCAGCCTGACCCAGGAGAGCTTGCCCGGGTGCCAGTGCCACCGCCCAAGGAGATAAGTCGTCGAAAAGTCCTTGGAATTTGCACGGCGAGTGTGGCCGCTGCAGCGGCAGTGGGGGTGGGTGGCTATGAGACCTTCATGACCCTGTTCCCCCAGCAGAACCCTAATAATCTAGAGCGCAAAGAGGCACTCAGTCAAATTGCCGCCCGCTTTGTGCTTGAAGCCCCGAAGTGCTTCGGCACGGGTCATGGATTTGAGCTTGCCCGCAGCTTGCTAGCGTTTAATATTGATGACGCCTTTACTGTAGCCACAGCGTATGACAAAGTCTTTGACTCTACAGATATGGCCTTGGCGACACAGCTTGCCTCGCGCCTGGTAACGGCAGCTCCCGATAGGGCGCGTAAGGTTATGCTGGAATGGTCCGGCAAGCAAAAGTTACGCCAGGCAATTATGGTGGCCGCTGGCTTTGCAGCGAACGGTGACTCTGCTCCTGCTGAAGAATTGCTCCGGGTAGCCAATATTCGGAGTGCAATCACTGAATTTGAGCTTCTCACTACGATTCTGGCCAATAAAAAGCCAGATAAAGCCCTCGAAGCCTACACTAAGACGGAGACGCATTGGGCAGTTGCGTCTCTCAGCCGCGCCTATGCAGATCGTTACGGTGAGCTTTTCCGCCAGAGCGCCGATGCCTATAGGCGCAAGACAGCAGACGGTTTTACTGGTTTGGCTCCGCGAGATGCCTACGCGAGTCAACTCCTGGACCTCTCGCCCAAGCAGCCTGATTTCCTCGAGGCCCAGATGGGATATGCTAGTGCGAATGTTCCGGTGCATACCATCGCTATGGAATTAGCCGCTAGGAAACCCGACACGTTGGTTACTTACATCGGTACGGACAGGCCTGATGATCCCTATCGTCGAGTACTTGGAGCTGCCTTAGGGCAGCGAAGGGCGGCATTTGTCCGTACTCTCCTTGCTCAAAGAATGCCGATATACAGCCCTGATGCTACACACCAGGCGGTTACACAACCCTACAATCCTCCCTTTGCCATTACCAGTGCCTGGCTCAAAGTGTCGCGTGATCCGACTCACACCAAAGATGTGGAGGCCGCCTTCCAGGAAATTCTTGATAAAAAGAATGCCGATCACCTCGGTAACTACGGGGGTATCATAATGGCGGCACTGTTGCGCAGCTAACGGGTTATCGAGCGACATTTGCCATATTAACAGGGGTGTTCTACAATAGTTCTCAGTACGGAGAGGTCGCATAGTTGGTCTAGTGCGCTGCACTCGAAATGCAGTATAGGGGCAACTCTATCGAGGGTTCGAATCCCTCCCTCTCCGCCACTTTGGATACAAAAAAGCCCCTCATTGCCGAGGGGCTTTTTATCTATGACGCAGGTGATGTTGGCGGTGAGTGCGGCGGTTCAATAGGTGGGTGCGCCTTGTGTCTGTCCGGGCTCAAAGATGATTCCGGCAGTTCCCTGTCAGTCAGGGGTGTATCTTGTTTAACGAGCGGAGCGTGCTCAACAATAACCTGCGGGCGCCGCTTGGCGAACTTGCCAATAAGCCACATAATTATTCCAAGAATGGCAAGCGTAACACCGTAGCCAAGCCACCAATGGCGCAAATTGTCGACCAGTAGATGGGCAATTGCTATGACTTTGGTTTGAATGAGCTCGTGAGTCGATGCGGAGGCTAAAAGTTTGTCAGCGGCCTTACCAATAGCATAGCTTGAGCCCCAGGCTATCAAGCCGCTTACTATGCCGATCGTTGCCACCAGGGCACCCATTCGGCGAAGTACCATTCGCCATTCCTGACGTCGCAACAGGGCAATAAGCGCGATCAATAATAGCGCAGCTATGCCAGTCCCATACATAATACGAATTATCCAAGCGTAGGTTTTGGGCACCATCTGGAGCTGTTCGCTCAACGGGCGCCCATTGCTATCTTTGATAGTATCGGCAGTCAGGACGCTATTTTCCAAGAAACCGCTACTCATAATCTCCTGTTTGGCCTGGGTCGCTATGGCTTCTGGAGAGGCTTGCCGCGGCCGGCAGCTAAGCGTATAGGGATTGATCTCAGTTGTCGAAGGGGCCGTCGTGCAGATCGGCAGTGCAGCACTGCGTTGCTGCACGTATGCGGCGATGTTGTTAGCAAAATTAACCTTGGCTTCCGTTAGGTCAATCTGGAAGTTTGGCGATTGACTTCTGCCCTGCACCCAGTCGTAAGTAGCCGTAATAACCGTATTAGAGTATTGCTCGAGCAATGCTGGCGGAAATGCCTTTTGGATGGCTTCTTGGACTTCGGGCTGTTGCACAGGCAAATCAGCCAGCGTGCCTACCTGTTGGCTTTGAAGCAAGTTCGGAATGCTAATCGTATAGATGCCGCTCTCGCTCAAGGCACGTTGTACGGGCTGGGGCGTGCCCAGTACCATATATAGACTCCATGCGAGGCCAAAGCTAAAGAGTAGCAAAGGAAGTAACGAGAACGATGTGCGAACAAGCAACTTTTTCAGTATATTCATACTTTTATTGTATGCCACAAGCACGCCAGTAACTAGAAAATACTCCCATTTGCAGGAGTATTTTCTAGTTACTGAGGGGCATGCGCCAGAGCGCGGTTATTTTACAGTACTATGACTTCGAGTAACAAGTCACCCAGTCTATATCCAGCTGTGCCTTGGCGCCAGCTTTGGCATAAGGGCCTTCGATAGAAGATTCATTTTGCAGGAACCATGACATAGGGAAATTGGCTACATTTGTCGTCATACTACCGACCAGCTTGCCGTCCAGATAGTATTTGAGGGAGTTCTGTGACCATTCAATGGCGCTGGTGTGCCACTCTGTCCAGGTTTTGCCGGTTTGTATGTTCAGAACTTGCTTGTCTTGACCATTTATTTCCCGATGCGCAAACCCAGAGATAGTTTTGCCCCAGTCCCCTTCTGGGAAGTCCATCTCGTAACGGTTCTGATAGAACTCGTGCGCGCTCTTAAAGCCTGGCTCCATGCGAACAACCTTAAAGCGCTCGACATAACGACCATAAGTCCTCTCCATGCACTTGCGAGGAACAAGCACGGCAGAGTGATTATCGCCACCAGTCGCAGGGCGGAACATAGCGACGTGCATTGCGCCCTTATCTACCGACACAACATCTTCCGGATGATATACACCACCAAATGGCGCGCCGACATTGCCATCAACCTTTGACTTAGCAGTATCATTCCAGCCAGCAGGATAAGCCCACCAATTGTCATAATATGCGCCGTATTTCTTTAGGCCGCCACAGTAGGCTTGTGGCGTGTCAGTGTTGTGGTTGCAGTCGCTAAAGGCACCAAGCGGAACGGTACCCGTAAAGTCATCGCCAAAGATTTGCTTCCAGCCAGCTACCTCGCCGGGCATCTTTTCGCCAGAAGGGTTAGTGCTGGTCGGTGGAGTTGGGGTCGGCGGATTTCCCGGTGTAGTCGGTGGAGGTGTCGTAGTACTCGGCTTAGGCACCGTCCAAATCTGTGCTGCTGTGTGATTGCATGTCCACATCCAAATAGGATTACCGTCAGTCGTCTTGCCGTTTTGGTCATCTAGGCACAATCCAGAGTTTGGATTTACGATAGATCCATCACTCTTGACTGACCATTGCTGGGCGACAGTCCCGTTGCACTTGTACATCCAGACAGTTGTCTTAACGGTCTTGCCCGCGCCCTTTACATCCAAGCAGTATCCATTATTGCGAATAGTGCCATCACCAGGGAGTGTCCAGATTTGAGCTGCCGTTCCGTCACAGCTCCACAGTGAGACTTTATTGCCGTTAACGGCCTGTCCATCCAGGTTATCTAGACACTTACTGGAAATACCGGTTATGCGGCCAGTCGCGCTCGATGTCGCTGCCCGTGTCAAGAGCGTGGCGGCAAGTCCAAGCCCAGCGAAGGCCACAATAAAAACAACCGCAGTAAAGCGTTGATTTTTAAAGCGGTCGGTCCATGACGGTTTTTTGACAATTTTCCTTTTTATGACAGTCGTTTTTCGAGGTGTTTTGCTGCTTTGTGGGCGAGGCATACTGTATCCTTCATTTTTCTAAGTTTGACTCTCATTATATGCCCTTTTTACAGACTAACAAGCTTATGTTAAGGCTTCCATGTTAAGGGATCACAACAGATATAACTAACCGTTTCAGGCTAGTCCTGCTTGTGCAATTACCGGATGATTGGTATCATATGGCTATGGATGAGAAAGGGTTGGGACAGCGTCTACAGGCTGCGCGTTTACGTGCGGGCATGACACAGCAAGTACTTTGCCAGCGGGCAAACTTGAGTTACTCAACACTGACTAAAATTGAACGCGGGGCTATTAAGTCACCCTCAATTTTCACGATTCAAAGTATTGCCGAAGCGCTCGAGACGACGCTTAACGAGCTGCTTGGGACAGGTGGACCGAGCGGTCCCGTCAAAAAACGCTCCAAGAGCGGTATCACCTTTGTCTACTTTGATATCAACGGCTGTTTGGTCCGGTTTTTTCATGGTGCCTTCACCCACCTTGCCGCAGCGTCTGACGTCTCTCCTGAGCGCATAGAAACGACCTTCTGGCACTATAACGACCAAGTTTGCCGTGGTGAGATGACTGTCAAAGAGTTCAATCACCACCTTGCCAAAGAGTTGGGCATGCCGGATGTCGATTGGCTTGAATATTACCTCGATGCTGTTGAGCCTATCCCTGTTATGAATGAATTATTACAGTGGACCGCAACTCATTATAAGGTTGGATTACTGACCAATATTATGCCCGGTTTTATTGACAAGCTTCGCCAGCGGGGTTTGTTGCCTAATATTCATTATGACGTTGTCGTCGATTCTTCGGTCGAGGGCACGATCAAGCCTGAGGCGGCTATCTTTAAAACGGCAACCAAGCGCGCGGGCTGCCCCAAAGAGGAAATTTTATTTATCGATGACTCACGCACCAATGTTATGGCCGCCGAAAAGCAAGGTTGGCAGGTGCTCTGGTTTGATGATTACCGGCCCGATGAGTCGGCTGATCATATTCGCCAAGCGCTTCAGTTGGCAGAATAGCAAAAGAGCTCCCCTAGCAGGAGCTCTTTTAATAGTAATAATCCCTAGCTAGCTAGCGTACAAAGCGCTCGCGCTCGGCGGCAATACTCTCCAGGCGTTGCTTGGATTCTTCGAGTTGTTGTTTGGTCTGGGCAACCACTCGCTCTGGTGCATGGGCAACATAGGCTGTATTAGCAAGTCGTTCCTCGAGTCGGGCCACACTCCCCTGCTCTGCCTCATGCCGCTCACTCAATTTGGCGGCATACTGAGCGGCTGTATCGCTATCAATTTCTAGCCAACAAGTATACCGTGTTTGGGTTAGTTTAAGACCCTCTGAGCTTGGCTTCTCTGTGACTGATGATACTCGTGCTAACTGCGCCAAAAGTTCTTTGTTGGCGCCAATCGCAGGAGCCTCATGATATGAAAGGTCGGCCTTCGTAATGCCTACATTTTTCATAACGCCGCGAATTTCAGTCACCAAGTCTTTAATACTCTCAAAGGCAGCAGCTTGCTGTGTACTATAATTCATTGCGACCGGCCATCGGCTGGAAGTCAGAAGACTATCTGCCTGCCATGAGAGTGTTTGCCAGATGGTTTCAGTAACAAATGGTGCGAATGGGTGGGCAATCTTGAGGATGCTCTCCAGCGACCACGCGAGCAGTGGCAGGTTTGGCTGAGCTTTCGACGCTTCAATGTACCAATCGGCAAAGTCATCCCAGACAAAGTGATAGAGTGCGTCATATGCTTCAGCAAAGCGATAGTTCTCTAGTGCAGAAGCGACTTCATCACTAGATTGTTGTAATCTACTCAACAACCAGGCATCAACGTCTGTTCGGGCCTCAGCTTTGTGACCATCAACATGATGAGTGCCAACTTTGTCTTCCACATAACGGGCAACGTTCCAGAGCTTATTGCAGAAGTTGCGAGCATCTTCTACCTTGCGGCTGTCGTAGCCCCTGTTGACGGCTGGTGCACGACTGGCGATGAGTCCCATACGCAAGGCGTCGGAACCGTACTCGTCGATAACGGGCATCGGGTTAATGACATTCCCAACGCTTTTACTCATTTTTGATCCATCTTCGGCCATTACGTAGCCATGAATATAGACTGCCTTAAATGGAACCTCGCCGGTCACATACAAGCCCAGCATGAGCATGCGGCTGACCCAAGGGTACAGAATCTCGCCGCCAGTCTCCATGAGGCTCAAAGGATAGAATTCACCAAAATCCTGACTGTCTGGATAGTCCAAAGTCGCGTATGGCCAAGAGCTGCTGGAAAACCAGGTGTCCAGAACATCGGCATCGCGTCGATATGTTTTGCCGTCAACGGTAATAATTTCTTCATTCACCCGTTCGTCATATATCCAGTCATCAGGATTATCCACGTTCTGGAAAGCAGGTATGGGAATTCCCCAAGCTATCTGCCTGGAGATATTCCAGTCGTGAAGACCCTTGAGATAGGTTATGAGTTGCTCTTTTTTTGATGCAGGATAGAAGGCTATCTTATCTGCTTCGAGGGCTTCTATGGCTTTTTCGGCGAGTGGCTTCATGTCGACAAACCACTGATCCAGCAAAAGCGGCTGAATAATAGTGCCACACTTATAGCAATGTCCAACATTGTGCGTGTGCTCCTCGGTCTTTTGCAGCTTACCCTGCTCTTCAAGGTGTCTCACCACAAGACCCCGAGCTGCTTCAACGGGTAGGCCACGGTACTCTTCCGGAATGTTGGCAGCCATCGTGCCTTCATAGGTTATGACGCTTGGCATTGGTAAATCATGTCGCTTGCCTGTTTCGAAGTCGTTCGGGTCATGTGCCGGAGTAATCTTGACGGCGCCAGTGCCGAATCCGCGATCAACAAAATCATCGACAATAATTGGTATTTCGCGATTTGTCAGGGGCAGTTTAACCGTTTTGCCAACAAAGTGCTTATAGCGATCATCCTCGGGGTGAATCGCAACAGCTGTATCGCCAAAGAGTGTTTCTGGACGCGTGGTAGCTACCACTACTTCGCCGCTCCCATCAGTGAGCTCGTAGCGAATATGCCAAAGTTTGCCCTTCTCTTCCTTGTGCTCAACTTCGATATCAGCGAATCCTGTGCCGTGAAACGTACAGTAGTTTACAAGTCGTTCACCTCGGTAGATAAGGCCTTCGTCCCACATCTGTTTGAAGGTTGCGTAGGCTCGCGAGACAATCTTTTCATCAAGCGTGAAGGTAAATCGACTCCAGTCGCATCCTACGCCGAGGCGCCGAAGTTGTGACTCAAAGTTGCTGCGATTCTTGCCAACAAAGTCAAAAATCTGGCTATACAGTTCATCACGCGTGAAGTCGAAGCGGCTCTTCCCTTCTTTGATGAGATGCTTCTCGTACACGGATTGTGTTTCGAAGCCAGCATGGTCAGCGCCTGGCAGTAATAGAGCCCGGTCGCCTTGCATGCGGTGATATCGCACGGCAATATCCTCGAGCGCTACCGTTAATGCGTGCCCCAGATGAGCATCGGCATTGGCGTTAGGGGGCGGCATGACAATGGCATAACTCTTGCCCTTGCCTTTCGGGGCAAAGGCTTGTGACTTTTCCCAGAGCGCATAGATATCTTGTTCGTATAGGCCGGGTTCATATATTTTTGGCAGTTTCATAGCAATTTCCTTGATCGAGTGGCGATATGTCGTCTTGATGTTCTGCTTTCATGATATCACTATGAATAGCTATTTTCCACCCCTGTTCCTCTGTGAGGCGATTCCTGATATTTCACATGAAATACTACATATAGCATGGGCGAAAGGAGTATGTTTCACATGAAAAGTTTCATGTGAAACATACTAGTACTATGCGGCTACAAGCTATTGCCGGATCTCTACATTGATAGGTTCGGCTCAATATTGAGCGTGTAGGGGTCGATCGGCTGTGCACCAAGCATCGCTTTAAAGCAGCCCAAGGTTGCGATCATGGCACCATTATCCGTACAGAGCTTGCTGTCAGTATATGAGATGTCGATTGGGAGACGATCGGCAAGTTGTCGGCGCAATTCTGGGCTGGCAGCAACACCTCCGGCGATAACAACACAGGCTGGTTTGAATTCCTCGAACGCCATAATCGCTTTGTCGACGACAGTTTCAACGGCCACTCGCTGAAAACTAGCGGCGATATCTGCCTTTTGGTCTTCAGTAAGCATGGAGGCAAGGGCAGAGGAGGGTAAGGAATAGTCACGGCCAACTTGCTCTTGAGCGAGGCGGAGGACTGCTGTCTTGAGCCCGGAGAAACTAAAGTCATATTTCCCGCTTAGGCGCGCTTTGGGCAGCTGAAAGGCGCGTGCATTGCCTTCCAGGGCTTTTCGGCTGACACTTGGGCCGCCAGGGTAGGGGAGTCCAATAATCTTCGCGACCTTATCGAAGGCCTCGCCAATAGCATCATCTTGTGTCTGACCAAGGAGCTGGTAATCAAAATGACCTTGAAAGAGCGCGAGTTGACTATGTCCGCCGCTGACGATTAGGGCTAGAAGGGGGAAGGTGGGCTGAGCTGTTGGCAATTGGTAGCCGGGCAGGGGGGTTTTCGTGAGGAAGTTGGCATATACGTGGCCCTCAACATGATTAATTGCATACAGTGGCTTATGCTTAAGTATGGCCAAAGTTCGCGCAGCAAGTACGCCAACAAGCAGGCTACCACCCAGGCCAGCGCCATAGGTCACCGCAATAGCGTCGATATCATCCCAGGTGCACTGGGCATCAGCCAGTGCCTGCTTAATGACTGGCATGACGGCTTCAATATGACTTCGAGCGGCAATTTCAGGTACAACGCCACCATACTGTGCATGTAAGTCCATACTCGTGGCTACGACGTTGCTCAGAAGCTCATGGCCATCCTTGACAACAGATGCTGCGGTTTCGTCGCAGCTTGATTCCAAACCCAACACAATCATGCCATAATCATAGCACACCAGGGGTCGGCAGGCTATAGACTATGCCAAGGCCATATATAGCGTATATGACAAAATAGTGTCATAATCATTGACAAATAGGCATAACTATGTTAGTTTTAACTATAGAAATCCTAAAAATAAGAGCATCAAAACTATGCCTCCACGACAACCCAATCATGATCCTTTCCTCACAGGAATCCCAGTATCGACTATTCCCGAGACTGGTCCTGTAGATCAGATGCAACTGGAAGCAGAGACACGCAGACTGTTGCATGCGATGCCTCCCCGCCCAGGCGAACCGGGCTATGATCCTGCCACTGCAGAAGCAGGTAACGAGGCCTATGGAAACACGCGTCGATATCTTGTTGATGCTATGGCTCGCCGCGCTGCCGAAGACCCGCAGCACTATACCGATCTTGTTGGCGATCTTCGCGCCAACCGCGATCACGCACAAAGAATGGCTTCTAATGACCCAGCAAAGGGCGAGGTAGACGAACTCGTGCGAATGGAAGCAGAGGCTTTAGCGCCTGTGCCAGAGCCTTCCGTCGGATATGATGAACGTGCCCGCACCCAGGAAGATGCCCAGCGCATCGTGCACGATATTATCAACCGAGTCGTGAATGCTACGCGCGAGCACCGTTCAAAAGGTTACGACGCTATGCGTGAGGGCGTTGCTCAGCTCCAATCACTCGGCGAAGCTGGATATGGTGAAATGGTTCGCCTGGCCATGCTGTCAGTTAGTGAGAGAATGGGCGAGAGCGTTGACGCCATGGTCGAAAACACCGAAGCCTTTGAAACAACAGTTGTTGAGGCTGACCAAGTCACATTGCAAGCTCGCCGCAAAGCAGCCGCATTGGGTGATCCTGATGATGCTCGCCCTAGCGCGGCAACACGCACCGGACGCGCAATATCAAAGTTTTTGCAAGGCGGGGCAAATGCCTCCACTGTTGACGCACTCCATGCCGAACGCGAAACAGATGCTCAAAAAGCTGCTGCAAAGCTCCATGCGTCACGCCAGGCGGATGCAGACGCCACAGCCTCGGTTCGCGGCCGTTCAGCGGGCCTTGCCCGACACAATCTTGTCCAGCACGGTGTCGCCACGGGCCGTGAGAAAATGGCCGCCGAAGCAGTTGGCAGCATGTACCACATGCTTTTCAAGACAGGATCCACGGGTGATACGTACATGGTTCTTGAGCATAGCTTTGACCATCTTCCCCCGGATGCTGCGCCTATCGCAGACCGTATACGCGAATATGTGCATGCACCTGTCGTCCGCTCAACTAATATTGAGAACGCACCAGCCGATGTCTTCGAGGCTTTACGCCAGCGCGCCAACCACAACGCAATCCGGATGCGCACTAACGTAAGGGATGCTGCTCTCTATAATAATGATGGCGGCGCGGCCCTTTTTGCCGAGGTCGATACATTGTACCGCCATATCGAAGCGATTGACGATCAGCTCGAAGCATTACCAAATGGCCCGCTCAGCAGCCCTCTCGAAGATATTATGCGCAGCACTCATTATATGGCTTTAGCGAGCGAGCGAATTGCCACTCAAAGGGCATATAATCAGGCTATCCAGCTATATGGCCAGAAGCTTGTTGACAGTACTCCTCTCGCTGGCCGCGAACGCGACTTTGGCGGACGTATGCCAGTGACCGTTCTCGAAGATGGTGGCATTTTGATGGGGAACGATGAATATCGCACGATCCATTGGTCAAATGGCGACTACGCCTTCGTCCTTCGTCCCGGTGAACAGAGCCAGCGCGGCGCCTTCGAAGGTACGAGCCGCCGTGCAGATGGCACCGTCGTGAGTCATGGAAACTTCCTCCGCGTTGATGCCGAAGACAACGTTCAGATCAATCCCGAAAGCCCTGATATCACCAGTGAGCGCGCCCGAGAAATTTCCCAAGAACGGGTTGACTATCGCCGTACCCACGACTTCCGCGACCCCACAGACATTAGACATATGCGCGATCGGTACAATGATGGCCGCGCCCACTTCGCCTTCTCTAATAACGATGATCCTGAAAACGCAGAGTCTTTGATAACGGCTGCCGAACCATACCTACATGCTCAGATTGTGGCAATGGAAGACATCCGTAGCCGCCCGGACCAGGCACTATACACCTACCTACGCGCGCCGTTGCACCGCGATCAGCTTAATAGGCAGCTTGCCGAAGCGAATGCTTCGGGCAATGCCGATCGTATCCGTGAAGCAGGTGAACGCATCACTAACTTCAATGATTTTGCCACAGTCTTCGAAAGCAACTTGCGTAGTTCGTTTGCTATTACTGAAGCTCAAACTCAGGTCCAACAAGCTCATGCTGCCCGCCTTAATATAATGCGTGCAGCCTCATATGACGGTCGCACGAGACTCTTGCATGACGGATCAGTGTTGCTGCCAGCCAATGAAGTTGCATCCTCGATTGACGGCCCAAGCCTGCATGCAATGCTCGGCCTTCCAGAGGGCGCATGGCGCATTTCCCCAGATGGAACAGCGCTCCATATGCAGCGTCAGGGCAAGCAAATTATTCGCACTGTCTACGCTCCGGGCGTTCCTGTCGTAGCTTAGTTGCCTCAATCCCAAGGACTGGCGTCTGTTTCGTAACGGTCGTATACTAGTTGTATGAATATTCGCCGCACCGTTAAGAAAGTCCTCCCAATGCAAGCATTTAAGTCTGTGGAGCCGCTCGGCCACCTGGGTGAAGCCATAGCGCTCAATGCCGTACACGGCTTCCCGTCAAAAGGCCTGAAGGTGATTGGGGTTACCGGGACGAACGGCAAAACGACGACCTGTTTCATGATTCATCGCATGCTGCACGAAGCAGGCTATAAAGTCGGATTGATGACCACAGTTGCTTACGGAGTAGGTACGGATATTAAACCGCAAATCGCCCATATGACGACGGTGCCTGTTCCACAGCTCTTGCGGCGGATCAAAGAATTTAAGGCCAAGGGAGTTGAGTGGCTCGTGCTCGAAACAACTAGCCATGCCTTAGCTCAACATCGAGTCTGGGGCGTGCCATACTCTATTGCGGTCATGACAAATATTACGCACGAGCACCTTGATTACCATGGAAGTTTTGAGCGCTACGTTAAGGCCAAGCGCAAGATGTTTATGATGACCAATCGTAATCGTAAAGGTTTGCGCATTGGTATCGTTAATGCAGACGATCCTCATGCCGAAACTTTTTCCAGTGCGGTTAAGCATCCTATCCTATATGGTATCGACAGGGGGGATGTTCGAGCGGTAGATGTTGAGTTATCGCCCAATGGTATTCAGTACGCGGCTGTTATTGAAGGCAAGACATACCACATCAAGAGCCATTTGCCAGGGAGCTTCAATGTATACAACTCGCTTGCTACGGTCTGCGTTGGCCGCGCTGTTGGTCTCACTCAAGAAGAAATCGAGCGTGGTATTGCGGCACTCGAAGGAGTCGAAGGCCGTATGACCCGAGTGAATGAGGGCCAAGAATTTAGTGTGATTATTGACTTCGCTCACACGCCAGACAGCTTCGAAAAATTATTCAAAGACCTGAAGCCAGTCGTGAAGGGTAAATTAATTGTTCTATTTGGATCGGCTGGCCGCCGCGATGAAGCAAAGCGTGCGATTCAGGGTAAACTGGCTGGAAAATATGCTGATGAGGTTGTTGTCACCGAGGAAGATGACCGAGATATAGACGGTGTGGCAATTATGGATCAGATTGCCACAGGCGCCGAGGAAGCGGGCAAGATCCGTGGCAAAGATCTCTTTTTGGTTCACGATCGTACTGATGCGATAAATTTTGCACTCAAGCGTGCAACACCAAACGACACGGTACTATTGCTCGGTAAGGGGCATGAGAAGACGATTGAGCGCGCCGACGGTGACTATCCATGGGATGAACTGGGAACGACCAAACAAGCTCTAGCAAATCTCATCTAAACCGACTATTCTAATACTTTTACGGAGAGGTCTATGAGTTTATCGGTTCCGAGTAGGGTGCCCGTTCCTAGTTTTTATAGTCGGCTGGAGGGAAGTCTTGGTCTTGGTAATGGAAGTAGATCAAGTTCATATATAGATGGCGAAATGATGGGTATTGTCGTGGTGCCGCATGAACCGCTCGACCACGATTACGACTATTCGACTACGCTGTGGGCGGCTGGCCAGAGTGTCGGCAGGGTCATTCTGTATGGTGAAGAGCAGATTGGCATAGGATATGATCCGGAAAAGGCTTTCGTGCCGCTCGGTGAGCTTGTCGTGGCCAACCTCCGCAATCACGGAAAGGGGATGGGGCAAGACCTGAGGCCGACTTTTGATGCGATTGCAGAGTATTTACGGGCTGGCCATAGGCTGACTGGCCGTGTTCCAAGCACGGTAACCATCGATTCGATTATTGTTTCCTTCCAAGATAAGGCCACGATTGAGATCGTGCCACCTTTTTCGACGTCGACAGAGCTGACGCCTGACGAGGTCCTCAACCAGATGAGCGAGGATGTTTCAGAACGTGACGAGCTATCAGTCGTTCGGAATAATCTGTGCCACCATTTTGCTGCAGCTGCCCTCCGACTTCGACTTAGTATGATCTAATAGATCTCTAGGAAAGGGGGTTTCGGGCAAGGTGCCCGGCATACCAGCTCGCTTCGTGTCCCATGAAGCTCGCCGCTAATTCAATCGCTAGATCGGCTGTTTTGTGGTCGATATCAGTTAGTGGATTATATTCAACGATATCAACTCCCAGAACAGAGCAATGTTTGCCGATGTATTGTGCGAGACTGCTGACTTCTCGATACAGCAGTCCTTTTTTGTTTGGCATTCCTGCTGCGGGCGCATAGCGCTCGTCAATAGCGTCGAGATCAAGGCTTATCCAGATATGCTTTACCTGAGATTGAAGTTTTTTGATCATGACGAGCAGTGGGCTTGTACCATGAGCCATAAGATCATCTATCGTAAAAGTCGTAATGTTTTCACGTGACACAAGGTCGAGCTCAGCCTGGTCCCAGTCGCAGCCGCCAATGTGCAGGACATGCTGCTTGGCTACTTTCACTTGGTCTCCATGAATGCGGCTGAGCGACTGATGCCCAAAGCCCATGAGTGACGCCAGCTGCATGCCGTGAATATTGCCCGTAGGGGTTGTGCTGTCGGTGTTCATGTCACCATGTGCGTCGAAGTAAATAAGGCCAATATCCCCGTCGACGGCGACTGATGCGCCCGATACAGCACCAAGGCAAACGGAGTGATCACCGCCCAAAACGAGCATCTTTTGCCCATGGTCGATGGACTGATGGACTACCTTGGCGGTATCTTGACTGATGCGCACGATTTCGTCGAGGTAGCGCAAGGAGTCATTTGTGCCTGGCTTAATGTCCCATCGTTCCAGGCAAGAGATGTTGCCCAGATCAGTCACCTCAAGACCGGCTCGCGCTAGGCGACCGGCGAGTTCGCGATAGCGATAGGCATTGGGTCCCATTTCGACCCCAAGTGTGTTTGCTCCAAGGTTATGTGGGACACCGAGTATGGCGAGTGATTGTACTAATTTATTCATGCTCAAATTGTAGCATGAGCAATGTGCAACTTATTCCTGAGGGCTTAGGATGCGAAGTGTTTCAGCAAGTGGCTCATCAGAGGCAACAAACTGGCCTATGATATGTCTGCCCGTGGCAAGATCAGTGCCGGTAAAGGTGACAGTAGCGCTAGGGCCCGGCTCGTCCTCTTGAGGGGGTAATATGCGAAGTGCGTATTCACCGAGTACATCTGGAAAAGTGACGGGCTTTTCTCCAAGGCTTTCGCCAATGCGCTGCGCAAAGCGCGAACCAGTTAAGGGTAATTTACTTGCTTTTTCCATGGTATAGTTATATAATATTACTTTTAGTATTATATGTCAATCGTTGAACCTATGAATATCATTGAACAACCACCCAAGTCAATAGCAGCAGGCGATTTTAGTGATAAAGCGCACATGCTCTATGCGTCGCCTGGCCATCAGCCGCCGACCGGACGAACTCTTCGTCAGCTTGAGCGTGCATACCGTCGCCTTGACCCGCTATACCCCTTAACGCTGGATGAACGTGAGTCGAGCCGCCTTGTTTCTGCGTTTGATCTTGGCGCACTGACCTGTGAAGCAAGACTTGCTGCCCCCAAAGGAAAGCTTTCACCCAAACAGCGCGAGAAAACGCTGGTACTTCACGGTGAACTTCTTATCGACAAAGCAACCCTAGCACTCAGGCTCCCAGAGATTGATAATAAGCAAATCGTGAGTGATATGGAGCAGGCAGAAGATGCCTTTGACCAGACTAAGGCACTTCGAAAGGGCGAGGACACCTACGGCCATCATACTATCGGCGCGCTTTTCGGAAAGCTATCAGCTCGTGCCATGGGATTACATGCTGAGGCGCTGGGATTGAGTTCTAGCGAAGCTGGCACACAATTTACGGGCATGAAACGAACCTTGCTGCGCAAACGAGTTGCTGGCCTTGCCATAAACGGGGTCGCCCACATGCGCGCCATGAGCGATACGCTGAATGAGATGACCGGTGAATCCGGAAATGAGCGTGGCCGCTTTATGGAAATGACTGCTTTTACCCGCGAAACGATGAGATGGTACGACAGGTCAGATCCAGCACAAGCAATGGTGCGTTTCGCCGTGGAAAGGGAAGACCGCCCACGAGTTCCTAATGTGCCTCGCCGGGGCTTTGATCTTCTGTTGCGGAATGCCCAGACTTTCCAGCCGCTGCAGGTAAAAGTGGGAAGTGGTGTCTATCATGATTCTATCGATATATGGAAACCTGTTCGCCCAGACGATGTCATGGATGCTACCGGCCTAGTTGTTGACACGTTCGAAACGGCACTTGATACCCAGGCGCCATACGCTGACGTAAAGCGCGCCCGGTTACTTATTGAGACACAGTTCCAGCACGTGTCTAATACACAAAAGTAGGTTCTGTTCTCTGTACCAAAAAAGTCTATGCTATTATGCCGGAATTCTGGCATAATAGCGGCGATGATGCGCCCACCATTGTTCAACCGTACCCACGTTCTCTTCCCGGATATGTGTCCTATCGACGCCACGCAAAAACTTGTGCCCAAAGATTACCTTCATACTGTTCGCCGGACAGTAGTCGAAATATCCACATCGAAGGGTCGTTTTATCGCATTTGATGACCCCGCAGTTGTTGCCCGCCATGAGATATTCCGCGACGCCAATGTGCCGGTGTTGGCCCATGTCACCTATGGCAGTGTCGAGCTCTTCGATGTGCCCGCTGGTGCCCGCCCATTTTCCCATCTGCTGACTGATCTCGACAGGAGTGCCGAGCTGTGCGCCGATGGCTTTTTTGGTCTAGGGTCGGCTATTGGCCATATCGCTCGGATTAATGCATCGGAGCGAGCCACGCCTGACGTTTCAGCAATCCCCATTTTGGGGCAGTTCGCTGTTACCGGCTTGTTTGATACGATACCCAGCCCGCAAGTCCATGCAAGTATGCCATACATACTCCCCGGAATGTTACGTGAGCTCCGTGAACGAGTTGAGCAAGAAGTACAAGAGCAAGCAGATCTGTTCCCGGTACGATCATTGTCCGGCGGCCAGAGTTTTGACGACCATATGGCCATGCGGGCCCTCCGTAGAGGGATCGACCGTACCCTGGATGATCTGGGATAGCATCCGGAACAGCGCTTGACGGCTGAGTTGGCACTCAGGTATATTGAGTGCTGATGGGCTAGCGCTCGCAAAGTGCAAGTGCTAGACTCTCCATTAAAACTTCAATTTAACAGAGGAGTACTATTACGATGACTGTAAAAGTTCAACCCCTCGCTGACTACGTTGTGGCTCAGGCCGAAGAGGCCAAGACCAAAACTGCCAGCGGCCTTTACTTACCAGAAAAATCAACCGAAAAACCAAAGGTTGCCACTGTTGTTGCGGTAGGCAAAGAGACCAAACAGGTAAAAGTCGGTGATCGTATTATCTACAGGAGTTTTAGCCCGACTGAAGTTAAAGTTGACGGCGAAGATTACTTACTCGTAAAAGAAGAAGACGTTATCGCGACTGTCGCGTAACCAGAAGGGATACAGAGAGAATGGCAAAAAAAATATTTTATGATGATGATGCCCGTCAGCGAGTTCTTGCCGGCGCTGAGATTCTATACAACGCAGTAAAGACCACCATGGGCCCAAAGGGTCGCAACGTGGTTATCAGCAAGAGCTTTGGTGCCCCTACGGTGACACACGATGGTGTGACGGTTGCTAAGGGTGTCGAAATTGGTGACGTCGATGACGAAACCCTGGGTTATAAGGTGGGCGCCGAGCTAATTAAGCAGGCGGCCTCTAAGATGAACGACGTCGCTGGTGACGGTACGACGACAGTAACTGTTTTGACTTACCACATTTTGAACGAAGCGAACAAATTAATTGCTGCAGGCCACAATCCCATGCTCCTACGCAAGGGCTTAGAAGCTGCCGCTCATGATGTACTTACGCAGCTTGATGGTTTGCGCGAAGACATTCAGGGCAAGAAGAGCCGCATTGCTGAGGTAGCAACTATTTCGGCAGGCGACAAAGAAATTGGTGACTTGATTGCTGAAGTCATGGACAAGATCGGAAATGACGGCCAAGTAACAGTCGAAGAAGGCCAGGGCCTGGCACTACAAGCCGAAGTTGTCGAAGGCTTTACTTTTGACCGTGGTTTCGTAAGTTCTTACATGGTGACTGACACGGCTCGCATGGAAGCAGTTTACAACAAGCCAGCCATTCTGATTACTGATAAAAAAATTAGTTCAATTCAGGAATTCTTACCGATCCTTGAACAACTTGCACAAAGCGGCAAGAAGGACTTGGTGATTATTGCCGAAGATCTTGAGGGTGAAGCTCTCGGAACTTTAGTACTCAACCGGCTTAAAGGCGTATTCAACACGGTCGCCGTTAAAGCTCCTGCCTTTGGAGACAACCGCAAACAAGTACTCGATGACATCGCCGTACTTACTGGCGCGACAGTTATCTCTGAAGAACGTGGGTACAGCTTCGAGAATGCTGACCTGCACATGGTCGGCACTGCTCGCAAGATAATTGTCGGCAAGGATTCAACAACCATTATCGAAGGTAACGGATCTGCACAAGATATCCAAGCCCGTGTTAACGAAATTACTGCCCAGATCGCAGGCGCAAAGAGTGAGTACGAGCGTGAACAATTCGAGGCTCGCCGCGCTGCATTGTCTGGCAAGGTTGCTGTCATTAAGGTTGGTGGTGCGACCGAGACCGAAATTGAAGAAAAGAAGTACCGCGTTGACGACGCAGTTGCCGCTGTTAAAGCAGCCTTGGCCGAGGGAATTGTCCCTGGTGGTGGGGTGACGCTCATCAATCTGGCCGGCACAATCTCTGTGACGAGCGATGACGCAGCAGTCACTGCGGGAGCGCAGTTGCTCAAGAACGCCCTCGAGCAACCATTCCGGATCTTGCTTGCAAATGCAGGCCTGAATCCTGATGAATGGTTGCCACAGGTCCGCGCTGCTAAGCCCGGCCACGGTGTCGATGTCAACAATCCGTCAGTGTTGGTGGACCTCAAAGCGAGCGGTGTCATTGACCCTGCTCGTGTGACCAAGGAAGCACTACTGAATGCTGTATCTATTGCAGGTACGAGCATGACTATGGGTGCCTTGGTAGTTGAAGTACCCGAAGCAAACACAGCACAATCCGCACCTGATATGGGTGGAATGGGTGGCTTGATGTAGTCTGGGGATTCCCTCCATTAAAAAAGCCCGGTTATCGCCGGGCTTTTTTAATGACACAAAAAATGTCCTCCCTAGTAAAAGGGAGGACATGATAGCGACAAACGGTTAGGCTGGCTTATCCCTGAATGTTATTCTCGGATTTGCGTGTAGCTGTCTTGGTAGGCTCGTCAGAAACGCCCTTGCGGAGCTCCTGCATCGACTTACCAATGCTGCGTGATAGTTCTGGTAGCTTTTTGCCGCCAAAGAGCAATAGCACGATGAGCAAGATGATCATAAGCTCAGGGGTACTAAAGTCTAAAATCCCAAATGTTTCAAACATATTTCTGGTCCCTCAATTAATACTGGTTCATGTGCATCATACCATAAGCAGCTTGGAAATAAAAAGCCGCTCTCCCAAGGAGAGAGCTGCTTTTTAGTGCTCTACATTATGAGCAGTCAGTAATTACGAGTCTTGCAGTTGCTGTTGCGTGAAGTAGTTAATTTCATTAACAACATCGAGCAGAGCTTGGGCGCGTGCCTTCTCATTGGTTATCGCTTGTGCTGCTTGGTAGGCCTGAGGAATGAGTTTGTCATTGTCAGCTGCCTGGATAAGCATCATTGTCGTACGGAACTTCTCTTCTGGGGACTGGTCTAGATGACCAACCAGAGGTGATAACTGCTGTAGTGCTTGCTGCTTGATGCTCAAAAGTTCGTCAGCATCTGCCGCCTGTGGCTGTACTGGTGCGGTAGGCACGACGGTTGTCGGCTCAGCGACAGGTGCCGTTGGAGCTACCGGCGGATCAGTCATGATGAAGTCGCTACTATCATCAGCATTTGTGCTGACAACTGCTGCGTCGTCACTGGCCCCCATTGGATGGTCGACGGGTGGCAGGGCTGTTGCTGCATTCTCGTCGTGCGCTAATGTGTCATCTGGTGTTGGACCTTTTTGGTCGTGTTGCTCATCGTTGTGCCCGAACATCATAGTTCTCCCCCTTGCTTGTCTCTTGTTCTATAAAGACTATACTATATGCATACCAATAATAGCACAAGGAGTTTGACCATGCTTGATGACCTCGCCTATATCCACGAGCGCGATGCCGAAGACGCACTCGGTATCGCGCTCAAACAACACCAACAATTGGCCTACGAATTTGTTATCGAACCATTTCCTTTTGAACCTGCCAACATCGTCTACGCAGGCATGGGCGGATCAGCCCTGGCTGCGCATATAAGCACGACGTGGCCAGGTTACAAGGTGCCCTTTGAAATTGTTCGCGGCTACAATCTACCTGCCTATGTTTCGAGCCAGACATTAGTTATTGTGGCCAGCTATTCTGGCAACACTGAAGAAACACTCAGCGCTCTAGCTGAAGCCGAAGCCCGAGGCGCCCGAGTAGCTGTTATTGCTGGCGGCGGTAAACTCGTCGAGAAAGCAAAAGAAAAAGGGTATCCGCTCGCCTTATTGCCGGAGACCGGCCAGCCGCGGTACGCAGTCCTGTATAACCTGAAGGCGCTTATATCCTTGCTCAAGGCGGCACGTATCGTTATGGACAGTGAAGTTGATGCGCAGCTGGAAATGGCAGCAGAATTTCTTCGTCGCAACAGTACTGCTTGGGGGCCAGAAGTCTCCACTCGGGATAATCCCGCAAAGCAGCTTGCGCAAGAATTGATGGGCAAATCAATCGTTGTCTATGCTGGTCCAAAAATGTTCCCTGTAGCCTACAAGTGGAAGATTAGCTTTAACGAAAACGCCAAACAGATAGCGTGGACAAACCAGCTCCCAGAGTTTAACCACAATGAGTTTATTGGCTGGAGTAAGCAGCCCACCGACAAGCCGTACGCTGTTATTGATTTGCGAAGCAACCTGGAGCATGAGCGTATACAGAAGCGATTTGTCGTTACTGAACAACTACTGTCAGGTATGCGCCCAGCGCCACACGTCGTCGAGGTTAAAGGTGATACGCTGCTTGAGCAATTGCTATGGGCAACCGCTTTCGGTGATTTCGTGAGCCTATATTTGGCACTCTTGAATGGCCTTGACCCAGCCCCAGTCGAACTGGTTGAAAAGTTCAAGAAGGCTTTGGACCCAATAGCGGCCCCAGCAGGGCCTATTACGCCAGAATCTTCAGTTTGACCTCAGTCTAGATAGCTATAGTATGGAAGTATGAGAATCCTTGTTGTTGAAGATGAAGTAAAAATTGCTCGAAGCCTTGAAAAGGGCTTGCGGGCTGAAGGGTATGTTGTGGATGTCGCGTTTGATGCCGATGAAGCTACAGCCCTCGTGACAGCTACCACCTATGATCTTGTACTCCTTGACTGGATGATCCCAGGAACGGCTGATGGTCCAGCACTGACTAAACAATGGCGCGCCGAACACAAGCAAATGCCTATCCTCATTTTGACGGCACGGAGTGCAATCGGCGACAGAGTTACCGGCCTAGATGCTGGCGCCGATGATTATTTACCAAAACCCTTTTCCTTTGATGAGCTCTTGGCTCGAGTTCGCGCACTTTTGCGCCGCCCCCAAGAACACAACGGCAATCTGCTCGAGTCCGAAGGCCTCCAGATGGATATTGTCGGCAAAACAGTTGTTGTTGATGAACAATCGGTGCATTTGACCGCCAAGGAATTCCAGCTCGTTGAATATCTTTTACGTCATAAGGGAGAAGTAGTCAGTAAGGACCAAATCTTAGATCATGTGTGGTCAGACGAAGAGCGGGTCCAGCACAATACTGTTGAAACTTTTGTTGCAAACGTACGTAAGAAAATAGGCAATCGCATCATTCAGACTGTTCGTGGCTACGGTTACAAGATAAACTAGGAGCAATCTATGTACAGCATGTTTCGCTCTGCCCGCGTTAAGCTAACGATGTTCTATCTCGTTATTCTGTTGGGTATGAGCTTGTTGCTGACTTTTAGCTTTCGAATACTTGCCGAACATGAATATGCTCGATCTAGCGATGCTCAGTACGGTCAGATGAGGCACCTCCTTGTTCGTTATCCATGGAATACCGACGATCCAGATTACCCATCGGTGAAGCCGGAGGTAGCATTTGGCGACATTCAAGACGATCAGCAAGATGCCGTCCGCCGCAAACTCAACCATGACTTCGTGCTTATTAATATGTTGGCACTGATTATCGGCGGCGCTTTGAGCTATTGGTTCGCAGGTCGAACACTGAAGCCAATCGAAGAGGCTCACGAAACACAGACACGCTTCGCTGCTGATGCGAGCCATGAGCTGCGAACCCCTCTCGCCAGCATGCGCGTCGAGAATGAGGTTTTCCTGCGACAACCATCTTTCACTCAGGAAGAAGCGCGTGAACAGATTGAAAGTAACCTCGAAGAAGTGCAGCGGCTCGAGCAATTGTCGACTAATCTCCTGGCACTTACTCAGTACGATGAAGGTGCTCTCCATCTGGATATTGCCCCAGTTATTCCGATAATTGATGATGCGGTGACTCATATGGTGCCTGTCGCTGATTTGCGAGGTGTGAGCATAAAGAAGGATGTTGCCGCACATGCTGTCCGTGGCCACCATAATAGTCTTGCGCAGCTCCTGTCCATATTGATTGATAATGCCGTAAAATACGGGCCTGAAAAAGGTAGGGTGACTATCAAGGGTAAGAAGCAGGGAGCATTTTACAGTATCCAAGTTATCGACCAGGGTCCAGGGATCCGCGATGAAGATCTGCCTCATATATTTGAGCGTCTCTACAGAGGAGACAAGGCACGAAATACCAAGGCTGGAGGGTATGGCTTAGGTCTTGCACTTGCCAAACAGATCGCTACAGCCAACCATGCAACGCTACAGGTAAGTAATATCAAGAAGGGTAGTGGTGCCTGTTTTGAGCTTCGTCTAGAAGTAGTTAAGCAATAGAGCTGCTATAATACCAGATAGTTATGTGGCACCAACCTTCTGCTCGCACAGATCTTGCGCTCGTTCTGATATGTACGAGCCTTGCAAGCATTGGCCTGTTTGCAGCCGGCGCTATTCGTAACCATGACACGGGTTTCTCGTACCTTATATGGAACCTCTTCCTGGCATGGATTCCGCTTTTGATCAGCATGGGCTTGGCCAGAATCCTACATTACAAGCTATGGTCCAGCTGGACGGCACTATTGGTCACACTCGCCTGGGTAGCTTTTTTGCCCAACAGCTTCTACATGATCAGTGATTTTATCCATGTCCAAGAGATGCAACGTGTCGACCTGCTATATGATGTCATCATGTTCTCATCTTTTATATTTAATGGTGTTATCCTGGGCTTCATGAGTCTCGTTATGGTTCACCGAGAGCTACTCCACCGCGTCAAATGGCACACTGCAGCCGCCATCGTAACGGGTATTTTGGCGATCTGCAGCTTTGCAATTTATCTTGGCCGCGATCTGCGGTGGAATACCTGGGACATCCTTGTTAACCCGGGCGGCATCCTGGTAGATGTCTCCGACATTATATTGCACCCATCGACGTACCCGCATGCCCTGGGTATTACGCTCAGCTTCTTTATCCTACTCACGAGCCTTTATGCTGTTGTCTGGCAGGCTATTCGTGCCGTATCCCGAACGCGATCACTCTAATCTGTTATAATAAGATATTATGCAAGATATTACTCACGCGCTCGATCGAGCCATCAAAGAATTGTTCAATATTGATGTCCAATCAGAATTGACCCGAACGGACGAACAATTTGGTGACTATGCCACCAATGTTGCCCTGCAGCTTGCGGGTCGTCTCGGCCTACCTCCTCGCGACATAGCCGTTCAGTTGGCTGCGAAGCTAACCGCAGTCGCCAACGATCAAGTTAAAGATATTGCTATCGCTGGTCCGGGCTTTATTAATATCACCCTAAGTGACGAGGCCCTGCTAAAAATTGCCCAAGATGCACCAACGATCAAACCACAGCCGTATGCTGGAAAACTGATCGTTACTGAATATTCTGACCCTAATCCCTTTAAGGTACTCCACGCAGGTCATTTGTACACGACGTTGGTTGGTGATGCGATCTCGCGCCTACTCCAAGCAGCTGGTGGCGACGTGCATCGTGTGAATTTCGGTGGCGATGTGGGTTTGCATGTGGCCAAAAACATGTGGGCAATTATTCGTTTCTTAGAGGGTCAAAACCCTGTAAAGCTTGCAGAAGTCGGAGACAATCCTCATGTCCGTGCTGCGTGGTTAAGCGCTCGCTATGTCGAGGGTAATACCGCATACGAAGAAGAGCCGGCCGCAAAGACCGAAATAGTAGAGGTCAATAAGCGCGTATACGCAGTTCATGCTGATAATGATCGTACGTCAGATTTTGCCCAAATTTATTGGACCTGCCGCGAATGGAGCTACGAATACTTCAAGGTTTTATATGATGAGCTCGAAGTAGTACCTTTCGAAAAGTACTACCCAGAAAGCATGACAACTCCTACGGGCCTGAAGACTGTTGCCGAACAGCAAGCAAAGGGTGTTTATACCGAAAGCGACGGCGCAGTTGTCTTTGAGGGCGAAAAGTATGGTCTCCACACCCGCGTTTTCATTAACTCCCAAGGACTTCCGACCTATGAGGCTAAGGATGTCGGCCTTATTATGCAGAAATGGCAAGACTACCACTTTGATGCATCTTTGGTGATCACGGCCAACGACATTGTGGAATACATGAAAGTTGTTCAAAAGAGCATTGAGCAGTTTGCGCCAGAGCTCACTGAGCGGAGTATTCACCTGACCCACGGTAATCTCAAACTGCAAGGTGGTCGCAAAATGAGTTCACGTACCGGTAATGTTCTCCTGGCTCTCGATGTGCTCGAAGCTGCTACACAAGCCAATAAGGATTTGACTGGTAAGGGCAATCGCGAGACGATGCTCGGCGCGGTAAAATACGCTTTCCTCAAGCAACGCATTGGCGGTGATATCGTCTACGATCCACAAGAGTCAGTGAGTCTCGAGGGCAATAGCGGCCCATACTTGCAGTATGCGCACGCCCGGGCCTGTAGCATACTTGCTAAGGCTCAGAGTGAAACGGAAGTATTTCCTGATGAGCTTGCCGAGGGTGAGCGAGGTCTGGCCCGCAAGGTGAGTGAATATCCTGAAGTATTTGAAAGAGCCGTCCAGGAATACATGCCTCACCACATCTGTACATATTTGTACGAATTATCACAAACGTTCAACCGTTTCTATGAGCATAACCGAGTTATTGGCGATCCTCGCCAGGCAGAACGTCTGGCATTGGTTCGGCTCTACGCAAATACGCTCAAGGATGGGCTGTCACTGCTGGGCATTGACGCACCTGAACGATTATAGATTTAGCAAAATGGGTGGGATGAAGGAATATAGCCATGCCAACCAAGAAATCCCAAACAAAGAGTGATAGTCCCAAGAAGGTCACAGCTACCGGCCGCAAGAAGCCAGCACAGCGCACCAAGACCTTAAAGGCAAAGACGGCATCGCCTGAACCACGACGCGTCACCAAGGAGACACTTGCCAGGTCAGCAGTGTCTAAGCCTCGACTGCTGCGTAAACCGCAAGTGGTCTCGGGATTTGCTGAGTTCTTGCGAGAGCAGAGCGTCGTTGGCTTGGCGATCGGTCTGGTTATTGGTGCGCAGGTGAAGGCGCTCGCCGACCAGCTCATCGCCAGTTTCATCAACCCACTTATTGGACTTGTACTGCCAGGAACGGGGTCGTTGGATAAGAAGGTTTTCATTATGCAGTTGGGTGAAAAATCGGCCAAATTTGCATGGGGATCATTTGCGGCAGTTATGCTATCGTTTATCACGACGGCCTTAGTCATTTATTTTGTATTCAAAGCACTTAAACTAGACAAGTTAGCCAAGAAAAAGTAGCGCAATCGTAACGAGGAGGTGGGTATGCAGCGAAGCGATAACGAGTGGAAGGCGCAGCTAACGCCAGAGCAGTATGCAGTGCTGCGCGAAAAGGGTACAGAAGCGCCCTACAGCGGGGCCTTGCTCAATAATGTCATGGAGGGCACCTATACCTGTGCGGCGTGTGGTGCAATACTCTTTGACTCATCAACGAAGTTCGACAGCCATTGCGGTTGGCCCAGTTTTTATGACGCGAAGCCCGACGCGGTTATTTTTCACCAAGACTCCTCTCATGGCATGGACCGCACTGAAGTGGTCTGCGCAGATTGCGGCGGGCATTTGGGGCATATATTTCCAGATGCGCCAGACCAGCCAACGGGCCAACGATACTGCATCAATTCCGCTGCACTCGGTTTTACGCCTCAAGATACTCATAAAACGTAGTTGAAAAAACGCCTCTTATGGCGTATGCTATCCTACGTATAAGTATAGGATGTGTATGTCTAAAGAAGGTTTGCCCTTAGGTTTGCCGACAACTGAATCTCGAATGTGGGATGTGCTGGCGCACGCGCCTGGTATTGTCGTACACCGCATGCGATCTACTGACTCCACTGGCAATCATGCCTACAGCCTACTCCCAAATATCGAGATTAGTACCGAGCTAGAGTCTGCGGGTATTCAAATGCCCGATGGTATCTTTGCAATTGCCGCCTTATACTGTGGGACACGAAGCTTTATAATCGGCGATCGCAGCGTGAGAGAAGTGGGCGAACGCAAAGTGCAGCAGATTCACTCAGGTTTATCGGTATGGTCGCTGCCTCCGGGTCCTCAGCCAATTGTGGAGCGTGTGATAAGTGTGCCTGCATGTGAAAAAGGCACGTTCAGCGTGTATAGCGAGCCAGATAACAAACGGGCAGGCTCAACAGTCTTCCTGCACTCTCAGCTGGATGCGCACTATACTGTCGGTTCTCTCGAGACCGGTACCCGCTCCCCGCTTTTCATCGCTGCATGCGACCTTGACGTCAAAATAGGTGGAATGCCAGTAAAGTTCCCGACAAAAAATAGTAAACGCGCTATAATACTCTGATGACAGACTTAAAGCACACTGTGCCGACAAAACTCCTGTGGATTGATCTAGAAATGACCGGACTTGACCCCCGCAAAGACATCATTCTTGAGGTAGCAGTCGAGGTCACAGACTTCGACTTTAAGCCGCTGGCGAGTTACGAGGCACGTATTACCCAGCCTCGACACTTAGTTGAAGAGCGCATGCTCGCCAATACCTGGTGGCAGGATTACCCCATGAATCGTGATGAATTTGTGAGTAAACTCGATCAAGGCAAAGCTAGCACCCAGGTTGAAGAAGAACTCGTTGCTCTCATCAAGCAGCAGTTTGGTGGCGAAGCCGCGATCTTAGCGGGTAACTCAGTGCATGCCGACCGGGGTTTCATCGAAGCATACTGGCCAACAGTATTTGGCCTTTTACACTATCGAATGCTGGATGTTACTGCCTGGAAAGTGATCATGCAGGGCAGGTATGGCAAGGAGTACGTCAAAAAGGAAACACACCGGGCTTTTGACGATATTCACGAGTCCATTGAGGAACTCCAGGAGTACCTGAAGCAACTCCAAAGCCGGTAATCAGGCAGAAACATTGCTGTTTGCACTATTTAGTTGTATAATATATTTTTAATTGATGGGCAGTGAAATATAATGCGAGCTATACTTTTTGACGTCAGTGGAACAATTCTTGATACCAAAGAACATATCTTTTGGCAGTTTGAAGAGCTGACAAAAGCGTTTGATGGGGCACCGGCTTCTCGCAAAGAAATTGCTGACGCCATGCACGGTACGGTTGATGACGTTATCCATACTCTAGTGAAAACGCAGCAACATCCTTTTCATAAGATAAAAGCTCATCATGACAAACTATATACGGAGTCATTGCAGCGGATGCAGCTCTACCCAGGGGTTGATGAATTGCTACCTATTTTGCGCCGTATGGGCTTTCGCTTGGCGGCAGTGACCTCTGGTGATCATCGCATTACCGAGGCGCTGGACTACACAGGTATTCGCCCCTATTTTGACATTGTGGTTACTGATGAGCATGTACTTCGACCCAAGCCGCATCCTGAAGGTCTCCGATACGCTTTAATGCACATGGCCATTGACCCCAAGCAAGCAATTGTCGTTGGCGATACTGGTGCGGACATTTTAGCCGGCCAGGCGGCAGGCGTCGAAAAGACGATAGCCATTCTCCACGGCTTTGGTGATGTTAATTCTCTCCGCGCCGCTGGACCTGATCATATGATCGAGGATGTTCCTTCGTTATTGGACGTGGTAGAGTAGGGTCATGATTAGTCACAAAGAAGTTGAAGAACACCTGTTATCAATGCCGAATGCGGTGTTGGATTACCCTTTTGGTGAAAAAGTTGCCGTCTATAAGGTTGGTGGCCATATGTTTGCGTTGATCCAAGAGGATAGCCAGCCTGTCCGCTTGAGTCTCAAGTGTGACCCACAGCTTGCCAGACTCCTCCGCGAAAAATATGAAACGGTCATGCCGGGCTATCACCTCAACAAAAAGCACTGGAATACGCTCCTATTGAGCGGTCAACTGAGCTGGGATGAAGTAAGTCACCTTATTCGTCACTCCTACGAGCTTGTGGTGCACCTGCCCGTCAAAACCGAAGCATAAAGCTCTCTACGATTGTGGTGTGGTATCTTCGACGGTGTCTTTGGCGTTGAGCTGAGTAATAAGCAGTTGAGTCTGATCGTACTCCTTGGAGAGGAGTGCCTTTAACTTAGGCCCTGTTACTTGCCCGTGGAGTGTTTGGATTTGCGCAGCATATCCCTCGAGTTGCTGTTGCATGATCTTAGCGTAAGTTGTATCGTAGGAGCTGCTTTCAACGGCCTGCTTGAGTGCAGCGGTAGTTTCGGCAGTTTGACCCGCAGCAAGCTCTTTGGTCTTAACGGTAATGCCTTGAGTCTTCAGATAAGCAAGATACTCGGCTTGCTGAGTCAGAGAGCTGAGACGCGTCGTTATCGCTGAGTTCGCCTTGGCCTGAGATCGAGTATTGCGTGTCCCATCATCTGATGTCGAGATGATTGCTTGCTGTGTCAGTGCTAACTTCACAAGGCTTGCCTTGTCGTCTTTGTTGCCACCCAACAGGGACATGACAGTGACGATAATTATGACGAGTAAGAACGCACCACCCACAATTAGGCCAATGCGAAATAGAAGGCCCTTGTTACCCGCGCCACCGACGCTAGCGAGCTTGAACTTCGATGGCTGCTGTTGGCCATCATTCATGATGAAATCATAGGGATTACCGCCTGGATGGTCAGGATTCATGTGCTCATTTAATCACACTAATGCTTCGGTTAAAAGCTCCTCTATTCGAACAGGGGTAGAATATCGTACAATAAGAGCAGACACTATGGACGCAGTTGAAGAGGTAAAGAGTAGACTAAATATCGAGGACGTTATCAGCGAATACGTCCAGCTTAAACGCGCCGGTCGAAACTGGAAGGGGCTGAGCCCTTTTAGCGATGAAAAAAGCCCGAGTTTTATGGTGAGCCCAGAGAAGCAAATTTGGCATGATTTCAGTTCTGGCAAGGGTGGCAACGTCTTCAGCTTTATCATGGAAGTCGAGGGGCTTGATTTCAAGGAAGCTCTTGAGCTACTTGCCCGCAAGGCAGGTATTGATCTTGACCAGTACCGCAAAAAAGGCAGTGGCGCCCGCAGTGGCCCAGACAAGGAACGCTTATACCAGTTGCTCGACCTGAGCACAAAATTTTATCAAGTCCAGTTTAGCCGCAATCGGCAATCTCTTGAGTATGTCCTGCAAAAGCGCCGTTTCAGCAAGCAGACCGCATTGGAGTGGAGACTTGGCTATTCGCCAAACGGCGGCACGGCGTTGATTGAGTTTTTGCGGAGCAAGGGCTTTCAGGATGCCGAAATGAAAGCCGCTGGGGTGACAGCACAACGCTATCGGGGTGTGGGCGACATGTTCCGCGGCCGCATTATGATCCCGCTGTGCGACCAACAGGGCCGTGTCATTGGCTTTACGGCCCGCTTGCTTATCGATGAGCCTAATGCGCCAAAGTACATCAATACACCCCAAACCGTACTCTACGACAAATCGAGACATATTTTTGGTTTGCACCTTGCCAAAGAGTCAATCCGTAAGAGCAAATTTGTGGTCGTTGCCGAGGGTAACCTTGACGTTATCGCAAGCCATCAGGCAGGCGTCAGACAGGTGGTGGCCACAGCAGGGACCGCTCTAACAGAACAGCACCTCCAAGGGTTGAGCCGATTTACGGGCGACATCCGATTGAGCTTCGATGCCGATAAAGCAGGGCTGAACGCCACTGAGCGAGCGATACCAATCGCTAGCAAGGTCAAAGTTTCACTTAGTATCATTTCTATCCCAAGCGGCAAGGATCCAGATGAACTGATCAAGCAGGATGCGGCAAAGTGGCAGGAAATTGTCCAAGCCCCCCAAGACGCCTTGGACTGGCTCATGGATCGCTACAAAAATGTACTCGATATTACGACTGGTTCCGGTAAACGCCAATTTAGCGACATCATCCTCAAGGTTGTGAGCGAGCTACAGGACCCGGTCGAGAAGGACCACTACATGAGTGAGGTTGCACAGTTGATAGGGGTGAGTCCGGATGCCCTGCAGGCTAAACTTACGCAAACAGCTGCGGCTGCACCTCGCCCCAAGCCACTCAAGAAACTAAAAGTGACACCGGCGCAATTGGACGCTATCTTCCAGGAACGTCAACGAGTACAGAACCGATTGCTCAGCATGGCACTCATGCACCCGAAGGTGCGAATCATCGCCCTCGAACCGCTCGAAGAAATTATGATGCTGGACGATCAGGCCATTCATCTGCTGCGCTTTCTCAAGGACCACCCGCAGTTCACAGGAGATACCAACCAGGCTGAAACTTTGCGTCCTATAGCAGATTATGTTAAAATTTTATCGTTACATTACGAAGAACTCTATCAAGGTCTCGAGTCTATAGAACTTCATAACGAAGTCGCTCGATTGCAGGCACATCTGATAGAAAGCTATGTCAAAATCCAAAAAGAATATTTAAGACAAAAATATCTGACAGCAACAGACGAGGAAATGAAGCAACTTCTTGAAGAAGATATTCGCTTAAACCAACTCTTAAAGCCCTTTAAAGGAGGTGCCTGACCTATGCCAAAAGCTAAAAAGCCTGCAAAAGAAGTAACTCCAGACCAGCCAACTGTTGTCGATCTCGACAAAGCCAAGGTTGAACTCGTACTCAAGGCAAAAAAAGACGGCCAAATTGAGCAGCGCGAGATTTTTGCGCTTATTCCCGACACCCCTGACAACGCTGACCTACTCGATGGTCTCTACACGGCTTTAGCTGATGCCAGCATCAAAGTTATCGCTGCTGACGCCGTAGAGGCGGAGCCTGAATTCACCGACGAATGGGTTGGCGAAGAGGGTGAGGAAATTGTTACTGACGATCAGAGCTATCTTGATGACATCGCTGACGACTCAGTTCGCCTGTACCTGCGAGAAATCGGTAAAATTCCCCTATTGTCTGCCGAAGAAGAATTGGCCTTAGCAAAGCGTGTTGTGGATGGTGATAAAGACGCCAAAGACAAGATGGCTGAGGCAAACATGCGACTGGTAGTCTCGATCGCGAAGCGTTACGTAGGCCGTGGCCTCGATCTCTTGGACCTCATCCAAGAAGGTAACACCGGTTTACTTCGTGCTGTCGAAAAATTTGATCCAGACAAGGGTTTCAAGTTCTCTACATACGCAACATGGTGGATTCGCCAGGCCATTACGCGTGCTATCGCAGACCAGGCTCGTACCATCCGTATTCCCGTGCACATGGTCGAAACGATCAACAAGCTACTCCGAACTCAGCGCCGTTTGACCCAAGAACTGAACCGCGAACCGTCCAACGACGAAATCGCCAAGGCAATGGACCTCGATGTCGACAAAGTTGAGCACATCATGAAGATCAAGCAAGATATCTCGAGTCTCGATGCTTCGATCCGTGACGACGAAGAGGAATCAGTACTCGCAGACTTTATCGAAGACGAAGACGCAGTTAGTCCCGAGGAGTCAGCAACCAATCAACTGCTCAAAGAGCAGGTTAAAGGCATGCTTGGTGCTTTGACTGAGCGTGAACAAAAAATCCTTAAGTTGCGTTTCGGCTTGGAAGACGGCAAGCAGCATACACTCGAAGAAGTTGGTCAGGAATTTAGCGTAACTCGTGAGCGTATCCGGCAAATTGAAGCCAAGGCTTTGGCAAAACTGCGCAAGCACAAAGACGCCAAAAAACTTCACGATTACATCAAATAGCAGGACGGGGTGGGAATGCAAACGAAGACCAAGCTCAAGGCAGCAAAAACAGTTGAGGCCTTTGATCTCCGAATCGTCGAGTGGCTCAAGCGGAGTTATATCCCGATTGCCCGTGTCGCAATTTTCGTTGTCTACTTTTATTTTGGCATTTTGAAAATATTCGATTTGAGCCCAGCCAGCCCCTTGGCAGTTGCTCTAACTGAAAAAACAATAGGTGGGCAATATTTTGATGCTGCTTTTTTGACGCTTGCAGTCGTAGAATGCCTGATCGGTATTCTTTTCTTAATACCGCGTGCGACACGTATTGTCATTCCTTTACTTCTCGCTCACATGGTCATGGTCTGTTCTCCGCTCGTGCTGGTGCCTGACATGGCCTGGGATCAATTCCTCGTTCCGTCCCTGGAAGGGCAGTACATTATCAAGAACATTGTGATTGTGGCTTTGGCCGTTGGTATTGCTGCCCATGTACGACCTTTGGCGCACAAACGGGCCGCGGGCAATACGAAATAACACAAAATAAAACCTTGGGTAGGCTAAGCTCTGCCCGTATGGTATAGTTTATCGAAGTAATGCCACAAGAAATGACAATTATTGGTTTATCAGGGCCAAATGGTTCAGGAAAAGATGCTGTTGGATTACTGCTCGCAGCCAAGCACGAATTCCTCTTCATTTCTGTTAGTGACCTCTTAAGGGATGAGCTGCAAAAGCGTGGACTATCCGCCGAACGCCAGAATATGCGAGCGCTTAGCGCTGAATGGCGCCGAGAATTTGGCTTAAGTGTTCTTGTCGACCAGGCTAAAAAGACCTTTGATGGCGTTTCGACATCCTACAAGGGTCTTGTTGTCGCAAGCCTTCGCAATCCTTATGAAGCCGACCGCATACACGAATTAGGTGGAACGATGGTCTGGGTTGACGCTGATCCACGGGTTCGTTTTGAACGTCTGCAAAACGCCAAGCGCCAAGGTCGCCAAGGCGATGACGATAAAACTTTTGAACAATTTTTAGCCGAAGAGCGAGTTGAGATGCAGCCTTCGGGCGATGCTGCAACTCTTAACATGAGCGCCGTTAAAGAGCGCAGTGACAAGATAATCGTCAACGACACAGCAAATATGGAGGTACTCGAACAGGGCGTCGAGGAAGCTCTTGGCCTAGCTGTCTAGCAAGCCCGACGAAGCAGTACTGGTTATATGGCGACCAAATGCCAGCGACCTTGCAATGTCCACCGTAGGCATTTTATGGAGCCGACGATAAGTCGAAAGATTCATCTAGCGGCGGTGGGGAAGCTTTTTGTGTAAATCCAGCACCACGCGCCGACTGTGGTGCTTATTGCTCCACCGCTGAAATTCACGAATGCCAACAAAGAACGCCGTAGCGATAAGGACATAGAGCCAATCCGCAAAACTCAGCGGGGCGGAGTGGAAGTATGGCGCAACCCATGGGTTGTATATGATATTTGCAACGCAAAATAAGGAGAGCAGAATCGCCAGCCAGAACGACGGGTTGTTGAACTGGTAGCGCGTAAACATGCCGTGCTGACTTCGACGCTGCAGGATGTTACAGAGCTGACAGATAACAATAGTGGCATAGGTTAGCGCAGTTGCCTGCAAGTGCAATTGGCTGTCCGTCGCCACTTGTGCTGCTGATACACCGTGCCGCTCAAAGAACCACATGTAATTGGCGAAAGCAAAGCCACCTATGAGGAGCCCGCACCACAACAGATCAATAATGGCACGTCCATTCAGGATATGATCTTTGGGGTTACGAGGCTTCTCTTGCATTACCTCACTGTCGGCTTTATCCGCGCCCAAGGCTGCAATAGGAAAGAGCTCGGCAACAAGGTCAATAGCTAGAATCTGCATGACCGATATAGCAAGAGGGACGTGAAACAACGTTGCTGCTGCAAGGCTCAGGAGGTTTACGATAAGCTCAGCAGCATTACTGGTGAACGCGCTCAATGTACCTTTGCGAATATTTTGGAAGATAACACGACCTTCTTGTATCGTGCCCACGAGTGTATTGAAGCTGTCGTCGAGTAGAACAATCTCTGAAGACTGTTTTGCAACGTCGGTGCCTGTCTGGCCCATCGCAACACCAATATCTGCTCGTTTGAGGGCAGGGGCATCATTGATCCCGTCACCTGTCACGGCGACAACTTGACCACTTTCTTGGACAAGTTCTACAATGCGGAGTTTATCTTCTGGAGCTACGCGTGAAAAGATAATGCTACCTTGTTGTACTAGATTGAGGATATGGGCGTCGCTCAGTTTCTGCAGCTCTTCACCGGACACGACGACAATATCCGCGGGATTTAACGCGAGCTTGGCGCGAGCGGCAATGGCCTTGGCAGTAATTGCATAGTCACCCGTTACAATAGACACTTTTACGTGTGCAGCACGCGCTGCCTCCATGGCACCAGGAACTTCCGGACGCAGAGGGTCTATCATGGAGACCATGCCAAGCCAAATTAACTCCTGCTCGGTCTCTTCGAGTGTGACCTGTTTTGCTTTGCTTCCCGTTGGTAGCACTCGGTATGCAAGCGCTAGATTACGCATAGCCAGAGTCGCCTGCGTCTCGTTTTGTGCTAAAAGTGCTTTGCGGTCCTTGGCAGTAAGCGAACGTGTGTGCCCATGGTCCCATATCTCGGTGCATCTTTCGAGAATATTTTCAGGCGCTCCTTTAACGAATGCGTATAGCTGTTGATGCTCACCGTACGCCCGAATTGAAGTCATTCGCTTGCGCGCAGAGTCAAAAGCAAATTCCTTCAATTCGGGATATTTTTTATCAAGCTCTGCGGGATTAATACCCGCTTTCATGACGAGGGAAACAATTGCTCCCTCTGTCGGATCGCCAATACAATGCCAGGTTGCATGCTCGTCATCCGGAGGATTAACATGCGCATTACATGCCATTGCGCCGGCCGTAAAGAAAATAGCAAGTTCACTCAATATCTTCTTGTCCGGGCGGCTATCATTGCCCAGAGAGATGACACCGTCGGGTTCATATCCCTTGCCGCTTACGTTATACGCGGTAGTGCCAATAAAGAATTGCTCAACGGTCATCTGGTTTTTGGTCAGCGTACCCGTCTTGTCGGTTAATATTGTGCTTGTTGCGCCAAGTGTTTCGACTGCAGACAACTTTTTGACGAGTGCACGGGCACGAGCTAATTTGCCGGCAGCTCGTGCAAGGGAAGTATTGATTTCCGCAGGCAGGCCCTGCGGGATTAAGGAGCTCGCAATTCCTATCGCAAACAAGAAGGCATCTTTGAAGGGAAGTCCGGTCTTAATAGCAATCGGCAATAGAATGACGCAAAGAATCATGGTGCCTTGCGTTACACGAGTGGCGACGTGATTCATCTCCTTTTGCAAAGGGCTGAGCTCAGAACGAGTTTCCTGGCTAAGGCTGGCAATCCGCCCAAGCTCAGTGCGCATGCCAGTCCCGATGACCACGCCATAACCATGGCCGATCGCAACGGTCGTACCCATGAAAACGAGGTTGTGCTGGTTCGGGAGTGGAACTTCACCAATAATGGCGTGAATAAATTTGCGTGTTGGATTACTTTCTCCAGTTAGCGCAAAGTCATTCGTGCTCAGTTCTTCTTCGGATATAAGACGTAAATCTGCTGGAATGGAATCACCCTCTTCAATGTAGACAATATCTCCAGGAACAATCTCTGCAGAAGAGATTTGCTCAAGTTTGCCATCTCTGACGACATTCGCTGTGGCAATCACCAGCTTCTCGAGTGATTGCATAACTTTTTCTGCTTTATATTCTTGCAAAAAGCCAATCGTCGTATTAAAGAGGACTATCGCAAGGAGGACGATACTCGTGCGCTTATCGCCAAGATAGAGAGAGAGGAGACTGCTTGCGCCCAGCAGGACAATCATAAGGTCCTTAAACTGTCGAAGGTAGGTAATAATCCAAGGCTCCTGCCGCTTCTTTGCGAACTCGTTCGCCCCGAATTGCCCAAGCCGCTGTCTTGCATCAGCATTGGTGAGGCCTGAGCCTTTTGTTTTAAGTTGCGAGAGGACTTGTTCGGCCCCTAGACGGTAGTAATCTAACTTTTGTTGCTCAGCCATGATGTCTTTAGTATACCGCTAATGGTAACTGCGAGTATTTTTTCTTCGAAACAGAGATGCTACAACACCAGCGAGGAGACCAATGCCTAGGCACCCGCAAAAATACCATATGATATCCTTGCGAAAGCCAAAATGAATTGTATACCCATCCGTAAGAGCTTGCTTTGCGAACTCGTTAAGCTCGAACGGCCCTAATTTTGTCACAATTTCTTGCCCAATAGGTGCATTTTTCGCCAGAATCGCACCATGGATAAGTGTGGCGACCCAGACCAGAAAGCCGCATATTGTCACTAAGGTCGTATAGCGCACGAGCCACCGAGAAATCGGATTTTGTTCAAACATACTTTTTCCAATCATAAGGATTACGCTGATATTCAATGCCGAGTGTACATAAGCATAGGAGAATGCCGATGACAGACTGCAAAATACAACTTCGAGTAGTCGTCATATCTAATTGCAGGGCCTGAGGAAGGTAGACGAATAGGCCAATTGACAGGAGCATAGTCATAAACTGGCCTAGTATATCCCTATCCTGGGCGGTCACCATCGTGCTTGCGATAATTCCAGCGCTACACCCGAGCACAAGATAGCTCAAGACTGTGGGTTCGTGGGTTTGCTGAAGTATCACCACAATAAGTGGTAAGAGAGCGGCGATGCACAGTAAGCTTCCCGTGACTATCGACGAGCAGAAAGCGGGAGTGCCTTTGAGTGCACAGATCTCAGCTGGATTATGCCGTCGCAAGGTTCCACGTAAATCACTCGTGCTCGCTGCCGCTAAAAGACCAAGGGCTGGAACGGCGAGTGCTGCAGGAAGTGTGCGCATGACAAGTAAACTGAGGCCACTGCTCAGGACTACGGAGGTAATCAAGCTAGATGTCATGCGTTTATTGCGAAATAATTTTCGAACAATCCACCAACGAATAGGGATGGGCAGGGGCGTCACATCATGAACGGTCTTCTGGCGCATAGAGAGCGCCAAGACACGATGCTTGATCCACCAACAGCTGAAAGCTGTAAGGGTAAACAGAACGAGCGCAAGAGTCGCAGGAACCCCAAAGCCCCTTGGGTGCATGGTGACATTGCGCACGAGGAAGTACTCTAGCCCTACGAGAGCGGGTATGCTGAACAGCTTTACCTTATTGGGAAGATTATAGTGTAGACCAAAACCACTCAATACGCCGAGCAGGAGGCAGCCAGTTAACTCAACATTGCCAAGCCCGAGTATGTCGAAGGAACGGAAAAGAGTCGGAGCCAGACAGAGCATCCCGAGGAGACAGAGAGTACTATCTGGGATAAGCCAAAGGACTGTCCGTTGCCTTGGCGACAAAGGCCATAGCAGTAGGAGTGAGCCATAGCGATCATGTCTTACGAGGCTGGATGTCCCAACGAGTATTAGCAGTGTCATAAGTTGAAAAAGAAATATGCCGGATAGGCCTAGTGAAAAAGGACTCGCAAAAGACGTGAGGGGCAAGCTTGGCATGCTTATGGCTAACCCCAGCCCGAGGCTCAAGCCCATAATCCCCAATACTATAAGGCGGAAAAGTACGGTGTATAGCGAATGTTTCCGGCTCCGTCCAACCGCGACGGCGAGTGCTGTAATGTAAGGATACATTAGGCTGTCGTAGCGCTAGCTTCCCGCATGAAGGCTTTTTCAAAACTACCAAACGCCTTACAGATACTAGAAGTTGTTTGATGAATGCGTACTCTGCCATCTTTGAGCATAAGAACTTCATCCGAAATTCGCTCAGCCCACCATAGGTCATGCGTCGCAGCAACGATGCAAGCACCTCTGCGAGCCTCTTGGCGCAGGATATTCTCAGCAGCAATAATAGCAAGTGGATCGAGGCCATTACGCAATTCGTCTATGACTATGATCAGCGGCGAGTGCATGAGTCCAGCAATCAGTTGCACCTTCTTCTTATTGCCGTGGCTAAGTTGATCGAGTGGGGTGTCGAGCTGAGAAAAGTAGAGTTGCTCAGATAACTGTGAGATTCGCGATTGGATATTCGCCCTAATTTTAACATCGGAGTATATATTACCTAATAGCCGCAGGTATTCACGGGCCGAGAGCTCTCGTATAAACCAATCCTCATCATCGGGAACATATCCGATCTTAGCTTTTGTCTCACGAAGATGACGGGTGAGTGATTTGCCCGCGATTGTTATGACACCCCCGTCCGGCTTCAGCAGGCCGGCCATACTTGTGAGTAGTGTTGATTTGCCACTGCCGTTTGGTCCAGTCACACACAAGAGTGTCCCAGCCTGAAGATGGAGTTTTTCTACTTGAAGGTTAAAATGAGCCCCTCGATTAATAAAAAGATTATCTATACTAAGAATTGGTTTTTTCACAAACGTCCTTTCTAAGGTCTATAAATGCGGTGCGAAGACTTTTCCCGTCACTACACCAGGGGAGTAGGCTACATGCATGGAGGATACTGGCTATAACTGCCAAATATGTTGGCAGGGCTTCGAGCAAAGCCATCAAGAGGGAGAATGTAATCCCAGCAATCGAACCAATAATTGCGCAAATAATTTCTGCTCTTGTGCCCATTCTTTTGTGGAGCAAGCCGACCCGAAGACCATGTTGAACAACTGAGGCACGGAATCCCCGTAGTCTTATCAGGAACAAGTGAGCATATTCATGGACGAAAATGCTGGCTATGATAACGAATGACCCCATAGAGAGATTGGCTAAAGCCCTCACGGGCGATATATTTGATAGTAAGGGCCACAGTAAAGTCCCGATAGCGAGAGTGGTGACCGTGAGTGCTGAACATACCCTGAGTGTCGCCTTCATAATTGTCCATGCGCTTGCGGTGCGTCGCCAAAGATATGGTGGAGTGAAGACCGCTGGGGTGGCTGTTGCTCGGTGTAGCCGAAAGAAGATCTTCCGACTACACCGAAGCGCACCGCAGCTATTTAACGCTTCAATAAGATGTCTCAGTTCGATTTCCGAAATACCTTGTTTTTTGCACTGGCCGATGAGTGCTTCGGGGCGAATCCCCACCTGAAGAGCCGCCAGGATGCTGATGCCTTTGGCCGATATAAGGTGAGTCGCATTAATATGCTGGTCACAGAGCTTACCCTTTTTTGGGAAAAAGGTAAACATATCATTAAGCGAAAGACTATCGATAGGCCGGATGTAAGCAGACAGTAACATTTAACGGCAAACTATCTCGGCTGACCATTTACTCCAGTTAATGCTTGTACTGCGAATATGGCCCCAACCACAGATGATGATAGCGGCTGCGGTAATACCACCTAGGGCGATGATAAATCCGAGGGCAATAATGAGTGGGCCAGCTTCCTTGAGGGCCTGATTGCTAGCTGTATCTAGAATGAGTAATTGATTCATAGTAATGCTCCTTTTATGTTTGCTTGCAAAGTCTACTCAGGCCTCGTCACGAAGGTCAATGTGCAAATAACAGATAAGACAGTAGTAAAAAATATAACGTTACCGCTTCGGACGCAGTCGATCAGGGCAAACGGAAGGAATCTATGTCCTAAAATTGATCAGTCGTCTATACTTACATGCATGAGTGAGGAGAAAAAAACGCCGCGTCTCGTTATTATTGACGGCAAATCGGTATTCTACCGAGGTTATTACGCTATGCCTAACCTCAGCACCAAAGATGGCACGCCCACTGGTGGTGTCTACGGTTTTGCCATGATGGCACTTGAGGTTATTAAGCGCCTAAAGCCAGACTATGTCTGTGTTGCTTGGGATAAGGCAAAAACAAATATCCGCTCACGCCGTGAGATCTATCCAGCCTACAAAGCGAACCGAAAGCCGCCTCCACCTGATTTTTACGAGCAGATTCCTATTCTCCATAATTTACTCGAAAGCCTTGGATGGCCCCTTTATGAAGCAGATGACTATGAAGCAGATGATCTTATGGGTGCATTTGCCAAGCAAGCAGGCGAGAAGGGTATCGAGAGCTACCTCATCACCTCTGACCTCGACGTATTGCAACTCATTAACGAACATACGCACATATTTACGCTTAAAAAAGGACTAAGCAACATAGAGTTATTCAATGTTGCTTACTTTGAAGAAAAATATGGTGTTGGACCTCATCAGTGGGCCGATGTCAAAGCTCTCAAAGGTGATGCATCGGATAATATTCCTGGTGTTGCTGGTATTGGCGAAAAGACCGCGCTGCAAATCATTCGTCAGTACGACACCCTTGATGGAGTGTACGAGCATCTCATGGAACTCAAGCCAGCCGTCCAGAGGAAGCTAGAGGCGGGCCGTGACATGGCATATATGAGTAAGAAGCTTGTTACGCTAATGGTTGATGCACCGACACAGATTGACCTGGAGAAAGCGCGCCTACATGACGCCGTTCGCCCTGAATTCGTAGCGACACTTCGCAACCTAGAGTTCACTAATTTGCTCCGCCAAGTTGAGGCGCAGCTACCCAAAACCTCTCCTGTAGAGCAGGCAAGCTTAGGCTTGATAGAGAAAGAGCTTATTCCTGCTACAGTAGCTCCATTCTCGGCTGACGATTTTCAGGTAGGGCAGCCCCGTGTCATTGCCCTAAATCCAGAAGCAACTGAGCTATGGGTGAGCGCTCGTGATGATCATGTTTCGATTTTGGCGTTGCCGACTGAACCCAATGACCCAGACCCAGACTGGATTTCGGTTATTGGTAATGGCCCCGTGATAGGACATAACCTTAAGAGTGTTTTCCGTTCATTACTCGCACTCGACATGAGCCTGCCAGGTGCTATCGGCCACGATACACGCATAGGGGCATTTGTACTTAACTCTTTGCTCCGCTCGCGGGAGCTTGCAGATATCATCCAGTGTCCAGTTGATTTAGGGCAATCCACAGAAGTAACTGCAGCAATTTGGCGCGCCTATCAAGACCAGAAGCTCCAGTACGACGATCTTCCGGAGCTGGATAATCTTATCAAGACCATTGAATTTCCAACAATCGCATTGCTGGCTCAGGTAGAACACAGAGGAGTGCTTCTCGATACGGAATACTTGCATGCGATGAGTGTTTCTTTTGCCGAGACTATTGCGACTATCGAGCAGGAGGTCTATGGTCATTCCGGCCAGGAGTTCAACATTGCCTCGCCAACACAACTCGCTATGATCCTTTTCGAGAAGCTTCAGCTCCCGACACAGGGCATCAAGAAGGGAAAAACTGGTTATTCGACCGGTGCATCCGAATTGGATAAATTGCGTGGCCTTCATCCGATCGTTGATCTTATTACGAAGTACCGTGAGTACACCAAGCTCAAAAATACCTATATCGATGCCTTACCCAAGCTCGTCGATCTTGATAACCGCCTGCATACTACGTATGCGCTGGATGTTGCGGCTACTGGCCGTCTCAGCTCTCACGACCCTAACTTACAGAACATTCCGACCCGTACAGAGATGGGCCGTGCCATCCGCCGAGCTTTTGTGCCTGCGCCTGGAAATGTATTCGTCAGTGCAGACTACTCTCAGTTTGAGCTGCGACTCGCTGCGGTTATGGCTAACGACCAAAAGCTTATCGATGACTTTAACTCTGGCGTAGATATCCATGTCGCTACGGCTGCGGAAGTATATGGCGTGAGTATCGAAGCTGTCACCAAGGATATGCGCCGTCATGCCAAGACAGTGAACTTCGGTGTCCTATATGGCATGAGCCCGCACGGCTTAAGTATCGCTACGGGTATGACCCGCGACCAGGCCAAAGAATTTATCGATAAATATTTTGTTTTACGTGCGCCAATCCGAGTCTATATGGATACTATTGTCCACAATGCGCTGCGGGATGGATATGTGGCAACACTTTGCGGTCGGCGTCGCCCAACACCTGACCTCAAGTCAAGCAACTTTATTGTCCGCGAAGCGGCCAAGCGAGCTGCTATTAATATGCCTATCCAGGGCACCGAGGCAGATCTCATGAAACTCGCTATGCTTGCCGTTGAGCAAAAATTGCAGACACAGCGTCTAGGTGAGCAGATTTTGCAAATCCATGACTCTATTGTGGTCGAATGCCCTGCTAAGCACGCCGATGCTGTTGCAGAAATTTTACGTGAAACCATGGAGCATATCTATGACTTGCCGGTCAAGCTTGCAGTCGATGTGAGTACAGGCGTAAACTGGGGTGAATTGTAGGCATCCTCCCTCGGGCCTTCGCAACATTGATATGTCAGAGCGAGTAGAGAGCTTCCCTATGAAGCCATGTCCACCTGAGTTCGTAATTGGTCATTCAGTGCTACGGCTGGCTGACAGGCACTCTACACTAACTATTCAGGACGAGGAGGGTTTTGTGTATCCTAATCTTCGCAAGGCCTATACTGGCTGGGATGCCCAACTGCGGCAGGACGTGGACCGCCAGTTAATGGACGTGCGCACGAGAATTGACCGCGCTTTCTCGGGTCAGGCAAATGAGACTAAGGCACGGGAACTTGATGCGCAATTTGCCGACCGCAGTACGGTGCCCCCGCGAGATCTCCAGGCAATGGCCCAGGATATTCGTACGGGTATTCAGCGGGCAGATAACGATGATCTACTCCATTTTCTTGGGTGGCATAATGCCTCCCTCGGGCCAACTAACGCGTTCCTAGCGACCCGCTTTCATGAATTTATGCCAAGTTTTATAACTGATATCGAGACTATGGCCGAAGAAGATCAACTGCCTCCAGAAAGCCTGGGCGCGCTACAATTTGGCCTTGAGGCCATCCAGCACGTGTCCATTCTTGATACCTTCGGAGCATCTCAGCTAGGAGCCCTAGGAATCTTTCAGGGGCATAACGCATCTATCGGCATAGCCGAGCCGGTTGCCCTCTATGCTCAGCAGTCGCTGTATGATGTCGGTTTTCATGAAGCACTTCATGCTGCTGAGTCAATAATTGGCCTGGGAATGGACGAGGGTACTACGACGCCAACTTCAGGAACGCACCTTTGGCTAAGGGAGGCATTCATTGAACACACAGTCCAGTCAGCTGCCCTGGAAGTGGAATGGGATGATCCGTCCCTGAGTTCAGACGAATGCGCACGGTATAGCGCAGAAAGAAATCTAATGGGTTTGATCTCGCAGGCGGGCCAACAAAAAATTCCGATGCGCTCATTTGCTGATGCTTTCTTTTGTGCACAACGCCGCACATTACCCCAGCAACTAGAAGGGAACTTTAAGGGTGTTGAACTTCGAGGGCAAGCTAACATTGTCGCTGCCATCTCCGTAGAGTACAACCAAGCCCCAACCCGAGACGATCAGCTTGATGTCATTGCCTCATGGCATCAGCGACTAAGCCGATAGCGGCGCACTTGACTAGGGTTATTTTCTATAGTACCTTTTTATAGAAAGGTAGCTTCATGACAGATACATCAGATAAGTTTGCGCCGCTTCGTAAGGGCTTGCTGGAATATGCAGTCCTGACAATTGTCTCCGCGGACAAAGTCTACGTTGCGGACATAGTACAACGCTTAAGTGAAACAGAATTCGCCACAGCAGAAGGTACGCTCTATCCACTATTGAGCCGTTTGCGCCGTGATGAACTTGTTGCCTATGAATGGGTAGAGTCCGATTCTGGACCACCCCGTAAGTACTATGGCCTGACATCAGCAGGGAGGGCTCGCTTGGGCGAACTCCGATCGTACTGGCAGCGGCTACAGCGAACAATACAAGCATTAGGAGACCAAGACAATGAATAAAGTTACGAGTGTTAACCTTAACGGCAGAGCATACCAGCTTGAGGAGGGCGCCTACGAGGCCCTAACTAAATATCTCCACCAGGCTCGCAGTAAGCTTGCCTCTGATCCTGGCAAAGACGAGGTTATGCAGGACTTTGAGCAGGCTATTGCCGCAAAATGTGACGATCTCCTGACTACTCACAAAAATGTCGTCAGTACCAAGGAAATGACTCACATTATTACTGCAATGGGCTCAGTAGAGCCAGCAGAGTCAGATGATGGCTCAAATAATCAGGCAACAGAATCATCGGCAGCTCAGCCAAAGAGGCTGTATATTCTCCGTGAGGGTGAAGTTATCGGTGGGGTATGTAGCGGAATTGCAGCCTACCTCAATGTGGATGTCACTATTGTCCGCCTTATATTCGTTATCTTGGCATTTGCAACAAGCGGCTTCTGGATACTTGTCTATCTTTTACTACTCGTAATCCTACCAGAAGCACGCACGGCCGAGCAAAAAGCAGAACTGCGTGGTGAGCAGTTTACGGCCCAGACAGTTTTGACTAAGGCTAAGCAGAAGTACTCTGAGATCAGCACTGAGCAGCCTTGGAAACGCATGGCAAGCGAAAGTGCGCCTGCACTCAGCCGTGCTGGCCAGGTTGTGCGCCATATTTTGCGCATAGTGGCTGCCGCCGTGGCCACTATGGCAGGTATTCTCCTTATCTTTATAACCGTTGCTTTTAGTTTTCTTATGGCGCAAGTTATCTGGGGTGATGTTCGCCTTCAGGACCAACTTGCCACCATGTCGGTCGCTTCACAGGCCGGACTGCTAGTATCCTTCTATGCATTGTTGTCCATACCAACGCTGTGGATTGTCGTTGCTGGTCAGCGATTCGCCAGCAAGAAGCAATCGGGTAAACAGTTTGTGCGCTGGTCTATTATCGGTTCAGTCCTTTGGTTTATGGCTGGTTCGCTCTTTTTAGCCATCGGCACCGCTAATCAACAGCGCATTAGTGAGTACCAGCGAAGCCATGGCTATTTGATCGTCAATGAGCGTCAGACAATCTGTATCAATGATGAGCTATGCTACGGCTCATCACTTCGAGAGTATCACTATCACCGCACAGTCTATTAGTATTGAAAAAATAAGCGCAATGTGGTATGATATTTAATATCAACGAAAGAGTGGCGAATCATGAAGTATTTTCTCGGTTTTTTGGTCAGCGTCGGCCTCATCATAGGGGTATTCCTACTGATTTTAAATGGTTTCAAGAGTGATAGTCCCAAGGTAAAGCAGACTGCTCTTGTCGACTATGCCTCGACCTCGCGAGAAATGGAATACACCATGCAGGGACCTGTTTCTGCCGATGCAGTCCACCAAGCCATTCGTATCACTGTTGGCCGTAGCTCATCCACTATTGACATTATCAAGGGTTACAACGACGAAGTCGTAAATACGCAGACCTATGGCAACAACCAATCGTCGTATGCTGAGTTCCTCCGTGCGCTCGATCTTTCAGGCTATACCCGCGGCAATCCTAGCCCAGAACTGAAAGATGATCGTGGGTTTTGTGCGACTGGTCAGCGATATTCTATGAACATTATTGATGGCTCGGATGTTATCCAGCACTACTGGGCAACATCTTGCGGCAAGGGAAATTTCAAGGGCAATGCCAACCAGGTAAAAGTTCTCTTCCAGAAACAAATCCCTGACTACAATGTTTTGACGCAGCGCGTTATCTTGTAGAATATGTAATACATGGTTAAAGCTCTTATATTCGATTACTTCGGTGTCGTGCGGCCTGTAGGCCACGGCATTCGTCCGACATATCGACGACTTGGCGGAGACCTCACTACCGATGAGGCATTCATAGCCGATCTTACGGTATCAGCAGGATATGGCTTCGTAACCGATATGGACCAGCAGATTGCCGATCGTCTAGGCGTAAGTCTTGAGGTTTGGCGACAGGCAGTTGCTGGCGCCTCTAATAATGACATGGATTTGCTCGCTTTCATCGAACAGCTTCATCAGACGCATGAGTTTAAAACCGGCTTGCTCAGTAATGCCGGCCCCGGGACGCTCACCCAGTACTTCGATTCTGGTGAAATTGAGCGTTGCTTTGATGCCGCAATCGTATCTGGTGATACGGGTCTGGCGAAGCCAGAAGGGGCCTTCTATCGCCTGATAGCTGGTCGCCTTGGTGTCGAACCTCACGAATGCATCATGGTGGATGATAATGTGGAATTCTGCAAGGGTGCCGAATACATCGGCATGAAGAGTATTCACTATAGTCATTTTGATCAGTTTAAAAAAGAGCTCGCTCTTTTGGTCAACTAGCTAATCCGAAAAACCAACTTCTTGGTTGTCTTGCATACCTCCTGGAGTTGAAGGCTGCGGAGCCTCAGTGTATTGGCAAGCGCCGCACTATGGACAGTGATGACGAGCTGATTACCCTGAATAGCGACCGTTGACGGCGCATTGAAATTATCAGATATAAATTGCTTTACCGCCCGCAGCTCATCGGGCTCTTCGGGTTTGTGTCGTTTCAGTAGATCAGCGATAGACTCCATACGCTAACCCTAGCGCATTTTGCCGCCCAGGAAAAGGGTCATGCTACAATACGCCTATGCCAGAATTACCTGAGGTGGAAACGGTTCGTATTGGTCTTGGCGCTTTTGTGCCCGGAAAGGTTGTCCAAGGAGTCAGCAATGACTGGCCTAAAAGCTTCCCAAATGCTCCGCACGATGTTGACCAATTTTTGATCGGTGCAACAATTACAGATGTTCGACGACGCGCCAAAGTACTCCTTATAGACCTGAGCACCCAGTACACGCTTGTTATTCATCTGAAAATGACCGGTCAGCTGGTTTACCGTGGTGATCATGAGCGTTTCGGTGCCGGCCATCCCAATGATAGCCTTATTCACGATCTACCGGACAAAACGACTCACGTACAGTTGGATTTTACCGACGGAAGTCATCTTTTCTTTAATGATCAGCGCAAGTTTGGGTGGGTACGTTTAATGCCAACTCCAGAAGTACCGCATCTTGATTTCTTCCTCAAAGTTGGCCCAGAGCCGCTCGCGAGTGACTTCACGAGTACGGATTTTATCACCCGTCTCATGCGCCGAGCCAAAAGTGGCATAAAGGCCGTACTGCTTGATCAAACGGTTGTGGCTGGAATTGGTAATATTTATGCTGATGAATCACTGTGGGCAGCAAAAATTCACCCAGAAACAAAGGTGCAGGATGTGCCTAAGGCAAAGCTGGGAAAATTGTACTCAGACCTTCAAGCTGTCCTCCGTTTAAGTATCCAGAAGGGTGGATCGACGGATCGCAACTATGTGAACGCGGAAGGTAAAAAGGGAAGTTACATGAGTTTTGCCAAGGTTTTTCGCCGCGAGGGCAAGCCTTGTCCGCGCTGCGGGGCGGCCATTGTCAAAACCCGCGTTGCCGGACGGGGCACCCATCTATGTCCGGTGTGCCAGCCCCAGCCAAGCCCGATTTCGAAATAACAACAGTTCTTTCGGTGAAATGAATACAGAGTGAGTGGGGTTAATGGTATCATCAAGAAATGATGATCACCCTCACAGGACCGAACGACTTCCAGCGTAAGCAAACGCTCACGTCACTGATCGACGCATGTATCGCTGAGTACACTGATATGGCAGTCGAGCGCTACGACGGTGAAGATACAGAAGCAGCGCGTATGGCTGAAAGCGTGCAGAGCCTTCCGTTCCTGACTGCCCGCAAACTTGTTATCCTCCGTGAGCCGAGCAAGCAAAAAGCTTTCGCCGAAAACATCGCCACAATCCTTGAATCTATTGCTGATACGACAGATGTTGTTTTTGTTGAACCAAAATTAGATAAGCGCCTCACATACTACAAGATGCTCAAAAAGCTGACAGACTTTAGAGAGTGCCCTGACCTTGACGCTAACGGCTTAGCTCGCTGGGCGGTCGACTATGCTAAGGAACAGGGCGGCACGATACAAGTAACTGACGCCCGTATGCTTATCGAACGTGTAGGCGGTAATCAACAAGCTCTACGCCTCGAAATGGATAAACTGCTCGTTTATAATCCGAACATAACGGGTGCACACATTGATCTCCATACCGTACGATTGCCTCAGAGCACTGTCTTTGAGCTGCTTGATGCGGCTTTTGCGGGCAATACCACCCGTGCTATCGCACTCTATGACGAGCAACGATCACTCAAAGTTGAGCCGCAGGCAATCATTGCGATGCTCGCTTGGCAACTTCATATCCTCGTTGTTATCAAGGCGGCAGCTGGCAAATCTGTCGATGAGATTGCAGGGGCTGCCAAACTGAACCCTTTCGTCGTGCGAAAGAGCCAGGGCCTTGTCCGCAATGTATCGTTGTCGTCTCTCAAACGACAGGTAGTGAGCTTGCTCCATCTTGACTATCAACTCAAACGCACTGCCGTTCATCCGGACGAAGCTGTTCAGCTCTTTTTATTGCAGCTCGCTGCATAATAAAAATACGCCTTACAGTAAGGCGTATTTAAATCAGATGCCGAGGAGTTTATTTCTTGGCAGCAGGCTTTTTAGCAGGGGCTTTCTTAGCTATAGTAGGCTTCTTCGCAGGAGCTTTCTTTGCTGCCACAGGCTTTGCAGCGGCTTTTGCCTTAGGGGCGACTTTCTTCGCAGGAGTCTTTTCGGCACCGGCAGCTGTTTTAGCTGCTTTGCTCAACTGGCTCTTCTTGCGAGCAATCTTGTTCTTATGCATGACATTCTTTTTGCCAGCTTTGTCGAGAGCGCTCTGTGCTTGGCCATGTGATTCTACGACGGTCTTTTTATCACCACCAGTGATTGCCTTGTGGAAAGCCTTTACAGCACTACGGAGAGTACGCTTAGTCTTGCTATTGCGAATCGCTGCTTTTTCAGCAGTACGGACACGCTTTTTTGCTGATTTGATAATTGGCATGTTGTACCTTATTTATTACGTTACGTCAGACGTAAACTATACATCAATCTTACCCCTTTGTAAAGATTGCTGAGAACAGTTGGCGCCAGGAATTTATCACCTTCAAATAACACTATATTTTTCACCCGAGTAAACCTGTGGATAATTTGTGGACAAGCTCATGGTTATATGATAGGCTGGGCTTAAAGCATAAGGGTAAAAACAAACATGGAAAATCAGAAAATACAAGTCGTCGAACGCTTAAAGCAGGCAAACAACATCTTGGTAACAGTCAGCAACAACCCCTCGGTTGACCAGCTGGCCGCTTGTATTGGTTTGACACTCGCCTTAAATAAAGCAGGCAAACACGCCACGGCTGTATTTAGTGGTAGCATTCCTTCCACTATTGAGTTTCTGCAACCCGAAAAAACTCTAGAGAAGAATACCGATTCACTCCAGGACTTCATCATCGCCCTCGATAAATCAAAAGCAGACAAGTTACGGTACAAAGTAGAGGACAAGGTCGTCAAGATCTTCATTACGCCATACCGTACTTCGATTAGTCAAAAAGACCTTGATTTTAGCCAGGGTGACTTTAACGTTGACGTGGTTGTGGCGCTCGGCGTGCATATGCAGTCCGACCTTGACCAGGCTATCACCTCGCATGGTCGAATCCTCCACGACGCCACAGTCATGAGCATTAATATTGCTCCCGGCAGCGAGCTTGGCAGCGTCAACTGGGTTGAGCCCTCGGCGAGTAGTCTTTCAGAGCTTGGCGTACAGATTGTTAACGCACTGGACCAGAAACTTATTGACGGCCAGATCTCAACAGCGTTCCTAACTGGCATTGTTGCCGAGACGGATCGTTTCAGCAATCAGCGGACCTCCCCGCAAACAATGAGCATTAGCGCACAGCTCATGTCGTCGGGCGCGAATCAGCAGCTTGTCGCAACAAAGTTAGAGGAGCCGGTTGTACCTCCTCCAGCCCCCGTGATGGACCTCAACAAAGACGTCCGCCCAAGCAATAATATGCCGGCTGATAGTTTCGGGGCACCCAAGCCAGTCAATCTTCCTCCAATCCCTCCAGCCCCAAAGCCCGATGACGGCACTATAGAGATCACCCACAACGACCAGCCAGTCAATGAGCCAGCCCCCACTGAGCAGCCAGAAGAGCCCCAGGCTGACGAAGAAACACAGGCACCACAAATTCACATTGATGATCAAGGCCGCCTACATCCACTCGATAATCTTCCTCCAATCCCTCCAGCCCCACCAATTATCAAGCGGGAGCGAGAGGATAGTTCGCACATGATGACTGAGCCTCCGACCTTCGAGGCTCCTCCAATGACCGCTAACGCAGTTCCCGAAGATGAAGATAACCCCACTGATCCTCTTGGTTTGCCGCCAGTTGGTTTGCTCAATCGTGAGCCATTGCCATCACAGCAATCGTTCCCACCCGCATTCGACACCCCAGGTGCGACCTTTGCGCCAAATAATCAGACTGTGCCTCCAGCCCCAGCGCCGTTCTCGCCAGTCCCCACTACGCTTCCGAACCTCGGCACCCCCAACCCCACTTTTTTGCCCCCAACTCCCGCTCCAAATAGCAATATGTGGGCAGGCCCCATGGTGACCCCGCCCAATGCGAGCGGTCCCAGGACACTAAGCCAAATTGAAGAAGATGTTAATAGCCCTCACTTGGACGGCACCGTAGCCCCTAGTCCTCCAAAGGATGACGGATTTGTGTCTCCTCCTAACATCGTGACTCCAACCACGTTACCACCAGCTCCACCTGCGGCGGCCCCAGATACGAGTGTCGATGATGCTCGAAATGCAGTTGCACAAGCCATTAATGACAGCCCTGTAGCCGATGATACATTGGGTCCGATTAAAGCGCTTAATGCCCAGCCACTTTCCGGGAACATACACGCCAATGACCAGCAAATCGTCAACCAAGAACCTGCAATTGTGCAGCCTCAACAGCTCGCTCCAATGGCACCGCCGCCACTAACGTCACTACCTGGTCAGCCTCAGGCAGTTGCGCCTACGACGGGCATACCTCCGACAGTGCCTCCCCCTATGATGCCAATGCCTCCTTCTTTTCCGCTGAATAGCTAATTTCACAGAGGGTAGGTATAATCACCTCTATGAACGGTATTTTACTTATTGACAAGCCGAAAGGTTGGACCTCTTTTGACGTTGTCAACAAAGTGCGCCGAATGGTTCAGATTTCGCCCCTGAGCACCTCGCAAAAGAAACGTTTTCCGGTTGGGCATACAGGTACTCTTGATCCGCTGGCAACGGGTTTGCTTGTGTTGCTCCTTGGCACACACACCAAGCACGCGCCTGCGTTGACGAAGTTTGATAAAACCTATGAAGTAACCATGACTCTGGGTGTTACCAGCACGACGGGGGACGAAGAGGGTGAGAAGACGGCAATCTCAGCCAGCGAACCGACCCTCGAAGACATTAAACAAGTTTTTCAGCAGTTTACTGGCGCAATAATGCAGACTCCTCCTGTTTATTCGGCCGTCAAGATCAACGGTCAGCGTGCATACAAGCTTGCCCGTGAGGGTAAAATGCCCGAGATGAAACCTCGACCAGCACGAATTGATGCAATAACAGTTACAAAATATAGCTATCCTTACGTCCACTTTGTGACCCATGTCTCGAGCGGTACGTACATTCGCTCCTTGGTGGAAGATGCAGGCGCCATGTTAAAGACTGGTGCTTACATGTCCGACCTAAGGCGCACGCAGGTTGGCAATTTTAAGCTTGCTGACGCACTTATAATGGATGGTCTGACGGCCGAAAAAATCGCCGCTGCACTTCAGGAGCACCACTCGACAGAGGTGCTTAGTGGGAAATGATCTTGCACAAGATGTCGCCATCTGATAAAATGGCAAAAGTATGATTACACGTGAGAAAAAACAAGCAGTTACCACAAGCCTGCAGGGCCACAAGACCGACACCGGTAGTGCGACCGTACAGGTTGGTATTGCAACTGAGCGTATCAAAGAGTTAACTGAGCACCTTAAGGTGAACAAGAAGGACTTTGCTGCTCGCCGCGGTCTTCTGCAAAACGTAGGACGTCGCAAGCGTCTTTTGCAGTACATTGCCGCTAAAGACAGCCAGGCCTACCTTGACCTTATCGCTAAGCTCGGCATTCGCCGCTAAGTGCATAGACTTCACGGTCTCGATGTATTTCGAGACCGCCAGCTTGTGCACATTAAAACCGTTTGAACAGTCAACGATCAAATAGGCGACCTAAAGGGGCTCAAAAAGCACATGTGTAGAATATGTGTAACGCCACTAGGCACACGCTGATCGTAATGGGTACGGACCAGATATATGCTCCAGCAAAGCAAGCCGCACAAGGGATTGCCATATATTTGCACCGTGCCCGTTCATGCCAAATGTTCAAACAGAAAGGTTAACAGATTAAATTATGGGGCAGACAATAAACCCTCACGGCAAGCAGATCCTCACTGTATCAACAGATTTCTGCGGCCGTAAACTCACCCTGGAGGTCAACCGTGTTGGCTTCCGTACGAGCGCTTCAGTCATCGTGCGATACGGCGACACTGTTGTCCTCGGCACAGCTATGGTTGGAACCAAGCCGGTGACCATGGACTACTTCCCACTCAGTATTGACTACGAAGAAAAGATGTATGCCGCAGGTAAGATCAGTGGCTCACGCTTTATTAAGCGCGAGGGCCGTCCTTCCGACGACGCTATCCTTATCGGCCGTCTTATCGATCGTCCAATTCGTCCTCTATGGCCAAAGGGCTACCGCCACGAAGTTCAGGGCGTTGCGACCGTGCTTAGTATGGACCCTTCATTCCGCCCTGATATGGTCGCAATGATTGCTACAAGTACAGCCTTGATGCTGTCTGGTGCACCATTTGATGGTCCTGTCGCCGGTGTTCGTGTTGCTATGGTCGACGGTAAGTTTAAAGCCTTCGCTACTCACGAAGAACTCGACAATGGCAAACTCGACCTCGTTGTTGCTGGTACGCAAGACGCAATTATGATGGTTGAGGCAGGTGCTAATGAGGCAACTGAAGAAGAAATTGCGAGCGCCCTCGAATTCGCCCAAGAAGCAATTCGCCCAGCTATCCAATTACAGCAAGAACTCTATGAAAAAGTTGGAGTAACTCCACAAGAATATGTCCTAACGGTACCACCACAGGATATCCAAACAGAAGTTGACGCCTTCCTGGAAGGCAAGATGGGTGAAAAGCTCCGCGCACCAATGGCCGAGCGCCATGCACGCATGCACACTTTGCGCGAAAGTCTTTTGGACCACTTCGCGGATAAGTTGGGCGATGCTTTCGAAGCTGTTAAGCGCGAGTATGAGGACGCATTTGCGGTTGCTGCAAATAAAGATGTTCGCCGTGACATTCTCGAAGATGGTGTTCGTCCAGATGGCCGTCAATTTGCGGAAATTCGCCCACTCTCAAGTGAGGTGAGTCTATTGCCTCGAGCCCATGGCTCGAGCCTCTTTACCCGCGGCCTAACGCAGGCACTCAACGTCGTAACCCTTGCACCACTGAGCTACGCTCAAATCGTAGACACTATGGAGCGTGAAGGCGAGCGTCGTTACATGCACCACTACAATGCTCCAGGCTACACTGTTGGTGAAGTGAAGCGTCTCGGCAGCCCAGGCCGTCGCGAAATTGGCCATGGCTATCTGGCAGAGCGGGCAATTTTGCCGATGCTGCCAGCCGAAGCCGATTTCCCCTACGCCATTCGTTCAGTCACTGAAATTATGAGCCAGAACGGTTCTACTAGTATGGCTGCCACATGCTCAAGCTGTTTGGCTTTGCTTGACGCAGGTGTGCCCCTCAAGCGTCCAGTAAGCGGTATTGCTATGGGACTTATGAAGGACGGTGACAAGATCATTATCCTAAGTGACATCGCCGATGCAGAAGATTTTGCTGGTGACATGGACTTTAAGGTGACTGGTACGAGCAAGGGTATTACCGCCCTTCAGATGGACATGAAGGTTCACGGGTTGCCCGTGGACGTGTTGCGTCAAGCACTTGCCCAGGCCAAAGAAGGCCGTGCATTTATCCTCGAGCACATGCTCTCTGTTATGGCTGGTCCACGCCCAGAGTTGAGCCCATATGCCCCACGTGTTGAAACCATCAAGATTAATCCCGACAAGATCCGCGAGGTAATTGGCAAGGGTGGTGAAACCATCCAAAAGATTACCAAAGAAACTGGCGCCGAAATCGATATTCATGACGATGGCACTATCATGATTGCGAGCCCAGATGGCGCAAGCATCGCTGCTGCTAAGAAGTGGATCCAAGATATTACCGCTGAGCCAGAAGTAGGCATGATCTACAGGTCAGTACCTGTCATGAGTGTCATGGACTTTGGTGTTTTTGTACAAGTCCTTCCGGGTAAAGACGGTCTTGTGCACGTGTCAGAAATGTCTGAAGAGCATATTGATAAGCCCAGTGATGTCCTCAAAGAAGGGGATAGAGTGAATGTTAAACTAGTTGGCATTGATGACCGCGGTCGTTTGCAGCTCAGCATGAAGGCTGCTGCCCGCGAACTTGCCGAAAAATAAGAGATAAGACCGATGAGCCTCCAACAAACCTCAAGTCTAGCTTGGTATAACCGTACAGGTGGAGCCCTTTGCGTAAGCGCGAGCTGTCTTGGACTGAGTTATGTTGTTGGCTCTCGAGCTATCTTTACCGGGAGTATCCAGCAATACGCCATAACGATGCTCTTGCTTATAGTGACGGCCAATCGTACTATGGCTGCCGTGCGCCAGTACAAGGAGCTTCACCGTGGTGCATAATGATAATGATGACCTGGATAATACTGCCCAAGTAAAAGCAGTCCAGCTCCAGGCGCTGTTTGATAAAATCATCAATGACAAAGTATGCCCAGAGCTTGCTTCTACCGCTACGCAACTTGTCTTTGGCGATGGCAATCCAGCGGCCAAGATAGTTTTTATTGGCGAGGCGCCTGGCAAGAACGAAGACCTGCAGGGTAAGCCATTTATCGGTGCAGCCGGCAAATTCCTCAATGAAATGCTCGATACAATTGGCCTAAAGCGAGAGGATGTCTATATTACAAATATCGTAAAGTATCGCCCTCCCAATAATCGAGATCCACTACCCGAGGAGAAGGCCGCTTTCCTGCCATATTTACAGACCCAGCTAGAAATAATTCAGCCCTTAATTGTCGTGACTCTTGGTCGCCACAGTATGAATTGTTTCTTGCCGGATCTGCAAATCAGCAAGGTCCATGGCCAGCCAAAACGCTACAAAGGTCTTGTCTATCTGCCGCTTTTTCATCCCGCGGCCGCTCTCTATAACGGAGGAATGCGTCAAACGCTCATAGACGACTTTAGCAAAATCCCGGCCATTATCAATTTGATCAAAACAGCAAATACCATTACTAACTGATTACCCGAAAGGAATCACATGGATAACCAACCAACTAACAACACTCAGGGCGAAAAGAAGCCCAGCAATCGACCACCACGAAGCCGTAGCGGCAGTGGCGGCGGTCAACGCCGTAGCAGCGGTGGCAGCACTCCAAAGGGCAGCGGTGGCTTGAGTATTCAAAAATCAACCGTTTCTCGTGGTGCTGCGGTGCGTGCCCAGAAACGCTCGCAAATGGATGCGCAGCGTGTCGCCAACCAGTATTTAGCTGCACCTGCAGCTCCTGCACCCCGTGAGCGCCGTGCAAACTACATTGATGACAACCCCCGCCTCCGCCTGATTGGTCTTGGCGGTATGGACGGTGGTGGCTCCAAGAACATGCTACTCGTCGAATACATGAATGATGCAGTCATTATGGACTGCGGTAACGACCTTGGTGTTGATCTGCCAGGTATCAACTACGGTATCGCTGACACAACCTACCTAGAAGTCAATCCGCCACAAACTTCGCGCATACATCATTACCCACGGTCACTTGGACCACATTGGTGGTCTGCCACACATTGTGCCTAAGTTCCCAGCACCTATCTATGGTTCTAAGTTTACCATTGGCCGCGTTGAAGAAATCTTTGAAAACTTTGGCCTTCCAATGCCCGAAGGCTTTGAACTTCGTACTGTCATGATGAACGAAGACACACATGAACGCCTCAAGATTGGTCAGTTCTTTGTCGAGCTTGTTCGCGTAACACACTCTATCCCAGGCTCAACATGTATCGTTTTGGACACACCAGTTGGTCGTTTGATCAACACCGGTGACTTCCGTCTTGACCCTAACCCGCTCGACCACGAACGTACTGATACTGATCGCTTGAAAGAACTTGGTGACGAAGGCGTTTTGGCGCTTTTAGTCCGAGAGTACTACTCCAGAGCGTCCTTGGTCGTACTCCGTCCGAGAGTACATTGGAGCAAAGTTTTATTGACATCATGGATCGAGCGCCGGGCCGTATCTTTGTCGCCATTTTCTCGACAACATGTTAACCGTATCCAGATGATCATCAATGCCGCCGTGCACCACAATAAAAAAATTGCCCTTGATGGACGCAGTATGATGAGCACCCTTGAGATGGCCGTTCGCCACGGTTTCGTAAAAGTTCCAAAAGGGACCTTTGTTCCGATTGCCAGTGTGCCAAATCTCAAGGATGACGAAGTAGTCGTTGTCTGTACTGGTAGTCAAGGTGAGCCAAGCTCTGCGCTTGCAGCGTATGGCGAGCGGCGAGCACCGTCACGTCAAGATGAAAGAACAAGATACAGTCGTCCTCAGTTCGACCCCAATTCCTGAAACAGGTAACGACGCGCTGATCGGCAACATGGTCGATGATCTCATGCGCCGAGGCGTCCACGTCTTTAACCATGTCAACCATGATCTCTTGGGTGTTGGTCCACTCCACGTTTCCGGCCACGCTTCGCGTGATGAGTACGCGGACATGATCAACTTCACTCGTCCAAAGTTCTTTGTTCCTATCTACGGTGCATTCCGTTCCAAGCAGAGTCACATCGACTTGGCCATTGAGCTCGGCATTCCACGCAAGAACTGTATTAATGCCGAAAACGGTGATGTCATTACTATGACCCCAGATAAGATCGAAGTGGATGGCGATGTCCCAACGGCACCATACTTGTCGACCAGACTGGTGCTATTGTGAATAACGTCGTCGTTAAAGATCGAGTATTACTGAGCGAAGAAGGTTTAGTCGCTATCGTCCTGACAATCGACAAGCGTTCTGGTAGCTTACTAACCAGTCCCGACATCATTAGCCGCGGCTTTATCTATATGCGAGACAACGAAGACCTCATGAATGGTTTACGCCACGAACTACGCCGAGCAGTCAGCCAGCGATTCAAGCGTATTGACCTTGATCGCTTCAAGGCAGAACTCAAGGACCACGTTACACATTATCTGTTTGAGCAAACGCAGCGTAGCCCGATCGTTATTCCTGTTGTGAACATCATTGGCGGCAAGGTCGAAGCGAAGACTGTCCATCAAAATAAGACCAAGAACGGTGAAGAAATTGCCCGAGAACAAGAGAAGCGCTTCCAAGAAATGCGCTCTCGTTTGCTCAGCCAAGACGCCCGTGTCGACTAAGAGCGTAAGCGTAATATTGACGAGTTGTAAATTAAGTGATATTGTTTTATTGAGCCTAGCAAAATAAACAAGGGTCAATCAAATGAATAATACACCTAATCAATTAGCTCCAAATCCCGGCGATTTTCCACCACAACAGGGCTTTATGCCAGGTCAAGCCAGTCATGAGCTCACATCTTCACTGGAAGCGCCCGCCAGCCTTCCTGAGGCAGATTTGGGCGTCGGTTCACTAGCTGCGTATGCCAAAAATAGGGCCTCAAGCCAGAACCCTGGGTACGGCGAACTAGCCAAGGCGCGTCAAGCACACCTAGATGCAATTCTCGGTCAGGGCACAGTTAATACCGAAGGCGGCCTCCATCCTACCGGCAGTGGGGCGGCAACCCAAACCACCGCATACGCCGAAGGCGGCCTCCACCAGACATACCTAGGTTCACAGCAGCGCCGCGCCGCTAAATAACCTCTAGTCACATAAAAAACACCGCCAGCGTAGCCCGGCGGTGTTTTTTATAACAGAACAGCATAAGCATTTTGACAAAAGTTGTAAATATTGCTATAATAAACCTGTAAAAACATCACCCCTGGTAACCTCAAGCGTGATAAACTAAAACACATATGGCTCAAAAGAAAAAAACTACTACTCGAAGAAAGAAAGTCGCTGAACCGGTTATCCAGGAGCGATCACCGTTTTGGTCTTTAAGTTTTGCTGTTCTTCTCTGTGTTATCGCCCTCTTTGTCTTGCTTGGTGGTTTTGGCACGGGTGGCGCTCTTCCCAAGGGGCTCTTTGATGGCGGTTTTTGGCTCGTTGGCTGGGCCGCCTATCTCATACCCGTCGTGTTGGTATACTGGGCCGTCTATAAGTTTCGCAGCGAAGACCACCGCATCCCAGCGGGTAAGATGTTTGGCATTATCGCTGTCGAGGTTTTTCTGTCTTGCTTCCTATTCACGGCATTTGCGGCCAAGCAGGGGACAGAATGGGCCAACGGCTACGGTGGCAGTATTGGTAGCGCAGTGGGAGGAATGGCACTTGGCCTACTCGACAAAGCTCCAGCATCTATTATGTTCTTGATCTTTACGACACTTGCCGTGTTCTTTGCTTTTGCGATTTCCCCTAAGGTTCTCCTAAGAATTGGCGAACTCTTTAAGCAGCCGATCCACGAAGGTGACACTGATATATCACAGCTCCGGAGTAAAGCTGAATCTTCAGGCTTCAAGCTTAACGAAGGCGTCCCTATTGAGCACAAGCCTCAAGAGGTTGAGCGCCCAAGGCCCGCGCGTCTCACAAGCCTCAAGAATAGTGCAGAAAAACAACCCCCAGCAGAGAGTCATGAAGCACTGACAACGGCGAGTGACCCCGATTGGAAGTACCCAAATACGAGTTTGCTCGATCAAAAGCAAGACAAAGCCGATGCCGGGCGATGTCAATGGCAATGCCCAAACAATTCGTGATACTTTCTGCTAACTTCAATATTGATGTCGAAATGGAAGGCGCTAACGTTGGCCCGCGCGTCACGCAGTACACGCTTAAGCCACCAACCGGTGTTAAGCTGACCAAGATTACCGCACTCGAGAACAACCTAGCGCTTGACCTCGCTGCACATGCTATTCGTATGGAGGCGCCAATTCCTGGCAAGCGCGCAGTCGGTATCGAAGTGCCAAATGTTAAACCGGCAATTGTTGCGCTTGAGTCAATTCTGCAGTCTCGCGGACTGGACCGAATTCAAAAGGTCCACTTACATTTGCTATCGGTAAAGACATTGGCGGTAAGCCGGTCGTTGCCGACCTGGCTAAAATGCCCCATCTTTTGGTCGCTGGCCAGACCGGTTCAGGTAAGTCGGTCATGATCAACGACATCCTTACCAGCATGCTGTACCGCAATAGCCCCTCCGACCTCAAGCTTATCCTGGTTGATCCTAAGCAGGTGGAACTAACGCCGTACAATGATATTCCGCATCTATTAACACCTGTTATTAATGAACCAGAGAAGTGTATTAGTGCCCTAAAATGGGCAGTTGCCGAAATGGAGCGCCGCCTACGCACAATGGCCGAAGTGGGTAAACGCAACATTGGTGAATACAACAACCTCAAAAAAGAAGAAGGCATGCCGTATATCGTCATCGTTATCGATGAGCTTGCTGACCTTATGATGATGGCCGCACGTGATGTTGAAGCCCTGATCGTGCGCCTTGCACAGAAAGCTCGTGCTGCGGGTATCCACCTGGTGCTGGCGACCCAGCGTCCTTCTGTCGATGTTATCACCGGACTTATCAAGGCCAACGTGCCGGCCCGTATCGCCTTTACGGTCGCCAGCCAGGTTGACTCGCGGACCATCATTGATCAAATGGGTGCCGAAAAGCTGCTTGGCCGGGTGACATGCTGCTCTCTACTTCGACATGCCTAAGCCAAAACGTGTCCAGGGTGCCTTTATAAGCGATGAAGAGACCGAAAAAGTGACAGACTTTATCCGTATGCAGCGTCCTCCACAATATGACGACGAGCATCATTAGCCAGCCGTTCAGCTTGGCAAGGGCAGTATTGTCATGAGCATGGACAGCAGCGATACTGACGATGACATGTGGAAAGATGCAGTCAGGGTAGTCATCGAAGGCGGTAAGGCCAGCACTAGCTTGCTCCAGCGCCGCTTACGTATTGGCTATGGCCGTGCCGCTCGTCTTGATCGAGACTATGGAAGAGCAGGGCATTGTTGGCCCTGCGGACGGATCACGGCCGCGAGAAGTACTGGTCAGTTCACTGGATGAAGTATTTGGCGCGCCTGCTCCAGCGTCTCCGGCTGCCGATGACAATGATGATACTCCACCTCCGCCAAGTCAGTCCCCACGCGAAACATTTCTCGTTCAGTAAGCTGAATAGTTCAGTGTAAAAAATGACCTCACCAGGGGTCATTTTTGATTAGTGTTGTCAAAAACCTCACATGTGTGTATACTGTGCGCATATTTAATCGCATACCTATATACATATGGAAAATTTACCCCAAATACCACCAAAAGAAGAATTTGCGCCTCATAAAAGACAAGCAATACCTCCGATAACTCCGCCGGTCCCAACTGGGAAAGTGGACCGAGTACTTGATGCACTTTCTCCACCTCCGCACAAGCAAGAGATCCAGGCAACCCGCGCTCTGGCTGAAGAAATGGGAGCACGCGAGATACCTCTCGGAGATGACCCCACACGAGGACCTATAGCACGTTGGCAAGTCGGTGAGACAGTTGTTGCCGAGGGTCATGCCGCATTCCGAGGCAGGCGCCTCGAGATGCGATTTTCGCAAGAACTGCTCAGGAGAAGGGGTCAATATCCTAATGGCGTACCTGCGACCCCAGATGATATTCGATTTGGCCGCATCGGAGCCCGCGTACTATTACAGGGCGAGGTGCTGGCGCGCGTAGACTATCAACCATCCCCAGGAACACCTCCCCCTCAACCTGCCCCCTCGGCAAATCGTCGACGCCACGCTCTCGAGAAGAGGCCGGGGAATTGGCGCCGCCGCATCGCTGGTGGTGTAGCCGCATCGATTGCGCTTGCAGGTAGTGTCCTATTCGGCATGAGTGCGACACACGAATCACCGAAGGCCGAGCATAATGTAGCAGCGCCAGAGCATAAAACACCGGTCAAGCCCGAGCTTCCACCCCGCGAAACTCAACAGCCTACAGCGATACTCTCCTTCGAGGACGGCAACAACACCTACGAATATCAAGAGAACGACAAGGGCGAAATCACACAGATCACTGGTACGCTTGGCAAGGGTGAAAACCCATGGACTTTGACAGAGGGCGCCTACACGCTCGTTATTGAGGATGATGACACCCCAAATCAGGCAACAGAACAGCAGGTCACAGAAGCCAATATTTACATGAGTACTTTCGAACTTCGCCAAGATGCAAAGCAGCTTATGTCTGGTACGCGTCAGTCGTGGAAAGTGGTTATGCGCGAGGAAGAAGCCTATCTACAAGCACAAGCATAGACTTGACAAAAGTGCACATTTAGTGTTATTCTAGCATAAGAAGTAAATAGCAATTGTAACAGAGAAGAAATCATGAGATACAGCCCAGACATCCCACAAGTTCCTACGCAATACACCCAGGCGCATGACTTCTTTGAGTACACTGCTCCTATCCCAGCATACCCCGTTGAAACCCAGCAGAGTATGCCTGCCATGCCTGACTATTTGCCCACTGTACACCTTGCACCAGAGGCACTGGATAACGCAGCCCAAGACATGGCCCCTCATATTGACGCTATTTTCCAAGATGCTGGCTACGCTGACATGCTTACAGTTCCTGCTGAACATAAAGTGCTCGAGCCCGTTTTAGCCGGCGCAGTTCCCATTGAGGTTTTTGCCTCAACTGACCCAGGTAATGGTGTAGGTCCGGCTTCAACACCTTCAACAGCACGCATAACGGCTTCGGGCAGCGCTACCACTCCTCCTGCCGCTGGCGGCGGCTCCGGTCGTACAAGTGGCGGTGGACGCCGTGGTCGTGGCATGGGCGGTGACAATAACGGTGGGAGCAACGGTGACACGCCTGAAAACGGCGTTGGCGACCCTTACGACGAATCTGACTTTCCTCAAGACCAAAGCCCAGACGAATTTCGTAAAAAGTTAGCCGATGCCGTCCGTTTTGCTGCCGAACAAGCCTACGTGAGCGCTCATGCACTCCAAGCGGAGCTCGGCGTGTCCGAACAGACAGCAACCCAGCTCCTCGGTGCTCTCCAGAAACGTGATCTTGTCACGGAGATACCTGCGGGCCAATATCTTGCTGACAGCAAGATTAACGATGAACAGTTAGCGCTCGATCGCATTAATGCTACAGCATCTGTAGCTACACCAGCCCCAGCCCCCACGGCCTCTACTCCAGATGTTCCATCAACTTTGGACGTTCTCGGACCACGCCCAGACCAAGAACCTGACCACACCTTCTTCTATAATGCCACAGGTGATTACAAGTCCGTCAAAAATAAGAAAGCTTATACTGCTCGTGGACTTCCCGTGCCAACGGGCGAAGCAGGTGAGATTGAGCTCTTTGTACACAAGCAGTCGGGCGAGATCATTGCAGTACCCCAGGGCGACGAAGAAGCTCTCAATGCCATTGCATACCGCATGGACCGCGATACGGACTCTTCTGTTCCCGAAGATGCCGAGCTTGAAGGGGTCTATGCTAACCTTTTGAATGCCGACCAAACTCCAACAACTATCCTTGGCCGTTGGGGCCAAACTGCGCGCAACGCTATTCTTAGTAGAGACGACGAACAGACATCTGCTGCTCCAGTGATACCATCAGCCCCCACCCCAGACACAGAAGAGGATGTTGTTTACGGACTTCGTTCCACCGGTCGCACTGAATCTCCTCGCCAGTCGGTCGTTCGTGAAGCAATGGCACAGCCCCTAAATCCTAACGTCCAGGGCCTTGCGGATTTATTCGATCGCTCGCACCTCCCAAATCCTGCAACAGTTGATAGTTATAATGCCGCCCGCGCCTTTACAGCAGCGCGCACACTGTTTACGCAAGAATCCATAGCCTATACTGACCATATTACGCAAAGCCGTAACTGTACATGGGGCCCCAATAGTCTTACTCTAACCGACGAGTTCGGCAAGGTATTGCCAAGCGATGATTCTGATGTCATAGCACTTCGCCAACTGTCTCATTTCCAGGACAGTGTTAATACTGATGTCCAGCAAGCTATTAAAAACTACTTCCACAACATGCGATCTAACGATCCAGAAATTGGGCCACGTATCCTCGAAGCCCTAAAATCTGATCCAAATGGTATATATGACGAGTGGAACTATACATACGGAAACGAAGGACTGCGGAAGGAATGGGAAGGCTTATTTGCTTCTGAGGGTGTTGTCCTGCACCGTGTGCCTGATAGCCGAGAGATTGTTCTCTTGGATGCAAACGGTAATCGTTTACTCGATCGTGAAGATAGTGCGCTTCCTCCCCTCAAAGGAAACACTGTTCTTGTCGAGGCTGTGGGTGCTGTCGAAGCCGCCCGTAAAGAACAATTAGCACGTCGCAACTCACCTGAGATTGCACTTAAAGAAGCCTTGGCGGACCCACGAATTCGTCAAACGACAATGGACGACGGACGTCAAGCGCTTACTCTTGTAGATACCAATGGCAACCCTACCGCCCGGTATGCAATATCTCCTGAGGCAAACCAACCGCCAACAGTTGCACTTATCCGAATGTGCACGGACGCACTCCTTAAAGGTCAGCCCCAGCCTTCTGCGGCGGCCCCCGCACCTACAGTACCTGCTCCAGTAGCCCCAGCTAACGCATCCGTAAACCCAGCGAATGCTCCTGCAGATCCCAATCGTACTCCTGAAGTTCGTGAAGTACCATCAGTGGTGCCAAGAGATCTTGAAGCCGCATTCCTTGCGCATCCATCATTAAGTGCCTATAGCGGTGAGCAAGTTCTCCGTGTTATGCGCCGCCTGGGCGTCGACCGCACGACGTATGACACGACAGCCCGCCTTGTTGTTGGTGCTGACGTCACTGTCTTTATGGATAACAACGGCAACTTTATCGCATCTGACAATGTTCGCCTCATGGTTGACCGTAATAATTATCTCGGCGAGGTAGAGGCTCAAATTAACTATCTGAGCACCCGTAACGAAGCAACGCGTGATCCTGCAGCAGACTCTAGGTACGGCATCGGCGTTTTGCCGTTGCACGGCTCCAGCGCCAGAAATCGCGTCGATCTCCTGAATGATATCGGAGAGTCAGAAATCTTCTCTGGGCTCAAGGACCGTATGTATCACATGCGCACGGCCCGTGATAATCGTCCGCCACGTGAACCACGTCCTCCTCGCACCCCTGAACAACAGGCGCGTACTCGTAGGATGGTACAACGTGGTGCTGCTGTCGTCGCCTTAACTAGCGTGGCCTTTGGTGGCCTTGTCTCTGCCGGCAGCAACACTGGCGAAGGCGAACGCCGGGCACAGCCTGCGGCTACCGCACCTGTTACGCAGCATCCTTCAGCGTCTGCCGAGGCTACGCCATCACCTGAAGCAACGACGCCTTCAGCTCGTCCAACCGCCAAGCCGTCGCCTTCTATCTCACAGGCTAAACCAAGTCCATCTCAAAAGCCTTCAGTAGAGGCTCCCTCTGAGGAAACGCAGGCTCCTGAATTCCCAAGCAGTGGCAAGGGTGGTGGTAGCCGTCAAGACACAGCACCACGCCCAGGCCCGTCGTCACGCATCGTTGAGACCAAGAATGGCCCAATCACCGTTGATTACAACAAGTCTACTGGTGAACTCGATGGTGTTATCGGCAAGGGTGGTAGCACCTGGACACTTGCCCAGACTATCCTCAAGGCAGCTAATGTCGAGGCTAACGGCCCAGCGATTAAAAAATTGACTGGTGAAATCCTTGAAAAGGGCGGAGTTGAATGGGGCGAAGCACGTTTCGTGATTGACCCAGGTAGCACCGCCAAGGTAAGCGTTGATAAGAACGGTGTCCACGTTGTTGACGTCGATCTCCGCTAAATAATAAATACTATTGACACCCGCAACAAGCACGGCTTATAAATCAGTCGTGCTTGTTTGCATTATCAGAGGTGAAAGGGTATAATTAACAGATTAATAACTCAGTTCACGGCCAATGGGTGCGTGGACAATAATCCAAAGGAGCTTGGAATGAACCAATACGAAATTGCGGTTTTATATCACCCAGATCTTGAAATTGATCTGGAAAAGGCAACATCACGCGTTGAGAAGATCTTTACTGACAACGGCGCTACAATTGCCAATGCGGATAACTGGGGCAAGCGCAAACTTGCTTATTCAATCAAGGGCAACGAGCACGCTGTATACGTATTTTATACGGTTGAAATCCCAGCAGAGAATGTTCGCAAGATCGAAAGTGTTTTGAACATCACGGACGAAGTAATTCGTTTTATGATCACACGTCCTGATCTGAAGGCTATTGCAAAGGCCGAGGCACTCAAAGCCGAGAAGGCTGCCAAAGCAGCTGCTCGAGGTGAGGCAAACGAGCCAAGCGAAGAAGCTGAAAAAACAGCCGAATAAGCGCTATACTATAGAGAGAATAATGAGGGAAGGCAGCGCTGCTGCCTGAAAAGGGGAGTCGACCATGGCACGAAGTGTTAACCAAGTCATCTTAATGGGAAATCTGACGCGCGATCCAGAAGTGCGTCAGACTCCAAGCGGCCAGAGCGTATGCAGTTTTAGCCTTGCACTCAATCGTGCATACAAGGACCAAAGTGGTGACTGGCAAGAAGCAACCGATTTTATTGATGTTGTAGCATGGGGCCCGCTCGGCGAACGTGTAGCACAGTATGTTACAAAAGGCCGACGCGTACTTGTTCAGGGACGACTCCAGAGCCGCGCATGGGAACAAGAAGGTCAGAAGCGAAGCAAAGTTGAAGTACTTGCAAACGACGTGACATTTTTGGATGGCCGTGGTGAAAACGAAGGCTCACAGGGCGGTTCATTCGGCTCTGGCGCCAGCGCACCTTCCTCAACTACTAATACCAGCAAGAAAAAAGATGACGTCGTAATCGAAGACATTGGCGACGAGCCAGTCAACCTTGACGATATCCCTTTCTAAAGATTAAAGGACACATATAATAATGGCTAAAATTTTTAAACACAAGACAGACGTACCTTATTTTGACTACAAGGACTTCAAGACCTTGCAGCGCTATGTAAACGTCTACGGACAAATTGAAACTCGCAAGAAGACTGGCTTAACTGAGAGCCAACAGCGACGCTTGGCAACTGCTATCAAGCGTGCACGCAATATCGCTTTGCTCCCATTCGTTGCCAACAACTAGGCTGGGCAGGTAAATAGCGGTGGTGCATTCGATTTACGAAGAGGCAAAAGGGCTGGCAACATCAATGGGCGGTATTATATCGCTCCTTGATGTTCAGTTTTTGCCTGCTGCCGAAAAAAAGCTTGTCGTTGATATCCAGCGAGCACTTGCTGATGTTCGCCTGGACGCTCGCGACTATGAGTATGCGGAGACCCGTGCCGAGCAACAATTGCTCGCTCATGACGCCAGAAAGCGCTTTGAGCAACTTAATCAAGATATCCTGGCGGCCAGTGAATACAATATTTTTAACGCCGTTGACGTTGCTCTGTATTCGTCAAAAATCCAGCATATTATTTTAAAATTAGTATAGGAGAAGCTGATGGGTTTGAGTATCACTGACCTCAAGAAAGGAACGCTGTTCCAGGTCGAAGGTGTTCCGTATAGAGTCGTCGACTATAACCAGAAGGTCATGGGTCGGGGTGGTTCAATTGTAAACGTACGCATTAAAAGTTTGCTCGATGGCAAGGTTCTCGAAAAGACCTACAAGGGCAACGAACAACTTGATAGTGCAGACGTCAGCAACCAGAATGTCCAGTATCTCTATGGCGACGGCAGTACGTTCTACTTTATGAACGATGAAACCTTTGAGCAGTTCGAAATCCCCGCAGATTTAGTTGGTGATGGTGCTGGGTATCTCAAAGAAGGCGACCGTATCCAGCTTCAATTCTTTGAGGGTACACCTATCAATGTTGAATTGGCGAAGAATGTCCCGCTTAAGGTGACATATACTGAGAACGTTGTTAAAGGTGATACCACAAGTAACGTCATGAAGGACGCAACCTTGGAAACAGGAATTACCGTAAAGGTTCCTGCCTTCATAAAGCAAGGTGATGTCATCAAGGTAGACACCCGAACTGGTGATTATCTCGAACGTGCAAAGGAATAGTCTGTAATATTCCTTACATGTGGCGGGCTGTTTTTACGATACGCTTAAGGTGTCATGCAATAAAACAGTAAGTAAGCAGCCTGCCAATGCAACACTGGTCGTATAACTTTAAGCACGTCAGACATTTCGTATCTCGCCACGTCCGTTTATTACGGTACGTGGGGATTGGTGCGCTTGTCGTGATTTTTTTAATGGTAGGACTTCAGCTGGCCTATCCCCGTAACAGATTATTGCCCGGGGCGGTAGTGGGCGGCCATGCCGTTGGGGGCAAGACGCTTGATGCTGCCACCAAAGAGGTAAGCAAAGTTTATGAGCAGGCGACGCTGGAGGTCCATATGGACGACCAGAAGGAAAAGAGTACGTACCGTGAAATTGGCATATCAGTTCGCGCTGATGCAGCCGTAAAGGCCGCATCCCACTATTCGTTACTTGACCGGTTGATGCCATTCAGTTTCTTTACCTCAAAACAGGAAGATATACCAACAAGTTTTGATGATGAACGGTTGCAGTATTTTGCAGAGCAAATTGCCAAGAAGTACTCTGTTGCAGCTGTAAATGCCTCTATTAAGATAGTGGGTGGCGACGTGCAACTTGTTCCGTCACAGCCAAGCCTTGAGTACAGCGCCGATGCCATCATAAAGCAGGTGCACAGGACGCCTGCTAAGCCGCATACAACGTTGAGACTGGCGGCTATTACAACTGATCCACCTCGCAAGGATAGTTCTGCACAAGAGGCGCTCAATAGGGCCAAGAAGGTAGTTGAAACTCCTATGACCCTGGCTGTTTCTGGCCAGCAGACCCAAGTACCCAAGGAGACGGTTGCGAGCTGGCTTAGTTTTCCGGAAGACCCGACTTCGCAGAAACTTATGATGTCGGTTAATGCGGAGGCGGTTAAGGCTTATGTTACCACTTTGCAAGCAAAGGCATACAAAGCACCCGGGGTGACGACGGTAAATGTTGTTGATGGCCAAGAGATAAGCCGTGTGAGTGGCGCCCCAGGGCAGGGGCTGGATATAGATGGGACAACGGATAAGGTTCTGCAGGCCATTAATAAGGGTGAGGCTCTGAATTTATCACTGGAAACGGTAGCCATTCCGGCAAAAGTTAGTTACCAACGATCATACGGTAATACGCAGGCTGGACTAACAGCACTGGTTAACGACCTTGGATCGAGTTCGTTCAGTATTGCGGTGGCAGAGGTAGGTGGTAAGGGCAGGGCTGCAAATACGGGCGGCAGCAAGCGTTACCAGGCAGCAAGTACCTATAAGCTCTATGTCGCCTATGCGGTAATCAGGCAGATCGAAACTGGTGCAATGAGTTGGGGCGACCAGATCACTGGTGGACGTGATGCAGCCAGCTGTTTTGACGCAATGATCGTCGTATCCGACAACCCGTGCGCCAAGGCTTTTGGTGACAAGATAGGGTGGGCGACAATCGATAACATGATGCGTGACGTCGGATTGGTGTCAACCTCTTTGAACAATGGATTTTATACGACAGCAGGCGACCTAGCGACATATTTGCAGAAACTTGCGGCAGGCTCTCTGATGTCTGCTGATGGCTCCAATCGATTATTGGATGCTATGAAGCGTCAGATTTATCGTTCTGGTATCCCAGCTGGTACAAAAGTCACGGTTGCGGACAAAGTCGGCTTTATCGGAGGGTATCTCCATGACGCGGGTATTGTTTACGGTGCAAGCGGCACGTATGTTATGGTCTTTATGACTTCAGGAAGCTCATGGAGCGCGATTGCAAGCGCCAGTAACCAAATCCACTCATTACTTAACAGATAGCGTATAATACTTGCATGAAGAAGCGTCTGGACCAACTGGTATTTGCAAAAGGGCTTGTTAGCTCAAGGAGCCAGGCGGAAAGCTGGATCCGTTTGAGTAAGGTAACAGTCGATGGTCGTGTGGTGACAAAGCCCGGGGCGGCAGTCAATGATACGTCAACAATTGAGCTATTGGCCGAGGAACAATATGTGTCACGAGCTGGCCTCAAGCTGGCTTCTGTTGCACAAGTACTGAAGCTCGATTTTCGGGATAAGTGTATGCTTGATGTTGGGAGTTCAACAGGCGGTTTTACGGATTATGCGCTGAGGCAGGGTGCTCGCAAGGTCATAGCAGTCGACGTGGGAACGGACCAGCTACATCCAACACTAAGGGGCAATGATAAGATCGAGCTCCACGAGCAAACAGACATACGTGCTCTGCGAAGGACGGGTCCTGGGCAAAGTGCCCAGCCTGGCCATGTTGCACTTGTTGAACGACTCGATTTGGTTGTTATTGACGTATCGTTTATTAGTTTGCGTGAAATTTTACCCCATATTGCAACACTTTGTGATCCGCAGACGGTGGTGGCTGCGATGGTTAAGCCCCAATTTGAAGCTCGAGAAAGCAATCTGAAGCACAAAGGTGTTATAAAGAATGACCGTATGCGCCGAGAGATCCTGAAGGATTTTGAGCAGTGGGTGACGAAGCATTTTGTGGTACTCGACAAGGCTGACTCAGATGTAGCAGGCAGCAAAGGGAACCTTGAGAGATTTTACAAACTGAGAAAAACTGTTAAAATATAAAATCTATGAGTTTATTTGGTATTAAGTCACCCGAAGTTGCTTTGGACGCAATTGACAATGGTTTGCAGGAGCTTGATGACTTCCAAGGCTATAGTAACTTTGGGCCAGATGACCTAACATCGGCTACACTTTTTAATGAGATAGTAGAGACGGTTATTGATCAGGTGCCTGAGGATGAAGTAAGTCCCGAGGTAGAAACCCTGATCAACGGATCTAGAATTGTTGTTTGCGATATTGTGCGGCCTCGTCAAACGTATATGGATGGGCATGACTATGAGGTAATCGTGTCTGCTGCTTCCTTTGCAAAAAACGTGCAAGAGGCTGCTCTCCGTGCAGTAAGTGTTGCTCAGTGGTCACCGAGTGGTGAGAGCGATGGTAGGTTTTTGTATGTAACGCGCCATGACCGACTTGGCGTAGAGCGCTACTATCTGCCTATCTCCACTGGTGGTAAAACGGTAACCGAACAACGTCAACTCGCGGTTATGGAAATGGAAATGTCTACGCCGGTTTTAATGGACGGTCAAGCAATAACTCGTCTTGGGGAGTCTATTATGGCCTTGCACCCTGAATTTAATCTCCCGCTCTAGAGAGTTGCGGACGATGGTTGTGAAAATAGGCCTAGTGACCCCTCTTAGTCTTGTGGTACACTGCCGATATGTATTTTAAGAGCCGTGCCCAAGCCGGGCAGCTTCTCGCTGCTGATATAGACAAGAAGTACCACGGTCAGAAATGTGCGATTGTAGCATTGAGTGATGGCGCAGTAATGGTTGGGGCCCAGATAGCGATGCAGCTCCACTGCGTCCTTACAATGTTGCTTACTGATGCAATCCATTTACCCCGTGAGGAGATGGCTATCGGTGGTATTAGTCCTGACGGATCGTTTAGCTATAATAATTTTTATTCTCCGGGCCAGATTGAGGAATTTGTGAGTGAGTATCGAACATTCATCGAGCAGGAAAAGATGAATAAGCTACAAGAAATGCACCGTTTGCAAGGCAAGGGTGGTTTGATCCGCAAAGACCTTCTCCGCGACCATACTGTTATTCTTGTATCTGATGGCCTCAGCAATGGGTTCTCGTTGGACCTTGCCGCTGAGTACCTCAAGCCTATTCGCGTGAAGCGCTTAATTGTTGCTACGCCACTTGCGAGTGTTCCAGCTGTTGACCGTATGCACATTTTGGCAGATGAAATTTTTTGCTTGTCAGTGATTGAGGATTATATGAATACTGATCACTATTATGAGGCACAGGACGTGCCGTCCCACGACAAGGTCGTTAAGACTATCGAAGAGGTGGTGACTCACTGGAAAGAATAGGGCAGCTATCTTATTCAAGATAATGCTTGAGGCGCTCAATGTCGCGGAGCGTGATGATTGACTGTCTGTTGTAGAGTAGTCCTTGGCGCTCCAGGGCGGCGAGCTCCCGGCTCGTTGTCTCGCGCGTGGCGCTAATGGAGCTGGCAATATCCTGGTGACGTAAGGGCACGCTAATAACAAGTCCGTCTGGTGTGTGTTCGCCAAAGCGACGTGATGTTGTCAGCAAAAATGAGACTAATCGTTCGCGTACACTGCGGTATTCAAGATTCATAATCCGCTCGGAATGCAGGCGGTACATGTCCACAAGCATGTCCACAAGGGGAAGGGCAGCTTGTGGATGTTCGTGAATGTAATTAGTAAAGTGGTCTTTATCGAGCCGGAACACTGTTGTAGGCGCCAGTGCTGTGTAAATAATTTGACGATCTTCGCCAGTCACGGCCCAGGTAAGCCCCAGGATTTCGCCAGCCTTACGAATGATCAGAAGGTTTTCATCACCATATTTTGTAATATCATAGGCCTTGACGAGTCCGGTCGCAATATAGAAAATACCCGAGGGTGTTGCACCTGGGCGTATGATAAATTCGTTTTTATTGAATGTGAGACGAGTACCCTGATGAAACAGGTTGATAAGCTCGTTGGAGGGGCCGTTAGCCATCAACATACTTTAAGTATGCCACAACAGATCAGCGTTGACTAGCCACATCTATAAGCAGTAGCATTTTACTTGACTAGCATAGCTTTTTTTGGGGCAAATGTATGTGATAAAAATCGTGCTGGGCGTGTGACAAAGATGACCGTGCTCGATGCACTTGTCTTCGTATAGTTAGAGTACCAACACTATCAAGTTGGAGGTAAGGAGGGAGAGATGATGAGCCTGAACCAGGTTGAGGAACAACTCAAGCAGGTTGGGTGTAACTTCCGCTTCTGGGGACGAGGAGAGATACGAGAGCTCTGCAAAGTCCTAACGACCGACGAGGTTATACAGCATTGTGTAAATGGGCGTTATGAGAATGGCTTTGCTATGCTTGTAGCGACCAACCAGAGGTTGCTCCTCATTGATCATAAACCAATGTTTGTAGCGATTGAAGATGTCCGATATGACATGATCGCCGAGATAGATTTTAGCTTCCAACTTATCATGGGTGTTATACGAGTTATCACCCCTGGTCGACCACTGCGCTTTATGAGCTGGAGTCAGCACCATTTGCGAGAGGTGCTGAAGTGCGCGCAGGCTCATATGCAGCAACTGCGCCGACATTACACCCAGGAGGTACAACATGCACACGTACGTTTACGCCCTGCAAGTGACTGGGCTGGGGTCCTGCTAGGAGGGCTAGCGATGCAGACGGCTGGGCTACACTGGCCATACACGTTGCCTCTGAACCCTTATGGACATGAGATTCCAGCATTGATGCGCCGCCGACTATACCCGCGCTTTTACTAACGTAACGACAAAAACTATCCGGGCCCTACGGGGCCTGGGTAATTTTTGTTGTACAATGAGGCCTATATGAAGTATTTTATTGGTATTGACGGTGGTGGTTCGAAGACAGATTTTGTGGTAGCTGATGAGCAGCTCCAAGTTATCCAAAAGGTTCATATCCAAAAGAGTACCAACCCCTGGCAGAGTGGCCTAGCTGAGACTCTGGCAGTACTCGACGAGGGGTTTCGTCAACTTGGTGATTACAAGTCGGAGGCTGTTGCCATTGTTGCTGGCATTGGCGGCTGTTTTTCTCCAAACAAATTTACTGCTGCAATCGAAGATCGCCTGAGGCAATTTTGTCCTCAGGCTCACTTGGTGGGCGATTTGCCGATTGGCTTTCGAGCGGTAACGGAACGGTCGACGGGCATCGTCGCTATTGCGGGGACTGGCTCAAGTGTTGTGCAGTTTTTTAGTGATGGTAGTCATTATCTCTATGATGCGGTTGGCTGCGGCGGAAGGGATATTGGTTACTGGCTAGCTATGGCGTACCGTCGTCAACAGCTTGGGGAGGCAGGGCGAGCATTTTTACGGCAAGTTGCCCCGATTATGGAGGGTGATACCCTCCAGACAACAGAAGATTTTTATCATGACACCGCTTTGCGAGAGCTATCACGCCATGTTAGCGAGCTGGATATTGAGTCTGAGGCTTTTGCCGATATCCGAGCTACCATTGACTTGGCGGCGGACCGTTGGCGCTTCAAGCTTTACGGTATTATTACGAAATTTTTACTGAAAGAACCTGGTGCGTCGGATGTGATCCTAGTGCTAAGTGGTGGCTTATGGAAGTTTGATTATTTTCGAAATCAAGTATCAGATCCGTTGAAGCAAGAATTTCCTGGACTGAGTATTGTGTTTGAGCCACAGGCTGAACCTACACTCGGAGCGCTCCGTATGGCTCGCGAACTCGCTAAAACAGCGTAGCTCTATTTGCTGACGTTAAAGCGGAACTCAACGACGTCACCTGGCTGCATGACGTACTCTTTGCCTTCGGTACGGATTTTGCCAGCTTGTTTGGCGATAGTTTCAGAGCCGGCGGCAATCAAGTCGTCGTAGTTAACAATTTGCGCAGCAATGAACCCCCGCTCAAAGTCGCCATGAATGACGCCGGCGGCTTGTGGGGCAGTAAAACCTTTACGAATAGTCCAAGCCCGGACTTCTTTTTCGCCAGCGGTCAGGTAGCTTTGCAGGCCGAGCGTCTGGTAGGCGGCGTGAATAAGCTGGACGAGGCCTGATTCAGTTTGGCCGTAACTTTCCAATAATTCATCAGCATCGGCAGGATCGAGGCTTTGGAGCTCACTTTCCAACTGTGCACAAATAAATAATGCTTTGGCGGGCGCGACCAGTGTGGCGAGCTCTTGTTTTTTAGCATCGTCGCTCAAGCCTGCTTCATCAAGATTGAACAAATAGATGACTGGCTTTGCGGTGAGAAGGTGGAGATCCTGAATATGTTCGTGATTGATGTCGTCCACGCTCGATAATGGCTTACCTGCATCCAGTAGAGCGTGAACACGCTGCAAGGTGTCGGCAAGCGGTCGCAGTTTTGGGTTAGCTCGTGCTTCCTTATCTATCTTTGGCAGGCGCTTTTGGACTGTCTGGAGGTCGGCAAGGACAAGCTCGGTGTTGATGACGTCAATGTCACCCTGCGGATTAACTTTGTCGTCGACGTGTACCACATTGGGGTCAGTAAACGCGCGAACAACCTGAACGATGGCGTTGGTCGAACGGATGTGACTGAGGAACTGATTTCCGAGACCCTCACCGTTACTGGCACCCGCAACAAGGCCAGCGATGTCCACAAAGGTAGTCGTGGCTGGAATAATTTTTTGGGCATGATACAGGTCGGATAATTTTTGTAACCGTTCATCGGGTACCGGAACAATTCCGGTGTTCGGCTCGATAGTGGCGAACGGATAGTTTGCCGCCAGAATATTACTGCCGGTCAAGGCGTTGAAAAGGGTTGATTTGCCAACGTTAGGGAGGCCAACGATGCCTATAGATAGTGAAGCCATAATGCCATATTATAACAGAGGTCGGTGTTCTCTGCGAGTAGAATATCATGTTATAATATATAAATTATGAATTCTGTCGCCCATTCACTTTACCTGCATAGTGCAGGTGAACTAGCGACCCATACTGTCGGTACAGGCACTGCCGCCAATGTCCTCCTGCTTCATGGGTGGGGAGATAGTTCACGAGTTTGGAATGATGCATTCTTGGACCCTGGCATGCAGAAGTTTCGCCTGACGAGCGTAGATCTTTTAGGCTTTGGCAATTCAAGCAAACCCAAGGGCTTTTCGTATAGTCTAGAAGACCAGGCTGCAGTAGTAGGTGACTTAGTGCGGGAGCAGTATCCAGATGGCGCGCATATTGTTGGTCATAGTATGGGCGGCGCGACAGGACTATTAGCGGCTAGAGGGCTTGGCAACTATGCTAAATCCTTTGTGAGCATTGAGGGCAATATGGTGCCAGAAGATACGTCTGCATTTACGCGCCTACTTGCTAAGCAATCCCCAGCCAGCTTTCGCTTCCTTGCATATCCCGCGATAACTTCAGTGCTATGTCTTTCGCCTCGGGCATCTCAACGGGGATGGGGGCGGGGCTGGATGCAGGCATCAGCATCCGCTTTACATCAGAGCACGCGGTCATTAGCTGAATGGTCTAGCGATGACGCATTTATGGAAATGTATAAAGAGCTTCGTTTGCCCAAAGCCTATATGTATGGCTCTTCTAGCGCACGCCGCGAGCAGCAAGTGGCTAAGCCTCTTGCGAATGGAGGCGCACGTACTTATATGATCGAAGGCGCCGGTCATATGTCTATGCGCGAAAAGCCAGATGCTTTTTATGCGGCCCTAGCGAATGTCTTACGCGCAGTCGCTACTTTTCCTCGTCAGCCATAGTTTTTTTGTATTTCTGGAGCGTATTTGTCGGTGTAGCCACGCCGCTCTTTGGCGTTGGTATCTTGACCCCAGCTCGAAAGGGACCCAGCTAAAGACTTGACAAATGTATAATTTTAAGGCATATATGTAGTTCTAGCTAACTATCAAAAACAAAAAATGCAAGGATACAGCCTGCAGAGGTAGATTATTATGGAAACTACTCCCCTTCAGCAAACTCCCAATACGTACTCTGATGAAGCAACAGTGAATTTGCTCACACGGCCTGAGATCCAGACCGGCATTGTGGATGTAGCTGCGGCAACAGCAGCTTACTACCACGAACTTCAGAAACAAGGGACACAGGTCGAGCGAGTCGCAAGCGGTGTTACAGGGCGGGGTACATGTGTCGAAGCAGCGAGACTTACGAGCCCAGCTGACGAAACCAGTTACTCAGTATTCGTGTATCCTCTGGAAGCTGTTGCCCAAAGAGATTTTTCGGTATCGCTCACCCCTCGTACAGTGATCACCGCAAAAGAACGAGGTGATATGACTGAGCTGGCACTGGCAGACCCTGCGAGAGATTCAACACATGGCCATACAAATCTGCTTAGCCCTGATGGTAACGACACCATCGTGGACACAGAGGGCATGCCCAAGACCCAAACGCTTCGTTTTTTTCGAGGTCAGACATATCTTGCAGGGAGGCCTGTTAGGTCTTTTGCCGAAGCTGCCTTTGGCGATCGTCGCCGCGAAATTGTAGAAACTGAAACGGGCCCTCTACTCAAAGCCGCGGAAAGGTATGCGCATAGCCTAAGCTCAGATCAACGCCAGGCCTTGGGAGACGTACAGGTGATGAGGGCACTGCACAAGGAACATCCCCATGATGCGGCAGTCAAGAAGGTGCTGGATGAGGTTGAGACTGAGCTGACAGCCCGAACTGCCAAAAGGGAGGCTGCGGGCCAACGTTTGCAGACGCTGGCTGCTACCATAATGAGAAATGCCCTTAGAGACCCGGCATCCATCGACATTCCTGGCCTCGTGCATAATCCGGAAAAAGCCGAAGCGATGGCCCACGCTGCTGCGACCCATATGGATGGAGCGCAAAAGGCTTTTCGCCGTAAAAGCAGGAGGGCGCACCAGGCACGTGCAGACGAGGAAGCAAACTGGGAGGCAACTAATTACGACCGCAAGTTGCGGCACCCGAATTCATAGCTCAAACGTACTTGATCATATTTTGGAGATATCAACAGCGCCAACCTGTGACATCAGGCCGTGCAAGGCTGCTGCTTGTTCCGAGATGGTTACAGTCATAAATTCGACATGTTCCCGCGATGCATCCGGACCTGGAGCCGTTGGACGGTGTATATACTCACGCACAAAAAGACTGGCGGTAGTGTCTTCTGGGAAAAGATAAGGCGCCAACAAAATACGAGCATCCCCATCAACAGAAGCGAGATGTATGCTTCCCGTATCTATACCATCGCTGACTGTCGTAAGTTGAAGTGAGTTGGGTGTGCTAAGCCCTGACTGTGAGTCTATGGGTACGAACCAGGCAAGGCTATGCTCGTTTAGGGTGCTGAGTGTTCTTTGCGAAATACCTTGCACCTCGTCTGTGGATTTTAGTGTTCCTGGCCATCTCTCGCTCGGCTCAAGAGCTTCTACGGCAAAGCCTCGGTACTGAGGTCCGTCGGTTCGTGACGTAAAGTAATGCAATACTGAAACCGGAGAATGAACCCCTGATTCGTAAAGATCAACCCGCATCTCGCGGCGATGAATAAACGCGGGATCACTAATTTGGTCGAAGGATCCAACGCCGTAGCCTTGGGTAATCTTTATGGCATTACCGTTCTCTGAAACTCCCCACATACTCCTTACGCATTTAGTGAGCGGGGAGATCGGGCGGGTTGATCTGAATGGCTCCCTATCGGGAGTAGGTATCCCAGATATGGGACACGTAAAGTCTTCTATGAGTTGTTGAGATTGCCCGAGCAAACGCTCGTGATTTTGTGACATGTTTCCGCCCTAATTATTCAACAGTCTACTTTAGCATATTTTTTACAGTTCAAGGACGATATAATGGAGGGAAGGTAATGAAACATCTCTATCTCTTCACACTCGAAATAACACCGCTCGAAGTCGGCCGGGTATATCCTGATTTGCCCTCACACCTGACGCTTATGAGCCGTTTTTGGTCACTATTGCCGCCTGATGACCTGGCGGCAATAGTTCGCTCGCTGTTTGAAGAAACGGTGCCTATTAATCTGGTCTTTGGCGAAACTGTTGAACTCGGCCCAAAGAGGGTGATGGCTCATCTTGTCTCGTCACCTGCTGAACAGGTGCTTCATCACCGGCTTCGTAGCTCCTTAGACACGATTCAGGCCAAGTACCAATACCCGCAATTTATGAGTGATAATCACAAGCCACACGTTACCAGGCGGGAGAGTGCGCGGTTTGACGCGGGCGATCACCGCTTGGCTTCGGCAGTCTATCTTATCGAAGTCGTGGATGGACAAAGAATCGTCCACTCCAAGTTTGAGTTGGCGAGCATCAACACACTTTAGCTGCCGCTACAGCCCCCTCCATGCTGTTAACTACTTGATAGATGCTAAATCCACCTAGGCCGCACATTTGTTGCTGGCCGATGTTTTTATCTGCTTCGAGCGCGGCAGTGCTCGTGGTAGGGAATAGCCCGCTTCGTTCGGCATTGCCAAAGCCTTGATAGACTTCTGGGCTGCACTGTGGGGCAGTTATCTTTTTGCCATCGTCGTCAAGCCAAGTGTCTTCTTTTTCGAATGTTGCTCCCATGAGTGTAACTTTGCCGCTGGTTTCGCTAAATTGAATCAAATAGGGATTGTGGTTGGGGTCGACAACGGGATGAAGGATGACATTAGTGATGCGACGACCTGCTGAGGTGACCTGCGAATCAACAAAGGTTGCATCGCAGACAGTGACGATATCTTTAGCCATTATGGTCTTAAGGCCAACGGGAGTCTCTTCGGGTGTCGGTATGTTTGGAGGAGTCGCATCCGCAGAAGGTGTTTGCCCAGAAGAGTTTTCGCTATTTGCCCGAAGATACATGCCTGCGGCGGCAGCAACGCCGATGACTGCCACGGCAGCTATCGCAGTACGTTTTCGACGTCGTCTGGTATCGGCTGGTGATGGACCTTGATTGTGAAAATCTGATTTTCGTTCTGGCATGTTCACTCCTCTACATTAATAACTCTGCAAGTATGCTACAAGCCGCTTATTTTTAAAAGGTTATTGAGTTGGTTTTTTGCGCTTCGCTGCGGTACAATATGCGTAAGCATTATGGATACTTCCAAAAAGAAGAAATTAAAGGGATCTACCGAAGATACAACGAAGCCTACGGCTGTACAGGGCTCGTTTAAGGTGTCCGCCAATAAGCGACAGCTTTTGATCATTGGAGCAGCTATAGTCATTGTTTTAGCGATTGGTGGGTATATGACATATCGCCATTATCACCAGCCGAAGCCGACGGTGCCTGATGCTGGATACCAAGAAAATATTGAACAAATTAAAAATACTCGCCCTGCGGATAATGCTTCAGCCGAAGAAAAAGCTAACTACTATGCCACTCTTGGTGCAGCATACAGCGCCGCTGGTAATAATAAAGAGACGATCAAGGCACTGGAGCAGGCCGATGCCCTCACGACTCAGCCCGCGGCTAAGTACGGCATTTGGTACAACCTTGCCGGGGCCTACAAGACGGATGGAGACAAGAAAAAGGCCATTGAGTATTATCAGAAGGCATTAGATTTCGCGAAGCATCCACCCGAAGGAGAGCCTATTGACGAAGACCTTGTCAAAGATCTCAACCAAAAAATTAACAAGCTAGGGGGCTAGACATGCGATTACTGAGCTTACTTCGTCCCAAGTATGTCGTGGCTGGTCTGGGCATTTCTTTATTTGGGTTAGCCTTGCTCGCAGCACCCCAAGCACATGCCATCGGAGCAACTGGTCCTGATCCAAACGATTTTAGCCCGACAACTCGCCGCGTGGAGTTGGTTACTTCACGGACAGCTGACGTTAATAACCCCACGAGCCTCGTGAAGTTATATTTTAACCAGCCAACGGGTTCTTTCCGAATCGAAGATTATCGTTTATGTAAAGATGCCCCGGGAACGGCAGATAACTATTATGACATTGATGCATCAGCGGCCGCCGGTGCTGATGCCACTCGTTACGATGTCTACCATTCTAGGCACACTTATGCCGGGAATGTTGAGACAGAAAGCCTCGGCGCCTTAATATCGAGCCGTAATGGCATTGCCAGCAACATTACCGGCTGTAAGACACTAAGCACATCTTTTAACTTGACGGGTATGTCATTCTCTCAGGATGTAGGGAAGTACGTTGCTTATGTCCGCGCCACCAACCTGATCGCCGATACGCAAAACTCGTTCCGAATTGTCGTAACGACAAATGGATATGCCGTCGGCTACGACTCCAGGATTGCGGCTTCTCAATTTGGTATTAACCAAGTCGACCCGTTAAGCGGCTATACTGATTACCTCCTGAAATTTGCCGGTGACTGTACTCTAACCAGTGCTCGTACCGAAGAACTACAGTGGTACGATGACGATAACGGAACGGCTGGCATCCAGCCATCACCCATGCGCTTCCAATTACGTAAATATCCTGTGGGAGGGGGTGCATATACATTGCAGCCTTTTACATCGCTAAGGAAGACAAACGGTGACGCCATTACCTGGAGCCAGAGTGGCGGCTGGTATACAGCATATAGCGGCTCGCGATCAACGGTAGCTGCCCGCTTTACGGCAGAACCTGGCTATCGTTACATATGGTACTGGGACAACGTGTACTACAACAACACTCTGCAGTTTAAGCTTGCTTTCGATAGTATCTACTACAATACTGGCTGTCAACGCCCGGCTGACTTTAATCTGACGCCTTCTGTTCTGATGAAGGTTAATGGTACCTCTGCCGGTGCAAATGCAACCGCAGAGGTTGGCGACACAGTTAATTTTACTTATAGCGTTTATAACAATGGCAACGATGCCAGTGATAATACGGCATGCAGCATTTTTGGACAAAGCCACAACGGATACTATAATCCTGGCGGCACTTTGGACGCAGCTTCGAACGGAGGTTATGTCCCGCCAGGGACTGGCTGTCCACGAGATTTTCCGGGCAAGGCGACGACTAATGTTGCGAATGAAAACTATGTCGTTAAGGCAGGTGATACTAACAAGACAGTCTGTAGGACCTTTAGTGTGAATCCTTCATCGGCGGGCGGATCCCCCCGTGGAACCATTGTCTGTTTTATAGTCGTGGCTAAACCATACGTTAAAGTCTTTGGTGGTGATACATCAGTAGGAAATGGCCTAGCCTCCACCTGTACTGCTAATCCGGATGGATCAGTAACTGCTTGGAATAAAGACACGGGTGCTTCCGGATATGCGGGCGCAGGAAGCCAATATGGCGTATTTGCACTCGATCGCATCCACAATTACGCCAGCGCGCAGAATGTTGGTGGAGCGGCGGCCCCACTCGGACTGTCCTTTGCTAATAAGGGTGTGCCCGTTACGGGCGGGATGTACGGAGGCAATTTTGGATCACTGCCATGCGCCGAGGACTACTTTGCTAAAAAACCAAGTAATGCGAAGCCTTTGTCTCTAACGCCAAACCTGAGTGCGCTCGATACGGATTTCTATGCGGTAGGTAGCGATATTGGACCTGCAAACGTAACTATCGCAGGCGGAAATATAAACCCTGGGCAGCGAACAGTTCTCTACGTGCAGGGTAACGTCTACATTACTGATGATATCAAGTACCCGGGTGTTTATAGCCGCACGAATATGCCACTTCTGGAGATTATAGTAAAGGGCAACCTGTATATTGGGGCGAATGTGTCTCAGCTTGATGGTGCATATATTGTCCAGCAAAACACGACAGGTACGGGCGTGGCTTATACTTGCGCTACTGCTTCAGCACCATTGGTGCCAGACGCCACCTTGCACGCAAAGTGCAAGGGCAAGCAACTGACAATTAATGGACTGTTGAACGCTCGGCAAGTGATGCTACTCCGTACTTACGGCACCTTAGCTAATAGCACGTCAACTGAGGTGCCCGCAAGCACTAACGCTGCAGAGGTTGTTAATTACAACCCGAGTATGTGGATGGTCCAGCCTCCCACATCGTCAAACACAAATAATAGTAAAGCAGGAAAATATGATTCAGTTACTAGTTTGCCACCCATCCTCTAAAAAGGACTTGCATATAAACATAACCCTTATGGTATAATTGAGATCAACATGAGTTTACTGAGTGGGGTATCAGCATTTTTCGGCCTTGACATAGGCACCACCGCAATTCGATTAGTCGAATTGCGAGGGAATGGTTCTGTGAAGAATCTTATTAAATACGCATATGTTCCTGTTGATAGCAAAATTGTTTTGAGTGATTCCAAATCAGATCAACAGAAGCTTGCACAGGTGATCAAGGACCTCCTTGTCCAATCACGTATGTCGACCAAGAGCGTTGCCGTAGGAATTCCTTCGCAACGTGTCTTTACTGCGGTTGTCGACTTCGACCGACTGCCACCCAGCGAACTAGCTAAGGCAATTCGCTACCAGGCAGATTCACTTATTCCAACACCGCTTGATAAGTCAAAGATTGACTGGGCAGTTATTGGTGATTCGCCCAAGGACAAAACTAAGGTTGAGGTGCTCTTGACGAGTGTCGAGAATGACTTTGTCGAAAAGCGTCTTGATCTGCTCGAATCAATAGGTCTTGACGTTATTGCTTTTGAGCCTGACAACTTAGCACTTACCCGTGCTTTAATCGGTCAGGATAATCCTGCGCCGCAAATGGTCCTCGACATCGGTAGTAAGAGCACCGATCTTGTCGTAACAATGAATGGTGCGCCACGGCTTACGCGTTCTATTCCGACAGGAGCAGAGGCGATTATCCGCGCCGCCGCGCAGAACCTCAATATCGATGATAAGCAAGCTCGCCAGTTTGTGTTCAAATTCGGCCTTGGCAAAGATAAACTTGAAGGCCGCATTTACGATGCAGTGATTGGAACGGTAGATATTCTGACAAGTGAGATTGAGAAATCTATCAAGTTCTTCCAGAGCCGCTATGTAGATACCCAAATTTCACGAATGATTGTAACTGGTGGGGCATCTGCGTTGCCAGAATTCCCTCTATACTTAGCCAACAAATTTGGCATTGAAGTCGAGATTGGCAATGCATGGCGTAATGTTTCATTTTCTCCTGAGCGTCAGAACGAATTATTGGCTGTATCGAATCACTTTGGCGTTGCGGCAGGACTTGCGGAGCGAACAGAATGATCCAGTTCAATCTCCTCCCTGATATCAAGCAGCAATATCTCAAGGCTCAGCGACAGAAACACCTTGTCATATTTGTCTCAACGGTGATAGTGATTGTATCACTATCTGTGTTCATTATTTTGCTGCTTGTTGTCGGTGTCTGGCAGAAGAAGAGCATGAGTGATCTGAATGGCGACATCAAGAAATACAACAATCAACTGTCGAGCACTAAAGATTTGGACAAAATTCTTACCGTTCAGAATCAGCTCAAAGCATTAACACCGTTACACGACAAAAAACCTGATGCAGCGCGTTTATTTACGTATCTTGGCCAAGTTACGCCAGTTAAGGCAAGTATTAGCAAGTTTGATATCAACTATGAAGATAATACGATTAGCATAAATGGTACGGCTGATTCATTGGCAACTGTTAACACCTTCGTTGACACGCTGAAGTTTACGGAGTACACCGTTACGGATGGTGAAGGCAAAGACCCTAATAGCAAGTCTGCTTTCTCGAAGGTAGTTTTGGCGAACTTCGGCCGAAGTGACAAAACAACCACATATACACTTACCGCCGAATTCGACCCCATTATCTTTAGTGAACTCAGCGAAGTTGAACTGACTGTTCCTCAGAAGACAACAACCCGTTCTGCTACACAGCAGCCCACAGACTTGTTTACTCAAGATCCAGCAACAACTAACACGAGTAACCAGTAGGTAGTATCATGGCACGAACCACATCTCTCACCAAGCGCTCGCTTATAAGTAAAGCAAACAGTACTATCGTGACGGCAACTGCCGTATCAGCTTTTGTTCTAATATTTTCGCTCATTGCCTCGAAGGCTTTGTTTAGCCAGATGGCTTACCAAAACCGCGTTATTGATGCAAAGAAGGAAGCTGTCGCTCAGCTTAAGGAGAACCTAGAAGCTCGGGACAGCCTTGTTACTTCCTACAAATCTTTCGTTGATCGTCCCCAGAACTTATTAGGCGGTGATCCAAGCGGAAGCGGCCCCCAAGATGGCGATAATGCTAAAATTGTTCTCGATGCCTTGCCGAGCGTCTATGACTTTCCGGCATTAGCAACGAGCCTTGAAAAGCTTATAACGAGTCAAAACTTGCAGATTACCGGCATCACGGGCACCGACCAAGAGTTGGAGCAGCAGGCCGCCGCAGATGCAACACCACAGCCCGTGCCAATGCCATTTCAAATCCAGGTAACTGGGTCGTATGACTCAATCCAAAATCTCGTTAAGCTGTTCAATAGCTCAGTGCGACCATTCCAGACACAGACCATGAGCTTGGGCGGAAACCAGAGCAATATGACACTGACCTTGTCGGCTCAGACCTACTATCAGCCCGAGAAAACCTTTAAGATTAATACTGAGGTTGTGAAATGAAACAAAAAGACATAGCACTGATTATTATTATCGCCTTTGTAAGTGGCATAGTTTCATTCCTCATATCGGGAGCAGTATTTGCGCCGGCAAAGGATAGGAAGCAGAACGTTGAAGTTGTAGAGGCTATGACATCGGAATTCCCGGAGCCAAGCAAGAACTACTTCAATAGTAGCTCTGTCGACCCTACGCAGCTCATCCAGATTGGTGCCGGCACGAATCCATCACCATTTAACGGAACGTCCCAATAAAACTTAAAGGTGCTGCCTTATGAGTGTTTTATCCACTGCCGCCCAAAAGCAGGTAGAAGATACGCTAGTCAAAGATGGCATTCTCACCAAGGAAAAGTTGGCTGAATTAAAGGCAGCTGCGGAAAAGGAAAGTACGCCGCTCCTGAGCTTCTTGGTCACGGGTGGGCATGTCACTGACGAAGCAATGACCAAGACAATCGCTCACGTGACAAAAGTCCCTTATGTCAATTTGAGCAGTGCGCATATTGATCCTGACATCCTTGAGCTCTTGCCCCAAGAAGTTGCCGAACGCTACATGGCAGTGCCTTTAGGCGAGATGCAGAACCGCCTTGTCGTGGCAATGTTGGATGCTGACAATGTCCAGGCTGTCGACTTTTTGTCGAATAAAATTGGCCGGCCACTCAAGGTATATGCGGCCAGCGAGTCGGGCATACGTCAGGTTCTCCACCAGTACCAAGGTAATATTTCTCAACAAGTTGTCGGAGAGATCAGTGGTATTGGTGCAGTCGCCGCTACAGCCGAGGCGGCACAGCTTGAAAATATTCAGAATAATGTTGGCGACAAAAACATTAAGACGATTGTTCAAGATTCGCCAATCAGTAAGGCGCTTTCAACAATCTTGGAATTCGCCGCAAAGAATAGCGCGAGTGATATGCATATCGAGCCGCTCAAAGATGCGCTCAAGATTCGCTGTCGCATTGACGGCATCTTGCGTGAAATTCTGCGTCTGCCAAAAGTCAATCGAGCCGCCGCTTGTTTCACGCATCAAAATTCTGGCAAACCTAAAGATTGACGAACACCGTATTCCGCAGGATGGTGAATTCAGCATTAGTGCCGCCGGCCACGAGATTGACCTTCGTATCGCTATTTCTCCTGTGGTTTGGGGTGAGCAAGTGGTTATTCGTCTGCTCGATAAATCAGGTACGAGTCTTAAGCTTGAAGACATGGGCTATGCTGGTCGTGCTCTGCGTACAATCCGAGAGGGCATAAAGGGTTCTAACGGCATGATACTTACCTCTGGACCAACCGGTTCGGGTAAATCAACTTCACTGTACGCCTTGCTGCAAGAAGTTAAGAGTGATGGCATTAACATTGTTACGCTTGAAGATCCTGTTGAGTATAAAATGGACGGCATCAATCAGATTCAGGTTAATGCTGATGTTGGCTTAACATTTGCAAGTGGTTTGCGTTCTATCTTGCGTCAAGACCCTGACGTAGTCATGGTTGGTGAAATTCGCGACAAAGAAACTGCCGAATTGGCGTGTCCAGGCCGCGCTAACAGGGCACTTAGTATTTAGTACGCTGCACACCAACTCAGCAGCTGGTATCTTGCCACGTCTGCTCGACATGGGTATTGAGCCATTCCTGATTGCCTGTACAGTACGTACGGTTATTGGTCAGCGTCTTGTACGACGTATTGGGGAAGATAAAGAGACATACCAGTCTGACAAGGTTGAAACTGAAGCAATCAAAGCCACGATTGGACACTTGTTGCCCAAGACGAAAGAAGAAGTCGAGAAAGTCTCCAAAGATCTTGGCTATGAGAGCTTGCCACTTGCGGGCCAAAACGCTTATACTTTAACTAAGGGCAAAGATAGCCCGAGCGCGCCTGGTGGGTACAAGGGGCGAATGGGAATTTACGAAGTGTTTAACATCACTCCGGAAATCCAAGACCTTATCCTGAAGCGCTCAACCAGTGCCGAAATCCAGGAGGTTGCACAAAAACAGGGCATGATTACCATGCGGCAAGATGGCTACCTGAAGGCCTTAGCAGGTCACACGACACTAACAGAAGTTAACCGCGTTGCGAGTTCCGACAGCGCATAGGAATAAAGGGTGGAATAAATGCAAGGGCAACCAAGAATTGAAGTCTTACTGGAAGAAGTCATCAAAAAGAAGGCGTCTGACCTTCACTTGCAGGTTGGCTTACCGCCAATGCTGCGTGTTGACGGTAAGCTTATCCCTGTTAACGGTGCAAATCCCCTGACAGAAGAGGCTGTCGAAGCGCTTATTTTTGCAATTCTTGACGAAGACCAGAAGCAAATTCTTCTCAAAGACAAAGAGTTCGACTTTAGTTTTGCCTTTGGTGATCTGGGTCGTTTCCGCGTCAACGCATTCCACGAACGTGGTAACCTGGCCGCCGCGCTCCGTCTTATTCCAAACGAAATTCTGACTATCGAGCAGCTTGGCTTGCCGCCAATTGTGAATAAGTTTGCCGAGTATCCGCGCGGTCTTGTGCTCGTCACTGGTCCAACCGGTTCGGGTAAGTCAACAACGCTAGCGGCAATGATCCACAAGATCAACATGGAGCGTTCGGAGCACATCATTACTATCGAAGACCCAATCGAATATACTCACCGCTCCAAAAGATCAGTTATCGTCCAGCGTGAAGTTCACTATGATACGTACTCTTTCTCGGCAGCACTGCGCTCTGCGCTTCGCGAAGACCCAGATGTGGTACTAATCGGTGAGATGCGTGACCTCGAAACCATTGCCTCGGCGATTACGATTGCCGAAACCGGTCACCTTGTATTTGCAACGCTGCACACCAACTCGGCCGCACAGTCTATCGACCGTATGATCGACGTCTTCCCGCCGCACCAGCAGCCTCAAATTCGCTCGCAGCTTTCAAATATTCTTATGGCTATCTGCTCGCAGCGTCTTATACCAACAATTGGTGGTGGACGAGTGGCAGCAGCCGAGATTCTTGATTGCCACCCCAGCCGTGCGTAACATCATCCGTGAAGGCAAGACCCACCAACTTGAAGCTGTCATCCAGACGGGTGCAGAATTTGGTATGCAGTCCATGGATAAGACGCTTGTCAGCCTTGTCCATAATGGCACGATTAGCTATGACGATGCTCGCCACTTTGCCATTGACCTAGATGAACTTGATCGGTTGATGAGAGGATAACGGTAGCGGAAAATGCTTTCTTATAAATATACAGCGCGCGATCCAGCCACTGGCGGGATCGTCAAGGCAACAGTAGAGGCTGAGAGTGAACAGGCGGCAGCACGGCTTGTGCATAAAGAGGGACTAGTTGCCATTGATATCTCTCTGGCGGAGCAGGGAACGACTGGCCTTATTGCCAAGTTTCACAGAGTAAAGACGAAAGATAAAGTTCTTTTCTCGCGCCAACTTTCTACGTTGATTAATGCTGGGCTACCTTTGGTGCAGAGTTTGCGCAGTGTCGGTGACCAGGCAACGAGCAAACCACTCAAAGTTGTATTAAGCAAAATTATTGCTGATGTTGAGTCAGGTTCCACGTTGGCGGATGCGATGGCTAAGCACCCCGCAACCTTCAACCAAATCTATGTTAGTCTGATTGCCGCCGGTGAAGCATCGGGTACTCTGGACAGGGCCCTGGAACGCCTCGCCATTCAGCAAGAAAAAGACGCCGACCTCGCAAGCAAGATCCGTGGGGCAATGGTCTACCCGGTTATCGTGCTTTTGGTGATGTTCGGTGTCTTGGGCTTCATGCTCGTCAAGGTATTACCCCAGGTACAGCAGCTATACCAGGACCTTCCGGGTGCTAATCTACCATTGATTACCACAATCTTGCTCGCTATATCAAACTTCATTATCCATCAATGGTGGATTGTCCTTATTATGCTCGGTATAGGCATCTTCCTGTTGAGCCGCTGGGCACGAACAGTAGGCGGCAAGTCGGCAATCGATAAGATAAAGATGCGTGCTTGGCCTGTCGGTCCACTCTTTATGAAGATGTACATGGCACGGTTTGCTCGTACGGCAACGACGCTTGTCGCGAGTGGTGTCCCGCTATTGCAGGTTCTCGAGATCACCAGTAACTCAATTAATAATGTGCATATTGAGCACTCAATCTCTAAGGCGGCAGAAAAAGTGAAGGGTGGTAAGTCTCTGGCTGACTCAATTCAAAACGACCCAAACTTCTTGCCACTCGTGCCTAATATGATTCGCATTGGTGAGCAATCGGGCTCCATGGAACAAATGCTTGCCAAAACCGCCGATTACTACGAAAAAGAAGTTGATAACGAGGTGAAATCAATATCAACAATTATTGAACCACTCCTAATGGTCATCCTGGGTGTCATGGCATTTGTGATCGTGGCGGCTGTCCTACTGCCAATCTACGGATTGGCAGGCCAGTCCTTTGTCTAGGCCACTCCGGATGTTGTGGATAACGGCTTGCTTTTTATAGAGTAAATCCGGTATTATCCAAGCATAAGCATAAAAAATAAGCAAAGGGGGCATTTGCAAATGTCTAACATCAAAAATCGTAAAGAAGGTGGATTTACCATCATCGAAGTATTGATCGTTCTGGCTATCGCTGGTTTGATCATGCTGATCGTGTTCCTGGCCGTACCTGCTTTGCAGCGTAACTCCCGAAACACCCAACGTAAGAATGATGCCGCTAACTACCTAAGTGCAGTTAACGAATTCATGAACAACAATAATGGTAAGGTCCCATCAGCTGCCGCTGACGTTACTACCATTAATAGCTTGGCTAAACTGAGTACTTTGACTGCTCCAAGCGCAGTTACAACTGGCGCACGCACAGGTGCAGTCGCTGTTGACTCAATGGAACTGGTGACGGGCGCTAAGTGCGATACTGCTGTCGGTAACACGGCCGCAGGTTCTACTCGCCAGTTTTCTCTCCGCTATGGTATTGAAGACTCAGGCGGTAACTCCGTCAAGCAATGTATTGATTCTTAGTAATCAAACAGTAAAAGGGCCCTCCGGGGCCTTTTTAATTTGCTTGTACTTCAGGCATATCTGTTCTAAAATCTCTCTACAAACTAATGGCATGGAGAGTGAATGGGGCTTGGTGGCGGTAGGAAGGTTTCCAAACGAGGAATCATAATAATTGCTGCACTCCTTTTTGGTATTGCACTCAGTTCAAGACACGTTGATCAAGATCAATACCGCTCAACCACAAACGTCCCCAATATTCTTGCACTCCTGTCTAAGAAGCCAACGAACGCACAGTATCGTAAGGGCACCACCTCAACCGGCAATATTAGCCGCGACCTCAAGCGTAATGCTAAAGACCCAAGCACACACGCCAGCACCTTCTCGTCTGTAGCCTACGTAGCTGCTGAGCACCGTTCTGGGTCACTGCACGCCGATGAGACCTGGCTCGCGGGAAGAGTTTATATCATAGATAGTGAAGTTATTGTGCCGCAGGGAGTAACGCTCACGGTAGCTCCGGGCGCTGTCATAAAAGTTGCGGCTGGCGTATCGGGTATTAGGGTATTGGATGGAGGTTCTCTTGTTGCTCGCGGAACAGACTCAGGACTCATATTTATTACAAGTTATCGAAATGATACAGTAGGTGGCAACTCTGATCGGAGTAGTCTCCGCGCAGAACAAGGCGATTACGCGAGTGCATTATCGATCGAAGACGGCGCATCAGTTCTTCTTGAGAATATCCGGGTGAGCTACGCTGAGGTAGGTGTGGCGGTGAGTGGCAGGCTTATTGCTGATCATATCAGTATTGATGCAACAGGGGTTGCTGTCGCGAGCTATGGAGGCGAAACGGTACTTGCAGACATGACGTTAACTGATAACCAGACTGTGCTACAGGCTCACGCAGGTCACGTTGTAATGCGAGGCGATATTCGCGGATATAATAGACAGGGAATCCGAGCCTGCGACTGGACGAGTAGTGACTGTAGTGTCGATGCATCATACGTGCACTGGTACGATGGCGCCCCCGATGCGCAACTATCTGATGGTACGGCAACCTGCGGGCGTGTCCTTGTCGACCCGGGGTACGATGGGAATTCTTTGCGCACCGGTCCACTCTCTTTTGGGCGGAACTGTGATGGGTCTGCAGCACCCGATGAGTTATTGCGCACTGCTGCTCTGAGTTTTGATCAGAGAATTGCTTCCTATGATCAGGCTTGTAGCGAAGCCAGTCAAGATCCTTGTGTAGAGTCCACAAACGCCTATGCCTGCGTTGCATCCTACGTTGACCAGGTGGCTGCCCCATTTGGCGTCTCCCGCATCTCTACCGCCATTCCAGCCGAGGACTGGGCAAATAGCGTGAACAGTGATGCGCACGGGTATCTTTCGGGCCAAGTCGTTCCACAAGCCCAGGACATGGCATCCCGCGCTGCTCTTTCTGCTGTTGTATATCTTTTGGGTGTGAGTACTAACGCCTTCAGCACCTGCGCACAGTAAGCCACTGCATGTGATACTATAGCCTCATGATTCTTATAATGCTTTTAGGGCTTGGGCTTATACTAGGGAGTTTTGTGAACGCCTTCGTGTGGCGCATCCATAGCAAAAAGAATTGGGTCAGTGAGCGTTCAGAGTGTCCTCACTGCCACCATGTACTTGCCCCTGTCGACCTTATACCCGTTGTTAGTTGGCTCTTGCTTAAGGGCAAGTGCCGCTACTGTGCTCAGCCAATCGAAGATAGCCCCTTTGTGGAACTGGGTCTATCACTTGCATTCGGTGCTTCATATTTGTTGTGGCCAGTAGAATTAACTGGGGCGGGGATCTACCAGTTTATTTTTTGGCTCATACTACTTGTCGGTTTCATGGCGTTAACTGTTTATGACTTACGATGGTTCTTGCTCCCGAATAAAATTGTGTTTCCTTTGATCGCAGTGGGCTTTTTGCAGATTATCGGTTTGCCACTCTTTTATCACTATGGATGGAACGTCGTGGTAGGCGCACTGCTCGGGGCTCTCATTATGAGTGGTATCTTCTACGTTCTTTTCCAGATCTCAAAAGGGGAGTGGATCGGCGGCGGCGACGTGAAATTAGCCATAGTTCTTGGCTTGCTTGCCGGTGACCCAATGCGCGCAACGCTTGTTTTATTCTTTGCTTCTTTCTTGGGGATCTTGGCTGCGACGCCACAACTGATAAGCGGTGGATACCAGCGCATGAAACTTAAGATACCTTTTGGGCCGTTCCTTATCGCGGGCCTCGTTATTGTACAGTTTTTTGGTACGCCAATTATCAATTGGTACGTCCATCTTTTTGCCGTATAAAGTGCCGCTAACATTGAAATGCTTATGGTATACTATTGCGTATGAAGGGTGGTTCCCAAACTCGCTTTCGGTCAGCCCTGCAGCGGCTGACCAATCAGTCTCGTCAGCAAGGCGAGGCTACTGTTGACACTGCCGGAAAAGGCTTTACTATCGTAGAAGTTTTGATAGTGCTTGCCGTTACTGGCGCACTCTTTATTAGCGCTGTAGCACTGATTTCTGGCCGCCAAAACAAGACACAATTCTCAACGTCAATTAACGAGATAAAGACACAAATCCAACAGGTAATCAGCGATGTTCAAACGGGATTCTACCCAACGTCAAACAATCTTATATGCCAAGTTAATGGCGCTGGCAATATGGTATTCTCGTCGGGAAGCACCAGCCAGGGCGCCAATAGTGACTGTACGTTTATGGGCAAAGTAGTACAGTTCGGTGTCAGCACTACCGAACCAGAACAGTTTATTGTCTACTCCGTTGCTGGCAAGCGCGTTAATCCGGCTGGCACCGATGTTAAGAACTATGTTGAGGCGAAGCCTACCGTCATGACGACCAACACAGCTAACCCAACAAACACTCCAACTATTGTTGATACGCTGCAGTATGGCCTTACCATTGTGCCTGGCAGTTTGACGTATACCGAGGGTGCCACCACGACGGCAATTGGTTCGATTGGCTTCCTTAGCACGCTTGCTGATTTTGATGCAGATCGTTCAGGTTCCCAGCAAGTGCAACTTTTACCCGTCAAGGGTTCGGCACTGAATGTAACTCCAGCCGCCGCTGTTGCGTCTATCAACAATACGGCAAGCGGTCTGGCTGCAAGTCCTGTAACGCCAAGTGGCGGCGTGACAATGTGTTTTGCGAGTGGCACTACTAATCAATCTGGTCGCATCTCAATTGGTGGCAATGGGCGTGAACTATCAGTTACACTGAAGATAGTGGGAAATAAAACATGCAGCTAAGCAGAAAAAAGATGAGCATTGGCCAACGTGGCGACACAATCGTCGAGGTATTAATCTCTATTGCGGTAGTGAGCCTGGTTCTTGGGGGTGCGTATGTCACAACCAATAAGAGCCTTATGGCAACAAGGTCCTCTGAGGAGCGGAGTAATGCTGTCAAGCTTGTTGAAAGCCAGTTTGAGCTCCTTAAGGGTCTGGCTGCAACAGATGCCGGTGCTACGACAATTCAAGGCGCCCCAAGTAGCTTCTGTGTCACAAATGCTTCAACGGTCGCTGCGTCAACAACTGCAGCCTGTAAAGTTGACTCCACAGGCGCCCCAACCGGCACTCAACCAGTCTATAACCTTTCAATTGTTGAGAATAACGATATCTTTACTATCAAGAGCGAATGGGACTCCATCAAGCTTGATGGCAAAGAACAAGTGCAAATGGTATATAGGATCTATCCATAATGTTGCAGCGACATCCAACCCGAAAACAAGAACGGGGCTTTACTATTATCGAGCTCCTTGTCTCTACGGTCGTTTTCTCTATTGTCTTACTGACGGTAACGCTCGGTATTATTCAGATCAGCCGAGTGTACTACAAGGGTATTAATGAAGCGGATGTCCAGAATACTGCACGAAGTATCATGGATACCGTAACGCAGGGTATCCAGTTCAGCGGCTCGACGGTAACAGTTACGTCACCCCCCAGCATCGGTAATCTCCAGGCATTTTGTATTGGTAATACACAGTATAGTTATAAGCTAGGATATCAATTGACAGATGGAACCCTGGGGACAAATCAAACGAAGACTTCACTAGCAAGCAAAAATGTTGCCGGTTGTGATGGCGCAGCTGCTCAGACTGGCGGCAAGGAATTCTTATCACCTAACATGCGGCTCTCCAACTTCAAGGTGACAGAAGTTTCTCCCGATAAGTTGTACAAGATAACTGTCAGGGTCGCATTTGGTGATGATGATTTGTTGAACAACCCAACCGCTGCTAACGCAAGCTGCAAGAGTACAACGGGTTCACAATTTTGTTCAGTATCAGAATTAACCTCGACGGTATATAAGCGAGTAGGGGCAAACTAGGAATGGCTATGAAAGAACAACAACCAGTGTCGGTACGTCGAAATGAGCAGGGGATGGTGGCAATCATGGTTACTTTGATCCTTATGATTGTCATTAGCCTCCTCGTACTTGGTTTTGCGCAGATATCTCGCCGCAACCAGCGCACAACCCTTGACCGCCAGCTCAGTACGCAGGCATTTTATGCGGCTGAATCTGCTATCAATGATGCTCGCAAGCTGATAAACCAGCAAATCGAAGATGGTAATGCAGTGACCTCCAAGACGACGTGTGGGCCTGCATCAAATGGCATGTACGTTAACTTGCCTACGAATGTGCTCGACGCTGGCAGTGATGTTTCATACACTTGTCTATTGGTTAACGCTATGCCGACCTCATTGCGCTTCGATCGCATCGAAGATCAGTCTACGATAATCCCTATCATTTCCGGCAACGGGAATATCCAGTCAATCACGATGACCTGGAAAACAGGGGACCAGGGCAGCTTGACTCCTATTGATAACTGTCCAAACGGCCCGAATGTTGACCAAGAATTTTCGGTAACAGGGAGCTGGAATTGCGGTTACGGTGTTTTCCGCTTTGATCTGGTTCCAGCTGCAGGTAGTAATCTGACACCAGCCAGTTTGCAGCTTGCTACGATGACAACTTTTGCCGTCCCGGCCAAAAATGGTACGAACTCTATCCCTATGTCCGCTCACAACAATGCCAAAGTTGCGGTCAAATGTGACAACACAACCTGTCAGCTCAAGATAGACGGCGGAATGGGCCTCGACCAATATTACTTGCGCGTTCGGTCGCTCTATAAGGGTGCTCCACTCGAAATCGTTGGTCAGACCACAACTGGCCAAGAAGTGCAGTTCACGAACTCTCAAGTGGTTATTGACGCAACGGGTAAGTCGCAAGACGTGCTTCGCCGTCTTCAGGTTCGTGTACCAGTTAGTGAAGTGGGGAGCCAAAACCTATTACCTGACAATGCCCTCCAGAGTAACGACTCAATATGTAAGCGTTTCTCAGTAATGGACAACTACTATACTAGTGCTGTTCCCGGAACCATTTCTGGGGCAAACATCCTCTGCCAGCCCTAAGGCCGCAGGATTCGGTATGAATAACCCCCAGAACTTATCTGGGGGTTATTCATACTAGTCGGTCACGTCGTTACTATGAAAGCGTTCATGTATATCTTTGAGGTGCGGGTCGGTCATGTGAGTATAGATCTGTGTCGTTGCGATATTGCTATGGCCAAGCATAGCCTGCACACTGCGCAAATCAGCTCCGTTCATCACGAGGTCCGTGGCAAACGAGTGGCGAAGGGTGTGGGGGCTCACGTGCTTTGTGACTCCCGCAAGAAGGGCGTAACGGCTCACGAGGCGCTGCACGCTCCTTGCAGTAAGCCGATGGAAGTTGCCGCTATTATCTAGTGCCTTGCGTCCACTGTAGCGAATAAAGAGTGGTGTAGTATTATCATCGCGCTCGCTCAAGTAGTGGTTGACCCATTCAGCCGCTGCCTTACTAATAAAAATCGGTCGATCTTTTTGTCCTTTACCACGAACCATGAACTCACGTCGTTTTAGGTTGATGTGGTCTTTGTCGAGGCCGACCAGCTCAGATACACGAAGCCCGCTGCTGAAAAGGAGTTCAAGTATGGCTCGGTCACGAAGCCCGGCAGGAGTCTTGATATCGGGTTGCGAGAAAATCCGAGATAACTCATCCTCGTTCAAAAACGTTACCTGCTTGCGCTTGGTGCGCGCCAGCTCAATTTTGTCTGTTGCTAGGGCGGGAATATCACGTTTATGGCAGAACTTCAGAAAATTACGCAAGGCAATAAGGTGATAATTTTGAGTAGACTTTTCAAGCTCATCACTCGTGTTTGTCCCGAGACGGGCAAGCCACAGTCGCCACTTACGGACAAAGTCAGCAGTGATATCTGCAACAAGGATATCACCACCGTAATCGATGACTCTTGTCAGATAATGATCGTAGTTGGCGATTGTTTTTTGTGACCGGTTTTGTTCAATTTCAAGGTATTCTAAAAAATCAGTTTTTGCTTTTGTAAAACGCATATACTTATTCTAGCACCGTCTGACTCGAGTAGAGAACAAATCATCTATCTGTTACAATATCAGCGATACATAAAACCTAAACTAAGGATATGCATGGAACGAACATTAATTATCTTCAAGCCTGACGCACTCCAGCGCGGAATTGTTGGTGAAATACTGAGTCGCTTTGAGCGCGTTGGTCTGAAGATGGTTGCCGCAAAAATGGCCCAACCAGACGAGAGCCATTTCCATTACCACTATGAGGACATCGGTCAGATGATTTCACGACGTGGTCAAGCGGCCTTCGACGTAACTCTACAAATGATGCAGGCGGGTCCTGTATTAGCGGTCGTACTGGAAGGTATCGAAGCAGTTTCTCAAGTGCGCAAGATGGTCGGTACGACTGAGCCAAAATCTGCTCAGCCTGGTACGGTTCGCGGTGACTACGCACACATCAGCTTCTCGTATGCCGACAAAAACGGTGTCGGTATTCCAAACTTACTGCATGCATCGGGTGATCCTGAAGAGGCAGTAAAGGAGATCGCTCACTGGTTCAGCGAGGCTGAACTCTTCGGTTACGACGCTCCACACGAAAAATATACGCAAAGTCGTAAAGAACATTTCGCAGAAAAAGCGTAAAGTATAAGTACCCTACATTGTAGGGTCTATGCCTCGGTAGCTCAATTGGATAGAGCAAGCCCGTCCTAAGGGAGAGGTTGGGGGTTCGAGTCCCTCCCGGGGTACCATGATTATAGATTTAAGTCGTCAAAGCGCTTTGCGAGCAGTTTCTTGATACAATATATGTAATGTCACACAAATACTTTGCCGATCAATTCGACGACGAGGAAGTACTGTTTGTTTTCCGTAAACACCCAATCGTTATGCGAAAGGGTCTTATCTATGGAATGCTCGCGATATTGTTCGGCACTATACCTTCACTCTTTAAGCCAGAGTATGCAGTCCTTTTTTGGGGGCTGGGCGTCGGTTTTTTATTGTTCCTTATTCTATTCTTGCCGGTATGGATTGCTTGGAATTTTAGCGTCTATATTGTGACCGATCAGCGGTTTATTCATATAACGCAAAAAGGATTGTTCCACCGCAGTGTCGTGGACATGTCACTCAAGCAAATCCAGATGGTTAATTACGAAATAGCCGGTTTCCAGCAAACTCTTTTTGGATTTGGTACAATTATTATGCAGACGTTGGTAGGGGACTTGATTATTCACGAGGTCCATCATCCTGCAATGATCCAGAAGAAGCTACTCGAAGTACTACGTGATAAAGGGGCAGACGTCCCACCTGTCGACGTCCAAGAGGGCGCCATAGAAGATTATGAAACAGAAGATTAAGAAAATTCTTGCCAAGCGCCCCCGGCGCAAAGGCAAAAGCCCTGAGCGCTCACTAGAGCAGGCTATTAGAGGTATTCCTCGAATTACCAACGAGACTGTTGCAGAACACCGTGAAGAAGTGCTTTCCAGCGCTCGCAAGTACATTTACCCGCTACAGCATTCCGCTCACCGGGTGGTCGTTATATCGAGCGCCATTGTTATCGCTGCTATCATCGCCTTCTTTACATATTGTCTGTTATCACTTTACCGATTCCAATCAACATCGACCTTTATCTACCGCGTTGCACAGGTTATCCCATTTCCAGTTGCCAAAGCGGGCTCGTCATACGTCTCTTACGAGAGCTACCTATTCGAGCTTCGTCACTATATCCACTATTACCAGACTCAGCAGAAGGTCGACTTCGGCAGCGAATCTGGGCAGCGCCAGCTCAAGGAGTTTCGCCAGCGCGCTCTTGATGGAGTTATCGACGATGCCTATGTCAAACGACTGGCAAAGCAACACAAAGTGACGGTCACCAATCAAGAGGTCAACGATCAGATCACTTTTATCCAGGCTCAAAACCGCCTAGGCGATAACCCAAAAGTCTTTAATGATGTGCTCAAAGAATTCTGGGGCTGGTCATTAGATGATTTCAAGAGAGAACTCAAACAGCAACTACTCGCACAAAAGGTTGTTTCAACGCTCGATACTGGTACGCACCAACGAGCTAATTCGGTACTCACGCAGATTAATCAGGGCGGTGACTTTGCTAAACTTGCTGCGCAGTACTCCGATGATAAAAATACAGCTGCAGCGGGCGGTGATTACGGAATTTCCATTACAAAGACAAACCGCGATATTAGCGCAGGAGTTGTCAATCAGCTCTTCAAAATGAATGCAGGCCAAGTATCTGGCATTATCGACGCCGGCAGTAGTCTCGAGATTGTCAAAGTAGTAGACAACAACGGTGCTGAAGTGCATGCTAGCCATATCGGTTTTGCATTCAAAGGACTTGATCAGTACATCAAGCCCCTCGAACAAAAAGATACACCCAAAAAGTACGTTGCCCCCTAAACTTAATAGTTGATTTTAATCACAAAACTTGTTATTATTACCTCTGTTGTTAGGCAACTAATGAGTTGGGCTCGTAGTGAAGTCGGCCTATCACGTCTCCCTGTCACGGAGAAGATCGCCGGTTCGAATCCGGTCGGGCCCGCCAAAATGTAAATATGTAAAATAGGTCTTTCTGAGACCTATTTTTTGATTCATATCAAGTTGCCGGGGCATTGCTTAGCACGAGAGTGCAGCTGAACAACACATCACAGTTTAAATTATTACCACTATATTGTATAATATACCCATGACAGCACACGGCGGCTTCGAGAGTTTCGGTTCACCACGAGTCCTTGAATTTGAGACGGTTAAGGATAGTATATCCAGTATAAATCCTGGTGATACAGTGGTCGGCTTTGCTTCCATAGAACAGGTAGACGCCCTCGTGCCACCCTTGGCGCATCTGGCTCTCTATCCCTCAGATATAGGATATCGCAATGGATACTATGACAAGGCTCGCGCTCTCGATTTGGATGCCTCCGGAAGGCAGCAAGTCGAGCTTTGGCCTGGGCAAATACTACCCTCCGATGCTTTGCGTCCGCGAAAGGTAAAGGGCAGACAGCTCTTTAATGGCGAGTTTGTGAATACAAGCGTAACACTGTTAAGTGACCTAGGGAGCAGCCCAGACCATTCACAGCCACTTCAGGTTGAACTGCTTTTAGATGCCGAGCTACATTCGACGGGGAGGGGTGCGATCGGTCGCTCCTTAAAGCTGCTTCTTGTTGAGGAGAAACCTTCATCTTCAGGCCAACGACCGCCCTCGAGGCGGGTGAGCTGCAGGTCTGTAGAAGGGGATGCTGCCGATTTGGCCGCCCAATTCTTGACGATGGAGAGTGTCAGCGCGGCCAGGATGGTCGCCGTTAACGGTCTAAGGAATATGATGAGTGCCGGTCTTCCCGGTCTCGGCAAGAGGCGTTAGCGGCCAGGCTCAGTACTGATGTTACGTACCTCACGCGTACCCGCGCTCACTACTTTATAGGCAATGTTCAATTGGAGAAGATATGGCAGAACTAGAAAGAATGGTACCCCGAGTTGTTGATGCAGATAGCAGTTCACAGCTCTTTACGATGGCTCACTTGATCGAGTCAATACCTGCGCCACTGGATAAGGTCGATGCTGTAATTGTTATGCCTGGCCTTGGTGAGCACGTTCGCCTAATTGCTGCAGTAAATGCTTGGGAGGCTCACAAACAGACGAGGCATCTCTTAGTCGCTGGGACAAACGATATAGAAACGACACAGCCACAACCTTCGCTTGACTATCTCAAGGGCGAGCCGGTATTCCTGAGGCGAACCAATGGTGTGGTAGCGCAAGTTGCCGCTGAACATACAAGGGATCAGACTGAATGGCTTGTTGACCAGCTCCAGCCCCACTCAATCAAGAGCGCTGCGCTTTTTGTAACGCACTGGCATCTGCCACGTGCCTACGGCACTTTGCTAAAGAGTATGCTTGATCGGGAGCTCAAGATACCAGTCTTTCCTGTAGCAGTCGGGACTTCCCCCGATGCTATTGTTCCAGAGACACAGCAAACCGTTTCCGTCATGTCTGCCGGAGAAGCTCAGCGGATCGTAAAATATCAAGGCCTTGGGCATGTCGCCAGCCTAGCTGAGCTACATGACAATTTAGCCTGGCTTTGGAAGCAGGACATAGCGCCTGTCGCACATCAAAACGTGCGCCATGCCTAGCGGATCGCATAAAGGCCTACACATCGAATATGTCACATTACGAGCAGCAGGAGCGTGATATGATTTCGGTATGTCAGAATTTATCCTACCTCACCCAGAGGTATTTGAGCCGCCAACGAATGATCTTCTCACATTCCTTATGAAGCAGCCCGGGGTTACGGACGTAAAAAATCCGGCCGCAACACGCCTTTTCTTTGGCTTAGAGGGGACCCTATTCCGCCCATATCAATATAGCAGTGCTTTCCTTGCGGGTAGTTGGAGGCCGGACACGCCCGAACTTATCGAAGGTCTCCACGAAAATGGCTACGCTGCAAGTATCGTGTGCGTTTCCGGAATACGCTATGCGACCGCAGCGCTGAGGATTTGTGCTGAGCAGTTTAATGCCGATGAGAGCGAATGGTTTGATGACGTATTCAGCCTCAGTGATTTCAGCCACAGAAGGAACCGATACGAGGCCTTTCCGGGTATTGCTGACCATACCAGCCGAGAGCAGGGCAAGGGAGCCGTCTTTATTGATAGCGCGGCGTTGTTGACGGCTGGCTTCAGAGCATGTCGAGATTTTAGCTACATACATGTTCCGCCAGAATACCAATATAATAGTATCCCAGCCCGAATGCACCAAGTGCCTTGGCCGAATACACCTAGCTAGGCTGAGAAGATGAAGGTATCAGCGCTTTGAGGCCAGCGAGCTTGTCGCGATACGCTCGTTGATTAAACCGACCAGGATAGTCGAGAAGTTCAGTGTTCAGCACGGTAAACCCGGCCCGCCGGAGCGGTTCAGTGGCAACGTCAAAGACATTTGATTTGATCAAGATAATCACCGTGTCGGCATCGACTAATGCTTTCACACGGTCAAGGAGCTGTGGTAGGTGCTGACGAATTAACGCTTGCCGCTGCGGCTTGGATACCTCGTGCTCTAGAGATGTCTCGAGCGCCTCAATCATATACCAGCCGTCGGACTGAAAACGACGTAGCCAGTAGTCTTTGTCACGCTCCAATTGCTGCTGCTCTATATCTATTGATTCGGGATAGAGGGCCCGCATCGTATTAATAAAGAGACGATCTTCCGAGCGCGCGATATCAGCGCGATAAAAATGTCGACTGCCGCCAATTGAGGCTGCTGGCGGTTGAGACTCGGCTATTAAAAGGACCTTAATAGTTTTAGGACGGTAGTTTTCTCGAATTGTATCGTAGGAGATCATACGCTTTATGATACTCGCATAGCACGCGACTGTCACCCCAGTAAAAGTACAAATTGCAGAGTATATATCGAGTACATTTTTTATTCAATAAAACGTAGCCCATGCGTCCTGGTGCAATATCGAAACTTTCTGGTATAATTGCCTCGTTGGTTAAGCCATCTTAGCTCAGTTGGTAGAGCAGCGCATTCGTAACGCGCAGGTCGCCGGTTCGATCCCGGCAGATGGCTCCATTCCATATATATTACGTTAAGTGCGTAGAATGTGGGCGGGTATCGTATAGCGGCTAATATGTAGCCTTCCCAAGGCTGAGAGCTGGGTTCGACTCCCAGTACCCGCACCAATTCAATAGTCAAACAAAGCTTTTGGGCTACCGAAATTAAGCATGAGGGCTTACAATTAGTAAGAATCGTATGCCACTATCTAGAAAATTTTTCCACGACAAACTTATCCTCTCGCTACTGAGCATTAATATCTTTTTGGCTGCAGTCTGCGTCTTGCTGGTCCTCTTGCGCTTCGGTGCTGGTGGCGCGAGTAACGACTACATTGTTCAGTTCCGTGCAAACCTGGGGATTAGCTCATTCAAAACAGGCAGTCTCGGCAGTATCTTGAGCTTCGCGTTATTCTCGGTAGTTGTTACGGTCATTAATATTGTCCTGAGCATGCGGGCATATCCTATTCGCCGTCAGCTGGCGCTCGCCATCCTATCACTTGGCGGCATTATTATGATCTTGACGCTTATTGTAAGTAACGCGATTTTAGGGCTTCGCTAGGTTTATGACGGACCTGGAAATACCCCTCGTAAACAACCGCAAAGGTCATTATCGTTTTTTTGAGATTTTGCCCGGGCTATTATCATATTTCGTACTGCTTTTGCCGCTTCTATTGACCCTAATCGATGTAACGCTAGCGGCGATATTTGTTATTCTGTATCTCTTAATCTATATTACGCGTGCCATGGCTTCTGCCATCCGCGTCCTTGAGGGCTATAGGACACTGCGTATCCATCAGAAAATCGATTGGGCGCAGCTTGTTGCTGAGCTTCAGGCCGGGGAAGTGGCTGATGCTTCCGTCAAGCGCCCCAAATGGCACTATGAGAACCTGTTGCGCCTTGGTAGCCGCCAAAAGATAGTCGAGCCTGATGAGGTCGTGCATGCTATCATGATCGCGCTCTACAAGGAGAGTCGCGAGGTTATCGAGCCAACCATCCAGTCTGTAATCAATTCAAGTTATAACATAAAGAAGGTAATGCTGATCATTGCCTACGAAGAGCGTGCGGGCCAAGAGACAAAAGACCTTGCAAATGCACTCGTCAAGGAATATAAAGGCAAGTTCTTCGACGCGGCAGCCGTTGGCCACCCCGCAAATATGCCAAACGAGATTGTCGGCAAGGGCGGAAATGTTACCTTTGCTGGTCGCTGGCTAAAACAATATCTTGAATCAAAAAAAATTGATCCACTTCGCGTTGTCGTAACGACCCTGGATGCTGATAACCGACCAGACAAGAACTATCTTGCTGCCTTAACTTACATTTACTGCTCTTGTCCAGACCCTGTTAGGGCATCTTTCCAGCCGACGGCTATGTACACTAATAATATTTGGGATGCACCAGCTCCTATGCGCGTCCTGGCGACAGGAAATTCATTCTTTCATATTATGAACTCGCTTCGTTATCACTCGCTTCGTAACTTCTCTGCGCATGCCCAGGGAATGGCGTCGCTTATAAAGACTGATTTCTGGAGTGTCCGTACCGTCGTGGAGGACGGTCATCAATTCTGGCGGGCTTATTTCCGCTTTGACGGTGACTACCGTGTCTATCCTATCTTTGTTCCTATATATCAGGACGCGGTTCTTAACGACAGTTACGTCAAAACGCTCAAAGCACAGTTTGTTCAGCTCCGACGCTGGACGTACGGAGCTTCAGACATCGCTTACGTTATTGATAAGGGTTTTTACAAGAAAAACAAAGTACCACGCCTCGATATGATCGCTAAAACACTTCGCCTCATAGAAGGGCACGTGTCTTGGGCTGTTGCGCCGATCTTGTGTCTGTGCGCCGGTTTTATACCTGCGCTACTGCATCCCCAGAGCTTTGCTGCCAACGAACTGCCACTCATAGCCAGCCGCGTCCAAACCATTGCACTTGTTGGTGCAGTTTCTGCGGTGTTCATTTGCCTAAAGACCTTACCGCCACGTCCAGCTCGCTATAAGCGCCACCGAACGCTCTTCATGCTCATGCAATGGGCATACTTGCCCGTCACAACGTTGGTATATAACTCATTCGCAGCACTTTATTCTCAGACCCGCCTAATTCGAGGCAAGTATCTTGATAAGTTTGATGTCACCGAAAAGGCTGTTGTCTCTACCTCGTCAAGCGGTGAGAAAATCGTCAAGAAGTAGGCAGGACAGTTCGTCCGTAAGTTACGGTCGGTGATAGGCCTTGTACATTGTGGCTGCAGTCTTGTCAAAACGCTCTAGTACGGCAGCTGTTTGCTCAATGATGATAGGCCTCGTGATTGAGCCATTCGTTGTTTGAGCAAGTATTGCCGCTATGCATGTCGCTGTGAGGGCTATGGCATCTCCTAGGGCTGTTTGACGGTGTTTACAGCTGTCATAGATGCTCATGAGCAGTTGGTCACGGCTAAAAGGGTCGAGTACGGTCTTGGACCGTACGATAAAGAGCGTACTACTGAGATCGGCCTGTTCGCTCGTCGTAAATACAGCTTGGCATTCCCGGCACTGGCGACGACGCCATACTGCGTTGCGCCTTTTTTGGTGTCGAGAGTTAATAACGTCAGTGGAAGAGCTACAATAGATACATACCATGACAATATATTGTCATAACGCTTATGAAATTACCAGTGGAAAACATGGTGATAAGTGGGGATACTTCTCTGGGGCAACAAAAAAGAGGTCTTACTCTAACGAATAAGACCTCTTTTATTACTTGGCATCAGCGATGCGCAAGCGACGGATCCGATTTGGGGCTGGCGAAGAGAACGTTAACTCTTCGTAAAATAGCTTGAAGTTATCAAGCGTCGTGGGTTTTATGGTACTCACCAATAAATCTCTTAACCTGATTATGCTAACACAAACGCGTGTTTTAGTCAATGATTTTACGCCTAAGGTACTTATGCTTAACAGGGAAGAGGGCTTGCGTTACGTAGGGAAATAAGGTATATTTATCAGTGGTAGCGACGGGCTCTTAGCTCAGTTGGCTAGAGCGCTTCCTTGACGTGGAAGAGGTCAGAGGTTCGAGTCCTCTAGAGCCCACCACTAAAAAACACCTATTGTTATGATAGGTGTTTTTTAGTGGGTTGATACGCGGCTTACAGTACTCGACCCATGTCGCACATTATGCTGATAGGGGTAGTCTGTCACATATATCAAGGAAGGTATATATCACAGCGAGCCACGCCCAGGGTAGACGAGCAACATATACCATATATGAAAAGCTAGCCCTAAAAGGCTAGTACTACTTATCCCCAATCACTGACCTCAAAATAACAACAATAAAATACTAGCCGTATCGTACTAACATTGCTATAGTAATTCGTGGAGATGAAGTTTTGCGATGTGTTATAATGACAGAGGACAAAAGTCCGAGTGTCAGTGAATGAGTGAATCATTCATAACATTGAGCGGCAACGCAGCCTCACCAACTGCTGAGCTCCGTTGGCAGGTAGAACGTACGTAACGTGCTATCAAAAGTGCTTTCCCGTGAAGTTTTGAGCGACTGATCAGGAAAGAAGTCCGGTGGAACCGCCTGGAATAATGTACGACATTATATCTGGGTCCGAGACGCGAGCTTTGGATTGAATATCATGCGAGAATATTTAATCGAATAGCCCGCGTCTTTTTATATATATGAGCTTCCAAGGAGGAGTACAGCATGAATGATCAAACACCCGAACAGCAATTACACGCCATGCGCCACAGCTTGGCACACATTATGGCGACTGCCATCCAGCACATTTGGCCAACAGTAAAACTTGGCGTAGGCCCGGTTGTCGAGAACGGCTTCTATTACGATATCGATCTTGGCACCCAATCTTTGTCAGAGGACGACTTTGAGAAGATTGAGACTGAGATGAAAAAAATTATTGTCGAAGCACAAGGCTTCGAACGTTTTACTCTTCCAATAGACGAGGCAATCTCCTGGTCCAAAGAGCAAAAACAGCCCTATAAAGAAGAACTTTTGAACGACCTTAAGCGATCTGGAACGACAGTTGCCAACGAGCTTAATAGTACTGAGCTCGGTGTTGAGACGACGGATACAAGCAAGGTTGAGGAGGTTTCCTTCTACCGCAATGGTGATTTTACGGACCTTTGTCGTGGTCCTCACGTGGAGTCGACTGACAAGGTGGGTGCCTTTAAATTACTTCGTGTCTCTGGTGCCTATTGGCGCGGCAAGCAGGGAAACCCCCAGATGCAGCGCGTCTATGGTGCTGGCTTTCCAACGGAGAAAGAGCTTCGGCAGTATCTGACAATACTCGAGGAAGCTAAGAAGCGTGATCATCGCAAGATCGGCCAAGACCTCGGTATCTTTACCTTTTCCGAAGTTGTTGGTGCGGGGTTGCCGCTATGGTTGCCTGCTGGTGAGCAGATTAAGCATACCCTGACTGAATATATGCGTGAGAAGGAACAGTTGCAGGAATATCAATATGTCTCAACACCAGTAATGGCGCACGAAGCACTCTATCAGCGTTCTGGCCACGCGACTCATTATGCCGATGATATGTATAGTCTTGTTGATGACGAGGGAAGCAAGTTCTACCTAAAGGCAATGAACTGTCCGCACCACCACATGATTTTCGAGAAAATGGTTCAGAGCTATCGAGACTTGCCATTGCGCCTAGCCGAGGCGGGAGGCCTCTACCGTAATGAGCTCTCTGGTACGTTGACTGGACTTATCCGAGTGCGTGGGCCTATTACTCAGAATGATGCTCATATATATGTCACTCCTCAGCAACTTAAGGCTGAATTTATGCAAGTCTTGCAGTTATTTAAAGAAGTCTACGACCAAGTTGGTATTGTTGATTATTGGTATCGTCTCAGTTTACCTGACTTCGAGAAAGATAAATATGAGGGTGATCGCAAGGAATGGGAGCAGGCAAGCCAGTTTATCCGTGAAGCTCTCCAGGAGTTTGGCGCTGACTTCGTAGAGGCCAAGGGCGAGGCGGCATTTTATGGGCCCAAGCTTGATGTCCAGATCAAGAATGTCTTGGGCAAAGAAGACACCATTGCCACTAGTCAGGTTGATATTCTGGTCCCAAAGCGAATGGGTCTTACGTATATTGACGACCAGGGTCAAGAGAAACATCCTATCATTGTCCACCGTGCTATTCTTGGCTCATATGAACGTTTTATCGGTTTCTTGCTCGAGAAGACATACGGCAAATTGCCAGTATGGCTAAGTCCACAGCAGGTTCGACTCATTACCGTTAACCAGGAAGACGAGACCGTGGCTTTCGCTGCAAGCGTCGTCGAGCGTGCCCGAGTACTGGGTTTGCGAATCGCAGTTGATAACGACAACGAATCAGTCGGCAAGAAAATCCGTAGTGCGGAGCTTGCCAAAATCCCATACACCGTCGTTCTTGGCCAGAAAGAAGTAGAAACTGGCGAGGTAACGCCGCGCATTCGCAAAGACATTGCCGTTAGCGAGCAGACTGCCTCACGAACTATCGATGAATTCCTCAAGACCGTTGCTCATGAAACTAAATCACGCGTTTCCAAGACGTCCCTATAGGCGGCGGTAATTAATATGCCTCGTGTGGACGGCGCTTTTGCGCAACACGTATATGACTATGTCGCGCAGATACCGAAGGGCCGCGTTATGACCTATGGTCAGCTAGCGGCGTTATGCGGTGCGGCCTGGGCCGCCTGGGAAGTCGGTCAGATTGCCAATAAAGGTCCCATAGGTCTTCCTTGGCAGCGAGTTGTCAACAAACAAGGTGGCTTGGCGCGGGGCTGGCCAAATGGCGGAGTAGATGGCCATAGGGCCGCGCTTGAGCAGGATGGGGTGCAGGTTAATGATGACGATACGGTTAACGTGAACGAGCTTTTATGGAACCCACACCAGACAACGCTCCTCTAATTGTAATTGTTGGCGAGACCGCCTCCGGGAAGTCAGCACTGGCTATGCAATTGGCGGAGCGGCTGAAGGCAGAAATCATAGCTGCTGATTCTCGAACGATATACAGGCACATGGATGTTAGCACCGCAAAGCCAAGTGTGGCTGATCAGCTCATGGTGCCACATCACCTGCTGGACGTCGTCAATCCAGATGAGCAGTTTACGGCTGCTGATTTCAAGGTGCGAGCGGAGCAGGCAATAGAGGATATACAGGCACGTGGCTCGCTACCAATCCTTGTTGGCGGCACTGGCCTGTACATCGATTCAGTGCTCTATGATTTTTCATTTGCACCTCCGCCTAGCCCGCAGGAAAGACAATACTTACAATCACTCAATATTGATCAACTCCAGGCGCTCCTTGTGCAGCGCGGCCTGTCCTTGCCCGAGAATGACCGCAACCCGCGTCACCTTATCAGAACATTGGAGCGTCAGGGCGTGCAGCCGCAGCGTGCCAAGCTTCGGCCAAACACGCTTATTGTGGGGATCGAGATTGACCGAGATCAACTCAAGCAGAAGATTACTCACCGCGTTGATGTTATGGTTGCTCATGGTCTAATTGATGAGGTTGCTCGACTCGGCCAAGACTATGGATGGAATACGTCCGTCCTGCGTGTGCCCGTTTTTGAGGCATTTCACGAATACCTTGACGGTAATATCTCGCTCCAGGAAGCAAAGCAGAGGGTTATCCGCAGTGACATGCAGCTAGCCAAGCGCCAACGCACTTGGTTTAGGCGCAACAAAAGTATTCACTGGGTAACAAAACAGGCTGAAGCTGTAGATTTAGTAACAACGTTTCTGAACAAATAATACTTATAGTTTTGTTCAGCAGTGGTACAATAAGATTATGGTTGAGCAATTGTTTGGATCAAAGACGAGGGTTAAGCTGCTACAGCTATTCTATAGCAACCCAAACCGCTCATTTTATGTCCGTGAAATTACACGCAAAATTGATGAACAGATTAATTCTGTGCGCCGCGAACTCGCAAATCTCTTAAATGTCGGTATTATCGTGTCGGACACGACCAATAACCGTCTTTATTATGAAGTAAATCAAGAATTTGAGTTTTATAAACCACTCAAGGAAATCTTTGGGCACTCAGCAGATGGCGCCAAGGCACCTAAGAAGGCCAAGAGTGGCACACAGGCTGCCGCAGACCAAGATCGTACGAAGGCGCTCGGTAACCTTGATGTCCTTCTTCTGACTGGCCAATTTACACGTGACGAGAGGAGCGGTGTTGACTTTTTAGCAGTCGGAGACATCAATCAAAACGCACTACAAAAATATGTTGCAGAGCTTGAAGCGAGTGAAGGCAAGGAAGTACGCTTCGTGAGTATGCCGCTAAAGGAGTTTGCATACCGGAGACAGATTAATGACCGATTTATCACGAATGTTCTAGAATCAAAAAAACAGATTCTGATTGATAAGAACAGTATTTTGTAGCAACTGAAGGAGAAAATTATGGATATACAATTTTATGGTGCTAATTGCATTACTCTCGCGTCAAAGCACGCTCGTATTGTCATAGACGACACGACTGCGGAGATTGGTGGCAAAGAAGTCACAAAGGCGGGAGACGTGAACCTGTACACGATGGCGCACGGTTTACCTAAGCAAGAGCCCAAGATTATTATTGATCAGCCCGGAGAGTATGAAGTTTCAGGCGTTTCAATCTATGCGATCGCCGCTCGTGCCCATATGGATGAGCCCGGTGCCCATACGGCTACCATGTATAAGCTGGTGAGTGATGATTTACGTATCCTTGTGACTGGCCATATCTATCCTGAGCTGAGCGATAAGCAGTTGGAGCAGATTGGCATGATTGATGTTATGTTTGTACCTGTCGGTGGTAATGGCTATACGCTTGATGCAGTTGGCGCACTCAAGCTTATCAAGAAGGTTGAGCCAAAGCTCGTGATCCCTACGCACTTCGATACTGACTTGAACTTCGCAGTGCCTCAACAGCCATTGGCTGATGCGCTGAGGGGTCTCGCAATGGAGCCGAAAGAGACGATCACTAAGCTGAAGCTGAAACCTTCTGACCTGACCGAAACGACACAGCTGATTGTCCTCGAAAAGCCCTAGGCAGCTTTTTCGTTCATAAAAAATACCTCCCATGACAGGAGGTATTTTTTATACTCGTTATATCCGAGTGCTAGGCTGCGGCAACAAGTTCTTTTTTGTTGGCCTTGCCAGCTGTTGGAAGGATACCCTTTTTCTTAAGTGTACGGATAGCGTGGGCGCTAACCTTTAACTTAACCTTCTTGCCATCAACAATGATTGTCTTGGTCTGTAGGTTAGGGTTCCATACTTTCTTGGTGTGGCGCTGAGAAAAGCTTACGTTGTTACCGTATTGCTTGCCTTTGCCGCTAATATCACATATACGCATTACGAATTAATCCTTCTGTATTCAAGGATATATTTTATAGGTTTTTCTCTAAAACGTCAATAAATCCTCTCTATTTTCAGGTTAGGGCTGTTATACTGGTGATATGTTTTCAGGATTGGATGGACTTGGTATAGTCGTTTTTCTCGTTTCTCTTATAGTTTCTTTGGCTATTCATGAGGCAATGCACGCCTATGTGGCGCACAGTCTCGGCGATCATACAGCACATGAGCAGGGAAGGCTCACGCTCAATCCACTCAAGCATATTGATCTCATGACCTCTGTTTTATTGCCGTTTGTGCTTATTTTGGTCCACCTGCCGCCTATATTTATCGCAAAGCCCGTGCCGTTTAATCCAATGAATATTCGACATGCCGAATATGGCGTTGCATTGGTTGGCATTGCTGGTCCATTCACGAACTTAGTATTGGCTGTGATCGCCTCCTTGTTTATGCATATTGCGGGGGTCGCCACGGGAACACTAGCCTACGAAATACTTAAAATGTTTATGATGATAAACATCAGCTTCTTCGTATTCAACATGATTCCGTTCCCTCCGCTGGATGGATCACGCCTTCTGTATGCTTTTGCGCCTGATCCGGTCCGGCGAGTAATGGAGTCTATTGAATCAATGGGCCTAGCCGGTCTCGTTTTCTTCTTTTTGCTATTCGTTTCGTTCTTGGGGCCAATCATCGCAAATATTACCACGTCAATATCAGACTTTCTTCTTCGCTAATAAAGGGGTCCCAGGTATAATAGCTCCGGGCTGGGTATTAAAAGTCATCGAATGATTATCTGTTATTCATTTGATCGGGAATCTTATATCTGTAGCAACCGTGGTTGCTGCGTGCGGATACCCACCTGGATTTTCCCAGGTACATCATAGGGGCTTACCCAGTCCACTATTTTCGGGGTGTGGCGCAGTTGGTAGCGCGTACGGCTGGGGGCCGTGAGGTCGCAGGTTCAAGTCCTGTCACCCCGACCAGCAGACATTTTTCGTAATCCACCGATGCGTTTGTACGGTGGATTTTAATTTAAGGTACACATAGGGCTATGCTACAAGACAGCCCCCGTTGTCATTTTATAGATTCTATTATGCTTGCGGGTCTCAGCGCAGATTTGTTTGCTGTGATAGCTTTTGACCTGCCTTTCGTGAACCAGACCACTAAGTAAGCTAGCCCGATTAGCGCGAAGATTTGATAGGCACGGAAGGCACCGTAATGCTGCGTTACCCACCCAAATACCAAACTTAGCGGTATCATCACGACATTAGTCGAGAAGCTAATAAGTGAGATTATCGTTGCCCGTAGCCCCGATGGTATAAGTCCTTGTACGGCTGCTTCTGTCTGGTTTGCCACTAATGAGTACAGCATTGAAGCAAGCAAAAAGAAAACAAGGCCCGAGGCATTTATAATAAGCGAGAAGATCGCAAAGGCCACAAAGAACCACGGCAGTATATCGAAAGCTCTTCTTCTACCGACATAAGGTGCAATGAATTGACCCAAAGCACCAAATAGCCATTTACCTGCGTTGACATAGCCCATTGCTATTGCCGAAAAGCTAAGTCCAATATAGTAGAGCCCACCGAACTCGTTCTGTGTACTTCGTAGCATGCCACCAATCGTTAAGAATAAGGCGAGATGAAAGACTACAGGTTGTGAAGTAATAACCTTTGCGCTAGCTTTCACATGGGGCCAGAACTTATTATCAAATGTTTCTTTGTGGAAACGAGGTTCTTTTGTTGCTAGTAGGACGATTATATTAACAGCCGCCGGTATTAATGAGAGGAAATACGTTTCTTTTAAGCTAATACTTTGAGCTATGTAGCCGCCCGCGAGAGAGCTAACTCCAATTCCAATCAGGAACAGGCCGTAAGACCTGCCTTGATGCTTATCGTAATGTTTTTCGTGTCCAGTTTCTGCGAGTGAGTCATACATCATTGCCTGGAAAGTCCCAGAGCTAAGGACAACATAGAAACCATAGAGCGCGGTACCCACGAGATATTGCATAAATGAGCTGCTCGAACCAAGAATAAAACTACTTAGTCCAAGGCTGGCAATTGCTAGCACAAGAGTGTATCTACGTTTCCATTTATCCGCTAAAACTCCGGAGGGAACATCGAAGAGGACAGTGATAACTAAAAATACAACAGCATTAATGGCGATCCCGAATGGACTAATGCCGATAGACTGCATAAAAAGCTTCTCGACAGCATACCAAAAAACGAGCCCCGTCAGAAAATTGCTGATATATAGCTTTTTTATGTTTGGAGACATAAGGCTATTTTAGCTCTTACTCTAGGAGTTAGGAAGGCTCTAGGGCACAAAGTGTACTCCTGGGAAAAACTGTGTTCCGATACTGCGCATAGTTATACGTGCCGCCCCACCGTATAGGAATTTTTATTTTTACGGTACTTGGTCCATACTAATGCCATAAGGTAGATAATAAATATGAAAAAGATAAAATTTGATCATAACCTCGCAATGCTTGTCCGTAATGGAACAAAAACTGCGACCTGGCGCATCTATGATGATAAAAATATTGCCGTAAATGACATACTAGAGCTTGTCGACAAGGTCGATCCTCAAAACCCTGCTTCTTGGGTCGAGATTGGCACAGCTCAGGTTACGATGGTCGTCGAGAAACGACTTGGAGATATTGCTCCCAACGACTATGCTGGACATGAAACTTTTTCAACACCCGAAATGATGCTAGAGCAGTATCAGGCCTACTATGGCCCTGAAGTTAGCCTCGAAACACCTATAAAAATGATTCACTTTGCTTTACAACAAGCAGCGCCAGTAGTGACGAAAAGCGATGATAAAAAATCAGCGACTGTAAAAGAGATAAAATTGTATACAGACGGTGGATCCCGGGGGAACCCAGGTCCTTCAGCTAGCGGCTTTGCTATCCTGGACATGCAAGATCAACTTGTTGTTAAAAAAGGTGTTTACCTTGGCGTAACGACAAATAATCAGGCAGAATATCAGGCATTGCGTTTAGGTCTCGAGGAGGCGGCAAAAGGTGGCGTCCAACAGGTCCACGTCTATATGGATAGTATGCTTGTTGTGAACCAAATGAAGGGCATCTTTAAAGTAAAGAATAGGGATCTATGGCCTGTGCACGATACTATCAAGCAGCTTGTATCTCAGTTTAAGCATGTTACGTTTACCCATGTTCCGAGGGAGCTCAATAAGGTTGCCGATTATGAGGTTAATCAGGCGCTTGATGACCACTTGCGCAAGAATCATAATGATCAGATGAATCAATGATATAATAGGTGTGCCAGATCATCTGCTAATCGCTTGCATCAGCAAGAGGAAAGTCCGGGCAGTATAGGGGAAGGCAGTTGCTAACGGCAACCGGAGGAAACTCTAGGGAAAGTGCCACAGAAACAAAACCGCTTGTTGCATTTATTGCAACAAGTAAGGGTGAAAAGAGTGAGGTAAGAGCTCACAGTTCGTAACGGTGACGTTATGAAAGGGTAAACCCTGTCTACTGCAAGGAGATGATACCATGCGGGCTGAATGGCCCGGGTGCCCCTGCCGGTATTCATCACAAGAACCGCTCGATCTTGGTGGCAACGCCAGGACTAGATAGATGATTAGCCTCGAACAGAACCCGGCTTATCGGTGATCTGGCATATAAAAAACACCTCATGTGAGGTGTTTTTTATATAAGTGGAAGTATACTTATTTCTTTGTTGCCGATGAAACAACAGCTGCAAAAGCCTTAGGCTCACTAACGGCAAGTTCGCTCAAGATCTTGCGGTCGATAGTGATGTTTGCGACCTTAAGAGCTGCAATAAGGCGACTGTAGGTTGTACCGTTCTCATGTGCAGCAGCATTGATGCGCGCATTCCATAGTTGGCGGAATGTACGCTTGCGGTTGCGGCGGTCACGGTAGGTGAACTGCAGGGCTTTAGTAACAGCCTGTTTACCACGCTTAACGCTTACGCGGTTAGAGTGGGTCATGCCCTTAGTGGCCTGACGGATCTTTAGATGTTTGCGGTGGCTAGCAACGCCTCTCTTTACGCGCATCTTCTAGGCTCCCATGTTCAACTTAATAGTTTTAGTATTTGCACCAGCAAGGGTGTCCAATCCTGCAAGTTTGCGCTTGCGGGCACCGCTCTTCTTCTGTAAGAAGTGGCTGCGGTATGAGTGGCGTACGCGGACCTTACCGTTCTTCGTGAGTCGAACGCGGTCTTTGGTGCCACTATGCGTTTTTAGCTTTGGCATGACTGCTCCTTATTACGAAATTAAGCTGTTTTCCGGCAAATTGTGGTGTCTGATCCACAACGATTGTATCGCCAAAATCAGCTATTACTTTATCGGCAAGCTTGAAACCTACATCTCTGTGAGCGAGCTCACGGCCTCGGTAGAAGATAGTGATCTTCACCTTGTGACCGGTATCGAGGAATCCGATGACTTTTTTCATCTTTACCCCAAGGTCATGCTCACTGATCTTTAGGCCGAATCGCATTTGCTTAACTTCGAGCGACTTGGCAGTACGCTTGTTTTTCTGTAGCTGCTTTGTACGCTGATAGTTATATTTGCCCCAATCGACAATTTTGGCAACGGGAGGATTTGTATCGGGTGAGATTTCAACGAGATCTAAATCCTGCTCTTCTGCGATCCGCAAAGCCTCAATGCGAGAGATTATGCCTAACTGGCGACCATCCTGGTCGATCACTCGCAACTGAGGTGCCCGAATATCTTGATTCAGGCGAGTGTGCTTGCTGATAAGGTATCTCCTTTAATATAGTGTTGACGACGATATTGTAACAGATGCGAAAACAGGGGTCAAGGATGTTATCTATTCTTTGCCATTTCCTAGGGGCATCCTGTACTGAAGAGCCTCTGCAACATGCCCGCTTTTTATGACTGGTGATTCATCTAGATCGGCGATAGTTCTGGCAATTTTTACAACCTTCATGTAGCTTCGTGCCGAGAGGCCAAGCTGACTTGCGGCAGTATTGAGCAAATTATGTGCTGACGGTTCGATGCGGCACGAAGACTTCAGCTGGCGATTCGTAAGCTTTGCATTAAGGAGCGCTCCTTGTCTATCTTGCTGTACCTGACGAGCGGCTGCAATTTTGAGATAGGAAGGGGTCTGTTGTTTTTTCTGCTGAGCTAAAAGCTCTTGATGTTCAATTTTTCCAACAAGTACGTGCAGGTCGATTCTATCCATTATGGGGCCGGATAGACGGGCTGAGTAACGGCTCATCTGGCTGAGCGTGCAGCTGCACTGCTCGCTCCCCTTATAACCACAGGGGCAAGGGTTCGCAGTGGCAACCAGTATGAAGTCAGCAGGGAAGTCGGCATTCTCATGAGCTCGTGCAATGCTAATAATATTGTCTTCCAGAGGCTGTCGTAGGGCCTCGAGCGTTGTCCGAGTAAACTCGGGCATTTCGTCAAGGAAGAGAACACCTCTATGAGCGAGGCTTATTTCCCCTGGGCGGAGCGGTAAGCCCCCTCCAATAACGGCCGCGCGGCTCGCAGTGTGATGCGGTGATCGGAAAGGACGCTCAAGAACAAGCTTTTCATAATCACTCCCGGCGAGACTATGTAGGTGGGTTACTTCCAGAATCTCATCTGCGCTCAGTGAAGGCAGGAGTCGGGGGAGGGTTTTGGCCAACATGCTTTTCCCCGTACCTGGAGGTCCACTCAAAAAAATATTATGTCCACCTGCGGCCGCTATGACCAAGGCGCGTTTCGCATGATCTTGGCCAATTATTTCATTAAATGGGTCATTGCGGTCAATGTTTTTATCGGGTGTGGGCACAGCTGGCGTGTTGCTTAGGCTGAAATTATGATGCGGCAGTGCAAGCTCGGCGTGGAGCTGTTTTAGGCTGTCTATAGGTTGAACGTGTATTCCCGGGACGAGAAGCGCTTGCCGGGCATTGAGCCTAGGGACAAAGAATGTCTTGATGCCAAGAAGCTTGCCCGCAATAATTTGCCCAACGACCCCTCGGACACTGCGAATACGCCCATCCAGTCCAACTTCACCAATAAAGGCGGCTGATAAATTAGATGTGTCTATTCTGCTGTCAGCGGCTAAGATGGCGACCGCAATAGCCATATCGAAGCTCGTACCGTCCTTGGGGACATCGGCGGGCGCGAGATTAATAGTGATTCGTTTTTTAGGGAAAGGAAGCTTTGTTATGAGAAAAGCGTTTCTAATGCGCTCTCGCGCCTCATTGACGGTCTTATTGCCGAGACCAATGATCGTTATATTGGGCAGCCCATTTGTAATGGTGCATTCTACGTCAACGCGACGCGACGAGTTTCCGGAAAGTAAGATGCTGTAAGCGGTGTTGTGTTTTGCCATGGCACAGTCTTACCTGTGACTCCCATAAAAGTAAAGACCCGTCTGCGAGTGACGGGTCTTCTTTTTATTTGATTTTTCGGAATGATATTTGGATTTTTTACTTTTGTTTTTCATGGAACAACGGCTTGCGAGAAGCCGTTGTTTCGAGAAGTCGTTTTTGTTTTTGAGCACTTTTTTTATTCAAGTGCTACTGCTATCTTAGTAATTGTTTACAGGCATGTCAATAATAATTATGGTTATTTACTAAGAAAGCTGTGTATAACTTTTTACTCCTTAAAATTACCTCTTAAGCTCCAAAATAATGAGTACTAAAATGCTAATGCCCTTGACAATAACAAGCTTATGCGTTATGATGTTTACAGTAAGTTCAAAAACAAAAACTTACCTTAAAAATTCAATAACGCTCTACTTTGCCCTAAAGGCAGATAGAGCGGTCAGTCATAAAGCTTCAGGACAGCAAGCGCTAATAATTTTACATTGGGCGGATTTGCTTCCTCAGCTTCTCAAATACCGCAGGGCTTGCCCTGCGGTATTTTTTTATATGAGAAACCCAAAGCGTTGCTATACAATAAGTATATGAAGCGTAAGCACGTAATTACCATTCTTGTTATTGCCGGAGCCGTCTTTTTGACTATGCTCATGGCAACTGATCCAGCAAAGCTCTCATCACTTGCACTCATTGTTCCATTTTTACTTCTATTTACTGTGTTATGGTGCGGGGCATTTCTACTGCTAAGGGCTTCACACGTTAGTCGCGCACGAAGTGTGAGGCTGAGTTTTGTAGGCGCCGGGCTACCCATCGGCCTGATGCTTCTGCAATCAATAGGCCAGCTCACTTTCCGTGATGTTATCACTATTTTGATGTTCTTTGCTGTCGCATACTTCTACATTGACCGCATCACGGTATCAAAGCAGAGTGATATTTAAGACTTCTTCCGTAGAATTTTCGGTGTAAGTTGGTATAATAGGTATAAAGTTATGAGTCCGCAGAATAGTACACCGGGTTTGAGTTTGCCCCAACCTACGCTTGAAACACAGAGCGTAGTGCCTGCTATGCCCACAGATGTCCAGCCTCAGCAGGCGCCCGTGCAACAGCAAGTACAGCATATTCTCGCGACTCCACCAGTCCAGCCTACTCAGATGGCTCCACCCGTTGCCCCTCCAATGCCAGTTCACAACGCTCCTCAGCAGCCCGTGCCCCTCCAAGCTACATCTACTCCTGGCATTCCTCAGCCCCTCCAGCAGCTCAACGCTATTGTCCAGGGTGAGCAGCCTACTGCCACGCCCGCACCAGTCCAGGATGATTTAGACGATGATGCCCTTGACGAAGAGTGGGTTAATAAGGCGAAGTCCATCGTAGAGCAGAACCAAGCCGACCCGTTTATGGAGAGCAGAGCACTGGAAAAAGTTAAAGCCGAGTATTTACAGCGACGATACGGTAAGCAGATAAAGGTAAACGATTAGCTGCAATGGTAGTAATGATTTTTCTTCTTATATTACTGCTCGCTGCAGCCGGTGCGGCAGCACCTATTCTTTATTCTAGAAATCGCACTCGACTTCAGGAGCTAAAAAGCTATGAGCGTGGCCTAAAAATGGTTCCACTCCTTATTCACTTGCCACCACCAAGTGAAGATAACGAAGGCGGAGGCCGTGACGCCCGTGACGTTATTGATGAAAATATCTCAAAAGCACAGGTTATCTATAATATTATTGCCAGTACGGTCCAAGATGATAAAGAAAAAGCCAAGCTGTATGGCCAACGACATATCGCTTTTGAGATTATTGGTTCGAAAGGCTCAGTACATTTCTATACAGCAGTACCTATTTCGCTTATAGAGGTCGTTAAGCAGGCAATCGTTAGTGCATATCCATCAGCTCGTCTCGAGGAAGTGCCTGAACACAATGTATTTAACCCTCGCGGAAAGCTCTCTGGAACTACCGGCGGTGAACTTAAGCTCAAGGAAGACTTTGCATATCCTATTGCTACCTATCAAGATACAAAGCGTGATGCGATGGAAGCTATCCTTAACGCCCTTTCAACCCTTGAGGACGAGGACGGTGTCAGCATCCAGATTCTCTTAAGGCCTGCAGATGACCAATGGCGTAAGACGGCCAAGGAGCTGGCTAGCAAGAAGCGCAAAGGCAAGGACGACAAGAAGAAAGCGGCTGAACAACTTTTGAGTCTTGGTAAAGATGTTGCGACAGCTTTCGTTAAGCCCCCAGAAGCAAAGGACGACAAGAAGGACGACAAGAAGAAAGAGCTCTCCAATCTAGAGCAGTCCGTCCTAGACTCGATTGACGAGAAAACTCGCTATCCAGGCTACGAAGTGATTATCCGCATCGTGTCATCCTCTAATGTTGCTCATCGCTCTCAGGCCGTATTGAACAATATTATTGCTGCCTTTTCTCTATTTGATGCGCCTGGCCGAAACGGTTTTAAATTCTCCGCAGCAAAAGATATCGAAGAATTTTTGACGTCATATATACTACGTTTATTCCCAGCAACAGAGAAGGAAAACATACTTAATGCTGTTGAGCTTGCAACGCTCTTCCATTTTCCAGATCAAAGAAGCATCCCGACATCTCAACTTGAGCGCCAAGGATCAAAGCAGGTTGATGGCCCAAGAAACATTCCTGATGATGGTCTTTTGCTTGGATACAATATTTTCCGTGGCAACAAAAAGCCAATTCGTCTCGGCATCCATGACCGCCAGCGGCACATGTATGCAGTAGGGCAGACGGGTACGGGTAAGACAACTTTCCTAGAGAACCTTGCCTTCCAGGATATGCTGCGTGGCGGCGGATTTGCATTTGTTGATCCGCACGGTGATGTCGCAGAGCGTTTGATGGCACTTGTTCCTAAAGAGCGAACTGAAGATATAATCTATTTCTGTCCTTCCGAAACTGATTATCCAATGGGCCTTAACCTGTTTGAATATTCAACAAATGACCAGAAAGACTTCCTTATTCAAGAAGTTTTGAACATGCTTTATAAGCTGTATGACCCACAGCATCAGGGTATTATGGGTCCACGTTACGAGCACCTTTTCCGTAATGCTGCGCTTACCGTTATGGCTGACCCTAATGGCGGCACATTCGTCGATATTCCTAAGCTATTTCGTGATCCTCAGTTCGTAAAGCAAAAGCTACAATACGTCAAAGACCAAAACGTTATTGAATTCTGGCAAAAAGAAATGCCTCAATCACAGCGCTCCAACGAGTTCGGTGAGGTCGTGAGTTGGTTTGTGAGTAAGTTTGGTGCCTTCTTGTCTAACGAGATGATGCGTAACATTATTGGTCAAACGAAGAGCGCCTTCGATCTTCGCGACATAATGGATAACAATAAGATTCTTCTCGTAAACCTAAGTAAGGGTAAGACGGGTGAGCTTAACTCAAAGTTGCTTGGTATGATCTTTGTGATGAAGTTCCAGGCCGCAGCAATGAGCCGAGCTTCTATACCTGAAAGTGAACGCAAGGACTTTGCCCTTTATGTTGACGAGTTCCAGAACTTTTCTACTGATTCATTTGCAACCATTCTATCAGAGGCGCGAAAGTACCACCTGAACCTTATTGTTGCGAACCAGTTCACAACGCAGCTTACTGATGAGATTCGTGAAGCTGTTTTTGGTAACGTTGGTACGATTGTAACGTTCCGTGTGGGTGACCACGATGTCGACTCGCTGGCAAAGTACTTCTCGCCAACATTTGATGGTGCCGATCTCTTGCGAATTCCTAACCACAATACAGTGGTACGTTCACTTATAGGCGGTGTTCCTACTAACCCGTTCAGTATGTCGACGATTCCACCACTTGGCTCCCCAAACTATCAGCTAGCAGACGCGCTGAAGCAGCTATCGGCGGCTAAATATGGTCGGCCAAAGGCAAAAGTTGAAGCTGAGATCTTCAAGCGTCTTGCGACAGCACCAGAGCCACCCAAGCCCGCGCCAGCTCCTGGTCGCTTTGGTGGTGCTTCACCATTTGGAGCAAATCCAGCTCCTGGTGTTCAGTCACCACGTAGTCGTGGCGGGGCTGCATCCTATAGGCCGCAGCCAAACGCACCCTTCTCGTACCCGCCTGCTGCACCAGCCTATGGGCCACAGCAGGCGCCACCACAGTCTGCGATGCCTCCCGTACCAAAACCCGCCGCTTCATTCCTGGATGACTGGATGCACAAGCGCCAGGGCCCTCCGGCTACTCGTCCAGCTATGCCGCAGCCACAGTTTGCCCCCCAGTACCCACAAGCGCCTACGGCACCAGCTTTGTCGCATCACAATACGCCATTCGCAGCACCACCTGCACCAGCCTATGGGCCACAGCAGGCGCCACCACAGTCTGCGATGCCTCCCGTACCAAATGGTCAGGCCCAGCAGCCATTCGGCGGGCGAAATATATCGAGCGATAATATGCAGGATGCTGAAGTTGATACAATTGCACAAAAGCTCAAGCATGACCTCAAGAAAACTCATCACCGTCGACAAGCTCATAAGCAAGAAGTACAGGAGGCAACAATCGTTACCCCTCAGGCCGTGACTCCACATGCGCCACCCAAAACGTATACTCCTTCAAGCGACTTGCCACCAGATCCACTTATATCTCCTGCAGTTAAGCCCACACCTGAGCCCATCACGGTTAAGCCCGAGCCCATAGGGTTGGCAGCGGTTCCACCATCAGCTCCAAAGCCCACACCCGATGCAGGTGAGATATCTCTACAGCAACCACACAACGCAGAAGATACGATATTTATTGACCAGGAGGGAAATCTCCGTGGGTCTAATGATGCCTAAGGGGTGAGCATTTGCGAAAAGCATTTTTGTGACCTATAATAAGGTATAAGTGGGTTATAATCTACATCTATAAATCTAGCAAGAGGGTGACTTAGAAGTGGCTAAACAAAAAGATTATTCATCAGCGCAGATTCAAGTGCTTGAAGGCCTTGAACCAGTTCGTAAGCGACCAGGTATGTATATCGGCAGCACCGATATCGACTGGTTTGCATCATTTAGTATGGGAGATCGTGGACAACGGTATCGATGAGGCCCTAGCGGGCCATGCAACGCAGGTCCAGGTCATTATCCAGTCCGACGGTGGCGTCCGTGTCATTGACGATGGCCGTGGTATCCCTACGGACATCCATCCAAAAACAGGGAAGAGCACGGTTGAAACAGTTCTGACTGTTCTCCATGCCGGCGGTAAGTTCGGCGGCGGCGGTTATAAAGTTTCTGGTGGTCTACACGGTGTGGGCTCAAGCGTTGTCAACGCTTTATCCTCACGTCTCATCATTGACGTTCATCGTGACGGCAAGACTTTCCATCAGGAGTACGCAGCAGGTGTTCCGCAAGGAGACCTCAAGGCTATGGGCAAATCCGACAAGACCGGTACGGAGATAACGTTCTATCCAGATGCTACAATCTTCGAAACGATCGTCTTTAATTACGACACTATCCTAGACCGTTTGCGTCACCAGCATATCTCACAAAGGGAGTACGAACCTCATTGACCGACGAGCGAACAGGTAGGCGGTACGGGTTCTACTTTGAGGGTGGCATCAAGTCGTATGTTACGCACCTTAACCTGGGTAAAGAAGTTGTCGACGATGACGTTTTCTATGTCGATAAGCAAGTCAAAGACGTCCAGGTGGAAATAGCCGCTCAATATACGGATGGCTACTCACGAGACTATTAAGCAGTTTGCAAACAACGTTTTTAACCCAGATGGTGGTACCCACCTGACCGGTTTCCGTTCGGCTCTAACCCGCGTCGTGAACGAATATGCCCGTAAAACGAGTCTTCTTAAAGAAAAAGAAGAGAACCTAACTGGTGAAGACTGCCGCGAAGGCTTAACAGCTGTTATTCTTGTTAAATTGCCAGATCCACAATTTGAAGGTCAGACCAAGAACAAGCTTGGTAACCCTGAGGTTCGTGGGTATGTCGAACAAGTAATGACCGAGTACTTTAATTACTACCTCGAGGAACATCCTGCTATTGCTCGAAAGATTGTCGGCAAAGCCTTGCTCGCTGCTCGTGCCCGTAAGGCTGCCCGTGCTGCCCGCGAGAACATCATCCGTAAAGGTGTCCTTGAAGGCGCAAGCATGCCAGGTAAACTGGCAGACTGTTCTAACAAGGATCCTAAGAGTTCCGAAATCTACCTCGTAGAGGGTGACTCCGCTGGTGGTTCTGCCAAATCAGGCCGTGACAGCAAGACACAGGCAATCTTGCCACTGCGCGGTAAGGTTTTGAATGTCGAACGTGCTCGTTTAGACAAAATGCTTGCCAACAATGAAATCGTAAGCCTTATCAAGGCATTGGGTGTTGGAATCGAAGATTCATTTGATCTTAATGGTCTGCGTTACGATCGAATCATTATCATGACAGATGCCGATGTCGACGGATCACACATTAGTACATTGTTGCTGACATTCTTCTTCCGCTTCATGCAGCCAGTCGTTGACGGCGGCCATGTATACCTAGCGAAGCCACCACTGTTTGAACTGGTCAAAGCTGGACGTAAATCAAGCCTCTTCATATACGACGAAGCCGAATTGGAGACAAAGCTCGATGAAATTATCGCTGCTCGTGTCAAAGATGGCCTCAAGGTTAATGAGACTGATGAACGATTCAGCCAGGCTGGTTTCATTGAGCAGAAGCGCTACAAGGGTCTGGGTGAAATGGATGCTGAACAGTTGTTTGAGACAACGATGAACCCCGAAAAGCGTGTACTGATTCAAGTTAAGGTAGAAGACGCCGAAAAAGCTGACGCTATTTTTAACAAGCTGATGGGTACTGAAGTTGAACTCCGTAAGAACTTTATTCAGACACATGCAAAATTTGTGAAGGATTTGGACATTTAGTATGGAAGAGCAAGAAACACCAATGGAAAATCAGGAAGCTCAACTTGAACAACCTGCGCCGATTGAAGGTGAAATTATCGAAGAACCACAAACTCACTCTCGCATTGTAGAGCGTCGTACGGTTGAAAACGTCATGGAAGATAGCTATCTGCGTTATTCCATGAGTGTCATTGTTGCATCGTGCGCTTCCTGACGTCCGTGATGGTATGAAGCCAGTTCATCGTCGTATTCTGTACAGTATGAACAGTGAAGGGCTGCGTTCTACTGCGCGTCATCGTAAGAGTGCGAACGTTGTCGGTGACGTAATGGGTAAATATCACCCGCACGGTGACTCATCTATTTATGATGCTATGGTCCGTATGGCACAGCCATGGTCTATGCGTTACATGCTGGTAAACGGGCAGGGTAACTTTGGTTCTATGGACGGTGATCCACCGGCTGCTATGCGTTATACCGAAGCAAAAATGGCACATGTTGCCGATGAACTCCTTGCCGACATCGATAAAGAAACTGTTGATTTCCGTGATAACTACGATGGTACCACCCAAGAGCCATCAGTTCTGCCGGCCAAGCTACCGAACCTACTATTGAATGGTCAACTGGGTATTGCTGTCGGTATGGCTACCAATATTCCGCCGCACAACCTCAGTGAACTTATTGATGCTACTATTCATCAGATTGATAATCCAGAAGCAACTCTAGATGATCTTCTGCAGTACATTAAAGGTCCTGACTTCCCAACCGGTGGTATTATTTATGGTAAAGAATCGATTCGCACCGCATATGCAACTGGTCGTGGTGGTGTCGTAGTTCGTGGTATTGCCGAAGTTGTCGAAGGCAATAAGGGTCGTCACCAAATTGTTATCACCGAAATTCCCTATGCCCTTAACAAAGCTAGCCTGATCGAAAAGATTGCTGACCTTAGTAAGGAAAAGAAGATCACTGGTATCAGTGACTTGCGTGACGAAAGTGCTCGTGGTAATGTCCGGATAGTTATTGACCTCAAGAAAGATGCCTATCCAAAGAAGCTTCTGAACCAGCTGTATAAGCTAACACCTTTACAGACGACGTTCCACTACAATATGATGGCCCTGATTGATGGTATTCAGCCTCGTGTCCTTGGACTTCAAGATATTCTTCAGCGAACACATTAAGCATCGTCAAGTGGTGGTCCGCCGTCGTACTGAGTATGAACTGCGTAAGGCAAAAGAGCGTGCTCATATCTTAGAAGGTCTTAAAGATTGCCCTTGATCATATCGATGAAGTCATTAAGACTATTCGTGCTAGCGAAACCACCGAAGAAGCTCAGGTAAACTTGATTAAGAAGTTCAAGCTTAACCGAGATCCAAGCCAAAGCCATCCTAGCAATGCAACTTCGTACTCTTGGCTGGCTTGGAGCGCAAAAAGATCGAAGAAGAACTTGCTGAACTTCTTAAGATTATTGCTGAGCTTGAAGCCATCTTGGCTGACGAGAAAGAAATTCTCAAGATTATTAAAGAAGAATTGCTGAAGCTATCAAGAAGCAGTATGGTGACGAACGCCGTACGCAAGTTGTACCCCAAGAACTTGGCAAGATGAGCGACGAAGATCTTGTTCCTGACGAACAAGTTGTAGTAACGCTTACATCAGCAAACTACATTAAGCGTAGCTCATATGGCTGAATACAAGAAGCAAGGGCGTGGCGGTAAGGGTCGCCGAGGCATGGCTACTCGCGAAGAAGACGTCATCGAGCATGTTGTTAATGCAAGTACTCATGACTTCCTACTGTTCTTTACGAATAAGGGTCGTGTATTCCGTCTAAAGACTTACGAAGTCCCAGCTACAAGCCTTAACGCCAAGGGTGTTGCTATAGTTAACCTGCTTCAACTACAACCAGAAGAAACAGTTAGCGCTGTTATCAATGTCAGTAAGCAAGAGCAAGGCGGTGGCAACCTGTTTATGTGTACCGTTCGCGGTGTCGTCAAGAAGACTCCATTTGAGCAATATCAGAATGTTCGTAGCTCAGGCTTGATCGCCATCAATCTTGATGAAGGTGACGAACTTAAAGTGGATTCGTATGACTAGTGGTGATAACGAAGTGGTTATCTCGACTTCACAAGGTCAGGCAATTCGCTTCCACGAAAAGGATGTTCGTCCAATGGGTCGTGTATCTCGCGGTGTTCGCGGTATCCGCCTGCGCACGGGTGACCAAGTAATTGGTATGGATATCGTCCAGAAGGCTCTAGCATCTTTGTGATCAGCCAATCTGGCTACGGCAAGCGTACTAAGGTCGCACAGTTCACTGCACATGCACGTGGTGGTGTCGGTATCCGCTCAGCTAGTTGTAAATAGCAAGACTGGTAAGCTCGTTGGTGTTAAGACACTCACCGGCCAGGATGATCAGGAGGTAATTATTATCTCCAGCCAAGGTCAGACTATCCGTCTTGGGCTCAAAGACATTCCTGAACTAGGCCGCGCAACGCAGGGTGTTCGCATCATGCGGCTTAATGATGAGGACGAAGTTGTGTCACTTGCACTCGTCGATGCTGGTCGAAGATGACGACGAAGAGCGAATCTGAGGACGCAAGATAAATAACAGGGGTGAAAAGTGGTGATGTAACAATCACCACTATTTTCTTCTACAATTATCTTGACAGATAAGCGTGTATTCATCGTAATATCAGTTCTAGAGTTTTTTAGAGGTCTGGATTCAGGTTTCAGCGAGAACGTTCATTAAAAATTGAGTAGTGCAAATCAACGTCAGTTCATTTGAATTGTTTTGAAAATAGTCAGTAAATTTCAATCGCAAGATTGAGTTCGACTGAAGTACAGACAAATTCTTTTTTGGAGAGTTTGATCCTGGCTCAGGATGAACGCTGGCGGCGTGCCTAATACATGCAAGTCGAGCGGTAAGGCTCTCACAGTTATTTGACGGAATCGGAAGCCTTTACCGGTGGAACGGTGAATAATGTGTAGAGTACACGAGCGGCGGACGGCTGAGTAACACGTAGGAACGTACCCCAAAGTGAGGGATAAGCACCAGAAATGGTGTCTAATACCGCATGTGCTCTTCGGATTAAAGCTTCGGCGCTTTGGGAACGGCCTGCGTATGATTAGCTTGTTGGTGAGGTAATGGCTCACCAAGGCGACGATCATTAGCTGGTCTGAGAGGATGATCAGCCAGACTGGGACTGAGACACGGCCCAGACTCCTACGGGAGGCAGCAGTAGGGAATTTTCCACAATGGGCGAAAGCCTGATGGAGCAACGCCGCGTGCAGGATGAAGGCCTTCGGGTCGTAAACTGCTTTTATATGTGACGATTATGACGGTAGCATATGAATAAGGATCGGCTAACTCCGTGCCAGCAGCCGCGGTCATACGGAGGATCCAAGCGTTATCCGGAATTACTGGGCGTAAAGAGTTGCGTAGGTGGCATAGTAAGTAGGTAGTGAAAGCGTGTGGCTCAACCGTATATCACATTATCTAAACTGCTAAGCTAGAGGATGAGAGAGGTTACTGGAATTCCTAGTGTAGGAGTGAAATCCGTAGATATTAGGAGGAACACCGATGGCGTAGGCAGATAACTGGCTCATTCCTGACACTAAGGCACGAAAGCGTGGGTAGCAAACGGGATTAGATACCCCGGTAGTCCACGCCGTAAACGATGGATGCTAGCTGTTAGAGGTATCGACCCTTCTAGTAGCGAAGCTAACGCGTTAAGCATCCCGCCTGTGGAGTACGGTCGCAAGACTAAAACATAAAGGAATTGACGGGGACCCGCACAAGCGGTGGAGCGTGTTGTTTAATTCGATGGTAAGCGAAGAACCTTACCCAGGCTTGACATCCTTGGAATTTCTGCGAAAGGAGAGAGTGCCTTCGGGAACCAAGTGACAGGTGTTGCATGGCCGTCGTCAGCTCGTGTCGTGAGATGTTTGGTTAAGTCCATCAACGAGCGCAACCCTTGTAGTTAGTTGAATTTTTCTAGCTAGACTGCCCTGGTAACAGGGAGGAAGGAGGGGATGATGTCAGGTCAGTATTACCCTTACGTCTGGGGCTACAAACACGCTACAATGGCCGGTACAAAGGGCAGCCAAGTCGCGAGACGGAGCAAATCCCATCAAAGCCGGTCTCAGTTCGGATAGCAGGCTGAAACTCGCCTGCTTGAAGTTGGAATCGCTAGTAACGGTAGGTCAGCACACTACCGTGAATACGTTCCCGGGTCTTGTACACACCGCCCGTCAAACCATGAAAGTCGCCAATACCTGACGTCCTAGCTTGCCTAGGCCTAAGGTAGGGGAGATGATTGGGGTTAAGTCGTAACAAGGTATCCGTACCGGAAGGTGCGGATGGATTACCTCCTTTCTAGGGAGAAAACTAGCAGCTTATGAGTAATCATTTGCGAGCTAGGTCGATCTTGGTACATTGTGAAATCAGTACTGACAATGTACATTCCATTTCATAGCAATATGAAATGGCAAGATTTCAGTTTCTGTAAACACGAACTTGACGTTGATTGCACTACTCAGTTTTTAAAGTTAAGGCGCACTAGCTAATGCTGGCGTCTTTTTCTTTACAAAACTATTGCTTGGACCGATGTTATTCGGTACAATAACCCTTGTCTCTTCAGTAAGTGAGATAATGGGCGATTAGCTCAGCTGGTTAGAGCGCGTCACTGATAATGACGAGGTCGGAGGTTCGAGTCCCTCATCGCCCACCATGATTGCTTACACTGGATGGCAAGCGAACACAAGTTGACCTGTCAGCTTCAGTACACGCTCTACACTAAAGATATGGGGCAATAGCTCAGTTGGCTAGAGCACCTGCTTTGCAAGCAGGGGGTCCAGGGGTTCGAGTTTGCCCCGTTGCTCCACCATTCTACAGATTAACTAGATATAGCAACGTGTAGCATAATATTAGCATCAGTATTTATGCTAATTACAACAACTCTAGATTCTAACTGGTATTAAATCTATAGCAGTCTTGAGTTATAGGCGGCGAAGTCTTACTAAATTAAGTCGTAGCAATATCTTGTGCTTAAACTCAAGCCTCGTAGATATAACAATCATGGCACTTGAGTGTAGGCATCTTGAGTATCTGCAGTGTAAGCTCAAGTAACGAAGATTGTGATCTTGAGTTTGTAACTTAACAATTGAGTATAAATAGCAGATTAAGACAAACGGCATAGTTATTGGTGACTACCAATAACTAGTCAATGCAAATGCAATAGTTATTTTCGAATAAATTATGTAACATAAAAAGTTACTTAAGCGCACATAATGGATGCCTTGACGTAAGATACCGATGAAGGACGTGAGGAGCTGCGATAAGCTTCGGGGAGCTGCTAACTAAGCTTTGAACCGAAGATGTCCGAATGGGGAAACCCGGCTAGAGTCATGTCTAGTCACTCTTATCTGAATATATAGGATAGGTAGACGGTAACCGGGGGAACTGAAACATCTTAGTACCCCGAGGAAAAGAAAGTAAACAACGATTCCGGTAGTAGTGGCGAGCGAACCCGGAAGAGCCCAAACTTTTTAGATTTCCATCTGGTAATTTATCAGATGGATAAGTTGGTAGACGAATATTTAAAAGGGGTTGTGACATTACAAACAACCAGTACGGAGTTCTGGATTCAGATCCAGATATCCGTATTGGAAGCAGACGCTACCATTAGTCTGCATAAGGTAAGAAATTAGCGAGGCGAGCAGAAGCAGTCTGGAAAGCTCCGCCAAAGACGGTGAAAGCCTGGTATGCCAAGTGTCGCTAACCTTATATTTATCTAGTATCGTTGTCGAGTAGGTCGGGACACGTGAAACCCTGACTGAATCTGGGAGGACCACCTTCCAAGGCTAAATATATCTTACGATCGATAGTGAACAAGTACCGTGAGGGAAAGGTTAAAAGAACCCCGGAAGGGGAGTGAAATAGAACCTGAAATTGTGTGCGTACAAGGAGTCGGAGCCCTTCGGGGTGACGGCGTGCTTTTTGTAGAACGATCCAGCGAGTTATTTGCATGTGCAAGCCTAAGTCATTTGACGGAGGCATAGTGAAAGCGAGCCTGAATAGGGCGACATAGTGCATGTGAATAGACCCGAAACCAGGTGACCTAACCATGGGCAGGTTGAAGCGTCAGGTAAAACTACGTGGAGGACCGAACCGTAGCGTGTTGCAACACGCCCGGATGACCTGTGGTTAGCGGTGAAATGCCAATCGAACCTGGAGATAGCTGGTTCTCCTCGAAATAGCTTTAGGGCTAGCGTCGTACGGTAGCATGATAGGGGTAGAGCTCTGTTTCGGACTGGGGCGTCGTAAGAGTACCCACCCTTGACAAACTACGAATACTATCATGTGGAACTACAGCAGTTAGAACGTCGGGGCTAAGCTCGGCGCTCGAAAGGGAAACAGCCCAGACCATCATCTAAGGTCCCTAAATATACACTAAGTGGGAAACGAGGTGAGATTTCTTAAACAACGAGGATGTTGGCTTAGAAGCAGCCATTCATTTAAAGAGTGCGTAACAGCTCACTCGTCAAGAGATCTTGCGCGGAAAATGTAACGGGGCTAAGTATAGTACCGAAGATGTGGATGTCTAGTATTTATACTGGAGTGGTAGAGGAGCGTTGATATCTGCATTGAAGTCGGACTGTGAGGTCTGGTGGAGCGGTATCAAGTGAGAATGCTGGAATGAGTAACCATAAGGCAGGTGAGAATCCTGCCCACCGAAAGAGCAAGGTTTCCTGGGCCACGATAATCGTCCCAGGGTTAGTCGGTCCTAAGCCGAGGCGCGTAGCGTAGGCGATGGACAACGGGTTAATATTCCCGTACTAGTTTTATATTGTTAGGAGTGCGCGGCATATTAGTCGGAGCGGATTCATGGTTATATCCGTCTAAGTACGAGAAATAGCGTACGAATGAGACGACCTTTATGGTCGAATTCTGTGAAAGTGCTGACTAGAAAAGCTATCTAACTTGTGTACATAGGCTATCCGTACCGCAAACCGACACAGGTGCTCAGGTCGAGAAGACCAAGGTGTACGAGTGATTCTTCGTTAAGGAACTCGGCAATACAGCGACCGTAACTTCGGGATAAGGTCTGCCCCGTCACAGTGTTTATCACGAGTGACATTAGCCAGTTTTCTTTTAACGGAAACAACAGTAGTCCGATGTAAGTTTTTAACTTCTTACATGGATCTGTATAAAACTGAGTAGTCGAAAGACGACAAACATATCGAGAAAAGAAAGCTGACCCCATTAAGTTCACTATCGTGGTAGATAGTGTGACGGGGCCGCAGCTAAAGAACCCATGCAACTGTTTACCAAAAACACAGGTCTCTGCTAACACGAAAGTGGATGTATAGGGGCTGACTCCTGCCCGGTGCTGGAAGGTTAAGGGGAGTGCTTCACGGTGCGAACTGAAGCCCCAGTGAACGGCGGCGGTAACTATAACCGTCCTAAGGTAGCGAAATTCCTTGTCAGGTAAGTTCTGACCCGCACGAATGGAGTAATGATATGGGTACTGTCTCAACGAAGAGCTCGGTGAAAGTGCATTGACGGTAAAGATGCCGTCTGTCCGCAGCAGGACGAAAAGACCCCGTGCAGCTTTACTACAGCTTGACATTGAATCGGGTTGTAACATGTGTAGCATAGGTGGGAGACTTTGAAGCCTAGGCGCTAGCCTAGGTGGAGTCACCAGTGAAATACCACCCTTGTTATGATCTTATTCTTACCGTGACCGTTATGTGCGCCCAAATATTTGGACGTATGTACCGGTTTCGGGACCGTGTCTGGTGGGTAGTTTAACTGGGGCGGTTGCCTCCTAAAGAGTAGCGGAGGCGTTCAAAGGTTGGCTAGCTTCGGATGGAAATCGAAGTGATAGTGCATACGCATAAGCCAGCTTGACTGTGAGGCCTACAAGCCAAGCAGGTACGAAAGTAGGAGTAAGTGATCCGCTGTCCGTACATTTATGTACATGAATGTGGTATCGACAGCGCAAACGGATAAAAGTTACCCCGGGGATAACAGGCTTATAGCGCCCAATAGTTCACATAGACGGCGCTGTTTGGCACCTCGATGTCGGCTCATCTCATCCTGGGGGTGGAGCAGCTCCCAAGGGTCCGGCTGTTCGCCGGTTAAAGAGGTACGTGAGCTGGGTTCAGAACGTCGTGAGACAGTTCGGTTTATATCCGCTGTGGACGCTAGGAAATTTGAGAGAGATTTGCCCCTAGTACGAGAGGACCGGGGTGAACGCACCGCTGGTGTACCAATTGTCCTACCAAGGGCATTGTTGGGTAGCTATGTGCGGAGCAGATAAGCGCTGAAAGCATATTAAGCGCGAAACTGACCTCAAGATTAGATTTCCCTATGAGGACCCTGAAAGACGATCAGGTTGATAGGCGCAAGGTGGAAGTGCAGTAATGTATGGAGCCGAAGCGTACTAATAGTCCCATTGACTTTTTACGATCTCTCATTCGTACGAGCTTGCTCGGTATTGGATGAGAGAAGTGCATTTGACTAGTTATTGGTGTTTATCATATTTTGATAAACGTCCGTTTGTCTTTACAAACGTTTGAATCTCGATTATCATGAGCACCGCATGGACACCGATATCCGTTTACTTTATAGTATAAGTAGTCGAAATCGGTGCCCATGGCGCGAGGGAAACACCTGTTCCCATGCCGAACACAGCAGTTAAGCCTCGCAGCGGTTACAATACTTGGGTCATCAAGCCCTGGGAAAATAGCACGGTGCCGAATTATATAAAAGCCATCCGAATAGGATGGCTTTTATCTTTATATAGACTTTTTTAATGCAGGAAATTGACCGAGACCTATTACGATTACGCTAAAGTATTGACATGAGCGCAATGACGTGGTATCATATACTTAATTTCGTGGGAAGTTTGGAGGGGTTTCACTGGAGAGAGTGGAGCCCTTTTACACCTTTAGCGGAAGCGTAAAGTAAAAGGAGTCTTTCAATGGCTGGAACAAAAGTTGGCGGCAAAGCTGCTGCTACAACCAATAAGACAAAGTACGGTTCCGATTTTTACGCAAAAATCGGAGCAAAGGGTGGCCGCAAGGGCCGTACCGGTGGTTTTTTCGCTAACCGTGAACTAGCACGTGCTGCTGGTGCCAAGGGTGGTCGCATTTCTCGCCGCACTAAGAAGTCAGATGTTTCTGAGGTAAAGATTACTTCAGAAAAAACAGAAGACTTCACCCTTGCTGCTTAAGTCTTGTACTAAGAATAAAAACAGAGCTACCTAGATAGCTCTGTTTTTATTTGGAGCGTCTGTAGGGTCTGCAGAGCAATTCTCGACTGACGCGCCAAGTATGTTTACAGTTAATGCACGCATACGCTCTGGAGGGCTTCTGAACACCCTGCAGGTTACACATTGGGCAGGTACTGCGCTTGTTGAGCCAGTCCCGATAGGAATCGAGACAGCTTTCGATATGATCGGGATCAATAACAATTGCCTGGTCCGTGCTTATCCTCAGAGCTTCTTGCCAAGCATCGAGCTCTTTACGAAGAAGATCGGCGTCGCTCGTGTAGTCTGAGTGTCGTAGGCGCGCATGTCCTAGCTCATGAAGAAGACTCCAGGAGTCGCTGTCACTTCCCGTAGTCTTATAAGTAATGAGGCTTTCTGATGCGATCCAGCAAAAGGTCTCCCCAACTTCAAAGGTCAGCGAGGGGTGGCTAGCCTTTAGATTTTGTAGAAGATTTTCCATATTGTTTTGCTAAAAAATAGCACCCAAGCACGACAGCTTCGTTTGTATGAGCAGCTTTTCTGATAGTCGGTACTGGCGTAAGAGGGGTGTTAAATTTTTGCATCTCCTGATTCAGGAATTGATCAAATCGGTCAAGGTACGTGCTAACGCCGCCCCCAAGAATTATGACTTGTGGTTGGATAATTGCTGAAAGGTCAAGAAGTCCTGCCGCAATATTGCGTGCAATGATATGCCATGTCTGCGCGTCATGTATGTCCTCAGCTCTTTTGCCGAAGCGGCGTACAATGGCACTTCCAGACGCGAATTTTTCCCAGCGTTGTCTCCGCCCATGGTGCTCAAGGATGATATGTCCACCCTCGGAATCTTGAAAATCTGGATCAATTTCTTGCCCATTAATAATGCCGGTTCCAATGCCGGTGCTGATAGTTACATACAGAACACGATCAAACTCTTTCTGAATCGCAATTGCTTCAGAAAGGCCAGCAAGGTTAGCGTCGTTTTCAATGGCTACGGGGCAGCCCGTTATGCGTTGCAGGTCATCACGGATAGGAACATTTTCCCAAGGAAGATTGCCACAGGCAACACCTATCCCTTTATCACGATCTACTTTTCCTGGCACAGCAACAGCGCAACCTCTGAAAGATTTCGTAGACAAATTTGCAACTACTTTAGCAAGCTCACGAATAAATAATTTATAGTTTTGAGGGGTAGGAAATTTAATAGACTCTTTCGCTTCTCCGCGCATCGTAAACACGGTTAGTAAGGTCTTTGTTCCCCCAATATCGATACCCAAATACATGTTATTCCCATTCTAGCACATCAACTTTGGATTAATGGTGTTGCATCTTTGACCCTGACGAACAAAACAGGTATAATGATGATAATCTTGCGCTTGCTTTTCGGAGCAGCGACAGAAATACATTACGAAGGAGGCATGATACAACATGTCAAAAAATACTATTACTATGGACGAACTGCTCGCTGGCAGCGACATCAAAAACCTGGAAGCAGGTGAAGTCGTTGAGGGTGTCGTAAGTTCCGTTAAGAAGCACGAGGTCTGGATTGACCTAGGTGCCAAGGGTGTCGGTGTCGTTATGCGCCGCGAAATCGGCCACGGCCAAACTCTTGAACCTGAGCAGAAGGTAACGGTTAGCGTTATCGATCCAGAACTTGACGAAGGCTATGCTCTCTTGAGCATGAAGCGGGCTGCCAAGGATCGCGGTTGGGATGAACTCAAGCGTGTATTTGAAGGTCAGGAAATCGTTGAGGTTACTCCTTACGACGCAAACCGTGGCGGTTTGCTCGTAGAGCTCGAAGGCATTCGTGGTTTCTTGCCAGTGTCGCAGCTTGCTGCCGGTCACTACCCACGCGTATCTGGTGCTGACAAGGATGAGATTCTTCAGAAGCTCAATGCTCTTGTCGGTAAGCCTATCCGTGTGCGTGTACTTGACGTGAGCCGCAAGGATAACAAGCTTATCTTCTCCGAGAAGGAAGCAGTTAAGGATGACATGCAGGCTCGCTTCGCACAGCTTAAAGTGGGCGATGTAGTCGAAGGCGTTGTTACTGGTGTGATTGACTTTGGTGCTTTCGTCAACGTTGATGGCATCGAAGGTTTAATTCACATTTCTGAGATTTCTTGGGAACGCGTTGAAGACCCACGCAACTATGTCAAGGTTGGTGATACTGTCAAGGCAAAGATTATTGCTATCGACAAGGATCGCCTCAGCCTCAGCCTCAAGCAGATGAGTGAAGACCCATGGTTGCAAGAAGTAAAGGCCTTTAAGAAGGGTGATATCGTTGAGGGCAAAATTACTCGCATCACACCATTTGGCGCCTTCGTGCAGCTGAGTTCAAGCGTAGAAGCTCTAGTCCACGTTTCAGAAATGAGCGATGACGAAACTGTTGACCCACAGCAGATCTTCCAACTGAACGAGAAGAAGCAGTTTAAGGTGCTCGACATCGACACCGACAACCGCAAAATTGCTTTGAGCCTTAAAAGCGCTAAGTAATTCCCCTTAAATACGTAAATTCATGACGCCATTCGGCGACAGAAAGGAGTGCCTTCTCATGGCTCGAACAATCGAAATAGAAGACATGATCACTGTAGGCGCCCTTGCCGAGAAACTAATGCTGCCAGTAACAAAACTTATTGGTGAGCTGATGAAAAATGGCGTCATGGCTACGGTAAATGAGCGTATCGATTTCGATACTGCTCAGATTATCGTTGGTGAGCTTGGACTTGATGTGGAATTAGCCAAAAAGTCAGTTGCACAACCAGTCCCATCTCGCGAAAAAACACGCTCAGCTAGTGAGAACGCCGTACCGCGGCCGCCTGTTGTTGCCGTAATGGGTCACGTTGACCACGGCAAGACGAGTCTACTGGACGCAATTCGTAGCGCCCACGTTGCAAAGGGTGAAGCTGGTGGCATTACACAACATATTTCTGCCTATCAGATTTCTCACAATCAGCGCAAGATAACCTTCCTGGATACTCCAGGTCACGAAGCCTTTGCTGCTATTCGTGAACACGGCGCCCATCTAACTGATATCGCTATCATCGTTGTTGCGGCAGACGACGGCATCAAGCCACAAACCGTTGAGGCGATTCGTTTCGCCCGCAAAGCCGGTGTAAAGATCATCGTTGCCATTAATAAGATTGATAAAGAAGGCGCTGACATCAACCGGGTTAAGCAACAGCTGTCTGAACATGAATTACTTGTCGAAGAATGGGGTGGCGACACGGTTGTTCAACCCGTTTCTGCTAAGACAGGCGAGGGCATTCCAGCGCTGCTTGACATGATCTTGCTTGTTACTGACGTAGAAGACCTCCGCGCCGAGGTAAACTGCCCAGCAACTGGTCTTGTTATCGAATCTCACATGGAACAGGGCCGTGGGCCAATCGCCAATGCCCTGATCGAGGAAGGTACTCTCTCTGTCGGTGACTTTGTTATCGCCGGTGCAACCTATGCCAAAGTTCGTGCCCTACAGAGCACTGATGGAACAGCAATCAAGCAGGCGACACCTTCGACGCCAGTCGTTATCGCCGGGTTTAAGTCATTGCCAGAGTTTGGTGATGAATTCCGTGTTGTTGCCAATGAAAAGCAAGCCCGCCAACAAGTTGAAGAAGCGCTCGCGCAGCGTAATAGCACTTCCGGTCGCGCAAATATGAGCAGCAACGAGCTCCTCCGAATCATTAACCGCAGCAACGAGATGCAAGAGCTTAATATTATTGTACGTGCAGACGTCCAAGGCTCTCTGACATCTGTTATTGATAGCCTCAAAGGCCTTGATACAGATGAAGTTTCCATCCGAGTTGTTAGCTCCGGGGTCGGCTCAATTACCGAAAATGATCTTCATCTTGCCGGCACAAGTCGCGCCATTATCTATGGCTTTAACGTACAGGCACCTGCAAACATCAAGCGCTTAGCCAGCCGAGATAAAATCAGCATACGATTATTTAACGTCATATATGAGCTTATAGACGATGCAAAGAACGAGCTGAGTGATCTACTTATACCTGAGGTCGTTGAGACTCAACATGGGCGACTTGTGGTTCGTGGTATATTCAATACAACAAAGACCGAAATTATCTGTGGCGGTGAAGTTACCAAGGGTAAAATGATGATGCCATCTTTGGCACGAGTTTTACGCAATGGTGAGCAAATTGGTGAAGCAGAGGTCGTTGGTATCAAACGCGGTCCCCAGGACGCCAAAGAAGTATTTGAAGGCGAAATGTGTGGCTTGAGCTTGCGAACAACCGCTCGCCTTGACCTTCAAGAGGGTGATCACATAGAACTGTTTAGTAGAGAAATGGTTAGTCGATCGCTCTAGGCTCATTTATTCCACAATGGTAAGATAGAAATAAGGAGGATACCTAATGATTAAACTTGATGATAACTTACTCGCCGAACTTGGCCTCCAATCTTTGCCGCCCGAAGAGAAGAAGAATCTTTTACGTCATATTTACGAAACACTTGAGATGAGAGTTGGTACGACACTTGCCCAGCAAATGACGGATACCCAGCTTGATGAGTTCGAAGGTTTTATTAATGCCAACGACGAAGCTGGTGCTCTGCGATGGCTCGAGACTAATTTCCCCAACTATAAAGATGTCGTGGCGCAAGAGTTCGAGAAGCTAAAGGCTGAGGTTCGCCAAGCCGCTCCGCAGATCTTGGCAAGCGTACAGCAGATGCCACAGATGCCACAGATGCCTGTTCAGCAGCAACAGTATGACCCTGCGATGATGCAGCAGCCTCAGCAATATGCCCAGATGCCGATGCCACCCCAGCAACCCATGCCGATGATGCCACCGGTAGGTCAGCCTCAGCAGATGCCATACCCACCCCAGCAACCCATGCCGATGCCACCTCAGCCACAGTACTACCCTCAGCAACCACCTCAACATGTGCAGTCTGACTTTGACCAGGCGGCATAACCAGGATTTTGTCTTCTAGGGCTGACTAAATAAGGTCTTTATGACCAGCCAGAAATGCCTGGCTGGTCATTTCTTTTTTCCCCGCTGGCTTAAGGAGGTCAATGACCAGTGCGCCAGTGCCGCAATAAACTGCCAGCTGCTTATTTGCTACATAAAATGTGCCTGGCTGGCCCATTTCCGGAGTAACATGGGCTTTCGTTATGACAATGTCAAGGTTGCCAATAGTTGTTCTGCTCTTTGGCCATTCTATAAAGGCTCTGATCTCGCACTCAATTGTTTCTGCTGGTTTCTGCCAGTCAATGACACTATCATCTTTAGCTAGTTTACGTGAATAGGTCGGTTCTTTAATAGGTGCAATACTAACTGCCTCCTGAGGGGCTGCCTCAATGCTGCCATCATAATACAAGGGTACGATACAGTTAAGGCTTGCGGTGCTGATTTCAATGAGTGCCGACGTCAATGACGGTGTCGTAGCGCCACGTGGTATGTCGTAGGGTGTTTGCGCTAAAAGTGGACCTTCATCCATTCCTGCAGTGAGCAGCATAAGGCTTACTCCTGTCTGTGGCTGTCCGCTCAGGATGGAGAAGCTGATTGGGTCGGCGCCACGCCACTCTGGCAGGAGAGAGAAGTGGCTATTGATAATGCCCAGGTCAAAGTAGTCTATCGCCTTCTGTGAAACAATAATGCCAAAATCAATTAAAATAGCAATCTTACTTTGGAAGGGGTCAGATCCGACGAGCACATCAAGAGATTTTTTGTTGGTGACGGTGTAGATGGGTAGCCCAAGCTCTGTTGCTATTCGGATAACGGGCACGTCACCTTTGTGATGCGCTGGTCGCGGCTTTGTAACAACCGCCTCAATAGAGAAGTGCTCTGATAGCTGCAAGAGACTCTCTGCGGCAACAGGACCACTACCAAAGAATACTATTGGCAATGACATCTTTTTCATAGTCGAGTTCCTCTAGGTGCCCATCATCCCGTAGCCGATAAAAAGCCTTGGGGCTGTCTTTGATATGATCGATGAAGACAATACCGTTTGTATGATCAATCTCGTGCTGAAAAATTCGAGCTAAGAAACCTTTGGCCGTAACACGAAACTCTTTGCCGTCCTCATCCAGCGCTTTCACGCGAACTTGACTGTATCGAGGCACTTTTCCGTAGACTTCAGGGACGCTCAAGCAGCCCTCGTAATCTTCTTCGAGGGTTCCTTCGTATTTTGCAATGGTTGGATTTATAAAGACGGTGAAGGTGTGGTCATCCTTGTTGTCGAAGTCATTTCGCACAACAACAATTCGCAAGAGTTGATCAACTTGCACGCCAGCGAGCGCCACCCCTACTTCGTGATCCCGACTATTTTCCCAGTCAATAGTGGCATCTTTCATTCCTTGAATGATCTTTTTTATATTTTCGTCGATGATCCCGACTTTCTGTGAGCGCTTGCGCAGGTGAGGGTTGGGCAGGGAAATAATAGTGTCTTTATTCATTAATAACGAGTATACCGTATCTGTTAACAGATTACAAAAGGTTCATCGGGTCAATGTCGTGCGACCATCCGCTGGGGAGGAGCACGATGGCATCAAGGAGCTGCTGACGTTGTTTGGCCTTGATGATGAGCTGCCATTGATACTTTCCGGCAACTTTTTCGTGGAACGCTGGCGCAGGTCCTTCGACGGTGATGTGAAGCCCGCTTCTTTGAAGTTCTTCCGCAAGACGCGTACTTGCGGCCTGGGCTGATTGTTGCGTGGCGCGACGACACCAAACTTTCATGAGAAAGCAGAAGGGGGGGAATAAAAATTGCTCACGCTCAGCGAGTTCATGATTATAGAATGAGCTCCAGTCTTTATGGACTATTGATCGTAAGAGCGGAGAGTCGGGATTGTAAGTCTGAATAAATACCTGGCTGTCACGGTGGCCACGGCCCACGCGACCAATCACTTGGCTTAGGAGCTGGAATGTACGTTCTTGCGAACTAAAGTCGGGAACATAGAGGCTAGAGTCTGCCATAACAACGCCTACGAGTCCAAGACCTGGAAGGTCGAGACCTTTAGCGAGCGTCTGAGTTCCTACCAGAATATCAACATCGCCTTGCTTGATTTGAGTGTAATGATTTTCAATACGCTCTTCCTTTTTGTTGTCATTATCAAAACGCATAACCTTAGCGGCAGGGAAAAGCTTCTGCGCCTCGTCTGCGATGGCCTTAGTCCCCATACTTTTAAACAACACTGAAGTGTTGCTACATTCACTACATACTGTTGGGGTGCGCGTCGAGAAGTTGCAAGTATGACAACGAACACTATGAGTATCGTTGTGATAAATCAATGGTAGATCGCAGTGCGGGCAGAGTGCTTGCCACCCACATGCTTCGCACATAATGACGCGCGCTGTACCTCGTCGATTCAGAAACAGCAGTACTTGCTCTTTCCTGGAGAGAGTTTCCCGAACCTGTTCTATGAGTTTGTCTGAGAGCGGTGACTTCTTGGTAAATAGACTCCGATCACGCAAGTCAACAATCGTGATGCCACGCTTGCTAATAGCCGGGATTGCTGTTTGAGTCATGCGTAATATGGGTCGTTTTTTTTGCTGTGCAATATAGTAGTCACTGACAAGGGGGGTCGCCGACCCCAGAACCACAGTAGCGTTGTGCGAACTTGCAAGCATACTTGCGACCAGGGAGGCATGGTAGTATGGACTCTTATCTTGTTTATAGGCTGTCTCGTGTGCCTCATCAATGATAACCGCACCGAGACTATGGAGAGGGCTGAAGAGCGCTGACCGTGGCCCCACGACAACAAGCGGTTCACCCTCTTTGAGCATGTTGAGCCATATTTTTCGCCGTGTCGCTTCGGTTAGTTGGGAGTGGATGATGACAACTCGATTCGAAAATACCGCACCAAGATTCTCTGCGAGCTGCGATGTGAGTCCTATCTCAGGCGTAATAACGAGTGCTGATTTCCCCTGGTCTACTGCTCGCTTAACTAGTTCAATATATATGCGTGTTTTGCCTGTGCCCGTGTCTCCATGGAGAATATGTAGCCCGTGCCCGGAGATATTATCTAAAGAGTGTTGTTGATCCGACGTCAGTGGTGGCATATTAACAGATACGGGCTTCGCACGTTCAAAAGGAGCATCAGGTTTCTTGGGCAGTTCTTTTGGCAAAATCTGCTGAACCGCAACACCGAGCGGGGTTGCGTAGTATACTGCAAGCCACCAGGCAATTTTAATGAGTTCTTTGGGCAAAGGCGGAAGATCAAAAGCCTCAATAATGGGCTTTGTTGTAAAGATTGGCTTTGTCGTAGTTACAGAGGTGACAACGCCGATTACTTGCTTATTTCTGAGCGTCACGAGAACAATCGTGCCCTCATGGAGGCGATCTTGGCTGCTATAGGTTAGGGCCTCGTTGCCGTGATAGCTGGCATCTGAAACAAGAACGGCTACGTAATACATGGGTTGCATTATAGGTTGTCCTTAGTTTAAAATATATAGTTGTATTAAGTTGAAAAGAAGGCCACTTTCCGATATACTTGTAAAAAGTAGGATACGTTGTTCTAATAACAATGGTTAAGATAGTATGTTAGATGTTTTTATTACCTCACGAGTTCGCCGCAAGATTATCGTAATCTATGCAAAATATCCCGACTTCAAAACGCATGTTCGGGGCCTTGCCAAGCTAATCAAGGAAGACGCTGGCAATATCCAGCGCGAATTGAAACGCCTGGAAAAGGTAGGGTTTTTAATTTCAGAGAAGCAGGGTAATACCAAGATCTACCACACGAACAAGCAGTTCCCGATCTTCAAGGAATTGCAAAGTATTGTGCTGAAATCCCAGCGTGCAACTCAAAAGAAGCAAGTCGTATAGGCTAGCTGATCATTCATGAAATGGTAGAAAAATAAGGATCGAGAGGTCCTTATTTTTCTACCTGTCTACGCCCTGTAACTAATCACCCAAGTTATACTTGCAAAAGCATCCCTGTTACAGTAGAATAAGAAACGAAATGATACAGGTTACACGTAAAGACTCAAAAGAATCACCAGAAAACTTGCTTCGCCGCTTTAACCGTAAAGTGCAGCAGGCTGGTGTTATTGCCGTTGTAAAACAGGCTCAATATTTCGAAAAGCCAATTAGCAAGCGTGAGCGTCGCCAGAAGGCAATTATTCGCACACAGCGTAAAGCTTTGAAGCTTAAGAAAATTAAGCTTGGTCAACGCTAAAGACAATGCTTAAGCAGCAACTTGAGCAGGATGTAAAGACTGCGCTGCTAAGTGGTGATAAAGACCGCGCAACAACATTGCGCGGTCTTAAAAGTGTTATCCTATATGCAGAAGTAGAGAAAGGTAAGCGCGAAGAAGGGCTTACTGATCAGGAGATTATTGTTCTATTTGCGAAAGAGGCGAAGAAGCGACAGGAGAGCGCTGATTTCTTCCGCCAGGGTGGCAACGAGCAATCTGCTGCTGCAGAACTTGTCGAGAAGGCTCTTATTGAGGGTTACCTTCCAAGGCAGCTTTCTGACCAGGAGCTCATCGCTATTATTGATGAAGTCATCGCCGGTCTCCCGGATATCTCACAACAGGCTATGGGTCGCGTCATCGGCCAGGTCAAGCAAAAAACAGAAGGTACTGCTGATGGTAATCGTATTGCCCAGCTCGTAAAAGAAAGGCTCTCAAAGGTATGATAATCCTTACTGGCGTCGCCGGCGCTGGCAAAAGTATGCAAGGAAAAATTTTAGCCGACGAGCATGGATATGCTTGGATCTCTTCGGGTGAAATTTTGCGTGTACTGGTTACGGGTCGTCGTCGCCAAGAGATGCTCCAAGGCAAGCTATTGAGTGATGAGGAAATGATCGCTATCTTGGATAAGGTTTTTGAGCTTATCGACCCCAAGCAGGAATTCGTCCTTGATGGATTTCCCCGGACTATTCCCCAGGCAGACTGGCTACTTGAGCAGGTGCACCAGGGGCGCTTTACGCTAACTGCTGTTATAAATCTTGATGCGTCCGAAGAGACCGTCAAGCAGCGGCTGATATCTCGCGGCCGCCAGGATGATACCCATGAGGCTATTACAGAGCGTTTCCGAGAATACCGAGCGGTAACCTTGCCTATACTCGAGCACTTCAAGCAAGAAAATATTAGAATTTGCACTATTGATGCCGGTCATGAGCCACGAGTTGTTCATGATGCTATCCTTAAGTGCATCGACGAGTAATTAAAATAGGCTTATAATCCTGCTATGACGATCAAAACTGCCTCTGAAATCGAGTCGATGCGTGTAAGCGGGAAGATGCTTGCTCAAGTGCTTCAGGTTATGCGCGAAAAGGCCGCCCCAGGTCTGTCGCCAAAAGATATGTCTGCATTGGCTTCCGCAGAGCTAAAGCGACTTGGTGGGGAACCTGCTTTTTGGGGCTTCCACGGATACCCTGATATTATTTGTATATCTGTTAATAACCAAGTACAGCACAGCATACCAAATAGTATTCCATTTCGAGAGGGTGATGTAGTCAATTTTGATTTCGGCGTTCGTTACCAGGGAATGGTAACTGACGGAGGTATCACGATTTGTATTGGCGATAAGTTTACTCCAGATACAAAGCGCCTGCTAAGCGGTACTGAGCAGGCGCTTTACGATGCGCTTAGTATGGTCAAAGAAGACTGTCGCATCGGGGATATCTCAGCAACAATCGAACGTACCCTCAGGAAATATAAGCTTGGGATCGTCCGTGAGCTCGTTGGCCATGGAGTCGGATATGAACTACATGAAGATCCAGAGATTCCAAATTACGGCCGCGCAGGCAAGGGCCCGGTACTCAAGGCTGGTATGACAGTTGCCATTGAACCAATTACAACGCTCGGTGATCCGGCCATTTTTGAAGCGCGTGATGGCTGGACGCTCCTGACACAGGATGCGAGCTGGTCTGCCCAGTTCGAGCACACGATTCTCGTCACAAAAGACGGCTGTGAAATTCTAACTAAAATATAATTTTTTACTTCGGTGGTTTATGCGCCAAAGGAGTGAAAATACAAACTATACTTGCAGCCATGGAAGAATAAGCGGTATACTGCATGCATATGCACGGGTCATCCGCCTCTTCACCATATGTCGGTCTTGATGTTGGCACTAGTACTGTCCGCTGTGTTGTTGGTATGGTCGACCCAAATAATCCGGGCAAGATGTCGGTTATTGGGCACGGCAGTGCAGCCAACATCGGTATGCGTAAGGGTGTTGTCGTCCATGTTGACGATGCCGCCGAAGCGATCGTACAGGCTATTACCGAAGCTGAGCGCCTATCTGGCATGCGGATTAACGGTGCAACTGTTAATGTTAACGGTGCACATATTACCGGTCTGAACTCCAAGGGAGTCATTGCAATTAGTGCCGCCAACCGTGAGATCACCAATGACGATCGCTATCGAGTCGAGGAGGCTGCAACCATCGTACAGTTGCCCCCCAACCGAGAGATAATCCAGGTTTTTGCTAAAAATTATCGCCTTGATGGCCAAGACAACATAAAAGACCCAGTGGGTATGAACGGCGTTCGACTCGAAGTCGATACTCACATTGTTTCTGCGTCTACACCGAACTTGCGTAGCCTTGACATGGCACTTGAGAAGGCACAGGTTGCGCCGCACAATCATACACTTTCGAGCTTGGCCGCCGCAGAGGCTGTTCTGAACCGCCAACAGAAAGAAGCGGGTACTGTTCTTATCGATATTGGTGCCGGCACGACTAATCTCGTCGTGCTTGAGGACGGAGAGGTCCAGCACGTTGCAGTATTGCCAATCGGCGGAGCTCACATTACGAATGACCTCGCAATTGGCCTAAAGACTGACCTAGATATCGCAGAGGCTGTCAAGATTCACCATGCAACACTCTTAAGCCATCCTACGAAGCGCGACATCCGTATAAAGGTAAACAATCAAGAGCACCTCTTTAAAGCAGAAGATGTAGCTATGATCACTGAAGCACGCGTCGAAGAGTTATTCGAATATGTGAATAAAGAGCTTGTACGTATCCACCGTGCTCATAAGCTCCCGGGCGGTGTTGTATTGGTAGGTGGAACTGCTAAAATGCCTGGCCTCAAGGAGTTTGCTCGAGATAAGATGCAGCTTGCAGCACGCGTTGGTAGCCTACAATCTGTCGGCGGCCTCGTTGACACAGTTGCTGATCCTTCCTATGCAAGCGCCGTAGGCCTTATGCTGCTTGATATGCTCTTAATGCCTGACCCAAACACCGCTGCAGGAGCGCCTGCTAGTGCCCGAGCACTAAATTTCTTCGATAATCTTTTGCGTAAAATCAAACGATAAGATTATTTGCACAATTTGCTGAGTTTGCCCAAAAATAATTTTTATTGTAAAAGTGCTTGTGCAAATTAATTGAACTGATACGGTGCATGGTCTATACTACTTTCTATACGTACTTGAAATTGAAGAGAGGGTAAATTAAATAACGATGCCTCAAGTTGAACCAGCTATCGAAACTATTGCAAAAATTAAAGTGGTGGGCGTGGGCGGTGCCGGCGGTGCCGCTATTAACCGAATGGTTGAAGCCGGTATTGAAGGTGTCGAATTTATCGCCATCAATACTGATGCGCAGGCTTTATTTCATTCAAAGGCTAAGGTAAAGATTCATATCGGTAAAGACGCAACCCGTGGTCTTGGCGCTGGCGCTGATCCTATGGTAGGCAAAGACGCAGCCGAAGAGTCTGCCGATGAGATCCGCAAAGCACTGGATGGTGCAGACATGGTTTTTGTGACGCTTGGCGCCGGTGGTGGTACAGGTAGTGGTGCCGGTCATGTCGTTGCCCGTCTTGCTAAGGAAATGAATATCTTGGTGGTTGGTTTCGCAACGAAGCCTTTCGCTTTTGAGGGTGAGAAGCGTCGCCGCAACGCCGAGGAGGCAATCAGTAATCTTCGCAACGCCGTCGATACGCTTATTACTATTCCGAACGATCGCCTACTCCAAACGATTGATCGACAAACTCCTCTTATCGAAGCCTTTAAGGTCGCAGACGATGTTCTGCGCCAAGGAGTTCAGGGTATCTCTGACCTTATCACCGTTCATGGCCTCATCAACTTGGACTTTGCTGATGTTAAAGCAGTAATGGTGAACGCTGGATCGGCTCTCATGGGCATCGGACGGGCAAGTGGCGAGGACCGTGCGGTTCTTGCAGCCCAGCAGGCAATCGATTCTCCGCTTCTAGAGGTCTCAATTGATGGCGCTCGAGGCATTCTCTTCAATGTTATCGGTGGTAATGACCTTTCTATGCATGAGATTAATGCGGCTGCCGAGGCAATCACGTCCGCCGCAGACCCTGACGCTAATATTATCTTCGGTGCCACCATTGATGATAAGCTTTCAGGAGAAGTTATCATCACGGTTGTCGCGACCGGATTTGATGCATCATACTTTGGCAAGCGCCGCGAAGATGGTCAGGCCGCATCAGCAGCCACTAGCCACGTTAGTCCAGAGCTGTTAGAGGACCGGGACATGACGTCTGCTCAGCAGTCAACACCTATCATGCACTCTATGGATACTGACACTGATGTGCCTCCAGTCGATATGTCACTCGAAGACAAGGTTTCGGCTGCGGCTACGGACTTTAAGTCCGATACTATGCCTAATATCTGGACCATTGAAGACCATAATGACGTTGCATTGCCCGATACTGCTCAGCAGCAGCCTGCGGAAGTTGTGACGCATGACCATCAAGAGGATCAGGACAAGGATAAGCTTGAGATGCCTTCTTTCCTGCGTAGACTGGCCGCTAAGCGCCACAAAGATCAAGATAAAGACAAGAATGACTTTGATCTTACAACCTAGAAATTGACCTTTTCGTACTAAATAATACAACCTAAATTTGTTGCTAAAACGCTATAAATAGAGCTATGATTAATATTGAAACCACCATATATGGGGATGGTACATTCATATCACATAAACTAAGAGGAGAATGCTAAGTGAAGTGCCGCCAATGCCACTATGCTGATACGAAAGTGATTGAATCACGAGATGCAGCAGATGGTGAAGCGATTCGTCGCCGACGTGCTTGCCCTGAATGTGGCTATCGCTTTACGACATACGAACGGATTGAGAGACCCCAAATTATTGTCGTTAAGAATGATGGAGTACGCGAGGTATTTAACCGGGACAAGCTGCTTGCCGGTCTGTATCGGGCTTGCGAAAAGACACCAGTAACTAATATGCAACTTGAGCGACTTGTTGCTGATGTCATGCACCAACTGTATGAGTGTGGCGATCCAGAAGTGCCCTCCACTCGTATCGGTGAGCTGGTCATGGAGCGCTTAGCATCACTCAACGAAGTAGCATACGTTCGCTTCGCAAGCGTCTATCGCCGCTTCAAAGATATTGCAGGCTTTGAAAAAGAGCTTTCAAATATTCGTGAAACCCAACGTTCCTCTTAGTTTTGCACGTAGCAAAATGGTCAGCTCCTCAGCTCCTTTAAGTTTTAAAGTTGCTGAGGAGCTGGCGGCATGAGCGATGTCGCGAACTCTAACAAATATATAAAAATATCAAAATAAGTCCGGTATCCAGGTGGCCGGACAAAGTGAGGGTAATATGGGACAAACAGCCAGTCTAGGACTTGGTCGATTTTTCATCAAGTCTAAAGGAACGGGATACGATCAGCTTCGATGGGGCAATCAAGATTCTTTGATTGTCAATCCATCAACAGGTAAGCCTGTTTTTGAACAGCGAAATGTTGAGTTTCCTGAGGGATGGTCACTCAACGCTATTAATATCGTTGCACAGAAGTACTTTACGGGTACGCCGGGTACGGCAGACCGCGAATCAAGCCTACGAGATTTGATTGATCGTGTGGTTGACACTATTGTGCGCCAAGGTCTGCAGGAGAAGTATTTCGTTTCTGAAACTGAGGCTGAGGATTTCCGCGAAGAGCTGAAGTACGTCCTTGCAACTCAGCGTGCAGCTTTTAACTCACCTGTCTGGTTTAACATCGGTGCGCAGGGCCGCGCCCAGCAAGCAAGTGCTTGTTTTATCCTTAAAGTAGAAGACACAATGGAGTCTATCCTCAACTGGTATAAAGAAGAGGGGATGATCTTTAAGGGCGGCTCGGGAGCTGGATTAAACATCAGCTCAATTCGATCATCTGTTGAGTCACTCGGCAAGAGTGCCGGCCGCGCATCTGGTCCGATCAGCTTCATGCGTGCTGCTGACTCTGTTGCCGGCGCAATCAAGAGCGGTGGCAAGACACGCCGCGCAGCTAAGATGGTTGTTCTGAATGTTGACCACCCAGATGTCTTTACATTTATTAATACGAAGATGAACGAAGAGAACAAGATTCGCGCACTGCGTGACGCAGGCTTCGACATGTCTCTCGACGGCGTCGATATCACCTCTGTGCAGTACCAAAACGCTAACAACTCAGTTCGCGTGACTGACGAATTCATGAAGGCTGTTGAATCTGATGGCGACTGGGACCTTAAGGCCGTAACGACGGGCAAGACAGTCGAAACAGTTAAGGCTCGTGATCTCTATCGAAAGATTTCCGAAGCCGCATGGTCTTGTGCAGATCCTGGCATGCAGTTTGATACGACCATTAACAAATGGCACACAACACCAAACGCAGGACGTATTAACGGAAGCAACCCATGCTCTGAGTATATGCACCTAGATAACTCAGCATGTAACCTTGCATCGATCAATCTCCTTAAGTACTTGCGTGAAGATAATACATTCGACATCGAGGCTTTCAAGCATACCATAACACTTATGTTTACTGCTCAAGAGATCTTGGTAGGCTACAGTTCATATCCAACAGAGGGTATTACAAAGAACGCCAAGGCTTATAGGGAATTGGGCTTGGGCTATGCTAACTTGGGTGCGCTATTGATGGCTCAAGGATTGCCATATGACTCTGCTGAGGGCCGCGCCCAGGCTGCTGCCATCACAGCGCTCATGACTGGTCAGGCATATGCGATAAGCGCCATGATAGCAAACCGAGTTGGTCCATTTGCCGGATTCCACAAGGATCGTGAGGGGATGTTGAATATTCTCCGTATGCACCGTGCCGAGGTCTCTAAGATTGACGCAGGCCTTGTCTCTGAAGATCTTCTGAGTGCCGCCGCAACAGCGTGGGATGATGCCGTTGAACTTGGCGAACTCTATGGGGTGCGAAACTCTCAAGCAAGCGTATTGGCTCCAACGGGTACTATTGGCCTCATGATGGACTGTGATACAACGGGTATTGAGCCGGACTTTGCTCTCGTTAAACACAAGAACTTGGTTGGCGGAGGTTCAATGTCTATCGTTAACCAGACAGTTCCACGCGCTCTTCGCAATCTTGGCTATACCTCTTCGCAAGTCGATCAGATTGTCGCTTATATTCACGAAAGTGGTAGTGCCGTTGGTGCTCCGCACCTTAAGGCAGAACATCAGGATGTCTTTGCCTGTGCCGTCGGCGAAAATGCAATTCACTATCTTGGCCACGTCAAGATGATGTCAGCTGTACAGCCATTTATTTCGGGCGCAATCAGTAAGACCGTTAACATGCCCGAAGAAGCAACTGTCGAAGATGTTGAACAGCTCCATACTGATGCTTGGAATATGGGCATCAAGGCAATTGCAATCTACCGCGATAACTGCAAGGTCGCTCAGCCACTTTCTGGCAAGAAGAAGACGGTTGAAGCTAAGCCTGAAGCTATCCCTGCTGCACCTGCAACAGTTCTGCCAGCCGCCGCTGTAGTTGAGACTACGAACGACAGAATTGTCGTAAAGGGCGCAGTCCGTCGGCTTATGCCACGGCGCCGCAACGGCAAGACATATAAGTTCCGAATTGCCGACCTGGCAGGCTTCTTTACGGTGAGTGAATACGAAGATGGCACTCCCGGAGAACTCTTTATCCGTGTCTCTAAGCAAGGCTCAACATTGTCGGGTCTTATGGACTCGTTCTCCATATCAGTGAGCCATGGCTTGCAGTACGGCGTACCACTCAAGAGCTATGTAAAATCACTCATGAGTAGCAGCTTTGCGCCAGCAGGCATTACTGATGATGACGAGATTCGTACGGCCACATCAATTACGGACTACATCTTCCGTCGCCTCGCCCTTGACTACTTATCGTTTGACGATCGTTTGGAGCTTGGCTTGGCTTCAATCGAGGATATGCCAGATGAACAGCTGATGTTTCTGACTGACGATCAGTCAATGGCTGGCCAGCAAGTTCAAGAGTTCCACCCTGAGCCTGCTGCAGAAGCTATTTTCTTCTCAGAAATGGCCTCAAGCAAAACGCCAAAGAAGCCCCGGGCTGATAGCGCAGCTCCGATGTGCTACAACTGTGGCAATCAGACGCGTCGTGCAGGCAGCTGCTACGTTTGTGAGAGCTGTGGTTCCACAACTGGCTGCAGCTAGTTCCGACTTACTATACGGATCAAACAACAACCGTCCTAGGGGCGGTTGTTGTTTTTTTAGCGTAAACTGTGCTATGATCGGTGAGTGAAAGTTCTTGTGCTTTACAGACCAAACTCCGAGCATTCAAGCGTAACGGAATCATTTGTGCGTGATTTTCAGCGCCAGCATGATGTCGGTGCCAAAATGGAACTCATAAGTGTCAATACTCGAGATGGTGCGGCCCTCGCATCACTGTATGACATACTCGCCTATCCATCGATACTCGCCATCTCAGATAGTGGCCTTATTCTTAATGTATGGACCGGTCCTGCCTTGCCGCTTATGGATGAAGTCGCCGGTTACCTTAATTCATAGGTAGCTTGCTGTCAGCAATATAATCTCGTATAATAGTGATTATATGCATCCTTTATAAGGTTAGTGGTTATCGCCCACGAATGCAGCAGGAAGAAATTGGAAACAACGTAGAACCTGCCGGTCGAAGCTCCGTAATTGCTAAGAAATAAGCGCCAAATATAAGAGTTATCTCTTTTGGAAGTTGGATGGTACCACCCCGCACGTGCAGGGTTCCAACAGTCAAAAGTGATAACTTTTTTCTTTGTAAGGAGAAGACATGAAATTTCAAAAAGGAACACGTCGCCGAGCCTCAGAATATGAAAAGGACCTTGTTCGCTACTGGAAAGAAAACAAGACCTTCCAGAAGTCGATTGATATGCGCCCAAAAGACAATGCATATGTATTTTATGATGGCCCTCCATTTATTACAGGGGTGCCACACCATGGAACGCTTCTGACGACTATTGCCAAGGATGCCATTCCTCGCTATCAGACTATGAAGGGCAAGCGAGTAGAGCGTGTCTGGGGCTGGGATTGCCATGGGCTGCCTGCCGAAGTATTTACTGAAAAGAAGCTTGGCATAAAAGACCGCCGCGACATAGGTACGAAGATTAGTCTCGAGGACTATATCCTAACCTGTCGTGAGAACATGGTGCAGACTGGCAACCTCTGGGAGGATACTATTGATCGTATTGGTCGTTGGGTTGATTTCAAGGGAGCCTACAAGACTATGGACAAAGAGTTCATGGAGTCAGTCTGGTGGGCGTTCAAAAAGCTCTACGAGGCAGGCAAGATCTACGAAGGTGAAAGAGTTCTTCTATACTGTACCCGTGATGCCACTCCGCTTTCTAAGGCCGAAGTAACCATGGACAACTCATATAAAGAGGTCACCGACCCCTCAGTATTTGTGAAATTCAAATTGCAAGACGAGGATACCTATTTACTCGCCTGGACGACAACGCCATGGACACTTCCCGCCAATACAGCAGTTGCCGTCAACAGGGACTTCGAATATGCTGAAGTGCTTATTAATGGCGAAAAGCTCATCTTAGCCAAGGAGCTTTTGGATAAAGTGCTCACAGACGAGAAGCACCAAGTCCTACCATACGAAATTGTGCGCACGCTCAAGGGCAGCGAGCTCGTAGGAAAGCGGTACGAGCCATTATTCGAAGACAGGGGTGAAAAAGCTCATCTTGTATGGAGTGCAGATTATGTTACCGCAGGGGATGGCACGGGTTTGGTTCATATCGCACCCGCCTATGGCGAGGAAGACTATGCATTGTCCCAGGAGAAAGGATTTCCTGTTGTTCATAGTATCGATGACAGCGGTTTTTACAAAGAAGGTGAGTGGAAGGGGCAGAATGTTTGGGAGGCTAACAAGCCAATCGCCAAAGAGCTTCATGCCCGAGGTGTTGTCTGGAAAATTACCTACATAAAGCACAGTTATCCGCATTGCCACCGCTGTGACACAAAGTTGATGTATCGAGCACATCCAAGTTGGTTCATGGATATTGCTGGTCAGCGTTCTGAGATGGTGGAGCAAAACGGAGAGGTCAATTGGGTCCCGGAACATCTCAAGTATGGTCGCTCACAGAAGACTATTGAAACTGCGCCTGACTGGAACATGAGCCGCGATCGTTTTTGGGCTACGGCAATGCCTGTTTGGAAGGGAACGGACACCGAAGGCAAGGAGCACATAAGAGTAGTCGGTAGTTACGCGGAGCTCAAGGAACTATCAGGAGAGGAGCTCGAAGACTATCATCGCCCCTGGATTGATGATGTCACCTTTGACATCGATGGCGTGCACTACACTCGTATCGAGAAGGTACTAGACTGTTGGTTTGAGAGCGGATCAATGCCGTTCGCCCAGTTCCATTATCCTTTTGAGAATGTAGAAAAATTTGAACAAAATTTCCCTGGTGATTTTATTGTCGAGTATGTCCCACAGGTACGCGCGTGGTTCTACTACATGAATGCGGTAAACATTGGGCTCTTTGGCAAGATCCCCTTCAAGAATGCTCTTGTCCACGGCACGATGGCTGGGAACGATGGTCGCAAAATGAGTAAATCGTACGGCAATTACACAGACCCTAATGAACTAATGGATCAATATTCGGCAGATGCTTTACGCTTCTTGTTGCTCAGTTCACCCCTGTTTAGTGGAGAGGACTTTACCTTGCAGGATAAGGAAGTCGCAGATGTCGCGCGTAAGCTTAGCATGATTTGGAATATGTACGATTTCTTTACCCTTTATGCGGATGTTGACGGCTGGGAGTGGCAGGGGTCTTACGAGGATCCAAGTGCATCTCTCAGCAACCCACTCGATGAATGGATTGTTTCTCGCGTGCACCAACTTGGCGCCGAGGTAGACGCAAGCCTGGGGAGTTATGATCTTCCAAATGCTACAAAACCCATCATTCCATTTTTGGATGACGCGTCTAACTGGTACGTCCGTCGCAGTCGCAAACGTTTTTGGAAGAGTGATGATGATGCCGACAAAAATGATGCCTACAAGACACTACACTACGTTCTCGTCCGTTTAGCGCATGTCATGGCTCCCTTCACACCTTTCCTTGCTGAAGAGCTCTTCCAGAAGCTTACGGGTGGTGAATCAGTTCACCTTCGCGACTGGCCCGAGGTTGGGCATATTGACACTGCAGTGCTCGCTGACATGTCACGTACTCGTGAAGTCATTGAGCGAGGACTTGCCGCGCGTATGCTAAAGAGTGACACAGAAGAACAAGTTAAGGTGCGGCAGCCGCTTGCGTCCCTGACATACTCAGGCGAGATGCTTTCTCCTGAGCTTGAGCAGATGATTGCCGATGAGGTTAACGTCAAGGCTGTCATTAATAATCGAGATGGCCAAGAGGAGGCTGTTTTCCTCGATAAAGCGATTACTCCCGAATTACGCAGCGAAGGCCTTGTGCGTGAGGTTATTCGAAATATCCAGAGCGCGCGCAAGAAGGCTGACCTCGAGGTGGATGATCGTATTGTACTGGCTCTACTATCACATGAGAACGTTTTGCATGAAGCAATGGCTGCGCATGTTGATGCCATTAAGGCAGAGACCTTAGCAAGCGAAATAGTATTTGAATCTCGCGGCTATGCATATATTTCTGACTGCAAGGTAGAGAATATGGAGCTCGTTATTGGCCTCCAAAAGCAAGCCAGCTAACACCTTTACATTAATAACCGTATCTGTTACTATTTATTGGTATATAATTTCTTGAAAAGAGAGTTACTAAAAGTATGAAAAAAGCAGTAATTGCAACAGGCGGCAAGCAGTACATCGTGACCGAAGGTGAATCCATCGAGGTTGAGCTGCTGCACGCTGATTCCAAGAACGTCACTTTTGAGCCTTTAATGCTTATTGATGGTGACAATGTTACTGTTGGCACGCCAACAGTTGCCAAGGCTAAGGTTACAGCTGAAGTCGTTGAAGATGAAGTCAAAGCTGATAAAGTTATGTCTATTCGTTACAAGGCTAAGAAGCGCGTTCACAAGATACGCGGTCACCGCCAGCGCCACACAGTGATCAAGATTAGCAAGATTGCCTAGATAATTACCAGGCCATCTGTGGATAAATAGCGAGCTTTTATATGGCTCGCTATTTTTATGTTAAATAATCATAGCTTATAACTCAAAAAAAGTCCGAGCCATACAAGAATGCCCAATCAGGCAAGCGGCGGAAATAGTTGTTGGAAAAACTACAAAATACTGAACAGAAAAAATACAAATTATGCCCAAAAGGGCCCTAGATCTTATTGTTGTTTTACCTTGTGGTCATATGGTATTCGCGCGATAATTTAAGGAGTACCTGAATTGCCACCGAAAACAAAAAACAAAAAACCCCAAAAATGATTGAACAAAAAAATAGTAATCTATTGCTGAAATTCCGCAAGTACGTCACGGTATTTTTTGGTGTAGTCATTGCAATGTTTTGCGGCCTCCTGACTTTGGCATCCAGTCCTCGCTCCGCAACAGCCGCAGCAAGCAACACTATCAACTTCCAAGCCCGACTTATGGCAGGCACAGGCGCGATTGTTCCGGACGGTAACTATAACGTTGAATTCAAGCTGTATAAGGCATCTTCATCGTCTGGATCCTCTCAAGGCTCATGCTCGGGTGATGCCTCATGTGTATGGACGGAAACAAGAACGAGCGCGAATAAAGTTCGTACAGTTAATGGCTATCTCACCGTTGAGCTTGGATCTATTACAGCCCTGCCGTCCATCGACTGGAGCCAGAATTTGTATCTGACGATGAACATAGGGGGAACTGGTAGCCCAGGCTGGGATGGCGAGATGTCGCCCAGGTTGCACCTAACGGCAGTGCCGCACGCTTTCACGGCTGACCAGTTGAGCGCTACGAATGGAAGCAACACGGCTACGTTGGGCTTCACCACGCCTACTGCAAGTAATAGCATCTTGTTACCTGACGCATCAGGCACGGTTTGCCTGCAAAATGCAGCCTCCTGTGGATTTGCTTTGAGTAGTGGTGCAGGAAGCTACATCCAGAATAATCAAACAGGTACGCCCCAATCGGCAAATATCTTTCTCCAAAATGCTGGCTCTAACAGCACTGACTCGGTAACGATTAAGCTTGGAGCAAGCCAGACCGGGGCGGGCATCAATGTCACGGATTCTTCGAACCAGTCAATTTGGAAGGTTAGCGCCGGTCTTGTAGCCCAGACTGTTGGCCTTCGGCTGACGGTGAATAGCACCACGGCCGATACTTTTACGACTCCACTCGGTTCTTCAGTAAAAACTGCAATTAATATTCCCTTGTATAACCCGGGAGCTTTTGGGCAGATCTTTGCCTTCGGCATACCAAGCTCGGCCCCAGATACAGCGCGAGGCATATCGGTGTTTGATAATCGCTCGAGCGGAACAATTCAACCAGCTATCGCGCTATTTAGCCCTAACGAGAATGACGTGTTTGGCCTCTCGTGGAACGGCCTGAACACCGTGGCTTCGCTAGAAACGGGCAGTGCGGCTATAGCGCTCCGTCCAGCCGGCACAAACGTCAAGCTGTGGGCGGGCACGACGGGTGTTGCAATCGGTAGTAACGTTTCATCGGCTAGTTACCCATTGGATGTGACGGGAGACGTGAACACCTCAACGCAGTACCGTATTGGTGGAACGGTTATCTGTACAAGTAGTGGCTGTACGCCAGCGGCTGGCTCAGCTAACTATATTCAGAACACAGCAAGCGCTCAATCTGCGAATATGTACGTCCAAGCTGCTAGTAGTGGTTCCGTAGCTGGTGTAATACGTGCTAACGCCGCTGGCTCAGGCGACATCCTTGACCTCAAGAATGGCGCCGGCACGAATGTCGCGACGTTTAGTAGTACGGGCGCGATCCTATTCCAGAACTCTACAAACTCAACTGCTGCACTGCAGATAAGCGCCTCGGCAGGCGCTGGAGGGAACTCCGTCTTGCGCGTCGATACAACCAATGAGCGTGTTGCGATAGGTGTCATATCTGACCCCATAGGTGCCAAGCTAAGTGTAGCTACTAGCACAACAGTAGGCCTGCGCAGCTACCAAGGTGGCTCGTCGGATGCCTTTCAGCTCGGCAATGCCACAGCCGACTTCCTCACTGTAGGGAGTACGGGTAATTTGTTGTTAAAACCAACAACCAATTCAACAACAGCTTTCCAAATACAGAACGCAACGGGTACGAGTAATCTGTTGTTTGCCGACACCACGAATACTCGAATAGCTATTGCGCAAGCAAGCGCTGCGTACACGCTGGACGTAGCAGGTGATGTTAACACGACAACGTCGTATCGAGTTGCCGGCACTATTGTTTGTGATTCGACAGGATGTACAGCGAAGTCTGGCTCAAGCTTCTATATTCGTAATCAGGCGACCGTTCAGTCGGCAAATATGTTTGTACAAGCTGCATCAAGCGGCTCAGTTGCTGCTGTGCTCCAGGCTAACGCCGCTGGCTCAGGCGACATCCTTGACCTCAAGAATGGCGCCGGCACGAATGTCGCGACGTTTAGTAGTACGGGCGCAGCTGCATTTCGTAATTCGACAAACTCGACCACTGCTTTCCAAGTTCAAAATGCGAGTGGAGGCCAGTCACTTAACGTAAGTACTTCAACAAACACCATCACGCTTAATGGCACAAACTCGGCTGCGTTGTCGACCTGGCAGTCAACAACATCCCTTAATACGTCGGCATCCTTCGCTGCAAGTACTATCTCCAACGGCTATGCATATGTCTTTGGTGGCTATGGATCGGGATACCAGACCACGGTACAATACTCTCGTATTAACCCGAATGGCACGATGGGTACATGGGCAACTACGACTGCACTGCCGGCGGCCCGTGCTTATACTGCTGCGGCGGTAAGTGCCGGCTATATTTATGTTTTGGGTGGTACTCCAACGGGGACTGGCGGAGTTGATACAATATACGTAGGTAAGCAAAGTTCAGATGGTGTTATAACCGCCTGGCAAATCTCGAACGTTGTACTACCTGATACATTGAATGCTATGTCAGTTGTTGTGTCGGGGGGCTATCTGTACGTCGTGGGGGGTACAAACGGATCTCCGGTGTCATCGGTCTACTATGCACAGATTAATGGTGACGGATCGCTCGATGGATTCCAGTCGGGTACTGCCCTGCCGACTGCCCTCGCAAATGCCCAAACGGTAGCTTCAAACGGATACATTTACTACATCGGCGGTTACAATGGCACGTCAGCTGTTTCTACGGTCTACTATTCTGCCATTAATGCTAGCACGGGCGCAAATGGCACTTGGACTTCAACGACCGCCCTACCGAGTGGGCATAATAATTTTGGAGCTGTTGTATCAAATGGATATCTCTATGCCTTTAAGGCGGGGTTGGTTAACTACGCGCCGATTAACACAAACGGCACAATCGGCTCATGGACTCAGGATACCAATACAATACCTGTAAATTACAACGGAATATCAGCCTTGACCTATAATGGATACAACTATGTCATCGGGGGTTATAACGGCTCGGTTGGCACGACTGGTGTGTACTATACAACAGGAAGTCGAACATATATCGCAGGCACTCTCGACCTCGTCGGGCTCACTATGCAGGGAAGTGGCTATGGGGACGACACAGGCGGTAATGGTGTTACAGGTGGCGCACTTATTGCGGGAAATACAACAGTCATGGGTACGCTGCAAGTGCAAGGGCAGGGTAATTTTGCCCAGAACGTTGCAATCAACGGAAGTTTGACGGTTGGAAACGATACTGATAGCGACGAGAGTTCTATCATTACAGTTGCTTCACGCAATTTCTCGGGCATTCATCTGCTTGGTGACATGGGCAATGGTTCGGGCGAGGTTGGCGGTGCATACGTACTGTATGCCGAGGATGCCTGGGGCACGCAAGCTATAACGGGCATGGTACAGGTAGCCGACCAGTCACCGCAGGGCGACACATATACTGGTGCGTTGGCAAATGGCTTCCTGGTAGGCATGTATAATAACTTTGCCGTCCAATTCGGCACAAATGCTACGGTCCGCATGACGATCATGAACAGTGGAAACGTGTGTGTTGGAGTGGTCACTTGTACAAAGAAGCTGGGTGTTTCTGGAACAATTGGAGCATCGGGGACAATCACTGCCAGTACAACCCCCGACCTAGCTGAGACCATCCCCGCTGCCCCTGATGTTGGTGCCGCGGACGTCGTCATGGCTGACCCCGCGAAGGCAGAGCGTGTCATAAAGTCAAACCGTGCATATAATACGGCAGCAATTGGCGTTGTATCAGACGGTACATCGAGTTTCATGATTAATGCATACGCCAATCAGCCGGATGCGCCGCTTACCGGTAAGCCCGTGGTCCTTGTGGGGCGAGTGCCAGTTAAGGTGACCTCAGAAGGCGGCTCGATACGGCCTGGGGATCTACTGACGTCAGCGAGTAAGCCTGGGTATGCTATGAAGGCCACCAAGGCAGGTCCTACCATTGGTACTGCGCTGGGCTTCTTTGATGGTAGCGAAGGGACTGTGTTGGTGTTTGTAAATCTGGGCTACCATAATCCGAGTTCAGTGATTCAAGGTTCGCCATCTCAATTTGAACGTCTGAATGTCTCAGGCAACGCAGTAATTAACAATCTTCAAGTGAACAGTGTGACGGTGAAGGGCGATGCCAGTATACAGGGATCCCTAACGGTGTCGGGTGTGACCCGTGTCGGCCAGATAGTCGTAGGGGGCCACATTATTACGCAGGGTGCTACGCCTGCTCTTGAACTCCAGACGGAGAGCGGGGAAGGGGCGGCGGCAACACTGATAGGTAATGATACCTCGGGTACGATTTCGATCACAATTGGGGCTAATCCGGCAGTATCTCAACTCATAAAGGTACTATTTGCACAGCGGTATGCCACTGAGCCTCGTGTTGTGGTGACACCGGTTGGCAAAGAAAGCGCCCGGGTTGTGCCGTACATTGATTACGTAACTAACACCGATATGATGATCGGAGTCGACCAGCTCCCTCGCTCCGGAACAGTTCTAAGGTACAATTACCAAATTATGCAGTAAAACAGCACTTCAAGGATATAGCTGGATCATATTGAAGACTAATAAACAACAGTAGATCATTAACTGTCTGGATAGTATCTGTGGATAAATTTAATCGTAAAATGTTCGTTAATGTACAAATAGCAACAATTTTTATAGCGTTGGATTAGTGATATGGGAATTTCTAGTAGCTCCTAACAGAGTGTATATAGTTTATGTAGATTATATAACAACGTAAAGACGCCTTTCGAAGGCCACTAGTAATGATTAAAAAAAGTATTCAATCTTAGCTATCGTATCTTGTGGCGGCGTGGTAATAAGAAGATAATAAGAGGTGTAATTATGGCTTCGGCCTAAGAAATAAATAAATTAAAACTCAAACAAAAATACATGAAACTCACCAAACCTTTTCCTGGTAAGCAGCTATCCGCGTTAGCGGTATTTTCGCTGATGGTGATTTCAATGTTTTCTGCGGTTCTTACGTTCGGATACGGAACACGAACAGCTACTGCTGCAGCGAGTGCGAACATCAACTTCCAGGCCCGCCTCATGGCAGGCACGGGCGCGATTGTTCCAGATGGTGACTACAACGTTGAATTCAAGCTATACAACGCCTCGTCTTCTTCGGGGTCCTCTCAGGGCTCATGCTCGGGTGATGCTGCCTGTCTCTGGACTGAGACCAGGGTTAGCGGCAACAAGGTGCGGGTTGCAAACGGCTATCTCACCGTTGAGCTTGGCTCTGTTACGGCCCTACCTTCTATCGACTGGAGCCAGAATCTATATCTGACGATGAACATCGGCGGAACGGGTGCTGCCAGTTGGGATGGTGAAATGACGCCTCGTCTGCACCTTACCGCGGTCCCGTATGCCTTTACAGCCAAAGAGCTACGCACAACGAACGGAAGCTTTAGTTCGTCACTGAGTTTTATCCAGCCTACGGCCAATCGATCTATCCAAGTTCCAGATGAATCAGGCACAATCTGTCTCCAAAGTTCAACGGCCTGTGGCTTTGCGCTGAGCACCGGCTCAACGAACTATATTCAAAACCAGAATAGTTCTGATCAGACTGCAAACTTTCGTATTAGTGGATCGGGTAGGGCGGCCACGTCATTCCAGGCTCCGTTGTTCGACACAGCCACAGCAGGAACGCTGAGCATTGGTACCACGAATGCAACCGGTATAAATCTTGATAAGGATACGACCATTACTACTGGGATGCTAGACTTTTCAAACAGCAATGCCAACGGTGGAAACGTTATCAAGACCACAACTGGTAACCTATCGATTCGTGCCAACGGAACAAATCTCTTAACTCTTAACACTTCAGGTGCAGGTACAGTGAATATTGGTACGGACAACACGACTACAGTGAACATTGGTGGTGGTACTGACGTTGCTCGTACGATTAACCTCGGTAACCCTGCCACAGGTACGGCAGCACAGGCAGTTACGCTTGGATCACAACATGGAACGAGTACGACAATCGTTCAGGGCGGCACTGGCTCGGGTGCTATAGCGCTTACCCCGGCTAGTGGTGGTAGTATCAGCCTTACTACGGCTGGTTCGGGAACTATTAATCTTACAACCGGTAGTGCTGGTATTATCATCAAGCCAACTACCAACAACAGTGCTGCTTTCCAGCTCCAAAACGCGGCTGGCACGTCGATCTTTAACGTCAATACTTCGACGGGTCTTATAACCCAGAACTATGCATTACGTCTAACTGGCGGCACCACAAATATCGATACCTTTACTACTCCGCAAGGTTCGAGCGTCCCAACGACTATTAACATTCCACTCTATAACCCCGGAGCTTATGGGCAGATCCTTGCATTCGGCATACCAAGCTCGGCCCCAGATACGACGCGAGGCATATCGGTGTTTGATAGCCGTTCAAGTGGAACGATTCAACCGGCTATTGCACTGTTTAGCCCGAATGAGAATGATCTCTTTGGTCTTTCATGGAACGGCTTGAACACCGTGGCATCTCTTGAGACCAGTGGTGCCGCAATTGCTCTGCGCCCAGCTGGCACAAACGTTAAGCTATGGGCTGGCACTTCAGGTGTTGCAATCGGTGGTAATGTTTCATCGGCGAGCTATCCGCTGGACGTTACGGGTGACGTTAATACTTCGACACAGTATCGTATTGGCGGAACTATTATTTGTACAAGTAGCGGCTGTACGCCAACTGCCGGTTCTGGTAATTACATTCAAAACGGTACGTTACTACAGTCAAGTGCAAACTTTAATATTTCTGGCACAGGCATTGCGGCTACGTCACTACAGTCGCCATTAGTTGACGCCGCGGCGGCAACAGCGCTCAATATCGGCACAACAAACGCCACCAGTATCAACCTTAACAAGTCCACGGTAGTCACCGGTGGCCTAAGCCAGTCTGGCGGTGCGGTATCACTAACAGGCAACGCAGCTTCTTCTGTCACGACTTCTACTGGAGCTCTTACTTTGACTGCGGCTGCCACGTCCAGCTGGACTGTTGGTGGCACAAACCAGAGCTTGACCATTACTACCTCAGGTACGGGTGTTCTGACATTAGGTACAGTTGGCGCAGGAACGGTAACGATAGGCAGTAGTTCAAGCGTCATTAACATTGGCACCACTAATACTGCCCATACAGTGCATATTGCTGACGGTGGCAGTAGCACTACACAGGCCGTTATCATGGGTTCGACCAATGGTGCTTCATCGACAACCATTCAGGGTGGTACTGGCTCAACAGCTATTAGCCTTAACACGGCGGCAAACGGCAAGATTAGCATTGACTCACAGGGAAGCGGCGGTATTAATGCACTACTCGGCAGTAACGGCTTTACTATTAAGACAACGACAGATGCTAGCATGGCCTTGGCCGTCCAAGCGTCAAACAACGATTATATCTTTAGCGTTAGTACCACCAGCGGCACGGTGACCATGGGCTCAATCCAGGCAACCTACTCCGGCTTTGACGGAACAATCAACACGCCCTTTGGCAGTCTAACTCTAGGGGCAACAAATGGTGCGACTGCCGTTAAGGGCAACTCAAGCATGACACTGCAGGCGACGAGTGGCTCGTTTACGACAACTGTTGGCTTCACAACCCCAACTGCTAACCGAACAATTAATTTACCCAATGAGTCTGGCACAGTTTGTCTCCAAGCCTCTACGGCTTGTAGCTTTGCAGCAGCAACCGGTTCTGCCAACTACATCCAAAATACAGTAACCTTACAAAACGCCAACATCGCCGTACAAGCAGCCAGTAGCGGCAGTGTAACTGCGGTTCTTCAGGCGAATGCAGCTGGCACAGCTGATATACTCAGCCTTCGCAATGGCGCCGGAACAGCAGTGGCAACTTTTGGCTATAACGGAGCAATCTTATTTAAGAATTCGACTAACTCGGCTGCTGCCTTCCAAGTGCAAAATGCAGCGGGTACTAATGTATTGCTCGTAGACACTACCAACCAAAGGGTTGCAATTGGTAACGCTGCGCCAGCGCTTAAGTTTGAAGTACAAGATGGCGATGCTGCTATATATAATAATGGCAATAGCGCTCGAGTTGTATTGGGCGATAACGCTACTACTGGTCAATATGGTTGGCTCCAGTGGGATAGCGCCAATGACTACTTCCGCATAGAAACTGCTGGGTCTAATGGCCTTAAGATTAAAGACAATTATGTAAGTATCGGTAACATTTTCCCAAGTAAGCCATTAATAGTTGGCAACGGTACTAACCCATTACTGGAAGTTGGCACTACGGGCCAGTTACAATCCCGAACTTCAACCAATGCAACAACCGCGTTCCAGATCCAAAATAATGCTTCGGTAACATACTTTAATGCCGATTCAACAAATCAAAGGATAGGAATCGGTAGCGGCATGGTAACGCCTGAGGTCACCCTGGATGTCGCGGGTGCTATTCAGCAAACAGGAATTCAAACATCCGACACTGGCGCAGCCGACAACAATAAGTGGACTAAGCTGGGGAGCTGTACTATCACAGCTCAATTTAACCAATGTCTTGCTACGGTGGAGATTCTTGGCGGTCACGATGGCAGCACGGGCAACAACACTCAGGCCACGGTATCAGTACGTGTTAAGCAGCAGAATGCTATGGGCGGTGCTCCATATGTAAATGTTAACTTAAACGATACAGCTGAAGTAATTACTAAGGCCGACATTGTGGCGGTCACCACGGTTAACAACGGCACGACTACTACAGTTGAACTATATGGCCGCATCACCAACACCTTTGAGCACTGGTTCTATACACCTATACTTAATACTGGCAATGCCGGCCTAAGCACCTTTGACTGGTCACCACTTAACGGTTTTATCGCAGCTCTACCCGGTGGCACACAAAGCGTGGCGCGCTACGGTAACTCAAACGCCAACCTCTTTGCGGTTGAGTCAACAAACGCCACGGCAGTTAAAATTCAAAACGCGGGAGCTGCCAATACTCTATTCGTAGCAGATACGGCAACCTTGCGTGTGGCTATCGGCCAAGCGGCTGCTGCCTACACCCTGGATGTGCTGGGTGATATAAACACTTCAACACAGTTGCGTATCGGTGGTACGATAATGTGTGACGCAACTGGCTGTACCGCCAAGACTGGGTCAGGTTTTTACATCCATAACCAGGCGACAGTGCAGGCTTCAAACTTTTGGGTGCAAGCCGCCACCACCGGCACAGTAGCCGGTGTCCTTCAGGCCTTCAATGGTGGTACGGGTGCAATCTTGCAGCTAAAAAATGGCGCAGGTACCAATGTGGGCGTCTTTGGCAGTGCTGGTGCAGTTTCATTACAGAACTCAACAAACTCTACGTCGGCCTTCCAAGTCTCTGCTCAAAACAGTAACTCCATACTTCGTGTTGATTCTACTAATGAACGTGTTGCTATAGGTGTTATATCTGATCCTATTGGGGCAAAATTAAGTGTCGCAACCAGTACAGTAGTGGCCGCACGAGTATACCAAAGTGGTGCATTCGATGCCTTCCAGGTTGCCAACGCTACATCCGACATTTTTAATATTAGCCAGACTGGCCAGGTGACCACCAAGACAACAACTAACTCTGGCTCTGGATTTGTTGTCCAGAACAGCTCGGGTAACCAGGTATTCGGTATCGATACCATAGACGGTATAGCACTACTAGGCACGGGATTTGGCGCGAAACATGTTGCAATGGATATTGAGACCAATGCATACATCGAAGTGGTAAACTCTACGGGCTCCGGTGTAAGTCTGGCTCAAGTGGAGGCAGGCGACGCCTATCTTTCTCACGATACAGACTTAATTATCCAGCGCACTACAGGATCAGCTACCGCTTTCACGATAGACGACTCAAGCGATGTTGCGCAGCTAGCTGTTAATACAACCTCCACGCCATCAGTCACAATCGGTACTTCTGACGCAACGGGCACGCTATTAGTACTCGACACCAAGACAGGCAGCGGCGACCCAACCGGTATTAATGGCGCGATGTACTATAACTCTAACGCCGGTAAGTTCCGCTGCTATGAGGCAAGTACGTGGCGCGATTGTATCTCGGGATTCAACACTATTACCAAGGGTTCGGACCAGGCAGCCACGCAGAGCTCAACTGCTTTCCAGAACGATACGGCACTAGTCTTCGCAATGGCAGCCAACACTAACTATGTCATTGATGCCTGGATTCCGATTGACGATAGCAACGCTACCGCTCTGGGCAAATATACCTTCACGACGCCAGCTGGTGCTGTGCTCAACCTGGCAGCCAGCAGCTACGGCACCAGCGCTACTACCCAGACAATCTGTAATATTATTGCTTCAGCGCAGTCGTGCGCACTGGGTGCGACAGCGACAGCGGTCAACTTTATCCAGGTGAAGGGCTTTATCCGCAATGGTGCTAACGCCGGCAACCTTCAGTTCCAGTTTGCACAAAGCGTTTCAACAGCGGCTAGCTTCCCGGTAAGCAAGAAGGGCGCCACGTTAAGCTGGCACAACTAGTTAGCTTCTTGCCGCATATTTTTGATAGTTGTTTGGATATCACCTGTTGTGACGGAACTATTGTCGGCTGTCACGAGTGCCCAGCTCGTGTCAGTCACGAGGCTACCGACGACCTTAAGACCGTTGTTGCCGACAGCTCCTTCTCCGGAGTCAGTATTGAACTTCAACGTTCCGGCAAGGCCCTGGGCGTAGAAGCTCGAGAAGTCAAAGGTCATTGGGCGCGGCTGGACACTAAAGATGATGTGACCGTTCTTTTTATTTGTCGCATTGTAAGTTACGACGGGGCCGTTGCTTACCTGAAAAGAGGCTTTATCGAGTGTAAAACCTTGGGGTAGTCGTGTTGGGTAGATAATCTTAAAGCTGACTGCCTGGGATACAGAGGAGGGAACTGGGCTCTGCTGTCTGCCGCGCACCAGCCAGTAGGCCAGGCCGGCAGCTAAAATGAGAGCGACGAGAGTCACCCATGTAATCCATCGTGTGTTACGACGCCCTTGCTTCTCCATATACCCGTAACTTTAAATTATTTCATAGCATTGCACAATAGACATAAGCGTATAGCATGATAGTACTAGCACTTCTACGGATTATGGGAGCAGAAAGGAGTGTGGCAAAAATACAGTACTACGCCAGTGATCATCTAGGATAGAGACATAAGAGAATAAAGATAACAACTGCTGCGACGTAAATATACGTTATGTTTTGTACGCCACCCCGGTTTACGACTGCAACACCTTTAGGCAATGTCGTAAAATAACTAAATTGACCTGTCTACCAGCCTCCCCGTGCGATGGCCAGCGGCACACTGCCTGTTGTGCTCTCAGGTGATATGGCGATCATTTTCACCCATAATTTCTAGTATGCTCTCTGGCGAAGTTCCCAATCTAATGGTATACTTCCATCCAAAGAGGGAATATGAAACAAACAATAATTGCTGTTACAAACCAGAAGGGTGGAGTGGGCAAGACGACAACTGCAGTCAACTTGGCCGCGCAGCTATCGTCTGACAAAACTCCAGTTCTTTTGGTTGATCTTGATCCCCAGGGTAATGCAACGAGTGGTCTTGGCCTTGATAAAAATATCACGCCTACCACCTACGAACTCTTGCTAAAAAGTGCAAGCCTGCAGGAGATTGTGTTAGCGACGGACAGGCCTGGCTTATATGTCCTGCCCGCAAACAGCAACCTCGCGGCCGCCGAGGTTGACCTTGTTGAGGCTGAACATCGTGAGTTCCGGCTAAAGAACGCACTCAGCAGTGCCGAAGAATTCAGCTATATTATCATTGACTGTCCACCGGCACTTGGTTTATTGACCATCAACGCCTTAGCCGCCGCCGATCGTATTTTAATCCCAGTCCAAGCTGAATATTATGCTATGGAGGGTCTTGGGCAATTGCTTGCAACCGTCCAACGCGTCAAGCAAGGGCTGAACACATCCTTGGATTTGCTAGGCGTGGTCTTGACGATGTTTGATAAACGTACAAGCCTGTCTGAGCAAGTTATGGATGAGCTCAAAAAGCACTTTGACGACAAAATTTTCAAAACAGTTATCCCACGAAATGTTCGGCTTGCCGAAGCACCGAGTTTTGGCAAAACTATCTTCGAGCATGATCGATGGTCCAAAGGGGCCCGTGCTTACAAGCAGCTGGCCAAGGAGGTGACAAAGCGTGTCAACGGCTAAAGGGAAGAAGATGAGCTTAGGCCGAGGCTTCGACGCACTGTTGCCTCAGGATTTTGATAAGGGTTTGGTATTTGAAGACCAAGAGCGTATACAACAGATTGCTGTGTCTGATCTGATTCCAAATCCAGATCAACCGCGCCAGCATTTTGATGAGAACGCCCTGCAGCAACTCGCGTCTTCGATCAAGCAGTACGGTGTCATACAACCCTTAGTGGTTATGCCTCTGAGCAAGAACACTTATGACATAGTTGCAGGTGAGCGCCGCTGGCGAGCTGCTCAAATTGCTGGCCTCAAGAAGGTTCCGGTCGTTATTCGCACGAGCAAAGAGCTTGAACGACTTGAGATCGCCATAGTTGAGAACGTACAACGTGTTGATTTGTCCCCGCTTGAGCAGGCGGTTTCTATTGAGCGTCTGCGACAGCAGTTTAATATGACATACGACACTATTGCCCAGCGACTTGGCAAAGCGGTCTCGACTGTTAATAACATCGTACGACTTCTCCAGTTACCTGAGGACGCACGGGATGCTTTGCATCACAAAACCATCAGCGAAGGCCATGCCCGGGCAATATTATCTCTCAAGGATCATGCTGATAAACAATCGGAACTACTCGCAAGTATCATTAAGCACGATTGGTCTGTACGCCAGGCAGAGCGCTTTGTAGGTTCAGTAAAAGAAGGCTTCAAAGATGTGAAGGCCGCTAAAGAACGTATGCAGACGGAAACGCCAGCCACTAAGAAGCTAAGCCATTACGTTAGTGCTCCTGTCCACATCCGCCGAACGGCCAAGGGTGGTAAACTAGAGATCGCTTTTGGTTCAGACGATGAACTCGAGAAGATAATCTTACAGCTTACGCGATAAAGTGCGTCCCACGTTGAGAAAACGTTCCCTATGCAAAAAATAAAATACCGGAGGATTTCTGGTATTTTATTTAGAGATGTCAGACCGTCTTGTTAGAAGCGCTGTGCGCTACCAAGCGGCAAGATGCGTGCAATGAGCTTGCCTACGACATCGCTTGATGCCACGGGGCCAAAAGCTCGAGAGTCAAGAGAATCTGCACGGTTATCGCCAGATACAAATATTTGACCTCTGGCGAGTGTCCAGCTGGTTGTGCTACTTTCGGGTTCAGTGTTGCCGATGACCTTGCCGTATGCCATTTCAGCATCGGGTCGGAAGCCATTTGGATGCGCGTCATTAAATACGGTAAGTACGCCATTCTCGACAGTCACTCGTTCGCCAGGAAGGGCGATCACCCGCTTAATAAGCTGTTTTGATTCGCCTTGGCCAAAAGCCGAGAGATTACTTTCGTTAAAGACGATAATATCACCACGCTTTGGGATGTAGTCGTGGCCAGTAATTCGAGACCAGGTACGGGGGAGCTTCCATACGACAAGCCGGTCACTATTCTGAAGTGTTGTTTGCATGCTCGGGCCGTCAACTTGATATGATTGAAATACAAAAGCCGTTAATACGACGGCCACGAGTGGAGCAATCAAAAGAATAGCGAGGGTTGATAGAACGGACCGCCACCCTTCGCCACGAGGGGTAGATTCTGGCTGGTCGAGTGTTGGTGTTTCTGGTGAGGTAGACTGGAAAGCATTTTGATCTGGCATATTACCAGTAACTATATCCTATTATTCTAAAAAAAGCACCTCAAAACCACCTTCTTTACGGCTAATATTAGGCTTGCCACGAGGCCTATTTACAGCTTGTTTTCAGCTTTGCGTTTGCGTGATGAGGGTGGTAAAGTCTTGTTTACGTGAGCCAGGTAAGTGGGTATACTTATCAGCAAGTGCTTATGCATAGAAGTAGGAACGAAAAATGAAAGAACCCTCGCGTCCAGCGAAGCAAAAAGCCATCGACGGCATACTATTCGGTACTGATCGTGCCCGGTCCATGCAGCCTACTGTTGACCGGAGCCGTTTTCGCTCAACCCACCCAGTCCTTGAGCAGCCCATGCACCAAAAGCCGCACGCTCCAGTCCAGCCTCCAACCCCTCAATACGATCGCCCAACTCCTCCGCCAACTCCCTTGTTATCTGTTGATATGAGCGACCTGGACGACGAGATTCCTGCAAAAGGCCGAAAAGGTCACCGAAAAAATAAAAAAGAGGGTAATTTTTTTAAACGCATATGGCATTCCATGAAGCAGTGGAGCTGGCGCAAGCGGCTTCTCGTGGGTTTTCTGACTCTTCTTATAATAGGTGTTCTCGTGGGTGGATTTTTGTTTGCCAAAGGCTATTTTAGCGCCAAAAAAGTCTTTAAAGGCGGTGGTTCAGCGGTTTCACTGCAAAAAGAAGTTGCTCCGAGTCTCCTCAAGGGCGAGGGTGACGGCCGTATCAATATTCTGCTTTTGGGAATCGGTGGCGAAGGCCACGAGGCTCCAGATCTGACAGATACAATTATGGTCGCCAGTATTGATCCGGTGAATCATAAAACTTCATTGCTCAGTATTCCTCGTGATCTCTGGGTGAATGTGCCCGGCAAAGGTAGCATGAAGCTGAACGCGGTATACGAAACGGGAAAGTACGCCTACTTGGGCAAGCAGTCGTCGAGCAACAAAGACCAAAAGGCGGTGGCGGCTGGATATCAGGCGGCTGACAAAATGCTTGAGACAGTTCTGGGTGTACCAATCCACTATCACGTTTTATTGAATTTCCAAGCCTTCCAGCAAGCAGTTGATAGCCTGGGCGGGATTGATGTTGACGTGCCGGAACGGCTCTATGATCCAACGATGGCATGGCAAAATAATCGAAATCCGGTCATTGCCGAAAAGGGTGTCCAGCATTTTGACGGTCGCAAGGCACTCATGTATGTTCGTTCGCGCTACACAACGTCTGACTTTGCTCGATCACAGCGTCAGCGAGCGGTAATTGTTGCACTCCAGCAGAAGGTCTTTACGCTAGGTACATTTAGTAATCCCCAGAAAATATCCCAGCTGATTGATGCGTTTGGGGATAATGTAGCGACAGATATGAGTTTGACGGATGTCAGCCGACTCTACCAAATCACGAAGGGTATCACGCCCGCGAGTATTCAGTCCGTAGGACTAACAGACCCGCCCAACAGCTATGTGACGACAGGTATGATAGGCAACCAATCAGTTGTCATGCCGCGTGCCGGCCTCAATAATTATGCCGACATCCAGAACTATATAAGAAATACGCTTAAAGATGGCTATCTGGCCAAAGAAAATGCAAACGTTATGGTGCTCAATGGTACGAGTACGGCTGGCCTGGCGACAGAGAAAGCTAATGTATTGAAGTCATACGGCTATAACGTCGGTGTTGTCGGTGACGCCCCCACTCAGACCTATGCCAAGACGGTGATTGTTGACCGTACTAACGGCAAAAAGCCATATACTGCCCAGTATTTGAAGAAGCGATTCAACGTAGACAAGACAACCACGAAGCTTCCGGACACTGCAATTCAAACACAAAACGCCGATTTTGTGATAATCTTAGGAGAAGATGAGACCACTAATAGCCAAAATTAAGCCGGCCAGCGGTTTCTCGCGGGTTGTGCACGTTAGCTTTAACGTGTTGCTGCCGCTGATGGTATTTATTCTTGTAAGAATTGATTTTGTCCAGCTGGCCCTCGTCATTATCCTCCTGAGTAAATGGCGTATGCTTGCTGTCCGTCCTCGGTTCTGGCTCGCAAACATTCGCGCTAACTCCATTGACCTGATGGTCGGAGTGTCGATCCTAATCTTTATGACAACTACCCCAGAGCAGCCACTCCAGCTTTTGTGGGCGGCATTGTATGGCGTATGGCTTACGGTCCTCAAGCCAGCATCAAGCGCTTTGATGATATCCCTCCAGGCCGCTGTCGGTTTCTTGTGTGGTCTTATGGCACTCTCAGTTGGTTGGGATACGGCACCGCTCTATGGTCTGGTATTTTTGACCGGCCTTATCTGTTACATTTCTGCGCACCACTTCTTTGACGCGTTCGACGAATCACATACACGCCTGCTCTCATATCTATGGGGCTATTTCGGCGCGGCACTTATGTGGGTGCTTGGCCACTGGCTGTTATTTTATGGGGCTATTTCGCAGCCTACGATGCTATTGTTGCCGTTGGGATATGGCTTTGCAACCCTGTACTACCTCGATCATCATGACCGATTGTCAGCCGGAGTTCGACGCCAAGTTCTGTTTATAATGATTGCCATAGTTACGATTGTTATTGCATTTTCTGACTGGGGCAACAAGATCGTATAAGGTGGGATGAGGGGGTCCTATGGATGAAAATAATCCAAAAGAGCAGTCTGAGACTGATCCAGTAAAAAGCGAAGAAGTATCATCGATATCCGGGGCGTCTATGCCGCCGACAGGCTCTAAATCAGACCTTGTTTCAGAGGGTCAACAACAAGACCACCACTCTGCACACCACCTAGTGCCATCGCAAAGAGTAAAAATCTTGAGTATAACCGCATTATTAATAGTAAGCGGCTGCTTTGGCTTCTTTGGCGGATGGCTGGGTAGCCATGCTGATGACCAGAGCGCTACTATTCAGAAGCAGCAAGTTGTCCTGAAGTCGCAAGGCGAGCTTATTAGTAATATTGCTCAGCGTGTGGGCCAAAGTGTTGTATCAGTTGATGTGACCAGTAGCTCCAATGCTGGCGTGGGCCAGTATTTAAATTTTGGCCAGTCACAGCAAAGCACCGTACAGCAGAGCTCGGGAACGGGAATCATCTTGTCTAAAGATGGCCTTATCGTAACGAATCGCCATGTTGTGCCAGCAGGTACGACGAATGTCAGCATTACTCTGTCGGATGGCACGCAATTTGCTGATGTTGAAGTACTGGGTCGTACCAGTAGCCGCGATAGTCTCGATATTGCCTTCCTAAAGATTAAGGATACCAAGGGGAAGACACTGGTGCCGGCGCAAATTGGTGATTCCAGCAAAACCAAAGTAGGCGATGCGGTGGTTGCGATCGGCAATGCTCTTGGTCAGTTCCAGAATACAGTGACCTCAGGGATCATCTCTGGACATGGTCGCAGTGTCGAGGCAAGCGACGGATCTGGCTCTCAGAGCGAAAATCTAGAGGATCTATTCCAGACGGACGCAGCTATTAACGAAGGGAATTCAGGGGGCCCTCTTGTTAATATTGACGGTGAAGTTATTGGTATCAACACTGCTGTTGCGGGTGATGCTCAAAATATCGGCTTCTCTATTCCCATTAATGATGTGAAAGGTCTGATAGATACCGTTAAGGAAACGGGAAAATTGGAGCGACCATACCTTGGGGTTGTCTATGTTTCGCTGACTGATGATATAGCAGAGCAATACAAGCTTGGTGCGAAACGCGGTGCTTATATTCCACCGCAGTCGGTGCTTGGCGAGGACACCATTATCGATGCTTCTCCTGCCGAAAAAGCAGCCATTAAAGAAGGGGACATAATTATGAAGGTCGGTGATACGACGATTGATGCCAATAATGGCCTCACGAGTGTCCTGGGGCGGTATCGTGTGGGCGCGAGTGTTGACCTTGATATTCTTCGTGGTGGCAAGCACCAGACGATAACAGTTACGTTATCCGCTGCACCAAACGAGAGCTAGCTTAGCTCAAATAATTGAATAAAGCCGCTGGTCTGCCGAAGCAGGTAGCCAGCGACTTTTGCCATCTGTTCAAGTTGGGGATGTTGGTCTGGAAATGACTCACAGAGAATATACTGTGGCTTACTGTTGAGGGCCCTAACTTGCCCCCAGAAAGTGCGATAATCGTCAAGCCCATCGTCGCCCGCAAAGAGAGCGATTCTAGGTTCATATCCGGCCGCTGTATTAATAGGAAAGTCGTTGGGAACGTAGGGAAGGTTGGCGAGCAGTACGGTGTAATCCGCTTTGATATCGCTGAGCAAGTCGCTAACGCGGCAGACGGCCGCTACGCCCAGTTGTCGGGCATTTTTCTGAGCAATTTCCAGCGCTGCAGGACTAATATCGTATAAATCAACAGCCTGCAATTTTACGGTCGATTCAAGCGCCGCTATGAGCCCAATAGCTCCTGATCCTGTACCGATGTCAGCGATTTTCCACCCAGGGGCTACGGGTAGGCTTTTAAAAAGATCAATCATCGCCTCGGTCTCCGGACGCGGGACAAGGACATTGCGGTCGACCACGAACGTATGGCTATAGAAGTCGGCCTTGCCTCGGATATAGGCTAGCGGCTCATGTGTGCAGCGTCGAGCGATGAGCTTTCGAAGCGTTTCTGTCTGGATTGGCGTCAGCGTATCATCGGTATGGGCAAGAATTGATGCGCGATCACGCTCTAAAACGTCCTCAAAGAGGACAAGGGTGTCTAAGCGCGCTGTCAGGATCCCACACGCAGCAAGCTGTTCTGTGGCATGGCGAAGGGCAGCGCCAACGTCCATATTCTAGACCTCGTCGTTAATCAGTTGGCGTTCGTAAGCCTGGAGCTCTTCAATAAGATCGTCGATCTCACCGCTAAGAGCAGCAGGAATATTGCTGCGTGAGTAGCCAATACGGTGATCGGTGATGCGGTCTTGAGGAAAATTGTAGGTGCGGATTTTTTCGGAACGATCACCTGAACCAATCAATTTCATACGTGCGCTTGAAAGCTGCTTTTGTTCCTCTTCGATCTTGAGTGCAAGTAAGCGAGATCGTAAGACGCCAAGAGCTTTTTCTTTATTCTTGATCTGCGACTTTTCATCCTGACAGGTAACGACCATGCCGCTTGGCAAGTGCGTAATGCGTACTGCCGAGTCAGTGGTGTTCACTGACTGACCGCCGTGGCCACTGGAGCGATAGACGTCAATGCGCAGGTCATTTGGATGGATCTCGATGTCAGTCTCCTCGGCCTCCGGCAGGACGGCGACGGTAATTGTGGAGGTGTGAATGCGACCCTGAGATTCGGTTGAAGGCACTCGCTGGACACGGTGCACGCCAGCTTCAAACTTGAGCTGCTTGTACATTTCCTCTCCGTGTACGCCAAAAATAATTTCTTTGTATCCGCCAACATCTGAAGGGGCTTCGTCGATGAGCTCTACTTTATAGCGATGTCGCTCTGCCCATCGAACGTACATGCGGTACAGATCAGCTGCGAACAGACTCGCCTCGTCACCACCGGCAGCGGCACGAATCTCAATAACCACATCGCGTTCGTCATTAGGGTCTTTGGGGGTCAAAGCCTCCCGAAGGTCATCTTCGTTACGGGTTAGGCTACCTTCAAGATCTTCAAGCTCAGCCCGAGCGAGCTCGGCCAGGTCGGCATCACTGCCTTGAGCTAACTCTTTGGCTTCCGTCTGGTTTTTGAGCAAATGCGTGCGCTCCGTGAATAACTGAATGGTATTTTCAAGTGACTGACGACGCTTCGCGAGCTTGGGGTACTCACGGCTCGAAAAGATAGAGGGATCGCTCAGGCGTTCCTCTAGGGCTTTCAGTTCTTCGCGGAGTGCGGCTTCTTTTTGTTGCATGACTCTTCTTATTGTAGCTTATTTGTTCGTTGCATGACGACTATACAGATCTTTTGCTAACAAAAAACCGCCTGGACAAAGCAGCAGGCGGTTTGATGGAGGAGACTAGCTAGTCTTCTTGCTTTCGGCTTTTTCAACCTTTGCTGCTTTACGAGCAGCTTGCTTCTGGGCAGCTTTAGCGCGAGCTTCGCGAGCCGCTTCAGCAGCCTTGGCACGGGCGTTGAACTTGTCAACACGGCCTTCGATGTCGAGCACGCGCTCTTCACCAGTAAAGAATGGGTGAGAGGCGCTGGTAATGTGAACCTTAACTAAAGGATACTCCTTGCCATCTTCCCACTTAATAGTTTCGTCTGTTGCCACAGTCGACCGAGTCATGAACTTGAAATCGTTGTTCAAGTCCTGAAAAACAACTGGGCGGTAGTTCTTAGGGTGTAATTGCTTCTTCATAATCTAGCGTATTGTATCTGTTTTTTATTGGATTGTCAAAGGTGATTGCTTTTCGGTTAACACCTTCTATTCCGGTCTCTCGCTTAGGCGGACACTTCTCGCTGTTTTGCCTTGCGTTTGCTCCACCAAATGGCCAGTACAATAAAGCCGATGCCGAGGCTGCCCACGATAAACTCAGGCAACACGATGTTATATAGCTTGAGGAGCATAACACCACCCAGGAAGCCGATCGCCCAGTGCGCACCGTGCTCCAAAAAGATGTACTTAGATAGAGCGTTAGAACGAACGAGGTGAATAGTCATTGCTCGTACCCAGATCGCACCAGCGCCCAGGCCAGCTATTATCAATATAATATTATTCGTTAGAGCGAAGGCGCCAATAACGCCGTCTAGTGAGAAGCTGGCGTCCAGAATTTCTAGGTACATGAAGGCCGAGAGAGCTGCCAGCCCGACTTTGTGCTTAACCTTGGTCTTATTCTCGGCATTCCCCATGGCGGCATCCAGGAGCTGAAGACCAATATGGAGGGCCATCGCAGAAATAGATGCCAGAAAGATAGTGTTGTGGTGCATGGGGTCGACAGTAGCGTTAACAAGCAAGGTCGTAAGGAGCATAATAAATATCGTAATGTTGTCGAAGCGTCCAAGGCGTCCAAGGTGCTTCTCAAGAAAAGGTAGCCAGTGGGTTTTTTTATTGTAGTCAATAAAGTAGCTCAGCGTGATCATTAATAGGAACGTACCGCCAAAGGCGCTAATTACTGGCTCTGCTTTGTGGAGCTCGTGGCCATATTCTGTTGGGTGGTGCAGCGCAAGGTTAACGACATCGTTAAATCCAATGCCCGCGCTTAGAGCGACAATGATAATGGGCAGCAAAAAGCGTACAACAAAGACAGCAATAAAAATGCCAACCGTCATGAACAATTTTTGCCAGAATGGTGACATTGTAACGAGTACTTTGCTGTTTACAACAGCGTTGTCGGCGCTGAACGTCGTTTCTAGCAGCGTCAGAACAAGCACTGTAAAGAGGGCGGCAACACCCATCTGCCAGCCTACGAGGAGCCAAATAATAAGAGTTGTTGCACTGGCAAACCAGTAGATTTTAAAGAGATCTTTGAATGTCATATTACAAGCATCATACAGTCTTGACCGATGGTGTACAAGCAGTATTGTTGAGTTATTGGCAGTTATTCAGAAAACTTTAATCTTAATCGAGCACACCTCTCCTGGTGTCTTGTTATCCAGGGGTGAAGGTGGTATACTGCAAGGGTAATTAATAAAGCAGTTTTGGAAACAATCCTCCTTACCGTTAGCCATGTAGGCGCGGCAAGGTACCAAAACGAAGAGAAAGGACTACCATATGGCTACCGTTGATGTAGACATTAAGCAATTATTAGAAGCAGGTGCGCACTTTGGCCACAAGACAAGCCGCTGGCACCCAAAGATGGCTCCATTTATTCACTCAAAGCGAAATGGAAGCCACATCATCGATCTCACAAAGACCGTTGAGGGTATGAACAGTGCTTTGGAATTCTTAGCACAGACCGCAGCCGAAGGTAAGCAAGTTCTTTTTGTTGGCACTAAGCGCCAAATTCAGGACATTGTTAAAGCTTCAGCCGAAGATGTAAAGATGCCTTACGTTACTGAGCGTTGGCTCGGTGGTATGTTGACCAACTGGCCAACAATCAGTGGCCGCATCAAGCACCTTCAGACACTTGAGACTAAGATGGAATCAGGTGAGCTTGCCAACAAGTACAACAAGCTTGAGATCCAGCGCTTCCAAGAGGAAATTGACGAAATGAACCGTATTTACGGTGGCATCAAGAACATGGCTGCTCGTCCAGGCGCAGTATTCATCATCGACCTTGTCAATGATGCCAACGCTTTGGCCGAAGCCCGCAAGCTTGGCCTTAAGACTGTTGCCTTGGTTGATACCAACGCTGACCCAACTCTCGTTGATTACCCAATCCCATACAACGACGATGCCTTAAAGGCTGTTAAGCTGGCCTGTGATTATGTCAACCAGGCTATCGAAGCTGGCAAGTCAAAGGGCACCAAATCTGTCGACAAAACTGAAGTAGCAGCATAAAAAGTACACAAGTAGGAGATAAAAAAATGAGTCTAGATATCGCAGAAATCAAGCGTTTGCGTGAATTGACTGGCGTTGGTATGACCGACGCTAAGAAGGCTTTGGAAGCTGCTGCTGGCGACTTCGACAAGGCTCTTGCCGAAATGCGCAAGAAAGGCCTCACCAAGGCAGAGAAGAGCTCTGCCCGCGAAGCCCGCGCCGGTGTTATTAGCAGCTACGTGCACGATAACCGTATCGGCGTTCTGCTCGAAGTAAATTGTGAGACTGACTTTGTTGCACGCAACGAAAAGTTTACTGATTTTGTAAAGGATGTTGCAATGCATATTGCCGCATCTTCACCTGTCTATGTGACGAATGAGCAAATTCCTGCCGAGGAACGCGAGCGCGTTAAAGCGGAATTTACCGAAAAAGTTACCGCCGAAGGCAAGCCTGAAAACATGGTGTCCCAGATTGTTGAAGGTATGTGCAAGAAGTACTTCGCTGAGAAGTGTTTGCTTGACCAGCCTTTTATCAAGAACCCTGACCAGACGGTCGGTGAATATATCAAGGAAAATATCGCTAAGCTCGGCGAGAACTTGGTAGTCAGCCGCTTCAGCCGTATGGCTCTTGGCGAAGTGACTGAATAAATCTCGTATTTATATGAAAAACTGCCTGCATTGTCATGGCAGTTTTTCATTTTCAAGATAGTTTCGCGCGGCGCGCACTTCTACGGGCGTGTCGGTAGGCAGAGCGTGATAAAATAGAATCAGTTAGAAAAGTCTAAGAAGACAACGTCAAAGAAGGAAATCCATGGCACCCAATCAAATTGTTACCGATGCACAGCAGAAGTTCAAAGACGCGCTCAATTACTTTATAGAAGATATCAAAAAGGTTCGAACTGGCCGAGCCCACCCAACAATGCTTGATGGTGTGATTGTCACTGCCTACGGTACGTCAATGCCGCTTAATCAGGTAGCAAATATTACTGCACCAGAGGCGCAACAGCTCCAGATCACTCCATTTGATCCGGGCAATATCCAAGCAATTGCGAGCGCCATTCGCGATAACCCAACACTTGGGCTAAATCCGTCAGATGATGGCCGCGTTGTGCGCGTGCCAATTCCTGCATTGACCGAAGACCGACGCCGCGAATACACCAAGGTTTTGGGCGGAAAAGTTGAAGACTGTATGGTTCGACTGCGTGCTGTACGCCACGATGCGATGGATGCAATTGCGAAAGCCAAGAAGGATAAAGAAGTAGGCGAGGACGACGCAAAGCGTCTGGAAAAACAGACTGACGAGGCTATGGCCAAGGCTCGAACAGACGTTGAAGTGGCAGCCAAAGCCAAAGAAGCTGAAATAATGACCCTCTAATTGTCCACGTAGCCAAAAGGATAGCACATCATTGTGATGTGCTATTTTTGAAAGCCTCGGTAGTGTACAATGTGAGTAATATGGCAGAGCAAGATATCTTAGAGGTGCCGAAGCACTTAGGCTTAATTCTAGATGGCAATCGTCGTTGGGCGAAAGAACATGGCCTTCCCCCCATAGAAGGGCATCGCCGAGGACAAGAAGCCTTACGCAAAGTTGTGGAATCAGCTTTTCGACATGGGGTACGCTATATCTCAGCTTATGTCTTTTCGACTGAAAACTGGCAGCGAGATCGTGACGAGGTCAAGCAGTTGATGAAAATGTTCTTGTGGGGCCTAAAGCACGAAGTTAAATCCATGCACAAAGAGGGAATTCGCTTACGTGTTATTGGCTCCAAGTTGCGTATGAGTCACGCTATGGCCAAGGCCATCCACGATGCAGAAGAACTAACCAAAGATAATGACCGAGGAACCCTTCTTATCTGTTTGGACTATGGCGGCCAGCAGGAGATTGCAGATGCCGTAAAGCGAATTACGGAGTTAGGCTATGCGCCAGAGGACATCACCCCAGAGCTTATTGGAAAGTTCTTATATGCACCAGATGTTCCACCCGTCGATCTGCTGATCCGGACATCAGGAGAACAGCGTATCAGCAACTTCTTGCTTTGGGAGTCTGCCTACAGTGAGCTGCTTTTTGAAAAGACAAACTGGCCTGACTTCAACGAAGAGCGTCTTGAGGCTGCGTTAACCGAATATCAAAATCGCCAACGGAGGTTTGGAAAATAATGTCTGTTTTTTTGCTTATCTTAGGTCTTATTTTATTTGTTGGCTTGGTTGTGGTCCACGAGTACGGGCACTTTATTGCCGCTCGCCGCAATGGTGTCGAAGTTGAGGAATTTGGTATCGGCTTTCCTCCTCGCGCTTGGAGCAAGAAGACGAAAGATGGATTTCTTTTTAGTCTTAACTGGCTGCCGATCGGTGGCTTCGTAAAGCTGAAGGGCGAGCACGACTCCGATACGGCTTCGGGCAGTTTTGGTGCGGCAACATTTAAGGCCAAGGTAAAAATTATGCTTGCGGGCGTGGGCATGAACCTGGTTGCTGCATTTGTGCTGTTTACTTTTTTGGCGCTTATCGGCACGCCGCAACTTATTAAGAATCAATTTACGGTTGCCAGCGACACGAAAGTTGTTCGTCAGGATGTCCTTGTTGGCCATGTCGAAAAGGGCTCTCCAGCTGCACGGGCAGGACTTGAAGTCCGTGACAAGCTGAAGACCATTAAGACACAAGATGGCCGCCAGTATGCCATTAGTGCAGCAGATGAGTTGCCCGCTCTCACCCAGTCTCTCGCTGGTCAAAAAGTAACGCTTGCCTTTGAGCGCGCTGGCCAAAACAAGACTGTCACCGCCCAATTATTGAGTTCCAAAGAAATTGCTGATAGCAAAAAGACGAGCAAACCCAAGGGCCCCCTCGGCGTCTCGCCAACAGAGTATACGCTGCAACGTTCAACCTGGTCGGCACCTATTGTTGCGGCGGGTCTCATGAAGCAGTTTACGGTAGCGACATTCCAGGGTCTGGGATCTGCCATTAGTGCATTATTCCATGGGGACGGCAAGAAGGCTTCAGAGCAAGTTTCTGGCCCAGTCGGTATCGTTGTTGTCCTCAAGGACGGCAGCTTGCTGGGAATCCAGTTTGTACTCATGGTTATCGCTATTATTTCACTGACACTAGCTATTATGAACGTGCTCCCAATACCTGCTTTGGACGGCGGCCGCCTGTTCGTTATGCTTATTGCGCGCATGACTGGAAAGCCGATTTCAGAAGAGACCGAAGAGCGTATTTATGGTTATGGCTTCATGGCGCTCATGGCACTTGTAATTACGGTCACCATTGTCGATGTTAAGCGTTTCTTCTAAGAAAGTTCGGAAACACTTGCTTACCGACAAGCACGCCTCTGCCGCACCATGGCCAGCGTCGCGAGCAATTATCGGTGTTGTGTTGGCGTTTTTCCTCTCGCAAATGGTGGGTGGAATGCTCCTTATGCTATACCCTCAGGCGTTGCATTGGAATACTGCCACGACCGAGGAGTGGCTTAGCAACTCGGCAGGCGCCCAGTTTATGTATGTCTTAATCACTGAAGCGTTGACTTTGGTGGTGCTGTGGCTCTTCTGGAGGGCATACAAACGCGGAGCGGTTCGTGAAGCCCTCGGGCTCGCACGATTACCGCGATGGAAAGACATCGGACATGCCTTAGTGGGCGTCATCATATACTTTGCATTGTATATGGTTTTCTTTGGAGTCATTAACGCCCTTATTCCTGTTGATACCTCTCAGGAACAGGCGGTGGGCTTTGACCATGCCCGGGGAGGGGCATTAGTGATGGCATTTGTAAGCTTGGTTATCCTGCCGCCCATTGTTGAGGAGATCACCTTTCGAGGATTCTTACTCTCTGGCCTCAAACGCCGCTTCGGAGTTATTCCGGCTGCAGTACTCACGAGTCTCCTTTTTGCTGCACCACACCTGCTCACTGGAGAGGACAGCTTGCTATGGGTGGCCGCCATCGATACGTTCTCACTGTCATTGGTATTATGCTATCTCCGCGAAAAGACCGGCTCACTCTACGCGCCGATTGTTGTTCATGCACTCAAAAATAGCATCGCTTTCTTGGCGCTATTTGTGTTCGTCAGCTCCTAAGTACCTACTGTGCTATAATAGGTATAATTATGGCGTATCAGACCGCTCTCATTGATTCCAAGATTCTTCCGATCACCCCTATCCCGGCACGCCGGTCGTAATTTTCTTTTCTGAATAAAAATTTCCCAAGTCTCTATGAAAGGAGCCTCATGCTATGAGAATGACAAAACTTTTTACAAAAACTAGCAAGACGACACCCGCAGATGAAACTGCGCGAAATGCACAACTATTAATCCAGGCTGGTTACATCCACAAAGAGATGGCCGGTGTGTATGCCTTCTTGCCGCTCGGCAAGCGTGTCCTCGATAATATTGCGCAAATTGTTCGCGAAGAGATGAACGCAGTTGGTGGGCAAGAGGTTCAAATGACAGTTCTGCAGCCCAAGGAAATTTTCGAGAAGACCGACCGTTGGGACGACGAGAAAGTTGACAACTGGTTCAAGACATCACTCAAGAACGGCACAGAGCTTGGCATGGGCCTGACCCATGAGGAGCCGATTGTTGATTCACTCAAGGATTTCATTAGTTCGTATAAAGATTTGCCAGTATCGATATACCAGATCCAAACGAAGTTCCGCAACGAGCTTCGTGCCAAAAGTGGCTTGATGCGCGGACGTGAATTTACCATGAAAGACATGTATTCGTTTGCGCGTAGCCAAGAAGAACACGACAAAATCTACGAGGAAATTGCCGAAGCATACGCCCGTGTATACACACGTTTGGGGATAGGCGACATTACATATCGCACATATGCGGATGGTGGCATTTTCACCAAGAAGTTTAGTGATGAATTCCAGACCATTAGCCCGATTGGTGAAGATATCATATACGTTCACGAAGGTAAGCACGTTGCAGTCAACAAAGAAGTGTACACCGACGAAAATTTGGCCAAGCTAGGCCTCAGCAAGGAAGAGCTTGTTGAGATGCGAGGCGTTGAAGTTGGCAACATTTTCCCACTCGAAAGCAAGTACTCTGATGCGCTCGAATTATTCTACGATGACGAAAATGGAGAGCAGCAGTCGATCATCATGGGTTGTTATGGCATTGGTGTTAGCCGCTTAATGGGGCTTCTTGCAGAACATTTTGCAGATGATCGCGGGCTGGTTTGGCCCGCTGGAGTTGCGCCATTTACAGTGGTGATTTGTCAGCTTGGGAGTGATGAAGAAGTTGTAAAAGCTGCGTATGATGTGTATCAAAAGTTGACTCAGAATGGCATTGCGGTATTATATGACGACCGTACAGATGCACGTCCTGGTGAGAAGTTCGCAGATGCCGACTTGCTCGGCATACCGTATAGGGTGGTCGTTAGCGCAAAAACAATTGTCGCTAATAAGTTAGAGGTAAAGAAGCGGACGAGTAGCGAAGCAGAGTTACTTGATCTGACGGATGTAATAAATATGACGGTGACAAAAGGGCCGAAGTTGCTATAATGATGTCGAATTGTCAATAAGACAACGACTCCGGTTTTAGACTGAGCAGCATGTAGAAAAGGAGAACCGAATATGAAGAAACAATTCCACTTAACAGCACAAGGTGTTGATGAACTCAAAGCAGAGCTCAACGAGCTTGTTGCTTTACGCACCGAAATCGCTGACCGCATTAAAACTGCGCGTGAGTTTGGTGACTTGAGCGAAAACATGGAATATAGTGCTGCGCGTCAGGATCAAGAACGTAACGAAGCCCGCATTTCTGAGATTGAAGCTATTCTGGCAAATGCAGTGGTTATTACTGCACCTAAGAGCGATGGCAAAGTTGTGCTCGGTTCAACCGTTACCTTGAAAAGTAAGAGCAACGGTAACTCCAAACAGTTCCAAATTGTGGGCACAGTCGAGGCTGACCCACTGAACGGTAAGATTTCTGATGAATCACCAATCGGCCAAGCTTTGCTTGGAAAGAAGTTGGGGAACGAAGTCGAAATCAAGACCCCAGCCGAAACGCACTCTTACGAAGTCACAAGTATCGAATAAGAAATTTGCAGACAGCATGCGCATCAAGCCCCGGGTCCTCCGGGGCTTTTGCATGCGCACGAGAAGACGAACAGCGGTATATATGGTAAAATAATGATCAAAAGGACTCATAAAAAATGAACTGGTTAAACCAAATTGTCGATGAATTAATTGCGCGCCATCCAGAAGGCGAGATTCTTGTTGAATCGGGGGGTTCCCCGAGCGGTACGCACCATCTGGGCCACATGCGTGAATTCATAACTTCTGATGCTATCATGCTGGAGCTCCGCCGACGTGGCCGTAAGGCTCGCCACATCTATTTTGCGGATGATATGGACGCTTTTCGCAAAGTTCCCGTGGACATTCCCCCCACGCATGAGCAATACCTAGGTGTCCCATTATGTGATGTTCCAGCCCCAGACAATAGCGAACAGTCATACGCCGATTTTTTCTTAGCTCAGCTAGAACGGGCTACTGCAGCACTTGGCGTAGAGGTCTCTTTTGTACGTGCCCATGAAAAATATCGCTCTGGCTTCTTTGTACCGGCCATAGAACGAAGCCTTGAACACATTACTGAGGCGCGCAAGGCGCTTGAAACTATATCAGGGCGCGAATTACAGGAGACTTGGTCTCCAATCCAGGTTATGGAAAAAGGACGCCTCAGGAATCGTAAATTTTTAGCTATTGATAAGGAAGCCAAGACAGTAACATACCTTAACGGTGATGGCGAAGAGCAGACCGTGCGATATGACAAGGGTGATGTAAAGCTTGACTGGCGACTTGACTGGCCTGGGCGCTGGTGGCTACTGCATGTATTAGCGGAGCCATTCGGCCGTGACCATGCAACCAAGGGCGGTTCTTGGGATACTGGTGTGCAGATTATGCATGATGTATACCAGGGCGACTCACCGTACCCTGTACCTTATGACTTTATAAATATGGCTGGTGATACCAAAAAGATGAGCGCAAGTAAGGGAACTGGATTGGACGCCGAAGAAGGCGCCACGATTATGCCTCCTGAGGTTGTTCGCTACTTTATCTTGCGAGCTGCCCCGGGAAAGCGCCTGTACTTTGACCCAATCAATGGTGTCGTGCAACTTATGGACGAATTTGCAGCGCTTGCAGCAAAGCCGGAAGCAGAACAGACCGATTCTGAAAAACAGTTACTATATATCTGTACATACGGGCAAAAGGACAAAACAGTTAGTCGTGTTCCATTTTCGCACCTGGTTGCAAGCTACCAGGCCTCCCTTAGGGACGCGGATAAAACTCTCGAAGTTATCAAGCGTACTGAGCATTCTCAGGCTGCACAGGAAGATGCAGATATCATTCGTCGTGAGCTTACTTTTATTGATGCCTGGCTCGATAAGCGAGCGCCAGAAGATGTTAAGTTTGCTTTGGCTGAGACAGTTAATGCGGCAGATCTTACCGATCAGGAACGTGCCTTCCTGATGGCGCTTGGTGAAAAAGTTGCACAGGCACCAGTTGATGCTGATGGCGCCTGGTTCCACGATGCAATTTATGAGTTCAAAGAATCAATGGGTCTTGTGCCAAAGGAAATGTTCACCATTCTTTACCGCATTTTAATCGGTAAGACCTCTGGCCCTCGCGCTGGCTGGTTCTTGAGTATTTTGCCCCGCGACTGGCTGGTTGATCGTCTTCAGCTTAAGCGCTAGTGATAAACCTATGCTATACAACAGTCGTCGTTAGGCGTGCTATAATTTGGCAAAAGGCTGATAGCCCAAGTGGAGGGGAACATGAACACTGTTAAATGCCGCAACTGTGGCCAAGAAATTGAGATTAGTGCCGCACTACAGGGCCAAATTGAAGAGCAGGTCATAAGAGCCGAACATGAAAAACATGCCACGGAGCTTGCTAAAGTTCGTGCTGAAGCATCACAGGCCGCCAATAAGCAACTCGAGGAAGCAATTGCTCGCGCCAAGACCAAGCTTGCTGGTGATCAAGAGATGCTCATCAAGAGTCTTCGCCAGGATGCAACTGAAGAAAAAGAGAACAATGGCAAATTACGCACGCAGTTAACAGAGATTATGCAGGAGTTGCGCCAGGAGCGTAAGGCCCGCGAGAATGCTGAGCTGGACATGCAGAAAAAGCTGACCGAAGAAGAGGGTAAGATTCGTGCGTCTGCCGCCAAAGAGGCTGACGAGAAACAACGCCTTAACTTGGCAGCCCGCGACAAGACAATTGCCGATTTACAAAAATCACTCGATGAAGCCCAGCGTAAGGCTGCCCAGGGCTCCCAGCAATTACAGGGTGAGATTATGGAACTTGATCTTGAAGAGGCTTTGACAAGCGCTTTTCGAGACGATGACGTAGAGCCAGTCGCCAAAGGAGTACGTGGCGGTGACATCAAGCAAACCGTCAAGAGTCCACGGGGAACGGCATGCGGGAGCATGCTCTGGGAAATCAAGCGAACTAAGAATTGGACTGACTCATGGATCGCTAAGCTCAAAGAAGATATGCGCAGCGAGAAGGCCAATATACCTATCATCGTAAGCGAGGTCTTGCCCAAGCAAATTGCCGAAGACATGGGTATTGTCAGTGGTGTTTGGGTCTGCAAGCCGCATCTCGCAATTATCCTAGCGACCTTGCTGCGAAAGAGTCTGCTCGATGCAGGTCTTCAAAAAGCCTTAGCCGAGAACCGTGGAACCAAGGCTGAGGCACTCTATGGCTTTATCACCAGTCACGAATTTGTGCAGCAGATCGAGTCGATGGTTGAAACCTACCAAGAGATGACCGCCCAACTTTCCAAGGAAAAAGTTGCTTTGCAAAAGATTTGGGCACAGCGCGAAGCGCAAGCACAGCGCCTCTTGAATAGCACTGCTCATATCGTAGGGAGTATGCAGGGCCACATTGGTCATACAGCAATGCCGCGAATCAAGGGGCTTGAGCTTCTTGAGGCTGACAACGATCTCGGTTAGTATGCGGAATATCACAGACCTCTTATCCTAAGGATGGTATTATTTTTCCAAAATAAGAGGTGTATTTTTAATGTCCGAAATCGCTTTGCCTGCAGTATCGAGTTACGAGGAGCTGTTGGCGGCTCATCTGGGGCTTCACGATTCCCAGATGCTCTTTCCCGCAGACCGTCTATCTTTAATGGTTTCTATGATGTCTGATGGTGAGTTTGAGGCTCTTCCGCGAAGAGCAACGAGCCAGATAGGCTATCGTCATCGTGAACTTGCTACACGCGGCCTCCCTCCGGCTATCTATCTAGTGGATTGCTTCATTGATCGTTATCATCAGTATGATCCGCCAAGTGGCGATTTCTCACAGTCTATTATAATGTCCGAGGCAAAGCCGCGGTTCGATGCACTGCCAGACAATCTTCACCAACAAGCTCAGGCTTGGACGGCAAGAGCAGCGATTGAGATGATGGCATATGATGCAGGTTTTCGTTGGCAAATGAGTTGCTCCCCAGCCCGGATATATCGTCGTGAGGCCCAGCGATATATCCGAATTAGCGACCAGAATTTCCCCATAGAGGGTGGAGAGATACTCGACTTTGACCCCGGAATCCGTGGTGGCTTACGAAGAATGGCAGAACTTGCCCAAGGCCTTATTACGCGTGTTGTCCAGCTCAACACTCACACTTTTCCAGGCGAAATGACTGAACAGTTACGGCACCATAACAAAGTAACAGAGCCGCGATATCAGCAATCTGACGATGGTATCGCAAAGGGTACCGACCGTCTTTTGAGTAAGCAGAAAGACACTTTTAAGGGTTTCGCTGCGACAATTATGGCAGATAGTATTCATCCCCCGACAATTGACGATGCCGAGGTCGCAATCCAAAATGCCGCAGACCTGAGTCAGGACGGCGGCATTTTGGTGATCCGTGAGCGCACCCACACAAGCAGGGACGAGTATGGTGCGGATAGCCTTATTGATCTTGCTAGGACGTACTTTGACACTCAACTCCAAAATACACCGGTTAGGATTACACGCGGTAACCAAGAATATCCTGGGCGCCTAGCAGTCTTTGCTCGGGGCTAGTGAAAGAGAACCGTCTGACTGCCGCCAAAAACGCGTAACCGAAGCAGAAAAAGACGAGCAAAAATAAGGTGCACATGGAGAATAACCCAGAATAGTCCTCCCCCGAACAGAGTGTAAGCAATGCCTTGCCAGGTCCACAGGGCATTAATGCCAACTTCGCTGGCGAGGATGCAAAAAGGAAAAAGGAGCTTTGCCGAGAAAATACTAAAAACAATCCAACCAGCCAGAACGACTAATCGAATGTGCATCCGCTGCCGGCGTTCGCTTCGCAGGCGTGCCGCTTCTTGCAGTTGCCATGCATCACGGCCATGGGCGATATATTGCCGCGACTGAAGCAGAAAAAAGATGATGCTTCCAATGACAAGCGCGCCTAATAGTATGAGAATGTTATTTGTAAGCGGTGAATTAAAGATACCATTGGTGATTGATCCATCGGCATTGTGAGCTGAGAAAATACTGTCAGGGCCAAAAAGGTAATCATGGAAGAAAAGCGATTTCGAAATACTCCCCCAGTTTGCAGCTGCCAGAACGACGGTTGCGGCGATGATTCCAGTGACGGAACTAAAAACTGATGGTTGCAGTAAAATTTTTGTATAACTGCGATGTTCCATTATGTATATCCTAGTTGAGTCTGACCGCCACGTCTAGATCCCTATCGCATTTTTTATTGATCGTTGACAATGTTACCTTCTTGCAGCATGCTTTAAGCATAACAATAATCAGGGGATACTATGTCAGCGATTCTGCGTAGGGTACAGGCAAAGGTACTTTTTGCCTTTATTGCGCCAGTAGCTCTTGTGGCGGCGTCATTGACGATTGCAAGCCCACGAACTGCTTTGGCGGCATGTAGCATACCAACACCAAACTACGGTATGGCCACATACTCAATAAACGTGCCAGCATCTGGAACCTACCGGATCTGGAGCAGGGTAATTGCCGCAGACGCGACAAACAATGCCTATATGCTTGAGGTCGACGGAGCGAGCTGCTATAGCGTGGGTGATGCCGCCACGAGTAGCGCGGCCTGGACATGGGTTGACTATCAGGCTGGAACAGCCAGCTCCAAGATTTCTCCCTCATTGACTGCGGGCCAGCACACGATTCGTATTATTGGCAAGGAACCGAGCGTAAAGGTTGACCGCATTATGGCGCTATCTGATACAACTTGCGTGCCAAGCGGTACTGGTGACAACTGTGCGGTAACAAGTGACACAATCACGCCCGCGGTTACGATTACTGCGCCAGTCGAGAATGCCTCTGTCTCTGGTACGATATCCGTAGCTACTACGGCCACCGACAACACCAAGGTCCAAAAAGTGGACATATTTGCTGATGATGTGCTCAAGGCGTCATTGACTGCTGCCCCATACACCTACATGCTCGATACGTCAGTGCTAGCCAATGGTGCTCATACCGTTGTAGCAAAGGCCTATGATGAAGCGGGGAACGTCGGTTCAGATACAACGCGTATTACGGTAAAAAATGGTGATTCCCAGGCGCCCGCAGCACCTACCGGATTATCTGCCTCAACCACCAACGCGACTAAGGTGACGTTGACCTGGAAAGCCAGCACTGATAATACTGCAGTCACTGGCTATATTGTAAAGCGCGATGGTTTGGCAATTGCTACCACAACCGAAACTACCTATGTTGATGCGTCAATGGCTCCTGGCCAGAGTTATGTATACACCGTTGCAGCCTACGACGCTGCCGGCAATAATTCTTCAGCTTCGTCGGCAGTAACCATCAGTGTCCCAAAGCCCGCTGACACACAGGCACCAACAGCGCCATCCAATACTTCAGCATCTGCTGTCAGTCCTTCGCAGATCAACCTTTCCTGGAAAGCCAGCACCGATAACATCGCAGTAGCATCATATGATGTTTACCGGGCTATAATCGGCGGAAACCCCGCCAAGATCGCCACCGTAACATCAACAGGATATGGTGACACTGGCCTTACCGAGAATACTAACTATACGTACTATGTTGTCGCAAAGGACGCCAACGGCAACACCAGCGCACAGTCAGGAGAGGTTGCCGCCAAGACTCTCGAAATAACCAAGCCAACACCATCAGAGCCAGCCGAGCAAGAAAATCTCGGGACGGTACGTGGCCAGGTGACGGGCAAGCGTGGCCGACCACTCTCGAATACTCGCATTATTCTTTCCTCTGACGACAAGCGCTATATGGCAACAACCAACGATCGTGGTGTCTATCGGATCGATAGTGTTATTACCGGACGCTATGATGTCCAGTATCGTGCCGATGGATATCAGCGACTTGGAGATCGAGTTAAGGTTCGTGAATCAAAGTCGACAATCAACAACGTGCGTCTCTATGAGAGTGGTCGCCACGTTCGCTGGTGGAATCGATGGTGGTAGGGAATAGGAGCCTCATATGAACACAGAACAACCCATTCAATACGTATCACAACCAAGTCCGGGCGTTTCACCCGTACCCGAGAACGTCATATCACCGCTTGCACCTAAGGTTGGTCGCAGTCGCCTCTTCAACTGGATAGGTATTGCCTTAGTGATCATCATGGTAACGGCCATAGGTATCATCCTGACCCGCCAAGAGGCAACTAACCAAGCATCGGCAGCCTCTATCCCCGCTGGCCAAGTGACCGTTCAGCCTAATGGTGTTTTTTCTCCACAGACCATCCGAGTCAAGGCTGGTCAGTCAGTTGTTTGGACGAACCAAGGCGGGGACATCTCAAACCTGGCTGTATCCGATGGCTCAGACTTGAAGGCTGATTTGCTGTCGGGCACACAACTCTATGCCGGCGAAACCTTTAGTTATGTCTTCACTCAACCTGGCACATACCATTTCTATGATGCCACCAGTCCGCTGAGGTCTGCTAACACGGTGATCGTGGAATAGGAGGAAAATTGGATATGGAACCAACACAGAAAACATCACACAGAAATCTAGTGATCGCAGCTGCGGCCGTTGTCGTCGTTCTGATCATTGGCTGGGCATTTGTATCTTCGCGAGCTGCCACATCGTATGTATCAGTCGAGGCAGAGCAGGGCACTATTACGAGTGGCACCCCCAAAGTGGCGACTGACGTCACGGCATCGGGTGGTAAGTATCTCCAGTTTATGGCCGCCTCAACAAGCGACACCGGAACAGGAGGCACCACGCCAGCATCAGTTGACCTGACGGATGCTACCAAGAAAGACTACGCTATGCAGTTGGTCTCTAGTGCCGAAAACTCGTCGCTTAACTGGAAAGCTCAGTACGGCTATATTGAATATAACGTTGAGGGAAATGAAGCAGAAAACCGCGGCTATACCGCTGGTATCATTGGTTTTTGTTCAAAATGTAGCGATATGCAATCACTCGTGAAGTACTATAACCAGATCAAGCCTAACAACGTATTAACGCCTTACATCTCAGCCCTCCAGAATGTTGATGGCACCTCATCGGCCGCTGGTCTGGGTACGCCATTTATCAACGCCTGGAAGACCGCTGGCGCGGACGCATTGTTCCACCAGGCACAGGATCATGAGCGTGACCGAGTGTACTTTACGCCTGCTGTATCACAGGCCAAAACTGATGGGCTGAAAGCTCTTGGCCAATTTATCTATTATGACGCAATGGTTATGCATGGTCCTGGCAGCGATTCGCTCAGCTTTGGTGGTATTCGCACCGCCGCTCTCAAAAAAGCTAAGACACCCGCCCAAGGTGGCAACGAAACGACCTATCTCAACGCATTCCTGGATGCTCGCAAGGCAGCAATGCTTGCCGAGGAAGGTCACAGTGACACTACTCGCGTCGACACAATGCAGCGCACCTTCCTACAGGCAGGAAACCTTGACCTGAATGCTCCCTTAAACTGGTCAGTTTACGGCGATAAATACAGCATCGCCAAGTAGTAACGTGATATAGTTGGCGTATGAATATACGTCGTTGGGTAGCGGGGTTCTTTGCAGTAAGTATGCTAGTCGCTGGAGTGCTTGGCTCTACGGCATACGCCAGCCCGAATGATTTTAGTATTTCCTCTTTCGAGGCGGACTATTACTTAACCAGGGATGGAGATGGCCATTCACGTCTAAAGACGGTGGAAGAAATTACCGCCGTCTTTCCTTTTTCCGACCAAAATCACGGTATTGAACGAGCTATTCCAGAATCGTATGATGGGCACACTGTCCAACTAGCTATTGATCGTGTAACAGACGGTTCTAATAAAGCTATTGCGTATACGACCTATGGGAGTGGCGATAATTTGGTCGTGCGCATCGGTGAATCCAATAAATACGTTCATGGTGTGCAGACCTACAGGATTTCCTACACTGCCCATGACGTAACCAAAACATTCAATGATCATGATGAATTCTATTGGGACATAAATGGCACTCAGTGGGCGCAGCCTTTTGGGAGTGTTATTGCGCGACTGCACGTCCCATCTGACCTAAATTCTTCATTAAAAGATCGTCTGGCTTGCTATACCGGCGTCACCGGGTCAAAGGCCCAAAACTGTACCATCTCTCAGGTATCAGAAGCTAACGGCACATTGGTCACGAGCCAGGTTACGAGTGGCCTGAAGGCCACCGAGAACCTAAGTATCGTTGTTGGCCTCAAGAGCCAAACGTTTGCCGCCTACCAAAAGCCAACGTGGGAGAGGATTCTGCCACTTGGCTTTATCATCTGGTCGGCAATTGGGGTCGGAGTGCTCGTTATTATGTCCATTGTGCTAACACGGGTCTGGAGACAATATGGCCAGACGCCAGCAGGCAAAGGTTCTATTGTGCCCGAATATTTGCCACCCTCGGGCTTAAGCGTCATTCAGTCCGCGACTATTCTCAAAAAATCCTCACCCGCTACCACAGCTCAAATTATCGATCTAGCCGTGCGCCATTACATTAAAATATATGACACTGAATCAAAGCGGTTCTTTAGCAAAAAGCATGCGTATGAGTTGGAGCTTATCCATACCACAGATCATTTGCGAGAAGAAGAAAAGGCAACTATCGCCGCGGTATTTGGGTTTGGTCCTGTAGTCGGGCGGCGCGTGGGTCTCAAGAAGCTTTCCTCTAAACTAGCAAAACTTACCGAAAAGATACTCAAAGACGCCGACAAAAATCTTGTGACGGCCGGCTATTATGCCGATCATGCCGGCCAACGCAAAAAATATTACTGGGTCGGTGGTTTACTGACCGGCATAGGACTTATGTCATTGAACATAGGTATGTTTATTGCGGGTATCGCATCGCTTATTGTCGCTTCTCGGCTGAAGCCGCTCACTGGCAAGGGTGTTGCTTCTCGAGATTATTTGAAGGGCCTGGAGATGTATATGAAAATGGCCGAAGCGGACCGCATCGCATTATTACAGAGTCCTGATGGCGCAGAGAAGGTCGATATAGATCCATCGAACAACGCGCAGTTGGTTAAACTTTACGAGAAACTATTGCCGTATGCTATCTTATTCGGCATAGACAAAGAGTGGGCCAAGCAGTTCGCCGCCCTCTATCAAGAGGCGCCCGATTGGTATGTCGGCAACTGGACGACCTTTAACGCTGCTGTCTTTGCGACGTCATTTCATAATTTTTCGGCAGCAAGCACAACGACGTTTGCGCCACCAAGTAGTTCTGACTCGAGCGGATTTTCATCTGGTGGTGGTTTTTCTGGCGGTGGCGGAGGCGGAGGAGGCGGCGGCGGCTGGTAGCCGTTGCACTTCGCGTCCAAAGCGGTTATGGTTAAGTCATGACATCAAGTGATTTTGATAATTTTTTTGGGAATATGCTTGTTCAAGTGTTGCTAACTATCCTAACAGCACTTATTATCCAGCTCATTGCTCGTAATTTTACCGACAACATTGTGCGTCAGGTGGTGCGGCGCCACTACCGGAACAGTAGTCAAACAGAGGAGCGTAAGCGTGAAAATACGCTGAGTAGTGTTTTCCATACACTAGGAGCGGTGGTGATATGGGTAATCACACTTATCGTCATCTTGTTCCAATTGCATATCAATGTAGCTGGCTTGTTGACTGGTGCGGGTGTACTTGGCGTTATTATTAGCCTGGGAGCTCAGGGCGCAATCAAGGACTTCCTGGCCGGTGTCTTTATCATTATGGAGAATCAATTGCGCGTTGGGGATATCGTGTCACTGAGCGCCGGAGTGCCTGGCGGTGTGTCAGGAGTCGTCGAGGATGTCACGGTTCGCATCACAAAACTACGTGACCTTGACGGCAATCTACACATCGTCCCCAATGGGTCGGCAGGTGTTATCACTAATATGACCTTTCAGTTTGCAAATGTGAATATTGATATTCCTATTAGTTACGAGGTGGATATTCAAAAGGTGAAGCAGATCATCAACGATGTTGGCGTTGAGCTTGGCGGCGACAAAGTATTTGGCCCCGATATTACTGAGGCCATCCAGTTCCTGCGCGTGGACAGCTTTGGTGAGTCAACGGTAATGATCAAAGCGCTTGGCAAGGTGCGAGCAGGTACACAGTGGGATGTTGCTGGTGAGTTCCGCGGGCGATTGATGTACGCATTCGAAAAAAAGCACATCACTATCCCGTACCCACACGTTGTGGTTAATAAAACTCCAGCCAAGTAAAAAGAGCACCATATCGATGCTCTTTTTACTTGGCTGCGTGAATCCCTAGGGACTAGTTTTCGCCGCGGCGGGCCAAACGCTTCATGTAGAAGACGTAGCCGGCAACAACTGCAACAGCGGCAATCGCGATAGAACTGGCAGGACCAGTCTGTGGCAATGATTGTTCGCCACCTTTGGCACTGACTTCTGGCTGAGCTGGGGTCTCAGGAGTCTTCGGTGTCTCAGGGGTAGTTGTTGGAGGTGTGACCGGTGGCTTTGGCTGTTCAGGTGCCGGAACGCTAACCTTAACAACGGCTACCTCACAACCACTCTGCGGGTTGTCATTTACGGCAGTGTTACCAGTGAAACAGGCCTTGTTAGTGATGACCTTGCCGTCGGTGGCGGCAGTTACCTTAACTTGGTATTGCTTCGTTACTGACTGCTTAGGCTTAATGGTGCCCAAGTTTTCGGTGATGATGCGCTGGCTTGCGTTGCTTACCAGTTCAACACCTTCTGGAAGAGTATCGGTTAGAACGGTGTTTGTCATATCGTTCTTACCGTCATCGTTTGTTTGTGCATTACTAACGGTGATGACATAAGTCAAGATGTCGCCAGTCTTTGCAGAAACGGCACTTTTCTCGTCGTTTGCGTCAGAGATTTCGCCCTTAGCGGTAACGTTCTGTACCTTCTTAACGATTTTGCCTTCAGGGTGCCATGCATATGTTGTAGGGGTGGCGATGAGGCCGACCATTACAGCGGTTGCGGCAGCACTAAAAGCTAAAGCTTTGATTTTGCCCATAGTTTATTCAACTCCTTTGTCTCACGGGGAAGACCGGGTGAGGCTCTCAAATTACTTTAAGAATTATACGCTTAAATAGTATATTAGTCAATATTTATATGTTAAAAGCAATAGCCCTATGTGACATTTATCACATAACAGGGGTGATTATGCTTACGTTTGATGTGGTACGCTTAGATCATGAGGACAGACAAGGCACTATTTGCAGCGGGATGTTTCTGGGGTGTACAGTTTTATTTTGACCAAATACCGGGAATTATCAAAACAACCGTTGGCTACACAGGTGGCCATACCGAAGATCCCACGTATGACGAAGTCTGTACACATAAAACCGGCCATGCCGAAGCGACACTCGTGGAATATGATCCCACCAAAGTTAGCTACATTACACTCGTGAAGCACTTTTTTCATATGCATGACCCAACGCAGGTCAACCAACAAGGGCCTGACATCGGTGATCAGTACCGCTCAGCTCTGTTTTACTTTGACGACGGCCAGCGGGCAACCGCAGAAGCAGTTTTAAAAGAGGCCCAATCCTCATACGAGCAGCCCATCGCTACGCAAATAGTACACGCTACGGCTTTTTACCTTGCCGAAGACTATCATCAGAAGTTTAGCGAGCGCACGGGTATTGGCATGTGCCACGTCCCTTATATACCCCTCTAGAGGTCATGCCCTGTTACGTGATACCATATACCATAGATAACTAAATAGGACTGCACTCGTTTGAACTGTACAAAAGCTATTATTCCAGTTGCCGGCTACGGCACCCGTCGATTACCCATCACCAAGAGCATCGAAAAATGTATGCTGCCCATTGTTAACCGACCGGTCATTGATTATGTCGTCGAAGACTGCATCAAGGCAGGGGTTAAGGATATTTATTTTGTTGTGAGCCCCGGTAGCACGCAACTCCAGGACTACTATAGTCAAAAGCCAGACGTGGCTGCGTACTTGCGCATGAATGGCAAGGAAAATATGCTGCCGCTCATTGAGCCTCCGCACAATGTCCAGTTTCATTTTATAGAACAAGACACGTCACCTGGAGCAGATTACGGCACGGCTATACCCGTATGGCTCTGCCGTGAATTTATCAATACAGATGAGCATGTTCTTGTCTTGATGGGGGACGATTTTATCTTTAATCCCGACGGCACTTCGGAGGCGGCTCGACTCATCGAGGCAGCAAAACGCGGCGGATCAGCACTTTTAGCAGCGCAAGTACCACATGAAGTGGTGAATCGCTATGGTGTCATCGCCGCACACGAAGACAACGGCGTCCAACGTTTTGATTTCATCCAAGAAAAGCCACCGGTTGAAGAAGCTGCAAGTAATCTGATAAATATTAGTAAATATATTTTTGAAGCCCGCTTTTTCCATGAATACCTCGAGGCGGCTGTTCAGTCACAGCAAGAGGGCGAATATTACATCACAGATCCCATGAACGCCTATGTCGCTGATGGCAACTTGATGCAAGTATTGCCTGCGCATGGTGAATACCTTGATAGCGGGACTGCTGAAAATTGGATTCATGCTAATAATGTTGTATTGGACGCGCAAAACAAATCCTAATGAAACGAACACTGTTATTCGACTTTGATGGAACGTTGGCGGATAGTTTTGGTGTTGTCCAGGAAGTATTCTACGAACTTACCAATCACCCCCGCATAGAAGACCCAGAGGCTATTCAGCAATTCCGACGTTTGCCTATACTCAAAGTGGCCCGTGAGCTAGGTGTGACTCCTTGGCAGATGCCTCGGCTCTTGGTGCAGGGGCGCAAGGCTATGAACCGTCATATGCACGAGGTAAAGCCATTTCCCGGCATCGTTGACGCCCTGCGCACTCTGCATGAAAGTGGTCACGTCATGTACATCTTGAGCTCCAATAGCGCCCAGAACGTCGATCAATTCCTAAAGGCAAACGGACTAAACCGATGTTTTGAGAGAGTATACGGTGGGGTTGGCCTTGTTGGCAAAACGAGCGCCATCCGTAAGGTGCTGCGCCACAATAAGCTTATAGCCAAAGATTGCCTCTATATTGGCGACGAAACACGTGACATCGAAGGCGCAAAACGAGCAGGTATCCAAGTGATATCTGTGGCTTGGGGGTATAATGATGCAGAGTTACTGCAACAGAGTGTGCCCGATGCCTTGGCTCAGACCCCTCAAGAGATGACACATATTATTCAAGCACTATAAAAGACGGAGTTATGTAATGGAAGTAGTTATAGATAAGTTAGTCCACGGCGGACAGGGGCTCGCTACCATGCCAGATGGGCAGAAGGTCTTTGTATGGGGAGCTTTGCCTGGTGAAAAGGTGACGATTAGGATCATCAAGAAGAAGCATTCCTACGCTGAAGCAATTGCCGAAGAAATTATTGAAGCTTCGCCACTGCGCCAAGAGCCACGCGAAGAAAATTATCTTGCCACAAGTCCTTGGCAGATCATACCCCTTGAAGCAGAAAATGAATACAAAAAGCGAATAGTTACCGAACTATCTGTACAAAATCATGTGACTATCCCTGAATTTGTAATGACTGCCGCCGATCAGGAATGGCACTATCGCAATAAAATGGAGTACAGTTTTTGGGGCGACGAAGATGGTTTACATCTGGCGCTGCATAATCGAGGCTCACATCAGAAAACTATTGTTCAGGGCAGTGAATTGGCGATGCCTGCGCTCGATAAGGGCGCTCAAGCTATTCTGACGGAGTTGCAAAAACACAATCCGCGCGCCGGCGACTTGAAAACAATAATTGTTCGTTGTTCGCAAAATGGCCAGGTAGTTGCTTCGCTATTCACTAAGCGCCAGGACTTTATTGAGCTGGAATTGCCAGATGGCGTACAAGGGCTCAGAGTTTATTATTCTAACCCCAAGAGTCCCGCTAGTGTAACAACCGAGCTCCTGTACGAATTAGGAGATTGTCACCTGCAAGATACATTACTCGACAGGGCATTTACTTACGATTCTGATTCATTCTTCCAGGTTAATATTCCTATTTTCGAAAAAGCTCTCAGCCGCATTCGAGAGCATGGTGCTACCGACGAGCTTGTCGACATGTACGCAGGCGTAGGCAGTATCGGCCTTAGTGTGGCCCAGAAGTCGGTAGAGCTGGTAGAGCTCGATACTGCAACTGCTTCCATGGCGCGCATCAATGCCCAAGTGGAGGGGATTGATGCGGTGGTGGTGGAGGCTGCCAGTGAAAAAGCCCTTGAGTATATCGTGGGCGACAAGACAGTTATTTTTGACCCACCTCGGGCTGGTATGCACGATAAGGTAGTGGCATATACTTTGGCGGTACTACCACCAAAAATCATCTACCTTAGCTGCAACCCAGCTACTCAGATGCGTGACTTATCGAATCTTCAGGATGCGTATGAGATTACCTATTTTGAGGGCTTTAACTTCTTTCCACACACGCCACATATCGAAACCCTGGCCGTACTTGTCCGCAAGTAGTATTGACTTAAGGCCCAGATGGACGGTATGGTGCTAGCTTTGTACGGCAACTAGAGAGGCTTAAGTGTGAGCAAAGAATATTCGTATTGGGACGGACATAGTACATCGGAAATAGGGGCTAAACCACGCGGCTTGCGTAGCAAGATCGTATGTGGTGCCGGCGCAACGGCTGCGGCCATAGTTGTGCTATTTAGTGGCGTAAAGACTTACGAAGCAGTGCAGACGGAGATGGACGCTATTCGCCTAGAGGGAAAAGTAGACGTTGCATGTTCTCAGAGCAAGGCGCTTACTCTTCCTCCTGAGAGCTTGTATGGCACTGATAAAAAAGAGGCCTCTCAATTTATGCAACGAGCCAACGACCTGATTTGCGAGCGGGCTGGATGGGTTGCACTGTCATTGGTGAACGAGTACTCCGGCAAAACAGAGGGTGATGACACTCACCTCACAGCCAGCATCATTAATATAACTGATTCGACTAAGGCCCTCCGGATAGCGCGAGATTCAAAAGACTTTTCAACGACACAGAGTGTCGAGTTTGAGATGAATAAAGATGGCTCAGCTAATCTCAGCCAGATCAACGAGGTGAGCACTATAACTGTTTTTGACGATGTTGTGAGTAGTAGTCATATTTACCGTACTGGCCGTGAGAAATCCAATGCCTGGGGGATGTTTAGTAATCTAAGCAATGGAGACTCCATTGGCACGCCCTTTTCAACTATTGATGGCATGTACGCATTAAAAGATTCTAAGACACGTGAAGATTTTATGCGTCAGGTTGAAGCTGGCGTTAACGCGTTTGTCTAAAGCACATCACTTCGTTGCGCACCAGCATCTCATCTGATGCTATACTGTACCCATCATGGCGTACAGCAACTACTGGAAAGAGCGCTCCTTGCCGTATAAGCCTGGCCAGCAGGCAGCTTTTAAGGTAAGCCGAAGCAAGATAGAGCTCTTTAAGCAGTGCCCGCGCTGTTTCTGGCTTGATGTCCGCCTCAAGATCAAACGGCCTGACGGCCCACCGTTTAACATCAACAAGGCAATCGACGAACTGTTCAAGAAAGAATTCGACGGTTATCGTAGTAAGGGTGAGCCACATCCAATTATGCAAGAGCATAGCATTGATGCTATCCCATTTGCTCACGATAAACTCGACGATTGGCGCGAAAACTTTGTCGGTGTGCAGTATCACCATCCTGAAACCAACCTATTGGTGTTTGGCGCGGTTGATGACTTGTGGGTGACTCCTGCTGGCGATGTCATTGTTGTTGACTACAAGGCTACTGCCAAGGATAAGGAAGTAAGCATTAGCGCCGGTTGGCAGATTAGCTATAAGCGCCAAATGGAAGTCTATCAGTGGCTGTTGCGCGCCAATGGTTTTCCCGTTCATCAAACAGGCTACTTTGTGTATACCAACGGTCGCATGGACCTCGATAGCTTTAATGACAGAGTTGAATTTCGCACAAAACTTATTCCATATACTGGCGATGACTCTTGGGTGGGGCCAACATTGCAAAAGATGAAAGCTTGCATGGACGCCGATCAGATGCCGCCGATGGGCGATAATATCATGGGTGGAGACTGTGCTTTTTGCACGTATGCTAAACAACGCACAGAATTGACCCTTAAGTATCTCCAGGCACAGGGAAAAACGCCCAAAATCTAGGCATCCACTTGTTTTAGCTTAATTGTACGGGCTTGATGTCCGGGTTGCGTAGCACATAGCGCCCAAGTGTGCGCGGATCTGTAGGTATCTGCTGCTGAACAAAGAAGTCACGTTCGGCCTGCTCGTGGCGTCGAATGTTATTCAAAAAACCATGCCCAAGCTGATTATCCTGGAGTAATAGGGCAAGCTCCTCGTGGGGAATTTGGAGATCGTCGACTCGGTTTTGGGGCACGCCGCTATACAAAGAAGTGCTCAGTGTTTGACGCTGCATCCAGAGGCTCATTTCTTTCTGTGGATTTCGCGCCAGGATCTCCTTGAGGTGAAGGAGGGCATCAGTGCGGCGCTCGATTTTGACGCTGCGGCGCTGCCATCGCTTGCGCAATGCCTCTGGTGTCAACGCCCTATTGCAGACATCAATGTAGTGTTGATGCAAAATTGCGGGCACAAAGAGATTATCAGTCTTGAGTGCATTGAGCGCATTGCGCCAACGTTGCTCGACCAGGATCGACTCGGCTTCTTGCCGGTTAAGTGTGTATTCGCCAATATCGACCAGCGTGGTTCTAACCTTATGCTTTACTTGGCTGATGCCGATGTTCTCTAGCTTGAAACCGCGTTCAAAGATACCATATTCCCAGAGGTGGTAATGCAGCTGAATAATTTGTTGAATAAGCCGCTCCATCTGCCGAACATCACGAGGCTGCAATTTATAGGGTGGCAGGTCGGCAAAGCGAAAGCGGTGCATGACGTGGGCCATCGGGGTAATAAGGTCTTGGGTAAAGAATAGCGGGAGAAAGTATGCCGGATCAGGGTTCCTGACAGGGGCAAGTCCGGGCACGATCTTGAGATTACCAAGCAGGTCCATGAGTCGCGCATTTTGTCCGAAAATGCCCTGTAAGAGGAGCGGTAGCTGTTGTTTTTTGTAGAGTAACTCGTGCACGACGCTGTCAATTTCGTATTCGTCCATATTGAGAATACGTAAGTGAGGGGCGAGTACTTGTTTGCTTTCCTCAAAGCCCAAGGGTACTTTAATGACCCTGTCTGTTGGTTTATCCTCGGAGGTATGAACTGCGTATACGCGGAATTGAGCACCTTGGTCGATATATCGATAGGAGTAGAACGCGCCGCGTAACATGTGTCTGGGGGCATCTCGAAGCATATTCTACCAGCGATCTATGTAATCAATTTCAGCGACTTTCGCGGAAATAAACGTATTTATAATGTCATCTCGAGCCAAACACTCTTGGCAGGTGTGCTTTTGGCGCCAGCGTTTTTGGAGAATATCAGGCGTGAATGCTTCTTCAAGGGCACTCATGAAGTAGCCTTGAACCTCAATGGGAATTTGAGGAAAGTCGGCTTTGCAAGGGTCAACATTATTTCGCCACCGCCGCTGTTCGATAGCTTTAGTCATGAATCCAAGGTCGCTGCTGAACTCGCCAAGATCCACAAAACTGAGCTGCCCCTGGCTATTAAACCCGGTATCGCCAAACTTAAACACGTAGTCAGCATAGCCGTAGTCCCAGAGTAGGTAAGTACTCTGAACATAGGCGTCAATCATTTGATGCAACCGTTGTCGGCCATGGCTTTTGTGGCTATGCATCTGGAGGTTATAAAATACCTCGTGGTTCATGAGTATCTTATCTTGTGTGTAGGTAACTCGACCGGCACCCCATCGCTTAGTCGGGGTATCTTCGGGCAGGTAATCCTTGGCGAGTTCCGGGTTGCTGAGCAAATTTAGAAACGCTTTGTTATTATCGAGCGTGTGATTAATCATGGCTGGTATGCGTGCTTTGCCATTAATGAAAGTGAGCACTCGTTCAGCAATATCCATGCAGACTTCACCATTGTCGCCGGTGGTATTACGACGTTCTCGAGCAACGATATATGTTTCCGCTTCCGTCAAAGGCAATTTTAAAACGCGACCATTATGCATATCGAAGGCGCGGAACTGAGCACCTTTTCCGATCTCTGGATATGGAATGAAGTCGGATGGGGTTGGTGTGATCTTGTCGCGCATCATTGCTCCTTCAAATAATGTAATAGTAGCTGCTCGTATGCTGGCGTTGTCTCGCCAGGGCCGGACCGGGCGAGTCGCCGCTCGATATCCAGATCGGCCGTATCGGCGCCCCTCAGTTGTGGTCGATCCTGCAGAAGTTTCTCAAGGTCCGCGACCGGTATTTGCATACTATCAATTTGTTCGCTATGTAAGCCAGAGTACAGCGAGCTGCGCACTGTTTGTCGTTCCACCCATAAACGGACCAATTTCTTGGGGTCGCGAGTCATTAAGGCGTGCGCCCGCAGCCGCCACCGGGCTTTTCGCTCCAGTTGGTCGGACTTACGTCGCCAGTGGCGATGTAGCATCTCCGGGGTGAACGCTTTGTCGCAGGCCTCTGCGTAGTACTCATGCAATACTGAGGGTAGATACGTATAGTCAACCTTGTTCGTCATGAGCGGATGCAGCCAGTGTTTCTCGTGAAGTATGGCCTCTGCTTGTTGGATGTTGGTGACATATTCTGCGGCATCCATCCAGATAACATCTATCTTTTTACTCGACAACCGAACGCCCATATTCTCAGGTTTAAAAACAAATTCAAAAAAACCGTACTCCCAGAGGGCGTAATTCAGCTGGATCATACTGGCGATAAGCGTTTCAATAACTTTGATGTCACGGGGTGTAAGCGTGCTTGCATAGGGAATATGCGCAAGCGTAAAATTCTCCCAAAAAGCAGACACTGTTGTTACTTGATCCTGGGTGTAGAATATAGGCAAAAGATATGACTGTATATTCGATTCAAGCGGTGCTGGAATCGGTGCTTGAAGTACTTTGAGGTTGCCGTGCAATTGCATAAAATGCTGGTCCTTGCCGTGGGCACCCTGGAGGAGAGCAAGAAGGGTGTGCTTGTATTTAAAGATATCCTTGACCCGTTTATAGGCGAGAGCCTGGAATTCATCTTCGCTCGAATAGCTAATAATTTTTCGAAGAGGCTCACTGATGACTATCAGTGTTTCGTCAAAGTCGAGAGGCACCTTGATGACTCGACTCGTAGGCATACCGAGATGATTGTGGATGGCGTACACTCGGAACTGAGCGCCGTTGCCTATGAAGTTGTACGAATAAAACGTCCCATCAATCGTAGGAGTATTTGTGACTGAATGGTGTGATGGGCGCGTCCCGTGTGTCATATATTTTTTGCTCACAGACGATCTATGTAATCTAATTCTGCTATTTGCGTATTAACGAAGGCAGCGATAGTGTTGACCTCACCACTGCACTCAGTACAGATGTGGTTGGTACGCCATCGTTTACGCAGTTCAGCGACGGTCAGGGCACTGTCAATCAGCCCAATGTAGATTTTCTCAAGCTCAGGCGGCATTTTAGGGAAGTCTTTCTTCTGGTGATTCGTGTTGTCATACCACCACTTTTCACTGACAGCGCGCTCCATAAAGCTTAGGTCACTCGTAAACTCCCCAAGATCGACTGTGACAATATGCCCCTTATGGTCAATGCCCATATCTCCTAGTTTAAAGACGTAGTCGCTATAACCGTAGGCCCACAGGGCATAGACGTGTTCAATGTACTGCTGAATGAGCTGTTCAAAACGCCGCCGATCCGCTACGGAGACATTCTCTTGCTCCGACAAATACTCCAGCAGGTTACGGGTAATTTCAACTTTATCCTGGGTGTATATAACTCGCGCGGGTCCCCATTTTTTAAAGGGAGTATCCTCGGGCAGCATACTGCTGTCCTCAAGGGCGGGGCTGCCCAATAGTTTCAAGAAGCTTTTACGATCTTTAAAGCCATGATTAATCATGGCTGGTATGCGCGCTTTGCTGTTCATGAAGGTGTGGACGCGAACCTCAAGGCTTGCGATTTCTTCAAGAGTACCGTGGATGATATTGCGTCGCCTGCAAGCAACGAATTGCGTTTCCGCTTCCGTCAAAGGCAATTTTAAAACGCGACCATTATGCATATCGAAGGCGCGGAATTGAGCCCCATGGCCAATATTAACAAACGGAACATTATCCACGTCGCAGTACCCCCGAGGCTGAACATAATAAGATCACTAGCATCATAATAACACATTCAATGTATGCCCAAGCCACCTATAAATGTGCCCGGAATATGCTATAATAACTGGAGAAGGAATCGATCATGCTAGACATCCAATTTATCCGAGATAATCCCGAAGAGGTTGCCCAAAAAGCAACCCAGAAAGGCTACTCTGTCGACATTGCCTCACTGCTTGAGCTCGATGTTCAACGCCGCGAAATCTTGACGCAACTTGAGCAGATTCGTGCTGAGCGCAACACGCTTTCCGCCCAACTGAAATCAGGCAAGCCATCTGCTGAGCAGATTGAACAGGGAAAGGCTCTCAAGGAAAAAGTTTCCCAGCTAGAATCCCAACTCAAGCCAGTCGATGAGCAATATGCCGCGTTGCTGCACGCAGTGCCCAATATGCCGCTTGCTGACGTTCCAATTGGTACGACCGAAGAAGAGAACGTTATTGCTAGGGCAGTCGGAAAGCCACCTAAATTTGATTTTGCGCCCAAAAACCATTGGGAAATTTTAGAGCCACGCGACATGCTCGACAAAGAACGCGCCGCTAAAATATCTGGTAGCCGCTTCGCGTACCTCAAGGGAGACCTCGTGCGTTTACAGTTTGCTATCATGCAATATATAACCAACACCTTGGGTAACCGCGAAATTCTCCAAAAACTTATCGATGAAAATGGCCTGAAGGTAAGTGCCAAGCCATTCACCCCGATCATTCCGCCAGCTGTGTTGCGCACTGAACCATATGTGGCATCCGCCCGCCTAAACGCTGAAGAGGTGACCTATAAAATCGAGCAGGATGATCTTTGGCTCAACGCTAGCGCCGAACATACCCTGTGCACTATGTATTGGAACGAAATCTTGCCTGAAGACATGTTTCCCATCCGCTACATCGGCTACAGTACAAGCTTTCGTCGCGAAGCTGGTACTTATGGCAAGGACACCGAAGGCATCTTCCGGCTGCATCAATTCGACAAGCTGGAGATGGAATCGTTCACGACCAAAGAAGATGGTCTGGACGAGCACCTTCTCATGGTGGCTATCCAAGAGTATCTAATGCAGCAAATTGGTTTGCCATACCAGGTTTTGCAAAAATGTACTTTTGACATTGGTAAGCCCAATGCTCGTGGCATAGACATCGAATGCTGGTTCCCGGGCCAGGCCAAATACCGCGAGACCCATACCGCTGATTACATGACTGACTACCAATCCCGCGACCTCAAAGTCCGTGTGCGCCGTACTAAAGGCGATATTGAATTAGTCCATACCAACGATGCGACAGCGTTTGCCCTAAGCCGCAATATGGCAGCCATCATCGAGAACTTCCAGCAGGCGGACGGTCGTATTGTGATTCCGGAAGTGCTGCGCCCATACATGGGCGGGCAAGCAGTAATATAAGAGGAGGGTAAAAACATGGTCCAGCATCTGGAAATCAGCGGTGTACACATGCAAGTTGGAGATGACTTGCGCAAGTATGTAGCTAAGAAAATTGGTGCCCTCGATCGCTTTGTGCCCCGGGCGGCACGTACAAGTCTTCATATGCAAGTCATGCTTAAAGAGACAAAGCAGAAAGGCGCCAAAGAGTGCATCTGTGAAGTGACAGTGCACCTGCCGCACGAAACATTAAACGTCCAAGAAGGTACTGTTAATATTTTTGCCGCCGTTGATATCGCCGAAACCAAGCTGCGCAGCCAACTACGTAAGTACAAGGCTACCCATGCCAATCCTCGCCTGCATCAGCGCATTTTAACGCGCTTCAAGCGCCAACCCGTCTAATAGCGATCGGCGTAGTTTGATAATCTGTTGTGGGGCTGCGGGCTGGAAGGGTGCGATCCGGCGTTGACATCGATTGGCCATATCATAGGTACTTCTGATCTGGCAAAATCCTGGAGATATCTGTAAAAAATAGCTCGCGTTTACGCCATCAAGGGGTTACAATAGAAAAATATGCCGAAACAAGCAAAGGGAGAGTAATACGACACCATGAATACCGTCTTGAAGAAGATCCTAGGTGACCCACAAGCACGAACAATTAAGCGACTTCGCAAGCGTGTGCGCGCCATTAATGACCTGGGTGATAAATACAAAGCACTGACCGATAAGCAACTCAAAGAACAGACAACAGTTCTCAAGAAGCAACTCAAGAATGACTCGTTAGACAAGATTTTGCCTGATGCGTTTGCCGTGGTCCGAGAGGCTGCAACGCGCACCTTGGGGCAGCGTCATTTCGACGTTCAGTTGATTGGCGGCATGGTACTGCACGAGGGTAATGTTTCAGAAATGAAAACCGGTGAGGGTAAGACTTTGGTGGCTACCGCGCCAGTATATCTGAATGCCTTAACCGAAAAAGGCGTCCACGTCGTAACGGTTAACGACTATCTGGCGCAGCGTGATGCGGGCTGGATGGCTCAGGTATACCATTTCCTCGGTCTCTCGACGGCTGTTATCATTGCTGACCACTCATATATATATGACCCTGAATTCCTTAATAAAGATCATGATGATCCACGCATGAAGCACCTGCGAGCATGTACTCGCCAAGAGGCATACGCGGCAGATGTTACCTATGGCACGAACAACGAATTCGGCTTCGATTACTTACGCGACAACATGGTCCGTGAGACTGATCAACTGCGCCAGCGTAATTTGCACTTTGCAATCGTTGACGAAGTTGACTCTATCTTGATCGACGAAGCTCGTACGCCACTTATTATTTCCGCACCAAGCGTTGCGACAGGCAACGCGTACGCCCAATTCTCCAAGGTAACTCGCCAGCTGAAGGACGAAGAGCATTACGAAGTCGACGAAAAGCGTAAGACAGTTATCTTAACCGACGATGGTGTCGAAAAAGTCCAAAAGCTGCTCAGCGTCGAGAGTCTCTACGCAACTGAAAATATCCGAACCATCTATCACCTTGAGCAGGCACTTCGTGCCCAGGCGCTCTTTAAACGCGACAAAGACTACGTTGTCACAAATGATGGCGAAATTGTTATTGTCGACGAATTTACTGGCCGCTTACTCAAGGGACGTCGTTATAACGAAGGACTTCACCAAGCAATTGAGGCCAAGGAGGGCGTTGAGGTCCAGCAGGAGTCAATGACTTTGGCGACAATTTCCTTCCAGAACTACTTCCGTTTATACGAGAAACTTTCTGGTATGACTGGTACGGCTATGACCGAAAGTGAAGAATTCCACCAGATTTACAAACTGGATGTCGTCGAAATTCCATCGAACCGCAAAGTTGCGCGTATTGATCGCGCTGATCGCATATATAAGGACGAGCAAGCGAAGTTCAAGGCTATCGTCAAAGAAGTACAAGTTCTTCACACTAAGGGGCAGCCAGTCTTGATCGGCACGGTTTCCATTGAAAAGAACGAAACCCTCAGCAAACTTCTTGATAAGGCAGAAATTCCACACCAAGTACTGAACGCTAAGAATAACGAACGCGAAGCCGCTATTGTTGCCAAGGCAGGTGAACGCGGAGCGGTTACTTTGGCGACTAACATTGCTGGCCGTGGTACGGACATCGTTTTGACCGATGAAGTCAAGCACCTCGGCGGACTATTCGTACTTGGTTCTGAACGCCACGAATCTCGCCGTATTGATAATCAGCTCCGCGGCCGCTCCGGGCGACAGGGTGACCCTGGTATCACCCAGTTCTTCGTGAGTACCGAAGACGACCTGATGCGTATCTTTGGTGGTGACCGCATCGGTAGCCTTATGGGTCGTTTGAGCGTCGATGACGAAACGCCAATCGAGAACCGCCTTATCTCACGTAGTCTAGAGGGTGCTCAAAAGAAGGTTGAAGGTTTCCACTTTGACCAGCGAAAGAACGTTGTGCAGTATGACGACGTCATGAACCGACACCGTAAGGCTGTCTATAGCATGCGCCGCGAAGTTCTTACGAGCGAAGACATTAGTAAGCGCATTAGTACACTGATCCGTGAGGAAGTCGATGCTATGGCCATCTCACCACTGCTTACATCTGATAAGTTTGAAGATATCGTCAAAGAAGTATTCCCATTCGATGAGCCAACCTTAGACCGCATTTTTGACTCGCCGGCCGACACGTTTGCTGACGTTGTTAAGGGCGCTGCAATTGAGTTATACCAAGGCCGTGAAACGGCTTTTACGCCAGAGATTATGCGCCGTGTTGAGCGTGACCTATATCTTCAGATCCTCGATAATCTTTGGATGCAGCATCTTGAGAATATGGACCATTTGCGTGAGGGTATCCACTGGATGTCCGTTGGTCAGCGTGACCCGTTGGTCGAATACCGCCGCCAATCTCAGTTCATCTTTGATGAAATGCAGGTCAACCTTCGCCAGGAAGTCGTCAAGACTCTCTTCCACGCGCAGCCGCTCGACGCAGCAGATCTGGACCGTCCAACGGAAACCAATCTGACCCGCGCAGCTCGCCAGTCGGTTGACAATGCTAATCGCATCCTAAACGTTGATGACGAGTTTGAGGAAGCTGACTTCGCCGATAAAGCCAAGAAGGAAGCCGCCAAAAAGCTTGCAGCACAACCTGTCCGCAAGAAGGCCCGCAAGGCTGAGCGCCAACGCAAAACCAAAGCTCGCAAACACAAATAGCCATTACCGAGAAAGACATACATGAAGCACGTTGTAACCGAAGTAAAGCTCAAAAACGGAGCCAAGGGTCTTTTGATCCATATTCCTGACGCGAGCGTCATGAGCATTGAGTTCAATTTTAGGGCTGGGGAATACCTCGTAGAAAATGAAAAATGGGAGACTCCACACCTAATGGAGCATATTTTGCTCGGGGCAAATGAACGTTTTCCTAAGTCGCGTCTCTTTCAGGCCGAGATAGAGCGTAATGGCGCTTACAGCAACGCCTCGACCGGCGTTTACGATATTACCTATGACGCTGAATGCGCTGACTTTGAATGGCAGCGCATTGTTGACCTCATGCTGTTGGCTATATCGAAGCCACTTTTTCTGAGTGAGGAATTTGATGCAGAGGTAGGTAACGTTCGCGAGGAGCTCACGGCCCGTTCCAATAACCATTTCCGCCACCTGAGTCTTGCGCTACGTGAACACTATGGCTTTATGGCCAAGACTGACCAGGAGCGCCTGAAGCTCATGGATAGCGTTCAGCTTGAAGATGTCCGCAGCCACTATGAACGAACGCATACTACCAAGAATTTGCGATTCGTCATCGCTGGCAAGCTGACACCAACACGCCGAAGTGAACTATTATCTATGATGGAGTCGATTGAACTACCGCGAGGAGACTCACGCTTGCATTTGCCGGATGAACGACCCGTCAACCGAGCAGAGCCCGTGTATATTCACAATGAGACAGTCAAGAATGTGTACTTTTACCTTGATAGCTTTATGAATCGAGGCATGTCTGATGCTGAAGGCGACGCCTTGAGCCTTGTGAACACTATGCTTACCGAAACGATGTACTCCAAAATTTTGGGCACAGCGCGGGAGCGAGGTCTTGTGTATGGCATGAGCTCAGGATATGGGCAAACCAAACTCAGCAGTAATTGGTGGTTTGGAGCGCAGGTTTCACGGAAAAACGTCGTCGAGTTGTTCGACATCATGATCTACGAGCTGCAAAACGTCTTTAACGGTGAAATTGCCACGGCAGATATCGAAGCCGCCAAGGCCTACAGTTTAGGCCGTTTCCAGCGTAGCGCCCAGACAGTTTCAGGAACGGCAGGTGGCTATAGCGGACGATACTTCTTTGACGAAGTTATCGAAGATTATTATCAGATTCCTCAACGCATAGCCGCCATTGAAAAAGATAATATCGTGGAGATCTCACGGGCACTTTTCAAGGATGATGTCTGGGGCTTGGGGATTCTAAGCAATTGCGACAAGGCTTTTGCGACTGAACTCCAAAAGCGTGTCTCTAGCCTCTGGTAGGTGTTGCAAATATATATACCTGAGCGGTCAACTGGGATTGACCGCTTTGTAGAATAATGCTAATTTAAAGCATTAGCGTAAAATGGGATGGGGATACTATGACTACACGCGAACGCGTGGCGGTTTTGCCTGTGTGCGAGCAAGTACAGGCAGTAAAGCTCACAGATGTGAATGATTCGGTTATTGCGTATCATCGACAGGTTCACGCCGCCAACCACGTTGCGGCTGACAGGGTGTCTGCGTCCGAAGCGGTTGATATATTTTTTGATTATTGGCGTGGCCCAGCGGAGGATATTGTGCCAGAAAGTGCGAGTGCTAAGGCTGACCAAATACCCGCAATGCAAAGTGCGGAGGACGTGCACCTGGTGACTATGCCGCTGGAGGCGCTTGAACCCGATGTGCCGCTGCCCACACCTATATTGTCTCTGGTCAGGTCAGTCGAGCAGCAAAGCGAGGAGCCGACCGCCAGGCCGAGCCTGCGTCGAATCGGCCGGAGGGTTCTGGGGGCTATCGCCGACAAGTTCCGCCCATCTCGTGAGCTTGCGCCCGATCAGAGCGATGCTAATCGTCAATTTTTGGCACAGTCCGAGCGTGGCCGAGCCTTTTTGCCGTACTACGAAACGGCTATCCAGTATCATACTGGCCTCCGCACGGTGAGCCTTGTGGAGTATAATGACCAAAATCCTATACGTGGCGCTCATCCCTCATTTAATGACCGTAGACACCGTATCGCCATGCCACTGCGTGATGAGCGGACGACAGGTGATCTGGCAAAAAGCTATCCAATCGTCGAAGAAGTTTGCGGAAGGCTTGATCCGGCATCGCCGAGCGAGGAATATTTGCGCGTAGCCCGGCTGACAGTTGACCTATACGAGCTGGCTCGAGCAAGTCTCATGGTGGGGTTCAACGGCGAACATGCCAAGTACCACGACCTTATTGACCAAGGAGTGGATGGGCTGCCGTTCCGTAAGGCACCGCTCGATACACTCGGCGGACTTGTTACTGAGCAGTACGTTCACGATCTTCGCGACCATTTTAGCGAAAAATTTCAAACATCCCATTTACCTGAACTCATTAAGATGCAACGTGCTCGGCACCGCGAACTCAAGCATGTAGCTTACGCAGAGAATTTTGTACGTTATATTTCATGGCGCCATCATCAGCAGCGCCGCACCGGCTAGGCGAGCGAATCGTGTGGGCGCCTAGCAAGAGGTAGGGTATACTTAGCACTAATGGAGCCCCTCAAAGCACAAGCTGCGCAACTACACTCAGACATATCCCATGCCCTCGAACGGCTCGGTTTTGAAGCACTTGTTGCCCAGAAAAACCAGCTTGACCAGCAAGTCGTCGCCCCAGATTTCTGGGGCGACCCGCAAAAAGCCCAGGAAATCGTCAAGCAGCAGACCAAGCTTGCTAGGCGCCTTGCACCATGGCAAGAGCTTCGGCAAAATAGTGAAGTTCTATTGGAGTTTACATCACTCGGCGACGAGAGCATGCTGGCTGACCTCCAAACGCAGCTTGAGCGCACCCGAACAGATTTTATTGAACTCAAGGATGAGCTAAAGTTTTCAGGCCCCTATGATGACCATGATGTTATCTTGAATATCTATGCTGGAGCTGGCGGAACAGATGCCCAGGATTGGGCACAGATGCTATTCCGTATGTATGTCCGCTGGGCAGAGTCACACCACCTAGAAGTGAAAACAGTTGACGAATCTGCGGGCGATGAGGCAGGTATCAAAAGTGCCACAATCGAGATTAGCGGCAGCTTTGTCTATGGTCGCCTCAAGAGTGAGCATGGTGTTCACCGTTTAGTGCGTTTGAGCCCATTCAACTCTGACAATCTGCGCCAGACAAGCTTTGCAAAGGTGGATATTTTACCAAAAGTCGAGCGTCCAGAAGAGTTGTCAATCGATGACAAAGATCTGCGAATTGACGTCTATCGCAGTGGCGGCCACGGCGGCCAATCAGTCAACACGACTGATTCCGCGGTTCGCGTTACTCACTTGCCCACAGGCATCAGTGTCGCTATTCAGAATGAACGGTCACAGCTTCAGAACAAAGAAACTGCTTTAACCATCCTGCGTTCTCGCCTTATACAATTGCAAATGCAGCAGCATCTCAAGGATCTTAACGAACTAAAAGGGCCCAACCAATCAGCAGAGTGGGGCAATCAAATTCGAAGCTATGTTCTGCACCCTTACAAGCAAGTCAAAGATCTCCGTAGCCGTTATGAAACAAGTGACGTTCAGGGGGTGCTTGACGGCAATCTCGATACGCTGATCCATGCCTATCTCGACCACACCCTCGGACAGTAGAGCATAAGCATATTGACTTTTAAGCAATTAAATGCTAATATAAGAATGTTCTCAAAAAAATAAACAAAGGAACAAAAATGACAAATACCACCAAGACAAAACATATTGAAGTTCTTGTGTTGGACACTAATCCTAATGGCTATGCCATTGAAGTACACAGGCGAGATATAACCTGACGTACATAAAACAGTGATTTGTTATACAAGATAGCAGCCCTTCGGGGCTGTTTTCTTTTTGTACTTTTTTTGTTGGCCTGAAGGCTAGCTGCACTTGCATGGGTATGTACAAAACTACACCGTCCAACTGGTTGACACTCGTATACGTCTGCTATAATAAAGCTAATGATTTTATTGGACAGGGTAACAAAGACGTACGGCAAACATGCCACGCCAGCACTTGATAGGATAAGCCTTCATGTCGAACCAAAAGAGTTTGTCATTGTCGTAGGCCAAAGTGGTGCAGGGAAGACGACACTCCTGCGCCTCCTGACCCGTGAGGAAAAACCTTCCAGCGGCAAAATTATCGTTGGCGGCATTGACTACGATAAGCTTCGTGACAGAGATGTGCCCTTGCTACGCCGCAAAATAGGTGTCGTCTTTCAGGACTTCAAACTCTTACCAAACCGTACGGTATTCGAGAATGTCGCTTTTGCCCTAGAGATCGTCGGCATGGGCAATTATGAGATTCGTCATACGGTCCCCAAAGTGCTCGATATTGTCAATTTGCGTGGCAAAGAAAAGCGTATGCCATATGAACTATCAGGTGGTGAACGTCAGCGTGTAGCCATAGCCCGTGCTATTGTACGGCAGCCCAAGATTTTAATTGCCGATGAGCCAACTGGTAACCTCGATCCGAAGCACGCCTGGGACGTAATCAATGTACTCGAAAAAATCAACCGCTACGGTACAACAGTGCTACTGACGACGCACAATCAGGATATTGTCAACAAGCTAAAGCGACGTGTCGTTACTATTCAACATGGCCAAATCGCGAGTGATCGTGCGTCAGCAGAGTATGAATTATGAAACATAGACACCTAAAACACCGCCGACTTATTACGTTTTCCCGGGTTCTCGTTACTGGCCTCACGAACTTTTTGCGTAATGCCTGGCTGGCCGCAGCTGCCATGGCAGTGATGGTCGTAACGCTCTCTATCGTTCTTTTCTCGGTTATTACCAGTGCGACCTTCAACAATACCATCGCACAAATCAACGATAAGATTAAAATATCAGTCTACCTTAACGACTCTGTTTCTCGCGAGCAGGCTAGCGACCTCATGGCGGAGCTCCAAAAGCTACCATCAGTCAGAGACGTATCGTATGTCTCCAAAGATCAGGCTACAGCTGAATTCCGCGCAGAGCATGAGCAGAGTAAGGACCTACTGCAGGCAATTACCCAGGTGGGCAGTCCACTGCCGGCAAGTATCAAGATAACGCCGACCGACACCAGTAATATTACCCCAATCAAAACATTTCTTGACAAGCCAGATAACATTGCTATGCAGGATCCCCAGGCTGGAACATCGTATTCGGGTGATCGAAAACAGGCAATTGACAAGATCGCACATGCCACAAATGTCCTACGACAGGCTGGCGTGGTCGCCGTAGTCGTCTTCGCAGTTATATCGGTACTCATCATCTTTAATACCATCCAAATGGCTATCTTTAATCGCCGCGACGAGCTGACTATTATGCGTCTGCTGGGTGCAAGTACGTGGTATATCCGCGGCCCCTTTGTCGTGGAGTCAACAGTCTACGGTATTATTTCGGCACTCATTTCTATCGGCCTCATTGAGTTGCTCTTTATCGCCTCGTCATCCGCTCTACAGGCAAGTAGCCTCGGCCTCCTGGACATTAACTATGCAAATGCTTACTTCCACACTCATTTTTGGCTGCTTTTGGCATTGCAGTTATTGGTTGGTATACTAATTGGAGCAGCCTCATCCATCGTTGCGACCCGGCGCTACCTTAAATTTAAGACAAAATAGCTCCTCAAATTTCATAGCAAAAAGAAAAAATAAAACGGTTAAGCTAATGACACTTGGCGGGGGATATGGTATGGTAGGAATACAGTTACCTAACAAAAAAATGAAAAATAATCCAACAAGAACCACCAAACAGAGAACTTGGAAGCATCTTGTGCGATTGCCGCTTGTGATGCTATTGAGTGTGGTCGCAGTCGGCGGTTTGACCTATCATGTGGTCCATGCCGATACGCTTCAGGACCAGATTAATTCTTTGCAACAAGAGAACGCGAATAATCAGAGTGTTGTTGACCAACTACAGGGGCAGGCAGCGAGCTATCAAGATGCTATTCGCATCCTCAATGCCCAGATTAATTCTTTGCAAATTCAAATTAATGACAATATTGCCACACAAACAGCGCTACAGACTCAGATTCAGCAGAAACAGGCCGAGCTAGAGCAGCAAAAGAAAGCACTTGGCGAGGACATTAAATCTATTTACGTTAACGGCAAGATGTCGACAGTCGAAATGCTGGCAACCAGTCAGGATCTGAGCCACTTTATTGATGCTGAGACTTACCGCGGTGCAGTGCAGACGAAAATCCAGTCGACCTTGAACGATATTGCTCGTATCCAAGGTCAACTAAAGAGCCAAAAAGATCAGGTTGAAGCTTTGCTACAGACGCAAAAGAACCAGCAGTCGCAAATTGCAGCCGCTCAAGCAGAACAAAGTCATTTATTAGCCATGAACGAAGGTCAGCAGTCGGCATATAACCAGAAAACCCAGGGCAACCAGGCCCGGATCGAAGAGCTACAGCGCAAACAGGCCGCACTGAACGCCCAAGGATCGAGTCGCGTATCAATCAGCGGTGATGAGCGTGGCGGTTCTTGCGATGCAGGCAGCGGTAATGGCGGCTATCGTCTGGCGAGCGGTGCAGGCGGTGACGTCTGCGATGCGCCCAAAGATTCCGTCCTCGATTGGGCTGGCATCGAAAACCGCGAATGTACCTCGTACGCCTATTGGTATTTTAAGCGCGTTCTGGGCAACAGCGACTTTAGTGCTCGTGGAGATGCCAAAATGTGGGTCGATACCTCTAACTATCCAGTTCACGACTGGCCAAAGGCCGGCTCGATCGGCGTCAAGACTGCTGGAACGTATGGTCACGTTACTATTGTCCAGGCGGTTGGTCCAGCAACCTGGAAAGGTGTCAACGTACCTGCCGGACAGGTTCTTACGAGCGAAATGAACAGCGACTTTACTGGTAAGTTCTCCTACATGCTTCGTGATATCGTCAGTATGCAATACATTTACAAATAAGCTTCAGCTTATATCCTGTAAGTGAGTGCATTATTATAAGAACAATTATTCAACCAAACAGATAAGAGAGTACAGCCGTGTCTAAACAGCCCCATACCGATGCTGCTGAGCCATCAGCGCCAGTTTCGCCTTCATTTTTTGACAGATTTAAGACGGGAACCGCCAAAAAAGTGATCTTTGGTACTGCAGCGATTGCCGTTGTCGTTGTTGTCTTTAATGTCGGGATCATGGTCGGTAACGGTACGATCTCTTTCAGCCAGTATGCTTCACAAAACGATGCCTTGCCCGATAAACTCAACTACGCCTCTGTAGACGCAATGTACAATGCCCTCAAGCAGAATTATGACGGTAAGCTAACCGAGAAAGACCTCCTTGACGGCATGAAGTCTGGCTTAGTTCAGGCAGCGGGTGATCCCTATACAGAATATTTTAATACCAAGGACGCACAGAAGTTCAACGAGCAGCTGTCCGGATCGTTCTCGGGTATTGGCGCCCAGCTGGGCGAGAATGACGACAAAAATCTCATTGTCGTCGCCCCAATTGCAGGCTCGCCCGCAGAACAGGCCGGAATAAAGGCGGGTGATGTGATTACCTCAATCGATGGCAAGACCACGACTGATTTGTCTATTGATGATGCGGTGAGCCGTATCCGCGGTCCAAAAGACACCAAGGTAATCCTCAAGGTCATCCGCGATAAGTCCGAAGATCTGTCGTTTACCATCACTCGTGATGAGATCAAAATCCCAAGTGTGACCCACAAGATTCTTGATGGCAATATCGGCTATATGCAAATTAGCCAGTTCAGTGACGACACGACACGATTAGCTACAGAAGCTGCACAAGAGTTCAAAGACAAGCAAGTTAAGGGCGTCGTGCTTGATATGCGCGATGACCCGGGTGGTTTGCTCGAATCTGCAGTCGGTGTTTCCAGCCTATGGCTACCAACGGGTGCGACTGTGCTCGATGAGAAGCGGGGCAATCAAGTCATCGAAAGCTACATGGCTGAAGGTGATGCCATCCTCAAAGACGTACCGACCACAGTTCTTATTAACGGTGGGAGCGCTAGTGCCGCAGAGATTGTGGCAGGTGCTTTACGAGATAACGATGTCGCGACACTGGTTGGCGAAAAGAGCTATGGCAAGGGGAGCGTGCAGAAGCTACGAGGCTTTGCCGATGGGAGTCAGTTAAAGGTGACGATCGCTCGTTGGTATCGGCCCGATGGCAAGAATATCGACAAAAAGGGTATTCAACCGGACAAGAAGGTTGCCTTAAGCAAGGAAGACGCTCTGGCGGGCCGTGATCCCCAAAAGGATGCAGCCATCCAACTTTTGAACGAACAGCAGTAGTCTGAAATCTGCTTGCGTGCAGTATGCCCCATAGGATATGATTGAAAAAGAATTTTCAGAGAAGGGGAACTGGTGTCAAGGTCGACTAAATACGTATTTGTTACGGGCGGTGTGCTTTCAGGTTTAGGAAAAGGTATTACGGCGGCCTCCATTGCAAATGTTCTTAAGGCGCGCGGCCATCGAGTCAACCTCCAAAAATGTGATCCATATTTGAATGTTGACGCTGGCACTCTGAGTCCACGTGAACACGGAGAATGTTTTGTCACCAAAGACGGTGCAGAGACCGATTTGGACCTCGGCCATTATGAACGGTTTCTCGATGAAGAGCTGACACAGTCAAGTTCTTTGATGAGTGGACGGGTTCTTCGGCGTGTTATCGAAGACGAGCGCGCAGGTAAGTACGAAGGCCAATCTGTGCAGATTGTTCCACACGTCATGAATACCATTCAGGGTTATATTCGCGAGGCGAGCGAGGGTTTTGACGTACATATTGTTGAAATTGGCGGCACGGTTGGCGACCTTGAGAGCTTAAGTTTTATCGAGGCCATTCGTGAGTTTAATCTGAGCGTGGGCCGTGAAAACTGTCTCTATGTTCACGTTGTTTATCTGCCATACCTGGGCGCAAGCAAAGAAACCAAAACCAAGCCTGCCCAGAACGCTGTTCGAGAACTCCGGGCATTAGGCATTGCTCCAGACATTTTGGTTGCTCGCAGCGAGCAAGTTTCTAATCCAACGATCAAGCGTAAGCTCAGTCTCTACTGCGGCGTAGACGAAGATGCGATTGCGCTACTTCCAAACGCCCCAAGTATTTACCAGGTTCCGATTACTCTTGAGGACACCGGCATAGCGCAAGTTATCAGCAAGAAGCTTGGACTTACCGACCGCCCAGCGCCTATGGATGAGTGGCGTGAAATGGTGCGCAAGGCCATGACAGAGCACAAGCGTCAATTAAAGGTTGGCGTAGTGGCTAAATATCTCGATAATCATGATACGTACATGTCAGTGTTCGAAGCACTTCGCGCAGCGGGCTGGACGCATAATGTTGGTATCCAAATTGAATGGATCGATGCTGAGGCGCTCGAGCAACACGAGAACGTGGCGACAGTCTTAGACGGCGTCGATGGTATCTTGGTGCCTGGCGGCTTTGGCGCTCGTGGGGTTGAGGGAAAGATCCGTGCCGCGGCCTATGCCCTCGAAAACAAGAAACCATATCTTGGTCTATGTCTCGGCATGCAAGTTGCCGTTATTGCAGCCGCCCGGCGCGCAGGCCTAAAGGATGCTAACTCGGCCGAGTTCAACATAGACAGCCCCTACAAGGTTATTAACACTATGGAAGGGCAGCAGGGCAAAGAAAACACTGGTGGCACAATGCGCCTCGGCGACTACGACTGCGCTATTGCCCCTCAGAGCCTTGCAGAACACCTGTATGGCTCACGAAATATTGTAGAACGTCATAGACACCGCTACGAATGCAATAATGATTTTCGTGACGAATATGAATCATGGGGCATTAAGGCTGTCGGCTTTTCGCCTGATCATCATCTTGTCGAAATGGTAGAAGCCATAGATCACCCATTTTTCATCGCCTCCCAGTTCCATCCAGAGTTTAAATCTCGACCAAATCGGGCACATCCGCTCTTCGCTGGATTCGTGGGTCACTTGCAAAAGATAACTAAATGAGGTAGCTTTAGCAGTATGGATAATAACCAACAAACGCCAGTAAATGAACATCCAAAACGTATTTTGTTGGTTGAGGATGACGATGCTCTCGCAAGTGTCTATCTTGTCCGACTGCAGGCCGAAGGTTTCGATGTTCGTCGTGTCTCAAATGGTGAGGACGCCCTTGCCGCCGCCATTAGCTATCGTCCAGAGCTTGTATTGCTCGATGTGATGATGCCGAAGGTAAGCGGTTTTGATGTCCTTGATATCCTCCGCAACACACCAGAAACTGCCAATCTCAAGATTATTATGCTCACTGCATTAAGCCAGGAGAGTGATAAGCAGAGAGCTATGTCTCTCGGCGTTGATGACTATCTCGTTAAGTCACAGGTAGTCATTACCGATGTCATTGATCGAATAAAATTCCACCTAGGAATATAAGGCAAGCGATAGATGAATTATCATAACACCTCATCATGTAATGGATGGGGTGTTTTTATTTAGTAGTAAGTTTTGTTAAAATTAAGTATTTATGATATAATACTATAAAAGTTCAGTTTGGAGACGAATTATATGGCAGGACGACGATCAAGGGTTAGCCCCAATATAACAAGAGTGGAACCAGAACAGAAAGTCATAAAGCCCCCTTATGACTCTGTTGAGCTGCAAGCAGCAGCTGAGGCACTTGTCGAAAACGGCACAATCGGCAGAACAACATTATCGCCTATGGCTCGAGCACCTGAGCTATTTCGTGTTGACACGCCACTCGCAGAACATATCGACCGATACGGTGTCCACCAGCGGCTTCTGGGCATTATCGGCGTGGAGCACGGCAAGATCGTCGCTCGTCCTGACGAGCGGGGTGATGTCATCAGCTACATCGCCGGCGCTGCTCTTGTCCACGCAGAAGTGCCTACCGACCGATACGGAGGTAGGCGGAGTATACTAACCCTGACCAAAACAGGTAGTATCGAAATGGATCCTGATAATGACTTTGACCTTCGTTCACGTTGGCGTTCCGGCTACGTTATTAGCGAAGGTGGCGCGCAAGGTAAGTGGAGCAACGTTATCTCACCAAATGGTGCCGAGCTTCACTTAAGCTATGATCCACCTGCCCCAGAAGATGCATGGTGGTCCACGCCGTATCTTAGCGCTGGTGTTACTGGGGGAACTGCACAGATGATTCACGCCCACGCAGGCAAACCAACGCCAGCTCTTGAAGGTGTACTAGGCCATTTGTGGGCAGGGCAGTCAGATATGCTCTTGCAGTACGCCAGTCGTCCCCCTCAAGCCTAAAAGTATACTGTGACCTAAAATTGACCAAAGTATGATTTTATGCTAGTCTATATTAGTAGCTAAAAAACAAAAAACGTTAGCAAGGATATAGAAAAATGGAAAACCTCAATCAGTCTCCCCAAACTGAACGCCGTCCAGGCGACCCAATTGGTCCCCAGGAGCGCAGCCCGAGTCATAGCGGTGGATTTGGTGCACTCGTCGGCCGTGTACTTCACCTTGGCCACAATAGGCCCGGTGCACATGAAGGGCGGGCTTTTGGCCCCCAGCCTACTGGTGACACAACATTAAGCCAAGGTGTTCTGGGTGTTGCTCCATCAGAAGCCGGGGTACCCCGTGTCCCGAACATTGTTATGCGTGGAGGCGTCATTACGACGCCGCAAGAGGCTGTCCGCTTGGACGCAAATGCTGCAGCACAGAAGGCTGAAGCGCCAGCTGACGTCCCACGCGGCGGCTATACCGTAGAAGAACATGGTTTTGGCCGCCCCATAACACCAACACTCCCAGAAAGTAACCCTGCATCAGTAGGCTATAAGTCAGAGAGTGTTCTTAGCGACCGAAATCTTCCGACTGCTGGCCCTGTGCAGCCGAATGTTCCAGCCCCACCAGCCGCCCCGGCTGTAGAAGTAGCTCCATATATGCCCGCGGGTGGAACTGTGTCGGCAACAGGCCCGATGGAGCCAGGCAAGCCAGTTCACAACCTCCCGGTTGATCCTGGGCGAGCATAGAAAGCTGTACTTTCGATAAGATTTTTATGTACAACATAACGAATAACCCCTCAGCAATGAGGGGTTATTCGTTATGTTTGATGAAGATCAGATGGATCTATTCAACGGTAACTTCAACGCGCTTGACACTCTTGCCAGTGAAAAGGCGTACGCGGCGAGTCTTGTAGGTAACAGTACCTTCAGCATGGGCATGAATGGTAAAGTTGCGGCTGAGCTTAGTGCCCTTACCGGCACGCTTTGTTTGGCCTGCCTGGCGAACAATGATTTGACCAGTATGAGTCTTCTGACCACCATACAACTTAACGCCAAGACGCCTACCAGCGCTGTCGCGATTGTTTTTGGATGTACCACCAGCTTTGACGTGTGACATATGATTATTTACTTCCTTGTTATTACTAGCAGCTCACGGGCAACAGTTTGATCTGATCGATAATAGACCAGTTCTGCCTCACCAGCATGCATAAAACTCACTCGATTGTACCCCATTTTCTCGAGGTGGTCAAGTGCTGGAAGATGGTGAATTTTACCATTTGGGTTGATCCAGGCAGGGACGGCCACGCATAGACGGCTACCACTTGGCATTTGGCTGCTTATATTACGCAAAAATTTCTCGATAATAACGTTGCAAGTGCCAATGATTTGCTGTAATTTCTCGGGCCTGGGCCAGTGAGTGAGGGGGTGTCCAAGGTAGGCTTCACATGCAACAACCGTAAAGGGATGCTCCCATGTAAAAGAGGTTGCGTCGCCTGTCTCGATAGGAATCTCGCCAGGGGTTTGATATTTTTCGCTGAGCCAGGCAAGATTCTTGGTTGAATAATCAACCATACGCGTCTCGAGGTCGGTGCCGTAGGCGCCATAGCCCATCAATAAGGCTTCCTGGAGTACGACCCCAGTTCCACAGAATGGGTCGAGGACAACACGCTCTTGACTTGGTTCGAGCTGGCCGACGCCTAAGTTTATGATGGTCTGTGCAAGCTTGGGGGGCAACATGCCTACGAAGGCGTCGCGCTTGGGTCGTTCCTGATCACGCCTGGCGTAGGCGGTGATATCCTGCACTCCAACGGTGCGCCCAACGATAATATCCGCACCATGGCGGACTAGTAGAAGCTCAATTCCACGTTCACCAGTCAGATGATTGTGTAGCACCTGGGCACTAGAGAGCTCGGCTTCTTGATTGGGAGTTAAGCGAACTGAGTAGCCCTTGCTGCGGAGCGCTTTTTTGAGGTTCAGGCCGATCGCCATGAGCTGCTTGGGCGAAGTCTTGACTCCATATGCACTGATGCCAAGCTGAACTTTGCCATCGCCAATAGATTCGACGCAGCGATTTATGTAGCTCTCGAGTTGCAGGTGCAGGGAAGGCATAGCGGCTTTTTTGATGATGCCCAAAAAGGCGCCAAATTTGACACTGCTTCCCAGACGCCTGAACTGGACGTCGTCAGGGAGGACGTCGCTAATAACAACCGTATCGCTGAGTGGTTGGATGCGGTCGGCACCGTAAAGGCTCTCGAGCTCGGCTCGACCAATAGCAGGCTGGCGACCCAATATAAAAATACTTTGCATAATCTGTTACCATTATACGCTATTACGGTTAAATCAGGGTGTTTTTAGCTCGTGGATTGATAATCTTGCACCCAATCATCTCGCAGGTTACTGCGTGATAGCAGCCGCATAATGCCGGTACTGACCGTTTTTTCAGTTGTTGCGATGATCCTTGGGTTGGTGGCAAGGTGACGTCGAACGGTCGCACCATCTTCGGTAATTTCATCGCCTCGGCACGCTGCGATCTGAAGTAGTGCGCTCCAGACGCGGGTGCGAACGAACGTGGGGATGTAGGCAGTTGAGGCCAGTGTTTCAATGAGTGTTTCGGGCATCATCTCGTTGCCTGCAAAAGTGGCCACTGGCAAGGCTTGGCGAACATCCTTGGCGCTCGCGGCATATCCGAAGGCAACCTGCAAAATCCCCTCTGGTAGGAATCTTACCTGGCCATCATGATTGCCAGGTCCGTAGAACGCTGCCAGTTTATGACATAGGAACTGCGCGGCATTGCTCGGTAGCTCGGTTACTGCCCGGAAGATATCGCCGTAGGCTGAATCGAAGCAGGCGAGGTCTGGTATGACTTGGACGCCAGCCTTAACCCATTTTTGGTTTGTATAGGGGAGGCCGAGGCCGAGATTGTAGAGGTAATGAGCTTGTCCGAGGCTGTCATGGAGTTCAAGCTCTCTGAGGCGTTCTTTGACACGGAGAAACCGAAAAGAGACAAAGTGATGGTGCATATCGGGGTGGGCAAGCAGTCGCCCTTGGTTTGATTCAGTAAATACATGGATGACTTCTGGATTAAGCTGGGGGGAGACGGGGGGCTGCTCTACCATGCGCCAAGTATAGTATTTTTTACATAAACGGAAAAGCACGGAGATAAAAGGCCATTAAAACAGTAACGCCAGGGGTCTGCTTGAGCGATTTAATGGAAGAGACGCCAAAAGCTCGGTATAATAGAGCGATATGAGTGAAACCTCTTTTATCAAACGCCGCTGGAAGCTGCTTCTTAATATCTTTACAGTTCTCGCGTTGGTAGGATTGCTGTATGCAGTGCGGGGCCAGGTTGTCGACACAATCCAGAATATCCAAAAGGTCCATGCCTGGGCGCTCTTGTTGCTTTTGCCCCTCCAGTGGATTAACTATGATGCCCAAACACGGCTATATCGAGGACTATTTAAGGTTGTCGGCAATAAACTAAGCTACAAATTCTTATTTCAGACATCGCTGGAGCTGAACTTTGTGAACAGTGTTTTCCCTAGCGGCGGTGTTTCGGGCATTTCCTATTTCGGCGTGCGCATGCGTCAAGGCAAAGACATCACTGGCGGCAAGGCTACGGTCGTTCAAATGATGAAGCTGATGCTCCTTTTCTTGTCATTCGAGATCTTACTCGTTGCAGGGCTTTTGTTTATGGCAATTGGCGGTCGGGTGAACGACGTCGTTATTTTAGCCGCCGGTTCTCTATCGACCTTGCTACTGGTAGGGACCGTCGCTTTTGTGATGATTATTGGCAGCGAAAAACGAATCGCAGGAACGTTTACGTATGTGACAAAAGCACTCAACCGCATTATTAAGGTCGTGCGCCCAAAACATCCGGAAACTTTTAACATTGCCAACGCTCGGGCTTCCGTGGAAGAGTTGCACCTTAACTATAAGGTTATGGAACGCAACTATGCCGATTTGCGTTGGCCATTCTTTTGGGCATTTCTGGCAAATCTTACTGAGGTTTTGGCGGTCTATGTGGTGTACATTGCTTTCGACCAGTGGATCAATCTTGGCGCGGTCATTTTGGCTTATTCGGTCGCTAACTTTGCAGGCTTGGTGTCGGTGCTCCCAGGCGGCGTTGGCATTTATGAAGCCCTGATGACCGCAGTATTAGCGGCAACCGGTGTACCTGCCGCGGTCAGCCTGCCGGTAACGGTCATGTATCGAATCCTGAACATGCTTATTCAGCTGCCACCTGGCTATTATTTCTACCATCGAACAATTATCTCGGGAAATAGTACGGTGCCTCTCCATGACGAATGACGCCCTTGAGCTAAGCGTCAGCGAGTTCGTAGCACTCGCCAATCAAACTCTCGAATATGCCTACCCCAACGTGCATATTATTGGTGAGCTTGCTAATTTCCGTGTTAGCAAAAACCGTTGGGTCTATTTTGACCTCAAGGATGACGAAGCCACGGTGCGCTTTTTTGGCACGGTATACCAACTGCCTGGGCCGCTGGAAGATGGCATGATGATGTCGGTACGTGGCGTACCCCGACTACACCCTCAGTATGGGTTTAGTGTAACGGTGCAGCATATGCAACCGGTAGGGAAGGGTGCTATCAAGAAAGCCGCTGCTCTGCTGGAGGCAAAGCTCCGCGCAGAGGGCCTCTTTGACGAAACGCGCAAGCGACCACTCCCATATCCACCACGCCACATTGGTCTTATTGCCTCGGGCGAGTCTGCGGCATACCGCGATTTCATGAAGATTATCAGTGATCGATGGGGCGGACTACAGATCACCCTGATTGACGTACAAGTTCAGGGTGAGCCAGCTCCTAAGCAGATCGTGGCGGCTATTCAGCAATTCAATAATCTGGCACAGCACCCTGATGTTCTTGTCGTGACGCGAGGCGGCGGAAGTGCCGAGGACCTCCAGGTTTTTAGCACCGAGCAAGTAACTCGGGCGGTCGCGGCAAGCCGCATCCCCACAATTGTGGCAATTGGTCACGAAGTTGATACGAGTTTGGCGGAATTGGCAGCTGATCGTCGCGCCAGTACACCAAGTAACGCGGCCGAAATGCTTGTTCCTGATCGCCACGCTATCCTGCGCCACCTGCATATCCAACGTCAGCGCTTAGCGGATATTTCCGGGCATGCCGTTAAGGCGATGCGTCAGCAGCTACAGCAAAATACCGCGCTATTGCATGAGGCTGCGCTGCAAGTTGTCAGTCAGTCCCGCCAGCAGCTGAACTTGCGAGGCCAGCTTTTGCGGGCGTATGACCCATCGATTGCCCTAAAACGGGGATATGCACTTGTTCGCCGGGATGATACAGTAATTCGTAACGCAATTGACCTAGACGTAGGCGCAGCAATTTCACTGCAATTTATAGATACCATGGTCACAGCGACAGTTACGGGTGTACGGAAACAGTCAGACAAGGTGAAGGAGTCATAATGCCGAAGAAGAAGGACTATCAAGTACTGAGTGGAGAGCTCGACGAGGTGCTCATGACATTGCAGCAGCCTGATATTCAGGCTGCGGACGCTGTAGCATTATACGAGAAGGGCCTGAAGTTGGTGTCGGAGCTCGAGACGCATGTGAGCGAGGCAGAGAATAAGCTTGAGACTTTGCGCCTCCAAATGAATGAAGGGAACTGATCGTAATGGACTTCGTATTTTTGGCAGTTATCATTATTACGCTAGCATTTGGCATCGTGGTATTTGTCGGGCCCCCTTATGTGCCGACCTTTAATAAGCAGGTCCAGACCGCCCTCGATCTACTAGATCTCAAGCCTGGTCAGACCTTGCTTGAACTTGGATCTGGCGATGGCAAGGTTGCCCGAGCAGCTGCTCAGCGGGGACTTAAGGTCGTTGGCATCGAGTTGAACCCGCTTTTGGTACTCGTAGCTCGCATTCGATGCTGGCAGTATCGAGACCAGGTTACGATTGTATGGGATGATATGTGGAAGGCGCGTTGGCCGCAAGCAGACGGTATCTTTACGTTCTTGCTACAGCGCCAGATGGAGCGGCTCGACAAGCGGATTGTCATCTGGCACACCCAGCCAGTTAAACTGGCCAGCTTTGCTTTCTTTATCCAAGACAAGCCGCCGGTATCGAAGTTTAACGGTATATTTTTATATGAGTATGGCGTGCCCGCAAAGAGCACCCACGCACATCGATCAAAGCACGCGAATACCTTGCAGCAAAGGACAAACTGAGTTACCATGAGCGATATGAAGCAGTTGAATCAACGTGGCGCAATAGATATATTGCTCATCCCGCTTATCTTAGTGGGGATTTTACTGATTGGAGCAGCTGCCTTCGGGTATTGGGCTTTTAATGAGCGCCAAGATTACAAAGATAACAGCGACCAAAAAGTTGCAACGGCGGTGACTGCGGCCGAGAGTCGTACACAAGCAACCGATGCCAAAAAATTTGCCGAAGAGGCAAAGAACCCACTAAAAAAATATATTGGTCCTGCCGCCTACGGCTCCATAACCATTGACTATCCCAAGACGTGGAGCTCGTATGTTATTGAAGGTGAAAGCCAGGCGCTTAATGGATATTTCCACCCGGATTTTGTGCCGAGCACACTCAGCCAGGACAACACTTTTGCCCTCCGTGTCGAACTTATCCAACAGTCATATGATCAAATCTTGCAGCAGTACAGCGGCTCTACACAACAGCAAATCGTTAGAATTACACCGTACAATTTGCCCAAAGTGCCATCTGTCGTAGGTGCCCGTGTTGAGGGAAAAATTTCAACTAATAAAGAGGGCGTGGCGATCATCTTGCCGCTTCGCAACATGACACTCAAGATCTCGACTGAATCAAGCCAGTTTGTACCAGACTTTAATAATATCATCTTGCCCAACGCTACCTTTACCCCGTAATTTTACTCGAATTGGTGCTATACTGAGGGAAAGAGGTAACGAGGGAAGTGCAGGGTTGTTTTGCTAGAGCAGAGTAGTATCGATTCGCAGAATACGCGCTTGCTGCTTTCGGTTGCCGAACAGCTTAAGCAGCCGTTGACGATTATGTCCAGGCAGGCTGATTTGGCGCTGCTAGAGGGTATCGGTGCGCCAATTGACCCTAAGCTTATTCGCGCCCAGTCGCAAGCAGCGCTTACATTGGTAGATAATTATTTGCTCGGTCTCCAGCTGTTAGCGAGCCAGACTACGCTTGATCTTGTGCCTGTGTCGCTCTCATCGACGCTTCTTGACGTCTCGCATACCCTGGACGATTTCGCCAAGCAGTACGGCATAGAGGTGGAGCTGCACATTGCTGGAAGATACGAGCCAGTCATGGCCCACGCTGCAGCACTCCGGTCGGCAATTTTGAGTCTTGGCTTTTCTTTGGTTGAGGCAGCGGGATCACAGCGGGACGTGCGACACATAACATTGGCAGCTCATCGGACCGCGCACGGTATTGTGGCTGGCTTATATGGCTTTAACACTTTAGCTGCGGCTGATTGGAGGAAGGCCCTACAGCTACAGGGCGTGGCGATGCAGCCATTTTCAACTTTGACGACAACCAGTGCGGCAGGTGTTTTTGTTGCGGATGCTCTTGGCAGGGCAATGTCCACGAGCCTCCGCATTGGTCGCTATGCACGGAGCAGTGGTATGGCTATGACTTTCCAGCCGAGCCAGCAGCTCCAGCTGGTATAGGTGCGGGCATGCGAATCTTGTGTATTGAACCCGACCAAATACTCGCTCAGACGTACGTGAGTGCCTTGCAGACAGCAGGCTATGTTGTTGATCATGCCATCAATGGCCAAACGGCAATTATTTTGGCTGATGAAGCCTGTCCTGACCTGGTTATCATGGAGCTGCAGCTCCCAGGTATAAATGGCATTGGATTTTTGCAAGAGTTCCGTTCCTATTCTGACTGGAATGCCGTGCCAGTTATTCTGCATAGCTTTACATCACCCCGGAACCACCCAGAAATGAAACAACTCGTGCTTGATGAATATAACGTCTTCGACTGGTTTTACAAACCGCAGGTTAGCCTTGAGCGGCTCCTTACAATCGTCAACGGTTGTATAAGTGAAGGATCGAGCAAGGTACAATGAAGCAGCTCGTAACGACGGCAATTATTCTGTCGAGGACTGATTATGGCGAGGCAGATCGCATTTTGACCTTATTAACCCCTGAATATGGCAAACTGCGCGTTGTTGCCAAGGGTGTTCGCCGTATTAAATCAAAGCTGGCTGGTGGTATTGAACTGTTTAGTGTCAGCAATATCACTTTTGTAAAGGGAAGGGGTGAAATGGGAACACTGATCTCCACCCGGCTCCAAAAGCATTATGCTTCTATTGTTCAGGATTTGGAGCGAACGATGACCGGCTATGAACTTATTAAGCGTCTAAATAAGCAGACCGAGGATCACCCTGAGCCTGAATATTTTGATATCTTACAGCAGTCGTTTGAGGCACTTGACGACAAGCAGGTTCCCCTGGCACTTATCCAGTTCTGGTTTGACCTCCAGCTGCTTCGACTTGCGGGGCATTCACCAAACTTCCAAACAGACACCCAGCATGCACGGCTTAGCGTTGACCAGCTATACCGTTTTGATTTCGACGCCATGGCTTTTGCTCCAGATACAGAGCGCGGACAATACGGGGTTAATCATATAAAATTCTTGCGTTTGACCTTGGCTGGTAATTCGCCGCAGGCTTTATGGCATATCCAGGGTTGCGGCCAACTTTTACAGGATTGTTTACCACTGCATCGTATATTGTCCTAGTGGGATGGTATACTAATGCAAAAATAAGGAGCATATATGCCTAGCCGGGTCTCACTAGAAGTATGTGCAGAGTTAATACAAGAGCTGCATGGTATAGTATCGCCGGAAAATCCTGGCGAGCAGCAAATGACGCGTGAGACATGGCTGCACAACGCAGCAACAGTCGGCCGAGCAGCTATGCTGATTAATCGAGCAGCTATGATGCAGGAACATCGTGAGCTTAACCCAGAAGCCATCGTTGGAGATTTCGCTGATGCAGTAGGCTATAACAGTACAGTATCCTATTCGGGTTTCGTGGCAGTGTCTAATCCAAAAATCCTAGTAAAAGCACCTTTTGTGGGCATACGAACCTATTTGCGTCCGAGAACAGGTGATTCGGAGAAGGTTATCATGTCGCTCACGACTCCTCGTGATATAGCTGGGGCGGGTCACTACCTCGCGCTTTCGCCATCACCACGGCCTAACCTCGAGCTTTTTGCACGGACGCCAGAGAGCGTTGCCTATCCATTCAAGGGGCCTGATCAACTCGAGGGCTACAATCAGGCGATCGACTATATGGCGCCAGTGCTTGCAGCCGTTCTTGAGCAATGGCACGCGAGGTTTGATAAGCCGAAGGCTACCTAGCTAGAAAAACAGGGGTTATTACAGTATACTAACAAATAATATGAGTACTGTAACTTTAGAAGATATTGCCTCTTTGGCAAAACGCCGAGGATTTATTTATCAGGGTTCCGACATTTATGGTGGTCTGGCTGGCACCTGGGACTACGGCCCGCTGGGCGTACAGCTCAAGCGCAACATTACCAATGAATGGTGGAAGCGTTTCGTCGAAGACCGTGCTGACATGTATGGCGTCGACGCAGCAATTTTAATGAACCAAAAAGTATGGCAGGCCAGCGGCCATGTTGGTGGCTTCCATGATCCCCTTGTCGAGGATCTGAAGACAAAAAAACGATACCGCGCCGACCATTTACTTGAAGATGCTGGTATCGAAGGTGTCACAGCCATGAACCTAGAGCAAATGGATGCAGTTATTAAAGAGCAGGGTATCAAGAGTCCTGACGGCAACCCCCTAGGTGACGTTCGCCAGTTTAACATGATGTTCAAGACGCATATTGGTGCCACCGAAGATGCGACGAGTATCAGCTACCTGCGCCCCGAGACTGCCCAGGGTATGTTCGTGAATTTCAAGAACGTGGTCGACAGCTTTTACCCAGATATGCCATTCGGTATGGCTCAGATTGGTAAGGCATTCCGTAACGAAATTAGTCCACGCGACTTTATTTTTCGTGTTCGTGAACTTGAACAGATGGAGATTGAGTACTTTGTGCATCCTGATGTATGGAAGGACCAGTTTGACTACTGGCTCGACCAGCAGAAGCAATTCTTGCTGAGTGTTGGTTTGCCCGAGGAAAAAATACACTTTGTCGATGTACCTGCCGAAGACCGAGCTCATTACAGCAAGCACTCGGTCGACACTGAATTCGATTTCCCGTTTGGCCAAAAAGAACTCTTAGGCTGTGCATATCGCACCGACCATGACCTAACCGCTCACCAGATAAGCTCGGGCAAGTCAATGGAATATCGGCCGAAGGGCGGTGGCGCGCCATTTATTCCACACGTCATTGAGCCGACTTTTGGGTTGGATCGTGTTTTGCTGGCAATTCTGTCGTCAGCGTACACCGAGGACGAACTTAATGGTGAAAAGCGCCTCGTGCTCAAGCTCCCTAAGCATATTGCGCCTATCAAGGCAGCAGTATCGCCACTGCTTAAGAATAAACCTGAGCTGGTGGCAAAAGCTCAAGAAGTGTATGGTATGCTCCAGCGACAATTGGGTAATGTGACATGGGACGATAACTCTAATGTCGGCAAGCGCTATCGGCGTTCAGATGAGATCGGCATCCCTGCGCATATTACTATCGATTTCCAGACGCTCGAAGACAATACGGTGACAGTCCGTAACCGAGACACTGCTCAGCAGACTCGGGTTGCGATCGATCAGGTGCTCGCAACTATTTAGCCGTGAAGGCAGGCCGGGCACAGCGGGCGCAGTACTGAGAATCTCGCCTAAGTGCCGCGTCTTTACAGCACTGCAAGAAAAGTGGTCCGACACTACAATATTATTTTGATTCAAAGAGGGTTTGGAGAGTTATGATTATTTACTACACCGACGGAAGTTGCGAACCTAATCCAGGCAAAGGCGGCTATGCAGTTATTCGCGACATGAAAGTCTGTTGTCTGGGCGGTGAGCCAGATACGACAAACATCCGCATGGAAGGGCAGGCAATTGTCGCCGCTCTCAAGAATGCTGATGGCCAGGAATGCAGCATTTATACCGATAGTGAGTTCTGGATCAATGTTATTACAAAATGGTCTGTCGCCTGGGAAAAGAACGGCTGGAAAAAGAAGGGCGGCGAGATAAAAAACCTGGATATCGTCAGGGAAGTTTGCCCGCTGTATCGCCAATCACGAGCGACGCTAATATGGGTCCGCGGCCACAATAACGATGAGGGTAACGAGCTTGCAGACACCTGGGCCAATGAAGCCCGCAAAGGCAAACGAGTTTAGTTTATCTTTTTACATGTCATATGACAAAGAGCGAGAAAGCTGATCCACTATGGCGTGCTGCTCGGTGGGCAGTGTAACGTTGCATGCATCTTGAATAATCCACCTTAGAACGCGCCGCGAATTTTGTCGGTCAAGCCCTTCTTGTTCAAAAAGTGATTGTGCTCTGAGTATGAGGCTTATGTCCTTGACCGGAGTGCGCATGGCACCTGCAGGCGTCTGCACTGCGGTGTGTCTCAGGCGTACGAGATTCTTGCGCCGTATTTTTTGACCCACAGATTGTACGGTATATGTATTGAATGAGGCGTTTTCCCGCCGCGAAGTAGGAAAGTAAGCCATCTCGAGGGCAGTAGCGGGGGTTGCGTGTTTGAGGCTTGCTAGGAAGAGTGCAACGCGGCCAATGGCGCCCCGCCCGAAGTCTATGTCATCAGCATCCGTGCCCCACAGTAGGCGATCTCCGAATTCCGCGAGCCGCGTCTGGGCGCTTATTAAATTTGTGGCCGAGAAGCCTGTGCGTCGTGCGTGAAATAAGGGTGCGCTAGCATATAGGACTTGTGACGGCTCCTTGACAGCCCCAGGTCCATCCAGGTATTGCCGTGCTAAAGTTTCGCTTACATCGAAGTATGCCTCCGAAGTCGATAGCGGAGTCTTAGGGTGAAGGCCCATTTCCAGGGTCGCCCAGGCCAGTTCCAGGCCGCTTTGATCGTCACTCTTTCTTCGATATCGGGCTTCGACTTGTGTGAAGTGGGCTGCTAGGCCAGGATGTTCTTCGGCTAGGGGTATAAATGTGGTTCTGTTGTGGTAGCTCATAAATCTCAAGGTAAATCATTTTACTAAATCTGCAAAGCTTTATGTTAAAATCTCCAGCTTGTATTTACTAAAACGCTTATGATACGATTTAAACAACATAATTTATGAAAGGGTGCTGAAAATGGCCCAGAAAAAGAAAACAACAACTTCGAAGCCAAAGTCGAAGGTGGTGGTCAGTGGCGCTAATAAAAATGCTTCATGGCTGCAAAGCAAATGGACGACGGTACTGATTGTCGTTGTTGTCGCAGTTATGGGCGTCGTGACGCTAGCCCTGACACGCGCTATTACTGCTGAAGGTCCTATCGTCGGCATCGCAGGCAAGTGCTTGGACAATCAGGCTCAGCGAGTCGTTGACTCAAATAAGATTCAGCTATACCGCTGTAACGGCACTGTCGCCCAAAAATGGTCAATCCCTGGCGACGGGACTATTCGTGTGCAGGGATACTGCTTGGACGTTCGCGCTGCAAGTAAGGCTCAAGAAACACCTGTCCAGCTTTATCACTGTAACGGCACTGTCGCCCAAAAATGGACCGTTCACACTGATGGTTCAATTGTTAACCCCAACTCGGGTCTTTGTTTAGATGACAAGTATGCCGATACTACTGATGGCAACCAGATTTGGATGTGGCGCTGTAACGGCACTGTCGCCCAAAAATGGACCGTTCCCAAGTCATCAGCCACTCCAGCACCAACCCCACCAAATCCACAAGTGCCAACCCCAACTCCTACTCCCACGCCGACTCCAACCCCAACTCCAAATCCACAAGTTCCACCAACGACAAGTGATGGTCCACGAGGGAAGGGTCTCTACGTGAGCCCAAGCTACTCGAACGCTCAGCGCCCAACGGCAATGTCGGGCCAGCCAATCGCTGAATGGTACGGTGATTGGACTCCAACCCCAGGACCGCTGGTAAAGGGTGTCGTCGATGCCGCATCGAACCAAGGGAAGCTTGCCCAGCTCGTTATGTATAACCTTCCGCACCGTGACTGTGGCAGCTATTCTAAGGGTGGCGCAAAAGACAAAGCTACATACAAGAACTGGACACGAAGCTTTGCCAGTGGCATTGGTAACCGTGAAGCAATTGTTATCATCGAACCTGATGCGCTTGCCCAGATAAATTGTTCAGACCTGAGCGCAGTAGACCGCACTGACCGCTATGAGTTGATCGCTGACGCCGTAAATGTCCTGACCTCACAAACGAAGGCATACGTCTATATTGATGCAGCTCACTCAGCTTGGGGCGGAATCAGCTTTGACGAGTGGAACAACCGCCTCCAGAAATCAAACATCGCCAAAGCCCGCGGTTTCTCTACCAACGTTTCTAACTTCCAGACTACTGCTAATGAAACGAACTACGGCAACCAAATATCTGCGAAAGTTGGCAAACCATTTGTTATCGACACGAGCCGCAACGGCCAAGGACCAAAAGGCACTGAATGGTGCAACCCAACAGATCGTGGTCTTGGCAAACGTCCGACAACCACTACTGGCGTAAAGAATGTTGATGCTTACCTATGGATTAAGCGAGCAGGTGAGTCCGACGGCCAATGTGGTGCAGCTGGTGCTCCTGCCGCAGGCCAGTGGTTCGAATCATACGCTCAGACGCTCGTAAGGAACGCACAGTACTAGGGCAAAATTACAGCATTAATTTGGCTAAATGCAGCGTACAATACGTATACGCTGAGACAATAACAATGAGCCGTCCCAGCCCCGTACGGGCAGGACGGCTCTCCTGTGGAGAGAGAAAATGGAAGAGGAAGCAACAACTGACGTCAAACAAATGACACCCGAAAATACTGCCGATGCCGCGGCTGTAGACCAGAAAACCCCGGCTCAAGACCTTATCTCGGAAGTTGTTGAGCTCGAAAAGGATGTGCCTGAGCAAGAGCGCATCGCTCACAAGTCAGAGGCTATTCGTGCCGCTGAAGCAGAAGAGGAAGTCGAAGACGGTGAATATCACCCCGTAGATATATTTGCGTGGGCTAATAACCTGTACCAGTACAAGAACCAACTCAAAATTGAGCTCTTTCTGATTAATAAAAACAGTGTTGTTTATCGCACGCAGCTTGATAAAGAGCTCCAAAAGCAGCTCCAGCCATTATTTATTGACGAGATCTTAAACTATATCTTGACCGGTGCAAGCGAAGGCATGGTTGTGCGGGACTTTGAGGATGGCGAAAGCCAGGACAATGTCCTGCAACGTACTAACTGGGAGAATGTGGAGAAGTTAGGCGAAGTTATGCACTGGATCCATACGCAGGAAAACGAGATGGAGGTCTTTGTCGAGGAAGAGCACGACTTGAAACGCATCAAGGGCGCGGTAGCGCGTTGTACTCATCCTTCTATGAAAGATCCTTTCTATGTCATAAAGGCCTTGCCAACAGCTCAAATGCTGAAGGGTGAGGGTGTCTGGATGGTTCAAGGCAAGAAGTTTGTGCCTTTTGTTGATGCGGCCGCACTGCGCGTGCCCGCCGATAATCAGATGCTTCTGGTCAAGGATGATCTCTTTGTTTTTAGTCAGCCGAAGCTTGACCGTCTATTCGGCTATAATGCCAAAAAGAATAGTGTTGCTGCCAAGAAAGTTGCCGAAATTGAGGAACACTTTAAGCTAAGCTTTGCCGATGGTATGGATATGCAATCGCTGGTCAAAGGCAATAAAACGGCAGTTAACAAGCTCCAAAAAGTTGAAATCGGCGAAATCAAGCAGGATGACCTTATGGATCATGCGGACGAGCTAGGGATTCAACTTATGTTGGACGAATCAGGCGCAATTATCATTGAAAATACCAAAGATTTGAACAAGTTTGTTAATTTACTGAATGATGACTACATGGAGTCTCAGCTAACGGGCATCCGTTATGAGATTCGCGGCAAGCGAGCATTGCTGCCGCCTAAGGATGACGCAGCTGCAGAAATTGCGCTCTAGGTTGAGGCCCATATTGTTTGGAACAGAGGCATGCTACAATGGCCAGATATGAAAGGGGTCAGTAGGTGACGCAAGCAGAAGCACTCGCTATTTTAGATGCAGGTCAATCGGTGTTGCTCACTGGTGCTGCCGGAACAGGTAAGACGTATACGCTCAATGAGTTTATTCGCCGTGCCCGCCAGCAAGGTAAAAATGTGGCGGTGACTGCCACAACCGGCTTGGCGGCAACTCACTTGAACGGCACCACGATCCATGCATGGTCAGGTATCGGCGTACATGATGCTATCGACCATCACATAATCAACAAACTTGGCAAACAACGCCAAGAGCTGATCAAAAAAGCCGATATTCTGATTATTGACGAGGTGAGTATGCTTCATGATTTTCGCTTGGACATGGTTGATGAAATACTTCGAACCGTGCGTGATGATCCGGACCCTTTTGGCGGTGTTCAGGTTATCTTGTGTGGTGACTTTTTTCAGCTGCCTCCTGTCAACCGGCAGGGAAGTAGGGGTGGCAGCTTTATCACAAATTCGCAGGTATGGCACAAAAATGTGTTCAGCGTTTGCTATTTGGAGGAGCAATTTCGCCAAAAAGAAGACCAAGTCTATACGGACATTCTCAATGGCATACGTGCTGGGGTTCTCAAGCGAAGTCAGCTCGATGCGCTGCGTGCCCGTGCTGATGCAATTAGTGACCCGTTTGCGCCCCAAACTCGGCTCCTGACCGTTAACGTCGATGTCGATAGCGTAAACCATGAGCATCTGGCAGAAATCGATGCCGACGTCCATGAATATGAGATGGAAATGAGCGGTGCCGAGAAATATCGTGAGCAGCTGCTTCGATCATGTCTCGCGCCTCAAACATTGCGGCTCAAAAAAGGTGCTCAAGTTATGTGCATCAAGAATAACTCAGAGCGCAAATTTGTTAACGGAAGCTTGGGTGTTGTCATCGATTTCGAGAAGACGACTGACTACCCAATTGTTGAACTGACAAACGGCAGGGAGGTGACTATTCGCCCGGACACCTGGGAACTTATGGATGGTGATAAACGCCGTGCCCAACTTGAGCAATTGCCACTCCGACTGGCGTGGGCCATTACAGTCCATAAGAGCCAAGGTATGACCTTGGACGCTGCCCGTATTGATTTGAGTCGTGCATTCGTAGAGGGTATGGGATATGTGGCGTTGTCGAGAGTGAGGGGGATCGAGCACCTCATACTAGAAGGCCTTAATGGTATGGCGCTTCGAGTCAGCCCACTTGCGCGCCAAATTGACGTTGAGTTGCGCACAAAAAGTGATCAGGCATTGGATGTTTTTTCACAAGATATTACAGCCTGGCAAGAGCGCGAAGAGCAGGGGCTGAATGTGCCTGCGGAGGCACCAGCGCCCGCAAAGGATGACCGTGCTGCGCAGTGGCAGGCTAAGCTCGACAAGATGCGCCAGACATATCCTAACGCTTATCGCCCATGGTCCGAGGATGACGATACTAAACTCCAGAAAGCTTTTAAGAAAGAGAATAAGCTTGATGCGCTGAGCGAGCTATTTGGTCGCCATCCTGGCTCGATCCGCAAACGACTCGAAAAGCATTTTGGTGAAGATGTTGTAGTCAAATAATACTAAGCATAAGAATCTTCTTGATGCTTGCGCCAGAATAAGGCATTATATTTCGTTATGGAACGAAATCAATCAGTTGAGTTCCGGGCAGCACCCGGAATAGTATCTCCTTTTGTTCTGCACGCATTAACGAGGCATATCCTTCCACACATGGCAGAGCATACAGATGGCTTTGTCGCGGCTGACAGTATGCAGCGCGCCGAAGTCGCGTTTGCTCCCAGTTCTTTGGCAGCTTCGGAGGGTGGCGAGCATACCCTAACACTCAGTAATGGGAGTAAGTCGCAGACTGAACCGGATGCAACCCAAACAAGAGTCTTTCGTTTTGGGGCGGCTGGAGTCAATACCGATACGGTCTATGCAAAAAATACCTTTCAAGAGGTTTTTGATCGAGATGAAGAGGGGACGGTTATCTTTGACAAAGGGATATGGCTGCGTCGTTCAAATACTATGCGCCAAGCTGATCTCGAGGAGATAATCAAAGTTCTTAACGAGTCTGATGTTATTGATACGAGGGCAAGAGCGATGCTACGCGAGGTACAGGCTTTGACCTATGACGATGCCTTGGAAGGCGTAGAGGAGGACTATCAAAATGTTACGAACGGTGCAGTGCGCCGCATCTTCGATACAGCGATTCAAATTATTGCTGGCGACCCCAAAGGGACTGCAGGCGATATGAACGGCCGCAAACGAAGTGCTGTAACGAATAGGGGGCAACCTGTGGACTACGAGGACAGTTTTTATATGCAGCTAATACCCCGTACGGCCAAAGCCGACCAAGAGTCGACAGCCATGGAAGTGCAAGCAGTGCTCGGGACAACCAAAAGAATACAGTGTACCCGCGATAATGTAACGCCTTATTTGCAGGAGCATATTCAGCGCAATATCAGCCTTGAAAGCGAGGGTGAAATATCTGTTGCTCGGGCAAAACTGTTGGTTGAAGAAGCCCTTGGGGATGGGACCTTGTGCTATACGGAGGAGTCATATTTCACGTACCACATGACAGGGCAAACACTCACATACAATCGTGAACGACGATATGTTGTGTACGCAGCAGAGGGTTATGGGACCGACCAGGAGGAGGCGCTGGTATGGACTCGGCATTTGGCTGCGTCACAGACCGTTGACTTCGCCAACCCACACGCTGGCACGACAGCACATCAACACAGCCAGCCTGAGTCGACCATAGGGCAGTGGGTGCCGTATACCGCCACTGCGCCAGGCCTGACCCAGACGCATGCTGAAGTGCTATCGGCTAGCCTAAGCCGCCTTGATTTGCTTGGTCTCCCAACGCGGTGGGGTTGATCACTGGCGTATACTGGAGAAAAAGGGGGAAATGTCCATGCAGCCACAACAGCTCAATAACAATAATACAATTCCGCCGATTGGCTTTGGGACCGGGAAGCTTTCGCCAGACCCTGTAGCCTTTGAGGCGGTTGTTTCTGCTATCAACACTGGCTACCGTCTGATTGATACGGCAAGTATCTATCAAAATGAGGTGGGCGTTGGCCGCGCTATTCGTGCCGCTGGCGTGCCACGCGAAGAACTATTTATTACGACTAAAGTTTGGGACACAGACCAAGGCTACGACAACACGCTCAAAGCTTTTGATGCCTCTCTGCGCCGCTTGGACATGGACTATATTGATCTGTACCTGATTCATTGGCCATCAAGCCCTGCGCGTTTGGAGACATGGAGGGCTCTCGAGATGCTCTACAAGACAGGCAGGGCAAAGGCAATCGGAGTCTCTAACTATACCGAAAAGCACTTACATGAGTTGTTGGCTCACGCCGAGGTTACGCCTGCCGTGAATCAAATAGAATTTCACCCTTCGGTTTATCGATCACAGTTGCCCATTGTTGAATTTTGCCGACAGCACGAAATAGTTGTCGAGGGCTATAGTCCGCTCCTAGACGGCCGTATGGACCACCCCGTTGTCCAGCAAGTTTCTGATACCTGCGGGCGTACTCCGGCTCAGGTTTTATTGCGCTGGAGCATTCAGCACGGCATCATTCCGCTGCCCAGCTCAACCCAGACACAGCACATGGTTCAAAATCTTTCAGTCGATGGTTTTCGGCTGAAAGACGCCGACATGGCTTTGCTCGATGATATCAATGACGAATATCGAGTAATGCCAAACCCGTACCTCATCCCATGAAGGATATTGACAATTTAGGACGATAGTTGCATAATCACCATTATTATGAGTAATGTGACACCAAGACTTCCGGGACGACCTCTGATGTCGTATGCCGAGGCTGAACCACGGGACGTGAGCCGTTTATATGATTATTTGGTTGATTGCGGCGCCCCCGACCTTGCAGTCGAGCAGTTCGCAGCCGCTGATGAAATTGATCTGAGCCGCTTACAGATGGGCGAGTCGTTGGCCCTAACGACTACCTATCCTGATGGGGAAGAGCTAAGGCACCAGGAAATGGAAATAACCCCCAGAGCTGCGGGTGACTATACTGTCCAATTCTTCGGCAATCTGGCACTTGAGGCAGACATGCATATGGAGGATGATGACGAACGCCCCAGGAGCTTTGCGCTGATTAATCCGCGCAACGGTATGGATTATGAGATGGCCCTAGGCAACGATCACCCTGCTGCCAAAATAGGTTATTTTTTGGGCGGCGAAGCCCGCTTTGATGACGGCACGGTATGTCCGGACTGGGTTTGTGGCCCTATCCTACAGGCTGTCGTTTTACCCGCTATTGACCTCGCCAGCTAACTGACGAGCGTGATATACTGCAAGCAATGAATACTTTACAGCCCGTCAAGGACGGCGTCCGCGCTGTGATGCGCCGGATAGCACATATCCTGAATAAAGTAAGTGGAGGTAGGTTGCATCCTGATGCCGTAACGATATTCGGCTTTTTGATGCATGTGCCAATTGCGTGGCTGATCGCTATCGGACATCCCCTGCGAGCAGCTGTGCTTTTAGTTATCTTTGGACTCTTTGACACTTTGGACGGCGAGCTCGCCCGATTACAGAGGCGGTCAAGCTCGCGCGGTATGTTGCTGGATGCTTCCACGGACCGCATGAAGGAAGTGTTACTCTACACGGGTATCGCATACTTCTTTGCATCTGGTGCCCACCCAACGCTTGCTGTGTGGGCCACGGCAGCTTGTGGTGCTTCTTTGTGTGTCAGCTATGTCAAAGCTAAGGGCGAAGCAGCTGTTGCCTCAGGATCCAAGCAAATTCCGCATGATACCTTGAACCGAATGTTCAAGGACGGCCTGCTGACATTTGAGGTGCGTATGGCTTTGTTGGTGATCGGCCTGTTGTTTGGCTGGCTCGAATGGGTGGTCATACTAATCGCAATCTTGGCTAGTTACACAGCTCTACGGCGTCTCGTGACTATTAGTAAAGCACTGGATTCATAGAACATGTCTGGTGTTCTTGTGGATCTATTTTTTGCGCTATGGTTCTTTTTGCCGGCTGGCATGGCGAATATGATTCCTATCTTGGTTGCTAAAACGCCAGGTCTACGCCGCTTTAACGCGCCCATAGATGGCGGACGTACCTATAAGGGCAAGCGTATTTTTGGTGCCCATAAAACATGGCGAGGACTGGTTAGTGGTATCATCACGGCAACTCTTATTTTATGGCTCCAGCAGTGGGCAATTCGGCATGTTGGCTGGCTGGCAAACCTGACTGATCAGGTAGATTATGCTCAGCTATCGGTGCTGATTGTGGGCCCACTCTTCGGGCTGGGTGCTTTGGGCGGCGATGCCATCGAAAGTTTCTTTAAGCGCCAACGGAATGTTGCCCCAGGCAATGGTTGGTTCCCATTCGACCAGACCGACTATATTATAGGTGGCGCCATAGCTACGGCTCCATTTGTAAGGCTTCGCTTTTGGCAATACATCGAGCTGCTCGTGTTGTGGCTTTTGGTACATATTGTAGCCAGCTATATTGGTTTCTTGCTGAAGTTCAAAGATAAGCCCATTTAGTGAGTAAACAGTTACTGTAAAGCTCCTTGCGGGTTTACGCTTAAAGCCCTGGATATCGCCAGGAATTACTGTAGTGCGCTATGATTGCATCAGCAAGAGCATAGCGCTTTGCTTGGCGATGGCGTATGACAAGCTCCTCGAGGCTTTCGCGTCCACTCTGACGCCCCTTGGCGATGTCATACAGGAAGAACGTGTCATCTTCGTTGTATGTTTCCAAAAAACGCTGCGTGAAGGCACTCGGACTTAATGCCTGGACCCGATGCGCCAACAGGGCAAGCGAATCATATTGCAAGCGAATATTTTTGTTGATTCTCAGTGGCCGGGCAAGCTCCAGTGCCCGATGGAAACTATTCGCAACCTCCAGGAACTTCTGACTCGTATTGAGCAGCGTGTCCAGCGCATCATCCATAACATCAACATTACGCACTTCTCCGCCGTTGAGATTGTTTGGATTAATATCACGCGACATCAAAAATGTATGCACCTGTTTCCATTCAATAGACACCTGTTTCTCGAGGACAGACTTGGGTTCTAGCTGTAAATCTTCCCAGGGCAGTACGTGACGATAGTCAATAATGAGCGCATCCTGGTCCAGTTGATCGATGACGACGCGAGCGGTCTTTTCGTCCATATCTGTCGTGAGGTAAATGCTCAGACATCGCGCCGGTAAGACATCCGTCTGCTCGGGCGACAAACAATATACATCAGCCTCTGGGTGGGTTAGGGCGGTTTTGTAGGTGAAGTCCATGCGCTGCATGCGTGTAATATTGTGCGTGTACTTCAGGATTTTGTCAGCGTTGAGTGTTGCGGCCCGCTGCCGCTGGACAGTCCGCGATAGCTTGAGCCATTGTTTACGGCAGGCGCTGAGCATCACAATTGGCTGGCTGCCGATGATAATCGCCTTTCCCAAATGTTGTCGTGCGTGAAGATGCCGCATCACATCTGCCGCTAAACTGTCGGTACCTCGTGCCGCAGAAACCCGTCGTTCGAAATATGCCTTCGTCATGAACTGAAACCTCGCTGAATCGCTTTGAATCTATATTTGTCGGGCGCATCATACCACATGTTCGCCCCTTGCCAATAGGAGAAAATACATATACCGAAGTATTTACAAAAGATGGTGCTGATTAAAGCTGAAGTGGCTCGTTTTGGTGACGATAATGTGGTCATGCAGCGCAATGCCCAGCAGCTGGCCGGCGGCAGCTAGCTGCTGAGTTAGTGAAACATCTTTTGGGCTGGGTGTGGCATCTCCAGAAGGGTGATTGTGGGCCACGACAATGCTGGCGGCTCGATCGGCAATCGCATCAGCGTAGACTTCGCGCGGATGAGCGACAACAACGTCCAGCGTACCCACGGAAATAATTCGCAGAGCAATGAGCCGCTGCCCACCGTCTAGGGTCATGCAGAGCAGATGCTCCTGCGGTTTGACGCGGATTTCAGCCAAGCGATTGAGAATATCTTGCTGTGTATGGAGAGGGAGGGCGTCCTGAATAATATGGCGCTGTGCGAGTTCAAGAGCGGCTAAAATCTTGCCAGCAATAGCTGCATTAACACCCTTGATGGCAGTCAATGATTCGTATGTTACCTGATGATTCCCACGTCGTAGTAAGGTCTGGACACGCCGAGCAATATAACTCACGTCTGCACCAGCGCTCCCACTGCCAATAACGACCTCCAGTAGTTCAAAATCGGACAAAGCGCCCACGCCTTTGCGTTGGAGTTTTTCGCGTGGCCTATCTGTAGGCAGGAGGGCTTGAATACGTTTTCCCATAAGTGCCACACGAGTGTACGCGTAGTTCGTCCCAAAGTGCAAGTACAGTTGTGAAATAGTCGATTGCTTGCAGCTGAATAAATGAAAAAGGTATGCTAGGCAACATGAACAATACGCAAGCACGATTTGTGGTAATTGGCGGCGGCACAGGTAGTTTTCATGTGCTCAGCGGCCTTAAGCATTACACGCATAATATTACGGCACTCGTCAGTATGGCTGATGATGGTGGCTCAACGGGTGTTCTCCGTGATGAACTTGGCGTTTTGCCTCCTGGAGATATTCGTCAGTGCCTGGTGGCCCTGAGCGATATTTCGAATGCCAAAGTGCTCCGTGATTTATTTAACTTCCGATTTGAAGAAGGGAGCCTTGGGGGCCATTCATTTGGTAATCTTTTTCTGTCCGCGGTCGAAAAAATGACCAACGATTTTGATGAAGCAGTCCGTCTGGCAGGTGAGCTGCTGCACATCTCAGGCCGAGTCATACCAATTACTCACGATAATGTTCGCCTAGCAATAAGATGGGGTGATCATATTGTCCGTGGCGAAGGCACCATTGACGCTATGGATTTTGCCAACCGCCAAGGTACTAAGCCGCATCTCTTCTTGGAACCCAGTGCCGCTGCAAACCCCAAGGCCCTGCAGGCGATCACTGACGCTGACGTTATTGTTGTTGCTCCCGGTGACCTATACACCTCTTTGGGCCCACTATTGATTGTCGAAGGTGTTGGTGAAGCACTGGCCGCCAGCAAAGCAAAGGTGGTGTATGTGAGTAACCTGGTCGTTAATCCGCGCCAAACAACCGGCTTTACAGTAGGCGACCACGTTGATGAGCTGGAGCGCTTCGCTGGCCACCAGTTTATTGATTATGCCATCTACAACACAGCGAATCCTGATCCAGAACTCTATGAGCGATATTCAAGGGCAGGCGAATCGTTAGTGGAGATGGATATTGAGCAATGCCGCAGGGCACATTATGAAACAGTTGGCATCGATTTACTGTCAAAAGAGTTTGTCGCAGTCAAAGCGGGCGACAAACTAGCAAAACATCGTTCACTTATTCGCCATGACGGCCTTGCACTCGGCAATGCCCTCATGGATCTACTATAGACTGTATACTACTTCGACATATAATTGACAAAATGCTAATGTTTTGTTAGAATATGCATGTTAAGTTATCGAAACAAAAACATGCAAACATCGTTACAAAAAGTAGAACATAGTATCCATCAGAAGATCGAGCAGGCACTCCGACACCCAGTTGTGCTGGTTTGTGTGCTTAGTTTTATGGCCGTTGCCTTGTTCCGATTCGATACAAATGTACATAGCGTCTTCAAGCAAGCATATGTACAGGGCTTTGGCTGGGTGGGCATGTATATGCACCACGAGCATCCCGCTCACGGCCACGTTGGCGTAGCTATTTCACGGCCACCGACTATTTCCGGTAGCGATGCATAAGCTTCGCCGGTGATTGCACTGGCAGGCGAGGACGCAGATAAGAAGCACCGAAAAGCAATTGGTGCTTCTTTGATGTGTAGCGTGCCTGTGGATAATTTGCCCGCTAGATATCGCGGAAGGCCTGTGGATAACTAAGACATGTGGAAAAGTGGTGTAGGAAACACCACCTTTTTGATGAAAATCTACTTGTGCGTGGGTAATCGTGGGTAGTATGATGACGTCAGTGGGTAATCGTGGGTAGCCCAAAGAGCAACCAGCTCCAAATAGGACTACCTAGATCAAAACAAAAACCACTAGCAAATTTAAACCAATGGCCACGGTAGATTACTTTCAACGCAAACTCGATGATAAACGGCGGTTAACCATACCGACTGAACTTCGAAGCGAGTTTACGAGCGGAGTTGTCATAACACGGGGATTCCAAAAATACCTGCACCTATATCCGAAGTCGGTATGGGACGAGTTAGTCGAGCCGCAACTTCAGGGAAACATCCTGGATGAGCATATCGCTGATCTCAACGTGCAATTCCGTATGGGTAAAACCGACGGAACGACCGACGAAAAGCAGGGGAGAATCTCAGTCGAGCAGCATTTGCTAGACTATGCGGGTATCGACAAAGATGTCGTGGCGGTGCGAGTTGGTAAATACTGGCGGCTTATGGCCCCAGAGTAACATCCAGCCCGTACGAAGCACCTTAACAATCCAAACGAATAGAGAACCATATCGAATCATACGACTCGAGGTCAGCTATTCGGCAGTCAACAAGTGGCTATAGGGCACCACTATAAAACCCTCGTTCTTTTTTCGGAAACACCTCCCAAAACTCCACCTCACACATAAGTCTCTCAACTTTGATGAGCTGCACAGTTAAGAAGTTCTGAAGATTTTTCAAATCTTTTCGCTCAAAATATATACTTCTATACCTACCGGCAGTTCATCACCACAAAAACAAAAACTACAAAAAAACAAACAGTTGGCTGCTGAATAGGTGATCTTGCAAAAATAAACACCGAAAATAAAAAGAAATTGGTAAAATAGCAAGAATGCACCAAGACGAACAAAATCATCATATCCCAGTACTCCTGCAGCCAGTGTTGCAGTATCTCGACCCCAAGGCAGGTGAAACCTACCTTGATTTAACGGGCGGATACGGCGGCCATGCTCAAGCAGTGCTGGACAAAACCCAGAATCCTACAGGAATGATCCTCGTGGATCGTGACACCAATGCCGTCAAAGCATTGCAGGAGCGATTCGAGGGCAGGGGAGTGGATATCCGGCAAGCCGACTTCTTGACGGCAAGCGGGGTACTGCAGTCTGAGGGCAAGAAATTTGATATGATTTTGGCCGACTTGGGCGTTTCATCACCGCACCTTAACCAGGCGAGTCGTGGTTTTTCCATCTCACAAGATGGTCCGCTCGATATGCGCATGGATCAAACACAGTCGCTCAGTGCCGAACAGGTAGTCAATACCTACAAGGAAGCTGAACTGGCTGCACTGATCAAGCGCTATGGAGAGGAGCCTAAGAGTCGGCATATTGCTTCACTTATCGTGGGTAATCGACCTATTAAGACCACACATGAACTCGCCAAAATAGTCGCCAAGGCCTGGCCTGGGCACAGCAAAGTTCATCCTGCAACGCGCACCTTTCAGGCGCTGCGTATCGCAGTCAATGACGAACTCGAGCTTTTACGCAAGAGTTTGCCTATTTGGATCGATGATTTGCTGGCACCCGGGGGAAGACTTGCCGTTATCAGCTTCCATAGCTTAGAAGATCGCATCGTAAAGGATGCCTTCAAGCAAGCTGGAGGAGATCGATACGACGCAAGTATACAGATTGTGACCAAAAAACCAGTTACCGGCGACCAAAATGAGATTGTTTTTAATCCGCGAGCACGGAGCGCAAAGCTTCGGGTCGCATTCAAACAAAAATAATTCAAAATAAACAAAAAGAAAGGACTTCTATGAAAATCGAAGTCATCAACAAATCACGCGCCAAGAAGATCCACGTTACTGTAGCCCAGGGCTAAACACAGTTACCGCTTCTTGAAGCAGGCAAGGGGACTGGCGTCCAAAATCAGACGCCAGTCCTAGCCACCCCGTATGTCTCCTTTTGGTCATTCCAGGCTTGCTCCAACCAGATATTTGAACCTGGCCTAGGGTGATTAAAGCCACACCAAAAATAAAAACAAAAAGATTAGAGAAAATCATGACATACTCAAGTTCGTTAGCAGTCGGCCGCAAAAGTGCAGGGCTGAGCCGCAATCAAAACACGGCGAGTTTCCGTGGTCGTGAGCGAGCTCTTGGTCCAATTAGTAACACGGTAATTCTGATTGTTTTGGCTTGTTTATTGGGTATGCTGTATCTGACGCAGGTGACCAAAACTAATGCCTACGGCTATAAGGTTAATAGCTTGCAGCAACAGCAAACGCAACTCAAAGAAGAGCATGACGATCTCGAGGTGGCATCTGCTCGGCTCCAGTCTGTTGATCGCGTCCAGGCAAGTGACACTGCTAAAAGCATGGCGAGCATTCGACCTGAAGCTACCATCCAAGATTAATGCTCGAGTCGACAACTTTCTCACAGTATCTAAGCTATAATGGACAGCAATGGGTCCCAACACCAATAATCCTCTGAAGTTACAGATTCGGCGTACCCATATTTGGTATGGCATTCTTTTGGTTGTCATCAGCATCTTTTTAGTGAGGGCGTTTTACTTACAGGTCATCCGCTACAACTATTATCACAAAGCAGCCTTAAGCGATCAGCTGAAAGAGTATGAAATTCCCGCAGAACGAGGAATGATTAAGGCTCATATGGGTGACGGCACCGTTCCAATTGTCCTTAACGAGAAGCTTTTTACCATCTATGCTGATCCGTCACTAATAAAGAAACCTGATGAAGTTGCCTCTACATTGGCGAACACGCTTGGCGGTAACCAGTCTGATTACAAGAAGAAAATTACACTACAAAACACGCGCTATGTGATCCTCGCCAAAAAGATTAGTAAAGATACGAAAGAAGCTCTGCTGAAGCGCAAGTTTCCGGGCATTGGCTCCGAGGAACAGCACTATCGGACCTATCCAAATTCCCAGCTTGCTTCGCAGGTTCTGGGCTTTGTTAACAATGACGGCAAGGGTGTTGCGGGTATCGAGCAGGCGCTTAACGGCACTTTGGCCGGCTCCCCAGGGCAGTTGAAGGCAGTGACGGATATCAACGGTGTACCATTGGCTGCAAGCCATGGTAACGTCTTGCAGCAGCCTAAGCCTGGCAAGGATGTGACCTTGACCATTGATGTTGGTATGCAAAAGCAGCTTGAGGGCATCCTAAAGAGTGGGCTGGACCGGGCCAAGGCTCCTTCGGGCAGCGCGCTCATTATGGATCCTCATACTGGCCAGGTAAAAGCCATGGCTAACTATCCAACCTACAATCCTGCTCATTATGGAGATGTTGACGACATAAGTGTCTTTAATAATGCGGCAGTGAGTCACCCAATCGAGGTTGGCTCGATTATGAAGGCTCTGACGACGGTCGCAGCGCTGGATAGTGGAGCGATCAAGCCGAATAGCAGCTATTACGATCCCTCCAAATATGTGATTGATGACTTTACGGTCAAAAATATCGAGGAAGATGGCGGGCCTGGCGTGAAAGATGTGGCAGATATCCTGAACTTGTCATTAAACACTGGGGCAACCTGGGAGCTTATGCAAATGGGTGGCGGCCAGCTCAACGAAAAAGGCCGTCAAAAGTGGCACGAATACATGGTCAGTAAATTCCTCTTTGGTAAACAGACGGGTATTGAGCAGGGCTATGAGAGTGAGGGCTATGTGCCAGATCCCGAGGAAAACGGGGCAGGTATTAATCTGACCTACGCAAACACGGCTTTTGGGCAGGCCATGACGGCAACGCCGATTCAAATGGGCGCAGCACTCTCGGCCGTACTGAACGGAGGGACGTACTATCAGCCCACATTAGTGGACTCCTACACTGATGCCAGTGGCAAGCAGGTGCAGCGTCAGCCAAAGGTTGTAAAAAAGAACGTTGTCTCACCAACAGTAGCCCAGCAGATCGTACCGCTTATGGAGTATGTTGTCGAAAAGCATTACTTTAAGCCGACATTTGATCAGAAGGCTTACGCAGTCGGTGGCAAGACTGGAACGGCTCAGATCGCTAAGTCAACGGGTGGTTACGAAGAAAATGACTATAACGGTACTTATATGGGTTTTGTCGGGGGAGACAGCCCACAGTATGTGATTGTGGTATTCGTTAATCGGCCAAAGATTGCTGGATACGCGGGTAGCCAAGCTGCTCAACCGATATTTGGTGACTTGGCCCACATGTTGATTGACGATTTTAGTGTCGTGCCTAAGACCAAATAATATGTGCCTATGTATTTCACGGAACAGGTTTGTGGCGTTGGTTTCGCCCTGATCGAGTGCTATACTAAGGCCAAGATAATCAAGTAGATACAAACCTCATGTCAACAATCAATTTCGTTATAGATACCAATGCTTTCGTTAGAATCTTTCTGCTTGGCATCATGGGCTTTTTAGTGAGTATGCTCATCACGCCGATATACACACACTTCGCCTACAAGCGAGAGTGGTGGAAGAAACTCCGTACCGATGCCTGGAGCGGCGGGGCAGCAAAGGTTTATCAAAAATTACATGCCGCCAAACACAAACGCAACATACCGACTATGGCTGGTATGGTATTTGTGGCTAGTATAGCCTTGGTGACGCTTATTTTTAACTTGGATCGCGGACAGACATGGCTGCCATTAGCCGCCATGGTTGGCGCTGGAATTGTTGGTTTGCTCGATGATGTTATGAACATTCGAAGCGCTGGCAAGGGTGTTGCTGGCATGCAGGCTAAGGCTAAATTTGCGCTCTATAGTGTGGTTGCCATGGCGGGCGGTTGGTGGTTCTTTGATAAGCTTGATGTGACCAGTTTGTATATTCCTGGCATCGAGGCTTTGCATGTCGGCTGGCTGATTATTCCTATCTTTTGGTTTGTGGTTATTGCGACGGCAAACTCGGTAAACATTAGTGATGGCCTTGACGGCCTGGCGGGTGGCCTGCTGAGCTCGTCATTCTTGGCCTATGCCGTTATTGCTGCTATCCAGGGCAAATATGCTCTGGCGGCATTCTGCTTGACGGTTGTTGGCGCACTTTTGAGCTATACATGGTTCAACATCCATCCGGCTCGTTTCTTTATGGGAGATGTCGGCTCATTCGCGTTAGGAACGGCACTTGGCGTTATCGCCATGCAAACCGATACAGTGTATGTATTGCCCATTATTGGTGCCGTGTATGTAATGGAGACTGGCTCTGTTATCATCAACCGCACCTCACGCAAATTGCGTAAGGGTAAAAAGGTATTCCTTTCATCACCGATTCACCATCATTTTGAAGCAATTGGCTGGCCAGAAACAAAAGTTACCATGCGCTTCTGGATCATTGGCCATGTTGCCGCTGTCCTGGGCTTGATTGTCTTCTTGCTCGGGAGATATGCCTAATGGGGCCAAGCGCTCGTCGTAGCGCACCAGCTTCGGCTGGCCAGCCTCGCCGGCATCGTCCTGACTACTGGCTTGTCGTTTTGATGGGCCTCTTGCTGACTATTGGTATTGTGGTTGTTTACGCTATTAGTCCGGCACTAGCGGTCGAAAAAAATGTGAGTAGCAATTATTATCTGATTCGCCAGCTTATAGCTGTGGCCCTGGGAACAGTTATGTTTGTGGTCACGGCCCGCGTTCCACTCCAGCAGTGGCGTAAATGGTACATGGTCTTGTTGGGGGTTGCTGGCTTTGCGACGCTTGTCGCGCTTGCGATGCCGGTTAATCCGCAGTATCCAGCGCATCGATGGATACGTTTTGGCGGCTTGTCGTTCCAGTCGGTGGAGCTGCTCAAGTTTGCCTTGTTAATTTGGTTTGCTGGCTTCTTGGCGTACCGTATCAATAACGACCTTATTGCCAATGTTCAAAAGACATTGAAGCCAATGCTCATCGCCCTAGGCGCCATAGGGGTGATTGTGGCTGGAATTCAAAGCGATCTCGGCTCAACGGGTGTTATCGTTGCTATGATGGGTATTTTGGCCTTTGTAGCCGGCCTGCCGCTTAAGCGTATTCTGCTTATTGGCGGCGTGATACTTATTGGCTTGACCATTGCGGTAGTCTCAACGCCATATCGCCGCGAGCGACTGTCGACCTTTATACACCCAGCCAGCAACTGTCTGTCGACAGGATACCAGGTCTGCCAGGCACTAATCGCGGTTGGATCGGGCGGCATGGTGGGGCTTGGTCTCGGCCATAGCGTCCAGGCATATGGTTATTTGCCCGAGGCCGAGAATGACTCCATTTTTGCTATTTATGCTGAAAAATTTGGATTTGTGGGCGTGGCGGCACTTCTCGTGTTGTTTGCTGCTTTCTTCTCGCGCCTCAAGAATATTGCTGATCGAGCGCCTGATACCTTTAGCAGGCTGATCGTGATTGGTATACTTGTATGGCTGAGCACACAGGCGTTTATCAACATTGGAGCTATGCTCGGGTTGTTGCCACTCAAGGGCATTACGCTACCACTCATTAGCTATGGTGGTAGTAGCGTATTGTTCGTGATGGCCGCCTTGGGCCTCGTGTTCCAGATTTCACATTATACCGGTTATTCGATGCCAGAATCAGGCAATGAAAGAGGAGGAAGCTATGAAAATCGCCGTGACGGGCGGCGGCTCCGGGGGGCATATCACCCCTCTGCTGGCAGTCGCTCATGAACTAAAACAGACTAATTCAGCTGTTGAAATTGATTATATTGGTCAGCGCGGTGACGCACTTGGCGACATTCCCGCGCAGCACGAAAGTATTGATAATGTGTATACCGTCAGGGCGGGCAAGCTCCGTCGTTATCATGGGGAGGGGTGGCGTCAGCTACTCGATCTGCCGACGCTTTGGAAGAATATTCGCGATGTGTGGTGGGTGTTCGTGGGGTTCTGGCAAAGCCTGGCATTGCTGCGCAGGCTAAAGCCGGATGTATTATTTGTGAAGGGCGGCTTTGTGGGTGTTCCCGTAGGTCTTGCAGCAGCAGTGTGGCGAATACCATATGTTACTCATGACTCAGACGCCTTGCCAGGCCTAGCCAACAGAATTATTGCCAAGTGGGCGCGTCTGCACGCAGTGGCGTTGCCGAAAGAAATTTATAGTTATCCTCAGGATAAGACAATCACTGTTGGAGTACCTATATCACGCGAATATCATCTTATGACCAAGTCAGAACAGCACGCCTGGCGCAGACAGCTAGGCCTGTCTATTGATGGCAGTGTGCTGCTGGTGACGGGCGGCGGACTTGGCGCGCAGCGCATGAACAACGCGGTTATCGATTGTGCCGAGGATCTTTTGGCGCGGTATCCGAATTTAACGATCGTCCATTTGGCCGGCCGGGCGCTCGAGGCGGATGTGCGTCAGCAATACAAAAAGGTCTTGTCGCCCGCCTTACAAAAACGTGTACACGTTAAGGGCTTCATCACTAATTTGCATCAATATAGCGGTTCCGCGGACGTTATCATAACTCGTGCTGGTGGCACGAGTATGGCCGAATTCGCCGCCCAAGCCAAACCCTGCATCGTGGTTCCTAACCCGTTGTTGACGGGCGGCCACCAACTTAAAAATGCCAAGGTTTTGGCGGATCGCCGCGCCGTTTGCTTACTGCCCGAAAAGAAACTTATGGCTGATCATAGTGCACTTATGCCACCCCTAGTGAACTTGCTCGATCACCCCACAAAAGCGCACGCACTCGGCCAGCGCCTCCACGAAATGGCTCAATCGGATGCCGCCCAACGTCTGGCGGTGGTATTATTAGAGGTAGGAGCCCAGATCCGTTAATTTTTGGTAGCAAAACAAACAGATATGTTAAAAAAGAAAAAAGCCCCAGAGCCCCAACCGCGTCGTCGTGCTATACAGGATACACCGCAAAGTACGGCAGTCTTTTCATATCATGCAAACCGTATGAGTACTGCTGATCCTCGTGGCCGCAGTATGCAGCAGCCCGACAAAACCCAGCGCCAAAGACGCCAATTACCCTTGTGGCTTCGCCCAAAAAATATCCTGTCAGCAATTATTGTATTGACCATCTTTCTATTGCTTGTTGGCTTGAGCACGACCCCTAAGATTGTTATTACCGGTGATGAATCGGCCCAAATATTTGCCCGGGATAGTCTGAAATATCAGCAAACCGCACACGCTATACTTGGCAGCTCCTATCTGAATGGCAATAAACTTACTGTCGATACGACGGTAGTAGCCCGCGAGCTAACTGCCCGCTACCCTGAGATTCGGACCGTGACTATATCACTTCCTATTTTCGGCCGCCAGCCAATTGTTTATGTGCAACCCGCTACCCCGCAGTTGCTATTGGTGACACAGAATGATGGTACTTTCGTGCTGGACAGCTCTGGCCGTGCCCTGACAGCAGTGACGCCTTCGATGAAGTTACCGACGGGTGACAAGGCTCTTCCATCCGTTATTGATCAGAGCAATCTCCATATTACGCCAGGTACAATCGCGCTCCCGAGTGGGAGTGTCTCCTTTATCGCGGAAGTTGCTGGACAGCTACGCGCCAAGGAGATCAGCATAGAGTCCTTTACTCTTCCAAGACAGACAAGTGAATTAGACGTAAAGATCGCAGGAGTGCCATACTTCGTAAAGTTTAGTTTACAGGGCAAGGCCAGGGAACAAAGCGGTACATATATTGCACTGCGTGATTATCTAGTGGGCAAGCATGTTGTGCCTGCCGAATATATCGATGCTCGAGTCACGGGGCGCGCGTATTATAAGTAGTCATCCTTGAGATCTAGAGGACGGAGAAAAGCATCCGGCTTTATGATCGTTCGTATTTTGTTCGGTATAAGAACAGGGTAAGCTAGGGGAGTTTTTGCCAAAAACCCAAAAGATTATTTATCAACCAAAGCAGGGCAAAGTCAAATTTAATATCTTCAAGGAACAAGGGAAGGAGAGAAGGAGGGGAGGTATAACAAAATGAAAACGGTGAAAAATATAATAATTTCACGACATTGCTGTGAAAAAGTCAAACTTACTAGCCCAAGAACTGTGGAAAAGTATATAAACATACCAAATCTCGCAAAAGTCAAAAATCCTTAAGTCTCGTTGGCCAGTGATTGCTTTTGGATCTACCATACACACATCTATCGGTCTTCCGGGGCTTCCTACGGCTGGCCAGAAAGAAGATACACAAGGTACATAGTAAGACTAGCAAGCACATAAAACGTGCAACAAATTTGTAAAACGAAAGTATCTTAGCCGACGATGTAAAATGGCAGGAAATCCCCTGTTAAGCACATGCACCCAAGCTATGGCGTTATGCCTAGGACGCTCTCCTTTAGAGTCGCAAAATATACATTGTACGACATCGCATGACACACTGCTTTTGCATGGGTGGGCTTGCCACATGGCTGCCTTTACTGGTATCTTTTTGGCGGTAAGTTATGGACTCGTTCCCTTGTCCTTAGGTAACGTTATTTTTGCTAACCTTGCCCGGGATTCTACCTAGACGATATGTTTTATCATTGTTCGCCCGAATCCTTCATTACACGAATGTATAGAGCCATATGTATACTCGTATCGACGCCCATGAACCCGTGTCGCAAAATGTTCGTATTGTGTTCGTAAAATGAACAGCTAGTCTTGTCGATAATGTCGGTGAGACTATATAAGAGGTAGCTCGGCTTCCCCCACTCTATGGGCGTAAAAGGTTCTGTAGCGAGCCCCATATGAGTTGTAGCTGGGGCTCGTTGGCGACATCGGTGAGAATTTGATCACGGCCATCCACGCTCCTAACGAGCAGCGGTTGATCTTCGCGCCAACGACTAGGCACGCTTAGTGTTGGTTGTCGCCCGTCTTCTCCATAGAAGCCTCCGGCCAGAGCAGTTTCTGGTAGGTGGTCCTGAGGCCATTGCAAAGTATAGTCCATTATTGGCTTACGCCCTGAGCTGACTTTGAGTTCGATAACTGCCCTACCAACCTCTAGTAGTCGTTGGTGTTTGGTTTGCTTGGATCGCTCCCGGAGCCCGCGATAATAGGCTGATTCATGAGAAAAGTAATCATTGACAATGAGTGTTCCGCGCCGGTATGGGCCTTCTTTGGTGTGGACATCGGTAGAGCTATGTAGGCGATGTCCATCCTGCGAGAATACGCCGTGAGCCAAAAGAGCTCCTGACGTAAAGTCATAGAGCTCTTTGGTGGTCCGCAGGAGGTCGCCACCCTGAGATAGTTCCTCAGGTGTTCGAGACACGCTACTCGCTCTCTGCCAGCTCGTAGGTTGCTTTGGCGACACGCTTGAACTGGGTTTTGCCCTGGAGGTTCAGGAGGATGGTCGTCTCTTTTACAAAACGGCTGGAGAGCACACGCTTGACGATTTCGTCCCGGTGCAACGGCTCACCTGCATCACGAAGGACTTCGGTGATAATATCAGCAACAGTTCCCTTTTGGTATCCCCATTCTTTGAGGGCATAGATACCACGGCCGATAAGCACGAATCGCTTGTCTTTGATTAGTTCGTTGTGAATGGCCTGCGTGGTAACGTCCCGGCGCTTGAAATCTGAGTCCTTGATGGCACCTGCGATCTCGTTGAAATGCATGTGCTTACCGTTGGTCTTTAGGATAACGTAGATCTTGTCACGAATGTTCTTAGGGTTGACCATTGGCCACTTGATGAGGCCCCACTGATCATTAAGGGTAGCAAGGCTCTTTGAGATGCTTGCGAGGGCTTTTGCCTCTTCTGGGGTCAGGCTCAAACTAGGAGCAATCTCGAGCATTGTGACTGGCTCGCCCTTTTTCTTGATGATTGTGATAATAGCAGTGATTGTTTCCTTGATCGCCTTTTCATCACGCACAGACGCGCAGCCAACAGCCTGGTGGTAATGGTCAGTGTCTTCGATGGCAATAAGCTGTGGGCAGAGTGTAGCTAGGAAAGCAACACGAGACTGGTCGGTGCGGCTATTCTCGGACGTCAACTGAGCGCTCAGGTCGCTTACGCGAGCGGCGCAGCCAAGTTCTTTGATGTGAGCGTTGAGGGCGCGCTCGATTTCGGCAATATGCGGAAGTTCACCCTGCTCTGCTTGAGCCTTGAGGCGCGCAATAACAGCTTTTTCAAGCTGGCGGACACGTTCACGGGTGATGCCAAGCAGCTCACCAATCTGTTCTAGGGTTTCCTTGCGGTCAAACAAGCCAAAGCGACGCGCAATAATCTCACGCTCTCGGTCGCGATCGATGGTGGTCAGAATATCTTGCACAAATTGCTCTGTATCGAGAATTTTTGGTGCAGTTTCGGCTTGTGCCATGAAATTGTTCCCTATCTGTTAATTTAGCTGCTTTTATATAATTATATAACCTAAAAATACAAAAGTCAAACACACAATCTAATGAGCATATTGTAGCACGAAGTAGACAATAAATACGAAACTATGACATAAAATTACAACTACACAATATATACGCATAACGTCAAAATACAGAGGCCAGAATGCTTATGCTAATCTGTAAAAAAGTTTTGGAGCTATTGACCGAGTTGCATTAAATTTTTCTTAAAATTGCTTATTTTGGTGAAAAAATGACGACCCGCGAGAGCCGCCAAGGTCCTCTATTTTGGCAGCTCAGGGCTCAGAAAAGGCCCCATTTCCTATTTTTATCGCGCTTATTTTGGTATATAAAAACCGCCTTGCTAACAATTCGTTAACAAGGCGGTAGTACCTAAAGTAAGCGCGGCAGTTATTTTTTGGTAGTGCGACGACGGGCGAACTTTTTGCGCGCTGGGGCTTCGTCGAGAAGCTTTTTGCACTCTTCCTCGGTGAGGTTGGCTGGTTCGGTGTCTTTGGGGATTTTGGCGTTCTTTTTACCGTCCGTTATATATGGTCCGTATGGTCCGTTAACGACTTTGATGCCGTTTTCGAACTCCTTGATGTACTTGTTGGCCTCTTTGGCGAGCTTTTGAACGTAAAGCTCGCGTGCCTCGTCGAGGGTGATACTGAATGGATCAAGCGGCTTAATGCTGACGTATAGCTTGCCGATTTGGATATAGGGGCCAAAGCGTCCGATATTAGCCTTGATGTCCTCCCCTGCTTCGGTTTGACCCACTGTGCGAGGAAGCTCGAACATAGTGAGTGCCTGCTCGAGCGTGACGTCTTCGAGCTTGGCGCCAGCTGGCAACGGTGCAAACGTAGGCTTCTCCTCATCTTCGGTGGCACCACGCTGAAGCATGGGGCCGTATTTGCCAAAACGGGCCAAAACGGGCTTCTTGGTCTTAGGATCGATTCCCAGCTCCCTTGCTTGGCTAACTTCGCTGCGGGAGACGCCGCCGGCAGCATCGATCAGCGGATGGAAGTCTTTGTAGAACTCGCCAATCATTGTGTTCCAGGCTTCTTTGCCTTCGGCAACTTTGTCGAATTCACCCTCAACTTTAGCGGTGAAGTCGTAATCCACGATGCTGGGGAAATACTTGACCAGGAAATCGGTGGTAACTTCGGCAAGATGAGTCGGCAATAGCTTGTTGCGGTCTGCGCCGGTTATTTCGGTCGTCTCTTCTTCGGCAATAGCTCCGCCAATGAGTGTCAAGGACTGGACTTTACGTTCCTTGCCCTCAAGATCACTCTTTTCGACGTAATCGCGAGCCTGGATGGTTGAGATGGTTGGCGCGTATGTGCTTGGGCGTCCAATACCTAGCTCTTCGAGCTTTTTGACAAGTGCTGCTTCGGAGTACCGAGCTGGCGGCCTGCTAAAGGTTTCGGTCGCGCTCATGGTGCTCATGGTGAGCTGCTGGCCGTTTTCAACGGGTGGTAATAATGTGTCATCTTTGATGCCACCGTAGACCTTCATGAAACCATCAAAGCGCAATATCTCGCCCTTGGCGATAAGGTTCTCGTCTCTGTTGGATAGCTTAATCGTTACTTCGGTCTTCTCAGTTTGAGCTGGCGCCATTTGGCTGGCCAGGGCGCGTTGCCAAATGAGTTGATAGAGCTTTTTCTGCTGGGCATCCGCACCGGCATCAAGACTGTTGAAGTCTGTCGGGCGAATGGCCTCGTGGGCCTCTTGGGCATTTTGGTTCTTGGTCTTGTATTGTCGTACCTGATGATATTGGTCACCGTACTTTTGCTTGATAAACGTTTCGGCGGCCCCGATCGCTTGACCTGACAGGATCGTACTGTCAGTACGCATGTAGGTAATTTTACCTTCTTCGTAGAGGCGCTGCGCGAGCGTCATGGTTTGTTTGACGCTAAATCCAAGGCGTCGAGAGGCTTCCTGCTGCAGAGTACTTGTCGTAAACGGTGCGCCAGGATTACGAGAGCCAGGCTTTTGGGCAATATCAATAACGGTAAAGATGGCTTGCGCGGCAGCTTCCAGGAAAGTACGAGCATCGTCCTTGGCAGAAAACTTATTGGCCAGTTCAGCCTTGAGCTCTTGCCCATCGATGTCAAAGATAGCTGTAACCTTAAAGGAGCTTTCGGCGGTAAATTCACGAATTTCACGTTCACGTTCAGCGATAAGGCGGACGGCGACTGACTGTACGCGGCCTGCACTCAGGCCAGTGCGGACTTTCTTCCACAGCACGGGGCTGAGCTCATAGCCAACGAGGCGATCGAGTACGCGGCGCGCTTGTTGAGCATCAACGAGCTTGAGATCCACCGTTCGAGGGGTCTTAATGGCATTTTCGATGGCTGATTTGGTAATCTCGTGGAAAACGATACGCTTTGTTTTGGTTGGATCTAGTTTGAGCGCTTGCGTGAGGTGCCACGCAATAGCTTCTCCTTCGCGGTCTTCATCGCTTGCGAGCCAGACATCATCGGCTTCTTTGGCGGCCTTGCGAAGCTCGGCGACAACTTTCTTTTTGTCGGCATTAATCTCATAGGTGGGCTCAAAGCCGTTTTCTACGTCGATATTAACGCCCTTTTTAGGGAGATCACGAATATGACCGAAGCTACTCTTAACGGTATAATCTTTGCCGAGATATTTTTCTATGGTTTTGGCCTTGGCGGGGCTCTCTACGATGACTAAATTTTTGCTCATGCTTATGCTGTCTAGATTATATGGTAATTACTTGTTTATGCAAATATAAGTACGATCGCCAATTTTTGCATATATTTTTGCACATTGCAAATAGTATTAGCTGAGACTCCACTGATTATTGCCCAACGGACGGATATGACCGGTGATTTCCAGCATTGTCATTGCTTGGTTGTAGGCTGTGATTTCCAGATTGCTCTGTAGCTGTAATGAGGCGCCGTTTTGGGGCCCCTGTCCGAGCAGGTCAAGGATGCTTTGCTGATGAGGGTCCTGCGATTTTCGGATTGTCAGCGGGCTGCTAGGGGTAATACCCAGGCAATGTAAGATGTCATCAACGCTTGTCACGGGTGTTGCGCCAGATTTTAATAAATTATTTGTACCAATTGATGTCGGGCTTGTGATATTACCGGGCACCACGAGAACATCCTTGCCTTGCTCGAGGGCGAAACGGGCGGTATGTAAGGTGCCACTTTTTTCGCTTGCTTCCGTCACAAGCACGGCCTGTGCTAAGCCCGCGACAATACGATTGCGCGCTACGAAGTTGCTTTTATATGCAATGCCGCCTTGATCGTACTCGCTGACAAGTGCCCCGCCCTGCTTGATGATTCGCTGGGCGAGCATATGATGGTGACTGGGATATATATGATGCAGGTCGCTCGGCAGGACGGCTATGGTCTGTCCGCTATTGTCGAGCGTTGCATGGTGGGCGATGCTGTCGACGCCATAAGCCAGCCCGCTGACAATCACGACCCCTGCCCTGACCAGCTCACCGACGAGTGAATGAGTGACGGACTTACCATAGGTGCTTACCCTGCGGCTTCCGACGACCGCAAGTCGGGGCTGCTGCGTAAGCGCCCTCCAGTTTTTGCTTTGGACGTATATTTGCCCTGGGACTTGCGCAATATGGACTAAATCTTGTGGAAAATCTGGACTATCGTTTGCTATTTTTTGTATACTGACATTACACACGTTTGAGCCTTTCATTTTCGCGAAATAATTGCATACACTCCCTGTTATGGCAAGAAAATGCTTATGCTAAAAGCGGTTATGAATGTTATTCGTAAGATAGTCAAAAATATGCAAAAGTATTGACACTAAGTCATGTTTCTGCTATTATTGCAACTTGTAAGCGTTCGTTATGGCGTTTACGCACCTTATATCCCCCCATTTTCTAACAATTGTTAGATTGCTCTAGAGCGTGCCATTACAAAAGTTGTTACCCTCCACTTAGTCTTCGGCGCTTGTCTCACAAATTTTTTGAGACAGATACGCGTTATAGAGCAAACTAACCCCTTTAAGCACCTCGACTGTTTCGGCAGACGAGGCGACCTAATCAAGAGTGAGTCCTCAAAGATGGTCCTCTGCGACCGGCACGCCGCTTTATGGAGTTTTGGCGCGCGATGCTTCACTCAGGTGGGCTTGAAGGGTCGGATCCCTCGGGATTCTTCCGGGGATGTTAGCAATAACGTCCCCACTAACAGGCCTACGAGCGGTGCCCACCCCCTCTCGTAGGCCTTTTTGTATGCCCCAAAAGTGGGGCTTTTTTGCTATCTGCGAGTAGTCCCAGGATATGCTACTATCAAATGATGCACGCCGAAAAAACACCCCCATTCACCTACGCAAACCAGCTTCGTGAGAATCAGAGCATAACGGATTCATTAGACTACACCGGAGTGCGCCCACACATATTATTGGCGGTTGATCTGTATGGACGGCTTCTGCCGCCAGCAACTGCCGAAACACAAGTAGGCCGCATCGATGATCTCCACATGAGCTTTGAGGTGATAATGAGAGAGCCATCTCTGTTATTTAAGGACGCTCGAATAGTAAATGCCATCACTGCTGGCTTTATGGACATGGCAATCTCGTGTACGCACATTATGGACTGTATATGTACAGCTCAGGATGAGAACGCATCACACGAAGCGGTGATGGCTAGATACCGGAATTTTGCAGACCAGGTCCTTGGTAGCCCTGAGGGCGCGGCGCATCCCGATGAGCCGATATCAGGACCGGAGGACGTGCGGGCGCTGGTCGACGAAATGGGTGGTGTCGACCAGCTCAATGCGGGTCTGAAGGCAACATTGACCGATGGACTAACGCGAACGGCGATCTTTTCGGCGCACTTCGGAGTAGCATACCTTTCTAAATTCTTAGAAGCGAGCGGGGAGCTACGAATTGTCACTGACATGTCCGCAGCGGGTATTGCACTCGGATCACTTGTGCGACATTTGCGTGATGTGCATGATGCGGAATCACTGCGCCTTACGCAAATTATTTGCGATATGGCCCCCGAAAAACGAGTACTTGCTGCTCGACGAAGCACGCAAACTCTAGCTGGTGCTTTCGGCAAGATGCAGCTTCAAGACGGTTGGCGTACGTGGGCACCTCCGGTTATGGCTGGTGCACTGGTTTGTATTGAAGACTGGCAAAGAAGGTATGGTGCTGCAAATCGGTCCCGCGCGCTCATTGAGAACGAGGTTTTGGCCTCGGAACAATCCCTGGAAGGCTATAGAGCAGAGCGCCGTACGCAAGAAGTGCAAGCACGGCGGACTGAATTACAAGAAGTGCGCCAGAAGCACGCCGCCCTGATGGAGCCGTTTGCACCACCAAGTGGTAAGTGGCTCCGAGCCACGCAGGACTACCGTACACTGTTTAGCGCACTTACGGGACACACAGTTCCCCGTGCACCTGAGGTCGTCTGGAGGCCAGGCGTTACGAAGGCTGAGGCGAGCGTACTATTGGGCAGTATCAAGCGGCTTTGTGAACTATCGTCAGCCGCACCTGAAGAAGATGCTTTTCTGGTGACATGCCAAACATTGCTTGCCCAAGAAAAAGACCTGCTAGGCGAACATGGCACGCACGCGGTGGCATTAGCCCGGCATGGCATTACGAGTGGGGCTGAACAGCTGCAAACCCTACGCCAGCGCCTCGAGACTTTGCGTGATGCTTGGCCGGGGCTAGGACCGGTCCTAGGGGCACACTTGCCCGCGCGCGCCCGGCATTTGAACCGTATAAATACGCTATTACAATCACTGGAGGCGTAGGTGTTAGATAAGAAACGTACGCGTCTCGACAAGGAGATCGCTGCTGTAGCTGTATTCGCTCAAGATAGCGTCAGTTTCACGCAATAAGTGCGGCAATTGCGCTTGTTGGTCCTTGGTGAAGCGCCCGAGGACGAAGTCCTTGCCCTCGATCTGAGGCGGGTCTTTGGGTCCGATGCCGATGCGGATGCGGCCGTAGTTTTCACCGATGTGCTGACTGATTGATTTAACACCGTTATGGCCAGCGGCTGAGCCGCCAATGCGAGTGCGGATGTGTCCAAAATGTATGTCAAGCTCATCGTAGACAACGACAATCTGGTCGACGGCGACTTTATAAAAGGCTGCTGTGGCCTGGACGGCTTCCCCACTGAGGTTCATGAAGGTTGTGGGCTTGATGAGTATAACGCGCGTATCACCAATTGTTTTGTTGGCATGAAAACACTTGAGGTCTTTTTTGACAATCCACTGAGGAAAATCATTGGTTTTGGCAAAGTGGTCCAGTGCATCAAAGCCGATGTTGTGACGAGTACCATTAAACTCATCGCCAACATTGCCAAGGCCAACGATCAAGAGTGTTTTATTCTGGCCGAGGGTGTAGTACTGGATGGTATCACTGGCTTGCGGACGATTTTGAAATAATGACATATAAGCAGATTATACGCTTGTAGGCTGTGCCCGAACAAGTGATGTTCGTTTTATGCTGGATTTTTGGCCGGTCCATCTGTACATTATGCAGGTATGAGTAAGCCAGCATTACAGTATTATCAGGAGCGTGCCAACCGTCTCGGCATTGATACCGTCCCGCAGATTTTAAATGGCAGGCCACGGATTTTGTGGCAGGATTCGTACTATCCGGATATTTCTGAACAGATACAAAGTCGATACGAACAGGTTTTGTCCCCTGTTAGGGAATTTTCCCTGCAATGTGCTGGCAAACAGGAGTGCTTGCCAGCATTCCGCCACCAGGAGGGTATGCGTCAAAACCGTCAACATGCAGAGCGGATGATAGCTTCACTGGTCTTGCCGCCTCATTCAACACGGGGGACGCTTGCTGCGATATATATTGAGGCAGTGCCTGGTTCCGCCCTTCGGGACTGGGGCGCTCGGCATGCTCTTGCACTGTCGCCATGGCGAATGGCACCAGAGTATGAAGACGAGACGGCGTATCTGCAAGTAAATGCTTTATATAGAAGGGCCGCTATCCTTGCCGTGCGACAAGCACATGTCTTGACCTACCCGCATGAATTTTATGAACCTGCAATTGCCACGCACGCTCAAGTTGTCTACCGTCCGTTTGATATCAGCAGTTCAACATCAATAACACCCACATACCACTTGGCGCGCGTGAATGCTCTGCCTTGGGCTGCCGAGTAGGTACTATACTACTTGCGCTTTTCTTTGGTCGGACTGTTACCGTGTTTGTGTGTTTCGTGTTTCTCGATAAACCACAGCTGGAGAGCGGTGCCTTCAAAGTCGTATCGTTCGCGGAGATTCCGCTCAAGATAGCGCTTGTAGCTCCAGTGTAGGAATTTGGTGTGCGAGCCAAAAATCTTAAAGGCTGGAATTGGATTATCATCTTCTTGGATCATGTAATTGAGTTTTGGCGCGCGATTCTTGAGGCCAGCAGGCGGGTGCTTGTCGACCATTTCGCGGAGCCAACGGTTGAGGTCAACGGTCTTGATACGCTGCCCACGGCGCTGGTCGATGGTCGTAGCTAGTTCAAAAATCTTGGAGACGTTTTGGCCAGTTACTGCGCTGGTAAATACCAAAGGTGCCCATGGCACGAAATCGTAGGTGTGAGCGATTTTGGGGGCAAGTGCGTCTCGCGTGAAGGCATCTTTGCCATCTACGGAGTCCCACTTGCTGACAATAAGGATGAGCCCCTTGCCTGCTTCCTTGATGAGTCCGGCGATTTTCTGGTCAAGACCAACGTTGAGCTCATTGGCATCCATTAATAGAATACAGACGTCAGCTTGTTCGATGGCGGCTAGCGAGCGGATGACACTGAATTTTTCAATGCCGTGCTCAATCTTGCCAGCCCGACGAATACCGGCGGTGTCCATGATTTCAATTTCGCGGCCCTCGTAACGAACAACGCTGCGGTTGATGTCTCGGGTTGTACCTGCTCGGTCAGCAACAATCGCTTGTTGTTTTTTGGCGAGCGTATTAAAGAGGTATGACTTGCCGACATTTGGTCGACCAAGCAAGGCGATACGCAGGCGATTATCGTCTTCGTCAAGGTTGGCCTTGGGAATGTGCTCGATAAGTGTGTCGAGGAGATCGCTAATGCCTCGGCCATGCGTAGTGCTCGTGTGGATGATTGGCTTGATGCCAAGTCGCTCGAAGCCGCTGAGCTCAGCCTTTTGTGCTTTGTCGATCTTGTTAACAACCAAAAAGACGGGTTTGCGGCTTTTGAGTGCCATCTTGGCGACTCGGCGATCCTCCTCTGTAATGGGGATATTTGCTTCAACAACGACCCAGATCACGTCCGCGCTATCAGCTGCCTGGATAATTTGCTCCTGGATGGTGAACTCGAAGTCGTCCTCGGCATCTTTCATACCAGCGGTGTCGACCATCCAAAAATCTTGGCCGTACCATTGGCCTTTGGCAAAGATGCTGTCGCGGGTTGTACCAGCCTCCCGTGCAACAATTGCCTCACGGCGTTGCAGTATGGTGTTAAAAAGGCTGGATTTGCCAACATTGGCACGCCCAACGATAGCTACGATAGGTAATTTTTTTGATGACATTACCCCTATTATAACAGGTGTCGTATATTTGACAATTTAAAACTTTAATGTGGCGATAATAAATGGTTGACGCTTATGTATAAGGGGTGTAATCTGAAGCCTTATGAAACAAGAACTTTATATCACAGCATACCCCCCGGAAAGCCTCACGCTCCCGCCCCAATCCGTCGAAAATCCTCCTATAAACATCACATTTATCGGTCCCGGTAGAGCTCCCCTTCCACTCCAGGTCGCACCCAAGCTATCTGGAGACGAAACCGCCCCGGTTCACAAGGGTGAATTGGTACTTGCCTCCACCCCGCCCCGCGAGTTGGTGCCCGTAGCCCCAGCACGCGAAGTTGAGATGCGTACGCGTAAAGCAACCGTGCCACGACAGCCTGGCGCCACTGAGATGGAACAAGAACAAGAGACAGTGGAAACTGGCGAAGGCGGCTTTAGCACACTTCGCCGCATAATCCGTACCACCCTTAACGAAGTTACGGAGCATCAGGCCGAGGCCCAGTATGCCCCGTGGCAGGCACTTAAGCACCGTCTTGAGCGGTCCAAGGACGCACCTGACGTTTCAACTTTCCAGGATGATAATGGTCGCAAAACAGTCGACGTGAGTTGGACATTTAATACCGCTACTCGAGATTTTGAGGGTAAAGCATTGCCCGCCGCCCGAACTAAGGTGGTGGCGCGCACAGCTCTTCGTTCATTACTAGGGGTTGTGCCTGGTACAACGCGAGTAGATCTGCGTGGTGGTAGTGCAAAAAAAATGTGGGAAGATATCGAGCGAGTAGACGACGGTAAGCTGATCAAATCTCCGCAATTATTGGGCTTTGAGGGCGCTGAAGTCCGCAAACTCTTCCGAACGCGTTACGAATACAATCCTGATGCTATCCGAGATACTCTCGGTAGAGCTGCGCTATCCACGGCTGACGTACAAGTAGAGGTAGAGGTAAGACGCCCCGAGGAAGACGCGGCCAGTGATATGCCTGAAGTCATGCATATGGCTACGGTATGTCATCCAGATAAGATTCAGCCGAGTGTCTTGTCTCGCATGACGCCACGCAACCTTCTGCAAGGGGCGCTACGCATGTTTGCCTCAAATGGTATTGCTCGAGCTATGCCAGATCGTATCGGCACAGATCAGGTTCATCACTACTTGGAAGACGCTATGACACGAGAATACCATGATCGTGGTCACCAGACTCTGTACCCTGATGTCAGCGCTGCTTATGGCGATTTGATGCGCGCACTGCGATATATTCCTACTGAGCGTCCAGACGCACCACAGGCCTAGTCGACGGGAGTATACTTACCGGGATCCAAGGATTTCGGTAAGATATATGGCCCAAAGTGGGTGCGGTGAAGCCGCCGGACATCATAGCCAAGTGCTTGGAAGGTTCGGCGGATTTGTCGATTGCGCCCTTCATGCATGGTGACTTTCCAGCGTGTTTCGTTGCCATCCTCGAGCCGTTCCAGGCCAAGTATACTTGTGCCATCCTCGAGCTGGATTCCAAAATCAGCAATCATTTGCCTGTGTAGCGGCGCGAGTGGCTTATTGAGCACTATCTCGTATATCTTAACCTTGTGGTGCTTGGGGTGTGTAAGCTCGGCGGCAAGGTCGCCATCGTCGGTCATCAAGAGTAATCCGGAGGAATGCTTGTCTAGGCGCCCTACTGGCTTGAGGCGATGAAGTTCAAGGGGGATGATGTCGTAGATAGTCCTACCGCCCTGCCCGTCACGGCTGACGATGTAGCCAACGGGCTTGTTGAGCATGATGGTTTGGTGGCTTTGAGGTGCACTCAGTGTTTTGCCATCAAGCGTGACAGCGTCCGTATCTTGAACCTGCTGCCCTGCTTCGGGCAGAAGATTGTTGACACGGACACGGCCGTCTTGGATTGCAGCATCTGCAGCCCGGCGCGAAAGCCCGGTGCTGCTAGCGATAAATTTATTGAGTCGAACGGACATGCTTGAGATTATAAAGCAATATTGTTCGGATCGTCAGCATTAAGTGTATTTTGAGTGGGCGCAATATTGTTCGGACTAATAACATGCCCTGGCTGATGCGGATTTGAGCTTCCAGGCGCTGTGGGATGTGTCTCGTCAAAGTCGCCAATGCCTTCACGTGCCAAGAGTTCCGACAGATCTGGCCGGGTTTGAATCGGCTCTACTGGTGGTTGAATGGTCTTTTTGTGGGCAATTGAAACGTCATCTTGTACGCTATCATTCCTCTCTGGCACTGGTGTTTGCTCGGGTGCCGGTGCGACTGTTGGACTAATAGTCGAAGGACTGTTTGCTTGCTCAATAGGTGTCTGCTCAATCGGTTCTGGCGCTGGCTCAACAGCCACAGGCTCAACTATTTGGCTCGGCGTATCATCGGCTGTAGTTTGCTCGGGTGCCGGTGCCAGGGTGCTTATCGAATCCTTTGTGTCTGGCACTGGAGGGGTCTTCCCCTGTTTGCTAATGAAGTCTTCAATTTGTGCTTGCATGAGAGCTTGTTCGTCAGCTGATGAAGGGGCATTTTCCGTCACCTGCATAACTTCTGGACTTGGAGCGGGAGGTGTGTCCGGCGTTTCCGGTGCTTGAGTCGGTACTTCGGGAGTGTCGGCGACTGCTTCAGCGGCTCCCGGGGGCGACGACTCTACGATTGGCGCGGTAGGTGCGAAGGCTTGAGATGGCTTACTCAGGTCCAGATCAGGTTCGACGCTATCTGTTGGAGTGTCAGCTGGCTTTGTCTCGGGGGGTTGCGCCGCCTCTGGTGTTGGAGTAGGAGCGACTTCAGGGGACACTTCTGGCGCGGTAGGCACTTTTGCACTTGATGGCATTTCTTCGGGCTTGGGAGCCTCCTCGTCTGCCAACACAGCCTGTGGCACTTCGGCGGGAGCTGGCGGGTTTGACGCAGCCTCTTCGGCGGGTTTGACAGTTTCAGTATCCAATGTTTCGGACAGATTCTTGACGGCATCGGCTATAAGTTTGTCATCAACAGCGACCGTTGATTCCGGAGTTTTTGGTAGTGCGGTTGTTGGTGTTTCCGCAGGTTTGGCGGCTGGCCCGGTAGTTGCAGGTGTAATGTCGGCGGGAGCAGCATGTGGAGCTTCTGCTGAGGCTGTCGGCGCAAGGGCTGGGAGCACTTCAGCCGCTGGTCGCGGTACTGGGATTGGGGCCTCTGGAGTTGCAGGCGCTGGAGTTGCTGGGAGCGGCATCGCTGTAGGTGTGGCATCTGTTGGAACCGAAGGAACGGTGTTCGGAACAGCTGACGCCACAGAAGTACTTGGTGTCGTCACAGGCGTTGGCGCAGGTACTGTACTTGGTGTTGCTGTTGGCGGTGCTACAGGACTTGCTGGCATAGAGATAACGGGCGCTACAGGTGCTTCCGAGGGGGGTGTCGCCACGGGAATTGGGGCCACCGGAACAGCTGGCGCAGCGATCGGTACGACGTTTGAAGCGGGCTGGACTGCGCTCGATGCGGGAACTACATCTTGTGCAGCGGCAGGTGCCGCTGTTGGCGGTTGGGCAACGGGCATAGAAACCACTGTTGCTGGGGTACTTGGCGTTGTAGGAGCTGCGCTTGGCGCCTCTGTAGCTGCTTCGCTCGTACCACCGAGAAGCTCATCGGCGGCCTTGACGATATCCTCAAGCGTAACTTGGGACTTAACGAGGTAACGATCGGCACCGAGTGCGTCGGCGCGTGTTTTATCTTCGGCTTGACCAAGAGCGGTAAGCATGATGACTTTAGCATCTTTGAGTCCTTCGGTATTCCGAAGAATATCGAGCATTTCAAAGCCACTAATACGCGGCATCATGACATCAGAAATGATAAGTTCAGGCTTCTCCTGCTTGGCTTTTACAAGTGCCTCTTCGCCGTCTTTGGCAGAAATGATGGTGTAGCCTTCTGCTTGCAGACGCGCCTCATATATCTCGCGCAAATTATTGTCATCTTCGACTAGCAGAATTTTTGCCATGTGGTGTTCGACCCCTTAGTTATGTAAAAAGCTTATGGTTTATAGCTATTGTATCACGCTTTCGTGGTTGTGCTAGGTGTTGGTACAGATGCAGTGGCACTCGGTTCGGTGGTTTGTAATTGCTGGGCGCGCTGCGTGGTAAGGCGTGGCAAATTAATAAAGAATGTACTGCCCTTGCCCATTTCACTTTCAACCCAAACTCGGCCTTTATACAGTTCCACGATTTTACGGCAGATGAACAAGCCGAGCCCGGTGCCACCGATGGTGCGTGTCGCGGAGTTATCAACGCGGTAAAACTTTTGGAAGAGGTGCGGTACGTCATCTGCTGGGATGCCGGAGCCAGTGTCCTTAACGTAGAGCTGGACAACATCGGAGTCACCGGTGAGGCCGATTGATATCTTGCCTTGCTCGGTATATTTACAGGCGTTATCAAAGAGATTGGTGATGACCTCACGCATGCGGTCAGGGTCTGCGTAGGTGTAGTACAGCGGCTTGAGGACATGTGAGCTAACGGTGTTCTTATTGGTGGCGTCGATGGCGTCGTTGCTGGCGCCAATCAGGAACTCAGCGAATAGCCCCTTCTTTTCGGCAGAAAATTTTAGATCATCAGTAAGCTGCTGCAAAAAGGCACCCATTTCGACAACTTGCGGGTGGTTACTCAGCCGCCCATCCTCAGCTTTGGAGGATGTTAGAAGGTCCTGGAAGAGCTTGCCGAGGTGCTGCGTGGATGTATGGGCTTTTTCGAGGTATCCCCTGGCCCGGCTATCAATGGTACTGACTTTTTCGTTGAGCGCGAGCGCTAGGTAGCCCTCAATGGCGGCAACTGGCGTGCGCATCTCGTGACTGGCGGTACTAATGAAATCAGCTCGTTGGTGCTCTGCAGCCCGTTCTTCACTGATGTCGCGGATAACTGCGACGGCACCCGACGCCTTATCGGCACCTGGAGGAATGACTGGCGAGACAACAAGGGAGATAATCTGCTTCTTGCCCTCTTGTCCAACAAGCTGCAGGGTTTGTGTCAGGTGCTTATTCTGCGCAAGCACAGTCGTAAAAGGATTATCTTCTTGGGATAGTTCAGCGCCATCTTCCCTGGTGAATTTGGCCACAAGACTGGCATCGACGCCGCTGGCATCGGCAACCGACCACTCAGTCATGGTTGCTGCCGCAGGGTTGATGAGTACGATCTTGGCGTCAGTATTGGTTACAATCACACCGTCAGCAATAGATTCAATCAGGACATCAGCTTGCTCTTGCTTGTTAACGAGTAAGCCAGAGAGCTGGTTGACACGCTGCTCTTGGACACTGGCAAATTTATTTCGCCAGAACAAGTAGCTTGCACTAACGATGCCGACCTGCCCTAGGAGGAGAATAATTGAGGCTTTGTTGAGCTCTCCAAGGTGGAAATTGCTATGAAGCGTCACATACATGTATGTAATAAAGACCGACCCTAAAAGGAGTGGCAGGCCATATATCCCCGTAAAGAAGGCTGAGATGAACCAAGCCAACATATACGGCAAGGTTTCCATTGAACCAGTAACGTTAGAAAGCCCATACAAAAGGACAAGCGAGAATAGCATCGAACCAATCAGCATGGCAAACGGCAGGCTGTACCGAACAAAAATCCAGAATAACACCACCAGATAGAGCAGGTTTATGCCATTGATGATAAAGGATATGTGGTCAAGGTGAAAAAGATCGGCCTGATGCTGGAACGAGGTCAGGAACTGTGCCGCAATGTATGTGCCAGCCATAGTGATGTTGGCGGCTACCATGAAAGCCCAGTAGAGCCGATACCATACTTTGTTCACCTGATACTGAAAAAAATCGGTGGTCATTAGTGACTAGTGTAGCGCTTATGATTAAAATGAGCTAGCTTTTAGCAGCGATTATTCTCGAGCTAAATGAGGTATTTTATTCAACAATGATGCCAATCTCTTGAGCTAAGTGCGGTGCGGCTCCCATGAGCTGCGTGGTGTCTATTGTTGCTCCCTTAAAATATTGCCACCCCCGGATATTAATAAGGTCTGAGCCGCGGAAGTCGACGTCCTTCATACTGCATTGTGCAAACTCTGTTGCCTCAAGATGACATTTCTCAAACGTGACATTTTGGAGCTGGGCGCTCAGGAAGTCAGCGTTCGTAAGGATGCAATCGATGAATGTCACGCGAGTTAGTTTGGCAAATCGGAAGTTAGCTATATCGAGCTTACACCGGACAAAGGTGACGTCTTTACAGATGCCCCGGTTACTGTCCCAGCCGGTCATACGACAGTCGGTTAGTGTCGACCGTAAAAGTGATGCCTCCCAGGCGCGGCAAGCGGAAAAGTCGCAGCTTTTTGCGATGAGATCCCGTGCTGTCATTCTTTCGAAGTTAACGCCGGAAGCAATCACCCGCTCCATATGGACTTCGTCGAGGCTGAGGGCCTTGGCGGGCGCCGTAAGCAGAGCTCCAAAAAGACGGGCGGCTTCAACAGTGCCGTCAGATGTAAAAGCGGCTTCATCGATGTCGCTTAGAACGGGCGGAAGCTGAGGTGGTGAGATGGTTTTGTGTTTCATATGTTTGGGATACAACATGTGTAGCTTAATCAAGCAAGCATTCCCTCGCCTCCCACAATGTGCCGACGAGGCACGAAAATAGGAGCTATCGAGCTATAGTAAGGTCCACGTCCAGGTCGGCGTGCCACCACTGTAGGTCAAGGTGATATTTTTCCCTGAAGGGACGATAACCAGACCCGGTCCGGAAAGGATCGTAGCACCATCGACTGCTACGCCGCTCACTGTTGACGATCCGTTATTGACCTGCACGGCTGCATCGCGCCAAAAAGGATTACGGAAAGCTGCTGTGCTAGCCGACATTGTTGGTGCCGTTGTTGCCCCAGGCTTTCCATCGAGATAAGTAATTTGTACGCCACAAGGATTGGAGACATTGATGACAGATATGATACCACCGATGCCAATACGGCCAGTACCGTTGCCTGTGGTATCGACAACGTGATTCATGCTTCCCTCTACCGATAGTGCATCGATAACAATCTTGCCGCTTGCCACAATATGAACACCGTTCACGCAGGCTTCGATGCTGGCGCCACCAATCCAGTTGTAGTGAAATTGTCCAACCGAGCTAAAGAATGCACCCGTCAACATGCCGGTGTAGCAGTAGATGGCAGCAAGTCTGTCAGCAACCAAGTGTTCGCCAAGATAAAAGCCATAGGTTGCCCCTTCGACGCTACAGTTTCGCATGACTGAGAGATCGTTGTTACCCGGTACAGGCATGGCAATGCCAAAGTTCCATCCGGGAGTGGTGTATGTTCCGTTGAGCTGGTTTGGTGTTGCTGCTGGAAAGAATGCCACATCATCAAGATGAGCATTGGCAATGCCGCGCAGGTCGATCCCGGCGGTGTCTGACCCACGGCTGGTAAACGGCACTTGTATCTGAATGCCTTTGATGACAATGTTGCAGTTCGAATAGTTGGCACCCGAGACATAGCCGTTGGGGAGTGTCGGGCCACCAATCACACTACCCTCGTTGGACGTACCAGACAGGTCGGTCGCGTTCCAAGTAGATTTGAGGATAACACCATTGCGCTGAGGGGTGGTCGCGTTCCAATGTGGCATAGAGGCGGCATCTGCCGTTCCGATAAACGCTAAGGTTATCTTGTTGCTCGTAGCACTGATAACCGGTAATGCAAGTTGAGCATTACCGCTGCGATCTGTCCGTGCAGCCGATGATAGTAAATATACCGCGGGTGGAAAAATAACCTCGGCATACCCAGTGTTGGCAGCAGCATATGCAGCTGCGGCATCAATTGCTGCCTGAATTGCTGCGGTATCGTTGGTTGTGCCATCTCCCGCGGCACTGTAGGGCGCAGACTTGACATTGAACTGCCAAGCATTGGTGACTTTGGCGTCAACATATTGCTTCGTGGCAGCTTGCAATGCCGATAAGGGATTGCCCACTAGGCTCAGGGATCCTGTCATGGTGCCACCGCTGCGCTGCAATGCGCCACTAATAGTAGAGGCGTCCTTGAGCGTGCCGTCAGTGTTATGTGAGACTTCTAAAAAGTCGTTGAGGAGTGTCCCCCATGTACCATTGTCAGACCCCGGATTTGGTAAGCGCGCCATATTTTTGCCCTTAGATAACTTCTTATGCTAATTAAACCACGGATCGCTATAAAAAGTCACTGTTGTTTTCGCCTCGCAGCACCAAAAGTACCTATGCCTCGAGCAACGCCTTGATAGTCTGGAGGATATACTGCCAATTTTCTTCAGACTTTTTGGCACCCGCCTCGTCCTTGTTGTTGTCAGTTATAACTTCCAGCACCGTCTTGTCACCTTCTGTCTTAAGGCTGTAGGTGATTTTTGTATAGTTCTCTGGGGCATCTGGCTCGCCACTCATCGAGCTGTAGTAGGTCATGACTATTTTCTGCCCCGGGATGATTTCCAGGATCGTACCCTTATCCTCATAAGGCTTCCCTTCCCACTTGCCACGGTACGTCACGGAACTGCCTTGTTGCCAATCCGAAGTCACGTCTGTTCCAAACATGTATTGCTTCACCAATTGGGGGTCAGTGAGCGCATTCCAGACGGCATCGGCTGATGCATTAATCGTAATTGCGGCTTTTGCAGTTGTATTTGTCATATCTTTCTCCGGTTATAACCCCTATAATACAAACAATAAGATCGTATGTATTGAATAAATCCGAAGTGAGCACAGAACAAAACACCACTGGCATCCTTGATAGCCACAATGCATTGCAGCAGTATACGCTGAACCGCTACGAGCCGACCCGAGCTTTGGCGGCTTTTGTTGAGTGCTACTGGATAGTACGCTGGGATTTGCCCGAGGGCCAATCATATGAGACCAAAATCCTACCCTTCCCGTCAGTGAATATGGCTATTACCGATACAGAGAGCACCTTGAACGGTGTAGTGACCAGCACTTACAGCCGCACTTTACAGGGGCGAGGGACGGTTATCGGCGTCAAATTCCTGCCTGGCGGATTCTATCCTTTCTACAAAAAGCCCATCGAACGGCTCACTAATCAAGTTCTTCCCCTTAAAACGGTCTTCCCGGCTGCTCGTATCAAGAAAATTACCAGCCAGCTCGACCAACCGGACGCGGCGCTTATCAGCGAAGTTGAGAAGTTGCTCCTTACCAAGCGGCCCGAACAGGACCCGACTGTCGGGGCGATTGGCCAGATTATTTCCACTGTTCAGGATGATCCGACCTTGTGGCAGGTCCAAGCGGTCAGCGAAGCATTTGGGGTGAGCGAGCGGACTATCCAGTATGCCTTTAAGAACTATGTGGGCATGGGACTCAAGTCGGTCATTTCTCGCTACCGCATGCAAGATGTCGCAAACGCCATCGACAAAGGCGAAAAAGACTGGGCCCATTTAGCCCAGCAGCACGGCTTTACCGACCAGCCCCACTTTATCCGGGAGTTTAAAAAAGTGCTCGGTGAAACACCGGCTCAATACAGCAAGCGTATCCACGGCAAATGAATCAAGAGCCACGAATCAGCGTTATTATTCCCGTTTATAATGGCGTAAAATATGTCGCTGAGGCTCTGCAGAGCGTCTTTGGTCAGACCTATAAAGACTATGAAATTATTGTTGCTGATGATGGCTCAACTGACGGCTCGCTCGAAGTTCTGAAGCCTTTTTCGGACCGCATCACTATACTTGCCTTGCCTCATCGCGGTGTCAGCGCAACGCGTAATAGTGCGATTGCCCAAAGCCATGGAGAACTTATTGCTCTATTGGACAGTGATGATATATGGGAGCCAACAAAACTCCGGACCCAAGTGGCATATATGGATCAGCACCCAGAATTTGCCCTAACATATACCTATAGCGTGAACTTTACTGGCCAGGATGAAGGGAGTGTATCTTTACCACGCAAGATGGATTTCGAGGGCCATATATTTAGGGATTTGTTCACAAAAGGTTGTTTTACAAATTCCACAATCATCATGCGCCGCTCGGCATTTGATGCGGTCGGTGGTTACGACGAAACCTTTAAGGCGGCCGAAGACTATGAGCTAAACATGCGCATGAGTCGCGCGTTCCAGATTGGTCGTGTCCCGGACGTGCTTCTGCGCCGCCGCATTCACCCTGATAGTTTCTACTCGAGCGGCTACGATAGTCAGTATCTGTACACGCTGCCGGTATATGAAAAATTACTCAGCGATCCAGTGGTGTGCCAAGAGATCGGCATCGATAAAAATGAGTATCTGAGCAGTTTTATTCTCAGGTTTGTATTTAAGGCTCTTTACGACGGCTACCCAGATCTCAGTAATCAAAAGCTGGAGGCGCTCCAGCAGTATTCACGAGAAAAAACCGACTTTGCCCGCAAGTTAGTCGCCGACAATGACGTTTCCCCTGCTTCTTGGCGTTCGCTCATTGTCGAATTTGACACTTGGTATGACGATGTCAAGCATAAGGCGGCTCTCTATAAGGGTCGCCGTGCCTCAGCCGCCTAGAGCTGTGCCCGAATGGCCGTAATAATCTCGACTGTTTCGCGGTCGCCGTCAAACATATTCCAGTTGCTTGCCTGAGCTTTTCTCCGTAGTTCGGCATCTGGTGATATGCAGTAGGCAGTGCGAGCAAGCGCTAGCATCTCAATATCCCCTGCACTATCACCGAAGGCAATATTGGGTCGCATTGGGCCGATGATACGTCGCTTTTCATCGCGGTGAGCAAGCGAAAGGTCGACCTTGCCCGTAAAAAGGCCTGCATCAACGCTATATCGACTCGCGAGCGCGCGGTCCATCCCAAACAGGGCGACAACGGCGCTGGCCATATATTCTGGTTCGGCCGTGACGGCAACGAGCTCATGTGTTTGGCGTAGGACACTCATGACTTGTCGCGCAAAAGGACGAATAAGCTCGGGATGTGACTCTACGAACTGATGGGCATGGTCCTTGAGGGTGTCATACGACTTGCCCGATAATCCCTGGGCATGGGATGTCAGTAGGCCATGAGCGGCGGTTTCGTAATCTATCTCGTTGCGTCGAAAGGCAGCCAGCTGAGCCATGGCAGCATCAAAAGCGTCACTGTCCAGCAGGCCATGGTCGAGTTCACTCTTCATGACCGGCACAGCTAGGAAGGCATTCGTCAGTGTATTATCGATATCAAAGGTGGCAAGGTGTTTATTGGGGTGGGTCATGACTGTATTGTAATGCAGTATTGGTTCTACGGTGAAGATTTTTGGATAGTGACACTGCCACTATCGGTACTGACGTCAATAACGTTCAGTGACTGCTGGCTTTGATCGACCTGAATGTCGCGTTTGCCACTATCACTTGTCGTCAGGACTTTGTAGGCGACTTTGCCTGGCAAGGTAAGGTTAATATTGCCGCTACTTGCGTGGGCTCTTGTTACGACAGGTGCATTAAGCATATGGGCGATAATTGAGCCGCTGTCTATAGTGGCAGAGACATGCTTTGCCTGAGAGTTTAGGATATTGATCTTGCCGGAGCTGACGGTGGCCATAAGATCTTCGGCCTGCACATCAGCAATAGTAATCGTGCCGCTATCAGTACTGATAGTTTGGTTGCCATGTAGCAGCTTAAGGGTGATGTCGCCTGAGCCCGTTTTGAGCTTGGTAGTCATGTTTTGCGGCGCGCTAATGTGAAAGTTTGTTACGCAGTTAAGCGGAGTTGAGATGAAGCCAAATGTTGGGCAATGAGCCGTGTCAATCTTGAGGGTTGTGCCCTTCCACTCTTCAACAATGCGTGGGCGAGTTGTGGCCCAAATTGATTGTCGGCTAATGGTCGTGGACATATCCTTGGGATCATCGTTGGCCTGCACGGTGATGCTGCCCTCTATGATGTCGAGCTCTAGATTAGTGATCTCGTTGTGGTGTGTAAAGCTGTTAGTCTCACTTTGCGTGTGGCGGTTTTGGTACGAGGCATAACCGAGTAGGCCTATCGCTAATATGGCGCTGATGCCAACAAGAAGCAGCGCAATTTTTGCGAAACTGATCTTGGGTTTGCGATGTGGTTTATCGCTGTTCGGTGTGCCTTGAACATCGGCCAAGTCCTCTGGAGTACCGAGCTGGGTGATGACTGTTTGGACGGCTGCCGTGGTGATCGTATCACCGGGTTGTATGCCCTGCTTTGCGAGTAGCTCGGTGATGCGCAGCTCGATGTCGCTCATCATGTCATCTTCGTCACTGCCCATGCTGCCTTTGATAGCTGAATGATATTTTTGTAGTTGCGCCTGCGCCGCAGCTTCGACGGCGTAGTCTTGGGTCGCAAGTGTGATTGTCCGTGTACGTGACATACGTTTATTCCTTTTCTATACTCGTGATTGCTTCTTGTAATTGACCGGCTGTTTTGCGCAGCTCCAACAGTACGGCTGCACCCATGGCACTCATGTGGTAGTACTTGCGCGGTGGTCCCTGGTTGCTCTCTTTCCAGCTATGCGTCAGGAGCCCATCCTTTTGCAGGCGATTGAGAAGCGGATACATAGTCCCCTCCACCACGAGCAATGAGCTTTCCCCGAGTCTGTCGATAATCTCTGACGAACTGCTGCCCCCGGTTCGTTCGCAGATTGTCAGTACGCAGTATGCCAGGAGGCCTTTGCGCATCTGGACTGCGAGTTGATCGGCGTATTTTTGGTAATCCTCATTCATGACAATGTACATTGTATTGCAAGGTACATTGTCATGTCAAGTAAGAGTTGGCGTAACCTCGTTCTTATCCCTTTGAGCCACCTTGTCACCAAAAGGTCGACGGGAGGCTGCCGAATATTTACTAATCAGTATAAATATACTATAATAAGTTTCTATGCCACACTTGCCCACCGAGGGCACACCCCCTCCCGCCCAGGATCCCGAAGAAGTTATTCGCAATCTTGAAGATCGCCTTGTTGTGATAGCAGCGGAGATGGGCCGCCTTGCTACCGAGATGACGGATATTACCGCAGAGCTTGCTGCGTATCGTGCTGCAGGCTCCGGCGATCAGTGTACGCATGAGGCTGAAGCTGAAGAGGCTGCATTTGCAACTATTGAGGTCTACTCCCGGGTAGAGGACGACGCTTCGCTGTCCCCCGAAGACCTGGAGCGAATAAGTGCCCTCAATGCTGATTACCCCCGGCGTATTCAGGATATTTTTGCACCGACACTGTCGAGCTTTTCTGCCTACATCCCTACGAGGGTGCAGCCTGCGGAAGACCTTAGGCTAAACGGCAAAAAATTACGCCGCAGACCGCCCGCGGCGTTGCCCGGCTACAGGGAAAGCCCCAAGAAATGGCAAAAAGTAGTTGATACACACGCCCAGCGCCACCAATGGAGCGAAATTGAACGCCAAGATGCCTTCAGGGCGCAGTTTACTTTAGACTATGTAGAGCTTGCTGGCGGTGAGAAAGAGCTCGTAGGCTATGGCTTTACGGGCAGTGGGCGGCACTTGCTATTTGGAAACGTAGAAGCTTCTGGTTTAGATGTAAAGATAGTGTGCGCAGATAATCTAGTACGAAAAGCAGCATTTAAATACTATAGAAAAAGCACCGAAAAAGTCTACGCTTACCACCCAGAGACGACCACTCTTGATTTTCATGACAATAGCATAGAGGTGCGCGGCGGATATGAGAACAGAGATGTTTTCCGTACCTATCGCTATGTGCCGGAGGAGTATAGGTACGAGCTGGTACCGCATGGAGGCGGGTTATTGCCTGCTGATATTGTCCTTAAAACGATGCAGGGCTGCATGGCATCAATACCTACCCGGAAGTAAGTCGAGTGAATCTCTGGCCTTTTGTGTGCCTGCCACAGTTGCCGCGCAGAACTTTATTGTGGGTAGATGGTTGCGTCGCTCAGATAGTAGCTTGCGGTGTTTTCGGCCTGTATGCGGACGAAGTTCGCGAGGTCTTTTGGATCGGTCGCCTTGGGGTCTGGTCCATGGGTGGCAATGCTGTACGGGTACAGGTTAGTAATCCGGTAGCGCTCAGGGGTGAGCTCTTTTTGTAATGACTGAAAGAATTGTTTGGCGGCCGCCTTGGAGGCACCATAGGCTGATTCTTGTTTTTTGGCTACCAGAGCGCTGGTGGAAAGAATATTGATAATTCTGGCGCGCGGAATGTGCAAAGCCAGGCCGCGGGTCATATACACTGCCGAAAAAAAGTTGGTTTGCATTTGCTGCGCGTAGTCTTGGGCTTGGAGCTGCGTGAACTCGCCCACGGCGTAGCCGCCCGCATTATTGATCAGGCAGATTTCGACGTCGCCATGCTGGGCCTGCAATTGCTGCCAAAAGGCTTCGCAGGCTGCCGCGTCGCTTGCATCAAACTGCTGGTATCCAACGCCTTGGGGTAGTTCTGCTGGTTGTGGCGACTTGCCTGTGCCAAGAACTTCCCAGCCATTTTGTATAAATTCGGTAGCGATCGCCAAGCCAAGGCCTCTGCTCGCGCCCGTTATGACTGCTAATTTTTTCATGATATCCCCTTCTAGTTTTGCGGTATTATTCGGCTGTACTGGCCATTGCCCTGCGCTTCGACGATCCAGTGCTCGCTGTTATCAAAGATAACGGCTTGAGAATCACGAAGTTCGATGAGCTCATTTTTGCCTTGGTTGAGGGCCTTGACCACTGGTAAAAGATCGATAAATTCAGGATTATCAGTGTGTGGCATGACGGTAAATGGCACTAGTTTCATGCCCTCTTCGATGACCTCTTCGGCAAATTCTGGCTCATCGGCGGCCTCGATGCCAGCGATTGAGGCCCCGGCCACCAACGCGCCAGCACTATCGCCGCCGTAGACGGTCCCTGCATCTAGTAGCTCTCGAATGACTTCTTCGAAGCCGCTGCGGCGCATCTCATAACGCAGAATGTAGGTGTTGCCGCCCATTGCCCAGACAAGGTCATAGCCAGCTAGGGCTTTTTTGAGGTCTATTGGATTGTTGTAGTCGCGCAAGTCAATAAGGGTGACTTGTAGGCCGAGCTGCTCCATGTAGGTAACGAGGCTATTGACCGTAAAGTCACGAGCGCGAGCGCTGTAATAATCTTTGGCATTGGCAATCAGGGCCACTGAGGTGCTTGCCAGGGGTTTGCCCAGGAGTGTTGCGAGGTCAGCAGGGGCCGGGATTCTGATAGAGGATAAGTAAAGCTTCATGCTTTATATGATAGCCTACAAGACGGCAATTACCACCCATGAGTGGCTCTGTTCCTTATTTGGAGCCTGAGTAGTCTATGGGTTCGGCGCAATCTTCGGAGGCCGAATGGTATGGGTTAGCTCCCAAATTGCCTGCGCCAACAATATAGGCAGCGACTCGAGGCCGGAACGTGGCAATTCGTCGTAGTAACACCAGGGCTTTCTGGCGAATATGCGGCGTATCCTCAGAGGTCACCTTAGCAAAGTCATATGAATCACCAAGGAGGCTCGTGCCCACTTCGGCCTTGTCCTCGGTGACACTTCTCTGTCCAGCATAATCGGTGATATACAGGACGCTCTTCCCTAATTCCCGCAGATGATCCTCATTACCTTTGGCTATTTCGCAAGCTGCTGCGAAGTTGCTTTTTTCTCGCTCTTTCCAGACCGATCCAAGCGTACTATTATTCGCTTCATTGAAGCGATCGACAACCAGGCCTTTATTTTTGTCTTCATCCAGATAAGGGGCACCATTGTTGAGTATGCCATATTCGCCATCGATACCAGCCTCTCCGCCAGACATGGTGGCATCAAGATGGTGTACTAGCTCGTGATTAATAACCGGTTTGCTAACACCACCTTCAACGTTAAGTGCGATGGCTCGACGCGCGTCGTTGGTGTATGCCATGCCTGCGTAAATGTCCTCAAGTTTGTCCGGATCATTGAGGTCTGGTTTGGGGTCGGGATTGCCCGCCAGGTAAATAGTCAGGTCGTGCCCACCAGCTGCAAAATCGACGTATTCCTGCGTTAGCCTTCCAAAGGCTGTGACCAACTCAACAAGTGCGCGTTTGGAAGTGCCACTATGTAGTTGTTCTTCGGTAGCGGGAATAACACTCTCACCTAGAAAGTCTTGATCGGCGGGCGTTGCCGCCTGTAGTTCGACATTGAACTCCCCAAGGTAATCACGGGCAATGTCAAGATATTCCTCGTAGCTGCCCGTACCACTTCTTTCGAGTTCGTTGAGGGCAATCTTTGCTTCGCGTGGATCGTGGAGGGTTAAATGATATTTGTCGGCGAGCGTTTTGTAGCCCTGATACTGGCTGTCGATATACTGAGCCTGACTCAAATCAGTGTCAAGGTTTTTCGCATAGCTGTGCTTGAGAAATGGTGAACGCCGTTCGCGATTGGCCGTGGCTTGGATATCTTTTTCGGCGTTCTTAAACACATCGGGAGCTGGCTCACTAAGTAGCTTAAAGACAAAGTTGCTCGTGACCGGGCTGATCTCAATATCTGTTGGCCGATCCTTTACGCGAATGGGAAGCGCTTTGTCTGCAGGTACTGATAGTTCAATGTTTTCTGGGGCAACATTTTTTGGGGCAGCATGAACGGGCTGCGTAAATTGCGCGGGTGCCTCGGATAGGCCCCCGATAAGGGTGGTCCCTGCCAAGGCAACCGCAGCTGCCGCTCGGCATATATAGGTGCGCGGCAGAATATTCCCGGTAGTTGGGGTAATATGCAAAACATCAGGCGGTGTGACCGCCGCAGAGCCGTGCTCAATCATTGGTATATTATATAACTATTTGCGATAAATACAATAATATTCTGTAACAAAGAACACCACGCGTCGATGTACTATGCGAGTTCGCGCTCCAAAAACGCGTAGGCGTATTCACGCATTTCGGGCGTAAATACATGTTCCCCATTGTATAACTTTAGTTCGAGATTACCTGCGGTAAAGTCTGTCTTGACCGACTCATACAATTCAGTAGCACCGCGGCTCCATTTGTCGTTTGTCGTGGCCGAAATAAGCAGCGAGCATTTGGCGAAGCTTTTTATGATATCGTCGATATCGAGTTTTTGCATGATGCCAGGGATACAGAACTCCATTTGTATGCCGGTATCATGGGTAAGCGAGCGGCGATATGGCACGCAGCCACAGTTTGATACTGATGCTTTAATGCGACCGTCAAAGGCAGGAGCCCACAGCGCCATGCGGCCCCCGTACGAGTGACCAATAAAGCCAATACGTTCCTTGTCTACCTCGGGTCTAGACATTAAGTAATCCACGCCAACAGAAGTGTCGTGTAGTACTTTGGCCATGAGCGTTTCGCCGCGCACGAGGCGTGTGGTGAGTTCAAAATGCTCTGCTCTGCCAGATGCATCTTCGCTCCAATTGCGCTCCTCGAAAGCAATTGCATCGGGAGCAATCGTCATGTAGCCTCGCTCGGCCAACTCCTTGGCATACGCCTGATCAGAATTGCCCGCTAGCCCGACAACCTCACTTTTGCCCAACGCAAAATTACCGGCATGCTGATGATAGCAAAAGACCGCGGGTGCTGGCTTTTGCAGATTTTTTGGTATACAAACATAGGCGCTAATACGGTCGCCTGCCTCGACATTGTACGTAACTTTTTCTCGGATAAAGGTGCCACAATCCTCCTGCTCGATAATCGCTGCATTCAGCTCGACTTTTTTGGGAAAGCGACCAAGTAATTTTTTGAGTTCATCCATGGTATGTATCATACCGTATCACTACCTTTTTGGGGTAGGCAGGTGGTGCCCTTCCGGCATACCGGGTAATCGATTATGATATAGGTAACGTAAAGTGGAGATCAAGCAGTGCCAAGTAACCGGAAGTCCCCTCGCCAGCACACAGATAGGTACGCAGATAGGTATATTAGGCTCGAGGAGTCCTTACAGTCTGAATTTATACCTCCACCCCAAGAAGCAGAGCCCTTACCTCCGCCAGCACCTTTCCCTGCGTCGCCAGCAAAGAGGTGGCGTCTCTGGCGTCCAATGGAGCATCGTCCAGAGACTTTGGGCATGGTTTTACAGATGTGTGAAAGGCTGCAAAGTCTGGCCGGAGATAAGCTTGTAGTTATACATCCAGACATGATGCGCGTTGAATTGCTTAGCTACAATCAATCTCGCTTAGCCCTTGGCGGGTATCCCAACGCGGCTCGACACTGCCATGAACGAATCCAGGCACGGTTCAGTGCCGCGCTGACCCAAACGGTTGAAGTACCAGAACCACAACTCGTGGTCCACAGGACCGTGGAACAAGGTGTCTCTTCGATTGATGTCAGGCTTGGACTTCGTGGCATGTTGGACCAAGAGGCCGCAGCTGCCATAAAAATAGCGAACGGGGCTGGCTGTACGACAACCATGCGACCAGTAAAACGCCTCGGTATCCGTATTGCCGCCATTCGGGAGAGTGGTAGCGACGAAGCTGTCCTGCGGTATAAAGAAGGCTTAGGCGACATTGCCGTTGCGCCGCTGGCACTCGGGCCGCTGCAAGTTCCAGGGGAGTACCCTCCCCTTACGATCCCACTGCTCCCAATGAATGCAGAAATAGTAGGATAAGCGACAGCACTAAACCTAAAGGAAACCTAATTATGCCCACCAAATCACCGGAAGTCCCCTCTACCTCACCTACAGAATGTCAACGGATATCCAAGAAGTCTCGCCCTGTTCCTTTGCTTGCTGGGTTTGTTCTGTCGTTTGCCTTGACTGCTTGTGGGGGGAGCATGTTTCCAGGAGGCTCTTTGCCCTCCGAAACGGCGGGCGCATCGGCTCCTCCATCTGCTGGCGAAACATCTAGCAGCACCGATGGCATTCTGGGTGCCGACGGCACCGTAACTGCCGACAAAGCTGCTGAGTGGTGTGATGCTATGCGGTCTGAGGCGTCTGCAGGCCTAAGTGATCTATTCCCGGATTCTACCGAAGCACGCTGCCAATATTCTACAACGGGGAGTTCCGTCAGCGGCGAAGGCGGTGTCGCCACTGATACGGAAAGATGGCTCACGGTCAGCTCATCCTATGCTGCACTGCCAGTACTCGCTGTGACTGGCGGCGTGGAATGCTCACCTTCGTCCATCCCGACAGAATGTAGTTCCGTCAATGATGAAACGCTGAGCCTGTTCAGGCAACTCGCTGACGGCCAGATAGTTGTGCTTAGATATCATGAGCCTGGAGTCCAATCAGAGGTAGCATTACCTGCTCTTCGACTGGTCGCCAATAGTATCCAGCCGTAGGCAGAGCACATGTCGTCTATTTGGCAATTTTGACGGCCTGAATATGCGAACACTCACCGGCTTTGCCTTGGTATTTGCCTCGGCCGTTAAAGAGGTCACAGGTGCACGTAAAGCCAGTTTCTAGGCGCACCACAGTGTATTCGCCATGCTTGCCGGTGAGCCGCCAACGATGCGTATCAATAGGCATTACTTTGCGTTCGGCAACATAATGAATGGCGTTGCTCATTAGTTTTTGGACCTGAAGCAGTTCCCCGCGATCGACATATCCATGAATAAGCTCAGCAGCCGCCTTTTGTTGCGGCAGTGTCAGTCTATTAAAGGCTTGGCGGTCATGAGCCAATATGGCCAAAGCTTGCGGTAAAAAGTCTCGATTTTCAATCGTCACTTCGAGCAAAATAGCATGCGGCGATGTGCGATACGGCGCTAGCCGATCCTCTTTATGATGGATGGAAGCCACCATGTCGGCGCCTGTCGTGAAGGCGCGCTCAAGCACGCTACTGAATGCTGGCGAAAGGAGTTGGATTGGACCAATTTCGTCAACAATTGTGAGTTCGTGTGCGTTCAGCTGGGTATGGTGCAGAGCGTCCGCAAACATTGTATCGACGGCGGCTACATCAACATGGTTTTCACCGATGATGACATTGGAATCAATGTCGGTTTTATGGGAAATAACCATAGTGAGACCGTTAGAGTTTGCAGCCAAAAATCCTGCGCGTCCACCCTCGGGACGAGGGATTGCGGTGGTCACAACCCAAGTCGCAGGCTCAGAATATAGCTTGATAAAAGCATCGATTGCCGTCGACTTGCCGACGCCCGGCCTGCCTGTCAGTAGAATAATCATGGTATGTATTATGGCATACTCGCTGAGAGTAACGACTATCGCTAGCGTTCTTCTGATGTAACTAAAACCCTTGCCTTATGAGCCCCAGTAGATGCTATGCTAATGACAAGCTGTGAGAGGCTATAGGTGATCCGTCTCTTTGACGAAACAAACACATTATTAAAAACAAACCGGGGGTGTTTTTATGTTCCTCAAAAAACGTATCAGAAACGATGAGCAGCTTGATCGTGTTGCCAAATTATTCTTGGTCAGCAGATTTTGTGGTTCGCTCTATTTTGGTTCGGCCATCTGGTATGGCTTCGCCACGCAAGCAATCACGCCTGTCCAAGTCGGTCTGTTCTTTAGTCTGGTCGGCATTAGCCAGTTTATCGCCGAAGTTCCGACGGGTGTCGTTGCCGACAAACATAGTCGTAAGCTTAGTGCGCTTATCGGCACGGCCATTTTGGTGACCGCTCCTCTGCTCATATATTTCGGGCACACATTCCCGGCCTACGTGCTCGCCGCGTTGCTATATGGTATCGGCCGCGCCTTTATGAGCGGTAGTCTCGATTCGTTGGTGTACGACCACAAGAACGTGTCAAAAGAGACGTATCGTCGTATCTCTAACCTCGAAGTAACCTGCACGAGTGCGGCCCTCATTTTAAGCGCAGCGATTGGCGGCTTGTTATTCTCAGTCCATCAAAGTCTGCCATTTGTGTTTGAGAGTATTGCGGGTGTTGTGTGCTTTGCTCTCATTCTGCAAATGCAAGAACATAAAGAGGATGCACATACGACGCCTTCGGCCTCATATGTTGCCCACTTTTGGCAAGGAATAAGGCTGCTCCTGGCAACGAGATATTTGCAGGTGTTTGTCCTGATGGCGATTCCAGTATGGGTCATGCTGCGCGTATGTATCCAGTTTGTTAATGAGGCAGCGCTGATTAGTCACGGCTTTACACCGTCAGCTCGTGGTCTGCTCTCGGCGGCCATGACGTCGATCACTTTATTCATCGTACAACTCGTCCTCTTTAAGGTACTAAAGAAAGACCGAGCACGCATTTTATTTATCAGCTTTGGATTGGCGCTTGCCTTCACCCTCCTCAGTGTTAATGTGCTTGCCATATTTATGCTTGGTCTATTACTTTGGAATTTCGTCTTGGGTACGCACAGCTCATTTATCAAGCCAATATTGCAAGATGGTCTCCCGAGCTCGCATCGCTCAACTGGTATGAGCGGTTTTGCGGCTCTTGCCAGCCTTGTCGGATTTGGTGGGAGCGTGCTCGTAGGCTGGATTGTGGACATCACCCATAATCCACAATCTGCGTACATGGCGTTTGCGGGAGTTTCGTTGATTATTATGGCACCCTGCGCATGGTGGCTTGCAAACCATCTCAGGAAGAATGCTGAAAGGAGCTAGCCTGGCCCTGGTGACCAAATTTGCACAGGCAGCTTTTAGCGACCTGGAGCCTTAAGCTTCTCAAGCGTTGAAAATATCCGTAGCAAAGATAACTGCAAGCAGAATGTAACAAGGAGCTGTAGTGCCACCCAGACCCATGGGTCAACCGGATGAAGCTCAAACCTTGCCAGTAATATGAGTTCTAGCACACATATACTTGCCTGCAAGCCCGCCGATATGCCAAGCACTGTGTCGCGTAGCTTTCGCGCGAGCCATGCTAGGCCGCCAGCCGCAAATAAAACAAAAAGGAGTGCGGCAAGATTATGTATTGCTATCTGCGCGTCACTCCCTTTGTACGGTATCAGTACGACAAGTCCTACACATGCGGCACTGGTGTACAGTGCGACACCAGCTTTGTGCAACTCTTGTGCCCGCAATCTCCTGCCGGTGTGCCAGAGCAAAAATATAGTGATCGCCATTGCAAGTAAAAAGAATGGCAACGTATATGCTTGAAGTGCGAGGTGGCTAAACGTGACCCAATGAGGATAGAAGCTGTAGGCTATGGCAATATTTACGGCAAAAAGAGCAATACCTGCTCGAATAAGGAACTTGTCAGTCGCTAGTTTGGCTTTTATGTTATTCACTTACGGTAAGTATAGCAAAGGTGTAATTTCTTGGTGAACCTAGCTTTTGTATAACTTTGGCAATGGAATGGGCGCTTCCGAGGAATCGGCTGAACGATTATGCACTTTTATCGCATCACCGAGAGCTGTTACGCTCCAGAAGCCTCCCTTTCTCATCACTGCTAAGTCTACGAGTGAAGGCTCCAGGGGATACCCCGCAACAGCAGCTGACTCTAGGGGTGGTAATTGAGGGCACTGCGTAAAGGCTTTCACTGAGTATGTTCCAAGAAAATGAGCCAGTACTGGTGGTCGTCGTACGACGACGAGACCGACCGCCTCGGGTTTTTGTCTCATTGCACCAAGGGCATCGATATGCTCTAACTCATGCTCAGTCACCGCCATGTTAAAGGTTCCTCGCCTACCACGCTCTTCGGTGATTTGTTGTGCGGTAGAATACATTGCATCGAGTACTTCTCGGATCTGTTCTTTATTATCAAGACCAGTTGCACTCAAAATGGCTCCGTCAGGCCATTTTGACGAATTCGCACTAAGCCCCTTCCGCGCAACGGGTGCTTGGTCGAAATGGAGCTCGGTAGCCTCCCTTATATAAGAGAATTCGTGCGACATACACAAACATTAGCATAATATTGCTACTTTGTCTATTATGCAATCTTGTAGGTATATTTTACTGGGCGTGTTCCGGGACGGGTGTATATGAGGCGAAGTGTGGAGCACTTTGCAGCCAAGTTTGCAGCGAATAACTTGAAAAACTAAGCGTCAGCGATGACTCACAATAAGTGCCGCATATCAGCAACGTCGGCTTCCATTTCAATTTTATCTTTCATGACCTCGACGATTTTATGAGGTTTTTCGATCGCAAAGTAGCGAACCGTTCGCCCCTGCTTATTAGCGATTTGGATCTCAGCCAGTACTCCATTGCTCACTGCACCAAATACCCAAATTTGATCACATCGCTTAACGAGATTATTGTTGCCTTCGCGCACTAAATCGCGGTCAACTGCATCCAGTAAGAAATAGTCAAAAACCATGAACGGATTAAGTGGGACGCCACCGTTTTCTAATACGAAAACAGAAATAAACATGCGGTAGTAGAACAAATGCTTGGACACTGCCGTATAAACGAGCGGCTTGTCTTTTTGCACTTCCAAAGCCGGGTGGGCGAAATCTTTAGTCATACACCTATCTTAGCAAAAAGTGTTTTCACGAGATGCGGTTGACCGCCTTCGGGGCGTGGAATATTTCTTAACATGCGAAGGTTTCTCAAAACAAAAATGCTTCCGAAAAACAATATTCCGGAAGCATTCCGATAACGATATCCTACAGGTTGGCAAGCGTGTTGCTGTGCGCCTCAAGAAGTCTTAGTGTAAGCACCGCTAGTAATCATCAGGCATAATTGCCCGCTTATTGGTAGCGATACGCGTATCTGCAAGCCTCACAGCATCTGGGATAATCTGCATCATTGCGGGTATCAAGCCCCTAACTTGCAGGGCTGGACAAGTAAGGCGCTGTACATGCAAAATCTCTGGTACTGGCTTGAGTTTATCAGCAGCCGGCAAGCCAGTACGGTTAAAGGTAATATTGCCAGCGTCGTCCACTGTAACCATTTCTTGTACGGTATTTCTAAACTCATCAAAGCGCACAGTTGCGGCCGACATTGCGACCTTGGTCAGCTGAGCTTTATCGAGCCCAGCGTCCATAAGATCACTGACTGTATGGCGAAAATCATACCAGTCACTTTCAATAGATGGAAGCTGCCGCTTCCCAGGATTAAAAAATAAGTGATTATAATATTTTTGGGCCGCTAAGTTTAGCACTATCCTTGAAGCATCCGTGACAGTTTCGTTGAGCCGTTCAGCTACGGGATCTTTAACGATAGTTTCCTCGAAGAATGTTTCTGAAAGCGGCTCTGCGTTAGGAAAGCGCCTACCAAAGCTACGGTAGTTAGCTACAGTCTGTAGCCCATCGGCCAAGAACCTTACTTCTGTCGGTAGTGCGCGGTTAGTGGCTGCAATTAATTTCTCAAACGGTTCACTTGTGGCGAGACGCCCCGGCTCCCCAATATCGAGCCCCCGTTTATTCCTAAGGTGCCCGGCCTTTGGAGCGGGGTGTAGCTGTAAAGAAATCGCTATGTCCTCTATTAACTGACTCCTTATGCCGGGTGTCCCAATTGCTCGCATGAGCCCACACATCGCAAGACCTAGCCCATAGTAGCGGTTTTCTTCGAGGACTTCATTATCTAGTATGTTTAAGCGTTCTGAAAGCGAGTGTATAGCTAGTTCGTCTGGTGGCTGGCCATGCAAAAATAATTGTGTATCCTGAACAAGGCCACCCCATTCATCCGGCAAAGCCCGGCCGTAGTTAACTCCTTCGATATTCTTTATCGACATGTACGCACTCTATCACGAACGGCTCGAGAATTACCTCTAAATTTAGAGAGTCTTTAGATAGCGTAACAATTTTTCGGAGCTTTCTGCATGATTGTGTGCATCGTAGTGGTACGCCTGCCAACCGAACTTTTGCGCTGCCTCTACGTGGCCCAAGGTATTGTCGATAAATAAAATCTCACTGCCCGGAACGTTTGCCGCTCTTTGGGCTATCTCGAACAATTCCTGCTGAGGCTTTTTATACATTTCAACGCTCGAATCAATAATGGCATCCCATGCTATGTTGGGCATAAGGCCATGGTTGTTTATTTGAAGTAACATATTTGGGTACATATTCGTAAGCAAACCAATCCGGTAGTTTTGCCGCGCAAGTTCTATGGATGGCCAAATCGCCCTATTAGCGTTAAAGCGGCTAACAAATGCTTCAAGAATTGAGTACTGCGCGTCGACCTGAAGACGGAATTTCTTTTGCAATTCGGGGACGATGCTTTGCAGGTCGCGCCCTACTAACGCTTCATGTTCTAAGGGGTAAAAGGCTTTCATGAAGGCTTCATCTTGCTCAGGAGTAACGCCAATTTCCCCTTTCAGCTTCTGCCAGCCATCATTTCCGCTAAAGTCGTCGATAACAACACCGCCAACGTCAAAATAAATAAAAGAAACCATCCCTATAACCTGCTCTCGTCTGTTATTTCAACCAAGATGCCGTCTGGATCTTCAATAAAGAAGTACTTATACCACTTACCTTGCTTGATCTCGATACCTGACTTAACAATTCCCTTTGCCGCTAAATCTGCGCGAGCATCTTCGATAGAGTTTGTTTTGAGCCCAAAATGTTTGGTGCCAATGATTGGTAGATCTGTGCTGGTGGCGTGAATTGAGTCAGGTGCTGGCTGTGCTTGCTCGTAGCAAAAGAGCTCCAAAATAATGCCATTTAGGCTTAAATGTGTGATGCTCAGGCTTTTATCTTCTGCTTGCCAGAACGATAGCTCCTCAAAGCCAAGCTGCTTGTAAAAATTTACTGATGTCTGACTGTCGGAAACACTGAATGCAATGTGATGAGGGCTATACATACCCCTTATAGTAACGTATGTCGAGATTCTTCTAAAACACCGAAAAATAAATTCTGAGACATCGTATCGGGTAATTTAGCAATTCTTGGTGAACGTTTGAAAGATCACGATGTAACTTTAGCGTTGGGCGCTTATAAAAAGATGCTGGAACGGAAAAGAGAAGCCAGTTTCGTTGCGATAATTGTCTGTAAGATATTGGGCAACGGTGGCGGACTTGCGCATGAAACGTTCGGAACGCCCTACATTGTTACCCGAAGCAACAAAATTAAGCGCGGCGATAAGATCGTTCACATCTTGCGTTTCCACAGTAGTCTCAATTTTCTGGATTTCGACTGTTCCGTGGGCCGCCATCGTCTCAACGATATCATCAAAAGTAATGGCAAACTTTTCTGGCTCGCCAAAGCCGATGTGCGCCAGCAGTTTTCCCCAATCGTCATCCTGGTTGTTGCCATGGGTTATCACCAAAAGATGGCCGCCAGGTTTTACGAGCTCCCAGGCGGGCGACACCAATGTGTTGTGATTTCCCAAGTTGTAAGAAATAACATGCGACATAAGTACGAGGTCATAAGTGCCGGGAACGGAAAGTGGAAATTCGCCCTGGATCGTTTCTAGGGCGGCAGCGCGTAACTGCGCAACATATTTTTCTTTCGATTCAACCGCCACGTAGGTCTTAACTTTTTTGGCAAGATTGGCCGCTAATGAACCGTCGCCAGCGCCGATATCAAGCAGAGACTGTACGTGATGGTTTTCGATATATTTTCCAAGTTTAACCTCAAAAACGTGTTTTTCGTTTGTGTGTTTAAGCAGCGTTTCAAAGCCCTGAGTATACGAGTACATGTGGTGATTATAGCAAAGCTAAGCGAACGTAGCGTAATTGTATGCTTATTTTTGTCTGCCGCGGGATCGCCGTTAAGAACTATGGCAAAAGAAAAAAGCCCCAGCTAAAGCTGAGACTCTTTTGGTGACCTCACGGAGAATCGAACTCCGATTGCAAGGATGAGAACCTTGTGTCCTAGCCGTTAGACGATGAGGCCAAAGCGCAGGAATGGCAATATGCGCGTGCGCATTATTGGCTTCCGAGCATTTGGGTTCATCTCGTAAGAGATGAGGCCGCGAGTAACAAAAAGTACGTTTTTGAACCCACTTACAGTAACACAACAGGGGCTATTATTCAAGTTCGTCCTGCTAATCGTGGTCTTGGCGGGTTATGCGTCGCATACCGAGCTGTTGGCTGGGGCGCATCCGATTATCGTCATATAGTGTGGTCACGTAATCTGGAAGGGTCAGATGCCCTGCGCATGCAGCCTCAAACAGCTGTTCCCGCATACGCAGCAGCCGCATGCCAACATTTTGTTTGCGTGACACACCCAAGGCAGCCGCCAAGGAATCCCCATCGGGGTGTTGCAGGTACTGCCTGAATAATGCCCGATAGGTCGGGCTTAGAGCACGATCTATTTCTTTGAGCCATTCTTTGGCAACGGCGGCAGCGCTGTCGCCGTAAAATTCTTCCTCTGGACTGGGCCATTGTTCGTCAAGGCGTGTCGAGTTGCCGCTGTCTATATGCCAAGTCGGAATCTCGCAGGGATCGTGTTGATCGACGAGGGCATGGTAGGTGCTTTTGGGATGATCCCGAAGCCTATTAACGGTGATGACATCAGCCAAACGGCGTGGACTATTTGGTACGTCATCTAGCCTGGGCCATTGTTTAATCAATCGGTACATGACGTCCTGGGCCATATCTTCACAAATATCTTCGGGCATGCCCCACCGCCGAAAGGATTCGCCCAAGTGCTGACCGTAGCTATAGTAGTAGTCAATAAAGCGTTGCTCTTGTTCGGGATTGAGCCATGGCTGAGGCTCTGTAGGGTGCGGCACTGGGGCGAGAGATTCGGACATCCGACCTATTATGACAACTTTCCGAATTTGTGACAAGCGACGAACATTTTAAAAACACATGTAGGAACTTTTATCAAAATGAGGTTATAATGGGCACATGACATGGCGCGGAATGGGTCGATTCGGTGACTATTACGGCGGTAGCTGGGGTCCTTTGCCTCAGCAGCCCATAGAACCCCCTTTGCCTCCAATTGAGAAATTTGGTGGTCGATTCGAAACGCACCAGCTATATCTGGACTTTGCCGGGATCGCCAAAGATTACTGGAATGAGCAGCTCAGCGTCGTCGAGCGAAACAACATTAGCACGTTGGTAGATGACTTGCGGCTCCAGGCTAGTGAGTATCCGTATAAGGGCGCCGCCGAAGAGCATCTGCCTACGGCTGTACGCCAAGAATACTCCACCGATCACCGCGATAAAATGGCCGCTGAAAAGATAGAGCGTGAGGCTGCTCAAGCCCTGCAGGACTTACAGGACGCACAGAAGAAAAAATGGCTACGCAAGGCCAAGCTCACGGGCGCTCTTGGTATTCTTTTTGCTGGAGTCATTTGCGCGGGCATATATAGCGAGTCTGTCGACGACGCCATGGCGGCGCAGCAACGCCGAAATCAGAGTGTGGCACGCAATCCAGATAACTTACGCGCCATGGGTATCTGTGCGGCGGATATGGCAATGGAGTCGCGGTACGATAGTATGACTAATTACGCCACCGATATGGAAATAGCCACCAATTCTATCGCCCTGGAAACAGCGCAAAAGGCTAAACTTCCCTGCGTGGAGAAGCCATATCCGACAGCAAATGTCAGTTACCTCGGGGAATATAGTGGCCAGGCACAGCGCGGTATTATTGAACGATCTCAACTCACCGAGTATGTAAGCAAGGCATGGCCATATCAAAAGCGTGCACTCCAACAAGAGTTTGAATATGCTGGTGAAGAGGCTGACAGCAACGATTATCGGATGAGAATCAAAGCCGGTGACCAAGTATACAACAGCCGAAATAAATAACAATTAAGACAATTTGGGGATAGAATGCGCAAGGCAATAAAGACCGCGAGTGATTTTATTTTGGGTCCAAGAGAGTTCCAGCCACTTGACCGTCTGTACTGTGACGAGGGCGGTTTCCGGGACGCGGTCCGGGATTTTAACCGTACCTCCTTGGCGCAAGAAAGGATTGCCAATCGGTATCGTCGTTATCACCGAATCAGACGGGCCCGAGAAGTTACCGATCAGCTGGTCGCCGGGTCGGTCATCGTGTTGCTGGGCGTAGCTGCAGTAATCGTATCTAGCACCCCAGCTGGCGAAGAATCATCCAGCTCTGCCCCTTCAATGCCGTCCGAGGCTTCAGAGTCATTGCGAACACGTGCCATGCACGACTCGAGCGTGCTATCTTCTCTAGGCGTCTGCGCGCTTGAGCTTAAAGCCCAACTGAATCTTGATAGGCAAGCCACCCAATACGTAGGATATAACGCCATTCTTGCCCAGCGTGTAGAAGATGATAAAACTGCCCTGAAAGCAGCTGAACGCGATTCCATGAGCTGCTATTCATCGAGAAAGTCGGTCGAGATTGAGTCGAAAGTGTCAGATGATCGACAATCGGTAGCTCCGGATTTGATCACAACCTACAACTTACCTACTTGGTGCAGGGATCGTGTTAGGATTGTTCAAGATCCAAGCCAAAATGCATTTGCGAAGTTGGCTTTCTTGGCTGCGGGCGACAAGACTTTCGGCACCTACGGCGCCGATTGCAATATTTATGATGTAACAAATTAGGATCTCTATGATTGAAAGAATACACCGGGTAGCTATTTGTGGTACGGTAATCCGGCGTTGATGGTGCTGGCCCTATAGATTGCTTCTACTAGCACGACCATGGCTAGATCGTGCGGGAATGTCAGTTTGGAGAAGCTCCAGGCATAGTGAACGCGTTCCTGCACGGCGATTGGCAAGCCTTCGGGGCCACCAATCAAAAAGCAGATTTCACCGCCCTGGAGTGCCCGCTGCTCCAGAAATGTGGCAAGTTCGGGGCTTGTCAGCTGCTTGCCGTCGATAATTAAGCCAACTATATAGGCATTGCCTGCTGCTTGCAGTAGGTGGGTGCTGTCATAGGCCCACTTGTCAGCAATATGGCTGACTCGTACTTGATGGTAGCGCTGCAGACGCTTGAGGTACTCATCCCAGCCCGCTTTGGCGTAGACTAACTTTGGCGTGCCGACGGTAATAATATGTATCTTCATGATGATGCTCTGGTGTTTATTATACGGGCAACCGGGAGCTCCTCCCAATTGGAGACGTAGCGCGGCGACCGAATGCCATGTTTGGGCTGCCAGCTTTTGCTCAGATCTTCCGCGGCATAGTAAATTTTGCCCTTCCCTAACCGCATGTTTATCTGATCAATGGCTGCCATTCGGGCTTTGCTCCGGCCCGCCGCTACGGTGTCGACATAGCCCAGAAGGTCGGTCTGTAGCGCGTCGGCAGGAACAAAATCATGCAAGAAGACACCGAGTCGGTGGTAGGCCTGCTGGTTGCTAAAGATTTCTCCTAATTCCTTGATGAGTGCGGTAATGATAATCCCACTATCCTGGGTCGGCACGCTGAGGGTTATTTCGCGCGTCCATCGCCGGTAGCCCGGCTTGTGTTTGTTTGTCATGGTAAAGAGGCCAATACGCCGGGTCATCAGGTTGTGCCCGCGTAACCGAAACGCCGCCTGGGTAGCTAGTGTAGCGATTGCTGCTTCTAATACATAGGCTTGATTAGTGTCCTCGCCAAAAGTCCGCGAGCGCATGATGCTCTGGGCAATCTTGCCTTTTGGTTCGAGCGGATGGCAGGCGATGCCTTGGAGTTCACTCGACAGCTGGCGGCCGTGAATGCCCATCAGCTGCTGGGCAAGCTGTGGGCGCAGCTGTGTGATATGCCATGCCGTACTAATACCCTCGGCGCGTAGGCGTGGCTCAAGCCGCCAACCGATGCCCCACAAGTCACGAATTGGCGTATGGCGTAGCGCGGTTTCTTTGGCCTCCTCACTGGCTTCTACAAAGCTAAAGACACCCTGCACGTCTGGTTGTTTCTTGGCAAAATCCGTGCCAAGCTTGGCTAAGGTCTTGCTACCAGCAATACCGATTGACACTGGCACGCCGACCTCTCGCCAAATTCGCTGCCTCACTTGCTTGCCCCAGGCGGCATAGTCAGTAATTTGCAGTGTACTCAGATCCAAAAAAGATTCGTCAACCGAGTACACCTCAATGCGCGGTGTGACTTCGGTCAAAATTTGGGTAATGCGCTTGCTGATGTTGCCATATAGTTCAAAATTGGCCGAAAATTGAGTGATTTTTGCTTGCCGAAAGATTTGTCGGAATTTAAAAGCCGGTGCCCCCATAGGAATACCCGCCTGCTTGGCTTCGTTGCTTCGCGCGACAACACAGCCATCGTTGCTAGAGAGCACCACAACCGGCTTGCCTTCGAGGTCTGGCCGAAAAATACGCTCACAGCTGACAAAAAAATTATTGCAATCAATCAGGGCGAAGATTGGCTTCATGTGCCCTGCTTTCGGAACTGGTGAATTGTGCTGGAAACGACACCAAAGAGCTGTGCCTCGGTTGGCATGTCACGTGAGTATGATAGCTGGAACTCGCCGCGCCCGTCGTTCCACCAGGCTACGACATCGCTCTTACGCATACCCAGGGCTCGGTCGATGATGGCAATATCGCCATCAAAGATACCCATGTCTTCCCATTGGTCGCCAGCAATCCGGAATATGAAAGTGCTGGATGGCCGTGGAATCAGCAGTTGGTGCACGTCTAAACTACTGACACCCTTGTCGGCGGCAGGGTTAGGAAAGCCAGCGTGTATCGACACGCTCTCGTGCTGCTCTTCTTCTCTCATGGTATCTTTAGTTTACTCTTTGTTTTGAGGTAGGTGAAGCTGCCCTGTTCTTCCGGGAACTCCTGGTCGGTTTTCCGGTGGGCGCTGGGGAAAATGAGCGGATATGCGGCGACCCCTTCGAGCATTATAGGCATCCTCGCAAAGGGCGATACCCCAGAGGTTGGCAAGCATTATCCTGGCATCATCGTCTATTTCATGAATCTTTGGAAGTACCGCTCCACGCTCGATTTGACAGGTGAAGACGCCCGAAATACGGTTGTCGGTTCCTGGCGCTCCCATGGTTGTCGCCTTGGGACGTCCATAATAGGCATCGGTAGACGTAAAGCGATAGGCAAGCTTGGGAAAGCGCGTGGCGGTAACAGTGTGCCTCCGCAAAATTGCACGATCTGTTTCGCTTATGTTGCGAACGGGCCATTGCTGACGTCCGGTTACCCGACCGTGAACGGCTGACCGCGTGCCTAAATAGTGTACGGCTGGAAATTCAGGCTCAAGAAGTGTTTCTGTGCCATCGAGCATTCGGGCCAGTAGTGTGCCTAAGTTGACGATGCCAAATTTGCTACGATCATGTCGCTTCTGGTACAGCTGAGGCGTCGCCAGAATAGTATCTGGCGCCAAGGCAAACATGGGCAGCGGATCTATTGTGCTTAGAGATAGTTTATGTTCTGGAAGGTTTTCCGGCATGCAACAAGCATACTCCCGCCGATGTAATATGTCGAGCACAAAATATGTGTATGCAGTGTGTATATATTAGAGTTTGAGCGAATCAAGCATTTCCACGAGTTCGTGGGGTGTGATTTCAGCTTTTACCACATAACCATCGGCTTGAGATTCGATGTCGGCACGAATATCATCGCGCTGCTCCAGATTGGTGGTAATAATTATTTTGGCCTTGAGCTGAGGCGTTTCCTGGCGATTGCGCAAGTGGCGCAAGACGTCAATGCCGGTGATCGTCGGAATCATCAGGTCGAGCAGAATGACATCAAACTGGTTGGTTTGAGCCAATTGGAGCCCTCGCTGGCCGTCGACCTCAACAGTAACATCATAGCCTGCCTTGGTGAGCGCCCGGACGTAGAGTTCGCTAATAAAGTGCTCATCCTCGATGCAAAGGATTTTTATCCCTGTTGGTGCGGCGGCGTTCGTTGTTTGGGGGTTCATGTGTTATCTCCGGTAAAGTGAATGGTTTTTAATCCAGCCGTGAGCGCTGCGGACAATGTCTGTACGGCTATTATCGCGGGTTTTGAGCCCTTCGGCAACCTGCGTATATGGTAAGACAGTAAAGCCAAAGGTACTGCCCTTGCCTTCGTTGGAGCTGACCCAAATTTGACCACCATGAGCGGTGATGATGGCTTTGGCTAGGTAGAGCCCTAGGCCAGTACCGCCAATTTGGGAACGATTGCGATGGTTGCGGTAGAATTTGTCAAAAATATGATCGATAGCGCCCGCCGGAATACCTACGCCAAAATCCTGGATGGCAGTTTCGACGACGCCGTTACGATTGACGAATGTTCGAATATTAATGGTCTTACTGCTGGCGCTGTATTTGATGGCGTTATCGACGAGGTTGCTGAGGACTTCGTAGATACTCACTCGGTCAACTCCGACGGCTGGTAATTGAGGTGGCAAGTCAAGCTGGAGACTAACCCCTCGCACCTCGGCGCGCAGGCTTAGGTCGGCGACGGCTTTCGTCAGGATATCTTGCCACGACTCACGGTGTAGTTGCAGCTCGAACTGATCGTTTTCTATGCGAGATACGTTGAGAATGGTGTTGATGAATGTCGATAATTGCTGTGCGCTGACAGCCATTTTTTTCATGAAATCATCGAGTTCGGGGCTCAGTTTACCATGCAGCTCTTCGTCAAAAGCCTCGATGTAGCCCCTGAGCAAGGTCAATGGGGTGCGTAGTTCGTGCACGGCCAGAGCCACGAAGCTCATAGCCTGGTCGTCCTGGGCGTACTGTGTGGTGTGGTCAAAGAAGACCACCATTGTCTCCAGCCCGTCAGGGTTGTCCTGATTGTAGTAGGCCGCCAAATCGCACTGGGGGTTTGAAGCTTCCTCGTTAGTCTCGACGTTTAGCCGTACACGTTCCCAACTCTGGGTGGCCACTGCCTTGTTGGCTTTGGCGTCGATAAGCCATGTATCGAAGGTGTTCTCATTGGGAAATGACATGTCAATTATCGAATAAAAGTTCTTGCCAATAACTTCGTCGGCCTCTTTTTTGATGTAATGCAACAAGGGCTGGTTGGCGAATAGTACAATGTCGGCCTTATCCAAAATGATCAACGGTAGCGGCAAACTGCTTGCTACAAAATCGTTCTTGGGGTTGGACTGGTCCTTGCGGGATGTCTCTTGAATACTGTCAACGACACTCGCTAGCTGATAGATATGTGAAACCAAATTCGTGACAGCTTCTTTGCCCAAAAAGAGGTGCTTGAGATTGGGCGCTGGTTGATCGGCGGTTTCCGGTGCGATGTGCAGGATGGCTTGCCAGACGGTACGCAGGGGCATTGTCAGATAACGCGTGCTAAATATCACAAAGCCAATGGTCAGTACCAGCCCTGTCAGGGCCAATATCACAAAGGTCGATATGGGGTCATAATGTCGCACTTCCATGGTGTACCAACCTGCACTAATAATAAAGATATTATTAGCCAGCAGAATGGCTGTGAGGTGATTGCGAACTTGGGCGTTAAACTTCTGTAGATGGTCCATTACTTATAAGTTAGAGAGCTGGTACTGCCGATGGCCGTGAACCAGGTTTGTCCGGGGTTGAGTTTGATAGCCTGTCCATTGACGTCGGTGAAGGTAAACTGCGCGGCATTGTCGGTTTTGTGCCAGGTGCCGCCAAGCGCGACGCCATCTTGGAAGATAGTGACGGGCCCGCTACCAATTGTTTGGTACGTGCTGTAGATGCCGTTGCTGCCCTTGGGCATTGTTAGGGCGACGACAACCTTTGGCGCTAGCTGAGTTTGCGCGCCTGCGCTATCAACGACCATATGTGGCTTCCCGCCTTCTGATCGCTTGTAGGCATTGGTTGCTGGGTCGTAATCGTAGTGTGGGTTGTACAAGGCGCCAGATACAGCCATGTCGATGCTGGTGGCAGTTGGAGTTTTGGCAGGTATGGCAATAGTATTGCGAGCGAGCGGTGCATAGTTTGGCTTCCCGAAGCCTTTTTTGGCTTCAAGTTCGCGCAATGCGGCAATACTGGTGTACATGTTGTGTGGCGCATAGCGACTCGAGATGCGGTGATAAGCGCTGGAGTTAGCAAATTGGTCCAAGTCTTTGGCGCCCGTTTCCTGGATAAGTCGAAGCGCGTCACCGCTGCCCCCAACATGGGCGACGGCAGCGTCAAAGCCCAGTAGCCACTGGACGTAATATGGGCGAACGGAGCGAACTGGCCCAATATATGCTGGCTCATTTTCTTGATACAGCGTCAAGAATCGCGTAATGCCGCCCTCTGCTACGGCCTCAAAGACAACACCTGCCTGATCGATACCAGATTGTGGTCGAGCGTCAGGGCTATTCTCAATCATAATTGCTGTCATAGGACGATCGTTGATTGTCGCATCAGTAATGGGGATACCGGTGAGGGTCGAATAGATAGGCTGCGGCGCCTCGGGCTGCGTAACGGCTGCCATTTTTTTGGCGGTTTTGGTCGGCGGAGTCGTTTTATCACTAAACCAGATTGCATAGATGGCAAATCCGACGCCGCAAGCAACCAGGAGCGCGGCAATAGTCAGAACCCACTCCTTGCGGGTATGCGGCATGCGCGGGGGCCACCATCGACGATGCTTGCTCTGCATGCTGGCCGTCGGCTCGTGCCCTATAAAGGGGTGATCTGCCTGAATTGATTGATTAACGAGCGGCGCCCCACTACTTGGTGCTTTAGGAGTGGAAGTTCGCGGTGCGCCGTGATTTGTTCGTGGTGAGAAATCTGGATCCATGGGTTCTATTGTAACAATGCTTACGTTTAATAGCACTACAATATAGCAACAAAATATAGTTGCTTTTTAGGGCAAAAATAGTATAGTAACAGTTTTCCACATCGCACAAACCTCGTAACCTCAAAGGAACATCATGTCTCTTCATTTCAACCAGGATCCTCATCCTAGGAACCAGTATTCCTTTCGTCCAGGGGTAAGCTTGGCCGCATCAGTGGCCCTAACGGCTTCCGTGAACCTTCTTATGTACCCAACAATTATTGATGGCCACCATGATGTGGAGTCAAATGTTCGCGCCGCCATAGACCCGCGCGCAGATGCTCCTATATATAGTCCTGTGCAGCAAGTCTATCGGCAGCACATCGGCCGCGTGACCATGCCCTACTCTCCTCATTTTGCAGACAGTCCCGAGGCAGCCTCCGTGAACCCTTCCGATGTTTCTGCGGTTATTGATCGAATCCAGGATGCCAAGAATAATGACGAGCAGAATGTCTACGTTGTTGTTACTGGCCAGGCATCAGATGAGGCTGGCGCGCTTCCCAGCCTGGCAACTGACCCTAACAGGGGTCTGGGCGAAACGAATGATCGTAACGAAACACTCGCCAGCGTTCGGGGTCAAGCCGTTGCTGTACAGCTTGGAGCGGCACTCCGCACTGCTCATATGTATGATGTCGACACGCTTGTTATGCCAGGCAAAGAACACGTCTTGGAAAAATCCCAGGTGTCTCATTTTGGTAAGCTGGCAACGAAGTATGGCCTTAGCCTCAACGGTTTGATTGATACCTACAATGGAAACCAGACATTGCCCGAGGACGTCCGGCAAGTTTTGGATGCGAATCTTGGGCAGCACCGTGGTGCGGATGTTGAGATTCATGCAACGCGCAACACTATTATTGCCCCGGTGCCTGTCTTTAAGAAGAAGGCTGGCCAAGAGAAACTCGACGAGAAAGATCCCAAGCCTTTCCAGGATTTTCCCCATTTGCCACCGAGAATTCCGGTGATCGTCCCCGTGAGTGTTATGCGTCGTCGTCCCGCATATGGTCCTCTTGTCCGCCCGGCAATAGCTCCCAGTGAACTAGAAAAAGCCGTCTAAAAACGGCTCCTTTTAGTATTTTGCTGAGTACAAAATGAGTACAGTTCGGTCTAGATACTGCTCGCGACGTTGACGATTTCTTGGTGCGTCATATCGCCATTGATTTGCATACTGTACAGGACACCGCCATTAACCCACGCGGCGCTATTGCCATACACATAAACTGTGCGACCTTGACTTTGGTATGTTTTGTGCGACTCGCTATTCATGGCCACGACATTATCGAGCAGTGTGCGACTGTCCCAAGTGGATGGCTGTTGTTGTAGGGTGAAGTTGCTGGATCCTGAACGGAAGTTGACACTTACGACCCCTTTGCTAGCTTTGACGCCACCCTCAAGTGCGTAGCCGGTTGGCTTATAATCTGGAAGTTGCGCATGAAAGCCTGCCTTAGCTGAAGCGACGCGGAGTTCAATGTTTGGCATATTCATGTAAGCCACGAAACCGCCGATGGCCACAAAAGCAACAACGAAGGATGCGGTTTGCAGGAGGCGCCGACCTGCTGAGCGGCGCGGCTTGTGAGCGGGTTGCTCATGGCTGCGTGCGTTGGCAATTGCTGCCTCAAAAATATCGGCATGCGGCGCGGCTTTTTTTACTTGCTGGCCCCCTTGCACTCGGCGAATATCGGATTGGCGTGGGCGATGTTGGACACTATTAACTTGGCGCTTAACTGGTGTGGCAGCATATTGTGTATTAACGCGTACCTGTTGTCCTGCTGGTTGCGCAACGGCAACAGTATTGACGACTGGCGCCACAGGTTTGGCAGCAACGGGGTGATTTTGTTGGGCAGTACTGAAGCGTTGAATATGATTGCTCTGCTGTGTGCTGCGTGCACGAGTAAGGCGGCGCCTATCGACGGTGTGAGCAGCTAACTTGTGCGAAGGGGCTGCAGTGCCTGGCTTTTGTGCAATGGCCATTTCTTGAGGAGCTTGAATTTTGAGCGACTTTTTAGGGGTGATGACCGGCTTTTTGACCGCATGACGCATGAGCGTTTTCGCGGGTTCGGGCTTGTGGGCAGTCACAGTTTTGGCATATTTGAGAGCAGCAGCGCGTTTGGCTTTGAGCGCAGCAAGCTGAGCCTGCTTGGCGGCGATTTTGGCGTCAACTTGCTGTTTGGTGATCTGATTAACAGAGGTATTCATTTTGTGGGGGTGCATAAAACCATCAACAGCTCGCCCCTGGCGAGCTACTTTGCGTATTGATGCTGCTGTTGGCTTTGCGCCCTCTCCAAGGAGAGCCCCACTCTGCGCATCATAGCGCTTTCCGTTAATATCGATAGTCGTATTGCCCACTAAATTGTTACCCTTTTGGTCTTTTACGCCTGCATAAAACTTATGTATGTATAGTACCGCCCTCTGCTGCTTGCCGCAACCCAAAAAAGGCTAGCTAAAAACGACAAGAGTTATATAATAGCTACAGACATGGACTTTCTTGATCCCCAAAAACAAAGAGCACACACCTATCGCCTCCTTATCGGATACGTGCTAGTCGGCATTGCCTTGATCCTGACAACAATCATTTTGCTTTATCAAGCGTACGGCTTTGGCATCGATAAAAATGGCCAAATTATCCAAAATGGATTAGTTTTTGTGTCCTCTACGCCTAATCCTGCAAAAATCTATATTAATGGCGAAAAGTATAAAGATGACACGAATGTCCGCATCCCTTTACCAGCAGGCCAATACACCTTTGAGCTGCAGCGCGATGGATATGAGCACTGGAAGCGCGCGATTACGGTTGAGGGTGGAAGTGTTGATCGTTTTGACTATCCATTCTTGGTGCCTACCAAGTTACAGCCAACGACATATAAGGAATATACTGCCAAGCCTCGTTTGGTGACGGAAAGTCCCGACCGGCGCTGGCTGGTGACCCAAAGCGGTGATTCGTTTATCCGTTTTACTATCTTTGACCTTAATAAAAAGGAAGATGCAACAGGCACTGAGATTGTGTTGCCTGACGCTGTTGCATCGGCAACCCAAAGTGGTACAACCGGCGGCTGGGACCTGGTTCAGTGGTCATCGGATAATCAACACGTTGTCTTAAAGCACTCCTTCCAGAAAGACGGTCAGACAGCGAGTGAGTATATTCTGTTAGACCGCGAGAACCCTGCACAGTCACTTAATCTGACGACTGCCTGGGGTATGAATCCGGCTTCGATTCAGCTACAAGACCGCGCATACGACAAGTATTATCTGTTTGACGAAGTCAATCACAAGCTCATGACTGCAACCATCAAGGCGCCACAACCCAAGCTCTATCTAGACCACGTTCTATCATACAAATCATATGGCGATGACATTATGCTGTACGCGACCGACGAGAATGTTGCTAAGGGAAAAGTTGCTGTTCGTTGGCACCAGGGCACAGACGAGCACCTTATCCGCACCTTTGATGCGGGCTCGCAGTACTTGTTGGATCTGACTCGATACGATGGTGACTGGTACGTTGTGGCTGGTTCCTCTGCCGAGGGCAAGGCATACGTGTATCGTAACCCAGTCGACATGCTTAAGACGCAGGATATCACCGTGCCAGTTCATGTTCTGAAGGCTCCAAACTTCAACCACCTCGAATTTTCGGACAACGCTCGTTTTATTATGATCGAAAAAGACACCACATTTGCGATCTATGACGCGGAGTATGACAAGGGCTATACCTACACTGCCAAGCAGCCACTTGATGCGCCGCAGCAATATGCGAGCTGGATGGATGGTCATCGCATTCTCTATACCAGCGGTGGCAAGGCAGTCATTTTTGACTTCGACAGCATCAACCAGCGCACGCTTGTTGCGAATGATGCGGCAGCTTTGCCACTCTTCGACCGTGACTACGAATATATGTACACTTTGGCGCCAAGTACTGCCAAGGCTAATGCGCCATTTGTCATCAACAAAACTCCGCTACGTATTCCAGACGACCTATAGTACAATACTTTTTTATCTAACGGAGATTGTATATGAATAACATGAATGCCTATCCGGCGGGTCGGCGCTATCTGCCCTCGGCAGTTATCGCAGGTGTAGCAACAATCGCTTTTTCCTTGTCTGGCTGTAGCGGCGAAGGTACCCCGCAGACTGTTAAGACAGTGACTGAATCTGCACGTCCAACTGGTGATATCGCAACCGGATCCTCGGACCACGGCACCGCTGACCCAACGGGTGAATCATCGCACCAAGGCAACGAATACACCACTGATCCCCAGCCAAGCGACCAGGTAGATATTCCGCACGGCACGGGCACTCCTGATGCCCCTCGAGGCCATGTAGCACCAACCACGCCTGCTGCTACGGCCGACAAGCCCAAGCCCACATTGACCACTCACAAGCCCGCCGAGCAGTCAAAGCTGCACTTTAGTGTTGTTGGCGAATGTCCTGATGATGGCGAGCTGCAAAACGATTCCTACAACTTTACGCCACGCGGCCAAACAGTGCACACTATCAAGCAGCCAGACGGCAACGATTACCCAAACGTAATCAATAACAACTATGGTTGGGTCGATGGCACTGGTCATTCACAATGGCACTGGCCTTGTGATACCGGTGACATGCCCGGTACTTACAGCGGTGTTATAACCGACTTTGGCCCCGATCGCAAATTAGGCACGCCAGATGACCGCTCCGTCAGCTACTCTTTTGTAGGTAACTAGCTCCTAGATACACCCCTCTCTAACAAAAACGCGCCTGCAATAGGCGCGTTTTTGTTATGCAAGAATATATTTTGGACATTATGGATTACTGGAACCAGCCTGTAATACGTTTCCATAGCGATGGCCCGTTGCCAGTAATCTGCGTTGGTTGCGGAGTGGTTTCGTCGGTGGGTACAGCGGCATCGACATTGCCGTTGGGGTCTGGACTGATCTGCTCTCCCCATACGACGAGGCGATTTAGGGATGTTCCTGGCGGGTCACAGGTGATCAGGGTGGCGGTGGCTGTCTTGTCCGGCACGGCATCAAGTACGCTGACGTCAGTCGGGGGTACAATTCGTTTGTCATAAACACGGTAAGAGTAGACTTTTTGATTGTAGGTCAGATAAAAGATATCACCCGGCACCAGTTCGTGTAATTTGACGAAGGCAAACTTGTATTTACCGGGGTTAAAGATGTTGTTACTGGAATGCCCAAAGATGGCAGTATTGCCCTTTTCACCTGGCTTGGAGGTGGTATGGTAGTGTACGACGGCACTTTCCAGAGCCTTCTGGAAAGTCTCTTCATCGCTGGTGGTCATAGTGTAGTCCACCGGAATTTGTACGCTAGTTTTAGGGATAATAACCTCAGGAGTTGCCGATGGTGCGACACTATCAGTGCCCAAGATAATAGGTGTGGCACTGGCCTGCCGGCTCGGCTGAATAAATGGCGCCAACACCACTTCGTTAAAGAGCCCAAACAAGACCACCAGCAGGACCACTGCCCCACTACTCAACCCAAAGAATAGTGACTTGGCATGCTGTTTGGCCTTGGCTTGCTGTGCGGTACTCAGGTTAACGTGCTTTTTGATCTGCTTCTTGAGGGCCTTAACCGCTGGCTTATCAACCTTTTCCTTTTTGGTCCGAGACTGCTCGTAACCCGCTACAACAACCGGCTTGTCCTTATGATCTTGCTCTTTTGCTGCCTCGTGATGGTGCGATCGTTTTTTGCGGATAGGTGGAAAAGCGGGTACGGCCGCGCGAGGGGTTGTATCGGCATGATTATAATGGTCCGGCTTTGTCTCGACGACATGTGGCCGCGCTGCGTGCTGAACCGCAGTAAACTGTGTATAGGCTGACGGTTGACGATTGTTGGTGGCGTAGAACTCTTGCCAGACGGCATGCTTTTCGTCGTCTGGTAGCTTGGAATAGTATTCATGCCACGCGGTCTGGATCTCGGCCAAAGATTTACCAGAAGCACTCAGGTCGTGCATGAACTGCTGGTGTTTGGTGCGGCCTTCGACACTGGCGAGTGTGTCTTGGGCTTGGATCACCTGTGCTGGCTGCTGCGCGGGGGCAACGGCAGCTGATTTAACCGAATTATCATTTGAGGTGCCAGTCATGGGGTCGTCAGCATACAATGTCTCGAGCTTGCGGCGAATCAGATCAACAGCGGGATTGTTGTCTTTGTCGGTTGGCATCGCCCCAGTTGGGCTCCCCGCAAAATGAGCAGTTGCGTTACTGTTCAAATGGTGGCTTTGGGAGTGGTGAGCAGGATGTGCTGGATGAGCTGTTTCGGCCGTAATATTGTCGTGTAACGGAGTGATTTTGCGCCCATGACGATTCGGTAGCACGTAACCGGTGCCCTGCTTTTTCTTGTCGTCGTCATCTGATGCAAATAATGGATTCATTCGAAAAAATATGCAAACGTTTATGCTCGCAATATATCTATAAGTATAGTACAATAGCTCAGTTGATCCTACCAATCACGGTCATTTCGTCATAAATGACTCCGAATCCTGGGCGGGTGGCGGAATTGGTAGACGCGCTGGACTCAAAATCCTGTGAGAGCAATCTCGTGAGGGTTCGATTCCCTCCTCGCCCACCAAAAGAAAAAGACCAACTTCGGTTGGTCTTTTTCTTTTGCGCTGTGGCGTGTTAGGAATCGAATCTTAACCTATCCTGCGTAAAGCAGCCACTCTATCATTCTTGTCATATAGGGCTATCTCCATACCGTGCCGCTTGCGCATGGTAGCGACCATTTTGCGGTGCAGATCGCCGTAGCTATGGATATCCTTACCTTCTCCATGCAGATAGCTAAACCACTCTGGCTCGGCAGCTATGCTCAGTATGCCGCCAGGGGCAACGAGACCACACAATCGAGTAGCCATCTCTCGGGCCTTCTGGGGATTTTGCGCGCCAACGAGGGGTAAAACGTTGTTGCATGTTATGAGATTCTGCCTGGATATGCCCAGTGGCCCTTCTGTTGGGTCAGCCTGTTGGAAATCGACTTCGTGTTGCTTGCGTAGCTCAGCTGCACTGATATACATCTTGCCCCACCCGCTTGACGAGGTTTCAAATCCGAGCTTACGCAGCTTACGATTTCGAAAATAATCAAGCAGTGGAAGGCCATCAAATTCCAAGTATTCTCCCTGTTTGGCGACACCTAAAAGCTCTTCATCTATATCAATGCCCGTAATCGCAGCTTTGCATATGCCCGAATTGGTCAGTAAGGCGGCTGTTGAATCGAGCTCAGCTCCATAGCTGCATCCAATTGAACTGTAGGTGAAGGTTTCTCCATGGTCATACCCGTGAAGGGCGAGCTTAACAACGGCACCGAGCTGTGATGACTCGGTGAATAGAGCGGTACGTATATGCTGCCCGGTCTGAGCCTCGAGCTCATGAAAGCCAATGTTGGCCGGATCAACGATAATTTCGGAGGGTGTTCTCATAAGTAATACGCGGCGAAGGTTTAGCTTTTGACAATCGTCGGAACGGTTAATGGCCCTAAGTGAACACCTACTCCCAGAGGGAGATTGCCCCGATTTATAGCGCCCATAAGCGATGCTCCCTCTGCTGCCCATTGGTCGAGATCGACTGTTGCAAGATCGAGGGATAGCGGGCCGGCATGGGGGATCTCAAGCCCAGAGGTTTCTGTCAAGATTCGTCTAATCTCGACCTGTTCTTCGACGAGATGAGGCGATATGAGGTCAAGTGTGAAGGTATCTTTGAGGTTTCCCGCGTTAGGCACTCCAATGCGTTGCACGCAAGCACGGAGGTTTTCCTCGCGACTTTCTCCCAGGAGCCCGGAAGCTCGCAGGCCGCCGATGACCTCCTTTTTGAAGTCCGGATTTTCAGTACGTTCGCTCAGGTCTCGGAGCTGAGCTGACGACAATAACGTGAGCTGTGCATCGGGAACCAGCTCAAGCGCAATATTACGCTGTGCTGCTAAACTTCCAAGCTCCTGTCTGAACCTATCAATGGCAACGGTAGATAGTTCCTCGGGCGCGACTGGTCGCTGTGCGCTATATACGTCGGGCGGTGGAAATAGTTGCCCGGGGGTGGGAACGGGGCGCCGACGCACCGCCGCTTGTGTCCCTGCATGAAGGGTATGGGGTTTTCGTTCAGACATATGCGGAAATCCTGTTTAATGTTGTGCTATTGTATCATACCGCTTTTGCTTCAAGCGGTGCTTCGGCAGCTAGAGCACGGTTTCGTGGACGGCTGTTGCGAGTGACTGGAGCGGCTTGGCGGGATTCTGCATCCACCACACGCTACCATATGCCGCGCAGCGCAAGCGCCAAATGGGTGCCTTGCTAGCATCTTTGGTAGTGACCACATTGCCATTGACGGCAACAAAGATGGTGTCGAGGTGCTTGACAACAATATGCGGCGCAAACTGGGCTGTGAACAGGTGTAGCCACTCGACCAGACGCAGCAGGTCCATGCCAAACGCAATTGGTTGGTCAAAATGGAATGCTGTCGCCAAGCGTTGCAGCTGTGACAAGCTGAGGACTAACGTTGTATCTTCGCGTTCGAGGACGCTTTGAGGCGTAGCGGTGACATAGTCAACGGCATCTCGTGTTAGTGTGGTGGCAAGTGAGGTTTTTTGGAGGAATGACTCAATAACAATCGCTGTTTCGGAATTTCGGCCGAAGTCTCCAGCCAGCAGTACGGCATCGGCCCAGGCCGCATTATCCAGGAACTCGGCGATGGCTTTTTTGCCAAAGCTTCCACTGGGCGTGCTGGGCGCGAAGCTGGCATTTTCAATGATAATACCAACGATTTTTTGAATGGCATCTGGCAGTAAGGCTCGGACCGTACCGGCCCCTGCCCTGACACATTCACCATAGGCTTCGGCGGGCGCCGCAAAGCCATGAGCATTGCCGCCCACGACCAAAAGCTTGCCCGCATACTGACGGTTTTCGGGGCGGCTCCACAAAAGTTCCGGATAGAGCGGCGTTGCGGCGGCTTGCTTGATCCAGTACTCGCGGTCCATGGTGCTACAGGCCATCCTTTTGGTGGCGTAATTTGGCGTTCATCCAGGCTGTGCGTTTGTCTTCGCCTGTTTTCCCTTTAAACTCTTGTGCGGGATATTTTTTAGCAGCTTTAGCAAGCTTGTCTTTGATGGCCTCGGCAATATCAATATCGTTTTCTTGAGCAAACTCAAAAGCATAAATAAAGATATCGGCTAACTCTTCGCTAATATCTTGTTTGTTTCCAACAGGTGTATCAGACCACTGATAATGCTCCATAAGCTCGGCTGCCTCGAGCGCGATGGATGTTGCGAGTCCACGGGATGGATTGCCAAGCCAGTCGCGTTCCTCGAGGTGTTTCAAGATAATTTGATTAATAACATTAAAGCTATCATCGCTTTGGGCTATATAGTCATCACGGCTGTTTCGTTTTTTGATTTCGGTGTACATTTCTTGCTCTTATATATCTATCGTTACGCTAATTGGACAGTGGTCGGACCCCATGACGTCGGCGTGAATATCAGCTGCCTTGATGAAGCTGCGTAGGCTTTTGGAAACCAGGAAGTAATCAATGCGCCATCCAACGTTGCGAGCACGAGCGTTGGCGAAATGGCTCCACCAGGTGTAATGGCCGTTCCCTTGCTTGAACATGCGGAGTGTATCGATAAAGCCATGCTCCAAAAAGTTCTGGAAACCTTCGCGCTCTTCGACCGTAAAGCCCTTCTTGCCTTTGTTGGGCTTGGGATTTGCTAGGTCGTCTTCGGTATGAGCAACATTTAGGTCGCCACAGAAGATAACGGGTTTGTTCTTTTCCAGCTCTTGGCAGTAAGCCAAAAAGGCCGGATCCCAATGCTTATGGCGAAGCTCTAGGCGGCTGAGGTCGTCTTTGGCGTTGGGCGTATAACAGGTAACGACGTAGAACTTCTCGAATTCGGCTGCAATAATGCGTCCTTCTTTGTTCGGGTCGCCATAGGTGTCGCCGGGTACGTGGTATTTTTTGATGAGCTCTTCGGGAAAGCCATTGATAATGGCGAGTGGCTTTATCTTGGAGAAGATAGCAGTGCCAGAGTAGCCCTTCTTTTCGGCGGAATTCCAGTATTCTTCATAACCGCTGAGGTCAATCTCGGCCTGGCCTTGCTGGGCCTTTATTTCTTGTAGGCAAATAATGTCTGGTTGTTGTTTTTCGATGAATGGAACAAAGAGTTCTTTGCGGACAACAGCGCGAATGCCATTGACGTTCCAGGAATAGATTTTAATCATATAAGCAGTGTAGCATTTTCTGGTTGCCAGGTGTGCCAACGTTTGGTACATTGATGCTCAATGTATAAGCGCGTGTTACTCAAGTTTTCGGGTGAACAGCTTTCTGGAAAGCAAGACTTTGGTATTGACCCGAACGTTGCGCGCTTTATCGCTCAAGAATGTAAAAAAGTAGTAGCCACCGGCTGCCAATTGGTGATTGTTGTTGGGGCTGGCAATTTGGTGCGTGGCGCGCAGATGGCCACGGCCGATAGCGGTATTAAGCGTGTGACTGCCGACCAAATGGGCATGCTCTCGGGCCTTATGAACGCCATGGCTCTGACTGACATCTTTGAGGGCGAAGGCCTCAAGACGCGCTGCATGAGCAATATCTATGCGACCCAGCTGGCCGAATCCTACAGCTACCGTTTGGCGGAAAAACATTTGCAGCGTGGCCGAGTTGTTATTATCGCTGGCGGATTAGGACGTCCCTACTTTACTCATGACACCGCCGCGGTCAGCTTGGCGCTGGAATTAGACTGCCAGGTTGTACTCAAGGCTACAAAGGTAGACGGCGTGTACGACAAAGACCCTGTACAATTTCCTGACGCCACCCGCTTTACCAAACTGGGCTACCAGGAGGCGGTAGAAAATGAAGCCATTCGCGTTATGGACAAGTCTGCTCTGGGGCTTGCCATGGAACAACATATGCCGGTGATCGTGCTCGACGCAACAACCGCCGACAATATCCTCAAGGCTATCCAGGGCGAATCAGTCGGTACCTACATCAGCTAGAAAGCAGTTTTCTGGTATAATCTCTCAGATGTCTAACCCAGAAGCTTTCCTATATTCCAAAACTATTGACCCCACAGCCCTGGCTCTGAGTCCTCGCGTACTACAGGCCTATAACTTTATGAGCGGAATTATTGCAAGAGATTATGAAGCGTATGCTCCATTCCAGACTCCTCACCTCCTGAATAGCCATTTAGCAATTACGGAGGCAGCTGACTTGGCCGCACAGCGCATAGCCTCTAATGCTCCGAGCAAGGCAATTATATTGGGCGCCGGAGCGTGCCTTGATATTCCTATAGAGCATATTGCGGATACATTCGACACTGTGACAGTTGTCGAAGTGGATGCTGCCACCACCGAGCCGGTGCTCGCTTCGCTCCCAAAGAATATGCAGCGAAAGATTAATCTTGTGCAGGCAGATATAAGCGGTGTGGCACCCGAAATGTTCGCCATTGCCGACCAGGCATCTCGCCCAAGTTTCAATAATTTCGTTGGGTCTGCGACTGAAATAGTACAAGGAATTGATCCGTCCACTGCCGCGCCTAATTTTGGGCAAGACTATGATTTTGTTTGCTCCCAGCTACTTACGACACAACTGACCGCCTCCCCATTTGAGCACTTGCGCAGGACTGTACAGAGGCGTTATGGCCGGTCTTACGCACAGCAACTGGGGTCTCCCGAAAATGAACTTGCCTTTGCTATGAATACCGTTAATCTTGCCTCTCAAGAGGCACATGCAAGATCTCTCGGTAAAATGGTGAGTAAAACAGGCGTAGTCCATTTTGCAGATACGCTCTTTAAGCACGAAGGTGGCCAGAAACTGCCGATGACTACTGCGTCTTTCATGGAGACACTTTACGGTGACCTCTCGGATATTTCGGAGCCAGAGGCCTGGGAATGGTATGCAAGCAGCAACAAAGTATACACCGTCTATTCTACGGCACTTGCACGCACTCAGTAGCTAAATCTCGCCACATTTTAGCTAGGTGTTTGCGTTTTTGCATGAAAACAAATGGATTATAGGCTTAGGATAAGGTGTCAGAATAAAAAATACGCACTTTCTCCTCAGAAAACGTCGGCCTAAAGCTAAGTCCTAAAGTATATATGACGCGTATCTATTTATATTGTATAGTATATTCAAATGTCACACTTCGATCGATTCCCGGCTGAGCCGGTTCATCCTAATGCTCCCAATTCGGGTTATATAGATGGTTTTTATCAAGATACCGGCGCCCAAATGCTCGATATGTACCTTATAAACGCCAAGCTGCAGCAACACCACACTAGTGAAAGTCACAGGACTATTATGCATGCAGCGGGTATGGCCGCCCGCCAGTCTGAACAGCAGACGCGTAGGGCACTGATACTTGGTGCCGGTGCCTGCATTGATATCCCGCTCAGGGATATCGTAGAGACCTTTGAGCAGACAACGGTCGTTGAGCTTGATACTGATGCTACTGAGTCGGCCTCCGCCCGCCTTCCCCGCCGTTTGCGGTCGAAGATGCAAATAGTGCGAGCAGATATTAGCGGCTTTGTACAGCCTATGGGTACGCTTATTGATCAAGCCGGCCGAGAGCCTACGTGGCTGCAGTTTACAGAAGTGCTTGACCGTGGCATTCGAAGCATTGATCCGGTTCAAGCGGCGCCCGACTTGGGGCGGGATTACGATTTTGTCTGCTCTCATTTGGTTATGTCGCAGATGGCCAGTATGCCATTGAACTATGCTGATAGCCGTGCTTTTGCTCAGTATGACAAGGGCATTGCTGCCGATGATGAGATTAATTTGAGTGCCTCGATACCAGCATCGCCGGACGAATCACTACATCGATTTACCGAGCAGGCGCAGCTGGCGCATCTGGACGTACTCAAGCGTTCTGTGGCAGTTTCGGGGATTGTCCACTTCGCCGATACACTTTTCCATATTGAAGGTAGTAAACAGATCCCCCTTACGACAGCGGCAGTAGAGCCAGGGATAGAAGCTCGATTTGACAGGATTGGTACTGAGCGAGCCTGGTTGTGGCGCCCAGAGCATTCTCGTTCCCTTGTGGTTTCCCAATCGATTTTAACTCCCAAGCAATCGTAGGTGTGAAAGATATATTCCAAGCCAAATAAAAAATACGCACTTTCTGTCTCTTCAATGAAAGTACGTATTTTTGGCGGAGAGAGAGGGATTCGAACCCTCGATACGGTTGCCCGCATACACACTTTCCAGGCGTGCTCCTTCAACCACTCGGACACCTCTCCAGGATATTGCAACCCATAGTATACATACAAGACGACGAAATTACTACGAAAACACCGTGGCAATCGTAGCTCAACGGGGGTACACTAGAGTGTAAATGCCGATCATTGAATTACAGGACGTTAGCAAGCTTTATGGCTTCGGAAACGCAACGAATATTGCGCTCGATGAAGTCTCTTTGCGTATCGAAGAAGGTGAATTTATGGGGGTCATGGGCCCCAGCGGTTGCGGTAAGTCGACCCTCATGAACATTATCGGCCTCTTAGACCGTCCAACACATGGTGGCTATGCGCTCCAGGGGCGCCAGGTTGAACACCTGAGCGCTAACCGCCGTGCCAAGGCGCGACGCGACACCGTTGGTTTTGTATTCCAGTCGTTTAATCTTCTTCCGCGTCTGACTGTTTTGGAGAATGTTGCACTTCCCCTCGCCTACAAAGGCGTTAGCCAGTTGCGCCGTGGCAAATTAGCCTTGAACATGCTGGAACGCGTTGGCTTGCGTGATCGTGCTTACTATTATCCAAATCAGCTGAGCGGTGGTCAGGCCCAATGTGTGGCGATTGCTCGTGCCCTTGTCAACAATCCACGCATTATTATCGCCGATGAGCCCACGGGCAACCTAGATAGCACCAGTAGCCGCTTGGTTATGGAATTGCTGAGCGAAATTCACAAAACTGGCAACACGATCTTGTTCGTTACGCACAATCCTGAGCTTACCCGCTACGCAACGCGCGTTCTTTATATGCATGACGGATCAATTGTGCACGACGAGCAGACTCCGGTCGGTGAAATTGCCGCCACTGCTCGCAAGGCGCTCTATACAATCCCTACTAAAACGGTCGACGACGATTTGGCGGGTGTCTCAGCCCTTATGAAAGCGGTGCCTCACACCGTCAAGGAGGCTAACATGTCGAGTACGGGTGGGGACAAGAAAAAGTCCTCCAAAAAAGCTTCAAAGCGTCGCCGGGGAGCCAAAAAATGACCTCAGGCCGTGGAAACTTCAAGATGGCTCTGGCTAGCGTGCGCAGTGCCAAGTGGCGGAGCCTCTTGACGATGGTCGGTGTCATCATTGGCATCGTCTCGGTGGTAACGATTGTCGGCATCGGTGAAGGAATCAAACACCAGGTAGCCGATCAGGCAGACCATTTTGGCAAAGACCTTATAACGGTCCGACCTGGCCAGGTGCACGCCCCAGTTAACAAAGAACTCATTACCAACAGTGATGTTTTATTCGGCCGCAGTAATAGCAGCAATCTGACAATGCACGATATCGAGGCGGTGCAAAAGTCGGATCACATTGCGCAAGTTGCACCGCTCGGTACGCTTTCTGGCCGCCCGACATTCGACGGCAAGAGTCCCCAGGGAATCCAGGTATATGCGACCAGCTCAGATTTGGCGGCTATTCTTGGCCACAAAGTTGAATACGGGAGCTTCTTTACGAATGATTCTCAATCTCACGATGTCGTCATCGGTTCCAATACTGCGTGGCACTTGTTTGGTGAGCGCGTGCCGCTTGGCCAGACCTTTGTATTCCGAGGCCAAAGCCTGCTGGTGCGTGGTGTCTTTGCTCAGTTCCATGCTTCGCCTTTGGCACCAACTGCCGGGTTTGACGATGCTATCTTTATGCCCTATCAACTTGCTAACCAAGTGAGTGGTGGAAGCGTGCAATTCTACTCTATCCTCGCCAAGCCAGATGACCCCAAGCAGCTTAAGTCAGCTATGCATGCTATTGACCAGCAAATGCAAAAAGCCCGCGGTGGCGACGATGATTTCTCGGTTCTGGACCAGAAATCAAGTGTTGCGCTCAGTCGCAATAGTGTCGATGTGCTCGCCTCCTTTATTACTGCCGTAGCGGCCATCGCACTTCTGGTGGGTGGCATAGGCATCATGAACATCATGCTCCTTTCGGTGACTGAGCGTATGCACGAAATTGGTATCCGCAAGGCGATTGGCGCGACCAATCGCCAGATTCTCAGCCAGTTCATGCTCGAAGCGGCTGTTTTGAGTGGCGTCGGTGGTGCCGTGGGCGTTGCTTTGTCGTTTGTTCTAGCCTGGTTGCTGCGCACCTACACAACCTACCAACCAATTATTACGTGGCAACCAGTTATTATCGCCACGCTGGTATCTGTTGCGGTTGGCATTGTCTTCGGCACTGCCCCTGCTATTAAGGCAGCACGCAAAGACCCTATCGAAGCTTTGCGCCACGAATAAATAAGTTAGCTTAAAGTTTCGCCACCATCGACGTCGCCTGAACTGTTCCGGATCATCGAGATGATCATTGCTGCTGCTTTCTTGCGGAGCTCTTCATCTGGATGAAGCTCCGAAGTGTGGTTTAGTACAGCACCGATGAGCTCGTGGCTGTATTCATCGGGAAACCCCTGACGCAAATCAGTGAGTGGCTCGCCTGTAATATTCTGGATATCTAGCTTACCTTGAACGATCAGGCCTGCCTGGTCAATCAGATAGGCGTAACAAAGAAGCTTCTGGCCTTCTTCTGTCCTATCGCCTAGGCTTTCGGCATTTGCTCTAAAGTTTCCAGCAGTAAATACGCAGCCGTCGGCAAATGTTTTCATCTCGTCGGCGTTCTCGAGGGTTAGGCCGTAGCCGTTTTCGTGTGGTCTCATACTGCATCTTTCGTTTCGTTAATAAAGTGTAACTCAACCCGCTAACAGTGGGCCATTCATCGGCATATCATAAAATATAAATATTAATTGTTCAATGCTTGAATTATGGCATTAGGGGATGATATAAGAAATCAGTCCGCCATTTCTGGCGGACTGATCCCAAGAGAGATCCCAAGAAACCGGATTATTTTCTAAGGCTTACATCACTTGCTTTTACGTAGGCAATACGGTGGTTGTAAGTAATTTGGTAGTATTTTTGGTAGCCCGTGATAACGGTATGATCACGTGGCATACTATAGTCAAACGTTGGCCCATAGTAGTAGTCTGTAGGCAATATCTCACCAGTGGTAACATAGGCTTGCCCTGCTGGCATGTCGTAGAGTGGCTGCAGCGTTTGCGCGGGTACGGAACCGTCTTGCGGATAGGCTGCTGCCTCTGGATATGCCGCTCCATATACCGGGACGGTTGGACGGCCCACGCGAGGCACGACGGTGCTACTCTTGGTGATAGCAGCGACAGGCGCATTTTTAGGATTGTAAAACCATGCCTTTTGTCCACCAGAGTAAATTGCTAGCCAGTCCCCTTTTTGCCCGGCGTACGCAAACTGATGGCCAGTTGTAGCAACCGCTCCCCAATCGTCGATACGATTTGTGCCGGCACCGTTGTCGGTGTGGACGTACTTATCGCTTACCAAGGGTGCTGTAGCGCTTGGTTGAGTACGGAGCTGTACTGCGCTGGTGGCTTGTTGCGGCAGGTCTGAGCAAGTGCCACTGCTGCAATCTTTAAAGAGGAGTTTGTTACGCGCAAATAACGGCGCGAAGGTTACTGTCTTTTGCGAACCGGTATTTTTTTGGAGCTCACCCGCCCGCTCCGTGTCGTCGCTCACGCCGTGCAGAAGTGCCATGTAGTGATTCCAATCCCAGTATGGGCCGGGGTCCCAGTGCTGCGTAGGCATCTGTCGTGGTATGATTTTTGGTACGTTATCGTGACCAATGATGTGCTCACGGTCAAGAGGAACATTGTACTTGTCCGCCAGGAACTTCACAAGCTTGGCGGATGATTGATACATGGCCTCTGTGTACCACGTTTTGCCCTGTGCAGCGAATCCTTCGTGCTCGATATTGATGCTGTGCATGTTGACATACCAGTCGCCAGCGCACCAGCCAATGTCCTTGTTCTGGACCATCTGAGTGACATCACCATCGCTGGAGCGGATAATGTAGTTACAACTTACATAAGAGGTTGGATCTTGAAAGTGGTCTATGGCACTTTGGTATGAGCCTTCGGTGTCGTGGATAACGATATATTTGATATCCATGTCTTTTTCTCGATTGGCTTTATCGTAGTTGCCGTAGTCAGTCGGATCAGTTGTGCCGTTCTGGGTGTATGCAGCTGGCACAAACTGACAGTTTAGGCTTGATGGACATTCGGGACTCGACACGGCCATCGTCTGTAGACTGTTGCGTAGTGTAAGGCCTGCGGCTGTTTGACGATTGGGCTCCACCTGCGTCGCTGTAAGCTGCATGCGCTGGCCGTCTTCGGTTGTGAGGCTTACGCCCTTCTGCATGGTGGAGAATACGCTGTCCGCAAAGCTATTGCCGCCGCGCTGTGATGAATTGCCCGCATATTTGGCCACTGCACCAAACCAATCTCCTGTAGAAGTTGGGAGCGTACTTTTGTTCAGCCGTTCAGCATAAGAGGCAAGGACTGCGGCTCCACCACGAATGTTCTGACGGTCACTTGATTGCAATTCTGCGGTAGACACCCCAAGTAGCTTGCTGGCCTCGTCTAGCGTGTAGGTACGATTCGCCTCACTAGCTGTCGACGATACGCCAGTTCCCTTGCGATCCTCTTTGGCGACTTTGGTAGTCAGGTTCATAAGGCCATAGCCACCATCAATGCTTGGATTGCTGCCGTGTGATTGCCAGCGGGACTCATTGTAGGAGATAGCTAGTAGTATGCTTTCAGGCACGTTAAATTCTTTTGCAGCCGATGAGAAGGTTTGTTGACGAGGACTGCTAGCCTGTGCGCTTGCGATCGCTGGCACACCCCCTCCAAGAACAAGCATCGAAAGTGCCAAGAAGCTGGACACTAGACGCTTATGTAAAGATAGTATAGGGCGAACGGTTAACATAGGCACTCCTCTTGTTAATTGGACACCGAGGATATTGTACGCAGTTAACCTTCATCTGCCAAAACGTTTATGGTTTTTTGTTCGCTATTTTCCTAGTAGAAAGAGAGGATAGTCGCTGCGCCAGCGACTGCCATAACTGCGAAAGTAATCCAGCCTATCCAGGTGACAGGCTTGCGGTTGACCCACTTACCCATGATTTTCTTGTTGCTGCTAATAAGCACGATCATCAATAAAATAAGGGGTGCAACGAGGCCATTGGCGACGGCCGAGTAAATCAAAGCCTTGATCGGGTCTATGCCAACAAAGTTTAGCCCCAGGCCCACGAGCATCGACAAAATGATAACCCCATAAAAAGCATAGGCTTGCTGAATATTACGGTAGAGCCCCTCTTTCCAGCCCAGGCTTTCAGCGAGTGCATATGAGCTTGATCCTGCTAATACCGGGATAGCCAACAAGCCGGTACCAATCAGTCCGATCGCAAATAAGAAATAAGTGGCATCGCCAGCAAATGGCCGTAGGGCTTCAGCTGCCTGAGCCGCCGTCTGAATTTCGGTAATGCCGTGCGGGAATAGAATGCCGCCACAGGCAGCAATGATAAAGAACATCACGAGGTTGGACAAAAACATACCGCTCCAAACGTCAATACGCATGCTGCGAACCTCGGATTTTTCGGTATGCCGCCGCGAATGGACGGTTGTTTTTCCCTGGAGGATCTGCTCTTCTACTTCCTGGCTGGTCTGCCAAAAGAATAAGTACGGCGAGATGGTCGTACCCAATACCGCACAGAGCATAAAGGCGTATTCTTTTTTCCAGGTTATTTGCGGCACGACAAGGTTATTGAATACCTCGTGCCAGTTAAGCTTGGCGAGTAAAGCCGACAATATATAAGACAGTAAAATCAGCGCCAGCCATTTGAGGTATTTTGCGTATTTGACGTAAGGTGTATATACCTGCAATAGCAAGCTGACCACTGTAAACCCAATGACGAGACTATAGAAGTTCAGGCGGGGATTTATGAGTTGGACAGCTTTGGCCATCGCCCCCAGGTCTGCCCCGATGTTAAAGGCGTTGGCGGCAAACAAGAGCAAAGTACACGCATATAAAATCTTGCGCGAAAAATGCACCCGGATGTTGCCCGCTAATCCCCTGCCCGTGACAAGTCCGATGCGTGCGCACATCTCTTGAACAAAGGCCATGAGGGGGAAGGTCCAAAAGGACAACCAAAGCATGCCAAATCCAAACTGAGCACCAGCCTGAGAGTAGGTGGCAATGCCCGAAGGATCATCATCGGAAGCGCCTGTCGTTAGGCCCGGGCCAAGCATGAGCCAATAGTCTTTCGTTTTGCGCGTTACTCTGTTGTCGCGGACGCGCGTACTCACCTGCTGAGTAGCCAGGACTGTTTTAGCAAGGGTGACAGCCGGTGCTTCGGCGGTTTTAGTTATGAAGTTTTTCTTTTTTCTGGCCATAATTTGTGGCATTTGTCTACAAAACCATTGTACCAGAAAATTGTAGCTGAAAAGAACTTGATGCACTCCTGGGCAAATCCCTAGGGTTGTGTCAGGGCAAGACGCTTTTGAATATCTTTGATTTCGGGGATGAGCGTCGTGACCGCGGCATCGCCGCCGCCCATTTTAGCCAGCAATCCATGTATGGCTTGGACGGTCTGCTTAATTCGTTGCTGATCTGCTGGTGAAGCCTGTCCGTAAGTGTATATGAAGCGTTCAGGCCAAGTGCGCATAACAGTGGTTGCAGAGGCTAAAAGCTCATTCTTGTTACTGTATGGATGGCCCTGGCCGCCGACATTCTTTATGCCTTTTGCAAGATAGGCATCTTCGTTGACGGCAGCAAAAGCCCTACTGTGCTCTGGGTGTTTTTTGTCGGTCACCATATTGTCATAGGCTACCGCCAAGTCTTGCAGTTCGCGCTGCTGGTTGCCGTTGACGGCTTGCTGGTAGAGGTGATGTGTCCATTCATGAATAGGTCGGGTTTGCTCCGTAAGAGGCTCTTGGAGCGCAATTGTCTGAGTAGTACTCATGTATAGGCCGCTATCTCTGTCGTCCTCACTGAACAGCGGTCGCTTGGTAATGATGGCCTTTAAGACTCCCATCTTGTCAAAGGGGCGCACTGCTGCTGCGCTCTGGCAGAGGATATTGCGTTGACCGTCCGATATGGTCGTATAGCTGGCGATTTCGACTTTTGGATCAGAACACGGCTTTTCCATGGTGGGCTGCACGGCAATATGTTCGGTTTGTCCGAATTTGGAGGCCTGATCGATACGATATGATTGGCAGCTAACAGCGAGACTGAGGTTGCGACCACCCTGATAGGTGTCGACCGCAAGGCCGCGGTACTCTGGCTTCCAGGCGATACTCCACCCGCCCTTGGTGCGAATAACGGCATTGTTTGTGTCGTTTTTTTCATAAGTGGTGCCCCGGGGGCTCATAGTCATAAGATCGTAACGAAACGTATCTTTTGTGTAAGATTCGTAGAAGACTTCTTGTACGCTGTCCGGATGGGATTGCACGGCCTTTTTGATGGCAGTGTCGCTGAGCTGCACACGTAGCCCGCGAAGTGGCATATCTCCAAATAGCTCGCTGTGCACCACACCATTGTCGTGATCGCTTGTGGCAGTGGCCGCCCGCCGAGCCTGCTCTGCTTGGACCTTCGGTAGTCCCGCAGGTTGGGTTATGCCAGAATTGGCCGGATCTGAGCAGTCAACAATCGGCGGCTTTGGATTGGATTCCGGGAACATGCCACAAGAGTTAGCAAATACAGCAGCCAAGCACAATGAGCCGCCCAGGACGGCAAGCCGGTGGCGCAGATAGCTCGGGGCAATAGGAAAAGACTCAGGCATACAAATGTTGTCGGGCTAGGTTACTTTAAAAGGCTGATCCGAAATAATACCAAAAATGCTTAAGAATCAGACCGGCGATGGCAAGGAACCAAAAGACAAGGATGTCTAGGTGGTGTTGTCGCATAAAGCGCGCCACCTGCTTGCCTCTGGTCGACAATTTGTCGTAACTAAGCTGGAGATTGTACAGCAGTGTGTACCAGAACGCCGTAATGGTAACAGCCCACACGACCATACAGTACGGACAGAGCGCCTGGATATTATAGACGCTTTGGTAAAAGAGCCAGTGCACAAAGCCGAGGCCAAAAATAGTACCCGCCAGCACTCCCCACCACATCCAACGTTTGACAGCAACGCCGGTGAGCCCAATAACACCTAAGGTAATAAGCACTGGGAAAGCCACTAAGCCAATTAATGGATTAGGAAAACCAAAAGCATGGGCTTGATCGGAAGCCATAACTGACCCACAGCTGATGACGGGGTTGAGATCACACGGCGGCGAATAGCTTGGATTTTGCAAGAGTTCGATCTTTTCGAGCATGATAATAAAGGCGCAAATCGTGCCAATGATGCCACCGATCAGCAGAATCCAGGCAAGGAGCTTCCGGAGTGTTAGCTTTTTGTTGAGCTCAGTTGTTTTTTTGGCGGGAGCGGTTGCTTTACTCATAGATGCCTTTAGTATACTCCATTTGACTATTCGGTACAGCTGCCACTGCTCACCGCAGTCGTGATTTTTTCAGCTTGTGTTAATTTATCGATGGCTTGCGGCATGGTTAGGGCGTAGCCAACGTGCTCATAGCTCGTGGAATGGGCAAAAACAATACCCATAACATTGCCGTTAATGTCCAATAATGGCCCACCGGAGTTGCCACCAATAATGTCGGCTTTGAGTGAATAGATTTCCCGGGTTGCATTGCCCTGGTCGTAGATATTTCGCCCGGTGGCAGTAAAGGTTTCAATGACTGCTGCTGGATCGGCCTGAAAGGCGCCGCCCCCAGGGTATCCAAGTACGACGCCTGGTGTGCTGGGGGCAGCCTTGGCGGTTAGTATTGGCAATGGCTTGCCCGCCAAGTTATTCACACGCAGCACGGCAAAGTCGAGGTCTGGATCGAACCACACGATAGTGGTCCGGTGGTGCCCATTGCTGTCAATCACTTCAGGATGTGCAACGCCGGCGATAACATGAGCATTGGTAATAACGAGATTGTCCTTGGCTACAAAGCCACTGCCATCGACGATACCACCGCAGCCCGTGCCTTCTACTTTCACCACCGATGGCGCAGTCTGGCGTACAACGCTGGTGAACTCGCCCATGTCGGGAATAATGACCTGGTCTTGCTTGGGGCTTGGCTCCAAGCCCGTAAAGACCTGCGGGAACCCGTTGGGAGTAATAAAGTGCGTGAGCTGTGCAATGGTCTTTGGTGCGGGCGGCATGACTTTATTGAGTGTGGTTATGATCTCTGAATTTTGCACCTGGCGCTGCCACGACAGTGACGGAACCTTGGCAAAAATACTGGCACCAAGCCATACGGCAACCAGAACAGTCAGTGCTGCGGTGAGCGATCCTAAGAAGCGGTCCGCCTTGTCGATTCGCAGTAAAGCTAGTTTGGATTTAGCGGCGTTACCAATATTTTCACCCAAGACCAATAGCACAAACGCGGTGCCGAAAATAATACCCAATGATATCATCGTTCGGCTGTCCGTGGCATGCGCCAGGTGGATGAGCTTGCCCTGCAGCCAAACTCCCAAAAAGAGTCCGCCAAAAAAGCCAGCCGCCGAACAGAGCTGGCGCACCAACCCGAGTTCTATCCCACGCACGATGGCAGCCAGCAAGACGAGAATAATTACCGCATCAAGCCAGTTCATATCTTCCCGTAGTATACGCCGTTGTCTGTTATTTGTCTGTAGAGCCGACCCCTCGGGCTATTCTTTGACGTCTTCGGTGGTCATTTGACGCCACTTGAGTTTTTTACCAGCATGCATGGTGAACACCAAGATAAATAGGATGCCCAGGAACACGAGATACGCACCGCGGTCGATGATGTTGGCGGCAACAATAACGGTATTACTCAGGTGGTGCAGCCCTTGCGTGAAGACCAAAAAAGCCTCCCGAATGCCAATGGCGCCAGGTGTCAGGGCAACAAACAAGGCAAAGTTAGCGGCGCCCGTATAGGTCAAGACCTGCCCGACACCTACTTGGGAATTAACCGTGTGCAGCTCAACAAAGTAGATAGCGAACTGCGCAAGCATCTGCACTGCAGTCGCCCCAAAGAGCCAGCCCAGGTTAACCAGATTAAGCCCAGGTTCATCCTTGATCTTGGAGCGTTTGGCATACCAGCGAAGTACGACTAGGCTGCCACCAATTGCTGCCGCGAGCAATGCTACTGTTTGCCACCACGGCCGGCTACCGACAAAAAACATACCTGCACTAATAACTGCGTAAAAAGCGTAATAAATAAGCGTGGCAAAAATATAGTCTTTAACCCGTAAGTTGTGGCGCTTTTTGAGGTAAATGGCTCGAAGCCCGGGCCCACTCTGCCCCGGCCCAAAAAAATTTAACAGCGAAGAATAGGCGCTGAGCAGAATATTTTCTTGCAGAGGCATACGTTTGCGATATAGCCGAAGGGAGAGTTGCAAAATAACCGCCAAAGCGCCCCACCATACGGCGTAGAGCAAAAGCAAGCCGACAAGTGTTGTGGCGGGCATGTCACGCAGCTGTTCAGTTACTTCCGGATGATTTTTGACATAGACCCCAAATACCACAATTGTGGCCAGAATAAGCAGGATGCCGAGTGCTGTTTTAAGCTGTTTTTTCATGCTGCCACCAGTATACTCTGCTCGGCTACCAGAACGAAATACTATCACTGACGGAGCTTTTCCAGGTTTTTCACAGACAGGACTGTGTATAATAATTTCAGAATCGCACATCAATGAAACGCTTTATATCAAAACTCGCCACTTTTCTGGGCACCCGAACATTTTTTTACTGGATCATAGGATTCTTTATTTTTGAGGCACTATGGATGGTGGTATCGGCTGTTTATCCGATGGCCTTTGACGAGGACTTCCACCTAGGAATTATCAAGATATACGCCAATCACTGGCTGCCGTTTCTGAGTAGTCAGCCAGATGGCGCTGACGCTTTTGGGGCGGTTGCACGCGACCCTTCGTATCTATACCACTACCTGATGAGCTTTCCCTATCGTCTTGTCGAGGCTATCACCCCTAGTCAGACTGTGCAGGTTATTGTGCTGCGCCTGCTTAACGTGGCCATGGTCGCTTACAGTCTGGTATTGTTCCGCCGCATTGTGCAGCGTGCACTAAAATCGTCCACACTTACCAATGTTAGTATGGCCTTGTTTGTCCTGGTGCCTATCGTCCCCCAGTTAGCTGCACACATAAACTACGATAACCTTATTATGATTCTTATGGCCTGGATGTGCCTGCTGGTATATCGCATTATTGATGACTTCAAAGCCCGCAGGCTTAATCTGGCCGTGCTCGTCCTGTTCGGTAATCTCTGTATGCTTACCAGCTTGGTAAAGTATGCCTTTCTACCAATTGCCGTCGGGGCTGGACTCTTTGTGATTGGCTACGGCTGGCACCAACTAAAGGGGGCGTCTCTGGGCTCTTTAGTAATGAGTGGCTGGCGCACTATGTCGCGTTCTGTGCTTGCCGGTCTTGTATTGCTGACTCTGGTGAGTGGCGGCTTGTTCGTGCAGCGTTTTGGTGTCAATGCAGCAGTTTATCACGATCCAATCGCCGACTGCGGTGCCGTACTAGATTATGAGCACTGCAAATCATATGGCCCCTGGATCCGTAATCATGACTATGCCCTTTCGAAGGGTGAAGTCAACGAAAACCCGCTTGCCTACACGCATACCTGGCTGACTAGTCTATGGTATCGTTTATTCTTTGCAGTCAACGGTCCGGGCAGCAACTTCACGAATTATCCCCCGCTTCCCTTGCCATATATCACTGCGGCTTTGGTTTTTATCGCAGGCTCGGTGCTTGTTGTCCGATATGCCAGTCGCATCTTCCGTGATCCGTTTGCGGTGTTCAGCGCCACGGTAATTATCGTGTACTGTGCCGCTCTGTGGTACGAAGAATATAGTCAGTTCGTGGAGACAGGCCAACCGGTCGCTATCAACGGCCGCTACCTCATTCCAATTATGTTCCTGGTAGCTATTTTGCTGGGCCGCGGCTACCAGTTGGCGCTTGCCCGACATCGCCAAACACGGATCATTTTGGCAACGGTTGTCCTCCTTTCCTTTTTGCACGGCGGCGGCCTCGCGACCTTTATCCTGCGCAGCGACGCCAGCTGGGATTGGCCAAACCAGACTGTCGTGGAGGCCAATAACGCGGCTCGTAAAGTCCTTGCGCCCATAACAATCGAAGGTAGTAAATATTATTAGTTCTGGCTCGGCCTCCTGACCCCTTGTCCACTTCTCTCATGATCTTTTCAGCAAAATAGGTATAATAGGGCTATAACGAGGTTTAACCAATGAAATTAGTTGTCCAAGTACCCTGTCTGAACGAAGAACAGACATTGCCGCTTGTCCTACAGACCATTCCCAAAAAGATTAAAGGCATCGATGAGATCATTGTCTTAATCATCGATGATGGCTCTACCGATAAGACGATAGAAATCGCTAAAGCTCACGGTGTTAAGCACTTCGTACGGCACGCCCGCAACAAGGGTTTGGCAATCTCTTTCCATGATGGCGTCATGAAGGCATTGGCTCTGGGCGCTGATATTATTGTGAACACTGATGGCGATAACCAGTACCCCCAGGAGAAAATCGGTGATTTGGTACAGCCAATCATCGAGGGCCAGGCAGATATGGTTATTGCCGATCGCCAAGTGCAGTCTATCGAGCACTTTTCTCGAGGCAAAAAAATCATGCAGGCTTTTGGTACCAAGATTCTGAACGCAGCCGCAGGTACCAAGGTTCCTGATGCGCCCAGCGGCTTCCGGGCATATTCCCGCGAGGCTGCCCTGCAGCTTAATGTGGTCACAAAGTTTAGTTACGCTATGGAAACGCTCATCCAGGCTGGTAACAAGCGTATTGCCATTACGAGCGTGCCAATCACTACCAATCCTAAAACGCGTGAGTCACGTCTGTTTAAGTCATCCTGGGAGCATGTCTACAAATCTGGCCTGGCTATTTCCCGTGCATTCATTATGTATCGGCCGTACGTGATCTTTAATAGTATCGGCATCTTTATGCTGGCGGTTGGCCTGGTGCCATTCCTGCGCTATCTGTATTTCTTTACATTTGATAGAACACCTGGCGATCATGTGCAATCGCTGATCGTGGGCAGCGTGCTACTCATCACTTCGTTTATTTCCTTTACTCTCGGCATTATTGCAGATTTAACCCGCATCAATCGGGCGCTAAACGAAGAAATGCTCGAACAAGTTAAGCGTTCACGCTTCGACAAGTAGGCAGAAAAACGGTATTATAGCTGCATGAATCAGCGAGGCTTTACTCTGCCCGAGCTCTTGGTAACTATCTTGATCATGGCTGCTCTGGCCTTGAGTGGCTATTTGTTTATCCACCCCAAAAATGACACGCCTGCTTTGCAAGATGCGGAGCGGCAGAGCGGCATCGCATATATTGTCCAATCGGTGAACCGATATTATGCCAAGGAGGGTCATCTGCCTACGGCTATCACCACCAAGGCAGCCTTTATCGGTTCGGGCACTGGCAATGTTGACCTGTGCAAGGACCTCGTGCCCTACTATGCTTCTGACCTGCCTCTGGATCCTACTCTGAGCGCACAAGTTGTGGATGAGCGCTGTAACTCATCAGAACAAACGTACTTGACGGGTTATCTGATATGGCGCAATGCTGAGAGCACCTTGATAACGGTAGTCGCCACTGGCTCCAGCGGCCAAAAAATAACCATTAGCCACGCCTACTAATTACTGGCAGTCTGGATTTTTTTGTTGAGCGTACCTGTGGTATGTGATAAATTTTACGGTCTGCTCCATGAAATTGCCGTACAATTAACGTACGTCGTCATCTAAGACGGTGGGAAGGAGCTCGAGATATGGAAAAATACCCCGACGCCTCATCTGCGGCAGAACGTGAAATGGTTCGTGATCTGCCGATATCCGACAAGCTAGAATTACAGGTTCCTGATTCGACATCACGCAAACGTGCTATCAAGCGTTGGCACGAGTTGCGAGCTAGGGCGGCAGCTAATCGCTACTACCGTCAGCTGGTCCGAAAATCGCCTAATCGATTGCGCGATCAGCGCTCGTTTGAAGCGATGGGCCATATGATGATCGATCGTTCTGTCAGTGTTGAGCCGACCAAGGGCCGCCGCCGATTGCGCCGCCGCGAGCTGACACTCAAGTGGCGCCGCTTTATGCAAGCGACCATCGCTCGCTGGTAATCAGCAATTAAGTTATCAAAGTTACCGATATTTGGTACTATTAACCATTATATGAACTATTGTTATTATGTGACCCGTGTGCAAAGGCCTGGGCAAAAATAAATGCAGGACGTGATAATTGCACTCGAGGTTATGGCCTTGGTGGTATTCTCTGGTATTTGTTCTGGCCTTAATGTTGCTTTGATGTCTTTGGATCTGGCGGATTTGCGTCGCAAAGCAAAAAACGGTAATATCGCCGCCAAACAGGTTTTGCCGCTACGCAAGAATATCCACCTGTCGTTGGCTGGTTTACTCTTGGTGAATGTAGCCGCTGTCTCGATTAACTCAATTGTGCTCGAAGGCCGTTTTAACGGTCTAATCGCTGTTATCAGCAGTACACTGCTGATGGTTGTTTTTGGCGAAATTATGCCCCAAGCCTTTTTTGCCCGATATGCCCTCCGCTTTTGCGCGCGTTTGGCGCCATTGTTGCGCCTGATGATTATCGCTACCTACCCCGTATCAAAGCCGATTCAGATCCTCTTGGACCGCATGTTTGGGCAGCAAAAGACCAAGCTGCAAAGCCGCCACGAGCTAGGCATGATTATCAACGAGCACTTGGGTGACCAAACCAGTGAACTGGACGCCGACGAAGCCGAAATTATGCGCGGTGCTATTACACTGAGTGAAAAGAAAGTGCGTGATATTATGATCGGCATTGACCAGACGTATTGGCTAACACCAGATACGGTCATCGATGCCACCAAAGTTGACGAAATGAAGGCTACCGGTCACAGCCGCATTCCCGTATTCAACAAGCCAAAGACGGTTTGTTTTGGTGTCTTCCTGGTTAAAGACCTGATTGATATCAACTTTAACCAGGACGCGCCGGTGGTCTATGACCTGCCATTGTATCCGTGTCAGGTTGTCGGTAGTAAGACCGCTCTCGACACCCTCTTTCGCAAGCTCATTCGGGGTAACACACACCTTATGCCCGTAGAGCGTAACGATAAGATTATCGGCATCGTGACTATCGAGGACGTTCTGGAAGAAATCGTCGGACGTGAAATTGAAGACGAAACCGACTACCGCAAGAAAATTCCGCGCCTGTCATTCCGCGCCAAGCACAAAAAATAGAACTATTTAGTGCTATTGGGGCAGGCAGTAATTGTCTTGTTGATCAGACGCGCAAATTCTTGTTTTTCTTGAGCGGTAAAGGTTTGGAACAAATGTTCTTCGCAGACCTTAGTGAGCTCAGCAAGAAACTGCTGGCGCAGTGCGGCACCCGATGGTTTGAGGGCAATCATCTTCACGCGACGGTCGCCGGGTTTCTCGACCCGATAAATGAGTTCTTTATGCTCTAGGCCATCAATAAGTCCGGTAATGTTCGAGGCATCGCAGCTCAAAAGACTGGAGAGGTGGCTCATGGGCTGAGGATTGTCAGGGTTAATCAGGAACAGGACATGCGCTTGCATAGGCGTCAGGTCATGTTTGGCGCCAATAGCAATAACTTGCTGCTTGGAGAGCACCATAAAGGAGATGAGCGAATGATAGAAATCACTGATTTGTTCGTTTTTCACAATAGCTTACCAATTAAATAGTTGACATCCTCAACCTTTTACTTTTACAATGATTGAGTAATTTAATTCTATAATCATTTTTCGAAAATGACAAGAAAGGAAAATTGTGAGTATTAAACCCCGCAACCCGTGGATGATACTGGTACTCCTTGCAATGGCACAATTTATTGTCGTTCTCGACACATCAATTGTGAACGTTGCTTTGCCAGCCATCCAAGAATCGTTGCACTTTAGTCCGACTTCCCTGCAGTGGGTCGTGACCGCTTACACGCTTGCCGTGGGTGGTTTCTTGCTGCTTGGTGGACGTGCTGCCGACCTCTATGGACGTCGTAAGATGTTCTTGATCGGTCTGACGCTCTTTACTATAGCTTCTTTGGCTGATGGTTTGGCGCAGAACAGTGGCATGCTGATTGCCTTCCGTGGTATTCAGGGCTTGGCCGGTGCCTTCATGACACCTGCGGCATTGTCGATCGTTCTGGTGACCTTTAAAGAAGGCGCCGAGCGTAACAAGGCTTTGGCTATCTGGGGCGCTGTAGCGTCCGGTGGTGCTGCTGCCGGCGTGCTCCTTGGTGGTATTCTGACCGAGTACCTCAACTGGCGCTGGAACTTCTTTGTGAATGTTCCTGTGGGCATTACCATCTTGGCACTCGCCTGGAAGATGCTGCCCAAGCACGAGTCAGAAGCTCGTGATAACAGTCTCGACTTGCCTGGTGCCCTATCCATTACAGCCTCATTGATGCTGTTGGTATATGGTCTGACCGAAGCACCTGCGCATGGCTGGACATCTCTGGCAACAATCGGCTATTTGGCTGGCAGCTTAGCCTTAGCAACGTTCTTTATCTGGAACGAAAAGCGCGCTAAGCATCCCCTGGTTAACCTGTCGATCTTCAAGATTCGCAACGTAACTGGCGCCAACCTGCTGCAGATTATGATCTCAGCTGCAATGTTCTCAGTGTTCTTCTTTACCTCACTGTATATCCAGACGATTTTGGGCTACTCACCTGTTGAGACCGGCCTGAGCTTCTTTGCGATTCCTATTGTGATTGGTATCGCGGCCACTAACGCACCTAAGCTAATTGCCAAAATTGGCTACAAGCGCGTTTTGACTATTGCACCACTGTTGGTTGCTGCCTCGTTGGTCCTTATGGCTCAACTGCCAGTCGACGGCAACTACTGGGTGAACGTCTTGCCTGGTTTCATCCTAATGGGCGTCGGTATGGGCTTCACCTTTGTGAGCGCTACTATCGCTGCTACCTCGGGTGTTTCCCCGACACAAACTGGTTTGGCTTCGGGTGTGTTCAACACTTCCCAGCAAATCGGTGGTGCCTTGGGTCTGGCAATCTTGAGCGGCATTACGGCCTCGGCCATTACTAGCAAGATGCCTGAAGTGGTCCAGGGCCACCTGACCGCTGCAGAGGCGACACTCCACGGATACCACGTTGGTTTCTATGTTGCAGTTGGCTTCGCAGTCTTGGCTTCGATCATCGCCGCCACTGTGCTCAAGCACAGTAAGGGTGGTGCTGATCCGACCGCAACCGTCGCAATGCACTAAGCCTGCTTGCGATACGCCGGGCCAACTTCCCTCCGAAGTTGGCCCACTAAAACATTGATTAGGGCTAGGTAGGCACATATTGGACGACTATGTACTAGCCATTGGATGGATCAGCTCCTGTCAGAATTTTTCATGTCGTCATCGTTAAAGAAGTATTTAATTGCAAGCTTAGCCAAGGTGTACGTTCCTAAGACCCCTGCGGCAACCACAGAAGGAACGGCAAGTGCGTTGTCGAAATGCATAATATTGAAGCCAATGAGGATAATGATGGTCTGGCTTGAGATAAAACCAATCACTACCAGCCACCTAAGCACCGTATCCCACTTTTCGCGGCGTCTCTTTTTTGCAATACGGATATGATAATTTAGTAGAGTATTCTCTGCGCTCCAGTCAATCTCATCTTCGACTTTTCCAGCTAGTTCTCCGGAATCTTCGACCGAAAGTATACTCCCTTTGATTGATTCAAGTGCATCATTTCGTTCTGCTTCAAATTGAATCTCTGGACGGCTATTCTCGTGCATTTTTAAGGCTCTGCAGTCGGTATTTCATTGCGGAATTAGATACTCCAAATACTCTGGAGAGTGCGATCGTATCATCGTCTTGGAGCTCAAGCTCTTTTTGTATCTTCCTAATTAAGCCTGCGGGCATTAGAAGCTCGGCTGCAAAACAATCCGCCTCTCTCTCCTTCCCAGGCTTAGAGGCGAGATATTGTGTATTTCGCCAATTCACCCCGTATTCATTTGGCTTATGATCCAGGAAGTAATGGGCCAGCTCGTGGGCTAAGGTGAAGTTTTGCCGCTCAGGAGAATCGTCAGTATTCAAGTAGATGGTTTCGGCTTCCTTATCCAGTAGACCAGCTATATTTTGTGTCTTTTCTGCGGGATTAAAATACGCAATCTTGATACCTTCTCTACTGGCAATTTCAAACGCGTTTACACGAGGTTTCTTAACGGCATATTTTTTCCGCACTTCAGCGGCTTTTACTTTTACCGTATTCCATCTCGCGTTCATTTTACCCTCCATCTCTTATACATAAGTATAAATTATCACGGGCGATTGTACCATATGCTGGATCGCAGTCAACAGCGATCTATTTGCCGACGGTCAGAGTTTCGCTGTTCATCTTGTCGACGAGGTAACTGTCGTGAGAGACATAGATAATGGCGCCGGTATAGGCTGCCAGGGCGTTTTCGAGTTCTTCGATTGAGGGCAGATCCAAGTGGTTGGTCGGTTCGTCCAAAATCAGCAAGTTTGGCTCGTTGGCCAGCATGCTAATAATCTGAAAGCGGGCCTTTTGGCCACCGCTTAAATTGCGGATGGGCGTGTCGTAGTCGGTCACGGGGTTGAATAGATAGTTAGCGAGCAATTGCCGGATAAGCTGCTCGTTGATCACCGCGTCCTTGCTGTTGTACATGTGCTCAATAGCCTGCCCCAGCGAGAAATCCAGATACTGCGAGCTGACTTCTTGCTCGTAGATGCCCAAACGGATTTTGGAACTGACTTTGGTGCTGCCATGGAATTTGGTTACGGCTGTGGGGTGACCGGTAATTTGGTTACGTAAGTACGAAATAAGTGTGGTCTTGCCCGCTCCGTTACGTCCATGCAAGCGGAGGCGGCCGGTTGGGGCCAGGCTGAAGTTCATGTCTTCAAAGAGGGGCTGGCCGTAGCCGAGGGATAGCTTTTCGACGCCAATAAACTGCTGAGTGTGTTGCTTTTCGGTCTTGAGGCCGCGCAGGCTAATATTAGTATCTTTGTACTTCTCGTAGCGCTTAACAACTTTACTGTTCAGATTGGATGCTGATTCTTGGTCGATCCAGAATGATGGCTTGGCAATTGCCTGGAGCTCCTTGAGCTCACGCTTGAGGCGTTCTTCCATGACCACAAAGGGGTTCTTTTTGTCGGCGGTTCCACCCCAGGAGGCTTTTTTGCTCCGTGCATACAAGATTTGTTTTTTGACATTATCAATAGTACGCTGGGCAATTTCGTACTGCGCCATGCTGCTGACGGTGGTTGTGCTGTTCTGCTGGAGGTAGGCTTGGTAGCTGCCCTCAAAGCTGATGGCTTTCTTGTCTTTGATTTCGATAATACGGTCGACTTGCTTGAGCACATCACGGTCATGAGTAATCACGACAACCGTGGACGACGTTTCTTTGAGCCATTCAATAAAGCGCGCCTTGGCGTAGTAGTCCATGTGGTTGGTCGGTTCGTCAATGAGGGCAATGGTGGCATTGGCCTGCTGGACCTTGACGAGCTCAACAAAGCGCTTTTGTCCGCCGCTGAGGTTATGCAAAGGCCCACGGGCTTTGGCCTCGTCCAACTGATAACTGCCAAGCGCCTGAATGACCTTTTCCTCGACATAGTAATAGCCCAGTTCACTAAAACGCTCCAGGGCCTGGCTGTAGCGGGTAATCTTGCGCATATTGTCGCCCATGGTATCGGGATAGGTTTCCAGAATATGGTGCAGTTCGCTGTATTCTGGCAGAGCAGCCAGGATGTAATCCAAGCAGCTCTGGTCGTTGTTGTCTAGGTGCTCTTGGGCGGTCATGATGATACTGGCGCCTTTTCTGATTTGGATGTCACCCTCAAAATCACTATCTTCGCGGGCCAGAATGCGGAACAATGTCGTCTTGCCCGCTCCGTTGCGGCCAATGATGGCTACCTTTTCGTCGGCGCGAACAGTAATCTCCAAGCCAGTAAATAACTGCTTGGAGCCCATGACCTTGTTTTTGATCTGCGCCGACAATAACATCACTCTATGATAACAGATTGGGCTGCCGACACAGCATGCCTAGGGCTTGAATAGTATAGCGACGGCTTGCTTGGTGCTCAGGTCGTGGTCGTTTTGGAACAAGCGTAGCCTATCTGGGAATGAAATCAATAAGTGCTGATAGCCATGTGCCGCGCGATTTTTCTGGCGCCTGCCCCATAACGTGCAGCCTGTTAATACGGATAAAGAAATGCCTTGCTGCATAGGGGGTATTGAGTTCGTCAGGATGTTCCTGATGCCCGAAAACTCTGCCTACCTTTACTTCGGAGGTCAACGGTATAAAAGGAGTGCTGCGCCGTATGCTGCGGCCCTGCCTTGTGAGGTTAGAGGCTGCCGCGCTCATGATGGTTTTGGTCTTGGTGTCTCGTTGGCTTGCTACGACACCCCAGCGCTGCTGTGAGGTGTAGACGCTGCTGCCGCTTCGAATGCGCTCGCTCATGATGATACCGGGGCTGAGCGTTGACGGAGGTATTGGCATCACATTGTCAACCTGGCAAATCTCGGCAAGTTGGTGCCTGGTTCGCTGGGCATGCGTGGTGCGCAAGGTTTCTTGGCGGTAGGTGATGATTGTGCCATCAGGGTAACGGTTGGCTGAGAAGACCTCCCCGGCTGGGATATTTTCGTGTGGACTATATGACTCCATCCTTCCGAGAAAGACTTTGAGCGCAGCTCTGGGATCGATAGTGAGATGTTCTCGTGGTGGCAGCGGGAGGGCTTCTGGGGCGTCGATGCCGGGGCTTAGGCCGCTCCAGTAGGCGGCTTGAAGGTACGGTGCAAGGTTGGGATTTTGATACGGCATGACTCTATCATACGTATTTCATATGTTTCCGCAACAAAAAAGACGTCCTGGCAAATAGGACGTCTTTTGGGCATTTGTGCTTGTGGCTAAACGGCGCGGGGCTCTGCTGAAATGCTTACCAGCGTCCAGGTGAACTGCTGGTCGTCGAACTTGAGACGGTATTTGTGGGCGCCATCGGTCATGTCGAACAGTTGGACAGCACGCTGGCCCTTTTGGACGAGGTACTGGAGGCCCTCAATGAATGTGTATTCTTGGTTTTTGTATTCCATGCGCTTTGGAAAACTTTTAAAGGTCTTTTTGTTGTGGAAGTATACGGCGGTAATGTTAACTTCTTCGTTGACTGCGACGCGATTTTGCATAATTTCAAGCTCCTAGACTTTGAGAAAAATAAAGATACCGATATGGGGTTTCGGCTGGTGAACGGCGTGAGGATGAGAGCTATCTGGACAAAGAAATCATTACCGTTCAGAACGATTTTGTAACCAGGTGGCTTGCTTGAAATAAGGAGTGCAGGGACGCTTAATAATCCAAAAATGGATACCAGTGTGTATGTCTCCCAAAAAATGCATCTAAGTCTGTACGGAGGAAGGAGTTTTTGACCACCCCAGCCCATACAAGGCTAATACGTAGTATAGCGCCAGAATAAACATAAGCGCAAGCTATTTTTGTACATGTGTATATGCTACACATTGGGTGTACAATAAGGTTTTTAATTGTCTAAATGTATGCCCCACTGCTCCTCTCTGGGGCTGCGAAAGAAGTGGTATGCATATGTTTATCAGTACTGACCCTCGCCAACAAAATCGTCTGCTACAGTCAGAAGCTAACCGACGTTTGGCCCTCCGAGTTTCCAAAGCCGTAGAGTCTCGTGGTGCCATGGTGGCGCTTTTTTCCGGCACCTACGCCGGACTAGTCGGCGGCCATCGCGTATCCGACGATGTCGACTTTTGGGTGCCAAACAAGCACGTGCAGGCAGTCTGTGACTCCTTTCCTGACAAAGTCTTTAGAGGCACTGACCGCACAATAATCACCGTCGATGATCCCTATGGCAAGTTAGAGCTGATGGGCGATATGGTCATCCATACACAGGATGAATACGGAGACCGCGGTGCCTTCCCCTTCCATATGTCACGCGCCGCTCAGCGCCGTACCATAACGGGCTCAATTGACGGGTGGGATGTTCGATATGCCGATCCAGTCGATACTATTTTACTCAAGGCGATTTTGCAACGTGGTCACGATCAGGGCAAACATGATATCCGAGATATCTCGGCCATTGCCGCGCACGCGCCAATAGATCAACGCTACCTGCGCTTGCGTATCCGAGAGACCCAGTCCATGGAACGTGTTGGTTCGTTGCTGTCTGATTTACGAGTGTTGCGGCCAACTCGGCGCTTTGAGCCGCCAGTCTTTACGAGCGTTCTGCCTGGCTTGAAATCAGCATTCGGACACTAAACAACAGCAAGAGGTTTACAACAAGCGCTACGCAGGCCGTAAATTGATAGCGGAAGAATAGAAACGTTTGTGTGACCAGAATGGTGACTAGCAAGGCGCCCTCAAATTTCTGTAGCGCTCGCTGGGCACGGCCTTGCCGCAAGAGCCAAATTCCCCACAATACGAGCGCGCTGGCAACAACTGACGAGATGGCAGCTACAAGATTGCTGTCTGCACTGGGGTTGAGTACGAGATGCTTGAGCGGCTGTGTGTTGCCCGTGAAAACCACCACTAATGTCGTCACAAGGAGGCTAAGGCCATAGACGTAAAAGAAGCGTATGAGTAATGCTCGATACCACGGTTGCTTAACAAGCATCTGGAAAGGTCGATATACCGCATCGGCAAGCCGATCAACGAGAAAAGGACGGTAGTTTTTAGTTGGCTTCGTGCTTTGCAGGAGTGTCTGAGCGGCAGCGTACATGGGGTGGTCGGTATCCACCTTGCGTAAAAGACTTTTGGCCTTGGCATATTCGCGAGGGTCTAGTTCGCCGATGGCTCCTTCGCTGATCAGATCCAGGGCGTTCGCCAGGTAGTCATGGCTGTGGTAGCTGCGGCGGATGACGTATCGAGTAATAAGGTACAGTACGACGAAGGTCAGATAGATAACGCCGACCGCTGGCTGAAAGAAGTAGTCGTTATCTTTGGTAATGAATTTGCCAACCTCGTCCCAAAACAAACCAAAGCCAATCCCGCCCACGACTGCTGCAATGTCGCGGGCTGAGCGATTGATTGAACCCAGCATCACAAGAATAGAGACCATCATTAATACGCCGCCGGGTGCAAGATGGGCAATGTGTAAGGTCGAACTGCTGATCTGCGGATAGCCAGTTAGCTGCAAGTAGAGTCGTGTTATGAGCACGGTGGCAATCGCCGCCACCAGAAAGCTATCAAAGAGCCGGGCTGCTTCGACGTTTCGCACGAGCCGTACAAAATGACGCACGGTTATGCTCCTGCGCGAGTATTGGGCTCGCCAATAAACTGAGATTCAAGCGAACGTGGGCCATTGCGCCAGAGCTGTTTCATATATGTATGATAGCAAAAACCACGTCGGAAGCTGCTATACTGATATCGATTATGGATAACAATGCTTTTCAATATTACCTGGCGCTTTTGCAGCTCCAAATGGCAATCCTCGGTTTTGTGATTGCCGGTATCGTCGCGTTAATGCAGATGTTGGGCAGTGCTAAGCCACGCCGCAACCCTGCCCTCCTTATTAAGCAACCCGTCCTCATTAGCTACACGCTATTTCTGGCTGGATCATTAGTCGTGGTGGCTTTGGGCTGTTGGGTGACTGCCTTTCAGCAAGACGCAAGCAGCTTGCTGGGCCAAAGGGTCGTTCACTTTTATAACAACCGTGCGGTACTCCTGCTGTTTTTGGCCGCTGCCCTGGGTAGCCTATTCGTCTTCGCCTACCTAACTTTTAAGGCACGTAACCTGCTCGATGCCCGAGAATACCTCAGAAAATACGTGGCCGCTGCGTCTCCGATCAAAGCCCGCCAGTATTTAGAGGCAATCTATGGCGAAGATAACGTGCAGACAGTTGTCGCCAAAAGACACGCCCGTGTATTACACAATGGTCACAAAGAAGACGAGCTGCGCTACGATCCCTTCCAGCCGATCCGGGAGTACATTAAAGATAACGCCTTTAAGTCTTATGATTATGGTACGGCCGCAGGCCTGAAATTCTTTGGCAAGCTTTTTGACAAAACACTTGCCTCTATCCAAAAAGATCCCAAACCCAACGAGTATTACCACTTGGCGCGGTACATCAGTGAAAATGCACTCGAGCTGTTTATGATTTTCGAGAAGACGTCGTCTGAAAAGCGCAAAATGGACATTATTCGCCTGGTCCGTATTCATGGTGAAATGCTGCTCGAGGCTGGTGGCGAAGAGGGTTTGCAGACCGTCATTCACGCCCTTGAGGGTATCGCCAAGCTTGCTCAAGACGATGATGAGATCATTGCCTCAATCACTGCCATTCACTATCTGACTGACCTGTATCTTGCTCGTCATGCCAAAGCTTCCTGGACAAAGGTGGCTTCGACCTTCGAGGAGATCTGCCTGTCGGTTACGCGCATCTCGGAGACTTATTATCTCCAGAACGACAATCCGCTCAAGACAGTGCCAATTATCGGTCACGCAACTGGTGAACATCAGACGGTAACCGCCGCACTAGTTGATTTCTTTTGCTCATACCGAGATTTGGCCGACCGCTACACCGATACTTATCCGCAGTCGTATTTCGAAGCCATCGAAGCTGTTATCGAAGCGCTTTTTGCCCGCCTGGCGGACATTTCCAATAATGGTCAGCAATACATGGGCCTCAATTCGACCTATAACAAACTAGCGTATTCACTGTATTCACTGTATAGCGTTTTTGGCTTGGATGCCATCGAGCACAAGAAGCCTGAATTACTTGCGTTATGCATGGGTAACTTGCGCCGTATTATCAAGCCAGCCAAGAACCTGCACCTGGACGATGAGCGTCGCTATCTGACCCAGATGTTTATTGAACTCGCCGTAAAGGGCGTCAACGAACTTGGCGATGTCATACTCAAGGGTGAGCGAACAATCAGCATGTATGCCCTCGAAACACTTGATAAGCACGCTACCGCGGAAACAATTGCTGAATCGATCGATCTTCTGCAGCACAAAGATAAGGTTAACTTTGAGATCCCTGCCGATCTGATACCATTCATCGACAAACTCAAGAGCGTCAACCGCCACACCAAAACAAAATAGTACAAATACAAAAATCCCCGAGCTCGGGGATTTTTGTATTTGTTATTGTCTATTGCAGTCGGTTGCTGCTTTGCCCGGTTTGATCGCCTGGACGAGTTGGTTCAACGGGTGTTTGTGGCATGGCAGGCGCCGTAGGCTGTGTTGGCGTACTTGGGATACTAACTGGTCCATTTGCAGGCGCTACAGGCGCCGTGGGCGCAACCGGCTGTACTGGCACTGTCGGGGCACTTGGCAAGTCAGTTGGCGATGGCGCTGACTGCTGGTTGGAACGCTTTTTCTTGCGCATGATTCTAATGAGGAGCCCAACAAAGATCAATACGCAGGCAATCGTGACGACCAGCAAGATGTCGAAGCCAGTGTTCGCCAATCCGCTGCTGCCGCCAGAGCCACTATCGCTCGTACCGCCGGAGGTCGTGCAAGATTGCGTATCATTATAGGTACACTGGGAATATGAACCTTCGCCGTAGGCTTGAGCAAAGTTGGTGTAGTACAGCTGCTGTTTCATAGATGTTCCACTATTTACATTATTATGCTTATGATATCATGAGTGGTAGTAGGTAACCATATGGGGGGACAAAAATGCCTGACAACTTTGCGATTCTGGATTTTAGTACGCCAGAGTTGTTAATTATCTTGCTGATTGTCTTATTGCTCTTTGGCGGTAAGAAATTACCAGAGCTGACCAAGAGTATTGGTAACTCAATGCGTGAATTACGTTCAAGTATGAATGATGACGACAATGAAAAAGGCAAAGTCAAAGACCACGACAAGTCACCAAAGGCCTAGCCCGATTACTGACGGCCGCCGACCATTTATCGAGCACGTACACGAGTTACGTCGCCGTATTACCCTTGTGGCCATATCAATCGGTCTTTGGGGAGGTATCGCCTATGGTGTTGAACACCATATCGTGCACTTCTTGCTTAAGCCCGCCAAAGATCAGCAATTTATCTATACCTCTCCTGGTGGCGGTATCGACTTCCTGTTCCGGCTGTGCCTATATGTTGGTCTTATTATGAGTATTCCGGTGATTGTCTATCAATTGCTCAAATATGTACAGCCACTCCTCAAGCAGGAATCAACCAAATTTATTGCGATCGGCAGCACGATTTCGGCTTTCCTGGCGATTATTGGCATGGCCTACGGCTATTTCTGGGGCTTGCCCGCCGCCCTCGAGTTTCTGCTAAACCAGTTTGTGACCAAGCAGATACAACCGTTGGTCACTATTCAGTCATACATGTCATTCGTGCTGGTATATATGCTGGGATCAGCCATGCTTTTACAGGTGCCCCTCGTCCTTATTTTTATCAATCGCATCAAGCCAATCAAGCCACAAAAGCTGCTCAAATATGAGCGCCATGTTATTGTCGCTGCGGTTGTTTTGGCGGCGCTCATGAATCCCACGCCAAACATCTTTGCCCTCCTCTTTATCGCCTCGCCCATTATTCTGATGTATCAGGTCGGCATCTTCATTATCTGGCAAGCCAATCGCCAAAAGGTGCCCCGTAAGCGCACACAGCATGTCGTGGATCTTATTGAGCAAGATATTGCCAAGCAGACCGAGCGCCTAACGCGCGCGCAGTCGGCTCGTCCACTGTTGGCGTTTTCCGGTGCAGCCTCGGGTGGCGCGGACGCTTCGATAGTTTCGTACGTAGCTGGTCTGCAGTCTGCTGCATCTCAGCGCCAGGCCGTTCCTAGCCAGCCACTAACCTCACCTGCGCTGGCCATGGCTGCCCAGGTCGCTCCGCGTCCGTATGTTTCACGGCCGGCTTCGCGCACTGCCGCCTATGCTCCACGAACACCTGTTCGCAAGCGTCGCCTCATTTCGTAATTAATCTTGACAACATGCTTACGCTTTCCGTACACTAAAAGGGAAACTAAAAAATAAATATAAAATAACGAGGAAAATGCAATGCGCCAACTAGAAGATGCCATGAATCGAGAGGTTACCCGCAAAGAGTTCTTGACGACGCTCGGCTTTGGTATTGCCTCCATCCTTGGTTTTTCCGGTATCATGAAGTTCATCTTCGGCCGCGGTAATCAGCAAACGTCACGCTCAGCTTTGGGCTATGGCGGTGGATCATACGGCGGCAACCGCAAAGCCTAGACTGCTTTATTGACTACCTTTTGTGTACAGCATATAGCTATATGAACGCCACTCGCGAGTGGCGTTCATGCTAGTATACGATATATGATTGACGAAAAATTTATCCTTGTAGGTGCTGTCCTGAACATAATCGGTTCCTTTACGTATCTGCGTGATACTATTCGCGGCAAAACCAAGCCAAACCGCATGACTTGGTTTCTGTGGGCGCTGGCACCTCTAATTGCTTTTGCTGCCGAGCTTCGCCACGGCGTTGGCTTGCCATCGCTGATGACCTTTATGGTGGGATTTGGTCCTCTACTGATATTCTGCGCCTCTTTTGTTAATCGCCGATCAGTTTGGAAATTGACTCCACTGGATGTAGCTTGCGGCATTTTATCGGTATCTGGTCTGTTTTTGTGGGGACTCACCGGCAGCGGGTACATGGCAATTATATGCAGCATCGCCGCCGATGCTTTTGCTGCCATCCCGACGATTATCAAGGCTTACAAAGCGCCAGAGACTGAAAGTTGGCTGGTATTTCTTTTTGGCGGTACAAGTGCGGCAATTGTGCTGCTGACGCTTGATTCGTGGGGGTTCGCCTTTTACGCCTTCCCGCTTTACATCCTGACGGTTTGTGCCGTTCTGGTAGCGCTCATTCGTTTCCGCCTAGGCGTTCGGTTTAGGCAGCCCCAGGCCGCTCCTGCAGCATCCCAGACTGCCAACGATGAGCTTGCCTAGCTCAGAATTGTTTTGGGTGAACTGCCGTCGTCGTATATGATGAGGTCGTTTTCGTGCATGCTCCAATGCTCCTGGAGCGGCGCAACGAGCTTCCAGGCAGCGAGTACCTCGTCGCTACTCGCAAACAGGCTGTGATCTGATCGAATGGCATCAACCAACACCCGCTCATACGCCTCAGGCAGTGACTGATAGTGATCTTGATAGGTAAATCGCAGCGGCAATCGTTCGACCCGGTGCTGATAGCCAGGTTTTTTGGCCCACATCAGCATCTCAATACCTTCTTGCGGCTGGATGCGCAAAGTAAGCATGTTGGACTCGGTTGCTTCCTGCCGTTTGTAATATATTCGAATAACCGTCTCCTTGGTGTCAAGCGCCTTGCCGGTGACGAGCTGAATCGGCACTCCTTCCCATTGAGGGTTATTCGAGAATAGCGTCAGGGCTACAAAAGTCTCGGTCAGGGTGCCGCTGTTGCCCACCTCCGAGGCGTAGGAACGGTATTGGCCCCGATGTGCTACTTGGGACAGCTCCGCGGATGTGGGTGGCTGGAGGGCCTGGAGAGCCGCCAAACGCTGTGCTGGAATGTCCTCAGCCTTGCCCGGAATGTCCATGAGCGTCAGGGCGGCGAGCTGCATCAGGTGGTTCTGGATGACGTCACGGAGGGCACCGGTTTGCTCGTAAAAGGCCGCCCTGCCCTCAATGCCGATTTGTTCACTGGCTAGAATTTCAATTTTCTCGATGAACTGGTTGTTCCAGGTCTGTCTAAAGAGCGTATTCTGCGACCGGAAAACAAGAATATCTTGCACCATTTCTTTGGCGAGGTAGTGATCTATGCGGTACAGCTGCGACTCGTCGAAATGCTGGCGGGTTTCAGCGATGAGTTCCTCGGCAGAAGTCAGATCTGAGCCGAATGGTTTTTCAAGTAACAATTTGACGGTGGGTTGCTTGCCAAAACCTGCCCGCCCAAGCGCAGCAATGATGGGCCGTGAGACCTGAGGCGGTACTGATAGATAAAACAGAATCTGCGGTTGAGTGTCACCTGGCGACTGCTTATAGAGGTAATCTGCCAGGTCAACGTACGCGGCTGGATTAGCAATATCCATGGTGTACATCTGTAAATGCTCAGCCAAAAAAGAGCGATTAGCGTCGCTGAGTCCCGGAGTGCCTATAACTACTTCTGCGCTTGTCACCTGTCGCCGGGAAATGCCGAGAACCCTAAAGTCATCCGGGAGGCTCCCTGACCTCGAAATCTCAGCAATTGCTGGCAGGAGTTTGCGGCGGGCCAGATCACCAGTAATGCCGATGATTACTAAAATTGTCGGAGGAGCTTTGCGTATCATGCAATTAGTATACTCCTCTTGCACGGAAGGCACTTTTGCATATACTCATCGCATATGATATTACCTCAATTCCAAGAATTACCTGACACATTGGCAGCAGAGGCTTTTAGCGAAATGCTCATCCCAGACGAATGTACCTATATTATCGGCACCTACCCCGAGGAGCTGGATCAGACTGTTTTCCCGCCAGATGGTTCCGAGGTATTAATGATGCTTTGCGCTCATCTTGAGCCAAGAGGTGTAGCCAATAAACACATGAGTGCCGGGTATGGCTCCGCTCTATCCAAGAGCCAAACGCTCAGGCTGTATCTTGCCTGGGCTTGAAGCTATGCGTCACCTTATGGCAATGGACAAGCTGTCCCGAAATATCCCAGCTGCCGCTGTTGCTAGTCTTTTGCCAGATATGCGAACCATGCAACAGCTGTTACCGCGCTAGGGCATTAATTAGTTGAGGACAGTGATGCCGACGGTTAGGGCGGAAGCAAAGGTTACCCAGGCAAGATACGGCCAGAGCAAGAGGCCAGTTGCTGGCTTAATGCACGAGAAGACGATAATTGTCCATAGCAGTAAACCCCACAGTAGCACGATGTCTACAAAAGCCCAGGCCGGTTGATGCAAGCCAAAGAAAATCCACGACCAAGCGGTGTTGGCGACGATTTGCGCTATAAACAAACCAATACCTAGCGTGCGGTAGATACTTTTACTGGTATACACCATATAGAATGCGATGGCTTGAAACAGGTACAGGATGGTCCATACAGGGCCAAAAACCCAGTTAGGCGGTGTAAAAGATGGCTTGGCCAGCTCCGCATACCAGTTGGGTATGGCCTCGGCGGTAAAGATAGAGCCAATAACAGCGGCTGCTGTTGGTAAAAAGATGGCCAGAGCAACCGCTGGCCACTGTATTGTTCTTGGTCTTGTTGTCTGCATAGCGGCTCCTTATCATAAGCATAATACAAGCGTTATGTAATTTACAACTTATCTGTAATGTGGTGCATTTACCACTTTTTCGTTACAATAGAAAGGTATAGATTGTAGAAATAAAAATGAAAAATAACCCGTTCTCATTTTGGCGCCTGTTATTACGCAGCATCCTGCCGTCGTCTGCCAGTATTATCGTGAGTTCGATTGTTACGTTTGTGATTGTGGGTATGCAAGTGCTATTGCTCAGTCTGAAGCAAGGATCACTGTTGCCTCAATTTTTTGGAAATGCTGGCGGCAGCTGGACCGAGGCATACAGCAAGTATGTTCTCGACCCTGTCGCGCTGTTTACGACAAATAACACCGTTAATACGGTGCTTCTGGCTTTGCTTTGGGGTCTGGTTGGCTGGGTGTTATTCTTGATTGTTACTTCGGTGGTGACGACTATGCACGATGTACGCGAAAATAATCAGGCAGTCGCCATGCCCTCCCCCGAGCACATCATCCATCATCCACTGCAAAGCACGCTCATTATGCGGTTGATCTGGCGAGCGGGCATCCTGACCGCAATGGTGGTCATGACCGTATTATTTGTGCCGGTCGTTGGAGATATCCTGGCCCGAGCAGAGAGCGGCTCCTACGCTGATAATTATGTCCAGCTGGGCGCCAATATTTTGGTCATCTATTTTGGCTGGATGGGCGTTATGCACGCTTATATTGTCCTGCTTCGCCTCTTTTTGTTCCGTACGCGCGTCCGCGGCGAAATCGTCGACAACCATACGCTATAAGCAAACCCCAAGCAAATACTTTACTTGGGGTTTGCTTGCCTTTATTTATTGCTGATTAGGCGTTGGGTGCAACGAGCTCAATTTTGATCTCGTTCTTTTCGATCATCTTGCCATCGTCGTTGACGTGGTAATTCAGAACAGATCCAAAGTGCATTTCCACGCCAGCAACATTCTCGTCGCTAATGGATTCCATGTACTTAATGAGTGCACGCAAGGAGTTGCCGTGGGCGACAATAAGGACGTTCTGGCCCTCTTGGAGCTTGGGCATGATCACTTGCTGGAAGAATGGCAGTACGCGTTCGTACACCGTCTTGAGGGTTTCGCCATTTGGTACGGCATGATCCCAGTCACGACGAATGCTATTAAACTCAGCTTCGCCAACTTTGTCCCGAACTTCCCACTTGTTCATGCCAGTGTAGTCGCCGTAGTCGCGTTCGTTGATGTCGCTGCTGCGCTGGTAAGGTGTCTCTACTTGCCCGGAACCGTCCAGAATACCCTCTAGAGTTTCGAGTGTCCGCATTTGTAATGACGCAAAGGCGTAGTCGAGCTCAATCTTGAGCTCAGCAAGCGCCTGCCCGATTTGAGCTGCTTGCTTGAAGCCGTTCTCGGACAGATGTACGTCAGTGGTGCCTGTCCATTTGCCGAGTGCGTTCCACTCTGATTCACAATGTCTCGTAATATATAAATGTCCCATTGCCATATGGTTTGCGTCCTTGATTGATTATGCGGAGAACCGCTTAATAAGCTGATTAGTTTGTGAGTGCTTGCCCCGGGTAGTGGTAATTTTTGGTACGAAGCTTGCGTGCTGCAACAATATGGATCTATACTGTTGACTTGACCAATGAAGCATAATAGTTTCAGGCAAATTTTGCAATAATATAGTAAGAATAGAAACTGTTAGGAGCCTACTATGAAGATTCAAGATATTCGCGGACGTGTTGTTTTCGATTCGCGCGGCTTTCCGACTGTCGAGTGTGATGTCGTCCTCGAAGACGGAAGCCTTGGCCGAGCAGCTGTTCCCTCGGGCGCCTCAACAGGGGCTGGTGAAGCCCTAGAACTGCGCGACGGTGGTAGTGCCTTTGGCGGCAAGGGCGTCAATAAGGCTGTTGAAAATATCCAAACAGTTATCGCTCCTTCTCTTATCGGCCAAGATGTTGAGAATCAGTTTGAGCTAGACAAGCGCTTGCTTGAGCTCGACGGTACCGAAAACAAGAGCCGCTTGGGTGCCAACGCTACATTGGCCGTCTCTTTGGCGCTTGCCAAGGCGGGTGCTGCCAGCAAGAGCCAGCCACTTTATCAATATGTTGGCGAATTGGTTGGCAACACAACCTTTACCTTGCCATTGCCTATGCTCAATATCCTGAACGGCGGCAAACATGCCGAGGGATCAACGGACATTCAGGAATTCATGGTCATGCCGATTGGCGCCCGCGACTTTGCGCACGCTATGCAGATGGCGAGTGAGATCTATCACACGCTTGGCAAGGTTTTGCGTGGCAAAGGCTACGCAACAACTGTTGGCGATGAGGGTGGCTATGCCCCGAGTGTCAGTGGTGGTTCACAAGAAGCTCTGGAGCTAATTAGTGAAGCAGTCGAAAAGGCTGGTTATACGATGGGTCAAGACGTTGCTTTGGCCTTGGATGTTGCTTCGAGCGAACTGGTCGAGGGCGACACCTATAACTTTGCCCGCGAAGGTCGTACCTTTACGAGCGAAGAGCTCGTTGCCTTCTATGCTGATTTGGCCGAGAAATTCCCGCTGGTATCAATCGAAGATGGTTTGGGCGAAAATGACTGGGATGGCTGGAAGCACCTGACCGAAACATTGGGCGACAAGGTACAGCTCGTCGGTGATGACTTACTAGTGACCAACACGGCTCTGCTTGAGCGTGGTATTGCCGAAAAAGCTGCTAACGCAATTCTGATTAAGCCAAACCAAATTGGTACTCTCAGCGAGACCATCCAGGCTGTCCAGATGGCGCAAAAAGCTGGCTGGAACACCGTGATGTCTCACCGCTCTGGCGAAACCGAGGACACTACGATTGCGCATTTAGCGGTCGGTTTGAATACTGGCCAGATCAAGACTGGCTCATTCTCCCGTTCTGATCGTATCGCGAAGTACAACGAACTTTTGCGTATTGCCGAGACTCTGCCAGAAGCAATCTTGGCCAAGCCTTTCTAGTAATAGAAATCACTAAAAACCTCCCGGCGACTACCGTTTGCGTGTGCGTTGCACGCGGGTTATTTTCCTTATTCAGTAAAATAACACCGGTTGTACTACGCTTGACCCACCCAAATCGGCAGCCATCCGAGAGGTTTTTAGTTCCCTAAATATATTTATTCGGGCTGGTCCATGCTGGCCAGGGCCAGAGCGCTAAAGATCAGGGCGATGTCACGAAAAGTGATCGCAAACAAGCTGAAGTTGGACGAGACGATGCCAGCCAGTGTCGCTGCACATAGTAATGCAGCGTATCGAGTATAGATGCCACTCAAGAGCCAGGTGGCCAAAAGTAGTTCGTAGGCCGAAAAAATGTGCAGCACGGTTTCGGCCTCAAAATTGTCCCGGATGATATTCGGCAGATAGCCCACCCAATCCTGTGGATTGGCAAAGGAAGATATTGCCGCGTACATAAATATTACCGCTAGGCCACCACGCAGTAATAAATGCGGCCACATTGATCTGTTAGGTAAGTACGAAAGTGCCATAAGCATCCCCTGTTCGTTCGATCATTAATGATGTCTACTTGACATCATACACCAGTTTTATGATTATTAAAGTATCCCTAAGAAAGGAAAACAAACATGAATAATATAGCCAAAGTACTCATTGCCCTTGCGGTCGTAGCAGCAATCGCACTGGCGGCAGTTCTAATGAATAACAGTAAGGGCACCGAATCCAACAAGCCGAACGATTCAAGCAGCTCGAGCTCATCGGACTCATCAAGTAGCTCAACCAATAACAGCGATGTTGCGATTGTTATCACCTATGACGGCACGGGTTTTACAGCCTCAAAGACAACCATGAAGGCTGGCGACAAAGTTGAGGTCACAAATAAGTCGACAGTCACCCTCGATTTTGACTCTGATCCACATCCCGTTCATACTGACAACACGGAGCTAAACGTTGGCGACATTGAGCCTGGCGAAAGCAAGACATTTATTGTCGATAAGACTGGCACCTGGGGGTATCACAACCACAAGAACGCCAGCCAGCACGGCGAAATTAGCGTCGAATAAGAATTGTTCCAGGCTAACTTTTAACAATATCACAGGAGGCTACGTATGAACTTACAGGATACTTTTTATGTCATCGGCATTGTTTACATGGGGATCGGACTGCTATTGATGTTAGCACTGGTGATTGCCGTTTTTATGATCAAAGCCAAAATCAATGCTATCCACCGCCGCATCGAAGATAAATTCAACGATCTGACTCAAATTATTCAAGCGGGTGAAAAGATCTACCATTCCGTTAAGGACATGACGGGCCGCAAGTAGCCTCGTTGCCGAGATAGTTCATTATATGACACATGCACCGTCCAAAGCCAAGAAGCCAGTATCCGGTATCCCTCTGCTGATCCAAAAGTTTGATACGTTTCAGCAACGGCACCCAATACTCGGCTTCCCTTTGGCGGTGCTCAAAAAATTTGGCGATGATGACGGGGGTTACCACGCAGCGCTGCTCACCTATTATGGATTCCTGTCACTGTTCCCACTCCTATTGGTACTAGTGACGGTGCTCCAGATGTGGTTTGGCGATGATCCAGTAATCCAGCAGCGGGTTACGGATGCCGTCAATGAGTATTTGCCATTGATTGGCAGTCAATTGCAAGAGCATATCCACACCATGGGCCGCGCTGGCCTGGGGCTCATTATCGGTCTGTTGGTGGCGATCTACGGTGCTCGGGGCGCGGCTGATGCGCTTCGCTACTGCCTGAATAGTATCTGGCAGGTGCCTAAGAACCGCCGAGCGGGATTTCCCAAGTCCTTACTCCAAAGCTTGTCCATTATGGCTGGTGTTGCCCTTGGTTTTTTGGTAATGGTTGGCGTCTCCAGTTTTACTTCGGTGTTCGGTCATGCGATATGGGTCAAGGTGCTCGCTAATGCGCTCGGCTTCGCCGTGTCGGCCGGTACAATTTTGTTTGTTTTTTATCGGTCCACCACGCGGCGTGTACCCCTGAAAGATATGATTCCTGGCGCTATGCTTGCTGCCTTTTTAGTGCAGTTGCTGGTCACCTTCGGCGGCTTATTAGTTTCGCATCAGCTCAAGGGACTCAATGCCGTATATGGTACTTTTGCGCTGGTCCTGGGGCTCTTCTTTTGGCTGTATCTTATGGCACGCGTTATTGTATATGCGGTTGAGATCGACTCGGTGCGGCACTTGCGACTATGGCCGCGCGCCTTACAGTCAGATAAGCCGACTGAGGCAGATCTGCGTGCCTACGCGCTGTATGCCAATGTGGAGTCGTATATACCCCAGGAACAGATCGACGTCCGTTTTAAGCATTAAAATGTTGCACGAGAACACTAAAAGCTCCGAGATGACTCGGAGCTTTTAGTTTAGGTACGGCTGGAGTCAGCCTACCAATAGTGAGCAACGTCAACGTAGACTTTGTTGCCGTCTTTGACGACACGGAATGGCAATTTGGCACGAACACCCAAGCCAAAGCTGCTTTGGCCTTCAAAGGAGCCGGCATATTTGGCATCACGGAAGGTCTGGTACCCGGTGAGGTTAACCCGTGGCAGCTTTGCGCCAGGCATCACTGGTGTGGGCGGCTTGCCGTTGACCGGGTCATTAAGGTAGAGTGACTTACCGTTGCTGTCATAGGTTGGTGCACGAACGACGACCAACAATTTTGCACCTCCGCTGAGAGGTACGTCCTTGCCCTCACCTTCGGTAGAAACGTTCGAAACATAGCTGACGTAGTAGCCAACTGCTGGCCCGGTCAGGTCAAAGACAATTCGGTCATAGCAAGAATGCTGCCCGGTGCGTACATTGATCAGTCGCGAGGCGTAGTTGCTCGCACTATTGCTTTTTGCCGCGCTACCCCATGCTATACCGCAATATGGCGCTGCACTGGCACTACCGAGTGGTAATCCGAGCGTCAGCAACGCTCCCACAAGTACGCCGATGATTAATTTTTTCATGCCCATCCCCCTTAATTATATTGTTATTATAACTACATTTAAGGCGCTTGCAAGTGATTTCCGGCACATATAGTAACTTCGGCGACGGCTACAAGAAAGCACCCTAAGACACACATACGGGTGTGGCAATAATGCCGCCTATTCTGCCAATAATTCCTGCAAGCTGGAGTGTATGCTCGTGAGGAACTTGGCTATGCCGCATTGTTGTTTGAGGCAGTCGTATAAGGCCCGCGGCAATGCCCAGCTCTCTGGCAACCATCAGGCTACTGAGTAGTGTAATGTTTTCTTCTCGGTCTATCGGCACCCGTTGCTGGGGGATGCGCACTTCTTTGGCTGGTGACAGGACGGATGCTATGCGCGAGGCCGGCAGTGTTGCCCGAACCATGGACGGTCCGCGCTGAACGTCTGTCAGATTAGTAATATCCAATGCTTCAGTCGCAATTGAAAGTGTCGCCACGCTTGCCCGTCCGAGGCAGCAGATAGCTGCCGGAGCAACGCTGTGGACGCTGGTAGACACTTGGCGAAAGATGGCGTCCTGATCTTGAGGTGTTATGAGCCGCCCAACAGCGGTGTATTCTGGAAAAATACGACCATCAAGCAGCATAGCTAAGTGGCCAGAGGTTTCCAGATGGCCATCACCGCCGATAAAACCAGTAAATAGAACTCGTGGCTTATCCAATGCCGCGGCCTCCGTCTAGAATAGTAAAAAGTTTTAACTGTTCTATAATACAGCACCTTTCACCGAAATCCGTCACAAGTAGGATCAAAAATCGTCTTGGTAGGTATCGAGGCTGAGTACATTGCGCATAGTCGGCTGTTCAAGATATCGTCGGCGGACGTAGCGTAGATCAGCGACAACATCAATGGCGTGCTTACGGTGCTCTGGATCATCCTCCGAGCGGGCCGCTCGCTCCAGCGATCCATAGGCTTGCTGGAGGCTCATAGGGAGCACTAAAAAGTCCGTACTTGTCTGCAGAGGATCTTCGTCCAAGAGGGTGGTTGCTTCCTCTGGGAACATATTTTGGAAGATTTTGAGGGTATGTTCGGATTCGCAGGAGCCTGCCAGTAACATCACGCGCTGCTCTATGGCAACGTGGGCGAGCGCTCCCACCAAACGGGTAGCAAGTCCCTGCCCCCGTAAATCCGGGTGGGTATATAGGTGTCCAATGGTCATTTCGTTGGGATCGCCATACTCGTCGCAACAGAGAATGCCGGAAAAGTGGCCGCTGTCAGGGTCGGCAAAACTGAGGCTGACACAGGCAACTTCGTCGGTGTCTAATTCGTCATAGGACCATTTGCCGTAAATAGTAGAAACGTCAGGATCGCGACGCATGGTGGCCTAAAGGAGGTGAGTCCTGGCTCGCTGCCGTTGTCTGTTGTATTCACTTACCCCGTAGAGAGCAAGGTCATCCAGGGTCGGTGCCATAAAAATAGGCAAACTTGGAAAGTCCTCCAGCAAGCGCCCAATATGTTCTTGGGCTAAGATGCGGGTTCGGTTGGTGGCTGACCGCGGATCGCTGTCGTGAGGCTCAATGTAAATACCAAGTGATTGACTGCGCAAATGAGCTTCGAGCATCCGAGGGCCTAGCTCAGCAAGCGCCCCAAGACTTTCTGTTTCTTTGGTAATGGCGATAAGCTGCACAGCATCACCGGTTTTGTACTTTAGTTCTTTTGGAATTTGCGCAGTTGTCCAGTTTGGATTATAGCTATCTATGACAGGAGTACGATCTCGACGAATATTATCAATCTGGCGGATAGTGTCTGTGACCTGCCCAATCCAAGCGGGGCGTTGCTCGCCTGAGGTGCCCGACAAATAGATGCGCGGCACGAGTGGATGTGTCGGGAGCGGAACGGTATATCCGCTTGCCACCTGGATGCCCGCTTGCTGGCGGTCTAGGTGGCGTTTGAGCGCGCCACTGGCTTGGTGGGCGACCTGCTCAATGTTTTCGGCAATCGAGAAGATTGGATACGCTTTGGCGGCAGCCCGAAGCGCAGCCTGCGCCAACAAGCGAGCCACTGACACAGGAGCGCCCTCGGTCTGGTTTGTGCACACAATGACATCCTGCCCGCGCAAAATCCCGCTATGAGTGAGCATTCCGGCTTCCATAGTGCTTGTAGGGCTTTCTTGGCCCTCTACAAGGTTTACTATCACAACACGCGCCCGTGCTGCCATGATGCCTTCCTGGGCGGCCATCGAAGGATCCCACTCGGGGACGATCGGGCTCCATACATTTTCTCCGAGGCCGTAACTGGTAGCGATAGGGACGACCTTTTCCTCGCGCCACGGAATATAGCTTGTGCTCCGCGGGTCACCAGCGGTGCCCATGGCGGCAATATTAGGCAGAGCCCGTGCTCCAAGGCGGTCAGCGAATACATGACCCGAACCAGTGTCATTGAGTGGATGCCATGTGGGGTTAATTGATTCTCTATTGCTCATAATAGGCGGCGCGGATGATTTGTGAAATGGTTTGGGGTTCGCCCAGGGCGAGTGAATTGTCAACAGAATGTTGATGCATGATAGAACGAACCATACCACAAAGCAGGCAATCTGTCACGAATTTAGCATGGACTATGCTGATGGCTCGACCGGCGTAGGAGGCACCTTACGGTGATTTTGTATGCCGATAGCAGAAATAATACCGCCGACAATTAAGAGACCAGCTGTCATGATTATAGCCTTGCGGAATCCCTGGAGGTCGATAGATGTACCGACAAGAACGCCAATAAAAGCAATGGCAACTAGACCCGCCAAGCGAGCGATGGCATTATTGATAGCAGATGCTATGCCGGCGTGCTTGCTGCTGATGTCGCCAAGCACGGCCGAGGTCAACGGCGCAACGGTCATCGATAGCCCAAGCCCGAAAACCATAATACCCGGAAAGAGCTGCGTCCAATATTGCACATGCTCAGTTGCGCGCAGCATCAACAAGAATCCTGCTCCGGCAATAATTGGTCCGAGTGCCATAAATAACCGTGGCCCAAAGGTGCCTGCCAGTGCACCAAAACGAGGAGATAAAACAAACATAATGAGCGTTACCGGTAATAGGGCCATACCGGCAGCCAGCGCCGAATAACCACTCACCTGTTGCAAGAAGATAACAATCAGGAACGTGGCAATCGACAGGCCACCGTAAATAGCAACCGTGGCAATGTTGCCAACGCGGAAATTGCCCGCCGAAAAGAGTGATAGCGGGAGCATTGGCTGGGTGTTGCGCGCTTCGTATATGACGAACCCAATTAGCATAACGATACCACTGATCAGCGGCAGCAGAATACTAGGGCTGCCCCATCCATAATGTGGTTGCTCAATCAGGGCATATACAGCCGCACTCAATCCGAGGCTACACAAAAGTGCCCCAAATGTATCGATTTTGGCTGCCGTAGTTTGCTCAGTATGATCGCTTTGCTTCAGCTGGCTAAGCAGCCACAGGCTAAGGGCAATTGGCCCAAGATTAATCGCAAAGATCCAGCGCCACGAAAGCGCATCAACCAAGAAGCCACCGAGCAAAGGACCAATAATAAACGATATTCCTGTCCATGCTGTCCAGGTGCCGATTGCCTTACCCTGTGCCGGGCCCGAAAAAGTCGAAATAATTAAAGCCAAGGAGCTTGGCACCAGTAAGGCACCGGCAACGCCCTGCAGCGCACGGGCACCAATTAAAAATGCGCTCGTTGGCGCAATGGCGCACAAAACGGAGGCTACGCCAAATCCAATCAACCCCCAGCTCAAAATACGTCGTCGCCCAAATACATCGGAGAGCGATCCTGCCAAAAGAATGAGCGCACCAAGCGTAACAAGATAGGCATCGACGACCCACTGCTGCGTGGCCAATCCCCCGCCCAGGTCCTTGGTTATGGCTGGAAGTGCGACGTTTACCACTGACCCATCCAAAAAGGCCACCAACGAGGCTAGAATACTAATAACGAGAATGCGTTGTTGGGTTTTAGTCATGTATGTATGATAGCACTTGGCCTGGTGCTCAAGTTAACGCAATAGCTATTTGGGGCTGACCAGTATTGGCTTGGCTCCATGCGTGGACACTGTACTACTAAACACGCGCAGGCCAACATTATTGCTGCCATGGTCGAATCGAGGAACCCAGGCATCTGCCCAATCGGGATTCCTGCGAGTATAATACGGATCGTCGTACGTATAGCCAGCGATATAGGGCATATACCATTGGACATAGGCAGGAGTTCGCTGGTCGTTTTTGTGGAGTGCTCGCTGGAGCCCCATAACCGACAGGACTTCGGCCTGCGCCAGAATAATATTGTTTTGGGTGGCTTCTTCGCGAGCGGCCTGTATTGACGCAGAACTCTCGTAGCCATTGACCATATCAACGGTTACGATATGTAAACCGCGTTGGTAGGTGCGGGCGCCAGCATGAATTTTGACGATTTCTTGTTCGTTTTCTTGCTCCTCATGAATGATTAATGAATTCCAGTGCGCCTGGCCTGACATAGATCCAAAATACACATTGCGCCAGCGCCGTAACGTGTCGTTGGGCGTGTCAAATTCGGCATGAATTGTCTTTACTGCCTGTAACGTCTGTGCATCTTGCTGGTAAGCCAACCGAAGGTTGTCAAAATCAGCCTTTGTAAAGTACTCATTCCAGTAGTCTCGATTATACTGGTGGAGCAGATCGACTTGCTTCCAGACGTCTACAAGTTGTCTGTCATAGACTTCGGTCGATCCCATTATTGTTCGAGGAGTTTCTTGATCGGATCAAAATAGTAGTCTTGCCAGTCAGCGATGTCCTTGGCGGGGTCAAGAATTTCGCCGGCAAAAATCATGTGGACGCGAGTAACTCCCTCGATAGCTTCGAAGGTAAACTGCACTTTGAACATTTTGCCGGGATTATCGTGGCCAAACCAATCTTGTTCAATGCGCTGCAGGGGTACGATTTTGGTAAAGAAGCCATTGATGTCGCCACCCCAATAGCTAAATTCGCCACCTTCTACAGGGTCTACCTCAGCTGGAGCGGCGCCCCACGCTTCAGCCACAGTAGCATCAGTCAGGGCGAGCCAAACTTTTTCGATAGGAGCATTGATAGTGTAGGTCTGTTCGATTTGGTTCATGTTGCCATTGTACTACGAACAGCAGTGCTCAGCCTTAAGTCTGAAGAGCGAACGGGCGCTAACCACAAGTGAGCTCTTGCTTATGGCTGGTGTGGCGTAGGGATCGCGTATGTGATCAATAAAATGTTCGTGGAGCGCAATAAATTGTGCAGCATAGTCGGTGGCAAACCGTGGCGACTGCCGTTCGACGTCGGTATCGCCCCATCGTACGGCAAACCGTCCAATTGGAGCGTCCATTGTCATTCTTCCCCGCTCAAAATCTATCTGAACGGTGTCGTTATAGATGCCAGTATCAGGGGTGCCGTAGTTTTTACTTTGAAAATCTCGGGGGATTGTCCGGCTGCCACTACTGCTAATGCGCAGGCCATCGTAACGACGCATTAGCAGACTGTAGTTGAGCTTCTCGTCTTCCAATAGGATCCCTCGCTCACTGTCTTCGTCGCCGAATAACTGGCAGACGGTGTTCATGTCGTGCCCACTTTTATCTTCGGCAAACGATGCGTAGAGTTCCTGGCTACCCTCCTGGGGCACTGTAGATTGGCAGGTGAAGCTGATGCCCATGGCCTTGCCCAGATCACCTACGCCAAACATGTTGCTGAGCCGTTCTCGGTCGTGAATAAGACCCTTAAGTGTGCCCCAGGGCTCACCAAATTCTCGTGGATAGCACATCTGGAAGACTTTGCCGACATGCTTTGCCCTGTCGAGCAGCTCAGGGAGTGCATTGGCTTCGTGCATGTTTGCGGGGAATGGTTTTTCACTCAGGACATGGAGCCCGTAATCGTCGATCGCCGCAGAAGCTTGTTCAAAACGATCCTTATCTGGTGAGGTAATGATAACAGCCTCTGCAGTGGGGTGCTCCATCGCCTCGCGCCAGTCTGTCACCTTGGCTGCCTCATCCAGTCCGGGGGTGCCATGCAGGCGATCCAAGCTGCCCGGATAGGGGTCGGAAACGGCCACGATACGGCAAGATTCAGGGAGTGCAAGCAGCGGGTCGATGTGCGATCTTGCGCTGTGGTGCCCCGCCCCAACAACAACAAAATTGATCTTTTCGGGATGCGTCATATTGCTAATGTCCTCCCCGGATAGCTTCGCTCGTTATTGCTTATGAGCCTTAAGACCATACTGCCCCCATTCGAGTTATATATCTATGATAGCAGGGCGGATCTAGCAGCTACCAACAGAAAACCTCACAGTATAAAAAGAAGCCCGAGCTTTTATAGTTCCTGTCGCAAGTTTAAGGGACAGTCAACACAAGTTTTGCTGCAAATTATGCCCACAGCGGTGACAGTGCCAGATATTTGCTCAACATGTTCTTTAAACTTTGCAACCCCAGCGCCACATTCAGCACCTTGTGCGCACCCTTTTTTAACATCATCCAAAAGGCTCTCGCCCATCTCATCCATGGCTTTTTGATTTGCACCTAGTTGCTCCGTATCCGTAGATATGAGGTTTAACAACTCGCGTTCCGGAACATAGACGATGCGGTTAAGAGTACGAGTCGGGTCTATGAACTCGGGTCTTTTAATTACTAGCACTTCAAATGGTCCCTCTCGGGTTACTATGTTTGCCAAATTACCCTCGGGCGTAGCTTGAAGAATATCCTTAATCATAAAAGCAAAATTACCACAAAAGCGGTATTTAATCAAACGTGGCTCCAGGGACTGGCTGGTTATTCTTACGGCGTGCTCGGTGCAGGCACCTGTGCGCGTCCTCGAAGATCGAACCAGCGACCAGCGTCTTTGCTTGGCAAATCCGCGTCGCCTCTCGATCCGAGCCATGAAACAAAGAAAAAGACAGAACAAATGCTCTGTCTTTTTCTTGGCTCACCACGATAGAGGAAGTTATAACCGTAATTAAGAGAGACTTGCGCGCACCAAATCAACTCGACCCTAATTTCTCTTAGCGTTAATAACCCCTGCTTGACCCAATAGTTCCAAGAAGAAAGATCGCATCATTGCTTTAGACCGCTCCTTGTCCACGAAGTCAGCACCACCGAATCTAAATACTTGATAACCACGCAGTCTGAGTTTTCTATCTTCTTCCATTGTTCTGGCATATAGTTTTACGTCGGCTTTTCCATTCGCGTCAGAGTAATGTTGAATACCATCTAACTCGATAACCACGCGAACTCGGTTGGGCATTAGTAGTAAAAAGTCCATTCGTTGCCTAAATAGGGGTCTAGCCTCACCCTTTTGACGAGCCGTGATCGGATCAAAGTGTAAGTAAATTTGGGGAATAATAGCGGGAATTTCAAAACCGTACTCTTTTAAAATATGTCCGTATGTATCCAGAATAATCATTTCAGGTACATTGCAGGTTTCGCGTAATCTAGCGTACAAAGAGCGGTTTGCGGCCTTCTCGTTGTCCGTCTTCTCTTTCTTTATCCACCAGTCTAATAACTCCCGCCAACTTAAACCTATATTAGGGTCAATTAAATTATCATAGACCAATATATTGTCGGCATACTTATTAATGCCTATGTCATTATCAATCGAATCGGAAAGGTATATCTCTGGCTTTATTCCGTTTGCTGCAAAGATGAGGTTTTTAGGATTACCTTTAGAGCCATCACTCGATGACTCCGAGTCAATTCTATAAAGTAACTCCTCTAAAGGTTCGTAATCAAGATTTTCTTGTACTTTTCGAGCTAACTTTATAAGGTCTCTTCTCTCGAACACCCTAAGCCTGTCCTTTACATATCCAGCCTTGCTGCCCATTGCTGTAATAGTGTCATTAGATACGGGTGGTAGATTGAGGGAATCGCAGTATCCCCCGACGTCATATGCTTTTAGGCAGTCGCGAATGGCTTCCGCTATGGCTTCCCGTATTTCTAGGCTTGAAACTTTTTTCGCTTCAATGGCAACCGCCCTATATACAGGCTTGCCTGAAATGGTTTCGTGCTGCTTCAGAGCATATTGATCTGGTTCAAGTATTTTATTGAGTGCGTCTTTTATGTCTGCAACTTCGCGCTTATCCGTTCTGACCTCTGGATGAATTGTTGCTGCTAAAAATTTGAGTAATTTTGAGTCTGACGTTTGCAGCTCAAAACGATCGTCATAAAATATCCAATCATTTTCCCAGTCTTCATTATTCTCTCTATGCTGGAATATGTCTCCAGAAGCGTTGTCGTAACGAGGATCATTAGATGACATGTTTTCCAAATCGTATATACGAGATAGAAACGCAATTTCATCCAAATCACCCCACCATTCAATACCAGGGACTTTTGGCTCTGTAAACGAAGCGAAAGCAATAAGACCATAAGGATCAGAATTATATGTTCTGAACAGCTCGACGATCGCTTTTCGAGTTACACCAGTAATCATATACTCTTTCTGATTTCAATTTCATTGTGCTTAATGAATTCATCAATTGAATCCATCCTGTAATAAGTCCCGATTATTCGTGCAATCTTTATCTGTAAAGGGACATAGAAGTATTCATTATTCTTTTTCTCCTCGTGATACTTAACACGGGGTAGCGGTACAAAGTATCTTCCACCATCTAGAGTGATGAATTTTTCAGCGTATATTACAATTCCGTTTGCTTTAACATGAATCATATATGTATGTTTTGAAGGGTCAGGTAATGGATATTTCATCCAGCTTTCCGTTACATCAAATCCCCACTCCTCAGAGTCATCTTGTTGCTCAATAGTAAATTCGGGGTGAGGTTGATAGCGCCATAGCGAGTTGCCTCCACCAAGATTTAAGTGCACCTCTTCCCACTTTTCATGTTTCTTTAGGTAAAAATTCACACGTATTTTAGGGTTCACGAAAGTTATGACACTCAAGATTGTTCCTGCGAGTCCCAGAATTCCAAGAATTAGACCCAGGATTGTAATAAACTCTTCCATAGTTTGATTTTACCCTAAATGATTTAGGACTGAGGCACTTTCACTTCGTGCACTTCTACCATCAGCGTCATTTTAATAAGGAAATAGAATAGTATATTAAAGCTTGAGAAGTTGCATTCGTTCATTTTGATATCCCCGTGAGCTACCTTATGCCTAAACCTTGCGGCCATAGGTTCGTACATGAAGAAATTCAACATATAACAAAAGTCAGTGCCCCACGCATCGCCATACTCTTTTGAAAGCAGCATGTTTGACGATAATGTTTTGTCACGCGTACTTGTTTGTTTGCCACCAAATGTAATCGTGTCCAATCCTAGATTTCTAGATATAGCCATAAATAAATTCTCAATTAACGGCGTTAAGATATGTACAGCAGAAAAGTAGTCATTGGCGAATCTACGCTCCAGGGCGGCGTCAATTTTGAGTAGTTGACTTGTCGTGTACAAACGTCTATCAACAATGACATTCATTATCGCTTCTTGATTGTATTGCTTCTTGGCAATTAGATCACGGATAACCGTATTAAGTATGTCCCTACTAAAGTTAAAACTAATACCGTAGTGTTCTTGAAGCCATGTGCTATCGAAATCATCGTATGATAGCGTGTGCCCGTCATCATCGATGAGCATATGCGTAACAAGCTGTGCTGTTACTGGCCTAATATTTTTCGCGTTCTTTTTCGCCTCTTCTACGCGCGGCACCAACACGGCAGACTTCGCAACCCGCAATAAGTTTTCTGCAAGTGTAGGTTTATCTGTGAATGAATTTATAAGCTTATCTAGCTCGGCACGCATATTGTCATCGAGAGGTATACTAATCTCGTGACTTTGTAATGGTTCTGCTTTTTGGTTATATTCAACTTGTAGTTTTTTGAGTTCTTGGATTTTTTTGCTATCACTAAGCTTTGTATACTTTTGCAACGCAGAAGTAATTTGAAATGAGGCGTTCATAAACTCGCCATTCTCAGCAGCCTCTATGGCACGGCTCTCATCACTTGCGGCCGCTTTTCTGAGTTTATCTTTTTCGCTTGTAGTCATGGCTTTAGTATAACAATCAGTCTGAAAGTAAACATTCTAATTATGTGCATAACGAATTAACAGAGATAATTCATTTTTATAAAATTCATATTTTTTCTTAAATATAGGGTAAGGGGGGGTAGTGCCTCTGCGCTGGCAGAGAAATTATAATATATATTAAGAGATTTATACTGAGCCATTTTTATTCAAAACGACACAAAAATAGTGTTGTGTTTAGGAACTAACCTTCTGTTCATCAAAAATACGCGCAGCTTTTTGCTCCACCGTCTCATCTATACTGATATTAGCTTTGTCTATCAGGTATCCCATAATTGCGACTATATCGTGAGCAACTCTTTTCGATTCTACGTACCCAAAACCTTCAGCAATAGCCGCTGCTCTAGGGTGCATAGATAGCATGTCCGCCCTGTACTCATCATTGGTTTTAGTCTTGCTCGCGCTGCGTGCTAAAGACGCGGCCGCTATTACGTTTTTCATGTTTGATGTTTTAGATTCCGTAGCCATGCTCATCGCAATTGAGAAAATCATTGCATTTTTAATCGATGCACCGAGTTCGCCATTTGACTCATCAGCATAGATTAGCGTAGCGGTACTATTGGGTGGATTTTTTCCATCATTGGTAAAGACCGCATATTCGTCTATCTCACGCAAAATGTTTTTATCAAAGCTCAATAAATCTTTATTATAATGCTTGACCAAAAAAAGATTAAAGAGCTGCCTGTAGTAGGAGATGTCATCGTTGAACTGACCATGAAGTATCAGGTCAGCGACACCGCTACAAATCTTCATGTTATTAAGTGGCGTGTCTGGAATAACTAAAGGGTTGGGGCGTTGCTTAGAGAAGAAACGTACTGTTGTCATCAAGCTTGGCGAAAAGCTATCAATTTTGGATAGAACCATACAATTCACCCCTAATAAATACTTTATTCCTATCGAAAAAATGAATGATGAGCTGAATAATGCTCAAAACATGGTTAGAACCGAAAATAACACCGAAAAAATAGCCTCTAAAAGCAAAAAGACCCCTGTTGGGTCTCTTGCTGTACCTAATGAATCGGCATCCTACTTGGATGTAAATACATCTTGGCTCCGGGGACTGGATTCGAACCAGCGACCTAGTGGTTAACAGCCACCCGCTCTACCGCTGAGCTACCCCGGAATATTCGCGTTGTTTCCGTTTTTATTGGAAAGTAACAAGGGTGATTATAGCGAAAAAGCGGCGAACAAGCAAGGGTTTAGGCGGCCTTGGCGTCGTTCTGGGCATCCTCGGTGATTTCCTGAATGATCTGCTCAAACTTAAGGTCGAGCTTTGTCGGTTTTTTGGGCATCTTGTGTGGCAACGGCGGCAGTTTGGTGAGAGTTGCCTTCTTGATCTGCTTAACGAGCTCACGGCCACGCTGCGCGGCAGATTTGGTGTGTTTAGTCAGGAGCGTCTCAAATGCTGCTTCGTAGTCGTCCACCATTTTGTCGATAGAAAAGTGTTTCTTGACGTGCTCACGGCAGTCGACACGCTTAATCTGATCAATTTTACCAACAGCAGCCGCCATTTCGGCAATACTGTCGCATATAAAGCCTGTTTGACCATCAACGATGATTTCTGGCGCAGCACCCCGGCGCAATGAGATAGTTGGCGTACCACAGGCCATGGCCTCAACGGTTGTGAGGCCAAAGGGTTCTTCCCACTGGACAGGGGTCAGGAAGGCTTTGGCCTTTTGGAAGTAGCGCCACATTTGATCATATTCGACGTAGCCAAGATACAAAATTTGGTCGCTAAGATGCGGCTTGATATATTGATCAAAGTAATCCTGTGATTCGGGGTAGACAGGCCCAATAATCAGCAAGCGGTCCCCTGTTTGCTTGGCGATTTGGATCGCTTCCTTGAAGCCTTTTTCGGGTACGATACGGCCCGCAATCAGCAGGTAATCTTCGGGGCTATCACAGAACGGAAAATGTTCAATTGGCACGCCGTTATAAATGTTTTGCAGATATGGCAAATCCGGTGCATCACGCCGCTGATTTTTAGAAATAGATACGAAGTGCTGATTGGGTGATTCGTACAACTCAAAAAGTTCACGGTACCATGGAAAAACAGGGTCGTTCAGGACGTGAACGACGGGTATATTAGGGTATAGTCGCCCCAAGGACAGACCGATTTCTGGATGCTCAAAGCAGAGTACGTCATATTCGCCCTTGTGTGCTTTTTTGAACATCTCGACAGCCAAAAACTCATCCCATAAGGCTGGGACGTAGTGAGTTAGGCGATTAGTGTCATGGAACAACTCACCTGTTTCCTTTTGGTTATGCGCCAGAGGGCGGAGATTTTTGGTAATAACTTTGACACCATTGCCAATTTTAGTACCAAGCGGGCCGTAGAAATCTACGGAGTGACCGCGTTTAACGAGTCCTTTACTGATTGCAATTGCCAAATCAATAGGAGCGTAGATCAAGTCTTTAGGCCGAGGCGCCGGCAGGTATCCCCGGACCATTATGGCTATCTTCATATGAACCCTACTTACTCAGCACAGTATACCTATGTGGGGGTGCGGAGGCAATGAGTATATACTTAATATAGCGTGGCTACCCCTGTTAGTGCTTAGCGGACAACGGTGAGCGTCTGGCGCTCGGCATCGCGCTTTTTGAGCGTCTGGCGTTTGTCATATTGCTTCTTGCCTCTACCTATGGCGATGCGTACTTTGATGTAGCGGCCCTGGGTCATAATTTGGAGCGGAACAATAGTCTTACCCTGCTGTTTGGCCTCTACAAGGGCATCAATTTCGCGGCGCTTCGCCAAAAGTTTACGGGTGCGCGTTTGTGTTTGCTCGTCGATGAGGATGCCACGAGTACCGCTAATTGTCGCGTTCAACAGCCAAATCTCGTTGTCTTTAACTGTGACGTAGGCACCACGCAGCTGGCCGTGCCCGGTACGTAGGGCTTTGACTTCAGCGCCAGTCAGTTGGATGCCCGTCACCAAACTATCGCCCAGCTCATAGTCGTGGCTTGCTCGGCGATTCAAGATTTGTTTGGTCTGCGGCTGCTTTTTCTTCATGCTGTGCCCCATTGTACTGGAACTGGCCTCTGTTGGCCAGCGATCACCGGTCAGTTTTAGTCCTCGTTGCTTGATGTGCTGGGACGAGGTGACTGATAGTGGCCATCTGGCAACAGAAAGTCACGAAGGCCATAATGGTGCCGAATAAGTTGCAGATCGGCGCCACGCTGCTTGAGGAAACGGGAGCCGCTCCTGACCCGTAAAGCATGATGCGTAACGGCAAAGGATGGATTGAAATAGCTTGTGAATCCTTGCCGCTTGGCTTGCCGCGCTATTGGCTGGATGTCATGGTCACGCAAGCGGTCATCGAAGCCGCCTAATCGTGCAAGCACCCCCGAATCAATGAGCATGTTTGCCTCATGCGTCCAATAAACAGGCTGAGCCAGAGGGCCTATATCGAGATCAGGAAAGCCATGAAGCTGTTTGGCAAAACGCTCGCGCATGCTGAGCCTGTTGTAGCTGGCCAGCTGTAAAAGCCCGCTGACTTGTGTCTGGAGCGAATAGAGTGGTCCATGGTTCATGGCCAGTTGCTTGCCCTGTTTGTCTTTGACGAGCCCCCCAACAAATGCGGTTTTGGTTCGCCGATATAACAATTCCCGAGCAATAACAGGCACGGGGTTAATAACAGCAGAGGTCTGAGGGTCGCGATCGAGTTCGACGTCAGCATCCAGAAAATGCACCGTAGCCGTTCGCCCCAGGTCGTTCAAAGTGCTCAAAATGCGATTACGATTTGCTCCACTCCCGTGGTTTTCTTTGCCTTTGACAAAAGTAACGCTGTCGCCGAAGGGTTTGACGACGTCTTGGCTGCCATCCGTGGAAGCGTCGTCGAGCACATAAATATGGTCATAGGGGTCTTGCTGCTCGGTGAGCTGGCCGAGCAATGGCCCCAGCCCTCGGGCCATGTTGTAGTTTGGTATGGCTGCGATGATTGGTTTGCGGGTCATTGTATTTAGTTTAACAAATACCGTACAGATTGTGCTGCGCTATTGCTGCCGGTTCGCTGATTGATAGGCATCTTTGGCGACATTCCACAAACTTGGATCATGCAATTTGACCAAGCGGTAATACCAATATTCACTACCCCAGAGATACATGTCACGGATGCCGGTGGCCTTACCATATTCGATGCGGTCCTCGAAGCGTTTCGCATCAATGGATTTATTCTGTTCCTGCAAGCTTGTCTCGGTGATCCCCTGCCCGTTGGGCGGCCATGTTTCAGCCTGGAGTTCGTGAATAATCATATCCTTGCCGGTTGTAATCTTTTGAACACCAGCCAAAAAGCCATAGTACCAGGCTGGGAACGGATACTCGAGGTAGCGCCCGATCGGTGTGCTCCATACCCGTTTATAGATTGAGACACCAAAGATATCTGGCGTTGGTTTGCCGAGCGGCGTGCCGATGGCATTGTTGCTACGGCTTATGATAATCGGATGGCTTGGGTCGATCTGTTTGACGAGGTCGTACTCTGCCACTAAACGGTCTCGGCTAAAGTTGCTACAAAGACCAAATCCCTTCAGAAAGTATTCGTTCTCAAGTTGGTAGCTTTCGAGTGCTGGCGATGCTTTATAGCGGTTTACTACCGCGCCCATAAAGGCGCTAAGCTTGGGCTGCCATTGGTCGGACGGCATGGTCGCCGCCCAGGTTGGCATATGACATTCGGGCCACCGTGGTTGGCGTAGACCAACGGCTAAACTAACCTTGGTGCCACTCGCTTCGGCTTTTTGGAATTGCCAATCAAGGAGGCTAAAGTCATAGACGCCGTCCTGTGGCTCGAGCTGATCCCAGTAACTCACGAGCCGTAAATGCCTGACGTGGAGGTCGTTAATAATGGCATCCATAGTCTGTTCGGGATTGAGTCCGAGGCTTTCGGCATAGGCCGGAATGAAGGTTGTGCCAATGGTGAGCGGCCGGTCTTGCTGGCTGGCAATATACCACCGGGCGATGCCATACATGGCGCCCAGTAGAGTGAGGCCACATACAATGCTAATCACGGCCAGCTTGTGCCACCACGTTTTGCGCCAATAGCGGACAAAGCAATCCCATGTGCTTCTGGGGAGAGTTTTCAGCCTAATACGGTATGATGAGTTTTTGGTCATAAATAAGATACACTAGATTGACATGAATCAACCACGCTTACGCGTTAGTATAGTTATACCAGCCTATAACGAAGAGCGCCATCTTAGGGCAAGTTTGCAAGCAATTGCGATACAAACCGTTGCACCCTACGAAGTACTTGTCGTTGACAATAACTCAAATGATCAGACAGCTGCCATCGCAGCTGAGTTTTCTTTTGTGCGAGTGGTGTCCGAACTAAAGCAAGGCATTGTGTATGCCCGTAATCGCGGTTTTGATGCTGCCAGTGGTGATATTATCGCACGCATTGATGCCGACACGCGCTTGCCTGCGCACTGGGTGGCAAGCGTCCAGGATTTTTATGCGCACCCAACCAATCGGGATCGTGTGCTAACGGGCGGCTGTACATTTTATAATCTGTATTGTGGCTGGCTAACAGGGCTGGGGTACAATTTTTTTGTCCATCGTTCCAATCGGTTATTACTGGGCTATTACCTGCCCTGGGGGTCAAATATGGCCATACCTCGGGCGGTTTGGCGTGATGTTCGAGCGCAAACCTGCCAACGGGTCGACATTCACGAAGACCTCGATTTGGGTTTGCACCTGCATAAGGCAGGCTACGAAGTGCAGTATCTCTCGTGGCTGCGAGTGGGCGCAGTAGCACGGCGTATCATGACCAATCATCGCCTACTATGGCCCTATTTGCGTATGTGGCCGCGCACTTTTCGCCTACACAAGGTTTCTGGCTTTACGAGAAGGTTTGCCTGGTTGACAGCAGCAATTGTCTGGATGGGAAGCTATGGCGTGTACGTGACCGAACGCATTGCCCGCGTCATATTGCGCAAACCTATAAATTATTAGTCTGTTTTCGCCCGTTATTTTCGACTGTTACGGTGCAGTTACCCCACAGGCCTGCGTTGTTGGCCTTGGCGGTGGCTTCGGCAGCAACAAACTGATCTGTTTTGCTAAATGGAAACTGCGTATAGGCAAAGGCATAGCCGTGGGTGAGCAGTTCATTAGCTACCAAACGACCGTCAGGCAAATAAACATACCGCAGCAGTCTGTCGTATCGATCGCGATTGGTGTTTTTGCTGTCGGCTTCGAGGCGAACCTTGCTGTCGCCAATTAGGTTTTTGGTATAGGCCGATGCGGCGGGCCCATAACACTGGACAGGGCTGTTGGGCTTGTGGGTTTCGGGGGTGTCAATGCCGATCATACGCACAGATTCGGTTTTGCCACTCATGTCGACGGCAATGGTGTCTCCATCGACAAATCGTTTGATACTATAGAGCCCGGGCTGATTCTGGCTTGCCGTCGTGGTAACCGATGAGCCGCTCGGCAGCACGCCAGTCTGCTGCCCGGCAGCCAAAAGTGCCACAACTATGGCGGTACAGAGTGATATATTCTTTTTGGTCAGCAGGCGTTTTCGGCTCATATTCGTGACAGTATAGCGTTGGTTGACGGCATGTCAAACATTATCGCAAGGAGATAAATTCTATTGGTTGATCGGCATGTGTAACGCTTACTTTGGTACCAGCTTTAATTTCAAGCGTCTCGCCGTCAAGCTGGGCCAGAACAGGTGTGATGCAGGTAAAGGAAATAACCGAGTCGCCTGTTTTGCGCTCGCCGCCGATCTTGCCACGTGTCATCATAATAATATCTTTGAGTGTTCGGGCGGGCCCAAGTTGGTTGACGATTATGTCGTGAAATACTGCGTCGGTCAACGATACTGGCCATCGAAAGTATTTGGCCATCCGTTGGCCGTTGGTGATGATGCGCTCAAATAAGACGCGCGATTCGCCGCTCTCTTTGATGGTAAACGGTGTTGCCCGCTGCAAAACATTCGCAAAGCGGTGGATTTCATGCAGCCGCCGATTAATGCGGTGCGAGGTGCGTGCTGTGTGTTGCCCGCGGTGCGAAGGCGCATTAATGGTTTGAGCTGTATGCGCCGTAATGCCAAAACTGACATACGCCATGGCATAGCGAGTGTCAGTTTTACCGGCAGAGTCAGTAAGCGTACATTCCAATGGGTAGACCGGTAGTTGTCGTGATCGCTTAAGGCGTGCTGGCGTAATTGATCGGGTGCGATGGAGCATGGTAGCAATGTCATTACTATTGCCTGCTGGCAGCGGTAACAGGGGCGGCATATGCGTTGTGGTATCTGATTGCAGGGCGTTAATGACGGCGCCAATTGTGCCGTCGCCGCCAGCAATAGCCACCCAGGCTTTGCCTTGGACTTTTTCGAGGGTATCAAGCAGACGCTTCTGATTGCGGGCATGCTGCCGATGCTCAGTTTCAATCACGAGGATATCTTTAAAGAGTTTTGCCTGCCGTAAATCTTCAATAATACGTGTCGTACGGTGGTTGTTGGTGCTGCCGGGGTTGCGCCAGACAATTAAATAGTCAGGGAGTGCGCCTGCGGCATGGGGAGTTTCTCGGAGTAACACTTTACTATAATACCCTATCTTGGTGGTAGTTTGCCGCTTCCGCCTTCTTCGAGCTCTTGTTTAAAGAAAGCGCCATAGATCAGAACTGTTGGTTGGTCTTCGTGCATGACCATGTCATAGATGATCCGCGTTTTTGTTGCGGCAGCGCCTTTTTGTACATGGGACAAGAATTGCATACTGAACCGACGGAGATTTTTAGCCCGACGTGGCCCGCCCCTGGAACCCCGGTCTAGCCAATATTTACGCATTGTAAGCTGTTTCGTGTAGCGATGATTGTACGGGTCTTCGGCGATAATCTCCAATGCCGAACGGAGCGCATCCTCGACGCCGGGATCATTGCGATACGTCTCGGCGTATTTTTTGAAGTTTGACAAATCGTAGATCTCATCAATGCCAACGACTTCACCAACCGAAAAAGTATTGTTCTGACTACCCGTCCCTTGCAGCACAGCGAAGCGCGTAATTGTTTTGCGCTCTTGCTCTTGGGTGATGTCCATGACTTGCTCGGGATTGCTGCCGATATGAATGGGCTTAAGGGCAGTCGCTGGTATTAGGTTGCCACGCATTGCTTGCCCCTTCTTGACTTTCTGTACACGTAGTCCCCCTGCTTGAGCACCGTACTGTAAGGAGCTGCTTCCCCGGAGCTGGAACGGTAGCCGCCCTTTACGCAAGAACGTCCCTAGATTGTTCAGAAGCTCAGTTCGCAGCGTGACGTTCTGGGAGTTTGCATAGGTGCTGAGCGCTGACTGCAGTTTTATCGGCCATCCGTCATCGGCTTGTGTCACCATATCTTTGATGACTGACAGCGCTGGATCTGCCCGATCGGCAATGGTGAATATAAAACGAGCCATTTGGATGGCCGCACTGATCTCTTTTTCGTGGCCATCGGCTGTCATTAAAAATTCCTCAGCGTATGCGCTCACTGGCTTTTGTGTCCGGACGAGGGCTTTTTCGAGGCTACTGGTGTTTTTTGGGGGCGTCGAGGTGTGGTGTACGGCTAACGTCTCGAGGAGGCCAGGATATTCAGTATATCCCTGAGCGGCTAGCGCGAGCATTCCATCTATGCGCTCCAAGAATGGTTCGGCCGCCCCACTATCCAGTATTTCATCAAGTTGTTCAGCTGCTTGCGCTTGCAGAAAACTTGCATCAGTATGTGCGTCAGCCAACTCTGCGCGAGCGATAATAGTGGCTCCCGTCCTGAGTCCAAAGTTATCGGCATTCGTTTTATTTTGAGCAATACTCTTTGGCTTACCTGTCCGATAATCGGCCGACAGCGTCACAAAACTTTTTGTTCGTTCTTCTAGAGTGTCGCCCTGCAGCTGCCCGCGAATCTCTGCGTATACTTGTTCCCCCTTGTACTTCGCGTCGTTACAGAAGGTTCGAGGGTCGTCTAGTAAATTTTGCGTCGACGAGCTTTTCCGTCGTACTTGCCGTGAGAGGTTGCTGGCACGTAATTGAGCTGTCTCTTCGGCATCCTTTGCAGTGGCAGTTTCCACCTTGGCTTGAGCCGCTTGCACGTCCTTCCAGACGCTGTTTGCTTCGGCAAACAGCAGTGCATTTTGCGTCAAAAAGGCTTCAACTTGAGCCTCGGGATGTGCTTCGCGTTGCCAGGCACTCAAGGGTATTTCGGCCTGATCTTCCGGACGGAGCATCAGATTGCCAAGAGCGCTGGAAATATCTCCCATTGCCCGGACCTGTTCTGGATTAGTGTGTGGGGGGTGTCCTTCGGGCATATTTTTATGTAACTTTCTTTCTAATTGATGGGATTTGAACGGTATAGCTGCCTGTCGTGGTCGACAAAGGGGCGTAAGAGGCTGGCCAGGGCATTCCACGCTACAGCATGGCGCTTCGTAATATATGCTTCCAGCCCATGCCTAAGTGCGCTTGTCAGCGGCTGCTCGGCGAGCCATGACACCTGAAGATTAAGACCTTCCTGGGGTGTGCTACCCTCCAGTGTAAACAGGTCTGTATGAAGCTTGAGTACCTCTATGATGCCAGCAAGATTGGGCTGAACGAATTCGGTGTCTGGTGCTAATTGGCTCAATAGGAAGCTGCGTGTTTGCTGCGCTGTGGGCACACTGCGGTCAGTAACGCGCCCAAGGCCAGCACGCATGGCATTATCTTTGGCCCGAAAATCGATGTCGGTCGCCACGATAGTGCACAATTCGCGGCTTGCCGGATCTTCGCTTGCCCGTTCGGCATGCCTTGCTATGTGATGCAGGAATGGCACGACGTACTCATCTTCGGCAAGAATGCCCGATATTTCATCAAAGACAAGTTGTTGATTGCCAAAGCCAAAAATAAGTGCATGATGGAGCTTGCCTCCAAGGGCTAATGTGCCAATCTGTTGGCGCACTCGTTTTTGACCTGCTTCGTTCATACCCGCGGCCTGTTCTTTGAGCGACCTGGAACGCTTACTGAAGCCTCCTACGGCCTCACCAGCAATCTCTCTGACCCGGGCCTGACGTTCCTCGACATCTTTGCTGGCGAGGGCGGTATCCATATGAAGCTGGCAGAGCCGCCGACTGGTGCCGCGGATTTTGGCGAAAAACGCCAGGTCATCGGGGTGGGGTTTGCGATCGGTCTGACTTTCCTCGATGGCGTCCTCTATTTCAGTGACGTACATCCAGCTCGCCGCCGACTCCAGGACGGTTGGCTTGAGGGCGCCAAGCAACTCGCTGACATCATTATAGAGTTGAAGATCTGGTGTTGGCAGATGCGATTCTATGAGCTGTACAGTCGATATCTCTGTCATTTTAGCGTCCCGGGCATTTTTTCATAATACTATATTAGGCCGCCCGATAGAGAGCTTTGTCTGGCGTGTTAAACGGTGCCAATAGGTCGCGAAGCTCTTGGTGCGACTCACTGCGCCGAAGTGTGGCATGACGGGACAGTCCCTGCGCAAGCTCTGGCGGCCATTCCTGTGTAACGTACCAAGCAATATATCGGTCTTCGGCGGAAGCAGCGTTGCACGTGGCTGGGGGCTGCTCCACGTTGCCCTCAAACAATGGAACGTGCGTACGAAGCACGCGCATAGTCGCCCCAAGCCGCGCTTGGCTCAAATTGTGCGTGCCATCGAAGTTTGTCCGTAAAAAGTCCTCCGCATGGCTGCTATCTGGCGGCTGAATACGCTCCAAGCCTTGCCGAAGTATGTTCGTTTTGGGATTTTGGGCGTAGACTGTTGCCACGAGCCGCAGTAATTCGTGTTCTTCGCCGGTATCCTGTTCTTGACGGGTGGCTTGCACGAGTCCGCGAATGTGTTCCACAAAGGGCTCAACATATTCGTCAATGCCTAGGATATTATGCAGCTCATCGTACACAATTTGCTGCATACCGAGTGCTGCAACCCGCGCTCTTTGCATTTCTTCAGCGACTCGTATGCTTGCTTCTTGCTCCTCGGTGACGCCTACTTTTCGTTCAGGGTTTGCGAACATCGCCCTCGTGCTGCCCGCGGTAACTTGCATGACAGCACCAACCTTAGCTTCCACAGAAGGTGCCTCGGCAACTGCCGTATCCATGTAGCGGTGGCAGATTTCATAGCATGTGTCTTTGGCGACGTTCCACTTAATAGTCCGGCTTGGGTGGGGCTTACGTCCCTCATGCGCTACGACACCTGCCTCAAGGATGTCAACGGTTTGCCAAGCCGAGGCCGCGTGGTTCAGGACGTCGCCATAGGGGGCTAAAAGTTCAATAATCTCGGAAGTGGGTGGTTCTGGCGCTCTGTTGCCCGGATGCTGTATATGTTCTGACATGATTTGTCTGAGTATACGGTTGACCACTGTGGCGGGTCAAGATCAGGTGCCTAACGTTAGTAGTCAATGCCCCGGTTGGCCACGTATTTGTCGTCAAAATGATGTTTTATTTTGGTCATGTTGGTGGCGATGTCGACAAGATGTAGCAATTCGTCTGGAAAATCGCGCCCTGTTAGGCACAAACTGGTGTTTGGAGCACGGTTGGTAATGAGTTTTTCCAGATCAGCCATGTCGAGCAGCCCATCATGAACGGCATTGTTGACCTCATCGCAGATGACCAGGTCATATTTCCCGCCCGTCGCTGCCTGATAGGCTTCTTGGTAGGTCAGTTTGGCCGCCTGGACGTGCTGTTCCTTGGTGATTTGTTCAGCGCTGATGTTGCCGGCATTGTAAAAGCCTTTGCCGCCTTTATAGAAGTAAAGCTGATCCTTAAAGAGTGGCATGATATCACGAATAAAGACGTGTTCGCCAACGCCCCAGTACTTTATGAATTGAATAAATGCGACGTTCCAGCGATTGCCAAGAGCTCGCACCAACAAACCTAGGCTAGCGCTGGTTTTACCTTTACTTTCGCCTGTATATACAATGACCACTGACTCTTTGGTTTTGTAGTCTTCAAACGCCATGTGCTACTTGGTCGTCTTGATGCCCGCTGCAGCTAGGGCGGTATCAAGCTTTGGGCGGTCGAATCCGACGATAATAGTTCCAGCAATATCGATAACTGGAATGCCCATCTGGTGTGATTTATCCACGGCTTCTTGGGCAACCGCAGGATCGCTCTCGATGTCTTTATCTTGGTAGCTTACGCCAATTTTATCGAAATAATCTTTGGCAGCGTGACAAAACGCACACCAGTCAGCACTATAAATAATCACTTGTGTATCCATATGTCTAGTATATCACTGTCCGACAACCTTGCGTCCGGAAAGCAGGGGAATAGCGGAGCTTTATACCACGAAAGATATAAAAGTCATTTATCCGTTGCATCCAAGCCCGGCTATCTGTTATAGTAAGTGAGAAATGAATAAAGCCGCCGATTCGACGACTCAACCTCCTCGTGAGCCTGCCCCGGTCCCCTTGGGAACCATTGCCCTCGACCTTATGAACACCGCTTGGCGTATTGCTGTGCCGGTCCTGCTGTTCTCTGTAGGGGGTATTTTTGCCGACAAGCATATCGATACTGCTCCATGGTTAACGCTGCTCGGATTGGTTGTCGGTTTTATCTTCGCCGCACTGCTTATCAAGCAACAAATTGTTACCGTTAATAAAAGAGAGGCCAAAGAATGACCGCCCTGTTTGCCGCTGAACCACACATTAGCATTGCGCCTGATACCTTGTTTCATATTGGCTCTTGGCCGGTGACTAATGCACAGCTATTGGGGATGGTGGGCTCATTGCTCGTTATTTGGATGCTCTTCTTTACGGTTTACAAAGTCAAGCGAAACAGTCGCAACCGTTTTTCGCACGCCATTTTATGGTTGTTCGAAAACTTGTACGACACGGTTGTTGAGGTTATTGGCGACAGGCATATTGCCAAAAAGATTCTTCCACTTGCCGTAACGCTCGTTTTCTTCTTTATTGTCAATAACTGGCTTGGCTTGTTGCCGATCGTCGGCTCCGTTACCTATAACCATGTTCCACTTTTGCGTGGCGCTGCCGCTGACCTGAATATGACGCTCGGCCTAGCTATATTATCCATGGGTACGGCCCAGCTATGGGCCATCAAGCGCCTCGGATTCTTCAAGAACCTTGGCCGCTACTTCCAAAACCCGTTCAAGAGTCCACTGCACGCCTTCGAAGGCATTCTAGAGTTCATCGCTGAATTCTCGCGTACTGCTGCCCTGGCGCTACGTATCTTTGGTAACGTATTTGGTGGTGAGGTTTTGCTTGGTGTTATTGCCTTCTTGACGAGCTTCGCTGCGCCGCTCGCGCTGCCGGTATTCTATGGGCTCGAATTGTTTGTGGGCGCTATCCAGGCCTACGTATTCTTTATGTTGACTATCGCCTTCATTTCTTTGAGTTTGCCAAGCCCGGACGAATCACACTCAGAAGAGTCTGCGCTTGTAACCGCAAAGGAGCAGGCTTAAGTGGCCGTTATCCTCTTGCGCCAAGCTTTGTAGGCAACACATTTGCATAAACAACGATGGCTCAGGAGGATGGCGACCCCAGGTGGTATGCTATAAGTAAGTGTTAATAAAGGAGTGATAATATAATGGACAATTTAGCATTTGGTTTAACCTATGCAATCGGCGCCGGCCTTTGTGGTATCGGTCTTGGTATGGTAGGTTTGGGTGCAATGCAGGCTGTTGGCCGCAACCCAGAAGCAGCTGGTAAGATCCGAACCCTCATGATCCTTGGTATGTCGTTCATCGACGCCTTGGCAATTATTGGTTTGGTTGTTGCCCTTATTATTAAGTTCTTGAAGTAATCACGGGAATTCCCGCATGCAAAATTTGATTGTTGCTAGTACCAGTAGCGAGCATTCGGCAGGATTGCTGCAGGCTTTGGGTCTTGACTGGAAACTTCTGGTTGAACAGACTCTTGCCTTCTTGATCCTTGTGTTTGTATTGGGAAAGTTTGTCTACCCTGCTCTGATTAAGGCAATTGATAGCCGCCGCGAACAGATCGAAACCGGCCTCAAAGAAGCCAAAGACTCACGCGAAGCGCTTGAAAAAGCCGAAGCCAAGGTAGAGGAACTGCTTGTGCAGGCTCGCAAAGACGCTGACGAAATTGTCGCCCGCTCCCACCAAGAAGCTGGTGCGATGGTTGCTGACGCAGAAGAAAAAGCCCAACAGCGCGCCCAGCAAATCGTGACCGATGCCCGTGCCCAACTTGATGGAGACATCCGCAAAGCGCGCCAAGCGCTCAAGGCTGATACTGTCAAGCTGGTGGCTGCCGCCACTGAACAGATCATTCATGAGAAACTGGATGACAAAAAGGACGCCGGCCTGATTAAAAACGCACTCGATAAGGAACAGGCTTAAACACTATGAACAGCAAACTCTCTCGGCGTATTTTGGCTCGGACCATTGCCCAAAAGCTTGTTGCCGAACCACAGCGCCGCCACTATTGGCTCAAGGCCTTGGCTGCCTATATGGTTCAGCATAAAATGACCGACGACTGCGACCTTCTGGTCAAGGATATTATCCGAGAGATATTTGCTCAAAGTGGCCAGTTACTCGTTACGGCAACCACTGCCCGCCCCCTGACCGACGCTTTGCGCAAAGACTTGTCACACACCTTGCGCCAAGTGACTGGCGCTCAGCATGTCGTACTTGATGAACACGTTGACCCAAGCATCGTCGGTGGATTCGTGGCTCGTACCCCTGATGCCGAACTGGATGCCAGTATCCGCACTACCCTACAGCAATTAGCAACAATCAAATAATCCCTACGGAAGACGAAGAGGAGAAAAGTAATAAGAGATGAGTGACCTAGCAATCCAAGAACTATCACAGGAACTGCGCGATGCTATTCAAGGTTTGCGCACAACCAAAGGCCTCGAAGAGGCCGGTGTTGTCACCCGCGTTGGTGACGGCGTAGCCTGGATTTACGGCTTGCGTAGCGCTGGCTTCAACCAGGTTGTTGAAATCGAAACTATCGAAGGCGACAAAGTAAGCGCCTTTGTATTGAACTTGCTCGAAGACGAAATCGGTGCAGTGCTCCTTGGTGATGACAGCCGCGTGGTTGCTGGTGCCAAGGTGACTTTGACCGGTGAGCTGCTCCAGGTGCCTGTTGGTCCTGAGCTGGTTGGCCGCGTGGTCGACCCACTGGGTCGCCCCCTCGACGGTAAGGGTCCAATCAAGAGCGCTCAACGCGGCTTGATTGAGCGTCCTGCCCCTGGTGTCATGGACCGCAAGTCAGTGCATGAACCAATGATGACTGGCATTATGGCCATTGATGCTATGGTGCCAATCGGTCGTGGTCAGCGTGAGCTGATTATTGGTGACCGCCAGACAGGTAAGACAGCGATTGCTGTTGACACCATGATCAACCAGGCCAAGCAGGCGACTGGCGTCGTAAACGTCTATGTCGCGATTGGCCAAAAGTCTTCCAAGGTAGCTGCACTTGTTGAGCGCCTGAAGCGCGAAGGTGTCATGGACCAGACTATTGTGGTTGCAACATCTCCTGCCGACCCGGCTCCACTTCTTTACCTCGCTCCATATGCTGGTACGGCTATGGGCGAATACTTCCGCGACAACAAACAGCATGCCCTGATCATCTTTGATGACCTTTCCAAGCACGCTGTTGCCTATCGCCAAATGTCACTCCTTTTGCGCCGCCCACCAGGCCGCGAAGCATATCCTGGTGATGTCTTTTACTTGCACTCTCGCCTCCTCGAGCGCGCTGCTAAGCTTAACGACGATCTTGGTGCAGGTTCACTCACTGCACTGCCTATCATCGAAACACAAGCTGGCGACATCTCCGCCTACATTCCAACCAACGTGATTTCGATCACCGATGGTCAGATCTTCCTCGAAACGAACCTGTTTTACCAGGGTATTCGCCCAGCAATCTCTGTTGGTCTGTCAGTATCTCGTGTGGGTGGTTCGGCTCAAACAAAAGCTGTTAAGTCCGTTGCAGGCTCACTCCGCCTTGACCTGGCTCAGTTCCGTGAATTGGCTTCGTTTGCTCAGTTCTCAACCGATCTTGATGCTGAAACAAAGCACCGAATCGATCGTGGCCAGCGTCTTACGGAAATGCTCAAGCAAAAACAATACCACCCATTGTCGGTCGCTGAGCAAACTGCCAGCCTGATGGCTGCCACCAAGGGCGCTTTCGATGCCGTCCCAACCGAAAAGATCAAGGATGCTCAGGCTGAGTTGATCAGCGCCCTCGACAAAGACCATCATGCAACCATGAAGACGCTGAACACAGGCGCAAAGCCAACTGAAGACATTGAAAAAGATGTTCTCAAAGTTGCCGAGAAGATTGCCAAGTCATATTCTGCTCGTGCACCTAAACAGGCGAAGGCCTAGGCGGTAAGCTTTTATGGCATCACGACAACAAATCAAGCAGCGCATCGGTTCGGTTAAGAACACCAAACAGATTACGCGTGCGATGCAATTGGTTGCTGCCAGCAAACTGCGACGTGCGCAAGATGCAGCGGTTGGACCAACGGCCTATGCCAATTTGGCCCGCGAAATCTTGACTCGATTGCGCCAGGTTGCTGCCGATGACAGCGAGCAGGGTTTGTTTACTGACCGTCAGGTCAAGACTCGCCTGCTGATCGTTGTTTCAAGTGACCTGGGCTTGGCTGGTGCTTACGATGCTAACGTTATCCGCCGAATGATCGAAGAGGTCAAGGCTGACCGCGCTAAGCACATCGAAACACTGATAATTACCATTGGTAAAAAGGCGGCGCATGCTGCCAGCCGTATCAATGGCGTAACCGTCGAGGCGCACTACCAGGAAATGGCTGAAAAGCCAGATGCTGATGCTATTCGTCCGGTCCTTACCTCCCTTATTGCGATGTTTGTTGAGGGGAAGGTCGACGCAGTTGATCTTATCCATACACATTACGTGTCGACCATTACGCAGAATATCTCCGTGCAGCGCCTGCTGCCCGCGGGCTTCCAAGAGGTTGAACTATCTGACAGTATGTCCATCGCGGACATTGAGCCTTCAGCCGAAGTCTTGGTTCGTATTGCCACAGAACGCCTGATTGAATCCCAGGTGTACCAGGCTCTGCTCGATGCCAAGGCCTCCGAGCATTCCATGCGGATGCTGGCCATGAAGAGTGCAACCGATAATGCCTCTGACCTTATCGAGGATCTGACATTGGCATTCAACAACGCTCGTCAGGCGGCTATTACGCAAGAATTGGCAGAAATCAGTGGCGGCGTGGAGGCAATGAAATGAGACGTTCTATAGAGGAAATGCCTGTTAGCACCTGTGAAGCACGCGAAGCTCTTGCTGCGGCAGGACTTGCCGCCCCTGATGACTTAGACCTACGGGGGGTTGACGCTGATCTCGCGCAATACCTTATGACTCACCCCGAGCCGAGCGGCGTGGTGCTGCGAGCGTTTGGATTTACCGAGGATCTTAGCAATTTGATAACAGCCCCACGAGCCCAAACGTCAACACCAGGCGGTTACCAGTCAAGCGACAGAATGGACCCTTCCGAGCGATATGCTATTGCAGCACAGCCCCAGGAATCTGTCATCTGGCCCTATAACACCTAAAACAGCAACCAAGGAGAAATGATACATGGCAACAACCAAAGAAAAAGTTAAGACCAGCACCGGACATGTTGTCCAGGTTGTGGGCGTGGTGGTCGACGTTGAGTTCAAGCAGGGCCAACTTCCCCCAATCAACAATGCGCTTACGGTAGCGCTCAATGGCAAAACATTATATCTCGAGGTTGCACAGCACCTCAGTGAAACCGTCGTTCGTACTATCGCTTTGGCTTCAACAGATGGCCTTAGGCGCAGTGACACGGTGACTAATACGGGTGCTCCAATTTCAGTACCTGTTGGCGACCAGACCTCTGGCCGTATGTTCAACGTTATCGGCGAGCCAATCGACGGTGGCGAGAACAACTTTACGACTCGTGCGCCGATTCACCGCGAGCCACCAAAGCTCGAAGACCAATCTGGTTCTCTGGAGATTCTGGAAACAGGTATTAAGGTTATTGACCTCATCTGCCCTGTCCCTAAGGGTGGTAAGGTTGGTTTGTTCGGTGGTGCTGGTGTCGGTAAGACCGTCCTCATCCAGGAACTCATCAACAACATTGCCAAATTCCATGGCGGTAACTCGGTCTTTGCCGGCGTCGGTGAGCGTACCCGTGAAGGTAACGACCTCTACGACGAAATGGAAGAATCGGGCGTTCTGGATAAGACTTCTCTGGTCTTTGGCCAGATGAACGAACCACCTGGAGCTCGTTTGCGCGTTGGTCTGAGTGGTCTGACCATGGCCGAAGACTTCCGTGACCAAGGCAAGGACGTGCTGTTGTTTGTCGACAACATCTTCCGCTTTACGCAGGCCGGTGCCGAGGTGTCTGCCCTTCTTGGCCGCCTGCCATCGGCAGTAGGTTACCAGCCAAACCTGCAGCAAGAAATGGGTATCCTCCAGGAGCGCATTACGTCCACCAAGAGCGGTTCTATTACCTCCGTGCAAGCCGTATATGTCCCTGCCGACGACCTTACTGACCCTGCTCCAGCTACGACCTTTGCTCACCTTGACTCAACTATCGTGTTGAACCGTGCGTTGACCGAAATTGGTATCTACCCTGCGGTTGATCCACTCGACTCAAGCTCAACAATGCTTGACCCCGAAATTGTTGGCGAAGAACACTATCAAGTTGCGCGCGAAGTACAGCGTATTTTGCAGCGCTACAAGGACCTCCAGGACATCATCGCTATTCTTGGTATGGAAGAACTTTCCGACGAAGACAAGCAAATTGTGGCCCGTGCCCGCCGGATACAGCGTTTCCTAAGCCAGCCATTCTTTGTGGCCGAGAAGTTCACTGGTAACTCTGGCCAGTACGTTTCCCTCAAGGACACAGTCAAGAGCTTCAAGGAAATCCTTGATGGTAAGCACGACGACAAGCCAGAATCAGCCTTCTATATGAAGGGCTCGATTAGCGAGGTTAAATAATGAGCCAGGGACCGTACTCCCGAAGACCTTATGGTAGAGGATTTGCCTTTATAGAGTTTGATAACGTTGGTTTGCTCGCGAATAAATCCCAGCAGCCACCAGCCGAAAGCCCCGAGGACCCACAAGCCCCAGACTCGATTGATTTCTTGGGGCCAGACGTTGTTGCGGGCTTAACGGCTGCGGTGCGTCAAGCACGAGACGATGTTGCCTATGCCATTGGCTTAGATGAATATATACCTGAACCACCTCGTGATACGCTATCCAGTACACCCAACGAAGAAAGACTTGCTTTCCCCGATAATGGCGATGAGGAGTATCCTCGATGAATCTAGAATTAGTATCCCTCGACGGCATAAAGTTTAAGGCTCAGGCCTACTCTATTATTCTGCCCACTGCCAGCGGACAGATTACAGTTTTGCCGGGTCACGCTCCAATTTTGAGCCTGCTGACGCCTGGCGTCATCACTATTCGTAAAAAGAAGGATGATGCTGACTATCACCTTGAGCACTACGCCACACTCGGCGGTGTCCTGGAGATTACTCCTGACAGTACGCGAGTATTGGTTGACGAAGCAACTCATGGTGATGAGATCAATGAGGCAGAGACCCAGAAGGCCCACGAAAAGGCGTTGGAACTGCGCAAGACTGCCAAGAACCAGGTGGAGTTGGACAAGGCTCAGTCCTTGGTCGACCGCCAGACAGTGCGTTTGCACGTTGCCGGTTTGCGCCGACGCCACCGCGATCGCCGCGGCTAGTATTGCGCACGAAATAAAGTTATAAAAAACCGCCACTCTAGTGGCGGTTTTAGCTTTAGGTGCCTAGTTAAGGACGCTAATACCGGCAACAGGTTTTTTGCCATTGGCTCCCGCTGGCAATGCTGGCAGAATGCCGCTGTGGCGCAAGACAGTTGCCGCACGGTATCCGCGGTATGATACTGCTTGGTGGCTGGTAAGCTGCTGACGTACTCGCTGTTCTACACCACCTAAACCGATATGATAGGCAGGCAGTCCAGCTTCCCAGGCTTGGTGCGTGTTGAATATGGTACCTGGGCGGTGGTTGACGAGCACTTGTTCTGCGACGTGTTTATCGCTGACAGTAACACGCTCTACTGGCCCAAAGCTTACTTGTCTACTAGCAACGCCTTTGGCAAGTTCTTGGCGGGACTGCTGAAGATCAGTATACAGGCCGTTTTCGAGCATATAGGTAAGCGCCTTAGTGCCAATCTCTAGATCACGCATGCGGACCTCGGGATCTATGGTGTGGGCTCGATCAAAAAGGGCCTGCTTGCTTTCTCCCTGAACGGTTGCGATACTCGAAGCAACATCTTCGGCCAGAATCTCGGCAGCACATTCTTCGTGAGTCTTTAGTATAACGCCGTAGGGCCCAAGGGCTTGTGCTGCAAGACCGGCAACATGATGTACGGGCTTAAGGCCAGAAATTAAGCTCTTCATAGCGGCTTCGCCATGTCGAATGCCAGTATCGATGGCCTTGCCTACCATCCAGTCTTGGGCCACGCCATGTGCGCCGCCGCCGGTTTGCAGATATGGTTCGTGCGGAAAGTTGCTATCCGGTTTTAGCGCAAAGCGTTCGTCCATACAAATAACGCTTTGCGGTGGCTTTGCGGCGTTATAGGGGCTAATAAATTCAGATGAAAGGGGTGGTCGACTCATAGTTACTCTTATGCAATGTTAATAACAAATTGCAACTATACGCCCATTGTATGTCTGATGCAAGACTTTGAATCTTATTGGTAATGCGGTATTATGGGCTGCAAAGGCCGTATGGCGCAAGCATTTCTTGGAGGAAATATGTCTCAGTACAGTATTACAAAGATATCTGATGGATTTGGTTTTGGCACGGGGATGATTAGCCATGTCGGTGTTTCCGAGGACGTATTAGCCCAGGCTGAGGCAGTCATTGCTTCCGATGAAATCCTCGTACCTATTGACGTCTGCGACGGCCATGAGCTCGAGGACGATGGTTGTGGCGACGGCCGCCCGGTCATAAAATTTGAGGGAACACCTCATAGCACCTCGCTCAACCGTGCCAAGGTATTCGGCGGCGGCGCAACCATGACTGCGGCGATCTTAATCAGTAGCGGCACAAAGCAGGATTTGCACCTTATTGATGTTTTTCATGAAGCAATGCAGCAGCTTTCTGCGAGAGGCCTTACCTTTGGAGACCACACTGATGATTCCGGAGTCGGATCGGGTTGCGGCGCTGTCGACAAAGCACCAATGATTATTGCTGCGATTGCCGCCTATGCTGATCAGATCAAGGAAACGATTATTGCCCTAGGTATCTCGACCGAGCAGTTTGACGAAGTTATCGCAGGCTTCAGCGCCTACCAGGCAGTGCACGTTGATGACGCCTATGCAGGGCGAACAGTTATCGATGATATGTTGGCTCAGGATAAAGTCGTGAAGCAGCTGGCAGGTGACCACCAGGAAAAGTATGTCATTCTGAACGTGGTTCCGCATATGACCACGAATCAGGCCGTAGTGCGCGAGGTAACTGCCGGAGCGGTGCAGGTTTTTGGTGTTGACGTCTGGCGCTTGCAGCAGATTGCTGCTGCCTTCCCTGAATATGGCCCTAAGCCCCTCCTGGCGGTCTTGGCCTATACTTTGGCCACTTCTGCCGTATTGACCGCTGGAGATTTGCCAGTGTATCTTGTCCAACCCATCTAAGTAACTTCTCAGTTTTTAGGTTTACTTTACAACTGTCATATTTTACCGTACGCTAGTGGTAATAAGTAAAGTAATATACGGAGGGTATATGTTCGGAAGAAAAAAGATCGCCATGATCGTGGCGGAATTTTTAGGAACCGGCATTCTTACACTGGTTGTTTTGGGTGTTAGTAAGTCAACAATCGGCATTCCCTACTTTGTAGCGATTGCTGCTGGTTTGACGGTTGCAGCCATGACGTTGGCAATCGGCGCAGTGTCTGGTGCTCATTTAAACCCGGCAATTACGATTGCTCTTTGGACAACTCGTAAGGTTAAGACTTTGCCAACAGTAGTGTACATTGCAGCACAGCTGCTTGGTGCAGGTGCAGCATATATGCTTTACACCTACTTCATTGGCCAACATTGGTCAAACACTGGTCACTTCGAAGGTCGTATCTTGGCTGGTGAAGCTCTCGGTGCCTTTATCTTCGGTTTGGCTTGGGCTGCCGCTGCCTACCAGAAGCTTCCTTTGGGTCAAGCTGCTGCGGTTGTCGGCATGGGTCTGACCCTTGGTGTTATCGCTGCCTCAGCTGCCTCTGGTGGCATTCTGAACCCAGCAGTCGCCTTCGGCGCTCGTTCATTCGTCTGGGGCACCTATGCCCTCGGCCCAATCTTGGGTGCAGTCGTTGGATTTAACGTCTACGCTCTCCTGTTCGCTCCAGCAGCATCGCTCCTGAGTGAAGAGAGCGGAAAAAAGAAGAAGTAGTTTAAATACTATGTGAATCAACCAAAAAGAGACTGCGACACAGCAGTCTCTTTTTGGTTTCGGCAGAAATGGTCAAAAGGAAGATACGGGAAAAAGAATGACTCTCAATATAGTAGCAACCGAACGAATAGGTAATGTAACGGTCCTTGATTTTGAGACGGGAAGGTTTCAGCCGACAATCCGTGACTACCTCAGCGATATGGAATATGCGAGCGGCAAACCCGACGGAGCGGTAATATGTGCTGATATATTCCAGGCTGTACGAGAATGCTATGTGCCGGAGCAGACGATCGAGGCTGTAGAAGTATTTAGCGCGGGCTACAGTGTCGTGGCTCGACTCGCCGGAGCGGTCTTTACGAAGCTCTGGCTGACGGAGCAATATGATCCAGCCCAATGGCCGCAGATTGCGCGCCCCTTTGCAGCCTTGTTGCGCGACCCCAGTGAGCGTGTTGTGCTTCAGGCTGGCGATGCACGCAGGGCGTTTATCGGGGCTGCTGACTCGCAAATGGAAGCATATCGACGCCGCAATGCCGTGCGGGGGCTTATGCCTCGTCTGGGTGTCCGTGCAGCAACGCTGACTCGAACGCCTCAATACCCTTAAGTGAGGTTGGATAGGAAGTGATGTCGGGCAGGTCGATAGCTTGGATATGCCGCCAGACAATCGAGGCCAGCTGACACGAACGCTCGTAGTCGCGGTCGTTGAATACCAGATGCAACTCTTGAATCTGTCCCTGTGCGTCGGGCTCAACGAATTCAAGGTAGGCATCAGTCACCTTGTAGCCTTTGAAGCGGCTAGAGCCTTCGACGAGAGCCTTGTATAGATACAATTGCTGCTGATATTTGTGTAGTTTGGGGTCGGCTGTCCAGCGCGCAAAGCTTTTGCCAGTCTTGTAATCAACAATTGTAATGGTGCGCGCGGAGCGATCAATAATTAGTTTGTCAATCTTGCCGGTCATGTGTGCATCCCCCACAAAAACGCCCTCATGCCTAAAGTTGTATTCACACTCATCGGTGGCGTGAATAGTATGGCGCCGTTGATCTATGTAGGCCTGGAGGGCAATAGCGCCCCGTGCAATCATCAGCTCGGTATCTTGCTTGGAGAGTCGTTTGGCTCGGAGCTTACTTTCGAAGGTGACCAGCGTATCGGCAAGTGTCGGTATCTCGCCCTGCTTTTTATTGTGCAGATGCACCCATTCGAGTGTCTCGTGTATAGCGTTACCGAATTGCCCGGTTGTCGTCGGTGCTTTCGGAAATCGCAGTATGGTGTTCATAAAGAATACGCTTGGGCCTGCGTATTCCAAATCGGTAAAAGCGTTGACGTGCGTGGGGCTGAGCTGGAATTTTTCGAGGCGACTATGTAATAAGGCGCGAGTGTCTTCCCTGCTAAATGATTTTTGATGGCGGCGGTGCCAGTAGGTTGCTAATTCGGCCGTTGGCGTTTGGCTCGCCGTCCCGACCTCAACGGGCTGTACAGTTTGAGAATTTGCGGGCAGTAATGGACTGGTCACTATATTGCCTTCGGTCGTTTCGTTCAAATACTGCAAACGACTCATGCTCTTGCCACTATAGTTAGCGGTGTAATTAGCGATATATAGCGTATCCTTGGCCCGGGTCGCCGCAACATAAAACAGTCGTAGGCGCTCGTCATTAGTAGCGCCAGCATACCGAATAAACTGCAAGTTGGCTGGCAGACTCAGTCGACTGCTTTGCGATCGTGCCCTTGTACCCCAGGCCTCATCATTGGCAGCAAGAATAAAGACTGTTCCAAACTCCATACCCTTTGCCTTGAAGGCAGTCATGAGCTGCACGGCTGTCTCTGCGTCCTGATAGGGACTGGTATTGAGGATTTTGATATCGGCGGCGCGGTGGGCATCAACAAAGGTCATAAAGTCGCTCAAGCGAAGCGGTTGGTCACCATCGGTGCGGTAGTCGCGCAGCCGTGAGCGAAGCACGGTCAGGTTAGTGAGCAGGTCCCAGAAACTACCCGTGTTACCCTCGATCCCGGCCAACTCATGCGTATCAATATCTGACTCGTCGGTGCTCGCCGCCTTGGCAAAATAGTGCTCGTAAAATGGCGAGCGGTAGGCCGTATATTCGGGCTCTTGTAGCTCCAGCGGTGCAATGCCGATCAGGTAGTCCAAAATAGTTTCCAGGGTTTCGGTGGCAACGACCATACTGAGCCGCATAAAGAAGAGTGCCAGCGGCCGCAGCTGTTCCTGTTGTAGGAGTGTCTCGGTCCAGTTTTGGTCATCATCGCTAGCCTGCCAACTGAGCTGCCAAATAACACTCGTGGGAAGTGCCCAAAATGGGAAGCTGAGTACTTCACACCATAGTGCATTACTTTGGGCTATTTCGCCGTTCGCTAGGCACAGACACAAACGACTCATGATCACAAGCTGGTCGACGGTCGGATCATCCAGAACATTCTCACGTTTGTCATAGCGAATGGGAATGGAAGCTTCCTGCAGGAAAGCCACCAAAGGTTCAAGGTATTTGTGCTGGGGCGCAAGTACGGCAATATCGTCTGCCCGGGTGCCTGCGTCGAGCTGTTCCTGTATTTTGGCAGCCACCCAAGCTAGCTGAGCGACATCGCTCTTGGCTTCATATCGCTCAATTGTGGCGGTTGGCTTGAGGTTGGGGTTGCTGGCTGTGAGTGTTTTTTCGATCTGGGGAAAATGATGATGCAACCGCTCCTCAATTTGTTCAGCGATGCCTCGGGCAACGTGCAAGACGTCGGCATGTGAGCGGTAGTTTTGTGTTAAAGGCACCAAAAGAACGTCTTTATACATGCGTTGGAATTGCAACATGTGCGAGTAGTCAGCGCCTTGAAAAGCATAGATCGCTTGGTCGTCGTCCCCTACTGCTAGCACATTGGGACGCCCCTCGTGCACGGGGTTGTCGGTGAGCAGTTCTACCAGGCGTAGCTGGGCACCGTTGGTATCCTGGAATTCGTCCAGCAGAATGTAGAGATATTGCTCCTGGATGGTGTAGCGGAGCTCGTCATTCTCCTGCAGACCATGCACAGCGCGTAAGATCATGTCATCGTAGTCAAAAAGTTTTTTGTCGGCTAATACTTCCAGATATTGCTGGTAGATATCAGCCCCAGCCGATAGTTTTTGGGCAGTCTGATCCCCGTCCAACACGAATTGCCCGTGGTCGTCTTTGGCGAGCCAGGCGTTTTTCCAACGAGTGATTGGGGTGGTCTTGCCTATTTCTTGAGCTTCACCCAGTGCCTGCTTTAGCTCACTCAGCAAAAGACTGCTGAGCGGCACGACTGTAGTCGGAAGATCGGGCGTAGCCCCGCCACCTTCCTCGGCAGCCAAGTCATCCAGGACTTCATAGAGATTCTGGAATAAAGTCAGCGATTTTTTATCAACGCGGACCAGATTCTGCAGGTTCTCATGGACCAAGGGCTGGGCCTGTTCGATAAACTGCATATTGTTGCGAGAGATGCTCCGAATATCATCAGGCGACAGCAGGGCTCGTTTGGCATCACTGACGAACGACTTTACGTCACGCAAGTACATGTCGGCAAATTTAAGTGGGTTGTTGTAGGGCAAACCTGCAATAATACTGCGAAATATTGTATCGATGCCTAGGTCATCAACTGGCTGTAAGTCCCCTTCAGTGGCAAAATAATCTGGGAAGCGTCGAATAAGATCACTCCCGAAGGCATGGTACGTGCTCATGGTGACTTTGTAAGCCGCCTGGCCGATCATGTTGCTCAGCCGTTGTCGCATGTTGTGCGCTGCTGAATCGGTAAAGGTCAGACACAAGATGTTCTCCGGGAGCGTATCGGTGGTGCTCAGAATGTGCGCAATACGGGTGCTCAGAAGCTGTGTTTTGCCCGTTCCCGGCCCAGCAATAACCAATACCGGCCCTTCGGTGGTAGTAACTGCACGATACTGTGCTTCATTGAGCCCTTCGAGGGCAGTACGATAATTTCCCATTGCTTGCTTCCGTATACTTTAAGAGTATAGCTCAAGAGAGACTGGCTGGCAGTACTCAGGTAAAAATGACTACTTCTTGTCCATGCAGACTGGGCAATCTTCTTCGTTGCCGAATTCGGTCATCCACTGCTGGCTGGCTTTCCACCACGGCTGCAGATCGTGGAAGCCAATCCAGTCAGCCGCTTCGCGCAGCCACCAGCCAAGCATGCCGCTGAATACTTTCTTGCCCCACTCGACTGATGCCCAGCCCTTGCCAACAGGGATAACAATGATTGGTTTTTTCGGAACATATGCTACGGGTGACTTGCCTGCTGCGCGTCGCTCAATATCGTTCACGACAAAAAGTGCGTCGTACAGCGCTGTTTGGGCGAGGCCGCTGTACATTGTGTCGGCATTGTCGCCGATAACATAGACGCCTTCGTCAACCCTCAGATATTCGTCCACCTCAGCTTTGCCGCGCTGCGTGAGTGAAAATTCATTTTGTTTAAAAAACGGATGGTTTGCCGTGCCGGCTGTCCAGACCACGGTTTTGCTGCTGAGGGACTCACCGTTAACCATCAGACTCTCGGTCGACTCGCCCTCTACCTTTTGCCCCAGGCGCAGCTCAATACCGAGCTTTTGCAGCCGTTTGGCAACATCCTTCGAAACTGCTTCTGGCGAGTGCGGCAGGAGCCGGGGTGCTGCTTCGATGATTGTAATGCGGGGTGCGGGACCCGTGACGCCGTGGTTTTGCATAATCTTGTGCAGGTATTCGGGCAACATACCAGCCAATTCGATGCCAGTCGGGCCGGCGCCAACAATCAGATAGTTCTGATCTGGTTGCCGGGTATCTTCAAGCTGATCGTGGAGGTGATGCTTGAAGCGTTGAATCTGTTCCCAGGATTTAATACCGTAGGAATATTCATCGAGTCCTTCGATACCAAAGTAATTTGTCACGGCACCGAGGGCTAGAATGACAATTTCGTATTGCAGTTCATCGCCATCGTCCAAGACGACAATCTTGCGACTGCGGTTAATCTTTTGGGCGGTGCCTTCGACTAGGCGGACACGCTGCAGGTCGAGGATCTCATCGAGGGGTATATTGGACTGCTCATATAATCCACCTGTTGCGGTGCGATAGAGGGCTGGATAGTAGCGAAAGCTTGTCTGGTTGGACAGGAGCGTCACGGCAAAAGCCGTATTCTTGCTCAGTTCAAGGGCGGCCTTGACGCCACCAAAGCCTCCACCAATGATAAGGATCTGTTTCTGAGAAGGAGTTGATGTCATGCTTATGATTATACAGATAGTTGATGTGCTGTAAAAAAATTGATGCGCAATCAATAATTTGTACCGTATACTGGAAATAGTTTGAGGGTATACAAAGATGCAATTTATTAGTGCTTATTGGCTCAGAACATTTAATTCGCTCAGAGTCCGTAACTACCGACTTTATTTTTTCTCGCAAGCTATTTCGCTGGCTGGCAATTGGGTGCAGCTGATTGCCCAGGCTTGGCTTATCCTGCAACTGACTGACTCAGGCGCACTCTTGGGGGTCGTGACTGGACTACAGTTTTTGCCATCACTCCTGATTGGGCCGTGGGCCGGAACCGTTATCGACCGCGTATCCAAGCGGATGTTGTTGTATGTGGCCAACGCCTTGGCAGCCAGTGCCGCATTGGCGCTCGGTCTGTTGACCATAACAGGGACGGTTGAGATTTGGATGGTATGCGCGCTGAGCTTGACTGCTGGCTTGGCCAACGCCTTTGATATGCCTGCTCGCCAGGCATTTATCGCCGACTTGGTGCCCGAAAAGCGTCTGCAAAACGCCATTACACTCGGGGCTATGGAAGCGCAGCTAGCCCGTATCGTCGGCCCGGCAATCGGGGCCCTGTGCATTGCTTTTGCCTCATTAGGTGGTTGCTTTATTATTAACGCGGTCAGTTATGTTGTGGCGATTATTGGACTGATGCTTATGCATAAGGATCCTGCGTGGCAGCGAAGTCAGGTGGCGCGGGCCAAGGGCCAATTGTGGGAAGGGATGCAATATATACGCCATCACCAGCTTCCCCGCTTAATATTAGGCATGATGGTGCTTATTGGTACGCTGTCATGTGAATTTTTTATCACCCTCCCCCTGTTAGCTAAGACGACCTTCCATGGCGGAGCTGAAGCCTATGCAGCAATGACTACCGCACTCGGCATCGGCGCGATTATCGGTGGTTTTTATATCGCTGGCCAGAATATTCCCCGTCGCCTGCCCACGCTTGCTTGGCGTGCGGTATTTTTTGGCGTGTTTATGGTTTCTCTGGCGATGGCTCCAACCTACCAATTGGCACTCGTGGCGCTCTTTTTTGTGGGAGCTGCTCAGATTATGCTGGTTTCCGGAGCAAATGCGATGCTCATGGCGCATGTTGATGTACACATGCGTGGCCGCATGAGCGCTTGGTGGGTGGTGATATTTATGGGTTCAACACCGCTTGGTGGCCCACTGATGGGCTGGGTTGCCGAGCAAAGCTCACCCGGTTGGGCGATCGCCATCGGCGGTCTTGGCGCTCTGGTGAGCGGTACGTGGATTCTTGCCCGCAAGGCAACGCGCAGCGTTTCGGTGCCTGATCAGACCGAGCAGGCACTCGTATCCTAGGATAAGAAACTATTCGCTATCGCGAGGGCAGCTGAACTGATCATTATCTCCATTTTCGTCACCCCAGAAGTTTGCACCGGCGCTTGGATCACGATAGGAGCTAAACCAGCCGCAACTCATATGCACAGAGGGCTCCTGCTCATTATCTTCGGCCTTCATTATCAGGACCGGCTTGTTGGGCGGAATACGAAGCTTTGTCGGTCCAGCAAGTTTGACATAGCCGCTGACGCCAGCAAATTCCAGCGGTGTGGTGCCGCTCAGATAGGTTTTGACAGTTTCTTTGTTAACCGGATTATCGTCACTGGCTAGGTTGTTGGCAATAATGCCAAAGGCAAATATCGAATCGTACGCCCTCGCGAAGTCGCTCTCATTAATAAAATTCTTACCGTAGGTATTTTTGTAATCTTGCAAAATAGGTTTTGCAATCAGACTGCTATTATCCGGGTTGAGTGATGAAGCAAATGAGGCAAAGTAGTAGTGGCCGCTGATGATTGGATACTTAGCGTAGTCTTTGAATTGGCTCAGGTCACTGCCGCCCACCACGGTTACTTCTTTACTACAGCCTGGTGCGTGCTGCAAGGCATATAGCAGGTCGTCAAATTCTTGAGAGCGGGCGGCATAAAAGATAACATCGTGGTCTGGATCAAAGCCGAGGTCTCCACTGCATATTTGGCTAGCAATGGCCTCCGGCTTGGCCTTTTCCTGGAGTTGGTGTGTCGCCTCGTCATATAGGTCACTGCCAGGCATTGCTGGATTGTCATCGCCATCGGCGGGCGAGTTAAATACCCTAAGGATGCTATGGTCAGCTGAGGCAAAGCTTTTGCGGAAATCAGATGCTAAATTATAGGAGTATTCATCATCGTCATCCATGATAATTACTGCATCGCGAGCTGTTTCGAGCTGACTATTATCGCCAATGATCGGTTCGGTTTTGGCAAAAGTGGCAGCTATCAGCGCTTGGCGCGAATTAGGCGCGGCAATCATATACGATGCCGACCCGGCTGCTGCCATATTATCTCCGGTGATAGCGCTGCCAATAACCGGCAGACTGTAGGCGGTATTGAACTCGCCAATCATATCTCGGGCTGCTTTTCGACTCTGGCTAATGCCTGAAATGCCCATGATGTGCCATTTTTTGGATTGTTTAGCATCGCTGGAGAATTCTCCCACCTGCTTGGTAACTTGGGGCGCGTGCTTCAGCTGATCACCAGTGTTTGCCAGCAGAACCTTGATTTGTAGTTTTTCGCCGCCAGCCTTGGTGGCTGCCTCTTCGTTAATGTCTTTTTGAGCGCGAGCAACGCCCTGTAGCTGCCATAGTCCGCTCTGGTTCTGACGTCCGTTTTTGGGATTGCCCATCTTGTCACGAGGGACGTCGAGCGGCCCTACGAAAACTACGGTGCCAAAGCCATCGCCCTGCACGGCAGCGTTTTGGTCGGCAATCTGTTTTTCGATATCCTTGAGGGCTGGCGAGAAGGAGCATTGGAGCTTGGGCTTGTCACCGACAATACCGACTCGCTCGGTGGTTGTGACGCCATTCTTGTCGGTTTCAGACATGACTTGGTACGAGCAGCTGTCCTTGATGATAACAACCGGACTGGCGGCCAAATAACTCCAACCAAAGAATACTCCAAACCCGAGGGCGGTTACTACTGCTGCGATGCTGGTTGTTGGCCACCGGAAATCGCCCAAACCACGTTTGGGGAGTGCAACTCGGTGGGAAAAGAGCCACCACTTGGCGGAGCCGTCATTCTCTTCGGTCTCAGCCTGCGGCTCGATGGCAATTGCCTGCTGACCGGCATGGCCATTCCCCTGCCGAAAGAGTGCCAGCTTGCGGGCGGCAGCTTCAAAATCGTCAGCAATCTCAGTGCCAGGCAAATTGGGGAGTTTGCCATCGATAGCAGCAATTACGAGTAGCCCATTGTTAGGGAACTCTGGCCGTACTTCGGCTAGGGCCTCAAGGAAGCCGTGCATGCTTGTATTGCTGGCGCTGATGTGTTCGAAAATGACAATAAAAGGTGTGGTGCGTCGGCTGCGCCGTATGGATCGAAATGATGGTCGTGTGGCGCGCTCAAGGTCTTGCAGAAGCGCCGATAGCAGTATGCGCTGGATAGCGACGGTATTTTTAGGGTCATGGCTGATGTGTGCCAGGTTAACGGCAGAGCTCAAAAAGTTATTAGCGCCAAATCCTAATTCGGCAATTTGGTCGTTGAACCATCGATAGCGTCGCCCGATGCTCAGTTGGCGTCCGTACACCAACCATATATATGGCCGAGCAAGCAGCTTGAGGGTCAGTGTAATGCCCACCGACATCCAACTGCGCAGCGACTCAGACGACAGGTTGATTTCTGTCAGGCCGCCCTGTAGCCAATGCAGCCACGGACGCTTATCGATATACTTCTGGTATAGCAATGTGCGCACAGCGTTTTGCTGTTCGTCGTAGTCAAGCTCGCTTTCGGCCAAGTTCATGCGCAGAATAGCCCGAATAGCACAGAAATTAGTAACCCGGAGCTTGCCCATATTCTTGGGCATGTAGTCTTGTAACTGATCACTGATACCGTCCAGCAGGCCATGTTCCCGAGAAGTGATTTCGGCCAAATGGCGCTCAGATATATATGCATGGGGCACGAGCCAATCACGCTGAGCATCACGCAAGCGGTTGCGGTAGCCATTCACGATGCGTCGTGCAAGGCTCGGCTGCTCCTTGGCCTTGCTTTTGGTGTCCTTGAAAAGAATAAAAGGCAGCTGAGGCTGATTTTTGGGCCGACGAGTTGTAATGCCGTCGAGTTCTTCGACGAGATATTGGATGTCACGGATGGTCGGGATTTCTTGGCCGTTATCTGGATGCATGGCGAACTCCACATTACGTAGGTAAATTGATATGTTAATAAAACAACATGGTTACTATACAACACTTTTCCGTAGATAGATATATACGCCTAATATGTGCATATCTCAGAGGTAGGAGCGTTGTGTTTTATTCACGTAGATTGTTTGTTATTATACACCCACAAAATGAGTGGAGACCATGTCATGAGTGAATTGGACGAGCTACTAAGCCCTGGCAGCCAAAGGCGCAATCGATATGAGGAGGGCATTAGCAGGTACGCTCATTACCCTGGTCCGGATGTGCCTATTGGAGATATACCTGAGGCTGAGCTCATGGCTGCCGATGCGATGCTAGCGCAGAACGATGACGCCTCTTCCCTGCTTGCCCGCGGTTGGCTCAATATGGAATACGCCTTTTATGCACCCGATACGGAACTGGCGGAGCGAGCCCACGAGCAAGTTAATGGCATTCTTGATTTAGGTATCGACGTTGCCGCCGAGAATAATCAGTTTGGATATTTGGCTGAGCTCTATTTGGGTGTCGCTGCCACGCATGTCTATAGGCCCTATAGTGAGGGCCAGCCAATGAGCGACGAAGGGTTGGTGGCCTACAAGAAAGCATTGGTTGATACAGGCATTTCCTTGTGTGAATGGTGGACTTACGATCTTGATGATCATGATACCTTTCGCCTGCATCGAGCCCGGAGTGAAACGGCCGCACTCCTCGCTCTGAATCACCGCCGTGGTGACACCCGCAAGCCGATTGAGTATGTTGCCGTTCCGGCAACATTTCGCCAACAACATGGACAGCAGCCACATGCCAAAAAAACTGACCCGCGTCGCAACTGGCATGTTGGACGTTTGCGCTATCAGGGCGACTGGGGTGGCGGCACGTGGAAACAGGTCATGAAGTTTTTCGTGCAGCCAGCTGGCACCCTGCACGAAACAACAGCGGATGTGCGGTCGCTGCAGCCTGACAAGGTGCTCTCTGGTGCTCGCAGTAGTAACGTTGGTGACATTGCTCTGCGCCTCTTGGTCAAAGAAGCGCAAGGCGCGCAGCTTACGTCAGAAGAAGAAGAGAACTTTGAACTTATCATGCAAGCCTTCCGCAAAGAAGTAAAGTGATTGTTATAATGCGGTTAAGCTTGTAAGCTGGAACTATGGATACAATCACCGAAATGCTCAAGCAAATTGGTTTTGAGGGCGAAATAGATGCCTCAGACGAAAAGCTTGAAAAATACAGTCATGACGCCTCGATGTTCGAGATTAAGCCCCGGCTGGTAGTGGCTCCTACGCATACTGCCGATGTCGAGAAGCTTGTGCGGCTCGTTTCTGACCACAAGGGCTCAGACCCAACCCTTTCGGTGACCGCTCGCAGCGCAGGAACTGACATGTCTGGCGGTGCGATTAACGACTCGATCATCGTTGATTTTAATGCGCATTTTACTGCCATTCATCAGGTGACGACCAATTCGGCCCATGCCCAGCCGGGCGTTTTTTATCGTGATTTTGAGGCAGAAACACTTAGGCAGACAGCGATTATGCCGAGTTACCCCGCGAGCCGTGACCTCTGTACCATCGGCGGCATGGTCAATAACAACTCCGGTGGTGAAAAGTCTTTGGAATATGGCAAAACCGAGAACTTTGTGACCGAACTGGAAGTCGTATTCTCTGACGGCATTGCACGTACTGTCGGGCCTCTCAACAAACAACAATTAACTGCCAAAATGGCCCAAAATGATCTCGAAGGTCATATCTACAAGCAAATCTTTGACCTTATCGAAAATAACTACGACCAGATTAAGGCCGCCAAACCCCACGTCAGCAAAAACTCCACTGGCTATAATTTGTGGGATGTCTGGGATCGCCAGACGGGCATTTTTGATCTAACCAAGTTGATTGTTGGCGCACAGGGCACGCTGGGATTCGTGACCGACATTCATTTCCGGCTGGTTCCCACGCGCCCATATACCGGTCTGCTAGTCTGCTTTATGAAGGATATTGATCCGCTAGGCGAAATCATCAACAAAGTGCTGGAGCGGCAGCCAGCGACCTTTGAATCTTTCGATGATGCAACATTGTGGCTGTCGATCCGTTTTATGCCCAGCTTTATGAAAATGCTTGGCGTGGTGGGCTTTATCAAATTATTAATGAGTTTAATACCTGACGGCATTATGCTGCTGCGTGGCATCCCCAAGCTGATTCTGATGATCGAATTCAATGGTCAAACTCAGGCAGAAGTTGATGAAAAAATCCGTGTTATGTATCAGGACCTCAAGCCCTATGGTATGGCAATGGAGCGTGACGAAACAGCTCAAAAAAGTGAAAAGTTTTGGCTGATGCGTCGCTACAGTTTCCAACTGCTTCGCAGTAAGGTCAAGGATAAGCACACAGCACCCTTTATCGACGATCTCGTCGTTAACCCGCCCTATTTGCCACAATTTTTGCCGGAAATTCGCCAAATTATCAAAAAATATAAGCTTCTGGCTACTATCGCCGGCCATATGGGCGACGGAAATTTCCACATCATCCCCCTTATGAAGCTTGAGGATCCAAACGATCGCGCCAAGCTGTTGCCTGCCATGAAGGAAGTCAACGAACTGGTGTTGAAATATAAAGGCTCCCTAAGCGGTGAGCATAACGACGGATTGGTGCGCGGGCCGTGGCTCGAGCAAATGTATGGCCCCGAAGTAGTCCATCTTTTCCGGCAAGCCAAGGTGATTATGGATCCTCAAAATATCTTTAATCCGCACAAGAAGGCAGATGCCAACTGGGACTACAGTTTTGGGCACATAAGGGACCATTTTTAGGGGAGGTAGCCTATGGCAATAGAAATCGTACCTGAATTAGCATCAATTCCACCACGAATGAATTTGCCACCGATTAGTTCGGAGACGGCGTATCAGATAGAAATGGCATTCAAGGCTTCCCCGGACGGCTTTATCATCAATGCCGAGCAGCGTGTCGCCACCCAGGACATCAGCACAACCGTTGGCAAGCTTATCGCAGCACAGACTTTGCAGCGAATAACTGATCGACCGTTTGTTCAGTTTAGTCCTAACGGAGTGCGGGCTATGGTTGCCCAGATACATTTGGTGTACGAGACAGTTCGTTGCCAGACGCTCCAGGCCGATCGCTTGGCAACGTGTCGGGCGATTATTGAGGGCACAATACAGCCCAGGCCAAGCATGCCAGTTGTCGACTCGGCCTGGGGTTTCTGGATGGCAGCGAGCCTTGATTCGCGCGGATTGTATGGTGCCCTGAGTCAGCACGACCTGAATATGCAAAGCATGATCGACGGTTCTGTTGTCGCTCCCGACGATGGCCAAGAACGATATGCCTCACGCGAAGGTGCACTTGCGGTCTACGGTATGTTGAACTCCGCAGCCGCGCCATATTACTACGGGTAATTTCGTTAATTGACGATTGGTGGTTTTCGCTTGCGGGGACGGGGTCGCGCTGCGGCAGGCATTGGAATTTGGCGCTTCATCGGCCGTTTGCCGGAATTTTTGATAGTTCGAGCAAATCGCTTCTCTGCCTCGACATCTGCATAGCGAGCAATTGGTTCGTGTAGTAATGTTGGCCGCTTGCCTGATTCGTCGATCTCTTTTATCAGCTTTAGGGCGTAGTCCTCGAGTACCCACTCACGGCCAGGTGCTGTTTCGCCAATCGCCGTAATATGCCATATTTTGTTGCCCACTTCTTGCTTGTTCATTATGGTCAGCGGCCGTGCCAACATCAAAGGGTTATTGGGGAGCCTCAGATTGGTCTGAGTCACTAAGTCGAGTCCACGATTCAGGTCGGACACAAGCAGATCGAGAGCGAGCGTGCGAATACCCTTTGGTGTAATGCGCACGGCCTGAATATTCTGGTTGTTAACCCACATGATCTCGCCGTTTATACCACGAATACGAGTTGACCGAAGCGTCACGCGGTCAACAATACCCTGTAAGTTATCGAAAGGATCAATGCGGACGTAATCACCCACGCCAAACCAGTGTTCGGCCATCATGACGCTACCGTAGGTTAGGTCACGAATAATAGGATTGAGTGCACCCACCACAAAGATGGTTGTAATGGCTGTCGCTCCCAGCATGGCTGTGGGTTGCTGTCCGTCCCGGGTGTAGACCCACCAGAAATAGAAGGCCCCAATAATTAAGAAACCTCGTATGATCGCGATAGAAAGGACAATGAGTGTCTCGATTCGACGCAGGCGATTGACTTGGTTGAGGTCTTTTGTCTTGTCGACTTGTGTGCCGATGATTTTGGTAATACGCCGCAAGAGCGCTGCAACAATACGCCCCAAGACCAGCGCAACCATCAGTGCGGCAAAGAATGACAATACCGATTTAGCATTAAAAAATGAGTCAGCCGTCCGGCGAATGGTCTCGCCCGCTTCTGCGAGTCCGCTTGATTGTTCTGCTCCAAAGTAGATCATAATACCTCTAGTGTTTATTGTAGTATATTTTGATCCGAAAAAATATAGCCACATTTTGATCCTTTTATCTATTGCTATGATACAATCTACAGATCATGTCAATAGTTGCTATCCAAGGCGTAGCAGCATCTTTCCACGATGTTGCCGCTCGAAAAATGCTTGGCGATGATATCCGGATCATCCCCTGCGATACCTTTCTTGAGGTGTTTGAAAACGTGTTCAACGGCCAGGCACAATATGGCGTCGTTGCGACCGATAATAGTATTTATGGCCCTATCAAAGAAACCCGGCTGCTGGCGGAGCAGTATGCTATTACTCAGTGTGGTGAGCTTGAACTCCAGATTGAGCAGTGCCTCCTTGCCCTGCCTGGCGCCCAGCCGCAGGATATCCTCGAGGTTCACTCAAATCCTATCGCCTTGATGCAGTGCCAGCCATATTTGCGACAATATCTCCCGCAGGCAGCGCTCTGCGACCATCCCGATACCGCAGGAAGTGCTGCGGACGTTCGAAGGTGGAGCAATGTCCACAAGGCTGCTATTGCGAGCCAAGCCGCCGCCGCACTGTATGGCTTGCAAGTTTTGGCCACGGGTATCGAGTCCAAAAAGGACAACCGTACACGATTTATTGCCTTTCAGAAGCACCAGTCCTAGGCGTCTAGAGGTGAGTTTCGTCTAGATATTCGACATATCTGAATCGCTCGAAGACGAATCACTGTCGGCACTGCTGCCCTGGCTTGTTGGAGCTTTCTCATTGGTCCCCAGGATGATAATGAAGTCTCCCGGATACTGCTTGGCGAGTTCGGCATCGACGGCTGTCGCGCTGCCCTTGAACATATCACTGAGCATCTTTTTGGTGGCCGGTTTTTTGCCAGCCGAGTTGTCGATGATGGTCGTTTTGGCGTAGGGCTTTGGTGCGTCGCCTACGTTGGCGATAACCGGCCCCTTCTTGGCAATCTGGTCGCCTTTGAGCTTGGCAAGCCCCGGAATTTCACCGCCATTAAGCACGACGACGTTGGCCGCTTCTTTGGTAACTGGTGTCGCGTTGAATACTTTGTGGACGTATGCCTGTATGACGCTGTAGTCGGTCAGACCAGCGGCAGGTGCGAGCGCTGATTGCCCAGTGCCAGTGGTGTAATTGCTGAGTAAGTTCTTGCCTTCGGCATTATTGAGGCTGAGCGACTGAATATTCTTGGTGTCGACCTTTTTCATTAGGTGATACAGGCTGATTAGCTCGTTTATCTCGAGGTCAGTGCTGACGTTGTTGCCGACGGCATCCATCAGTCCACCAAGCTTGGTGGGGTTCGAAAGAACACCCATATTCATGGCTTTTTCCTTGAGGGCTAGCATCATTTGGCGCTGATGCTCGGTGCGACTGAAGTCACTCTGAGGGAAACCATAGGCGCCGCGAACACCATTGAATGGGTCGCCTCGAGCGCGGGCCAGGTTAAGCGCAACCTGGCCGTCCAAGTGGTTAACTCCGTTGGCTAATTTGAGCGCCCCGCCCTCGTGCGGCCTAAAGCTTGGGTCATATATGCCACGGGGATCAGTGCTCTGAATGTTGACGTCGATGCCACCAACGGTATTCACAGAATCCTTAAAGGCTTTGTAGTTAACGAGTGCATAATAATTGAGATTGATACCAAAGTTATCGGAGATAACTTTCTCTAGCATGCCCATACCGCCAGCAGCATAGCCTGCTTCCTGGAAACTGGTTGCCGTGTTGGCGGCGTTGATCTTGGATGCACCAATGCCGGGAATGTCGACCCATAAATCGCGTGGAACACTGAGCATAAAGGCTTCGTTGGTCTTGGTATTGAGGCTGACCACCATAATAGAGTCAGTTAAGTTGCCCCCGCCACCATCGCTGCGGTCGGCCGAATTGCCCGCCAATAAAATATTGACATGGCCTGTTTCCTGACCCTTGAGCGGCACTGGTTTGAAGGCGCTGAGCATGTGGAGCGGATTATTATTGCCGAATACCTTCGAAGAGTTCTTATAGACTTTCCAGCCCAGCCAACCACCGCTCAACATAAATAAAGCCAAGACGACAAGCGCCCCACGCTTGGTGAAAGTTCGCCAGGATCGCTTAGGTGCCGACGTACCTCGCCTGCTACGAAGCCGCTGCCCGACCGGAGCTGCTGCGGTGGATACCGGCTGGCGCGCACTAATTGGGTTGCCATGCTGGAGCTGGACAGGGCGTGCGGCAGCCCCAAGTGTTTGTCGCACCGAAGGTGTCGGTGCGCTGGGCGCCGTGCGAAGCCGCTGCTGCACATTGGCAGAAGTCGCTGATGAAGCATGCGCAATCGGGCGCCTGGGCCGATTGTTTATGAATCCATCGATATATTGTTGGGGTTTGTGAGGTTTATCTTGCACGAATAAAAAATGCCAAACAGTTATATCAATAAGCTTAAGCTATTATACATCAGCCCTGAGCGCTGGTGAAATACAAGCGCTTTTATGATCGCTTTTTCATGACCCGTGGCAAAACATATAGGCTCAAAATGAAGGCGAATAACACCGCAAAGCCACACATAATCGATGGAATACCGCGAACGGTTGTATTATTGACAAGGTTCGCGACTGTGACTGGAATCAGGAACACGGCATAGCCTGCCGCAAAGCCATAAAGTGCCTGTTTGCGCAGCTTGTTTTTGACCGATCGAGCCAACCACGCGCTGAGTAGCATGCTTAGAATGACCCACCCCCAATAATAGATCCCATAGTATACCGTCATGTTGGCGTTAACATGAAAGATCACATAGTTTCCTAGGCACTCGTGCCCATTGAGCGACTGGCTCGACAGGGCAAAATAGGCCACAAAGGCGGCACTGGTAAGATAGCCGCTCAGGAGAACTGGCCGAGACTTTTTGCCCACTATAGTATAGATAGCATGGAGACCAAGTGGGGGTAATAATGTAATCGCCACAAATCCCAGGTGTGACCAGTTGGCGAGCCCACTTGTGCCTTCGCACACCTGGAACTCGGCTAGTTGGAAAAGCGCCAAGCAAAATAGCATCCCCACGCTGAGCCGCGTGAGCGTATTCCAGCGATAGCGCAGCAAGGTATATACCATCAGTGACAACTCTATCAGGAAGGTTGCAATCATGACTGGCGGTGAAAAACAAAAGAAAGTCGTGCGTCTATGGCGTAACATGCTTACGTCTACTTTACTATACTTTTTTCAAGAATACTACGACAGCGTCCATAGATATATGTCAATCAATAATGCCATCTGGATTGCCCATGCGGGCAGCGGTCATGAACTTGAGTTGGTAGGCACGGGCATAGGTGAGCCGCTGGGGATCAGTATCGTCTTCGCCTCGCGGCAGTCGGGCATAGTCAGGCGGATCAACGTCTTCGCCCCGGAGCCCCTGTTCTTGGTGAATTCTTTTGAGTCCGTCCCAGGCAAAGCAGAGTACTGGTCGGGAGCCTGGCAAGGGCACGAGAGTATTGAATAACGTGCTTAGATCGTTCTGGCGAGCCCGGGATCGATTTGAATTAGTGATAGTACCGATGACTGAATACGGCACGAGGTGTGCTGGCAGGCTGGTGAGTCGCACTTTGTATTGTTCGGCAAGTTGGCGCCCGTAGCTTTCGGACCAATGAGCGAGTTCGCGTGTATAGCCCTGAGCTGTCTTGGTACGCCGCACGTAGGTTTGGTTCCACGCTTCTTCTTTGATCCAGGTGCGCACGGCACCAGGATCAGCGCCTGCTTCTTGGGCAATGCGACCAAGGGTCCAGTCACCATCAGCCGCCCAGGGATATTTGTTGACGCGCTGGGTAATTCTCTTCTCCTCTTGCTCGGTGATAAACCACGTAAAGCCCTTGAGGTTCGCCCGCCGCTTGTAAACAGACTTAATACCGAGCTCCTCGGCATATTTACTGGCAGTCTCATCACCGATTTTCAGCTCGACAGCGAGCGGAGCAATGGACTTGTCGGTCGGGGCAGCGACGGGTATTTTGTCTATTTCTTCCTTGAAGCGTGCGCGCAGCTCGGTACCATAAAAGACTGCTACGCGGCCATTCTCTCCAAGGCGTACTTCGGTTTTAAGCCCCTCCTCTGCGTGAATCCGCCCGTAGATCTTTTTTAGATAGTCGGCCGATACCTTCAATTCTTGGGCAATGCGACCAACCGTTTTGAAGTCAGGAGTTGCCCTGGGTGGCAAAGGATTATCAGTAAAGAAGGTCTCTGCTGCGGGCTCGTAATGGCGGTTCATATGCCTTCCCCGCCCCTTATGGATAAGCTCGCCCTGCCAAGCATAGCCAGCGTTATCGAGCCGGTATTTAGCCGAAGACTCACTCACCTGATTTTTTACGGGCGCATACACTGTGTCAAACGGGACGTAATCTGCTGGAATTTCCTGACTGTTCAGAAGCAACTCGCCCACGACGCGGCCTTCAGCTTTTTTGAGCAGTAATTGAATTGACTCCGGAAATGCAGAAGGCTGTAATGCGCCCATTTTGTCTCGCTGAATACGTGATATCCTGCCACGGCTTGATTGTTGCCCAATAATAACGCCCTGCTCCACCTGTTCGAGCCCCAGAGCCCCCAAGAAGGTTTTGGTTTGCGCAGTGCGCCCTTTGGCGGGCGTAAAGAACTGTGCATAGATGGTCGTTGGAAACTCTTTGCTACGGCGTGTGCCTCGCCCCATAATCTGCTTGAGCTTGAGCAATGACTCGACGTTACCCGCCCCAATAAAGTCAAATTCGGCATTAAGACCTTCTTGGCCCCAGCCAACACTGGTCAGTACCTGGGTTTTGCCCGCATTGTAGTCATTAAGGATACGAGTATTCTCTTTGCCGCTATTGTGAGTGGTATTCAGGCAGTCAGCGGTAATAAACGTGCCATCCGGCAAGGGTTGCGTACGAAAAGCATCCGTCAGCAGTCGAGCGTTTTCGGCTTCCCCGCCTGGTTCGCAGAATATAAAGCCACGGCGACCAGCAGCAATGAGCGGCGTAAAGAAATCAACCATTGCTTGGCGGGTCGCGGCAAAACGGGCCTCTCGGTTTGTGGCGGACGATATACCCTGTTCCTCCAGATCTTCCAGGTGTTCGTCGTCGTAAGTGCCTTCCACCCGCATAAAAAAGAACTGTCCACTATTGAGAATGCCTTCTTCCATATAGCTGAGTGTGTCATCATGCTCAATGATATGGGGCAAAATGTGCCGCACGTCTTTCTCGGCATCGTATCCAGATGTGCCGGTAAAACCGACTGCCGGAATGGGTGTTTTAGTTCCGTCAGCCTCTTCCTTGTACCAGTGATTCACAAAGGTATCCAAAAAGGCTGGTTCGGTCAGATGGTGAGTTTCATCAACGACCAGCAGGCCAAGTTCCTCACCCATGAACTTACCGTCTACAGTGTGGGCTGTAAAGTGATCAACAGTTGTTATTACGACGTCCGTATTTGTAATTTTTGGTCGGCGGGAGTGACAGACGCCTACGGTTAGGTCTTTGGGGGCAAAACGCAAAAAGGTATTGTCGCCAGTAAAGCCAGCCATCTGATCGGCCAATGCTGTGCTTGAGGTCACGACAAGAGCCCGCTTGGTCCTAGACGGATCATCTTCCCTTTGTTTGCCAACCTCAGCTGCCGCGAGTGTTCGCCCGGCAACCGCGGATTTACCCATGCCCGTGGGTGCTAGGACTGATGCGCCATGCACCTGCGTCTTATAGGTTTTACCGTTCATCTTGATGGTAACGTCAATGGGTGGCTTGGTCAGGAACTCTCGAATATCATTCATGTAGGGGTGCTGATGTGCAAATAATTCTTCACCCGAACTGCTCGGTTCTTCGACCGACAGGCCCGACGCCTTGAACTCCTGTACATCCTCGGCTTCATAGTGTTCACGCAGAGCTGCCATGCGCTCAAGCAGGGGTAAAATATCGGCGCTGCGCTTGATATCTTGGACTCGTTTCAGAGTGAGTCCATCCTCCCACTTTTCGTTCCATCCCCAGATGTCTTCTGGTTTTTTGGGAGTAAAACTCGCCCTGTCTTCGCGACGCTGCTCAGCCAACACACGCAATGCCCCGACATAAATCGGATCAGCCATGCTTACCAGTGATTCGTCAAAGTTTGTGATACCCTGTTGGAGCATCCAAACATCAGCAGGATCCGTCGCAAAATCTCCGACAATAGCCTGAGCTTCGTCAAGGAAGAGTGGGTCGTGGAATTCGGACATAGCTTATGTATACTTTCTGATCATACAATGACATATGTACTTGCAGAGGGCAAAAAACGACACATCACAGCTGTATATTGATGGATGTCGCCACGCTGGCCAGCAACAATCCAATGTGTCCTTAATGTACGCTGTTTGCAGCCTGTGCGGAAACTCCCGGCTCATCGGGCTTGCCAACGGCAACTTATGATTGAAAAAAACCATAATATAGGATAAAATCAATCTGTTGTCATCCCTATTGGGACGTCGCCAAGTGGTAAGGCACCGGGTTTTGGTCCCGGCATTCGGGGGTTCGAATCCCTCCGTCCCAGCCAAAGAAAAATGACCTGCATTTGTAGGTCATTTTTCTTTGTTTGAATTGTGCGGGATTCGAACCGCAGGTCGAAGATTGCCCGTGGCAATCTAAGGAGTCCTTGCTTGGCCGAGTCTGGAGCGCTTGCCGCGAAGACGAGCACGGTGAGCGAATCCCTCCGTCCCAGCCAAACATAAGCGTAATGAAAGACTTCTTTTGGGAGTTTTTTGTTATTATCTTAGAATGACAATTGATAACGGCTTCAAAGACCAGCTGAGAGCAGCATATGATGCTGACGCCCAACGTAGGGTCAATAATAGTAGCGGGCGGGACGACTGGAAGCTAGTTGCTAGGCAAAAGTTTGTCGATCTCGCAAAACATGAGGGCAAGAAGACAATCCTGGAAATAGGCGCTGGGGTCGGTCTAGACGCAAAATACTTTCAAGACCAGGGCCTCAAGGTTCTGGCAACTGATTTGTCGCCGAAAATGATACAAGCATGCAAAGAACTTGGGCTTCAGGCACAAGTAATTGATATATATGAGCTTGATCAGCTCAATAGAAAATTCGATGCCATCTATTCACTTAATGTACTGCTTCATGTCCCTCCACAAGACCTCGAACAGGTGCTTAATACTGTCAGTGGTTGCCTCCAACCGAGCGGCATATTCTATTACGGGGTATATGGTGGGGTAAGCAAAGAAGATATGCACACCGACCCATCACGCATGAATATGCCACGATACTTCTCGTTCCTTAACGACGAAAGCCTACTAAAAGCCGCGACTTCCGTATTCAGTGTAGTTAGCTCAGATGTAGTAGATTTGAAAGGCAGCCAATGGGGCCTACACTTTCAGTCGCTATTATTGCGAAAAAGGTGACATCCGATTGGCCTCGTATTCACCTCCCAACTTCTACTATCAAGCACCGCCTGGGCAGGCCATGCGCAATACGATCTGATTCTAACTTCGCCGATGATGCCCAGCCAGGCATAACCGGTTTGCAGCAATGACAAGCATGTCGTATTCAGACTCCTGAGCAAAGGCTATAGGTAGTATTGATGATTCGAGGTCTTTACCGTCCAATAGGGCAACGTAGGGAAGTTCCGGCGGAGTGCTATGCTTCGGCGCCTCAGCAATGATACGAGAGGCCATCAGTACACGCGGTGCCACTTCTGGTGTCTCCCCTTGTTCGTCAAGCACCACCCAACTAGTTGGCGTCCGTTCGCTCTTGTCTGCTTCGGAGATCACCCACCCCCTGCCTAGAGCTTCGTAAGACGTGGTCGTGACTCGCGTGGAGTTCCACCACCGACCAATGTCCGTATTATACCGAGCCGTCTGGAACAGTGCTGTCGTACCAACATTACGTGCACGCATCCTGCCTACAAAATCGCTGACACGTTCGTCGGAGGTACGCCGGAATGCCGCTTCACGCTCTCTCATCCAGTTAACGTGGGCTGCCTGCGCTCTGCCCTGTTCACCCATGCGCCGCTCTATGTCACTCATACATGTTTCCTATTGGTCATTACGATACTATGCCATACCGCACAAGGGCTTCCTCGAGAATAAGCTTTCCTTCGTCAGTCGCAAATAGAGGCGGCCCATCGTATACAACAGGTGTATCGGGGCCGACTGGTGCATCTAGATTTGGACCCCAGCTGGCCACAACGTATTCTCCTTCTTCGTGGAAGTTGCGGGCATCCGAAGGCGGGTCACGCTTGATTTGCCCGCAAGACACAACTGCGAGATTGTTTTTGCACACGAATATACCCGAAGTTGTGCCCTCTTCGTATGTATAGCGTTCTCGGCGAGCCAGCCAACCATCACCTATACGAGCATATCCGCTCGTATAGGTTTGCTTACCCAAGAATGGTCCCCGATCCCGGACTCGGTGCTGGGGTTCATATAGGGCAACGGTAGGAATATTGTTGCCCACTAAATAACCTATAAATTCTCGCACGCGGCCCTCTGCTTGGGGGCGCATCGCGGCCCACTCTGCATGTTTGGCCTGCTCGGCTCGCACGCGAGCGGCAGCTTCGGCTTTCTGTTGCCGTCCTAAAGCGGCGACACGCTCCGCCCCTGCAAGTAATTCGCCCATCCTGTCCTCCTTAAAAATACAAAAGCTGCCGATGTATCGATGTCTGTACTATATCATCTTTTTGCATATTATTATTTTTATGTCCCAGGAACTGAGAGGACGGATATGGGCAGATATTAAAGAAAGCCATCGAATATGGAGCAGGCGGCATTCTTAGTCTTGATTATGAGGGTGGTCGTGAAGGCCATTGAATCCATAGATGACTAACTTCCTTTACAACGGAATCTAGAACTCCGTCGTAAACCAGCCCTGTGGCAGTCCGTATTTTTCGCCAACAGCTTTGCCTGGTAAGTCTTGCCCCGTCACAATAACAACCCAAATATTGGTAACTTTCTTGAGGTATGCATAATAACCGCCCTCGTCCTTGGTCGAAATGCCTACCTTGGCAAATGTGCCCTCTCGCTTTAGAACTGCATACGTCATGGCCGATGGCTGGACGTGCACATCTGCCTCAACATATGCCTTGGCTGCAGCGATAATAGCCGCATCCTCCTGGAGTACGACATTCTTGAAAACTTTGGCGTCAACTTTTATTGGGCCAGTGGGTTTGAAACTCTCAGGTAGCGGCATGCTCTATCTCCTTGGTTATTTTTTGCTACAAGCTCAGTATAATGCATAGGCTTATTCGATGTATTTTGTACTCGTGTCATTGCTCATATCGACTGCTACTATAGTTATATGCAGATAGGATTGGAGCAGCTCATTTCGCCCGAGTTAAGTTCTCTTGCCGAAGAGGTAAAGCAGCTTAGCGCCGTTAAAAAAGTTGCCTCACAAAATAAAAAGCATCCAGACCGCCGTACACCGGCCGGACTAACGACGGCTCGGCAGGCGCGTATGCCAGCCAATAGCCTTACTGATCGAAAAGTCCTCGAGCAGGCTGTTCAGGCTGGAGGCAAAATAGCCTCGATACGAATTATTAAGTCTAAAGGCGGCGACTCGAAGGGTGTATTCTTGAACATTCCTGGTGGAGGATTTTATCTAAGTGAAGCGGCAAGAAATGATGCATATAACGCACGGCTTGCGGATAGCCTAGGTATGACTGTGGTAAGTGTTGACTATCGACTGGCACCAGAAAATCCTTGGCCAGCCGCTCCTGATGATTGTGAAACAGCAGCCTTGTGGCTGATCGATCAAGCAAGGCTGCAGTTTGGCACGGAGCGCCTCGTTATTGGCGGTAGTTCAGCGGGGGCCACGTTGGCTATGACTACCCTACTCCGTTTGCGTGATAAAAATCTTATGAATAAGTTCGTAGGTGCAGTCTTGCAGTTTGGAGCATATGACCTGAGCGGTCAGACTCCTGGCGGTCGATTGTACGCTGACGAGTATTTCATCCAAGCCTACGTTGGCGATGTTACAGATAAAACACAACCCGATATCTCGCCACTGTATGGTGACTTGCACGACTTGCCGCCAGCCTTGCTGGTAGTAGGTACCGCAGATATCTTAATGGAAGACACATTTGCCCTGGCGGCAAGATTTTCCGCAGCAGGCAATAAAGTTGACCTGCGGGTTTATCCTGAAGCTAGACATGGCTTTACCGCGGGCCCGACTAAAATAGCTGAAGTTGCAAACCAAGACACTACAGAATGGATTAAGGAGAGATAGTTATGGAATCCGGAATCGTACACCAGCAATTGAACGCATACAATGACGATGATACCGCAAGGAATACGCTCGTTTGTTACTTGCAGTACCTTATAGACTATCGTCGGGATGTTCCCGAAATTGAAGAGTATTTTGTTAATGAGATACAAGGGCTGTCGTCTACGAAATACGTCAAGCAGCTCCCGGAAGACGATCCTATTTATCACATAGTACATGTAGCTCAAGAACTTGATGCCGCCGATGGTGAACAAAATAAAGCCATATGGACCACTCTGAAGAATCATATTTTCAACTTATAGATCTTCGCCATCATCCAATAATGCACGAATCTCTTTGATCTCTTGTTCAATTTCAACCTCGTCTTGCGGCTCAAAAGTTTGGAACAGGTTCTTTCCCTCCAGCCATGCAGAAAGCGAATGTCGGCAAAGAAGCTGATGTAGCTACGGCCGTAGAGTACGTTATGCAGACATATGGGCGTATCGATGTTGTAATAAACAATGCCGGTATTGGCATCTTTGGCGATATCGAAACATACCCCCAAGCAAAGCTGGGATACAATGGTAGATACTAACCTTACCTCAGTATTCTTGCTGTCAAAATATACCATTCCTTTCTTAAAGAATGCGAATAACCCCTGCATTATAAACATTTCCTCACGACGTAGCATCGATCGGTATGCAGAGGCAAATTTTGTTGTATACAGTTCATTAAAAGCCGCCTTGAACAACTTTACGGTGGGTCTAGCAATAGAACTTAAAAATTTTAATATCCGTGTTAACTGCATTATTCCAGCACCAACAAAGACAGATTTATTTGATCAAGTATTCACCGCCGAAGACGAGGCTCTACTTAAAACAAAAGGTAAGCTCGGGTCGACCGCCGAAGTAGCGGATTTAGTCCTAGGGCTCATACGAAACACTTCACTGAATGGGCAGATACTTTTTGACGAGCGTTTAGCACTTTGATAGACGCAGGGCACACTCCTTCTTACTGGTTTACCGACGGCCTATATTTAGATATAACCCATAATAGTCAGGAAGTTATAGGTTATACTTAACTAATATGCAGTCCAACAATAACTCTCAGCATCAGATTCTAAATATCTTCATATTTTTGGGTGCAGTTTTACCTTATCTGCTACTAACATTATTTTTTACTCGCCACGGATTCAACTTCTCCCTATTGCTTACGCAGGTTGTTGGCACTCCAGGTGCCGCCTTCTTTGCAGCAGATGTAATACTGAGCGCACTCTTCGTAATATACTTAGCGGCAACAAATACAACTATGGGCGACAGACGATACTGGGTTATAGCCGCCTCGTTGCTTATTGGGCCAAGCTGCGCCCTGCCTTTATACTTCCGATTGAAATAACCCGACTCACGAGTTAAGGCTAAACCCCACTGGCGCATATTCATTTTGCTTGTTATGAGGAGAATGAGTAAAACCCCAGCGAAGCTTCTGCTGCCCACCGGAGTCGCTTTTTTGACATATTAGGCAAATCAACGTCATAATATAGATATGTCAGAGTTCCTCCTCCCTTCTCCGAGTTCCTCGAGAAACCAATATCCTGATTTTACAAAAGAATTTGGCGTACCGCTGGATGTATATAGAGGACATTTTATGGATGGCGATACAGAGATTCGTGTCATTGTTGACACTACCGACCACCCACACGTAGAAAAGGGAGAGCTATATAGCGATCCGGTACATGAAGTCAGCGTTTTTGAGGTTGCAAGTGATGACACAAAAAGAAAGATTCCTTCTCACGCTGCAAGGCGATATCCATATAGTAAACGAGTTGAAGCCAGCAAATTCAGACTGCCCCTTATAAGGATATTCGGAGTAGATCCGAATATCGTAATTCTGCAGGGACCGAACTGGAATACGGATAATGAGTGAGTATAATAAGTAGAACTATGGAATGTCCAATTTGTAAGCAAGCAATGAAAAAAGTTCGTCGGGATATCAGCCACAACCCTGATGAAAATAATAAGGAATACGGCCGCGTTGTGTATCAGTGTGAGACTGACGACGTATGGGTCACGACTGAAATCCCCAAAAATTTGGAACAGTCTTCGCTTTGATAGACACAAGAACGCACTCCTTCTATATCAGAGCAATCGTCTCGGAAATAATCGCCACTATAAAGAACCAAATAGCCCATTTGACGCGACCGGCACTCGCGAGAGCGACGGCTGATAGGCTAAACAAGGCATACTCGCCCATTGCATTCCATGGCTGGCCCAAAGTGAGGGCTGGGTCGGGCGAAAAAAACATACCCCATAGCACAATCGTTACGCCAGGCAGCCCTAGCCCGACAAGATAGCGCACGATGGTCGGCACCCTTAAGGCAAAACCCCAGAGCGCAAAGTTGTACAACATTGCCAGTTCAACTAAGAAAAGTATAAGAAAATTAAGGTCTTTAATGATGTCCATTGCTGCTTGATTATAAGATATCCATTGAGCTTTTGCCAGACGCGCCTTACTTCTTCCCTGGTCTCTTTTAATCTACCAGGCGGAGCCCGTCATGACTGTGGTTCGGCGATCCGCTGCGCAGTTTCTATAAATGCTTGGCGCATTTGCTTGGCGTACGGATTGCCGTTCTGGATCGTGTTATACAGGTCGCTGCTGTGGCGCTTATCGAGTTCAATGAGGTCGAGTAACTCGCCGTAAGATGGTGTCATAAACTGCGGTGTCGGCAAGTTCATCTCGCGTAAACTATGCGCGACAAAAAACGTCAGCGCGTGTACCTGAGCCATTATTTTGTCATGCTCATCGGCGGACATATGAACGACCTTTAGGCTAAGTTGATCGCGTAAAAATGCTTCGGTTTCTTGAGCGGGCCTACCATTACTTTCGGTAACTATAAGCGTGTGACCCCGCGAGGCATTGTCGACGACAGATTGCGGCCCAAAAAGCGGGTGGGTGCACAGAATATTCTTATGCTCCGGCAGATGTTCACGAATAAGCTCCCGGGGCTTTATTTTTACCGAGCAGATATCTACGATAAGCGTTTCCGGCTGTATGTGCTCTTTGATTTGTGGCAGTACTGCATCGTAACTATCGAGTGGTATGCCCAGAACAATGATGTCCGACTGGGTAACAAGATCTGTGAGATTGGCCGCCTGAGCTGCGCCAGGCACCGGGACAGAAGTATAGGGGTCAAAAATAATAATAGAGCTTTTGCTGTAATGATGCAGCAGCTCAGCCAAAAAGCGCCCAAAGCTTCCGGCGCCCAAAATTCCGATTGTTTTAGTATTCATTGCAGCTCCTTAACGTAAAACCCGCTCTCGGGAGAGCGGGTTAAATTTGACAAAATGTAATAGCTCTCTACTTAGGATGGTTGATAGCAATACCAATTGAGCCGTGTGGACATAACAGTGGCAATTGTAATTGAGATAGGATATCAGCGCAAGCGAGGCCTACAGGCCAAATTCGACATCATAGTCTGGCGCGATATGCTCTTTGTGATAGAGCGCGTCATTATAAAGACTGTGTACGACTGCAAAATCAGCATCAGTGATGCCCATAAACACATTAGGGCATGCCTTGCCGGCAGCGATAGCGCCGATACGCACAATACGCGAAGATAATCGTTGCTGACCTACTACACCAGCTTCGTTTTGAAAAGCAACGTAAATTTGCGTGACATCTTCGTATGTTGATCCAAGTACCACAGGATAGCCTTCGAGCACTTCTGCGGTGGTGTCTTGCCTGTTTTCGGCTATGGCGTGCTCGGCAACTTTGCCGATGATTCCATTGAGCTCGAGGGCTTGCCTATGGCGATCCTGCATTTTTAGGATTGCTTCAGATGGATTTGGGGCGATTTCAGACATCTCCATACTAAAGCATGACTTTACACTCAAGTCAATTGAGTGGCGCGATATACGTTGTGTACATTGGGTGAAGGCACAGCCGAACATGCCTCCAGCCTTGGCATCGAAGCTGCTTGGCTAAAACAGTTTTTGGGTGGTAAGGTGTACTAATGCCCGCAGAACGTACCGTACCGAGCCTCCATATATACCGGCGAGTTACAAACATCCCCTCCGAAGTCATTAACGAAATCCAAGCTCAGACCTTTGATGCATTTGCAGCGCATAAGAGAGAGCTAAAGTTTAACACCGATCTCAAGGCTAACATCCTGGCTCCGGGCCAGCTGCTGGGCTTTTATGGAGCCCTTGGCAAGATAGCAGCTCAATTCGAGATCGACCAGCTGGGCGATTATCTGGCCGATCAGTTGCCGGGGAGTTTTGATCAGCCCGCGACGGCCGAATCGTTCCCAGTGCATTACAACACGTATAAGGGCAGTAAAAAGCGCAAGAGTTTATCAATTGCAGGTGCTAACGAGGTGGTCCTAGCCGAAATAGCGAGCATGGCTCGCCTAGCCTACGATTTTTGCGACGCAGAAGCAGTGCTTGCTTTCGATGAGGCTTGGCCGCCCCGCCCCCACTTAAACCAGGTGCACATTCTCCAGTCATCTAACGGCTCGCTCCTGCAAGATGTAAGCAGTTTCCTCGTCGAACAAGCATTGTTGCCACCGACTATTGAATTCGATCAAGGGTCTATAGAGGATACTATGTTTGTCGCTACCTTTAGTGATAAAATGATCGCTCAAAATAATTTGTAAGAGGGGTTTAGGCAGTCTGCTGTGCCGTTATCGCATGCCGTATTTGTTTACAATTTCCATAAGCTTGGCAACTTGTTCGTCTGTTACGTGATCGGTGAACGTTTTTTCGGTATTAGCAGCCAGCGCCTCACCGTACTCTGCCGACGGACGACATTGCCCAATGGCTAACCCCTGCTCTCGCATAATAGCCTTAGTACCGGCCAGCACGATACCCATTCGTATGAGTTCGGCAATAAGCTCGCCAAGTTGTGCTTGGAGTTTTTCGGCCTCACGAATATTGCCTTCCTGGTGGTTTTTATAAATTGCCACGCCGTGGTTTGGGAAGGCGTTGTACGTAGTGCCAATGGCGCCATCACTGCCCATAACAAGTCCAGCAAGCAAGAGCTCATCTGGCCCGGTAAGTATATTAATGCGATTGTTGGTTTGCTGCGCAATACCCTGGATTATGTGAAAGTTGGATGCACCATACTTGATGCCCGCAAACGTAGGCACTGTCTTCATGCGGTCCAAAAATTCTTCGGGCCGTATTTCGCTCGTACCCATGTCGGAACGCAGGTACACATACAGTGGCAAGCTGGATGCTGCGCCAACTGCCTGATACCACGCAAAATCGTCATCAAGGGTGCTTTGTGCTCGGTCGATCGGTGGCAATGTGCCAATGGCGTCAGCTCCAATTGATTCGGCGTGCTTCGCGAGCTCCGTTGCAGATGAAAGGTCCCGCGCCCCGACATGCACGACAACCGGCACACGTCCCGCAGCAGCGCCGACAAATGCTTCGGCCAGCTTTTTGCGTTCATCGTCGGTAAGCGTCAAAAATTCAGCGGAGGTTCCGTTGACAAACAAGCCGCCAGCGCCGGCACCTATAAAGTGATCAACAAGCGACTTAACTATGGCGTAGTTAACCGAATTATCGTCATTAAAAGGAGTGATACATGCAGGAACAATGTTGTGTATATTATTCATATAACCATCATGACACATATCTCATAAAAGCCAACTAGCAAGGGGGCGAGCCTATCCTCCTTGGTTCGTGTCTACGTGCTCAGTTGCTTTTTGAGCTCGTAGAGCGTCGGATGATTCTTGTCTTTTTCAGAAAGTTCGGCGGCATCTAACGAGATTGGCCACCGAATATCCAGCTCTATATCCGCCGGATTAACAAAGGTACAGTCTAGATCTGGACTCCAGTGCACATTGGCTAAGATTGAGTATACCGTATTCGCCTCAAGTGCCTGGTATGAATTGCCACAGTTGCGTGGTACAAAGAGCGCCTTATCCACGCCGAGCTCAAACGTTTCGACCGTGCCAAAATTTTCGCCTGGCCGAAGGTCGACAATAGCAGCAAAAACTACCCCGTAATTAACCGTGATGTATTTATCCCACGGCTCAGCATGGATACCCCGCGTCACCCCCCGATCTTTATTGAAAATAACGTTATTCTGTATAGGATTAAAATCGGGCAAGCCCAACTCGATCATCTTGCCACGATGCCAGTTTTCCTTTAGCCAGCCACGACTATCGGCGTGAACGGGCAGGTCAATAACCAGCAGGCCCGGAATAGATGTTTTGCTTATTTTCAAATCAACCATTAAAGTCCCCTTTTCATGTCTTTAGCGTAACATTCCAATTTGATCTTTTTGCCATTATTAAGTACAGCCCCTGTTGAGCCAGGTATTGATGCAGTATGACTAGTACTATATGATATAAAACTTATGGCCAATCCTGAACAGATCCAACCCCCGACACCCCTCAATACGGTCTTTGAGGCGCTCGCGGCATACAATGAGCACAAAGAACGCAAGGGAGAAGCGGGCGAATACATGGTCCATCTTATGGGCGTACTAGGCGCAGAAGCCACGCTGACCGAAGCGGGTATACCCAAAATCGAAGCACAAGAGAGTGTCGATGCTGTTGAGGGTGCCGCAATGGACGCTGATCGTGATCTACGAGTAGGGCTTGCCGACCTCCAGTTTGGCGACAGCGCCCGTGCCGCTGGTCTCAAGATTGTCGATAGTATTTTCGGATATCTCGATCTTGCTCTTGCTGATGGACACCAGTTTGGACGGACACTTGCCGCAGCGCACATTGGCGAACTAAACCAAGCAGCCAGCGAAGGCATAGCTCGTATACTCGGTGGCGCAGCAGATCGTGTCAGTACGCATGGCGTTGCTCGTGAATTTCCCCATGTCATCAGTCGCTACCCGGCAGTTGAAGCTGTCCTCGAAGACGGCTATGGCGGAATCGCCTATGCCAATACCCCGGAAGATGCCGAGCTCACCGAACAGCTCCTTGTATCTGTCGCAGCCTTTGGGCCAGAGCTTGAGCGTCTTGACGTTGCTACCGAAGAAGTCACTACTATTAAGGCGCTCGCTCAAGCCGAGGCGGATGGCGTCCTGGCCGAATACGGCCTCTTGGGCCTTATGGGCGCTTTCGAAACCGATCCAGACTTACTCTATAACTCATTCATAGGTAACTGGTACGATGCCGATCAGTGGCAACCCCTTGAGGCAGTCGTCAATGGGCTTCGTACCAACCATCCCCGTCAGTCCTATGCCAGCTTGGCGGACCTGTTGCCGCGTACTCTCGAGAAAATCATCAACCCCGAGCCGCGCGAAGACCGATCAGCGCACATGCTCGAAACTGCCCGTGCCGAAGACCCGGAGTTTGCTGATCTGCTCGAATCAATCGACGCAATAAGCCAAAGTACACCGGAAGAAGAAGCCATGGAAGCAGCCTATCGCCAGTTTCTTGTTGAACGTCAGCTCCAGTACAGCTTGCTGTAATCCCACTCCCAGCGTTTGATAATTTCCAACTCGCTGAGCCGCGGTGCGGTACAATAGACATAATGAACAGCGATGACCTTAACTCTGTCTATCAGTTGCCCGTTTACGAGCGTCGAGAGGAAATTATTGCAGCCGTGCAGTCACGCCAGGTGACAATCGTTACTGCCGAAACAGGAGCTGGCAAGAGCACGCAGATTCCCCAATACCTAGCCGAGGCTGGCTACCAAAAAATTATTGTAACCCAACCGCGTATCCTGGCCGCTCGAAACCTGTGCCATCGTGTGCGCCAGGAGTATTCATGGCGAATTGGCCGTGATGCGACGGATCTCGTGGGTTACCGAACTGCCCCAGAGCGTGACGATAATCACGATAACGTCATTTTGTATTGTACCGATGGCCTACAGTTGGTGCGCGAGCTAACCGGTAGCGGCACGAATGACAGGCAGGTTTTGGTTTTGGACGAAATCCATGAATGGAACGAAAACATGGAAGTTCTGATTGCCTGGGCCAAAAAGCGCTGCCAAGAAGATCCGTATTTTAAAGTAGTACTTATGAGCGCCACTATCGAAGCAAATACGCTTGCAGAGTATTTTGACTCTTCTCCGCCAATTGCAATTGCAGGTCGAACCTTTGCCGTCGAAAAGCGATATGGTGGTGACCTTGTCGAAGAAATTGCCAAACAGCTCGAGAGCCGCGTTAGTAATATGCTAGTCTTTTTGCCCGGCAAGGCCGAAATTGAAGCCGTTGGCGAGGAAATTGCCCGATTTGCTCGCAATGTACCCATCATTCCCTTGCATAGTCAATTAACGCCAGAGGCACAACAAAGAGCCTTTGCACACTATCCGCAGGGCAAAGTTGTTTTGACGACCAATGTCGCACAAACCAGTATCACGATCGACGATATCGACGCGGTAATTGACTCGGGCCTGGAACGACGTGCCGAAGTCCGAAACGGTGTCGAAGGTCTCTTTATCGAAGAAATATCACAGGCCGACTGCCTGCAACGTGCTGGCCGCGCGGGCCGCACCAAAGAAGGCATATATATTTTGGCGCGCCTCAATCGGCTAAGCCGCTCACCGCTCAAAGAACGTCCGGCTTACGGTGTGCCAGAAATTATGCGCAAGCACATTGATCGTCTGGTGCTGCGACTGGCAAGCATCGGTATAGACATCGAAAACCTTGATTTCTATCACTCGCCCAGCAGACGTACGATTAAACTCGCCAAGGCGACACTGCGAAGCCTAGGTGCCGTATCCGAGGACGGTACGGTAACCGAAGTTGGTCAAAAAATGGAACGCTTTCCTGTTGAATCGAGTTACGCCCGTATGCTAGTCGAGGCTGAGCAATGCAGCCCAGTTTTGCAGGCTCAGCTGGCGAGCATCATTGCGATTCAGGAAGTCGGCGGCATTGTTAAGGGCAGCCCACGACATTCCGGCTGGCGCCGTTTTGCCCGCCACACACGATCTGATCTTTTGGCTGAGTATGATGTGTTGCTGGCGCTGCCAACAATCGACCTGCTTCAATATGAAGAGCTGGGCATTATTGAGAAGAACGTCGCCAAAGCTCAGGACGTCAATGAGCGACTCAACCACGATCTTGGCCTTGGAGATGTAGCACCGTCGCCAATTGCAGACCAAGACGTCGACCAATTACTGGTCTGTATTGTGGCAGGCCAATTGCACCAGATTTGGCTGATTGAACCAACGGGTGATGCGCTCCATTTGGCTACTAAACAAACACGTGAAGTGTCCAGCGGAACAGTTGTGCACAGGAGTGGTTTAATCAGCGGTACGCCGTTTGACTTACAGGTGCCGCGGGGCAACGGCGAGCTTAACACACTGCATCTTGTTAACGACATCACAATGGTCGACCCACGTTGGCTTGAGCATCTAGCGCCTGGGCAGTACACGGTGCGCTATAGCAAAAAGTATTTTGATGCACGCAGCGGTGGTTTACTGACGCGCATGCTCGTAACCTACGGCGGCAAGACCTTCGAAGCCTCCGGTATCCCTGTTATTGAGCACACGCCCGAAAATCAAAAATTATTCGTAACGCTCTTTAGTCTGTGGGTGTACGAGGAGCTGCAAAAAGAGTTTCGCCTACTTAAACGGGCTAATCCGCATATTCCGGCCATTCACCCCAAACAGGTTCAGGAGCGAGTCCGTTACTTGGCCCCTGGTGCGATTTCGTTGGCTGAGCTTTCTAAAAAACAGCAAGTCGAGCTGGCTAAACTCAACAAAGTTGCGACCTACTTTGGCGACAAGCTCATGCAATCGCTCCGCCAACCGCACGACGCCCCACGCCGACATTTCCAACATCATAGGCAGCACGGTTGGCAGCCGCCCCATAAGCGCAAATATCAACGCGGCCGCGATTAAATGCAGGGCTGCCGGCATAGGATTCCTGAGTTCGAATCCCTCATCCCCAGCTAAGAATTTATTCAGTAGCGATCAATAAAATACTATAAGCTAGGCCTTTATTGAGCCAAGTGCCGATAGGAGTAATTCCACGCCATAGTTAAACTCTGCATCAGGAGTTTCATCTTCAACTAGGAAGGGTGAGCTTGATGTCGACTGCTTGCGGAGAGACTCTGTATATGCAAAACGTTTTTCGGGCTCTTCTTCTGCAGTAAAGCCAATAATAAAGCTAATCAGTGTACTGACGCCTAAAGTGGCATCTCGTTGAGAAAAACCTTGCTTCATCAGTTCGTCTAGTAGTTCTTCTGCTAAAGGTGAGTCTGCGTATTGATGGTACTGTATAAATAATTGTGGCCCGTCGCGATGCTCAATAAGCAAGTTTCTTAACGTGCGAGCGTTCGTTCGTAACATATCCCGCCAATCCTTCATGCCGTCCCGATGGAATTCAGTTAGCCATGTCTCAAACATAGTACGCGTCATCTTAATGAGGATGTCATCTTTATTTTTGAAGTGACGGTATAATGCCGACGCCCCGACGCTAAGTTTGCCCGCCAAGGCTCGTACATTAAAATTTGCGAGCCCTTCTTCATCAAGAAGATGAAAGGCGGCAATAATTATCGACTCTTGTGTGAGTGTGCGTTTTTTTGGCATGGCGGATTTATTCATCATTGACATAATAGCATCATCAGGGGTACCCTACAAATAAGTGAACGATGTTCACATAATAAGAACTACCAATCCGCAGAAAAGGAGGCCGCTTATGACTGAAGCTAACGCAGAAGCTACCGCTGGGAAACTAAAAGGCAAGACGAGACTGATTGCAACCGTGATGGTTCTTCTTGCCGTCGCGCTGGATCTTCTTGATTCAACAATTATCAATGTCGCAATACCAACTATCCAACATGGGCTAGGGGCGTCTTATAGCGCGATCCAATGGCTGATCGTTGGCTATGTGCTGTCATTTGCAGTTCTGCTCATTACAGGTGGAAGAATGGGTGATGTATTCGGCTATAAAAAGATATTCATGATAGGCGTGAGCGGCTTTGCCGCTATGTCAATACTCTGCGGCCTTGCACCAAATGTAGAATGGCTTATAGGATTTAGGATTGCACAGGGAGCTGCCGCAGCCTTGATGGTCCCTCAAGCAACATCACTCATTCAGTTGATGTATGCGCCCAAAGACAGGGGGAAGCTGATGGGCATCTTTGGCGCGATCGGCGGACTCTCAGCCGCCCTCGGGCCCATAGTCGCAGGACTAGTGCTTCAGGCTAATGTCGCCGGCACGACATGGAGGGGATTATTCCTGATCAATATTCCCGTAGCTTTAGTTACCCTAATTGCTGGTCACTATCTGCTGCCCAAGGGGAAATCATCTCATCCTCTGCAGATTGATTTGGTGGGTACGGGACTCGTGGTGACGGCTTTGACCCTATTGATCCTGCCATTAATAGAAGGCCCGGATCTACACTGGCCAACATGGACGATCGGCATGATAGTAGCCTCGTTGCCGCTCTTTGCCATGTTTATCCTTCATCAACGTCGTAAGAATAAACAGAACAAGTCGGCGTTGATCGAGTCCACACTCTTTCGCCAGCCTACGTTCGTCAATGGCCTATGGCTCAATCTAATCTTTGAAATTGTGCTTGCAGGACTTCTGCTGACATTCACGTTAGTACTCCAACAGGGCCTCGGGTACAGTGCCATAAAGGCGGCGCTGACTAACTTACCGATGATAGTCGGTATCGTGTTAGGCGTAGCTGTATTGAGCGAAGTGCTCGTTCCAAAGATAGGACGTTATATCATCACCATGGGAGCTGGTGTGCTGACGTTGGGTATCTGCATGACAGTTTGGCTGTTGCTTCACTTTAACGCATCTATCCAACCTTGGTATTTTTCTCCCGGTTTGTTAGTTACGGGTACTGGAATGGGTATGATCACAGGACCACTCTTCGCTATTACACTACAGAAGGTAGATAAAAAACATGTAGGTTCAGCTTCTGGCGTACTGGAAGCCGTGGAACAACTTGGTGGAGTATTTGGTGTTGTGATTATCGGTTCGCTCTTTTTTGGCCACGTCAGCCAGGGGTTCAATCAAGCATACGTTTGGGGAGCTATGGGAACGCTTTGCTTCCTTCTCATCGTTTTTGCAATGAGCTTCATGTTGCCGCGACACTTCAAAACGGAAGAAGAGCTAGATCTACTTTAGGTGATAAGCTAGTCTTTTGAGAGCCCGTCGCCTTCGGGTCGCTCTTCGCTTTCGTCGAGTAGGGCGCGAATTTCTTGAGTATCCTGCTCCACCTGGGCCTCGTCTTGTGGCTCAAAAGTTTTACTTAAGACCATCCTCTTCAGCCAAAGAAAAAGACAGAGCATTTGTTCTGTCTTTTTCTTTAGTTCGGAACATGTCGGGATTCGAACCGCAGGTCGAAGATTGCCAGCGGCAATCTGAGGAGTCCTTGCTTGGCCGAGTCTGGAGCGCTTGCCGCGAAGACGAGCACATAGGGCGAATCCCTCCATCCCAGCTCAATATTGTTGTAGATTTAAGTTTTTTAATGTATTGTAAATAAAAAGTATTGACGCTATATTTGCACACCGTTGTATAGATAGCTATCTATTAGAAATAGATTAAAGCAGCTCTGTCGGCGTGTAGTACATTACGCGCAAGACGACTGGACACTCACCACTTGATGAATAACCTTACCCAGCACTTTTCGCATCAACCTATACTATTAATTCTTCTTGCTGCCTCCTTACTATTATTAGTAATCTCTGTACCTTATTTTGTTAAACAGGGCAGGCTTTACGGCTCATTCTTCGATTATGCCTCCAGGTCCAAAAAAGTCATTGCCGGTCTCTCTTTGATAACAATCGTAGGCATAAGCCTTTACGGCCTAACACCATACGCTGCACCTGCAGCTAAAGAGATTGTTATAGTACTCGGCAACACTCAAAACACACCTAGCCCGCAAGCCTCTGAATATATCACTAAGGCGATCGAGGATACCCTGCTACAGCACAAGGGCGATGAGGCCAGCACGCTAACAGACTCTATAAGAATAATCTCTGCAGTTAAACACCCCGAGGTCATTAATCTTGACGCTTCCGAGTTAAGGCTACGCAAGATCGGCAACAACGGCTCAAACGCCAAACGCGCTGCAAAAGCCAACGCCGAAGCGATAGTTGCGAAGATGAATAGTCTGACTCCCTCCGAGAGCGGCGCAAATTATCTAGAAGCAATTTTTGAAGCAAAAAACAATGTGGAAGAAGGCTCCAGGATTATTGTTGTCGGCTCCGGTCTTTCAGATGACGGAGAGCTTAGCTTTTCCAAAACCAACATCTTAACTAAAGAAGAAAATCGCAAAAGCGTTATACGGGAAATAGGAAAAGAATACAAATATGACTACCTTGACGGTTATGCCATTACGTTCTTCGGGCTTGGCGATACAGTAGCCCCCCAGGAGCCACTATCTAATAAGCAGAAACAAATAGTACGTGATGTCTACCAAGGTGTTGTCAGCAGTATTGGCGGAGACGTTGATATAGATACCAGAACACTCGTTGGCGATGCAGTTAAGACGGATTATATAGTCGGCACTACGGATACAGGTTGTGGTGATATTGGTCTTGTCTTCGATGATGAGAACCTTAAATTCGTCAGTAACCAGGCAGTATTTAAAAACCCTGTAGCTGCCAAAAACTCTCTAGCCAGCATAAAAACTTTGTGGGATTCTTACGGCGATACAATCCAACTTATCCAAGTGGACGGATACATAGCACACTACGCAGGGCCAGATAACTTATCGCAGCAACGCGCTGATCTAGTTAAGGGCGTTCTTCTTGAGCTCGGTGTACCAGCGGCTACGCTTAACGCTACAGGTCGTGGCTTTGGGCCTTATCAGCAAGACCTGCAGAACCGAATAGTAAAAGTAACCATCAGCCGCAATAGCGACCAGTGCAGCAACTAGGAGATCACATGTTTTTGTTTTTTGGAAAAAATATCATAAGTTCCCCAGTTATAAAATCAAGATCTGACAAACTGCATAAACGTGTCTTACGTGACGCCAAAAAGAAGATCAAAAATGGCGAGCTGATTGATAGTCACAGCTTTGAAATGTACCTGCAGGTAATAGACTCTGAGTACGCCCATATCAAAAATGATATTAACAATGCAACACAGACTGCAAACTACACAAGAATACGCGCCGATAAAATTGCTGAAACACGGCAACTGCTCGATTTCTTTAGGCATGATAATTCAGAGCTAGCCCGTCTGTATAGAATTGTCGTACAAAAGGCCAGAGACGCTAAAAGGACAGATGACCTTAAGGAGGAAAAACTATCGTCAGTCGATACGTCCGACCTCAAAGTTAGCTTCGAGAAGCTAACGAAGAAAGAAGAGGAATAATAAGATGGCCGAGAAACAGATCGACTTCACTTCCGACAAAAAACCTTACCCACTGACTGCTTCAATAGCGATGATTGTTGGTGCAATCATTTTGTCTTTTGTGGATTTGGCATTTTTGAATGATGTTATTGGCAAGGTATTAGACCTCGACGCTACAGCATCAATGGGAATTGCGTTCGCTATTGGATTGGTCGGAATCGGGATCATGGCACATTTGGGTGTCAAGGTTGCTCATGGCAACGACGACAGGTTGAATCTTGCAGGCCATTACCTACTGTGGGTCTCCTTGGGGCTTGCGCTCGTACTGATCCGCGTCTTCTCTGCTACTATTATGCAGTTAGATTTATCTTTGGGCGACAGCTCTTTAGTTAACATGTTTGGTCATAATATCCGACAGGTAGATCTCATTACGGCGCCGCTTATGTTCTTCTTGTATATTGCTACTGGAATAATGGTAAAAGATGGCGTTAAAAACCTTTACCTCAACCCCGATTTTGAACAGTGGAATATAGATCGCAAAAAGTCTAAGGCGGCTCAAAAGAGCAAAGATGAGGAACGTCGGGACAAAGCCGAAAAGCGGATGAACGAAGCACGCGACAAAGCCGAAAAAGCAGCTCAAGAACAAAGGGCAAAAACTAAAACTGAACGCGAACAGAGCGCTGCTAACGGCACCTATAGCAATGCACTTGCTCAGTTCCGAGCTAAAGAAAAAGAAATTAAAAGCAAATATACGCGAATAGCCGCCAACATTGATTACGTAAAAAGCATCGATAAAGTAGAGCGAGACTTCGAAAGCAAAATCAAGCCAGGCCTCATGAAAGTCACAGACGAATCCATCCTCAGCGCCCAAAACACTATCGCCTTAACCATTCGCAAAAAGACAGGCGAAGATATAGCTGCTCTTCGCGCAGCGATTGCGACGCACAACGCCAGCCGTCATGTATAGAATAACCAGGGCCATTGATGAGGCTCGATCACGCTTCTTTTACAATAGGCCTTTGTATGTTCCCGGTTATGTGTACGCACCCTGGAAGAGGCTAGCGATCACGATTTTGGTACTCTCGATCTTACTGGTACCTATTATCGCCCATCTGTTTTTCCATAACCCAAATGCTATTCCCGGATTGTTCACACTATTGTCATTTCTATCACTTGCCACCCTTCTATGGGGTCTTATAGCTCCATCACATTTGAGCAGCAAAATAATGCCTGCCAGCAAAGAGATGAGTCGGAAGAGTGTGGTAATCATATTTGGTGTGCTAAGTCTGCTGTTCTTGATAATGATTGGCGTTACGGCTCCAGTAAGCGCAGGCACGACCCCAACCACTCGAATAGTAACCGAAACCAAAGCAGTACCATATTCTACAGCTACGCAGTACGACAGCAGCTTGCCGAAAGGTCAGACTCAACTCGTCAAGGATGGCATAGACGGCATTGAAACATACGATTATATTGTCACGCTTAGCAATGGAAAAGAGAGCGACAGAACCTTAAAATCGAAATCTGTCACTACAGAGCCTGTAGCCCAGATCGTTGCGGTCGGCACCCATGTAGCACCTACAGCATCGCCCCAAACAACTAACACTGAAAGTTCGGGGTATACAAATGTTGATGGGAATCATATCAACTCACCATCAAGCGACCCTGCAGGTGCGAGTGCACAATGCACTGATGGCACCTATAGTTATAGCGCACACCGTCAGGGTACTTGCTCGCATCATGGCGGAGTCGCTCGCTGGCTTTAAGCCTTGCTTTAAGAAAGTGTACTAAGAAGATGACGCAGACCCTTCAATCAGAACGTAAAGCTTTACTAGCTCAAATCAACGAGCTTACAGACAAGCCACTCTTTTATCTGTCATTCATCTGGCTAGGCATCACAATCCTCGAGCTAAGTTCAGGCGCTAGCCAAACCTTGGAAAACATTGGCTACACCATCTGGGCTCTATTCATTGCTGACTTTTTGCTAGAGATCACGATCGCACCAAGCATCAGGCAGTATCTCAAAGAGAACTGGCTGATTGGCCTTTCACTTCTTCTGCCGGCGCTCAGGCTACTACGAATCTTGAAGTTCGTCCGCTACCTACGACTACTTCGTTCTTTGCGATCACTAAGTCTAGTAAAGATAATCGCCTCCTTGAACCACAATATCAGTACAGTGCGAGCACATGCTAAACACTATGGCGTTCGCTACGTGTTTTTAATAAGCTCGCTTGTAGTGCTTGTAGGAGCTGCAGGAATGTTAAATCTCGAGCATGAAACTGCTCAGCGGCTGGGCCTGCAAGGCATGGAAAGCTACCCCGATGCCCTGTGGTGGACAATTATGATGATGACCACCATCGGCTCCGAATATATACCTCACACTACAGCGGGCAGACTACTGGCCATCGTAATTTCATTCTATGCAATTGCAATCTTTGGGTACGTCACCGCAATACTAGCTAGTCTACTAATCGATAAGAAAAAGCAGCGTTGACCCACCCAGGGCGAATCCCTTCCATTGATCAGGCTCAAATCTCCGTAAAAATATCCTCGCTGCCGATGTCTAGCCCCTTATACTCACCCAGACGAGCATGCGTTATTTTAACGGCAACAATAGCGTAATTGCCTGCGCGTAACTTGGCAAGTGGCGGTAGCCATTCGGCCATGCGGGCATGTACCTGCGTAATCTTTTTGAGAACAGTATCCATCAGCTCGGGGTTGTCGACTACCGAAGCCTGACCGGTTAGCTGTAAAGTGCTGCTGTCTTTGTCGTTGCCGATAGTAAGGCATACGGTTGGACGCTCAGTCGCATTTATATACTTTTGAGTCAGGTTCTTAGTAACAAAACAAACCGTCTGATTGCTAAGTGCACAGATGTAGACGATCGCACCATGTGGTGTGCCGTCGTCGTTAACGGTACTCAGTGTGGCTAGCGGATTCTGCTCAATGTAGTTCATTATCTTAAAATATGCTTCGGAATCACTCATCGTAAACCTCCGTTGTGGTGTATTTTTCTAAAATGCTGCTGTCTGTATTTAACTACTTAATGGAGCTTTTTCCTACTACTTGGACATACTCCCCCATTGCCTAGAATTGCAGCTAAAAGGCCGGGGATGAATGGTAATTACACGTGAGTCATTAACTGCGCTATTATAAGGCTATGGAATGTCCTGTATGTAAACAAGCAATGAACAAAGTCCGCAAGGATAGTAGCCACAACCCAAACGAAGATAATAAAAAGTACGGCCGTACCGTCTATCAATGCATCGCGGATGATGTATGGATTACGATTGAAATTCCCAAAAGTTTAGAATAGGTTCTTCCTTGGCCGACTGGAGCGCTTGCCGCGAAGATGAGCATGTCGAGCGAATCCTAACGGCTGGTATAGTCGCCAACATAATTGTTGTAATTAATGTGCTATTGTATACATACAAACCGTAAGAGGTAACATCATATGAACGAAGAACGTGATCAGAAGACTACCGAAGTACGCAACACGACTGAGCAACAAGGAAACACAAATATTCAACGCCAAAGTGTCACGACGGCTACAAAAGTAGACGCCGGCATTGTGGCTCGGCGCATAGTATTTTATATCGTTGGCGTAATTAACGCCCTACTTGCGCTGCGCATTGTATTACTTTTGCTTGCAGCAAATAAAGGAGCCGGCTTTGTCGACTTTGTATACGCACTTAGCGGATTCTTTGCCACGCCTTTTTATGGCATATTCAACTACCAGCCAAGCTACGGTGAATCGACCTTCGAGATTAGCAGTGTAATTGCAATCGTTGTATATAGCCTTGTAGCCGTCGGTATCGCAAAGTTATTTACACTTACAAAATCAGACGACTCGGTATAGTCTAGCCAAGTTCGAATCCCTCCACTCCAGCCAGAAATTATTTCAACCAAAAACCACCTCTTTTGCATAGGTGGTTTTTGCGGTTTGGAATCTCACAGGAGAGCTAGAACGTCCAAACTTATATTTGACCGACTACATTAGCGGAGATTGAGTTGGCTATACCCCTCTTCTTTTGCATAGGTCAAAGCCTTTTCTCTAATAATGTCACAGTCAGCTTTCGTAAGAGGAGTTTGAACGATCTTCTCCGCTTTTGTGCGAGCTGCTTTAATTGGCTCACCATACGTATGATAGGTCGCGTCAATTGCTCTGCCGTAAAGATGTACGTGCAGTTCTGCCCGCCAATTACCATTATCCTGGTAGTTGATTCGTCCAAGTTTAATGCCTTGTTCAGCCAGCCCATCTTTCATTGCGCGCCCAGCGACATTAGTCAGCAAGGCCATCTCTTGTACAAGATTCGCACTTAAGGCAGTCCTATCATTTACAGATATTTTCGGGTTAATAACTAAGTGCCCGCCATCAGTGCGACTGACTTCAGCGGATTCGTGGCTTTCGAGTGTAAAGTTATCTGATTCAACAATTAGCATGAGTTCTCCTTAGTAATCTCAATAATAACAGATACAAATCCAAAGTAACTATGCTAAGTCAAGAAATTGATTCTATCTCTTGCTGCTCAAAGTCTTGGAATAAATCCCTCCATCCCCAGCCAAACATAAGCCCATTGATTTCGTCCTACACACCACCTATAGTTCTAGTATGACTAGAGTTATCAAGGAACAACGCGGTTTTGGTCACATTTTAATAGTGCTAGCAATCGTCGTAGTTAGTGTAATAGGCTTTGCTGGTTATCGTGTGCTGAACGCACCTAAGAACAACGATGATAAGACAGCAGAGACGAGCTCTAAGCAAGCAGTAACGGTCGCCGAAAGTTGGCCAACTAGTACAGACGTAACGTGGAGTTCTGGTGGCGACGGCAGCTGGATTACCCTGCCGTATGATTCCAAACCACCCGCATGTCCGGACCCGCTTATACTTGATTTACCGACGCCGGACTTGAGCAAGGCCTCGTCGATACTCTACCCGGGTCAATATCGCACCGGCGGCAGCTTCCAAGGACTCGGTGGCACCTATAAAGCCCACGGTGGAATCAGATTTCAAAATAATCCCGACAACAACATTGATGTAGTTATGCCATTCAATGGTTCGGTGGTGGCTGCCTCGAAAGATTTAGTCGAGGGCGAGTACCAGTACGGATTTAGCATCGTTAATGCCTGTGGCATCATGATCAGCTTTGGGCATATGCACGATCTTACTCCCGCGTTCAAGACCATTGCCGACACACTACCAGATCGCCCCGTAGGTGATTCGCGTGGCACAAAAATAGAGCCTGGCATACCATTTAAGGCTGGCGACAAAATCGCAACCGCTATTGGACTCGTAAATAGCAAAAATGTAGGTTTTGATTACGGCTTGTATGACTTGCGCAGCTACAACGAAGCCTCTAAAGATGCAGCCTATAAGGCGGCTCATTCAGATACCGCCGAAAAATCCTTTCATGGCTTATGCTGGCTCGATTATCTCAACGACAAAGATAAAGCAGCCGTCAAAGCCCTGCCGTCGACCGACGAGACTGCAGGCAAAACGAGTGATTACTGTAAATAGCTTATTATGCTAATATAGCTGCATGATTAAGACTCTTATAATGGACGCTGATGGCGTTCTTCTGGATGGCGAAGGATTTGCAAAGATTTTAATACGTGATTACGACGTGGATCGTACCAAAGAAAAAGAATTCTTTACGACAAAGTTTCAAGACTGTCTTGTCGGCAAAGCCGATCTCAAACAATCTATCGCACCATATCTTTCATCATTTGGATGGAAGGGCACGGTTGACGAATTCCTAGACTACTGGTTCAAGGCGGAGCATAGCCTCAACCAAGAGCTCATGCAGTATATCCAAGACTTGCGCGCTTCGGGTATCCAAGTAATTCTTGCAACTAACCAAGAGAAGTACCGCACACAGTACATGCTGGAGCATATGGGCTTTAACGAGGCTTTTGACAGAGTATACTCTTCTGCACACTTGGGGCTCAAAAAGCCCGCTGTCGAGTTTTTTGCTAAAATCGCAGACGAGCTTGATCTGGAAAAAGATGAGACGCTATTCTGGGATGATGACCAAGAAAATATTGAGGGCGCAAAGACCTACGGCATCCACGCTGAATTCTACGCCGACTACCCTTCCTTCGCCGTCAAAATGAAAACGACGTATAGTCTTTAGGCGTACTTATGGATAAACCTTTTGGCGATAGCGAACTACCAACCCCTGGCCAGCAAGTCATCACGGCCTGTGCCTTTATTCATCGGGTAGTGAATGGTGAGCATAAGGTCTTTATGGCTAAGCGCTCTGATCATAAAAAGTTTTTGCCAGGTGTATACGAGCTACCAGGGGGTCATATCGACTTTGGCGAGGAGGTTCCTACAGGATTGATACGAGAGATCCAAGAAGAGTTTGGCATGAATGTCGAACTGGGCGATCCCTTTGCGGTATTCACATATCAAAATCAGATAAAAGGCTCTCACTCCATAGAGGTTATCTACTTTGCTACCTTTGCTGAGCCGCTCGAAAATTTGGTAGTAAATCCAGATGACCATAGCAGTTGCGGCTGGTTCAGTGAAGCCGAACTGCCACAAACATTCGTCAGCGACAAAGATGCCGATGACGACGAGGTTAAAGCCATTTACCGTGGCTTCGCATTACTTGGCGGACAGCCAGTAGAGTTCTAAATCTTGCTGTTAAAAGTCTTGGAATAGGTTCTTCCCTTCAGCCAACCATAAGCATGTTGTGATTTATACCGTCGGAGAGTACACTAACCAGTATGAAATCAAAACAAAAACTCAATCAAGACGGAATTGCCCACATACTATTTATTATCATTGGCGTAATTGTGCTTGGCATGCTCGCCTACACCGGCTTCCGGGTTTATCAGACTCAGGCGTCAAAAGTAACCGCCGAGAACTCTGAACAAAAAGGTCAAGAGAGCCCTGTCAAAATCAAGAATCTGGGATTCAATCTCGACTATTACGACCCAGCTACCGAAAAAGCTGGCGATGTTAAGTTTACGAAGTTCGTCTTCCCTGAGGGCAGCTTCGGAGCTATATTCTCAGAGTACGGCCGACAGGACGTTGCTAATACTGCCAAGGGCTCTGACAGAGGATATAACCCTCAACCAACCTTCTTGTTACCGCTTGGCACAAAAGTTCGGGCGTTGATTGACGGCGAAGTCGTCAACATCCCCAAGCTCTATAGCGGCGACTACAGCATCCACATGAAGGGCGAAGGAAGTAACCTTATCTTCGAAACCGAGCACGTCATTAACCCCAAAGTGAAAGTTGGTGACAAAGTTAAAGCTGGCGACGTCATCGCCGAAGTCAGTGACTATAATGGCAATAAATTAGATGGACTTGGACTATTAGAAATAGGCGTTCTCATTGGTGGCAAGACCCCGACCCATGTGTGTACTTTTGATTACTTGGACGATTCTATCAAAACGGAGACGCTCAAAAAATTGCGCGCCCTCGAAGACGATTGGGAAAGCTATCGCGGCGAGCCAAACGCCTATCAGCAAGATGTTGAGGCTACGCCCGGCTGCCTAAACCGCAACCCCATCTCTGACGACCACGACTCCAGTACCGGTAAATCAAAAGAATAAAGCCCGACAGTCCGGATTGGAATGTTGAAGCGATCTCTGGATAGCCGCTAACCTGATGCATCCCTAGTTATGCCATTATTCATAATTTATCTCACCCCACTTGAAGCACGGGCGTCTGTTGATCGCTACCTGAGATAATCAGTTTACCAAGCCGAGATAAGCATAAAATTGTAATAATTGCTGCTATAGAGCCTGCAACAATAAACGGCATCTTTGCCCCGTAACCTGCCACCAACAATCCGAAGGCTAGCTGTCCGATTGCGCTTCCGCCGTCGCCTACAATAACGTGTACAGCCGAACCTTGCTTCATTTGACTATCATCGAGGCTATCAAAGGCAAGCGACTTAATCGCTGGCGAAGTGCCGCGTGCAAAGACACCAAGCGCAAAACTAAGTACATATAAACTCCAGAGCGGCTCAGCTACCAAGAGTAATAAGATCGAAACGACCAAGCCCGCTTCCGCTAGGCCGACGGCTTTCAGTCCGGAGGAACGCTGGGCAATGACGCCCACCAGCCATCGCCCACTCATATACCCGAGGAATGTGAATGCCTGCAGCAATATACTGTTTTCAAGTGAGTATCCCTTGGCCAAAAAGAGTAAAGGTAAGAATACAAATAACTGCGAGCTTGAAAAAGAATCTAAAAACTCAAGAGATAGAATGAATTTAAACGGCCGATTGTGCCGTATGGCTTTCATGCTTATTTTTGTAGAACTTTGTGGTTTTGCCTCTTTGAGGCGTGATGAATAAGCCAAAAACACAAAGCCGCTCACAATAATTAAAATTGCAGCGGCCCATGATATGCCCAGTAGTACGAGACCAGCTACCGCAAGTGAAAAAACAATCCGTACAGTATCCGCCACCATGCTTAGCCTGGCGATTACCTTGAACCTATTTCCACGAGTGGTCAGATGAGCGGCTAATGCGTTCACCCCCGACAGGGCTGCCCCAACAGATATGCCCATTACAGCGTAGGCTCCCGTTAGGAGGGCGATGTTATGGCTGATCATAGCGAAGTAGAGTATCGTCGAAGCTCCGATTGTGCCTAGGGCAGCCAGCTGTAATAGTCGACGAGTGTCTAAGTTATGTAATCGTTTTGCAACAACGACCGCGCCTATAATCGTAAAGGTAATAAAAAACGCACCGATATAGCCAAGCGCTCTCGCGTCAATCAGATGCTGTGCGTACAGCACGGGCAAAAGCACAGAGCAAAATACCGGAAATCCCTTTGCTAGCGCCGTTAAGACATAAAGATCAAGCGATCTTTTAACAACTTTAATATCCTGAGCCATAGGACCCTCCTTTTATAGTATTTTTATTTTCACTAGTCCTCACAAGACTATTTCGAGCATACCATTGGGGAATCCAAGTTACGTGCTGTGGTAATAACAATATGATTCTTGCCCTATTGCTTGCTGTTGTTGTAACTACCGCGCTGATTCTTTATGCTAATGCTACAATAAAGTAGTCTTTGAGAGGACTGTGAGAAAACAAAAAAGGAGATACAAATATGGCTCAAAATGAGGCCCTTATTCCACCACGCTTAAAGCGTGGTGACACCGTTCGATTAGTATCGCCCGCCAGCACGCCAGCGCACGAGTGGGTTGCTAAACAAAAGGCTTTTCTTGAAAAACTAGGACTTACAGTTGAGGTTGGAAAGCATGCCCTCGATGAGTATGGTTACCTAGCGGGAAAAGATGAGCACCGGCTAGCTGATCTTAACGACGCCTTTTGTGACCCGAACGTTAAGGCTGTTATTACAACGCGAGGTGGCAAAGGCGCATATCGGATTGCAGGCGGGTTAGACTTTGAGGCGATTCGACGCCATCCAAAATTACTGGTTGGTTTTAGTGAAATAACCATTCTTCAACTGGCCATATGGAAACACTGCCATGTGCCGACTATTCACGGTGCTGCATGGGATGAAAGTTTTGGCGAACAAACTTCCGCATCGTTTAAGGATGCTGTTTTTGGCACTTCACCAGTTGTTGTTACTGCATGCAAAGATGAGCCAACCTCAGCCCTTACGACAAGCGGTACAGCTAAAGGCACTTTGCTTGGGGGTAATCAAGACATGATTGGAACTGCTGCGGGCTGGATACTGCCGAGTTTCGAGGGTGCCATTCTCCTCCTCGAAGATGTTGATAAGCGACTTGGTTTTATAGACCGACAGCTGACGATGCTCCAGAATAGCGGGCACTTAAAGGGTATTGTGGGTGTCGCAGTTGGCCAATATTTTAAGTGTGGTGGCGACGCAACCACCCGCGGAGATTGGACGGCGATTGACGTTTTGCGCGATAGACTTGCGCGCCTTAACGTGCCTATACTCGGCGGCTTGCCGCTTGGCCATGGCGAACGGCCACTTGCCGTGCCAATCGGTACAATGGCGACGCTCGACACGAAAACAAAAACGTTAATTGTGCACCCCGGAGTAAGATAATGAGTAATCAAATACCAAACCATCCAAGCAACATAATTCCCCGCCCAATCATCGAGAAAGTTTTTGGGCGGCGCGGCAGGCTACACGCCTTCTCCACGATTGATCTAGCCAAGACGGCTCTCGTTGTCATCGACCTTGATATTGGTACTGGCCGTGATAAGTCTAACGTGCAGCAGATAGCTGATAACGTTAACATACTCGCTGAGACACTTCGCAAAAAAGGAGGTGTCGTTGCTTGGGTAACGACACCTATTCAGAAGGCAACCAAAAACTTTCGGGCGGTCTTCGGCGATGCAGCCGCAGACAACTACGAACGTATGGGCAAAGTTGGCGCCGAAGCAACAAAACTTTGGCCTGAGCTTCGAGCTGAAGGAAGTGACATCCATACAATAAAACAAGGCCATAGCGCATTCTTTCCGGGTAAAACGACGCTACATGCGCAATTGCAGGAAAAGAACATTGAATCACTGATTATTGTCGGCGCCGTTACGAACGTTTGCTGCGAGGCCTCGGCACGCGATGCCGCCGAACTGCAATATGAAGTAACAATGATCTCCGATGCGCTTATCGGACAGTCGCCTGAACTCGACCAGGCAACACTCACTACATTCTTCCGCTGTTATGGCGACGTGCGGCCGACGGCTGATATGTTAACAGAGATAGAGCGTCCCTAGGCGCCTTGCAGGTCTCGTAGCCGGATAACGATGCCTATAAAAACCGACCTGCCGCCATCCCCGCTAACGACGCCGAACTGCCTAGGTTTATACATTGCGCTTATGCGGATGGTGCTATAATCGCAGTAAGATGATAAAGAAGCTCAAGCTCTTACCAATACTGCTGATTGTACTCATCGTGGGGGCACTTGGGTTCTTCGTATTCAGGGACGTGCACTTGGCAGTGTTTGAGCCTGCTGGCATAGTGGCGGCCAAGGAACGCAACCTGATGGTGACGACGCTATTGCTGAGTGTTTTTGTTGTGGTACCGGTGTTTGTTATGACGTTCCTTATAGTCTGGCGATACCGAGCAGAAAACGCCGAAGCCAAAGGCCTTGAATATAAGCCTGACTGGGACCGGCAGCGAACTATCGAAGCTATTTGGTGGGGAGTTCCCTGCATCATTATTTTGATACTGGCAGTTATTACTTGGCGCGGTACGCATGAACTCGACCCTTACCGGGCGTTAAGCTCTTCGAAAAAACCGTTAACAGTCCAGGTTGTCGCATTGCAATGGAAGTGGCTGTTTATTTACCCTGACCAGAACATCGCAACAGTTAATTATTTACAAATTCCCGAAGATACCCCGATCAATTTTGAAATTACATCTGATGCGCCGATGAATTCGTTTTGGATTCCAAAGCTCGGCGGCCAGATGTATGCCATGGAAGGTATGACATCTCAATTGCATCTCATGGCCGATCAACCAGGCACATATACGGGCGTGTCGGCTAACTTAAGCGGCAAAGGTTTTGCTGATATGCACTTTTTGGTGCGCTCCAGTACTAATCAAGACTTTTCTAAGTGGGTCGAGACCGTTAGGCAGACAAGACATAATCTGACGATGGACGAATATGCGACATTGGCCAAGCCAGGCGACCACAGGGCTCATTATTACTACTACAGCAACGTCAAGACGGACCTCTATGGTACAATTGTTAGTAAATTTATGGCTCATAAGGACATGAGTTACTAGAGGGTACAATGTTAGGGAAATTAACACTCGATGCATTCAAACACGATCTGGTCGTCATGGGCGGCGTGGTTACTATGGTCCTTGGACTCCTGGGCCTCATTGCGGCAATAACATACCTCAAGCGCTGGCGTTGGCTCTGGAAAGAATGGATTACGACTGTTGACCCAAAGAAAATTGGTGTCATGTATATTATCGTGGCGTTGGTTATGTTGCTCCGCGGCGGTGCCGACGCTTTAATGATGCGTGCCCAGCAGGCTTTGTCTTCGGGCGCCTCGCATGGATTCTTGAACTCTGACCACTTCCAGCAGGTCTTTACGGCGCATGGTTCGATGATGATTTTCTTTGTCGCCATGGGGCTGATGTTCGGCCTTATCAACATTGTGGTGCCATTGCAAATTGGCGCCCGCGATGTGGCGTTTCCCTTTATGAATGCTGCCAGTTTTTGGCTGTTTTTGGCTGGGGCAATCCTGATGAACACGTCATTAGTGATTGGCGAATTTGCAGCCACAGGCTGGCTGGCTTATCCTCCGTTGTCGGAGCTTGCCTATAGTCCGGGGGTCGGTGTCGATTATTGGATATGGAGCTTGCAGATTGCTGGCATAGGTAGCCTGCTTTCCGGAGTGAATTTCTTTACAACAATCCTAAAATTGCGTCGTGCCGGGATGCGATTAATGAAAATGCCGTTATTCACCTGGAGCGTACTCAACACTATGGTTCTGGTTATTTTCGCGTTCCCTATCCTGACCGTCACACTGTCATTATTGGCGCTTGATCGCACTATCGGTACTCATTTCTTTACCGCAATGGCGGGCGGCAATTCAATGATGTACGTTAACCTGATATGGGCATGGGGCCACCCAGAAGTCTATATCCTGATTCTGCCCGCTTTTGGTATCTTTTCAGAAGTTGTGGCGACATTCTCGCGCAAGCGGCTATTCGGCTACACTTCGATGGTGGTTGCGCTCGGTGCTATTACGTTACTGTCATTCTCAGTCTGGTTGCACCACTTCTTTACGATGGGTGCCGGAGCAGATGTTAATGCGTTCTTTGGCATCACCACCATGATTATTGCCATACCGACCGGTGTGAAAGTCTTCAACTGGCTCTTTACTATGTACAAAGGCCGAATTGTGCTGGCCACGCCAATGCTGTGGTTCCTGGGCTTTGTCGCGACCTTTACGATTGGTGGTGTGGCTGGTGTTTTGATGTCGGTACCGCCTGCTGATTTCCAGGTGCATAACAGTCTGTTTTTGGTCGCGCATTTCCATACGATGATTATCGGCGGCGTCGTGTTCGGTTACTTTGCGGGCATTACCTATTGGTTCCCGAAGATCTTCGGCGTTATGCTCAGTGAGCGGATCGGCAAGTATGCATTCTGGAGCTGGCTCATTGGCTTCTGCACAGCGTTTATCCCGCTGTATGCTCTGGGGCTGATGGGCGCGACTCGCCGGCTCGACCACTACGATGCTTCACTCGGGTGGCAAGGGCTGTTTATTGTCGCCGGTGTCGGAGTTCTGATCATTATGTTAGGGATTGGCCTCCAAGTTTTGCAATTCCTGGTAAGTTTCATGGAGCGTCGGTGGAATCGCGATAAGACTGGTGACCCATGGAATGCCCGCACCTTGGAATGGGCGACGCGTTCACCAGTGCCGTTCTATAACTTTGCCGAATTAACACCTGTTTCCGAGCGTGATGCATTCTGGGTAGCCAAGCAACAAGGCGTCGACCTACACAAACCAAAGACCTTCGTGGACATTCAGCTGCCCAAGAATACACCGATTGGTTTCATTATTGGTATGTTGGCTCTACTGATTGGCTTCTCGACTGTATGGCATATTTGGTGGCTGGCAATCGCCGCATTTTTGGGAGTTATAACGATGCTCATTATTCGATTATCTGACGATGAAACAGAGTATATTTTGCCAGCAGCCGATGTAAAGAAATTTGAAACTGGGGAGCGACCAGCGTGAGTATGGAACTGACTGACAAGCCGCTTATTACTCAAAAGGCACACTACAAACACGCGGCTGCAACCGATCATTCCAAGACGCTCGTTGGTTTTTGGGTCTATTTAATGACCGACTGCGTGTTGTTTGCTTCGCTCTTTGCAGTATTTGCAGTGCTGCGAAATAATACCAATGGTGGCCCCGGCGGCCCTGAGTTGTTTAACCTGCCCTTTGTGCTTGTGGAGACGATTATTCTGCTGACGAGTAGTTTTGTATGTGGACTAATGCTACTTGCGGCTCAAGCCAGATCCCGCAAGTATGTCATGGCTACCCTGCTCGTTGTATTCCTGCTTGGGCTTTCGTTTATCGCGCTTGAACTCACTGAATTCAGGCATCTCGTGCAAGAGGGCAATAGTTGGCGCCGAAGCGGCTTTCTGTCAGCATTCTTTACGCTTGTCGGGACGCACGGCTTGCACATTACCGTTGGATTACTGTGGATGATAGTTATGATTGTGCAAATTGCTCGCAAAGGGCTTATCGATCCTGTGCTGCGCCGGTTATCTTTGTTCGCAATGTTCTGGCACTTCCTTGATGTTGTTTGGATATTTATCTTTAGCCTTGTGTACTTGCTGGGGGCTGCATCATGAGCCAGAAACTCCTGCAATCTACTGGCGAAGATCACGTAACGCTTCGCTCATACATCGTTGGCTTTTTACTGTCGCTCGTCACAACGATTGCCGCCTATGTTGTGGTTACCGAGAAGCTGTATAGCAAGAACGGTATTATTACAGCGATAGCCGTATTAGCGATCGCTCAATTTGCCGTGCAAATGCTGTTCTTTATGCACCTTGGCCAAGAAAAGAAGCCGCGGTGGAAGCTGCTGGCTCTATTGTTTATGACGGGGGTCGTAATGATTGTCGTGCTCGGGTCACTTTGGATTATGCATCATCTTGACTACAATATGATGTCTACAAAACAAATGCAGCAGTACATGGAGAGCCAGGACGGACTCTAGATGCTAAAAGCGTATTATAACCTGACCAAGCCGGGCATTATCTACGGCAATCTTGTTAATGCAACATCGGGTTTTTTGCTGGCGTGTGTGCTGCAGAACACTTTTTCTGTTGTTAGGGGGCTTGGTGTCCTTGCTGGTACGGCACTGGTTGTTGCTTGCGGATGTGTGATAAACAATTATATCGACCGAGACATCGATCGGCATATGCAACGCACAAAGAACCGAGCACTTGCCCGGGGTGACATGTCTGGCCGGAGCGCCCTGATTTTTGCCGCAGTACTTGGCGTACTTGGATTCGTCATACTCTGGCGTTGGACGAACATGCTGGTACTGGTAGTGGGCGTTGTGGGATTGGTGGACTACCTTGTGGCGTACGGATATTTTAAGCGCCATTCGCCCGTAGGTACACTGGTGGGAAGTATCTCTGGCGCGACGCCACCGCTGGCGGGTTACCTGGTTGTGGTTGGCGGAGTAGATTTGGGTGCGGTGCTGCTATTTTTGCTCTTTGCAGCTTGGCAGATGCCGCATTTTTACGCCATAGCCTTATATAGGAGCCAGGAGTACAAAGCTGCTGGCATACCGGTGCTGCCGCTAAAAAAAGGCCGGTACTACACCAAGGTAGCAATTGTGTCATATATAGCCCTGTTTACAATTTGTAGTATTTTGCTGTCGGTATACGGATATACAGGGTATGTCTTCGCCGTTGCTATGGGCCTGCTCGGCGCGTGGTGGTTCTACAAAGGTCTGCTCGGCTTTAAGGCCACGACTACAGACGCTTCCGACAAGTGGGCGCGTGGTATGTTTGGGTTTTCTCTCGTTGTCGTTATTGCGCTTACTGTCCTGCTGCCAGCAGGTGCATTATTGCCGTAGGCGTCGTATACTATGGTCATGATTATTTTACTCCATGTGCTGATCGCTCTCGGTAGTATTGCACAGACTACCTATACCTTTTTTCGTCCCTCACAAGATAAGTTGTATGTTTCGTATGGCCTAATCGTCGCCACAATTGTAAGCGGCACGGTGCTCATTATTGATAGCAGTGGCCATATGCTTGAATCATGCACTATGGGCTTGCTGTATATCGCTGGTGCGAGTGTCTTGACCGTTAAAGCTCATGCGCGTTTAGCTGCTCAGCGTGTCAGTATCCGACAAGATCGACAACAATGAAGCCAGCAAAGTTGGCCGCTATTCTACTGGCAGTCGTAGCTGCCGGTGCTCTGGTATTCATAGGCGCACAGTACTTTGCCGATAACTATCTCAATACGCATACCAGCCGCCAAAATAGCGAAGCGTCCTGCGAGCAGCATGGCGTAACTCACTACGTTGCCATTACAGATGGAGCCATGTCCCCATCGCACACCACTGCGTCAGTATGCGATATGCTGACGGTAACCAACGAGGACGACAGGGTTCGTGAGCTGACATTCGGCACGCATAATCATCACCAGGCGTACGATGGCCAAGTCGAAAATATGATCAAAAAAGGCCAAAGCGTTACCGTGGTCCTCAATAAGACCGGTAATTTTATGTTCCATGACCACCTGCAAGATGAAACCAAAGGCACATTTACGGTTAGCGAGTAAGCTTGCCACCTGGCTGCTGGTTATCGGCATTTCTACAGGCCAATAATAATCAAGATGTAAATTGTACAACCTCCTCAGTATTTGATAAGCTTAAGCATATATAAGAGGGCTTTTGTATGCGGACACGATCTTGGTATTCTCTCGGGGTTACGACAGTGGTAGCGACGGCATTATTTGTAAGCTCAGTAGCACCGGCTTCGGCCAGTAGTCTCAGTACGACTACGCATATAACAAGCGCGATGACCGCTTTCAGTCCTGCAGCCTATACCGAGAAGTCGGGTCCTCGAGCCGTTAGTCACGATGGCCGCTACTCTGTCTTTTCTTCCAGTTCAAACCAGCTGACATTTAATGACGTCAATGGTATGTCGGATATTTTTGCGTATGATCGAACGACAAAGCAAGTACAGCTTATTAGCCGTAGCCCGTATGGTCCCCAATCTAACGGATTTAGTTATGGGGCGACTATTTCAGCGGACGGTCGCTACGTCGCCTTCCTTACCTACGCCACTAATATCACGCCGGGCGAAATTGCCTGCCCAAGCGGCGGGCCATGCGTCAATATTGTGGTGCACGATCGCTATACCAAGAGCAATAAAATCGTCAACAAAGCTACAGATGACAGTCGCCTTGCGCCCGCAGCGCTGGGCGGTGTCACGCTAAGCTACGATGGTCGCTACATCGCCTTCAATACAGCCAGCAGTCTATCGTCTACCGACAATAACTTTTCGGCTGATGTGGTGGTGCGCGATCTCCAGACCAGCGTGACAACGCCAGCAAGCGTAGACTCCAATGGCAATTTTGTGAACGGCAGTAGCGAAACGGCATCAATCAGCTATGATGGCCAGCGCGTTGCCTTTACAAGCCGAGCCCCGCTTGTCTCAGGCGACACAAATAATAGCGACGACATATATTTCCGTGACATGCAGACCAATACCATAAAGCGTGTCAGCAATGCCACGAATGGCCAGCAGGCTAACAATAACAGCTATCACTCAGTCATCAGCGGCAATGGCACGTTTATCGCCTTTGACTCAGCTGCGTCTAATCTTGTGCCAAACGATACAAACGGTGCCTACGATGTCTTTTTGTACGATATCCAATCAGGTACGACAAAGCGCATCAGCACAACCACTAAGGGTGATCAGGGTAATGGCGCCAGTCAGCTTCCCGACATCAGCCATGACGGCAAAAGCGTGATCTATTGTTCCTCGGCCTCTAACCTTGTAGGCGCAGATAACAATGGACATTACGATATTTTTCGCTACTATAAAGACGCCTCGTTGACCCGACGCATTAACGTCCAATCAGGCAACGGAACACCTGCTGTGGGCGGCGGAAGTTATGAGCCTTCGGTGAGCGGCGACGGCAAAGCTGTCTTTTACGATTCGGACGCTACAAATCTTGTAAAGCAGGCACCTAATCCTCCGTACCGCCACCTGTACCTAACCTACGATCCTGTTATTGACATCCCCTTCTACGACCCCAATGATATCCTCGACCTTCTGTATTAGGCCTAGGCGAGACACCTCGTAACGGACAGATACAAGATGCGCGTTTATTGATCTTCGCGCATTTGCCGCAGCGCATCTTTTGTTTGATCGGCGATAACCTTAGAGGAGCGTTTATTGCCGTGGCGTGCCCGGATCTCTTTTTTGGCCTTTAGGTTGCTTAGTTCGCCCTTCATTTTGAGATAGTTGGCATAGTGGGATTCACTGAGTATTCCGGAATGTAAGGCATCTTGTATGGCACAACCGGCTTCGCTGGTATGGCTGCAGGATCCGTATTTACATCTTCTTGCCAAAACAGCTATATCGTTAAAGTTTTCATCAAGGTCGCCCTCGTCACCCCATAACTGCAGCTCACGGATACCGGGCGTATCAACAAGCAAGCCACCATTGGGCAGCATGAATAGTTCACGGTGGACGGTTGTGTGTTTGCCTGTTGAATCAGAGTCGCGAACGGTGTTTGTGGCTTGAGCTTCTCTGCCTAATAGTTTGTTGGTGATGGTTGATTTACCTACACCAGACGATCCTAGAAGGATGGCCGTTTCGCCCGGGTGTATGTGCGCCAAAATTTCATCAATACCAGCGCCTAGCGTGGCGGTTGCGATAATAATTGGCAGCTTAAATTCCTCGAGCTGCTGGGTGTAAAAAGCAAGCGTGTCAGTTTTGTCGGCCTTGTTTAATACAATAACCGGACGAATGGCATGTATAGACAGCTGATATAAGAACCTCTGTAGGCGCTCAACGCTAAAATCATCATCAAGGGCCAATAAAACAAAGGCCACATCTATGTTGGCACCAATAATTTGCTTAGTGGTCCGCTTGCCAGCAACCTTGCGGGCAATTTCGTTGCGTCTGGGCAGGACTTGTTCTATAACGGCAGGACCATTGTCTAGCAACTGAACAGCAACCCAGTCGCCAACCTTTGGCGTGTCATCATGATTCGTATAGTGCGCTAGTTTGCCCGAAAGCTCAGCAGTGTGAATATCTGGAAGGGCGATCTTTAGTGATGTACCAAAGTCAGCCGTTACTCGTGCTGGATGGAGATTTTTTGTATCTAATTGTTCCCACGCCTCGGAGAGGTCTGCGGTCCAACCAAATTTTGTAAGTTGACTCATTACCCTAATACTACAGTATCTGTGATAACAAGGTATAACTAATCAAAAACATTCCAGCAAACATGATTACGTAGACGCTGGTCGTCGAGTACAAGTTCTTTGATTTCGGCTGGAAGTTGCTGGCGCTGCCACTGGCATTCTTTACGCCCAGCTTCTTGGCGCTCTGTCTCGGGTGCGGCGGCCTGCACGGCTCTAATGGCGTAGGCAGCAGCACCTAATTCGTGGGCAGCTACATGGGCAACGGCTACGGCTTGTCCAGCCGCAAAGGCGGCATATTTTGCAGCTCCTGATGATTTCATGGCTGCGGCGTTTGCGGTAAAGGCGGTTTGATGCGCCTGACGCATGGGGATCTCGCCTCTAACCCAGGCATGAGCTAGCTCGATTGCTTGGCGTGGCCGTGTATCTTCGGGGTGTGTTTCTTCGAATAGATACGTGCTCGGCACACTTGGCTGCCCAGGTGGCCAACAGATGATGATTTACGTCAGTGAGTGTCCCACCGCGCCGAACGGTTATAAACCTAGGGTCACGGGGTTCTACAAAAAATAGCCATATTATGCCTCCATCCAGGTTGCTACCAACGGCTTATTATACTGCAAGAACAGTAAGTAGCACCGGGTTTGTATTTAATCTACAGGCTATTGCGTTTCACTTTAGGCGCTGCACCTAGGTCGCTTGCTGGTTGGCGGTAGAATTCGGTTAGTAGTTTTATGGCCGCCAAATATGATGCACCAGATGCGGCGAGGCGAACAATGTTGAAATGCTGCCACTGTTGGGCGGTGTGTACGGCGTCGGCCTGGGCAAGCTTACCCGACATAAGCTCAACCATTGTCGGTATAAAATAGCCAAATGTCATGGCACGATCAATAAGCAGGAATGCAAGCGTCACCAGCCACCAGCGCCTAACGGCTCCTTTTGTCCTCCATACAAGTATCGCGCTAAGTAGCGTTAGGAGGGTGATTGGGCCGGTAGTTACGAATGCCCAAAAATTGAGCCCGGGATCGGCGGCTTTGGCTGTGTCGGCCTGCCAAATAGTTACGCCATTGACCGTACTAAACCACTGCGGGATCTCAACACGCGCCTCATATGCTCCTGCGCCAAAAGCGATACCAGTAAAGAGTACCAATAACCAAAACAATATTTTCGTAGATGCTCTATTATTCATGGCTATTGTTCGTTTCCTGGTAGCAGAGTGTCTTTGTGTTTGTACATACGACCAACCCTTTTGATTATTTAATATCTTTATGATAAAGTTAAAAAATATAAAATTCAATATGCATTATGAAAAAAGATCATTTAATTACACAAGTCCAAAAGGCTGGCCAAAATGAAGCACGTGAGTCCCTGCTGTTCCGGCACCACTTAGCCAGCAAAGCCAAGCTGCACCCCACTGACCTAGAATGTCTAGAGATGATAATTGCCTATAAGCAGACTACGCCTGGGCAGCTATCGCAGGCCACCGGCCTATCTACGGGGGCTATGACAGCTGCTCTTGGTCGTCTGGAAAAGAAGAAGCTCATAACGCGAAAGCACTCCAGCAAAGACCGACGCAAGGTTATTGTTGAGCCGATTCTCAAGCATATTCAACCCATTTTTGGGCTATACCAGCCGTTTGTGGCTAGCGCAAGCCAACTACTAGAGCAGTACACTCCTGAGCAGTTAGAGACTATTTATGAGCATTATCGAGCTATGGCGGCTATTTACGAACAGCACACAAAGCGCTAAGCCTGTTTACTTGTATCGCGGTTAAAGCGCTGCCAGACAAAAGAAAATGAGTTGTCTACGTTAAGCTGATTGTATGCAGAAGCTGCACCGCGGCCATTTTTTAATCCTTAAAAAATGCTTTGAATCAAGCTCGCCGTGGACTATACTCAGCATAAAGCTTAAGAGGGTTAATATAGTGGTTGTGAGAAGACGGTTCCTTATATCCGGAGCGCTTGTCGCTATTATTGGTGTGGCAATCTTTGTCGCATTTTATAGTGCAGAGCCCAAGGCGAACGGTCTTAAAACAGAAATTCAAATCTCGGCCAGTGGATTTAGTCCCAGCGCCGTCGTAGTCAAAGCTGGTACGCAGATAGTTTGGAAAAACGTAGACACTGCACCGCACGCTGTTGTCAGTAACCCTTCCGCAAGTAAATCGAGTGCCAAGGATCTCCACTCCCGAACTATTTTGCCCAATGGCGTCTACGCCTACACAACAGCCAAGGCTGGCATGATCAACTATCACGATGACACGCAGCCAACGCATAACGCGAGCATAAAGGTGGAGCAATAATATGTCATTTTTCTCGCGTCGGTCGTTTAGACGCAATTCAATTGTGCGTTCCCTCCAGAACAACATCCCCCTGGTAGTATTTATCGCACTATTCTCTTTGGTCGGTACAATAGCCTTAACGCGTAGTTTTGCCGACAGTAACGTCGTGAGTCTGCTGACTAACTCTGGGGTGCCAAAAGAAGTTGACTCTAATGATGCTCAGGCTGTTGAGCTGGGGCTCAAGTTCAGAAGCGATATTGCAGGCACTGTCACGGGTGTGCGATTCTACAAGAGTACTGCCAATACTGGTACACACACGGGTAGTTTGTGGTCAAGCAGCGGCGCGCGGCTCGCAACCGTGACATTCTCGAGTGAAACTAAAAATGGCTGGCAACAAGCCACCTTTTCGTCACCGGTAAGTATCACGGCAAATACCACCTACGTTGTGTCGTACCATACGAACACAGGACATTATTCCGATAGCCTCAGCGGATTTACGAGCCAGATTGATAACGCTCCACTCCACGCTTTAACAGATGGGTCCAGCGGCCCCAACGGTGTTTACGCATATGGCAATAGCGCATTTCCAACCAACGGCTGGAAAGCGGCCAACTACTGGGTTGATGTTGTGTTTAAGCCCCAGGAGACAACCACGACTCCCCCACCTACCACCCCGCCACCGACTGTGCCAACAACGCCTGTCGCCGCATTGAGTGTTGACCAACAAGTTATTTCGCATTCTAACGGCGGTACGACGATTGTTTCGCCCGCCTTGACTACTTCTAGCGATAATGAGCTGCTCGTCGCCTTCGTAACAACCGATAGCGCAGGCCCAACCAAGGGTGCAACCGTGAATAGTATAGCCGGCGGCGGATTAACCTGGACATTACGCCAGCGCAGCAACGCCCAGGGCGGCACGACCGAAATTTGGCAGGCAGTAGCCCCCAAGAAAATCAACCCAAGCAAGATTACAGCGACACTATCCGGCTCATTTGCCAGCTCTATGGTGGTCACGGCCTTCAAGGGTGCTGATCTTACTACTAACGGTGCTGTTGCCGCAGCAAATGCCGTAAATGGTGCCCCAAAAGTGGTGCTAACGACCACTCGCAATGGTTCATGGGTTTGGGGCGCAGGTAACGACTACGACAATGCCATACCCCGAACGGTTGGCTCGGGCCAGGTTCTTGTTGACCAGATGCTCGCCTCGGTCGGTGATACCTATTGGGTCCAGCGCCAGGCAGCTACAACTCCCGCCAAAGGCACAGTTGTAGCAATTGACGATACCGCGCCAACGAAAGACCGATGGAACATGGCGGCAATTGAAATTTTGCCCGCAGTGGCGACCGCTCCTCCGACAACACCGACTCCTCCGGTACCAACGCCAACCCCAGACACGACAGCGCCATCGGTGCCGAGTAATGTCATGGCTACGGGTACGAGCGCAACGCAAATTGATGTGTCCTGGAAAGCAAGCACCGACAACGTCGGCGTCACTGGCTACAATGTCTATCAGAACGGTGTCAAAGTCGCTAACGTTACGGGCACAAAATACAGCGCCACTGGTTTAGCGCCCAAAACTGCCTATTCGTATTACGTTGAAGCGTATGACCAAGCAGGTAATGTGAGTGCGATCAGTGCTATGGCTGCGGCAAGCACCTTGGCGAGCCCCGATCAGGCTGCTCCGACTGTGCCAACTAATCTTTCGGCAACCGCCAAGAGTCCAACGCAAGTTGCCCTTTCTTGGAAAGCAAGCACCGACAACGTCGGCGTCACCGATTACCTTATTTTGCGCAACAATGCAGTCATTGCAACCACATCCGAGAGCACATACACTGACATGACTGTCGTCGCAAACACCACCTACTCGTATGCAATCAAAGCGAAAGATGCTGCCGGTAATCTCTCGACTGCAAGCTCAGCGGTCAGTGTCAAAACGCCAAACCCCGCGGACACAGCAGCCCCGAACGTGCCAACTGGCCTGTTGGCAGTGGCTACAAGTGAAAACCAGATTAACCTAACGTGGGCACCAAGCACCGACAACATTGCGGTGGCCGGGTACAACATCTACCGCGGAGGCACCAAGATTGCGGCTAGTACAACAACGTCGTTCGGCGACGGTACAGTAGCCGCCAATACAAGCTATACCTATACGGTCAGCGCCTATGATGGTGCCGGAAATGCATCGGCACAGTCTGCAGGTGCAACCGTTAAGACCCCCGCTACCACTGTGCCAACGCCACCAACATCAGGCGGCACGGCAATCGGCAGTCGCCCAAATGACGGCTCAGGCTACTGGCCTGACTTCTCGAACACTGGCTACAAAAACACGCCAGCTAACGCAGGCGGCACGGGTGTTCCCGCCTACCCCGGCAAGCTAACAGACTGGCAGAGTGGCATGAGCGCCGACAAGTACATGGGTATTACCTTCCCGGACAACAGTGTCATATCGTACAGGCGCTTTGTCGGAAAAGTTGGCATATTCGGCAAAAATCTGACTTTCGTTGGCTGTCTGTTCGAAGGAACCAATCCAAACGATAACTTAGTACAGATCTATACTCCCGATAAGGTCAAGTTCTTGCACAGCACCTTCAAGCCTGTTTCATACGCTATGCCCCCGGGCAACAATGGTACCGTTTCGTCGTCACATACATCACCCGGCACACCGTTTAATCAGTCCTGGCAGCTTGCTACAACCATGGACCAAGCGGTTGCGACCATGGACCATAACGATATATGGGGTAATGCAGGTCTTATTATCGTCACCGGCTTCCCTGGCCGTCCATCGGTCTGGACCAACAACTACATCCACGACTCTGCAGACACTGCTAATGATGTCTATCACCATGATGGCATCGGGCCCCAAAGCGAAGGCAACGGTGGGCCAATGATTGTTGATCATAACACCATTGCGTCACTGGGTAATACCAATGGCCTCGCTCTGCAAGGGAGCGGAGTCTACGACAATATCGCGGTTACCAACAATTACGTATCTGGATGGGGCTATGCTTTGAGCATAGGCGTCAGCAATAACGCAACGAATATTACCGTGACAGGCAATGTCTTTTCTGCCGAGTTAAACCAGCTCTATGGTTTCTTGTACGGCAGTATGTGGGGTGGCGCCAGCCGCGGCTCAACCTGGCGAAACAACCTGATACAGGCACGCTCTGGCGACGGCAACAAAGCATTCACCACCACTGATAATGCTAAGTATTACTGGCCCACCGATAACAAGGGTCACGCCACAGACTACATTAACTAACGTTTAGCGTGTTGTCTGCTATTATTGCACTATGTGGTTAATCCTAATCGGCTTTATGCTTGTTGCAAGCGTGGCAGTATTCCTACGATTCTATCCCCCGTTTGGGGGTAGATCGACGAGCAAACGCTGGTCATCATCCTCAAACTTCAGAAAACGCATTTTTGTAAACCAAATTGATACACCCATGTATATGGGCTTATCGGACACAGTGTCTATGGTCCGCGAGACAATGCGTCGCAATACTCGCCGGAGGCCAGCAGGCATGCTTACCCATGATCCAGTGGATCTCAAGGCCTTTCTGGCAGCCGACAAGCCACAGTTGGTATGGTTGGGGCATTCCGCTTCGCTCATCAGAGTACAGAACAAGACACTACTGCTCGACCCAATGCTCAGTAAAACGGCATCGCCCTTTCAGTCTGTCGGCCCCAAACGATTCAGCAAGCCGCCTATATCGGCAGAAGAATTGCCGCATATTGATGCTGTTTTGATATCGCATGATCACTACGACCACCTAGACCACGCAACCATTAAAAAGCTCCGTGGCAAGACGACGAAGTTTTTTGTGCCCTTGGGCGTCGCGGCGCATCTGCAAACATGGGGTGTCAAAAAGACGCAGATCGTTGAACTAGACTGGTGGGATGCTGCGGCTTTTGAGGGTCTCAATTTAGTCTGTACGCCAGCCCGCCATTTTTCTGGACGTAGTCTGAACGATCGCTATAAGACGTTGTGGTGTTCTTGGGTTATAGAATCAGCTCAGGCCAAACTCTTCTTTAGCGGCGATACTGGTTACGGCCCACACTTTAAGCAAATCGGCAAAAAATATGGACCCTTTGATCTCACGCTCCTAGAATGTGGGCAATACGATAAACGCTGGCCAAATATCCATATGCAGCCCGAGCAAACATTCGCTGCCTACCAAGACTTGCGCGGCAAACGCCTGCTGCCTTTGCACTGGGGAGCTTTTTCGTTAGCGCTCCATTCCTGGATTGATTCGGTGGAACGCGTACGCAAGGCCGCGCAGCCTTTTGGCGCAGAAGTCATGACTCCTAGAATTGGAGAGATCGTACCTATCCGATCGCGCACGTACCCAAAGTCCGCATGGTGGAAGGATCACAAGTAAGCCCGGGCCTGCCCGCGCAAGTACTACAAAAAGTCTTTTGTTTGCTATGATAGCCGTATGACATTATCTATACAAAAACAAGAAGAGCTCGTTCGACGCGCAATGCAGTTGGCAGCTCATGCTGCAGAAAATGGAAATCTTCCCTTTGGCGGAATACTGGCTAATGAAACTGGTGCGGTCGTTCTTGCGGCAAGCAATACTGTGAACTCAACCAATAACGCAGCGGCTCATGCAGAGATAAACTTACTATATGCCGCTGGCGAAAAGTTCGGCACTAATGACCTAAGCAATTATATATTTGTTTCAAATGCTGCGTCTTGCCCAATGTGCGCAACAGCTTTAATAAAAGCTAAGATCACCCGATTCTACTATGGTGCCCCAAACGAGGGCGCTATGGTGCCAAATATAACAATGGATGAGATCATTTCCAAAGTGCCTTTTCCAATCGAAGTGCACGGTGGAATCTTGGCCGAAGAATGTGCGGCCCAAATTCGAGAGCTCGCTAAGCGCTAGCCTGCTGGTGCGCTGCGCAGCCTCCACAGCATCGGTTGAGCGGAGTGGGCGCTTTGCTTTGATCACGCCATACAATAGCGGGAGAGACATCTGCTAGCTTTTGCCCAATTATAAGGCCGTTTACCAGCGCGGTATCACCACTCTCCACCAGATCGGCAACCGCCTCTGACACGCCAAGTGATGGCATGACCTCAACAGAGCCTGCTGGCCTAAATGAACTTGTTGTTATATTCAACGGTACCCCTGCTTTGCGCGCCCGATCCAGACAGCGCCCCAAAAAATTGGGGTAGCTTGTGGCTACCAGGACAGGTTCTTTTGTCGGATCCATAAGTCGGCGACCAAGCTCTTCGGCCGTATCATCAGGCAATAACAAATTGAATGTGCACATCGGCTCGCCAATTCTTCGGTAGAACAGATTGGATTCACTGCCCGACCGGGGTATTTGTTCTTCACATACATCCGTGCCAGTTAAGCCCATATCGGCATATCCTTCGGCAACATATGCAGGCACATCTTTGCCCTTAACGCGGGCATAATCTATGCCGTCAGCTTCAAGGCGAAGACGGCGATCGGTAAACCGCGGCGCGACAACCCCGTAGGTCTCTTCGAATGCCTCAAGGCAGCGATCGTAGTCTCTGCCACTCGGTACTGCAATGCGAGACACTGCATCCATATTTAATTCTGGTGTAATCATAAAGGTAAATTCCCCAGGTTATTTTATACAAACTAAAAACGCCAGCATCGTGCTGGCGTTTTTAGTTCTGTAAATGGAACCTATTCAGCACGAACTGGCGATAGATGGGCTGGATGGGTGTCTGTAATTTTAAGAGCGTTCTTGTAGCCACCGTCGCCATTTTGAATCCAGTCACTAATACGGGCAATGGTGCGACTGCTTAGCTTAGTCTTCTCAATAATTTCTGTATACTTTTTGCCTGCTTGGAGCATTTTGGCGGCTTCAAGCCGGGCGCTAATCTCGCTAATTTCTTTTTCGGTCATTACGTCCCGAAGAAAATTCTGCATAATTTTAAGGTCATCAATAGCGATAAGAACACGAGCGAGTTGCTGTGCTGTTTCTGTTTCCCAAATTCTGGCAGAAGTGTTTTGCATGTTTGTTACTTTAACAAGGTAAAGTATCTTCGTCAATACGAATGCGTTTCTGAGTATTCATGCAGCTATTTTGCAGAAAAGTGTGGTTTACCGCCTAGGCAGCTTCGTGTACGATGGTTGCAACATAGTGAAGGAAACAGCATGAGACAATGGTTTGCGGCACGCCGCACGCACGAGCGACAACATAATCGCTTTGGGCAGCGCGCAGCGGTTCTTTTAGTACTGGCGGTATTTTTAATACCATAATTGCCCCGCCCGCTCTTGCTATTGCGGCGGAGTATCAACAGGTGCGTAATAGCCACGCAGCACCTGATCCGACCAGCAAGCAAATGGCCGAAAACTACGCTGGCCCCCTGCAAAACACCAGTGCCCAGCAGCCTGCTGCTGCCGATGCCGAACAGCGCACAGCCAGTAATCAGTTTTCGGGTGACCAGACCAGCGCGGGCAGCCCTATAAAAGACGGTGCCACGCCACGTACGTTTAAGGCAGAAGAACTTGTCGACAAGCGCACAGCCACCAAAACTGTCGAGCGCAACAAAGACGGAAGCCTTACCGAAAAACAGTATTTAACGCCCCAATTCTACAAGAAAGACGGCGCTTACCAGCCGATTAGTACCACACTTGTCGAAGACACAAATGCGGCTGACTCAACCAACTTGATAGGTAAAATAATTGGCAAAGTTGAAAGCTGGGCTGCCAAAAGCCCGGAAAACTACAAAGTAGAAACCAACGAATGGCACGCCCGCTTTGCACCATCCGGCGATCAAGTAGGCATGGTTCGTATCGAGTACCAGGGCAAGACCGTGGCTATCAACCCGGTAGACGGAGCTGATGTTGCACCAATAATTACGACCGACAATGGCCAGCAAACAGTTACGTATGCAAATGTTTGGCCCAATATTGATGTGAAATATCAGGTTCACAATGACGTACTCAAGGAATTCGTTATCCTCAAGAACAGACAGGCCAAGAACGCCTATGCCTTCAGGATTGACGGTGCTGAACTGCAACCGAATAAAGACCGCGAAGGCGCATTTACTTTTGCGGGCGACCTGGCTGGCGTGTTTGAAATCGCCCCGCTCACAGTCCAGAAAAACGGCAGCAAGTTGTTTGTCCCAGGAACAGTAGCCACGCAAATCTACAAAGATGGACAGTTGCAGGCTGTTGTGGATCAGCAATGGCTGACTGCCCTGCCCGACAACGCGTTTCCGGTTACTATTGACCCAACATTTACGACATCTTTTTGGGACGGCAGCTGGAGCCACCACTACTCACTAGTCATGAACAAGGGCTACTGTGACTTTTCGACCTGTTTGCCGATGGCAGGAGCCTATGATGACGGCGCGGGCTGGTACGACCGATGGCGTACGGCAATACAGTTTAACTACAACGAGCTGTTTGGCAAAGATTTGTGGAATGCCAAGCTGCATTTGGCACAGTCTCCTGGGCAGCCCGGGGATGGCCAGGGTCGTTGGACGGCTGTCGGGGTGGCCGATTGCGCCACCGATTATTACTGCCTGAACACCAGCGTTCCGCAGCCGCAGGCTTGGTTCTCGGCAGCTGGCGACATTAACGTGACGAGTGTATTTGCCAGCCTCAAGGCGGCTAATGTCTATGATTCGTGGCTCATGCTGACTGGCGAAGAAACCTGTGCATGCAATTCACTCAAAACCTACAATCCGGGCCAGAGCTACCTGGAAATTACCTATGCCCCACCGCAGCCGGTCATCGAAAGTCCAGTGCAAGGTGCGGCCACCCCGCAGACCTTCACCGATCCGCAAGTATCTTTCAGCGTAAAATCGCCCACGCCAGTGCCGCCCAATCCATTGCAATACGCGTTTCGTATTGGCACTAAACCCGATGGGGGCAATGCCATATTTTATTCGGGATATTCCAGCGCCCGGCAATGGACGGTGCCCGATGGTATTTTGGAAGATGGCATAACGTACTATGTCCAAACACAAGCCTACGAGCCATACACAGGCGCCTATAGCATATGGAGCGGTGTGGCACCGTTCCGTGTGGATATGCGCAATGGCAAAGACAGTACGCAGGCCTTCGACACGCTTGGCCCGGTATCTGTTGGCTTAGGGACGGGTAATTTGACGACCAGTGCTTCGAGCCATACGTCGGCGGCCTTGGGCGGCAGTTTGGGAGTGAGCCTCGACTACAACTCACCCGTTCGGTCGCGCCCAGGACTCATTGGCCAATACTTTAATAATTCGACGTATTCGGGCACGCCCGTTGTGACTCGTACCGACCCGGTGATCGACTTTAACTGGGGCGAAGGGGCGACGGCGTCGCCAGAGCCAAATGTTATTAATGCCGACAATTTTTCGGCCTTATGGACGGGATACTTCATTGCGCCCAAGACCGCCAGCTATCAATTTAGCTGCCAGGCCGACGACTCGGCCCGCATTTGGGTCAATAACGTATTAGTTTCCGAGCGCTGGACCAGTTACACCGGAGATCCGAATTGTCCGTGGGGAACGGCAATATCACTCACTGCCGGACAAATTGTACCTTTCAAGATGGCTTACCGCGAAGACAGTGGCTGGAGCTTGGTCCGACCGCTCGTAAAGACCACCGACGGCAGCATTGCACCGCAAGTCATCCAGCAGCAGTGGCTGCAAACCGGCGTCCGTCCGGTCAATGCCAACCGTGGACTACTGGGCCGCTACTACTGGGATTCTGGCTCACACACCTTCCCTGCAGCGAGCGATATGTTCATGCAGCGGACCGACCCGCTCGTCAGCTTTGACTGGGGAACCGGCGGCGTAGTGCCCGGTGGCCGCAGCGACAATTATTTGGTGCGCTGGACAGGGTTCATCACTGTGCCGACCACTGGCAATTACCAGTTTGGCGGTCATGCCGACGATGGCGTCCGCATCAAGATCAATAATACAACTGTCATGGAAGATTGGACGGGTGGCGCCCACCCTGTCGAGTATGGTTCTTCGCTGGCCCTGACAGCAGGCGTGCCAGTACCGATCACCGTTGAATACTACGAAGCAACGGGCGGTGCTTATATGGGGCTGCACATTAAGGGAGCTGTGGCCGAGCAAGTTATTCCGGCTGAGTGGCTGAGCCCCAAGGCCAACGTCCTGCCCGACGGCTGGAGCTTAGGCATCGATCCCGACGGCGAACTGGGCTACGACCGCCTAAAGGCGGCAGATAACAGCGTAGTGCTGACTGATTCTACGGGCAGCACTCATGAATATACCTGGACAGGTGGTGGATACAAGCCGCCCGTCAACGAAGATGGACGCTTGAGCCGCAACGACGACGGTACATACACGCTGCAAGACAGCGATGGCCGCACCTATGTGTTTAGTGTCGAAGGGCTGCTCTCCTCGGTGACCAATCCGCTTGACGACAAAAAACCCGCAGCGCTGAAATATAACTACACCTCGACCGCTGGTGCGCCAGCGCGCCTCACGCAGGTGGCCGATGGGGTCGATCCGACTCGTTACGCCAATGTGTACTACAGCGGCGACAGCAATTGTGGCACAGCGCCTTCCGGTTTCGATGCTACGGCGCCAACCAACATGCTTTGCGCCGTCAAGACCAACGACGGCCAGGCCACCTACTTTTACTATGCAAGCGGCCAATTAGCACGCATCGCTGCCCCCGGTAACGAAATAACCGACTACACTTACCAGACGCTCAGCGATGGATCAAAACGTATTTCGGGCGTACGCGACGCAGCCGCCAATGATGCCATCGCGGCCGGTGTGCGTGCCAATGACAGCAACGCTGTAACAGAGGTCGAATACGACTTCTTGGGCCGGGTCAGCAAAGTACGCCAACCAGCAGCAACCACCGGAGCCACGCGCACCGAGCACACTGTGGAGTACTTGCCGGGCGACACCTATTACGGCGCAACCCAACAACACGTTGTTGGTGCCACAGAGCCAAACGGCTTTACGCGGCGCATCGAGTACGATAAAACACTGCGTACCACCAAGGATACAGACATAGCTAACCTCAGCGATCTGACCGAATGGGATCCCGTCAAGGACATGGTCCTGAGTACTACCGACGAAATCGGCCTCAAGAGCACCACTATTTACGATGACGAAGATCGCCCTACCGACAAGTACGGTCCGGCACCAGCCGCCTGGTACGGCTCCGATCGCAAACCGACGGCCAGCTATGTGGCACAGGTGCCGCGCACCGAAACCAAGTACGACGAAGGCATCGTGGGCCCCGATGTGACCTACTACAACTACAAAGCCACCAACAAAACGCTCGTTGGCGCACCAAAACTGCACACAACCGGCCTCAATACGGCCAGTCCAGGCACGCTCCTCAAGAACTGGGGTGCCACCCAGCCGTTTACTGTCGACACTGGCTTTGAGGGTTGGGGATTCCGAGCAGTCGGCAAATTGCGCGTGACCACCACTGGCACTTACCGCTTCAATCTGTGGCACGACGACGGAGCAATCCTGAACATCAATGACCTCTATATTGCCGGCGACTGGAACAATGGCACCTACCGTATGAACGAGGGCACCATGTACATGGAGGCTGGCAAAGTATACCGTTTCGCCGTCCAGTACTACGACGCCGACAAAGCTGGCGCAGCCCTGGAGCTATTCAGCCGCCTCGACCCCACCGGTACCTATTCCAACAACTTCGTCAACATGCTCAAACCAGGCTTTGGCTTGGCCACCAGCACCAAAAGCTACGACGCCACGCTGGGTGACAGCACTACCACGACTAACTACGGCGCCAATCCCGAACTCGGTCTTGCCCAAAGCACCACTACCGATCCTACTGGCCTCAATTTAACCACCAGCAACACCTACGAGGCCGCAGGTGCCAGCGGCAGCTTTGTGCGCCAGCTGACCAAAACCTTGCCCGGTAACACCAGCACTAACCCCAGCTTTGCCTATGCCTATTACGGCGGCACGGAAACGCGGGACAACCCCTGTACCACCACCGTTACCGAAGCCTACAAACAAGGCGGCCAAATGAAGCTCAAGACCGAAGCTGACCCGGACGGCACCGGCAGCCAAACCAGCCGAACCACCGAAACCATCTATGACGACACTGGCAAGGTTGTAGCCAGCCGAAACAACAGTGATGCTTGGACGTGTACAACCTTTGACGACCGCAATCGCCCACTGACTACCACCATTCCAGCCAAAAATCTGAGCACGATCATCCCAGCCACTGGCGTTACCAGTACTACTGGCAGTCGTGCAGCACGCACAATCACCAACAACTACGCCGTTGGCGGAAACCCGTTAGTCACGGCTAGTACCGACAACTTCGGCACTATTACCACCACGACTGATCTGTTAGGACGCACCACAAGCTACAGTGACATCTATGGCGATACTACTACAACCAGCTACGACAACTTCGGTAAGCTCAGTACACGAGTGAGCCCCATGGGCACCGAAACGTATGTTTACGACAATTACACACGTTTGGTTGACCAAAAGCTCGATGGCACAATACTAGCGACCACTTACTACGACGCATATGGCCGTATAGACCACGTAAACTACCCAACCGCTGGTTCCCAAAAGATAACCTACAGCTACGACAACTTTGGAAAAGTGGGCACCCAAACCTACACCCTAGGCAATGGCACCACAACCGTCAGCGACAGCGTAACGCGCAGTCAATCTGGCCAAACGCTCACCAATACCAATGTCGTAAACGGCACGTCCACGGCTTGGACATATGGGTACGACCAAGCCGACCGCCTCACCAGTGCTACTCAAGGCAGCAACAGCTACACCTACGGTTTTGGCACCCAAAACGCAGTGTGCGGCAGCGCCGCACAGATGAACAACACTGGCGCTGGCAAAAACAGCAACCGCACCAGCCTCGTAAAAAACAGCGCAACCACCACCTACTGCTACGACCAAGCCGACCGCCTCGTAAGCAGTAGCGACGTAAATGTCACCAACCCGCAGTACGACTCCCACGGCAACACCACCCAGCTCGGCACTGGCACAAACATGACCAAGTTTGGCTACGACAGTAGCGACCGCAACAGTAGTATCACCCAAGTGAACGGCAACAAAACCACCTACTTCGACCGCGACGCCCAGGGCCGCATGGTCGCTCGCTACCATGACGTTGCAAACGTCACTCAAGACGAACAGTACTACAGCTACACTGCCAGCGGCGACACCCCAGACTACCTCCGTAACGCTAGTTGGCAAATCCAAGAAAAATACATGCAGCTACCTGGCGGAGTGCTACTCACCATTCGTCCACTCGAAGCAGTCACCAGCAACAAAAACGTATTTAGCCTGCCAAACATCCACGGCGACGTGTTGGCGACAGCCAACACGAGCGGAACGCTCCTGCAGAGCCACCAGTACGACCCATTTGGCGTACTCCTTTCTAGCACTGCACCAGACAACCTAGCTGGCACCGCAACCTACGGTTGGGTAGGCAGCAACGAAAAACTGGCAGAAAGCGACATGACCCTAAGCCCTGTAGAAATGGGCGCAAGAGTCTACATTGCGAGCCTCGGCAGATTCCTCAGCGTAGACCCCGTAGAAGGCGGCGTAGAAAATAACTATGTCTACCCTCCTGACCCGGTGAATGACTTTGATCTGGATGGAAATATGAGCCGAAATTGGAAAATAGCGATTGGTGTGGGCGCACTAGTCGGAGTTGGCATTGGGGCTTGTCTCCTTGGCGGTTGCGCAGCGCTTGGTGCTAGTGCTATGGTTATGCAGTTTGTTGCTGTAGCTGGCCCGCTCGCAGCTAAGGGGGCTGTATGGGCCCGGCAATTACCACGAATGAGTAAAACAATATCAACAAAGCTTTTTGGAAGAAAAGATCAATTTGGTAATGGACAAAAAGGTATACTCAATGGTTATAGATGGCTTAGGGTTGGAAGAAGCTGGAATGGCCAGAAGGGGAAGGAGACTTTCAGGGTCGTTATTGGATGTCGAAGTTGTAAAATAATGGGCAAGAAGATACACTGGCATGTAGATCTATGGACGTCTAGGAGGCGTGGCTAAATGACAGATATGTTAGGTGTAGTAGAGATGGCTAAGACCAAGCTCAATGATGTGGACGCTTTTCTGCAGAAAAGCCAGAGTTACCGGATAGTCCAATTGTCTACCAATCATCAGGATTACGACGGCGAGATACAAGATTTTGTACGAGGCTATCTCTTATCTTCGATCATCGAGCCTACCAGAGCATTGGCGATAAGCGTGTATCTTGATAGTATAAATGTGCTTATTGCTGATAAATATGAACTTGAGTTTGAGACACATCGAGATTTTGAGAGTACAGTGAAGGCCTTGACGTCTATCTTGGAATATCTTTCGGGCGAAGGTTTTGAGCAGACGGAATACTTCTTTTTAGGCAAGAAGATGGGTTCACGGGCCACCCTCAGCAAGTCTATCCTTCAGCTAACTAATGGGCATAATAAGTTGAAAAGTGGCTTTTGCCCAACTTTTTTAAGTACTGAACAAAAGACGACAACTATCCGCTTCTAGACATTGTTTTCTGAGTAGTTGCAAAAAACTAGACAGCGTCATCTACGCCAAACCACATCACAACACCGTAGGCCGCATGGACTACGTGGAATATCCAACCGCTGGATCACTCAAACTCACTAACTCGTGGGACAATAACGGCCGCATGAACGGCATCACCCACACCCTTGGCAACGGCACCACAACAATTGCCGACAGCGTAACTCGCAGCCAATCTGGCCAAATTGTATCCGGCACCGAAAACGGCACAGCCAAAACCTACGGCTACGACAAAGCTGACCGCCTGACCTCTGCCACCATTGGTAGCAACACCTACGGCTACCAGTTTGGCGCACAAGACGCATCTTGCGGCTCTGCCAACAACATGAATACTTCTGGTGCTGGCAAAAACAGCAACCGCACCAAACAAATAGTAAATGGCACAACTACCACCTATTGCTACGACTACGCAGACCGCCTCATTTCTAGTAGCGACACCAAAGTCACCGCTGCCACCTACGACACGCATGACTCCACCACGCAGCTTGGCTCCACCGGCAATGTAACCCAATTTGGCTACGACAGTAGCGACCGCAACCCCCATGGCGCAAATAGCTTATAGCCCCAGCTTCCCCGCCTGCCCTCGTCGCACAAAGCTAATTGCTCCGGCGCCAGCCGCTGCTGCGACACCTCCACTTATCCAGCCATATTCGGGTACTGCAACACTTGTATACTCGCCGAGGTAAATATTTATAGTGGTTTTGGTGTGAACTTGGGTGTGTCGGGCACCATCGCTGCCCCCGTCGTTATCAACATCGGTCGTAACGGTTAGCTCGTTGTCAAATGGACAAGCTTCGCTGTCGGTTTTTATCAGATAGTGCCCGTTGGCGTCAGTTGTGTCCGATCCGCCAAAAAAGTCTATGCCGCCGCACCAGGCCACAACCACCGCTCCGGTAACTGGCTGGTGATTTTTATCGTATACCACACCGTCTATGGCGATGGGGCTGGGCCCTGTTGATGCTGCTACTGTGGCGGGTCGCAGTACGACAAAACCACTTATCATTACCATGGCCACAACCACCGCTACTTTTATGCGTATTTTCATATCTTTAAATTACCTTAAAAAGATTAAGCCCTTATTAATTAGGGGACAACTGCTGGTATACTGGCCGTATGATATCTCCAGCATTAGACGCAGTTGCCATCGGCACATGCTATGTCGATACCAACGTCGACAACTTCCCTTTTGATAGCCATGGCATAACCAGCGAGGAACTGATTGGTGAACGCTACGAGGTCGTGCCAGGCGGCTCAGCGGTAAATTTTTGTCGGCTCGGAAGTACTTTGGGACTGCGCACGGCCTTTATCGGCATGGCTGGCGGTGATTCAAATGGTGACACACTCGAAAGCCTGCTTGACCAGCAAGGGGTTAGGTCGGCTATCATCCGGCGCCCTGACCTTTTGACCAACATCGGTTTTAACATAACCAATCCACAGGGTGAGCACATTATGCTTATCGCTGGTACGGCAAACGCCGCGCTTGATCCCGCGGCGGTACTTCCCCGACTCGAGGAAATTCTGCCCAATACAAGCATGCTTTATATGGGCGGATGCCTCAAACTGCGAAGTTTCGCCCATGCTTTTGGCAAGATTGCCGACTTAGCCGACAGCTACTCGGTAAAGATAGTGACCGATCATGGCCGCGTCCCGGACGGAGTGACACCAGAGATGCGCGAAGCAGTTAGGACCCTTGTGCTGCGCTCGACATATTACTTCCCAAGCCGCGAAGAGTTTTGTGTCTTATGGGATGTGCCAGACGTCAACCAGGGTCTGATCCAACTCCAGCAGCAAGCCCCTGGCCTAACTGTTGTTGTCAAGGACGGGCCTAACGGCGCTTTCTATTGGGCTGATGGATCGATGCGCCATGTGCAGGCCGAAAGGGTCGCTGCCGTTCTTAACCCCACCGGTGCAGGCGACAGCTTTAACGCTGGTGTCATGAAGGCTCTCAGTAGTAATCGCCCGTTGCCAGAGGCTATTGCCTACGGTTGCAAGATTGCCGCCGCCAAGATCACATCGCAACCGCTCCCCCAGCTTTAGTGCAGATTTTTGACAGTAATAGATTATCATGCTAATGTATCTTGGTATGTTACATTCACGCACACAACAGACCACGACCATTGCCGTATCCCCTGCAGAAGGGGCATTTCTGGCTGGTCAAACCGCATACAGCACGCACACATTAATCTAGAAAATAGTTAGTTTTATCTATCCAGCATGACCAGCCAACGGGCTGGTTTTTGTATGTAAGGATATTTGTGAAACGCTATAAACATAAGTCCCCCAAGGACGCTTCTTTTAATCATGGTTCGCGCCACAAAAAACATAAAGCTCAAGAATGGAAACAAGAACACGAGGCTGGCGGTTTCCGCTGCGCGCACTGCCGACAGTTCGTGGTCATTAACGACATCATGGGAACCGCAAATCGCAACCATTGCAATATCTGTCTGTGGTCCAAACATGTTGATGTCAGCAAGGGTGATCGCCATGCCACCTGCCACGGCGGCATGCAGCCCGTTGGTCTGTCTTTTAAGCACGAAGGCATGAACCGTATCGGTGAGCTGATGCTCATCCACCTCTGTTCCCTTTGCGCCAAGGTATCTATCAATCGGCTCGCACGCGATGACTTCGACGACAAAGTACTACAGATCTTTGCAGACTCATGCGCAATGGATGCTGCGCTCCGTGAACGCATCACCAGCGGTGACATATATATTCTTGATAAAAGTGACGAAGCTAAGCTGCGCGTGCAGTTGTTTGGAATGTAGCCGGGCACGCTCATGCGCAAACAAGCAACCTCCTGTATACTGAGCTTCATGACTATTGCCTCTATTGCTGACGTCGAAAAATTGGTCCTTGCCGATGCATGGATGATGGAAGTTCTCGCGGCAGCCGAAAAACTTAATCTGCCTAACTGGTGGATTGGCGCAGGATTCCTAAGGAACAAAGTATGGGACGCTCTTGAGGGTAATGTCTCGCGTCCGACAAAGGACGTCGATGTCGTCTATTTTGATGCCCAAAATACCATGGCGGAAACAGACTGGTTGTATGACGAAAAGCTCAAAACAGAGCACCCTTTTGCTGAGTGGGAGGTGCGCAATCAGGCCCGCATGCATTACGTAAATGGTTTTGACCCATACACCTCTACAGAGGACGGAATCTCACACTGGGTCGAAACAGCAACTTGCGTAGCTGTGAAGCTCGAAAAAGGTAGCCTGAAGTTTTTGTTCTGCCACGGCACAGAGGATTTATTTGGCCTAATCGCCCGCCCCAGCCCATGTATACAGGGCGACGAGCTCATGCAGCTTTTTCACGATCGCATTGAACAAAAGCAGTGGCGTCAAAAATGGCCTCATTTGCGCGTCGAGGCTGCGTAGCAAGACCTAACGGCGTGTAAAAACCTGGACCCTAAACTACCCAAAATGGCAAAAAGATGGCCTTCAGGCGATCTTCAGAAAATGAGTTGCACATGTACGTATGTATACGGTATGATGTTCGCAATATTGAGGGCTAAGGGGGAATCGTGGGTACGCGTCGTTTGTTTGATATGGTCAAAAAAAGCCAAGTGGCTGCACAAAAACAAAAACAGAAATGCGTACAACATCAGCGACGTATAATATCGCCCATTGTGCACCGGGCAGTACCGATGTTTTTTGCGGCGCTGCTTTTGTTCACGGTCGTTGCGCCACCGGCTTCAGCAATTGCCCTGGACAATCAGCAAAAGGCAAACACCGCCAAAGATAGCCACGTGAAGCCCCTCGACCAAGCGGCAACCACCAAAGAACACACATTCGGCACGCCGCAAGGCATGAAGCCAACAACCTCCGATAAAGTTGCCGCTCGTGATGCTCAGGCTTCCCTGTCGCCATCGGAAAATCTCGTCAGCCAGCTGGGCAAAAAGACCGCGACCAATCAAAGCAGCGAAGCATTACAGGGCATCGCCACAACGCCTAAAATTGAACCGCACGAACTGGTTGATCGCCGCACCTCGCACACCTCCGCGCAGATCAACAAAGACGGTTCAGTCACCGAAAAGAAGTTTTTTGAATCACAATTCTACAAAAAAGATGGTGCCTGGACCACTATCGACACCACACTTGCCGAAGACAAGAACGCTGGTGACGCGGGCAATATATTTGGCAAAATGCTCGGCACCGCGCAGTCGCTGGTAACCTCTCCGACCGACTTTACGACCGAAAAGAACGACTGGAAGGCTCGTTTTTCACCCAGCGATACTACTGCTGGCATGGTCAGGATCAAAAAGGGAGACAGCCAGATCGGCTATGTGCCCGTAAACGCCAAAAAAGTCTCGCCAGTCATTACCGAAAAAGACGGCCAGCAGACCGTGCATTACTACGACCTATGGCCTGGTGTGAACGTCGAATATGTCGTGACCCCTGACTCTGTCAAGGAAAATATCGTCCTCAAGAACAAAGACGCCAGCAATAGCGTTGCCTTTAAGGTTGTGGGCGCGACCCTGGACCAGCAAAAAGACGGCTTCGCTATTAAGGGCGCTTTGGGCGAGGGCTTCTCGATTGCTAATTCCAACCTCATCTTAAATAACTTTGGGTTTGTGACCGAAAAAGTCCTGAGCCAGAGCTACAAGGACGGTCAACTGACGCTATCCATCGACAAACAGTATTTGCAGAAGCTGCCCGTTAAGGCCTTCCCTGCGGTCATTGACCCCAGTACATTTTCGAGTAACTTTGGAACTCGCGAAGGCGGCAATTATGTCTCGCTCAAAAGTGACGGCTATGTCTGTTATTCCAACGTCTGTAACCCCTATGCTGGCTCGCTGTATGATACCAACAACGTGCTTCGCTACTGGCGCAGCGCAGTGTTTGCCACCTATGACCAGTTCCGTGACTCCAACAAAATTCTGACCAACGCCACGCTGCACTTACAGCAGCGCAATAACGCCGGCTTTTGGACGGGTAATTACGATACGCATAATTTTCAGGTCGGCCACGCTGTCTGTCTAAACAGTTTTAACTGTTTAGAGGGTGGCACTTTTAACGCTTCGGCGGCCATCGCCACGTCGGGTGATGTCAACGTCACTAATATTTACCAGGCTATGATTAGCCGTGGCGACTTCGGTGCTTGGCTGATGCTGGGCGGCGAGGACGGCACCAATAACTCCTTTAAAAACTGGGATCCGGGCACTGGCGGCACATCCGGCAGCTATGTCTCGTTCACCTACGGTGGCCCGCCTGCTTCACCAAGCATTACTTCGCCAGTCGAAAATCAGGTCTTCGTCGATCCACAGCCATCTTTCAACGTGAATACCGTTTCTAATCCCAATGGCAGCACGCCGCTGCAATATGAGATTTTGGTCAGTAGCGCCCCTGGTGCCACCGGCGCATTGGTCACTTCTGGCCGCCAAAACGCCACACAATGGACCATTTCTGACGGCATCTTGCAGGATGGATCAACCTATTACGTCCAAGCGCGTAGCTATGACTCAATTACCAACTCATATAGTACCTGGGGCACGGCAATTCCCTTCCGTATCGATATGCGCACGGGCAACGACTCATCCCAGGCCTACGACACACTGGGCCCTGTTAGTGCTGACCTGGCCACGGGTAATTTGAGTACTGGCGCTGCCAGCCATTCGTCGGTTGCTCTGGGCGGCAGCTTGGGTGTGGGCCTCAGCTACAACTCGCCCTTGCGTTCACGCAATGGTTTAGTCGGCCAATATTGGAATAACGATACTTTTAGCGGTAGCGCTGCTTTGACTCGTGTTGACCAGAATATTGATTTCAACTGGGATACAGGCTCGCCATCTAGCGGCACTATTCAGAACGACGGGTTTGCGGCACGCTGGGAGGGCTACTTTGTTGCTCCGCAAACTGGTACCTATCAGTTTGGTAGCGATGTCGATGACGGCTGTAAAATATGGATCAATAGCCAAGTCGTCTTGGACGCCTGGACGTGGTGCGGTGCGCAATATGGCAGCATAGTCACACTGACCGCCGGACAGATTGTACCCATCCGCATGGACTACCGCGAAATTGGTGGTTCGGCTGGGGCACACCTGCGAGTCAAGGGTGTGGCCAGTGCCGACGGCATGGTTGTACCCTCCGATTGGCTGCAAACTGGCGTTCGCCCTGTGGGTAACCAACACGGTCTGACTGGTAGCTACTTTGCTCGCCAGGACGGCACCAATACTTTCTCGGCTGGCAACCCCCAGTTCATGAAGCGCGTTGACCCATACCTCAGTTTTGACTGGAACATCGGCGCACCTGTTGCTGGGGGCCCAGGCGACTTCCTGACACGTTGGACTGGCTACGTGACGGCACCAACCTCTGGCACCTATACCTTTGGTACTCGCAGCGACGATGGCACCAAAATCACAGTTGGTACTAATAACACCGTGGCGCTCAGCGACTGGACTGACCATGGCGCAGTAGCAACACCGACCTGGGGCCAAAACACGGTTAGCCTAACGGCAAATACGCCCGTTCCTATCACCATCGAATACTACGATGCGGGCGGCGCGGCCAGTTTTGAGTTATGGATAAAGAGCACCAGTGTTGCTCAGCAGGTCATGCCAACCAGCTGGCTATCGCCCAATGCCCAGGTGCTTCCTGACGGCTGGAGCCTTGGCATGGATGCGGGCGGCAGTGTGAGCTACGACCATCTGAACGCCAATCAAACCAGCGCTACTCTGACCGATGCTAGCGGCGCAACCCATGAATACAAATGGACTGGCAGTGGCTACACCCCGCCAGTCGGCGAAGATGGCACCTTGCTGCGCAATACTGACGGCACCTACACCCTGCAGGACATCGACGGCCGAACCTACGTCTTTGGCATAGACGGCACACTTACTTCGGTGACGAGTGCCGTGGACGACCGTAAACCCGCTGCCTTGCAATATGAATACCAGGCTGGCCCCAATGGCGGCCCCTCGCACCTGTATAAGATCAAAGACGGCGTGGACACCACGCGCAGCGCCATGTTGTACTACAGTGGTGACAGCGGGTGTACCGTGGCTCCGAGTGGATTTGACGCCGCCGCACCAGCGGGTATGTTGTGCGCCATGGCCACCAACGATGGCCGCGTAACGAGCTTTTACTACATTGCTGGCCAACTGGCGCGCGTGCAGGCACCTGGCAACCAGATGACCGATTATCGCTATGAACAAGTCAACAACGCTAGCGGCGCGCTGGTCGGCTACCGCCTGAACGCTGTTCGCGACGGCCTGACTATGGACGCCATTGCTGCTGGCAAGCGTGCCGACGATGCCACAGCTACCAGCCAAATTGCCTACGATATTTTAGGACGCATCACTGGTGTTACTCAGCCCGCTCCAACTGCGGGTGCGGCACGCACCCAGCACACGGTTGAATACTTGCCGGGCGTCAAAAGTTATGTCGACACCGGTGGCAACACCGTTCCGGGCTATGCGGGTATGGCCAAGCTCCACGTTGTAGGTGGCAGCGAACCTAATGGCTTTAGCCGCCGTGTCAAATACGATAACCTGTTTAGGACCATCGAAGACACGGATATTGCCAACCTGAGCAGCACTATCGAGTGGGATGCTCAAAAGGATTTGGTCTACAGCACCACCAATGCTGCTGGACTCAAAACGACGACCATCTATGATGACGAAGATCGCCCGATCAGCAGCTATGGTGCGGCACCAAAAGAGTGGTTCAGCACTACTAATCCCAAGCAGCAAACTCCCCTTGCCGCCTACGCCAGCCAGATTCCGCGCAGCGATGTTGCTTACGATGGCGGCATCAGCGGCCTGTCGGTCAGCTATATGGCGGCCAGCACCAAGACAATCAGCGATACGCTGGCTACTGGCCAGGGCTTGGCCAAGGGGCAAATTATGTGGTCGTTGGATCGACGATTCCAGCTCAATCACCAAAACGACGGAAACGTCGTACTGTACGGGCCAAATGGTGCCACATGGTCGACAAATACTGGCGGCAACAGTACAACGCTCCTCATGCAAAGCGATGGTAATCTGGTACTATACGGCGCCAGTGGCGTAATGTGGTCCAGTAATACTGGCGGCAACAATGCTAAGTTTGTGCTACAAAACGACGGAAATGCGGTCATCTATGCCTCCACGGGCGCAACCTGGGCCACCAACACCGGTGCGCCAAATGTGCCAAGCGCCTACACCATTAACCTTACTGGTACTCCATTGCAGCACGGCACCAACATCGCCAGCGACGGCACTGTTACCAAAAACTTTGGTACGACCGCACCAGTTTCCGGCTACAACGGTAACTGGGGTATGCGCATGAGCGGCAAAATGCGTTTGCCCGCCACTGGTTCCTATGGCTTCCGTATCAATTCTGACGGCGGTGTGCGCATGTGGGTCGACGACAAATTGCTTATTGACGATTGGAGCGAGGGCGAAGCTCGCAATCACCCAACGGCAACCTTTGCAGAAACCACTGCCAACAAACCGCACCGCGTAGTAATCGATTACTTCCGTACTGGCAAGACCGCCACCAGTGCCACCTTTGGGCTGTACATGACACCTCCAGGCGGCAGCGAAACCGCTCAGACCGCCACCTACTTCTCGCCAGATTACAGTCTGCCAACGTCGCTCAAAAGCTACGACAGCAGCCTGGGCGACGCCACGGCCACGACTAGCTATGGCGCCAATCCAGAACTGGGCATGGCTCAAAGTTCCACCGTGGACCCAACCGGCCTCAATCTGACGGCTAGCAATACCTACGAGCAGCAAGGTGCAGCCAATACCTTTTTGCGCCCAAGCAGCAAGAGCTTGCCGGGCAATACCGCAGGCAACCCAGCCTATACCTATGCGTACTATGGCGCTACCGAAACCCGCGACAACCCCTGTACCACCGGCACCACAGAGGCTTACAAACAAGCCGGTTTGCTCAAGACCAGTACCGATGCCAGCCCTAACGGGGGCACCACCGCAGGCATAAAGAGTGAAGTCATCTATGACGATGCAGGCCGCGTGGTAGCAACCCGTACCAACAGCGACAGCTGGACCTGTACGACATTCGATAGTCGTGGCCGCACCAGCGTGGTGACCATTCCGGCCTTTAACGGCGAAGCAGCACGCACTATCAACAACGACTACGCCGTTGGCGGCGATCCGCTACAAACAACCACCTGGGACAACAATGGCTGGGTGGTCATATGGACCGACCTATTTGGCCGGACGACGCGCTACCGCGATGTACACGACGACGAAACACTCACCACCTACGACCAATACGGCAAGCTCACTCAGCGGGTCAGCCCCATTGGCACCGAAGTCTTTACCTACGACAGCTACAATCGCTTGCTGACCCAAAAGCTCGACGGCACCACCTATGCCACCGTTGCCTACGACCAGTACAGCCGCGTTGACCACGTGGACTACAATAATGCTGGCCAAATGAAGGCCACCCCAGGCTACGACAGTATGCAGCGCACCAATGGCCTGACCTACCTAATGGGCAATGGCACCACCAGCATTAGCGACAGTGCTACGTTGACCCAAAGCGGCCGTGTGCTCAACAATACGGTGACTTCGGGCGCTACATCGCTGGCCTCCAGCTATGGCTACGACAAAGCTGGCCGACTGACCTCGGCAAACATCGGCACCAATACCTACGCCTACGGGTATGGCACCCAAAACGCCAGTTGTGGTGCAGGTGCCAACATGAACGCCAACAGCGGCAAAAACGGCAACCGCACATCGCAGACCGTTAACGGCGCAACCACCACCTACTGCTATGACTACGCCGATCGCTTGGTGAGCAGCAGCGATCCAACGGCCAATTACGCCGAATATGACAGTCACGGCAACATGACCTATCTAGGCACTGGCACTACCCCGCTGCGCATGGGCTACGACAGTAGCGATCGCAACAACGTGCTGGTCAACTTTACCAGCGCTGGCAACGGCAAAGGTAACTACTACGCCCGCGACGTTGCTGACCGTATTACCTATCGCCAGCAGGACAATATTGTTGGCAATGTCCATACACTAGAGAACGAACTGTACTACGGATACACTGGCAGTGGTAGCGGATCATCGTTCATCCGCAATGCCAACTGGGACATCGTGGAAAAAACCATGCAGCTGCCCGGTGGCATCATGCTCACCGTCAAGCCGCAAGAAGCTGTAACTAACAACAAAAAACAATACAGCCTGCCTAGCGCTCTCGGCCGCACCATGCTGACCGCCAATGCCGTGGGCACCAATACCTCCACCGGTAGCGGCCCGCTGAGTAGCTTTGCCTACGATCCATACGGCAATCCACTGGCAGGCACTACAGCCCGCCCTGCCAACACCATCAATGGCAGCTACGGCTACGCCGGCTCCAACAAAAAACTCACCGAAACCAACCTAGCCCTTGCCCCCATCCAAATGGGAGCAAGAGTATACCTCCCCACCCTTGGTCGTTTCACTTCCGTTGACCCTGTGCCTGGTGGCACAGCTAACGCATATGTATATGCGCTGGATCCTATAAATGGAAACGATTACAGCGGCCTCTGCCTGCAAGCCTGCGGTAGCAGTACATCCTACCTCCAACCTGCACGCACTGTAACTTCCCTCCAACCCGCTGCAACGGTATACCAGATTCAGCCAGCTGCAAGTGCAGCCCGGGTACAGAGAGCAGCAGCGATACCACCGAACACCCGTGCGGCAATTCCCTTGGTCAAAGCATCTCCAAAACTCACCGCTACAATGCGAGATGACTCGACAAGAATGCCAGTAGCCACCGTAAAAGGTATCCCGCTGACACAGCTTGCCGGCCCACCGCTGAAAACGCCATATCCTTCTAACGGACTTGCTAAGGGACCAGCATTTGACTTATATAACGCTGGGGCATCAGCAATGGCTTTTTATGAAGGTGGTGTACTTATAGCAGCTAGTTTCTGTGCAGCCGCAGGTATATTTACTGCCGGTGCTGCCTGTATCGCGAGTGGTGCTGCCGTTCTTACAGTATTGCCTTGGGTCTCGGCGGGTGTAGGATTCTTTCTGGGCGGGTTTGACTCGGAGCATAGCGGTATGTTCGATTGGATGCCAAACGGATTTACTGCTGGCTTAAAGTAAAATTATGTGTAAAATTGCTAATAAGTTATAGAAAGGTATTGCATATGGGCTTATTACTACTGTTATTTATGATGTCAGCTCTAACGGGCTTGCTGCATACAGCCCAGCTTATTTGGACGAGAACCCAAAAGGATAGATTATTCGTAAAGTATAAGCCGGGTACGGCCGCTCACAAAATCAACATAACCAACTTAAGCACGAAAAGACTAGCTGCTACAGTAGCTGTAACGGTTGTATCAAGTATACTCACTGTGATTGTGATTAATGAGATTATCCGCACACAAGGTGATGATGCTCATATGATCATCACGTCTGTTTCAATAATGACCCTAGTTGCCTTATGTTTGGCCGTGGTAGTTTCGTACAACTTCTACAAAAAGAACTGAACATGTTATTTAACAAAGACGTATTTACTAAAGTTGGCCGCGAGGAGTCCTTAGTATTGATTGCGGCTACCGTGGGATGGTGTATGGCCCTTATTGGCACGCATAAGTTTGTACAAATTGGCCTGGACGCTCGTGCGAATGGTACAGATCCCCAGGCAACGGCCGGTTTGGTTGTTCCTATGTTTGCTGGTTTTATCATTGCGAACATAGCGCTTAGTTATGTATTTCGCAGGAGTACCAAGTTGACGGCATCCGGTAAAGACAAGCAACGCTCTCTCTACTTTGTGGCGTGGGGTGCACTATTGGCGCTCATGTCGCTCATCACCTACTTTGCAACTCCAATTAGTCTTGGGATGACCATCATGGGCATTATAAGGTCACGAAGCGTAAACGACTTGCACATCAAAAGGTACATTCGCTCTCTGGCCTTCGGAACTGTAGTGGCGCTTATTATAGGATCGGTATCTATGATTAGCTTGCGCTAAGCTATACTTGTTATTTAAAGGAACATGCGTTACCACGCGCATATTCCTAAAGATCCAAATTAATCCAAGCTGATGAACGATATTAACTATAGGGGCGCAGGCCTCAATGCGGCAAGTATGCTGACTGCTGTAATAAGTGCAAACAATTCTCCCTCAAAAAAAGACGTTGCCGGCTGGCGCTACGTGGCCACTTGTTACATTGAAAATTGGCAAAGAAAGCATTGATTTTCATATGTCCTCGGTTCACAAAAATGTCACGACACAAAGTGTAGTTAGTATTGAATTGAGTAAGTACGGATATGTTTTCTTCCACACCAAGGATCAAGCTAATGACTTCGGATTTTTTACGTTCCGGCTCAGTAGTCTTTTGCATGAGTTGAATGTTCATGGATACAAGATGGGCTCTAGTGTCCAAAAAAACAGGATGGTTGCGAGTGTATGACTTATTTTAATCGCAACCTGTACAGTGGCGGTGGTCGCTCTGGTTACGTTGATGCCTAACCTTAAGCCCCATGGAGTTTGAGGTTATAGCAGATGTTGGACACAGCAATACTTTTCTTAGTTAGTTTAATTGGTTAAAGTAACTCGCGGCTTATAACTTGCTGCGTTATCCTTTAACTAACGGGAGACCATATGTCACTAACCATTTTATTTTTATCAACTATTGCTGCCTACTTTGTAATGCAAGCATATGCAGAAGATGACCGACGATTTCCGCCATTTTCGACACGGAGAGGCAAAGAGGCTCGTATTATGGCGCTCATCGTGCTGCTACCCCTGGTCGCTACGCTAACGTATCGCTTTTTTGGGGATAATGCTGAATCGCACGGTACTCCGTATTTAGTCGGCTTCATTTTTATCGCACTTGGAGTGCCTCTATATCGCTATCTGCAGAGTAGAGATAAACGAGATAAGTAGACAGCTTGAGTCGGATTTAATATGGATTTTGCAAAAAGTACTTCCATAAAATCAAAGTAAGTATTTGTGTGTAGGTCAACGTATGATAAGATCAAGCCTTAGGAATAAATATATGAATACACTAGACCCTACTTTTCCCCTTTCGACGTCACAAATGGACCCTAGTCTGAAGGGGCAGCTAAGTCTTAGTGCCGATGGCCCCAGATATGAGTAAAGTTACCTTTAGGGGTGCGGGCCTGAACGCCGCAAGTATGCTTACTGCCGTTACTAATGCTAACGACTCACCCTCGCGGAAAACACTACCCGCTGGTGCGACATGGCCACTTGTTACTTTAACAATCGGTAAAGACACAATTGATTTTCGGATGCCATCTGTTCATAAGAGTGCTACAGTGCAAAATTTGGTTGGAATCGAATTGAGTAGGTACGGATATGTTTTCTTTCATACTAAAGACAAAGCGAATGACTTTGGATTTTGTACAATGCGCCTAGATAATCTCATCTCAGAACTCAGCAGCCGGGGCTACTGCCTTGGCGAGACTGTCCAGAGTAATAGGAGACTGGCAAAGGTGTCGCTGTTTGCCATGGTAGCCATTTTCCTCATTATCTTTATGGTCGTCACGACAATGGGGATCCTAAAGCCAAACGGTGTATAAGAGATAGTCTCAGAATGATAGAAATTTTAGTGATTTTAGTTCTGTTGTCTGCCGTGAAGTTCACCAAAAGATATACCCAAGATGACGGCAGATTGCTCCCGCTGTCTGATCCCCGAGGACGGAGGGCGCGCTACATACTCGCCCCGATACTCATTGTATGTATTGCGACTTTAGCGCACGAGCACGCCTTTGATTACTCAGGGCGCATGATTTATGTCCCGATCGTCATCGCTGGCTATTACGCATTTCGTTGGATACAAAACTCAACCAAATCGGATAAATAGCCTACCCCCAACTACTCCACTGTCTCAACCGACTGTACCGTGATCACCCCGTCGATGTCATAGATCTCATCGCTGCTTGGTGCCGAAACGGTGCCCTTTACGCGGACTTTGGTACTTGTGGGGATGTCTTGCCGTGTGTTGTTACGCAGGGAGTAATATTTGTGGTCGTCTGCTTGCAGGCCAAAGGCACATTCCAGGGTCTGGGGGCCGTTGCCGGGCTTAGGCAGGCAGACTATTTTGCCAGTAATAGTGCGGACGGTGGACGAGCTGCCACCAGTGTCAGAATCCTTCTGCAGCTGCATGCCTACCAAAATACCTACGGCTACTACCACAATTGCTACCATTATTCCCCAGATGGTTTTCTTGCTCATACCCCTCCCCTTGCAATGTTATGTTTCTGTATTCAGCATACCTGTATATGCATTTGGCCGCTAGGCACTGGCTGCTACGGTCAGCCCTTGCAGTGTGCGGAACAGCTTGTCTGGGTCGTAGCTTGGCGCCTGCACAGGGTCGGCACTGGCTACACTCATATCCGGAAAGCGAACGCGCAAGGCTGTGAGTGCTTGGCGAATTTCGAGCTCGGCCAGTCCCCTCCCCATGCACAGGTGCGGCCCAATGCCGAAGCTGACAGGCATGGGGTGCCGTGGGCGATCCAGCCGCACAGTGTGTGGGTCGGCAAACTTAGGGTCGCGGTTGGCAACGCCCAGCAAGGCCAGAATCTGCCGCCCAGCGGGTATGGTGGAGCCATCTGCCAGGGTGACTTCCCCGACGGTTTGGCGCTTCCATCCCACGAGCCCAGTTTCGAGCCGAATGAGCTCAGGCACTAGCCGCTTGGCGTACGTCGGGTCGTCGGGGTTATCCAGGCCTTCCCAATGTTCACGGCCTTCCGGTGAACTCAGAAAGCGCATGCTGTTCAGAAAGGTGCCATAGGTGGTGGAGTAACCGGCAGCGATCATGTTCATGGCTGCCGACCCGGCCGTGCGTGTACTTAACGTATGCTTGTCGGGGCGTTTTCGCGCCAAGACCGATGCTAGGTCGTCCATGGGGCATTTGCGCCGTTGTTGTATGAGCCCGTGGCAAGCCACGGCCAAGTCGGCCAGTGCATCGATTGCCGAGGGCTGCTCGGAGTGCTCCAGCACACGTCCTAATAGGCTGGTTTGACCATCGCTCCAGGTTTGAATCTGGTCATGATCTTCTGGGTCAAATCCAATGATTTCGCCAATTACGCGGGTGGCTAGCGGCTGCATAAAAGTAGCTGCCAGATCGGCGGTGCCGCCATTTTGCCGCAGTCGCTCTGCTAATTGGTCTGTGGCAGTTTCTGTTTGGCGCTCTACTAATTCGCCAAAATTCTGCTCGGTCAGTTCCGGCGATAGTGAATGTGAATGCAGGGCGTGTCGGTCATTTACGACAGCCTTGACGGCCCGATGCCGCGCGCCATTGGCATTGGCTGTGGCGGGTGTTACGTAGCGGACCAGTCGCGCCAGGCCAAGCCAGTTTTGGGCATTTTTGGCCAACGCACTGGGCTTAGTCAGCGGGTCTAGCGTATTTTTGTTGCTGATGGCTGGATCTTTGCCAGACAGCACATGATTCACATCTGCCAGTCGCCAGACGGCCTGCAGCTCTCCATCAAACAGCGTACTGTTGGCTGCCCCGTGCAGCTCGTCGCAAGCAGCGGCGAAGGCGTCGGGGTGGTATGCCTCTGGATTATCAAATGGCAGTTCTCGTACGATCATATAGCGTTCCCCTTGTCTATCCTATAGCTCTACTATACGCCATAAAGTGCACATGGGCGGTGCAATTTATTGACTGATGACCCTGATCATGGTACAACTGGGCGAATGAGTGAAATCCCTAACAGCCCGCATCAGCAGCCGGGTCGAAGAAGTTTAATGCCCCAGCTCATCTCCTACATCGACCAAGCCGAACACCGCCTCCCCCTGTTAGAGAAGGTTATTGTCGACCATAATGGCGTGGCGCTGTGCAACGGTGACGAAGAAGTCATGCGCTTGGCAGCTGTCCGCGTAGCGGATGGCGGAGATGCCGTGCACATTCCTTTTGTCCAGCAAGGTTCCGAATTGCAATTGCCCTTGCCAGCGGACCGACCCTCCAAGATAGGGTTCTTTATCGGCCACTCTGGTGTCCGCATAATGAGCGCAACGGTACGCCTGGGCAATTACCCAGGTGAGCCCTTGACTACCACAACCTCTAGCACCGGTGTCCATAACGAAGAAGTGGCAGTTTCACTGGCCGGCATCAAGGACCAAGAACTGGATGAAGAAAATTGGGCTGCACAGATTAACCTTTTCGATCAAGATGGCTTAGGATTTCAGCCAAAATCAACGCGTGGTATCTTTTCACGTGCTCACCAGGAGTACCGCGGTTCTCGTGCCTGGAAGACGCAGCGCCTGGTGGTTGTACCACCGAGTATGGAAGACTTGGTGGAAATGCCCGATGCCACAACCTATAGCACTGTCGTGCAGATATTGGGCCAAGAAGTGCTTGCGCCTCGCCGCCGTCCCTATCCGCGCCAGGCCAGCCCCTATGACTATGGCAACTTTGGCATGATGAGCGTGGCCTTGCCCTCTCGCCGGGATTCCTTGAGTCTGGGTTTTGGCCGCCCTTATAGCACCGATGTGCATCTGGAAGCCATTCGTTACGGTGATCTATTTGGGGCCTTCGAAGTTGCCATCACCGCAGCCGAAGAATAGCTGTTTAGCGCATCATGCGTAGGCATATAATGCTATCGAAACCGTTGGCGGCGGAAGCGTTCGCTGTATGTTGGGTGAAGTTTTCTTGCCTCGCAAGTAGCCAGGCTCTTCATACGAGCCGGTTTGTCCGGTAGAATAGCCCTATATATAGACCAAATGGGATGAATGGGGAGCGATATGATTACGGCAACAGCACACAAAAATATCCTGATGATAGGCACTGGATATGTCGGGCTCATTACGGCCATTGGATTGGCAGAGTCGGGCCATACAGTGCAGTGTTACGATATTAATCCAGAGCGCATCACCAGCCTCAAGCAGGGCCAGCCACCCTTTTTTGAGCCGGAAGTGCCGGAATTGCTCCAGCAAGGCATAGCTCGTGAGCAGCTTACTTTCTATGATGATTTGCAGCACGCCTACCAGGGCCAGCGGTATATATTTGTGGGTGTCCAGACGCCCCAGGATGCCAATGGCCGCAGTGATTTATCCATGTTGTATGCGGCAATTACGGCCGTTGCTGAGCGATTGACCTCGCCCGCCTTGCTCATTATCAAATCCACGGTGCCAGTTGGGGTCTTTGCTGATCTGTCGGCTATTCCAGCCGTCCAGGGCAAAGACATCACTTTTGTTTCCTGTCCTGAATTTTTGGCCGAGGGCACGGCTGTCCACGATTTCTTTAACCCCATGCGGACAATTGTCGGATCGGATGACCAATCCATTTCCGAGGAAGTAGCAGGCTTGTTTTACGGCCTTGGCGGCGCCTATATTATGACTGACGCCAAAACGGCCCAAATGATTAAATACGGCGCTAATTCCTTCTTGGCAACCCGGGTCGCGTTCATTAACGATATCGCTGAAATCTGTGAAAAGGTCGACGTCAACGTTAACGATGTCGCCACGGCCCTAGTAATGGATCCTCGCGTCGGCGGCACCTATTTGCAGCCAAGTGTGGGTTTTGCCGGCCCTTGCCTACCTAAAGATATTGCCGCCTTGATCGAAACCAGCGAGCGTGTGGGCACGCCGACACTCTTGTTGCGCGGTGCATTAGCTCACAACGAAGAGCATTTGCGCCATGTCATCAATCTGATGATCCAGGGCGTTGCATCTAACGCCACCGTGGCAATCCTGGGGCTATCATTCAAGGCTAATACCGATGATGTCCGAAACTCGTTCGCACTCAAGATTGCTCAATCGCTGCTGGAACAAGGTTTTACGGTTCGGGCGACCGATCCCCATGCCATTCCTGCCGCCCAGCGCGAAATATCCCACGACAACCTTACATTTTTCGATGACCCTTACCAGGCCGCTGCTGGTTCTGATCTGCAAATTTGTATGACACCGTGGGAAGACTACAAAACGCTCGATATTGCCAAAATGGCTTCTGTTGTTCGCACTAAAAACATTTTTGATAGCATGCAGGTTTTGCCTGCCGATACCGCCCGGAGCCACGGCTTTGTGTACCGTGGCGTGGGGGTGAGTGACGCCCAGCATACTGCACCTTTTGTGGTAGCCGATAATCCACGCACAATCTAGGCTAGTCCCCTTATAAAAAGACAACATACAGGTCTTGCTTTTTAGGCAGTAATATTGTAAAATATACAGCTTAAAGCATGAGTGAATACATCGAACGACCACCGCAAAGGTATACGGCACCTCTAGATATTATTGGTGACGATGACTTGAGTACTCCTCCAGAGGAGCCCTTGACCTATGACAACCAGTTCCCTCACCGCTATGTGGCGTATGGGGCACAGGTTGACCGCACCTTAAGACATGGTGACTATTTTGATCAGCGTGAATCCTTGCGGTGGCGGCATGTTCTGAAATATAGCGCCCTGCCTGTTCCTATCGCTGCCGAAGTCGCAGCAGCCACTGGTGGTTTCTCGCCACTTGCAACCGCCACCATAGCTTTGAGCACGTGGTTTTTTGTGCGCAAAGCCAAAAAACGTGACACGGATGTACTATTAGACCAAGAACAAGGTGCTCGCAATGGTTTTTATAACACTGGTCAGCGCTTTGAGCTGTATACACCTCCAAAAGATAAGACCGCCGAACAGCCCGAAGGGCTCCAGGATACCGAAGATGACCGCCAGCCAGATGTGATATGGTATGGCCCAGGTGAAACAGCTAGCTATTACGACACGCTTGCCGGGCATCTTGGCCATATGGCTGAACTGGCCCAAGATTCACCGCGCATGCATGTTCTCGAAGAAGTCTGCAACGCCTTGCCGGAAAGTATCCGGCGTCGTGTGTACGAGCACGCTGGTACTACCAGCGAAAGTATGCAGCAGTATGTTCGCTATAACAAAAAAGTCTTAATGCAGGCTCCGAAAAAGCTGGTTTCGGCCGATACCGCTGTTTGGCGGGATGCAGCCCAAGAATACACGCAAGAAACATACCTTGTCGAAAAGCCTCAGGAAAAAATAGAGATTATCGCGGACAAGCTGCGCCAAGCAAACAGCGGCAATCCTCTGTTGCCTATGGCGGAAATCTTTGCCGGCCAAGGGTCTATAGACGCTGACATCAAAGAGAGATTCCAGCGCAAAGCACGCCGAACCCTGAGTGCTCGTTTACAGCGCCAAGAGTTGTATCCGGAGCGCATTCGCGAACTCATTGAAGCTGGCGGTCGCCCACCGCGGAACACTGATGCCTACGAGGGTGAAGATGGCCGTTTGTCTGCCGATGGACGCCATATCCTGTGGAACACTCGGCTCGGCAAGCAAAAACAAGATACTCTACGATATCATGGGCTCACCGAAGAACAGTTTATTGCTCTGGTGAATAATCCCGAGCTTGACCCGGCAAAGGCAGAGCGCGTCCTGGAAATTGCCCTGCTGCGTGTAATGCACGACCAAGAGTTACCTATTATCGAGCCTCGTAAATTAGTAGACAACCCGCATATATATCGGACGTCTCACCTACAGGCTGGAGCTTCGACACAACAATTATTGGCTCACGACGACTACCGCAAAGTTAACATCTATCCACACCGCGCTGCGCAGTTTAGTGCTGCCGTGCTTGCCACGCTCGGTCTGTATACTGGCTTGAGTATCGCCCATGACGTGATGGACGCCCAAGAGCGCAATGCAATTACCGCTGCCCGGATCGATGTGGCCAACAAACGCCAGGTCATGCCAGAATACGTTACAACCCAGGACGCCAAGGAATATGTTGGTGAACACAACAACTTCCTGTCTGGTTGGGACGGCTACCGCGGGGTAACACACAAGCTCGACACAACCTGGAAAGAGCTTGTTGATTTGCTCCCGGACCCTGGGGGCGAACCTGCTTCCGAAGAAGAGACAGCGGCTCCTGCAGCCACGACAAGCTCTGGCGATTCACGGGTTGGTGATGTGGGCTGGGGAAACGAACCCGACACTGATGAATTCCACATTACTTCGCATGGCGGTGCGTCGACCGAAGGTTTCTGGCCCGCCAGCACGTCATCAACTCTTTCTGTAGAGCGCATGCCAAAGCACGGCTTGGCAATGAGCTGGAAATCCTCCTCCACAAGTAGTGACCCTCAATGGCTGAAGGGCAACACGGTACTCGCAAACATACCTGCCAAACTCCCCGACCACTACAAGAATAGCCCGACTATTGAGGTCGACCGCACGCTGGGCCTGGACGATATTATTGACCTCGACACCCCAGAAGGCACGGAAAGGATTGTCAATATTCCTGTACTGGAAGACACACGCCCTGTTGCCGCCTCCGACGATGGCCATAAACTAACCTTGATCCGCAAGGCTGACAACACCTATGCCGTAAGCGACAAAGATCGTTTCGGCAGCCAAGCAATTAGTGGAAAACTCAAATACTGGCTTGTGCCAGATGTCACTGCCCCCAAGCCCAAGGCTGTTCAGCGCTTGGAACTACTGGGTACGGACGAAGCTCTAGGAAAAAAGACCCTCAAGGAGTACCAGAAATACAATGGTAAGGGGGATACATTGGCGACATTGGCGCCCCAAACAAAAGCTGACCTGAAAGAACAGGCTCAAGCCTTGTCCTCGGACATCTCAAATAATTGGGCATACGCCTATAAGCCATTTGGCGAAAGTCAGAACGAATGGAAGTCAATTGATGACTTTGTCAGCGATGCCAGCGATGGAAAGCGCGCCAACTGCAACGTAGCAAATACGATCGTGGGATTATCCGACCCAACTGCCGCCCAGGTCTTTGGCTACAAGAATAAACCAGGCTCGAGTAGTGTTGCACTGTCGGCGCATGAAGCGCACCAAAAACGCACTGATGGCGATGCGACGCCGATGGTTTCTGCTATACCCAAGCCGCGCCCTGCTGCAAACGCAGCCGAGGCTCATGGCGCTACGGAAGGAATTCCCTTCAAGGAAATTGGCATGGCCGTTGCAGGCATTGCCCTACTCTCGCAAAAGCGCCGCTTGCGCCGCAAGTTGGAGCGGGCTGCTGACAAGCGTGACCAACATGCTGCTGATGCCCGAGCCCAACAACTCAGCAGCTATAGCCCTGCTGCTATTGCGGGCGCCCGTGCCACTGCCGAAATGATTATCTATGCTCCACCCCGCCCTCTTTTGGAAGCTCACGAATCATTAGTCCAGGGCCGCCAGCGACTTGCCCAGTCCGAACCAGACATTACACCTAATAGTATTACTGAGCGCCCTTATCTGTATAGCGATGATACACTCGAGAAAATCCAAGAACAATACCAAGTGGCCGCCAATGTTGACATGGGTATCGCCAGTGGCCTCCAGGAAAGCGCCCTTATTTTGAATCTCGCCCGACGTGTTGCACAAGACAGCAGCGCACAAACCGGTCAATCCCGAGTTCGCTTGAACCGCATGCTCCAGCCAATTGACCGCACGAGCGCGGCCGCCAAGGCTATCGCTTATCGATTGCGCGGCGTAACTCGCGCCAAAGCCTAAAGGCTTCTTTTCGCAGTTTGCGATACTGTTTGCCAAGCCAAGCATCAAATTGCCAAAGATAGGGTGATACCCAACGCCAAAATATAATACTTTGTCGAGCAATATAGCGGCTTGCTGTTATAGCGGCGCGCCGTATAATTACAAAAGCAATAATGCAACACAGCCAGATAATGCGTGTGATGTTTATGGTGTGTATTCGGACAGTTTTGGCGGATTTTACCAGCCATTGCTGGGTGGCCGCCGCGTAGGCTTTGAATCGCTTGCGCCATACTGGCTCAGGAATGTCAGTCGGAAGGTTGGCCACAAGTGCCTGTACTACAAATTGTGGAATGGCGTATTCACGCCCATCAATTGTTGTCGTGTTTGTGGTGTCGGTCGGTACTGCCGCCAAAGTAGCTGGCATAGCCGATTCCCGAAAGCTGGCCTGAGGTAGCTCAGCCTGGTGGCCATGAACGGCAAAATGCTCGCCGGGATCACGCAGCGCATGGCGCAGCGCTTTGATAATAAGCAGTAACGCACCGAGCCCAAGTGCTATGCCAACAGTGACTATTACGGCATTTGGCGACAGTATGATATTAGTGCCAGGTACCTTGCCCCCAAACAGAAAGAGGAGGAAGGACTCGACAACCCTGTCGAGTGGCAGGAACTGCCAGGCACAGATAATAAGCACGATCCAGAGTGCTATTTTTTGGATGCGTGTCATTTTTGATTTTGAAGCTGCGGGGTGAGCGGATTTGCCCATGTTTTGCTACCTGCCAAGTGTTTTATATATTATACCATGCAAATCAATACTTTACTAATGTTCTGAGCGTACTGTCGGGTGCCAAATACAGTATGCATCTGCTAAGCGCAAAAGACGCTCCTCCTATTGTAAAAGCATTTCCGAAAAATATGTAAGAGATGTTGTGAAAAGCTTGACAAAGACAGGGTCTATCGAAGATGATTAGAAGTAATTTATAGGCATAAGGACAATGGACCCAAAAGATCAAAAAACACCACAGCCCGCTTCTAAGCCCGATCAACCTAAACAAGATGCAGAGTTACCGGAAGACAATATTTCTTTGGTTCCACCGCAGTCGGATGTCGTCTCGGACGACGATTTGGTCGATGAGCCAATCAATAAGCAAGATGAGCTTTCCGACGAACAATCCGCTCAAACTAGCGAAGTCGATGCCGAAAAGCCATCTGATCTCGTTTCTGAATCTTTTGGACTCCCGGAGGATCCTAAGGCCCCGGAATCCCCAGAGCTTTCCGAAAAGATAGATGATATCTCTATCTCGGAATCCCCTGAAGATATTATTCCCAAGGACACACGTGGTGAAACACTGGATGAAAAGCCTTGGCCGACATCGGCCACTGCAACCCCTTCTGTGCTGCCCACAAACAGCGTGTCGGTGGCGAGCGACTCCCCGGCGCAGCAAACCAAGGATGCTTCGCTGGCTCCAGGGGATGACGACGATGATCTACTCGGTGCCGAGCCGCAATTGCCGAGCCAGTCCGAAATGGGTCACCCGGAGGGTATTATCCCACCCGTACCCATGTCGTCTTCCGACAAAAAGCCCAGCCATCGCTGGATCTTTATGACCATTGTGGCCGTACTGGTTCTTGCTGTTGCTGGTGGTGCCTATGCTGCATACCGTGCTTCCAAAAAAGAAACCGCCAAGGAACTTCCACGCATCAAGGTCGGTGTCATGATGGCCTTTACAGGCGGCTCGAGCAGTATGGGCTATGGCGCCATGAAGGGTATTCAGCTTGCTAAAAAACAGTTGGGCGCCGAAAACATCGAGATTACCCAGATGGACTCCAAGTGCGACCCCAAAGCCGCTGCAGATGCAGTCAAGAAGTTAATCGCTCAGCACGTCGCTGCAATTATTGGTGAGGGCTGTTCCAGTGCCTCCGTTGCAGCCTTGCCCGCCGCCAACAATAGTAAGACGGTTATGATTAGTCCTTCGGCATCGAGCACGGCACTGAGTATCCCGGATGACTACTTTTTCCGCGTTGTCCCCCCCGACACTTTCCAGGGTGAGTACATTGCCCAGGCAATCTACGACAAAGGCATCCGCACGGTGGCCGTCTTTTACACCAATGAGCCGTACGGCACCAGCATGAACAAAGTATTCCAAGAGCGTTTCGAGGCATTAGGCGGCAAAGTTGTTGCTACTGCATCCGGCGAGCCAGATGTCATTGACCTTAAAGCTCAAATGACAGAACTCAAGACAGCAAATGCTCAAGCGATTTTCTTTGCACCAAACTCCGTAGTATCCGGTACTGCCGCCATGAAGATTGGCCGGGAACTCGGCATCAAGGCACCGTATTACGGGGCTGATATTCTTTACAATACGACCATTATCGATGATGCACCAACTGCAACCGATGGCTTGACCATTACGTCGTTCCCTACTGGCTCAAAGTCATTCAAGCAAGCTTTGATGAACATGAATGACCAAGTCAACGAGCAGCTCTACGCTGCACCGCAAGCCTACGATGCATTCCGAGCAATCTACATTGCCACACAGCGCGGCGCTTCAACTGGCGAAGCTATCAAAAAGGAATTGCCTAATATTTCATTTGATGGCGTCTCGGCTCGCATTAAGTTTGACCAAAACGGCGAAATCTCTGACAAATCATACAAGTATGATTTGCTCCAGATCAAAAGTGGCAGTTTTGTGACTGTCGAATAGCAACGATTACCTGGTGGATGTATGAATATTAGATCGAAGCTGATTACGCTCCTGCTCATAATTGGTCTGATCCCAACTTTGGCGGTCGGTACCGTTTCATACATCACCATCAGCCGCGAACTGAACGACAATACCGCCAACCAACTGGCCAGCACTGCTATCAAGCAGGAGCAAAAGGTAAATGCGCTGCTTCAGACCAAGCAAGAAGAAGTTAGTAAACTTACCAACCAGTATGATTTTCAGGTTGCTCTGGGGCAATATTTAACGACCGAAAGCGATGCTGACCGCAACACTCTGGTCAAGATCATCCAAAGCAAAAAGATCAATGTGCCAGAAATTCAGGCCATTACCGTGGCTGATCTGCATGATTCAGTTTTAGCCTCAACGCTCGAGGGTATCGTCGACCAAAAGATTGATACTGGCGGTGTTGTCAACAGCGATAAAGACACGGTCGTGACGGTCAAAGAAGACGAGCGTGATGGCATTAACAAGCTGTACATTACCACCAAGGTGAGCGTCAACAAAAAAGAGTCGGCCGTTATGAGCGTTATTTTCCGCATTGACGACATTGTGGCGGCCGTGCAGGACTACACTGGTCTGGGAACGACCGGTGAAACAGTGGTTGTCGAAAAAGACAGCCAGGGCAACGCTATTTCTCTGCTTCCGCTCCGTTTTGACACCGACGCTGCCCTGCACACTAATCTTAACTCGCTGCACATTTTTGATAATGTCAACGGTAGCGCCTATACCGAGGCTCACGACTACCGAAACCACTCAGTAATTATTGTGTCACGCTCCATTGGTTTTGCGGATTGGGTTATGGCCACCAAGATTGATAGTGCCGAGGCATTGGCACCGACTGTCCAACTGCAAAATGCACTGATCGGCATCGCCCTGGCATCTTCCTTGGTGATCTTTTTTGTGGCGATCTATTTTGCACGGTTCTTTACGGGGCCAATCCTGCGCATTGCCAAAACGTCTAAGCAAATTGGTCAAGGTGACTTCTCTGCTCATATAGACCTCAAGCGAAGCGACGAAATAGGCGCCCTCGGCGATAGCATTAATGCCATGGGCCTGAGCCTAAAGGAGTTCGTGCAACATATTGAGTCGCAGCGTAACCGCTTGCAGGTGATCCTGGACAGCACCGAAGAAGGCATCGTGGCCGTTGATGCCACTGGCGTTGTGCGGACGGCAAACCGGGCAACCATGAACCTGACTGGCTTGCCTATGGAGCGTCTTGTCGGTCGCCGGTTGAAAGATATCTTTCGTTGGACACGCGAATTGTTACCCTTTGATGTCAACTACGAAAAGCCGGGCACGAATAATTACGATGACTTGCAGTACGTTGACCCCTCTGGCCTGACTCATTATGTCAAAATGAGCGTGACACGAGTGGGCGACACGCAGACAACCAAGGGCGTGCAGACTATTATTACGATTTACGACGAGACAAAGAGTCGTGACCTCGAGAACATGAAGATCGATTTCGTGTCGATGGCCGCCCACGAGCTGCGCACGCCACTGGCGGCAATTCGCGGCTACCTGGAGCTTATTTCGTACAAAGAGAAACAATCAGTGACTCCAGATGTCCAAAAGTACCTGCTTCAGGCCATCAAGAGTACCTCGGAGTTGGGTAGCCTCATTAATAATTTGCTTGATGTGACACGTATTGAACGTGGCACCTTGGCCCTGAATATGGGTAAGGTCGATCTTGCGACCAACATTGTACAGTCCGTCGAAGATGCTAAGTTTAGCGCCCAGGATAAGCAAATCCAGCTGAATTACAATGGCCCTAAAACCGGCTATATGGTTTTTGCTGATGAAATTGCCTTGCACGAGGTTATCAATAATCTTATTTCGAACGCGGTAAAATATACCAACAAGAATGGTAGCGTAACGATCACTGTCTCGCAGCAAGGTCAATCATATAGCATATCTGTTCAGGATACCGGTATGGGCATTCCCAAGTCGGCAATCGGCAACTTATTCACTAAGTTCTATCGTGTCCACGGCGGACTCAATAGCGGCAGTACTGGCACCGGTCTAGGTTTATTTATTGCCAAATCCATCATAGAACGTCACAATGGTACTATTAGCGTGGCATCGCAAGAAGGGGTCGGTTCGACCTTCACGTTTACCTTACCAGTACTAACCGCCGACGCCTCAGGCGCCGCACCCGCATCAGATACATCACCAGAAACTGAAAACACAAGGAGGAAACGTGGCTGGATTACGAAAAATATTGCTCGTTGAGGATAATCTCGAACTTAGGAATCTGTACGAGATATTCCTAACCTACAATAAGTTCGAAGTAGCTACGGCGATTGATGGAGAGGACGGCCTCGAAGTTGCCAAGACCTTCAAGCCCGATCTGATTTTGCTCGATGTTATGATGCCTCGCAAGGACGGCTTCGAAGTCCTGCACACTTTGCGCCACGACCCTTCCTACGGATGCACCAAGACCAAAATTGTCCTACTGACCAACTTGGGTGACGGCACAAAACTGAGCGCCGAAACACGCCGAGAAATGGACGGTTACGTTATAAAGGCTGAGATTGTTTTGGACGACTTGCTAGATATTATTAAGTCGCTCGAGTAGCGCGCCGCTTGGGGCTGTTGCCTGGCAGGCGCGTGAGCCAGGCCATGAGGTATATAACTCCCAGGACAATAGCGGCAATCACGATACTGACGATGAGCACTGGCAGATAGCCATGTGGCCGCGGATCCAGAAATGGATAGGGATACCAATCGACGTAGGCGCCTCGTATTAAGCTGTAGAATACATAGGCAAAAGGATATATGGCCCAGACCAGAGCCCGCCGAAATGCCACAGCATGCTGTGGTCGATCAAAGAGCCAGTCAGCGAGCAAAACAGCTGGTGCAATCTCGTGAAGTACGCTGTTGACCCACGGAATAGTGGTTTGGAGCCGTGCGACCAAGCCCGACAAGAGCAACGCAAAAATAACACCAGTCATGAGCATGTACAGTGCGCCAGCGGTGCGCAGCATTTCGTAGCGGGCTGTTACCTTGCCTTTGGCGGCTATCCAGGCACCGCCCAGCAGCATAGCCGCCGCCAACAGATTGCTTTGAATCGTGAAGAAGCTGAAGAAATTAAGCGGATTAAAGTTTGGCTTAGTAAATCCGTCAGCCATCTGTACCCCAACTGCGGCCAGAATGACCAGGGCGAACCCTGCGCGGTAGCTTATGAGAAATTGTCGCTTTGTCATAGTACTTATGCTTAGTATAGATCACTCATAATCAGAATGGAATACGTCCACGCCTGTCCGCGCGGGCGATTTTTATCGTCTCTAGTAGCTAGGCGCGTCGCCCAGACCAAAGAAAGTTTCGAGGGGCGGATTGCCTTGCATAAAGATTTCGTTGGCGAGTTCAGTGCCGACGTAGCGAACGTGCCACGGCTCATACGCATAACCAGTTGTCCCATCTTTACCCTGCTGATAGCGAATGACGAAGCCATACGTATGAGCGTTGGCCGCCAGCCACTTACCTTCGGCGGTTTCGCCAAAACAGGCTTCTACATCGCAGCTTGGGTGCGATACGCTTCCCAGGTCTGCGGCCATACCCGTCTGGTGCTCACTATAGCCTGGCCGAGCGCTTTGGGTATCAGCCGTAGCCTTGCCCTGCTGCTGGACATAGCGGTCATATAGGGAGACTTGGAATGAATATGACCGGTAGCCGCTCTGTAGGTTGAAATTCAACCCTTCGGATTTGGCCGCTGCGATCATCTGTTCGAGTGCTTTGGCGGTGTCGGATCGAACGTATTTTTCGGTACTGGTAATGTTGCTACGCAGAGGAATTGCCGGCACAACAAGGTCTGTGGGTACGAAAGTTTTAGGATTAAGAGGTCGCTGTTTGTTGACGACCAGCCATGGGCTCGCCGGGTCGCTCAAGGAATATTTCTGCTTGTTAAAACTGGCTGGTGTCGTTGTTTGCTCGGCGGGAGTCGTAGTCGTATCGGTGCTTGATGTTTTGGGGGATTTGGCGGAATTATGCGGCGCACTTGCCTGCTTTTGCATCAAAATGACAATGATGATGGTGCCGAGCAAAACAGCAATAATAGTTATTATAAAATGTTTCTTTTTCATATTAGGTATTGTAGCCCCAGAGTTGTTACAATGTAAAAAGAATCGCAATTAACAGACAATAATGTCTAATGTCTTGGTGGGCAAGGCAAAAAGGACCACCTGCATGGCTAAGAAAGTACCCAACTCGGCAGATTATATTGCTGCCCTCAATATGAATGGTCTCAAAGGCCGTATGTTGCACATGCCGGCCCCTAAGTCGCAGAACCGCGAAATTCTCTTTGTGTACGGCCATCATTCAAGCTTGGAGCGTTGGTGGGGGCTTATGCTCAACCTCAATCGTTACGGTGCCGTGACGATGCCTGATTTGCCCGGTTTTGGTGGCATGGATAGCTTTTATAAGATCGGTAAAGAAGCTACGATCGACAATCTGGCAGACTATTTGGCGACTTTTGTCAAAATGCGCTACAAGCGCCGCCGCTTTATTATTGTCGGCATGAGTTTGGGTTTTGTAATCGCCACCCGCATGCTCCAACGTTACCCGGAGCTTACTAAAAAGGTCGATCTGCTTGTCAGTTTCGCTGGCTTTACGCACAAAGATGACTTTTCGTTCAGCAAACGGCGCATGCTTGCCTACCGCAGCGCCGCAAGCCTTTTCTCGCTTCCCGTTGCTTCGACGTTCTTCCGCCACGTATGCCTCAACAAGTATGTTATTCGCACAGTCTATCGCCACACCAGCAATGCCAAGGCGAAGTTTAGCGGCGTGGTGGGCGAGGAACTGCACGAAATGCTTGAGGCCGAAGTGCGCCTGTGGCAAGATAACGACGTTCGCACATACATGAAGACCACTACGGAATTTTTGACCCTGGACAACTGCAAAGTCCACGTAGATATGCCGGTACATCATATCGCTGTCGAAGCAGATCAGTACTTCAACAATCAGATTGTCGAGCAGCACATGCAAATTATCTTTAAGGAATACCACCTGGTCGCCAATCTCAAGCTCGACAAACACGCACCAAGCGTTATCGCCGACGCCAAATCTGCCGCCCAGTTCGTACCGCCCAAGATGCGACGTATTTTGGCGTCTCTGGGCAAATAGGATATACTAGGTTTCAGTTATGAAAATCGGATTAGTTTTCCCGTACAACATTGCCAAGGGTGGCGGTGTTAAAGAAATCGTGCTGGCGGTTCAGGCAGAGCTTATGTCTCGCGGACATGACGTATACATTATTACGCCCCGTCCCCGCGATTATGACGAAGAAACAGCTGAACACAACAATGTTATCTTGCTGGGAAGCGCAACTGATTTTAACTCCCCTCTCCATACCACTATGCAGATCTCGGCGAGCCTAAATGACGATATCGATCATATGCTACAAACGCATAATTTTGATATTTTGCACTTCCATGAGCCGTGGGTGCCAGTGTTGGGCCGCCAAATTCTTACCCGCTCAAATACCGTCAACGTGGCGACTTTCCACGCCAAATTGCCAGAAACGCTGATGAGCCGAACACTCGCTAAGGTGGTAACGCCATACACTAAGTCTGTTTTGCAATACATTGATGAATTTACTGCTGTGTCGGACGCTGCAGCTGAATATGTCTGTAGCTTAACCGATCAGCCAGTGGCTATCATTCCAAACGGCATCGACCTCAAAGAATACAAAGCGCCCGCCCGCCGGAGTGACACCCGCAAGGAAAAGACTATTTTTTATGTGGGTCGCCTGGAAAACCGCAAGGGTGTTAAGCATTTGCTCCACGCCTTCCGCTTGCTCCAGGATCGCTATCCAAAGGTATCGCTTACGATCGCCGGTGACGGTCCTGATCGTGATAAGCTCGAGATGCTAGCTCAGGACCTTGAGCTCCAGAATGTGACATTTACGGGCTATATTACCGACAAAGAAAAGAAACAATACATGCGCAAGGCGGATCTGTTCTGTGTGCCGTCGCTGTTCGGTGAAAGTTTCGGCGTTGTTCTGCTGGAGGCTATGGCTTCTGGTCTTGTAACAGTGGCCGGTAACAATCCTGGTTACGCGAGTGTCATGAAGGGGCTGGGCGCTATTTCGCTCATTAACCCCAAGGATAGTGCTGAATTTGCTCGCCGCCTCGATGTACTCCTGCATGAGGCTGGTCTGCGCAAACTCTGGCGTGAATGGGCCGAACACGAAATCCCTCAGTACTCCTACCCTGCTATCGTGACGCAGTATGAAGCAATCTACAAGCAAGCCATAAAACAGCATGCCAAGCCACACGCAGAATAATCCCACGACGCACAAGCCACTTAAGATTGGCTTTGTTCTTGACGATTCATTAGACACTGCCGATGGCGTACAACAATATGTCATGACCGTGAGTAATTGGCTCAAGGCGCATGGGCACGATGTTCATTATTTAGTTGGCGAGACACGGCGCACAGATATTGACCAATTGCATAGCCTAAGCCGCAATGTCAAAGTTCGTTTTAATCGCAACCGCATGTCTATGCCGCTGCCAACATCGCGAGCCAAGCTCCACGCCTTGCTAGCTAAGGAGCGGTTTGATGTTTTGCACGTACAATTGCCCTACAGCCCGTTTTTAGCGGGGCGCATCATTACTGCAGCTCCAGCAACGACGGCTATCGTAGGCACATTCCATGTTGCGCCACACTCGGTTGTGGTGCACGTTGCCAACACGCTCTTGCGGGTGGCAACAGCTCGTTCACTGCGTCATTTTGATAGTGTGATGAGTGTTTCGTCAGTGGCCCAAGTGTTTGCCCGCAAGACTTTCCGACTGGAAAGTTCAGTTGTACCTAACACGCTCGACCTGTCACCTTACCGCGTGGCTCGGGCTTTCCCGCGCTACGACGACACCCTGACGATTATTTTCTTAGGCCGACTCGTGGAGCGCAAGGGCTGCCAATATTTGTTGCGCGCAATTGCCCGCTTGCAAACCGAGGGTGCTGTCGAAGGGCCCTATAAGGTGGTAATTTGCGGCAAAGGCCCCATGGAGAACGAACTAAAGCGCTATGTACAGCAACACAAGCTACAGGATATCGTGGAGTTTACCGGCTTTATCGACGAAGCCGACAAACCCCACTATATGGCCAGCAGTGACGTCGCTATTTTCCCGAGCACCGGAGGCGAAAGCTTCGGCATCGTACTGCTCGAATCTATGGCATCCAGTCGCGGCGTAGTTCTAGCTGGTAACAATCCTGGCTACGCCAGCGTTATGACTGATCGCCCGGATGCACTCTTTGATCCGAGTAATGAAAAAGCTCTTGCCGCCAAGCTGCGTGGATATCTCAACGATCCACTGGCCCGCCAATCTGCCCATCGCTGGCAGCAGCAAGAAGTCGCCAAGTACGATATCGAAGCTGTCGGAAAGCGCATCGTCCAAGAATACCACGCAGCATTGCATAAGCGGCTTGCATAGGTAATAATACAAGTAATATGTTTGGCATTCTTGAATCAAAAGATAAGCACCGCGTTACGCAAGTTACCATTAGCAATCGGACGGTCGTGCGGGTCCTGGTGCTCATTGTTTTGACGTTTATTGGATTCGCTGCTCTGCGCCAGGCAACACCCTCGCTGATGCTTATTTTCACGGCTTTCTTTCTAGCCTTGGCGCTTAACGCTCCGGTGCAGTGGCTTGCCCGTCGCCTTCCCGGTAAACGTAAAGGCAGCCGGACACTGGCAACGGCTATATCATTTTTTGTCATTGTTGCCTTCTTGGTTGGTTTTATGGCCAGCCTAGTACCTCCACTTATCCGCCAAACAAATAATTTTATCTCGTCAGCCCCGACGCTTATTAACCAAGCTCGCAACGAGGACAGTCCGGTCGGAAAGTTTATCAAAAAATACAATCTGCAAGATGATGCCGATAAACTCTCCTCACAGCTTGCAGAGCGCCTCAAGAACGCCACAGGTACGGCTGTGAGTACGGTAGGTAAGATTGGAACGAGTGTCTTTAGTTCGCTTGCAGTCTTGGCCTTGACCTTTATGATGCTCATCGAAGGCCCACGCTGGGTACGGCTGTTCCAGCGGATGATCCCGATCCGTCAGCGGGCTCACGCCAGCAGTCTAGCGCACGACATGTACCGCGTGGTCAAGGGATATGTCAACGGCCAGGTTATTTTAGCGGCAATCGCTGCTATTATGCTGCTGCCAGCTTTGGTGGCTGTGCATGTTAGCTATCCTGTTGCTCTCATGGTCGTGGTCTTTATTTGTGGCTTAATCCCTATGGTCGGACATACAATTGGTGCGGCAATCGTGACGGCTGTTGCGATATTCCATTCCATACCGTCAGCAATTATCATTTTGGCCTACTACATTCTGTACCAACAGATTGAAAATTACATTGTTCAGCCGCGTGTTCAGGCCAACACCACAAATATGTCACCGCTCCTGGTCTTTGCTTCGGTCTTGATCGGAGTGAACTTCGGCGGACTCTTTGGCGGTCTGGTTGCCATCCCCGTCGCGGGCTGTGTGCGCATCGCTCTCCTGGACTACCTGACAAACCGCGGTATTATCGACCAAAAAGAAAAGCAAGCTGTCGAACAAGGCGAAGCAGTCGCCTAGGCACCTACAAAGCTATTCCCCCACAAAAATGCCAGGCTACAGCGGTCCTTCAACTTGGGTTTTAGGAAACCACACCCCCATGTGCTCAAAATTATCTGGTAAATAGAGCTGCGGTAAAAGCCGTGCTACCTCATTGAAGCGTTGTTTTTCGTCCGCTTTTAGATGGGGATACCGCAGTCGGAGCATATGGCGTATAGTTGGATAGACCTGCTCATCGAGGGCATCTTGGTAGGTGCTGCGCATGGCCTCCCGCAACATTGTTGTGCCAAGCGGGTAGCACTCTTTGACGTGTACGCTGCGCCACATACCGTCAGTTTCGGGAAGTTCAGAATCCTCAGAGTACTCACTTGCGAGCCACGATCCACTCTCGAACATAGTCCGAGTGCAACCATTAATTGTCGTCATTACGGCGCATTGAGCGAGCATGTATAGCGGCACGCTGCTGCCCATTCTGTAGGGTTCTAGATGTTCAGCGAGTTCTTGCGGAGGGGTAACATTGGTCCAGGCGATAATATGATCGATAGGGTCATGAACGGATTCTGAAGCATTTCCCATGACAGCTAACCAATTCTAAACCACAGTGTTCCTTGAGTAGTGTCGCGTATGCCAATGCCCTGCTCCGTTAGCTGATCCCGCAGAATGTCTGATGTTGCCCAGTCTTTACTGTCGCGGGCTTTTTGGCGCTGTGCGATCAGGTTTTTATGCTCATCGGAGATATCTTGCGACTGACTGAGTGTTAGGCCGAGGGCTGCATCGATAAAGGCCAGGAACTCAACAAATTCGTCATAGATAGCAGATCCAGCTGGCAGCTGAGGTGTGCCACCCTCGACAATGCTCAAAATGGCCAGTGCTCGGGGTGTATCGATGTCGTCGGTCAATGCATCGGTGATCTTTTTGGCAAAGTTTTTATAATCAGGAGCAGTGCCAAAATTTGTTCCAGCAGGACTTGGCTGCCACCGTAAGTCAGCCATCGCCTGGTAGGCTTGCAGACGGTTCTTTGCTGCTTCCAAGCTTTCCCAGCTGAATTTACTTTGCGAGCGGTAATGTGACTCAAGGATATGCAGACGCACTACCATGGCGGATGCCCCTCGCTCGGCCGCATCACTCAAGCGGATGCCATTACCTAGTGATTTGGATATCTTTTCGCCATTCACCGTCACATGATTGCTGTGCATCCAATAGTTCGCGAAACGCTTGCCAGTGGCAGCCTCGGATTGAGCAATTTCATTGGTATGATGTACTTGGATGTGGTCAATACCACCGGTGTGAATGTCGAGCGTATCACCCAGATACTTCATGCTCATAGCCGAACACTCAATATGCCAACCCGGAAATCCTTTGCCCCACGGGCTCTCCCATTCCATGTCACGCTGCCGGTCTTTAGGTGAGAATTTCCAGAGCGCAAAGTCGGTCGGGTTTCGTTTCTGCTTATTGAAGGCAACGCGGGCGCCGGCCTGCTGCTCGTCGAGATCAAGGCGGGCGAAGGCAGCATAGCCCTCAAACTTGCTCGTATCGTAATACACGCCGTCGTCAATGACATAGGTGTAGCCCTTGGCTTCAAGTGTTGTCACTAGTTCCTTTTGCTCCTCGATATGCTCGGTGGCTTTCACAATATGCTGTGGTGTCTGAATGTTGAGCTGCTTCATGCCCTGCAGAAAATCGTCAGTGTAAAATTGGGCAACTTCTCGGGCCGTTTTGCCTTCGCGCCGGGCACCTTTTTCAAGCTTGTCTTCGCCTTCGTCGGCATCACTTACTAAATGGCCTACATCAGTAATATTCATGACCCATTTCGGTTGATACCCATCGAGGGCTAACGTCCGTACCAGCATATCCATGCGGACATACGTAAACCAATGTCCGACATGCGCATAGTCGTAGACTGTTGGACCACAAGTATAGACGCTTACCTGTGGTGGGTTGAGCGGTTCGAGTGTGTCGGGCTTACGCGTTAGTGTGCTGTATAGTTTCATGGCTTTGTTCCTTTAGGAGGTTATCAAGAAGATCGGAGGCGTACTGGATACACTCTGATTTTACCTCGTTGAACGGTCGACCCCGAAGAGCCATCTTAAAGCCGCTGCTATACACGTGTCCCCCGCCACCAAAGTGCTTCGCGAGATCAGCAGCAATAGGATATCCATAGTTTGCGCGAATTTTGCCGGTAATATGGTCGTCGCTGTAAAGCTTGAACGAAATGGCAATTGCGGTTCCTGTGGTCAGGCGCATATCGTCAAGGACCAGGATTGATGGGTTGTACTGCTGACTGTATTTCTCGATCTCTTTCCAAGGGATTGAGACGGTCGCCACCCGGTTATTATCAAAGTACTCAATACGCTGCAACAGTTCGCCCTTGTAGGCGACCATTTCCGGACTTTTACGGATCATGTCGCGGCGCTTTTCTTCGAGCTCTGGAATTTTAACGCCGCCCTCAACTAGCTCACCAACAATATGAATACTGCGGGCAGTGGTGGCATCGGTCGTTAGGCCAAGACTGTCTGACATGATGCCGGTATAAATCATATTTTGGGCTTCGACATTCAAAGGCCAATCAAGTTGCTTAGCAAGTTCATAAATCACTTCTGTCGTGGCAACTCCGGGATAGTTGCAGACGACATCCGCATAGTCGATGGTGCAGACGACGTCGTGATGATCTATGACGATGCAGGGTTTGGCGCGGAGCCAGCCTTTTTGACCAGCCTTGTCGATGTTTTCCAGTAAGCTGTCGGCACTGGTATCGACAATGATACTGAGGTCAAACTGCGAGGGCATATCTTTGGACACGCGGTCCCAGCCAGTCATGTACGTCAGGTGCGCAGCGATGTTTGCGCCACAGTACATATAGGTCGACTTGCCCATGTCTCCCAAGATCTGTTCCAGCGCAAGGGCACTGCCCATGGAGTCTCCGTCGGGGTTGTCGGCTTGGATAATAAGGATACGCTGTGCGCTGTCGACCAGGTCGCGTATGGTGTCAGCTTCGGGATATGAGATTTGCATACTGGTGACATTATACGTTACCCTGGGCCTAAATAACACCGTGGAGTATATTGACTCCACGGCACGCTATGCCATAATCGTACAGGTGAAATATCGACATGAAACTACGAATCCCAAAGCCAGAGTGTACGGACGTATCCGCCGCACCTTGGCCGCAGCCGGGCTAAGCTCGTTGTCTATGATGAGCATAGTCGCCAGCGATACTCCTCGTCATGTTCATGCCGGTTGTACAGTGACTGCGCCCGCCGAAAAAGACGGCCTACAGACCTCTTTTGCTATCCAAGACGCCCTCAAGCAGTCGGTCGACATCTATAATATGGTTGAGCCCCAAGGACTTCGGCGTGTCGGTGACCACTACCAGGGTAGCATCCACGTAGATCTCAAAGATCCGCCGTCAACGCGCCTGACGTTGGATATCACTGCCCGGCAACCCTTTCCTGCGATGCAGGAGGACGTCCAGAATGTCATGAATATCACAACTCGCCTGGAAGATGCAGCTAGTCACATCCCTTATGCCGAACAGAAGGCTGAGATCAGTGGTGAGGCTTGGAAGTTTACCGGAAGTTATTTGACCGAAAAAGATACGTTAAACGGCGAATATGCCATGTACAATGTGGTTTCGAACGCCGGATTTTATGCCTGTGCTTTTGAAGCGGAGTACAGTATGGGCGATGATACTCGACCGACGATAATCGAAGGTACCGCGGGTGTTCTCGATAGCTACGGCTTGGTCGCCCAGCAGATTGCAAATACTATTGTTGGCCAGCAAGTTGTCTTTGCGGGCGCGCAGCAGCACTTCAACCGAGGTGCTTTGGAATACGACCTCCCTCCTGTTACGGATGGCATATCGCAAGGTAGCCATGCTGGTCCGGTGCCTACCGCAATCATTCACCCGTAAAAAAGGGGCTTTGATGGCTCGCATCGCTAGAGCGCTTGGCGGCCTTCGAGGGCACGACCCAGCGTAATCTGGTCGGCATACTCCAGGTCAACACCAATTGGCAGCCCGCGTGCGAGACGTGTCACGGACACGGTGCGATCGCCAATTTGCTGCTGAATGTAGAGCGCAGTCGACTCACCCTCGACACTGGCATTTGTGGCTAGGATAATTTCCTGAACATTGTCTTCGTCAATCCTCTGTACGAGTTCGGCAATGTGCAATTGCTCCGGGCCGACACCGTCTATTGGTGACACGAGGCCACCTAAGACATGATAGGTGCCATGGAACTGTGCCGTCTTTTCGAGGGCTACAATGTCAAACGGCTCAGCAACTACAGCAATGACTGTTTTGTCGCGGCGCGGGTCTGTATAGAGATCGGATAATTCTTGGCCGGCTGATACCAGCGCAAATGTGCGCGTACAGTACCCGATGCCGGTGTGCAAACTTTGCAGACTGGCCGCTAGCTCGCGGGCTTTAGCGGGTTCGTTACGCACTAAAAAATACGCATAGCGTTCAGCGGTACGAGGCCCAACGCCCGGTAATTTACCGAGCGCTTCAATAACATCCGAGAGTGCGGGAGGTAAAATCTGCATAGAAACGAACGAAGATTAGAGGCCGAGGTCGCCCAAAGCGCCCATCATTGGCTGCATTTTTTCGGCTGCTGCTTTCTGGCTTTCAGAAATAGCTTCCTTGACCGCTTCTTCAATCCAGCGCTCAAGTTGACCAATGTCGTCAAGGTCAATTGCATCGCGGTCGATGTGGATCTTCTTGATCTTCTGCTCGCCGGTAATCTCAACCTTAACAGCACCATCACCCTTTACAACGGTGATGATCATTTTTTGCAATTCTTTCTGAATTTTCTTTACACGCATCAGCATTTTAGCCTGGTCTAAACGGCTCATAGTTCTCTCCTTATAGCCTTATTAGTATAACAGATTGGCAGGCTACTGTTGACAATCTTTTGTGCCTAGGGGTGTATTTTTTGCACCAGATCTACCACCAAGCCTATTGGGTGTGATTGGGGATGGTAAAGACTTGCCGTGTGACGGTGGCTTGTGGCCAGGCGACAAAGTAACTGCGAACATTGTAGAGACATGCGACTGCCAAGACAGCGCAGCCGATAATGAGCCCGAGATAACGAGCAATTGGATTGCGCGGGAAAACGCCAAGCCATGTATCGACCATATAGCCTGTTCCTGCCGCCACGACGAGGTAAATGAATGGCACAAGAACGGGCAAGCCTATCTGGCCATCGCTGATCCCAATGATAATGGCCCCAAAAATACCCAACCCTGCGACCACCCGGACGCGCGTTAGTTTGGCATGACGTGCGTAGATGTAGCAGCCAAGGATAAACGCCAAGCTTCCAAAAATGCTGAGGATTGGCAGACGCCCCAGCCACATCCCTGGATTTTCTGCAGGCTGCCGGATAAAGATTGCCAAAGGCACGTGCAAGATATTAGAGATCAAGTGGAGCGGTTGCTTCCAGGTATCTGGCAGGCAGAGCCAGTCTGTAATGAGAGCCGGATGCTGATAGAGGTGCCACACCAGCGGCGCAAGCACCGTCAAGAAAACTATACTCCCCGAAATAACAGCGGTGGGATGCTTTCTGAAGACCCGGTCAACTGTCGGTAATTGCCACAAGAGGCCAAGGGCCAAAAACCATATCATACCGGGGGTATATAGCAACAGCGCGCTCAGGAGCAGGCCGACAAATACTGCCCAGCCGGATTTCTTTTGGCGTAGCCACACGCCACACGCCACGAGTGCAAAAAAACCAAAGAAGACAACTTCTGGCGTACCCAGCCGTGCTGTATGCAAAAACCAACTGCTCGTGCCAAACAACAGCGTACCAATAAAAGCGGCGCGCGTACCATGCCACCGATACACAAGAATGCAGAAAAGAATAACTGTCAGCCAGCCCACGGCTGCACTGGCCAACCGGCCAACGAGCATTGTGTCGGGCATAATATGCCGTAGCCCATAGATGAATAGCTCATAGGGAGCGTTAATAGGATTTTCCCAAATAGATTTGAGTTGGCTTGCCCCCGTATAGACCGCCTGCTCCCCTGTACTATATCCCGGCAGAAGGCTTTCGAGCCGAAAAAGCAGTGCTCCGCTGAGGACGATAAAAAGAACCGTAAAGGCTGCGCAAGCCTGCCAGTGGCGCATGAGATATTTGCGCAGTTCGACAACGATATTGCTCATATGGCCCTATTATAGCACCCTTTATTCCGCAAATGGTTGGCGGTGCTTGGTGTCTAGACTCCGGAAACGCTGTTTTTCACGATCAAAGTAGAGTTCGATAGCACCCGTAGGGCCATTACGATGTTTTTTGATGAAGATGTCAGTCACATTTTTGCGGTCTGTTTCTGGATTGTAGTACTCTTCACGGTAGATAAAACCCACCACGTCGGCATCCTGCTCGATTGATCCTGATTCACGAAGGTCAGCAAGCTGCGGGATTTGTGGCTTGCGGCTTTCCACCGAACGGCTCAACTGCGACAGGGCGATAATAGGCACATCGAGCTCGCGGGCAATACTCTTGAGCCCACGAGAGATTTCAGAAATTTCTTGGACACGGTTGTCGCTTTTGCCAAATTTGCTACCACCGCTCATCAACTGCAAGTAGTCGACGATTATCAAGCCAAGCGGGTTCTGGTGCGCTTCGCGCCGCGCCTTGGTGCGCAGATCGCCGACAGTAATACTTGGGGTGTCATCGAAAGATATCTTGGCCTCAGAGAGTGTTCCCATGGCCTGCCCGATTTTTTCGAAGTCCGTATCGGTCAGATTGCCGGTGCGCAGTGCCCAGGCGTCGACGCCTGACTCCATCGATAAGAGGCGGTCAACGAGCTGTTCCTTGCTCATTTCTAGACTAAAAATAAGCACCGGTTCTTTGGCCTGTACGGCAACGTTATGGGCGAGATTCAGAGAGAAAGCAGTCTTACCCATCGATGGACGAGCCGCCAAAATAAACAAGTCCGAACGTTGGAGGCCAGCTAATATATCATCCATGGCCTTAAAGCCGGTAGGTATGCCTCGCACGGAGCCTTTGTCTTTGTGCAGATCGTCAAGCCGGTCAAAGCTTTTAGCAAGAATGCTCTCAATGCTACTGACGCTTTGTTTGACGTGTTGCTGGCTGACTTCGAATAGCTTTGACTCAGCCTCCTCAACAAGCTCTTGGAGCATCTTGGACTCGTCGTACCCTAGGTTGACCATTTCTTTACTGGCTTTAATCAAGCGCCGTCGCAGCGCTTTTTGGGCGACGATATCAGCGTACTGCTCGACATGAGCGGCCGTTGGTACAAAGTTTGTCAATTCGCTCAAATAGCCGGGACCGCCAATCATGTCCAAAAAGCCATTATTTTTGAGCTGATCAGATAGTGTCAAGACATCAATCGGACTGCGTTTTTCGTACAGCTGGCTAACGGCTTCGTAGATACGTTGATGCTTAACGTCAAAGAAGTCAAAGTTGGTAATATGATCGGCGATCTTTACGAGTGCATCACTGTCGATAAGGATGGCACCCAAAAGGCTTGCTTCGGCTTCACTGTTATGGGGTGCTTGCTGTTTGACTTGTGAATATTCGTCCATGGCCTAAGTGTCCAACAATTCCCCGCCACCAAAAATATCGCTGACTGCGTCCAGCGGGCGGGTGGCAGCTTTTTCTGCGGCGGCAATGTAGTAGTCATTGTCATCTTGCGCGTCGTCTGGCTTGGATGTGATTGCAGCTGCCTGTGGATCGGTTCCGGCAATCGTATGGATGATTTCGCTCTCTTCGGCCGGCGGCAATGCTGGACCAGTTCCGGTGGGTTTGCCCTTGCCGAGTATGCAGGCTACCCGAAAGGTCTGGCCGCTGACATTGGCGATAGTGTCGGCAACAATCTTTTTGTTGGCCAGCTCGTTAATACGCTTTTGGTGAAAACTAAAACCAACCTCAAGTATCACCTTGCCTGGCTCGAAGTGCGGCTGGGCGGCGCTGAGAATACTATAGAGTGTATTGTACTTTTTCTTGATGGTATTGAGTACTTGTGGCCATACGGCTTCGTCGAGAATGTCATCGGTAGTCGTGGTGGTCTGGTCTGCCTCGTCGTTTTCTGCTCTTGGCGCGCGGTTTGGCTTGGGAGCTTCCACTTTGCGTGCGGTGGCAGGAGCCGGAACTGGGTTCGGCACCACAGGAATCGCTGCTGATTGTTTGATGGCAGGCGCAACTGTAACAGCGGGCGCGACCGAAGTTGCGACTGTTTTGCTCGGTTTGGCAGCTGGCTTGCTCGGAGATGGTGCGGCTTGAGTGACACTCGGCTGGCCGCTCAGGGCAACATCGAGTAGGATGACCTCTAGGTAGCTGCGTGGGTCGCTTGATACGGGCACGTCCAGTAGCTTGGTCAGGAGCCCAATAATGGCCGTGTGCGGGAGGGCCGCCTCGCCTGCAATATATTGTTGGCGGAGGAGTTCGCCCAATTGCCGGGCAACTTGTGCCGGTGCGGCGCCCTGCGCGTGTAATTGACCAATAAGTTGCACCGCAGCTGCTGCATCGTGCGCCTCGACCGCTTGAAGCGTCTGGAGGATGAGGGCTGCCGGAGCAATGCCCAGCACCGACTGAATATCGCTGGCCGTAACGGTGCGTCCCAGCGTGCGCATCTGGTCAAGAAGGCTGATGCTGTCACGGAAGCTACCTTCGCCGTGTGCGGCAATCAGTCTGAGCGCATCATCCTCGATGGAGATTTTTTCTTTCTTGGCGATAGTGCGGAGGTGTTCGACGACTTTGGCTTGCTCGATTGGGCGAAACGTAAAGCGTTGTGTGCGGCTAATAATAGTCTCGGGTAGTTTGTGAACTTCGGTTGTTGCAAGAATGAAAACGACGTGTGCTGGGGGTTCCTCGAGTGTCTTAAGCAGGGCATTAAATGCCTCGCGGGTCAACATATGTACTTCGTCAATAATGTAGACTTTATATTTTGCGCTGGTTGGTGCGATGTGTACTTTATCGCGTAAATCGCGGATTTCGTCGATGCGACGGTTGCTTGCGGCGTCGATCTCAATAATATCGAGATGTGAACCGTGCTCGTCGTACGGCAGGCCGTTGATTTCGTATGCCAAAATACGAGCAATACTTGTTTTGCCAACACCACGCGGACCAGTCAGAAGGTAGGCATGGTTAATTAACCCCTGCTTAAGCGCATTTGCGAGCGCTTGAGTGATGTGTTCTTGTCCGATAACCTCAGACAAATTCTGAGAACGGTATGTCCGATATAACGCCTGCCCCATTGCCTATTAGTATACGGTTCTCGCGCGTGGGTTTCCATGGGTGATTGTTGTGATTTAAAACTGGTGGCTTGCACGAATTATCCTCTAAGGTATAGTGGTGCAAATAAGGGAGACAATATGCCTAATCAAGGATCAGCCGAACGGTCATCTCCAATGCGAGGACTGCTCACATTTAACAGACTTTGCATGAGTGCAATGGCGATTGGCGCAGTTGTAGCCGGGGTTTCCGGGTTTTCATACGGAAATCATAGTGAAACAGCACGTCTGGAGATAGCTGATTGCGACAGGCAGTATTCCCCGCCAGCGCCGGAATACCAGAAATGTCTCGATGCGGCGAATCCCGAAATAGAGCACCTGCGTGACGGAATCTTTGGGGCGGCCGGCCTCGCTATTTCCGCAGTGGGTACGATTACGTTTATGAGACGCCTCGAAAAGAATAAAAATCCAAGGAGTAACGCAAATGGAACGTCAGCCGAATAGCCTCAAAAATGATCTTACCCATAATCTTGCAGCTGCAATAGGCACATTGGTAATCGCGATGGGTATGGCGGTCGGAACTCATGGTGCCTACGAAGCGTACGCCGCCCAAAAAGAGGATTGCGCTGGGCAGGAGATATCCAACGCTGACAAGTGCGGTGGAAGCCTGGCTGGCAATGTGGGAATTACTGGCACCGTAACTTTTGCCCTCGGTGCTGCATCTGTTATGTTTGGCCGAAGGGCCTACGAAGATTATCAAACAGGGCGACCCAAGCAGAACCCGGTGATCTAGTTCTCCCCTGTGACCCGCACAGCATACAAAAACACCTGCACGTGCAGGTGTTTTTGTATGCTTACGCAAGTAAAGAAACTACAGTGCGGCTTCCAGAGCTGCCCATTCGGCTGCGCTGTCATCTTCGGGTACGTTGACGCTGACTTGATCGCCTGGCTTGGCTTTGAAGTACGTGACGCTGGCCAATAGCACGCGGTAGTTCTTTTCGCCAACTTCGACAAAGTAGTGACCGTTCTCGAGCTTGAGCGTTCCGACAACTTGTTTGCGTGGAATAGGGCCAATTTGCTTATAGAGGAAGGTGCCATCTTCGGTGATGGTGAGCTTTAGGATATCGCCCTGAACCAACTTGGATTTGCTGGCATAGTTGGCTGGCACAGGATACATTTTACCGTCAGAACCGACCATGTTTTGACCGTCAAAAACGCCTTCGATAACCTTGCCCAAGTTGTCTTCTTGAACGACTGGCGCGATGGTTGTGTCATCGCCCACTAAACTAATAAGCAGCTCATTGGCTGCTGCAAGATTAGTTTCGGCCTCTTGAATCAGGGCCCGCAGTCGCTTGATTTGCTTTTCTGGTACATCTGCCATTGTTTTTTCTCTTCTCTAGTCTCTCGAGTAGTGTTTGTTTCTTTACACTTACTTCTAAAACTACCATGAATATGTACCTAAGTCAAAGGAGATGTCTATTTCTGTGGATAAGTGTCTTCGTACAGGGGTATGGCCTCGCTAATAATCTTAAATACGGCTTAAAAAATTCAATTATGTAATTAAAACCGAAAATAAATAGATTGCATATTAAGTATAGCTTAATCACAATGGCCGAGGGTGTTGCATGCGCACTGTATTAACAGTAAAAACACATAATTAGTAGGAGTTATATATGCGTAAATTCCAGACCCTCGTCGCTGGCGTGGTTTCTATTTTCGTACTTGTTGCAGCGCCAGTTGCTTTGGTCTCTGCCGATCAAACGAACCCACAAGTTGCAGGCCAAGACCAAAAGCGTGCCCTTTCAGCTGTGACTGCCGCCGCTGAGCCAACGTGTCGTCGTTTGAGTGCCACCAATGCTGGAGGCCAGGATATCTTTACGGGCACCGGTAATTACAAAATGTACAGTGGCACAAGTTGGCAAGATGTAACGTGCGCCAACACTACTTTCCGCTTGCGCTACAACGAACGCGCAGTTGTCATCGCTAACTTTAATGCTGAATCAGACTGCCAGGGATCGACCCCAGCTAATGGCCAATGGTGCCAGACCCGAGCATTACTGAATGGCGCCGAAGGATTCCCATTGGCTCCAGAAACTGACTCGTTCGCTTTCGATAACGTTTCGAGCACAAATGACTGGCAAGCAAACTCTATGCAGCGTGCTTGGGAAGTTCGTTGCGTGGCTACCGCTGGCTGTCAGTACAAGTTTGCGGTTCAAACCCGCATGCATGACAGCACAGTAACAAGCCTGTGGCTCGACGAAGTCACCGCACACATCCGTGTCACCACTGGTGGCTCAGCTCCAATGTAGTCTGCCCTAGGTAGCATTTCAGGAGTATTATATGGTCCCTTGCTATATTGCGAGGGACCATATTAACATAAAAGATAGGAGCCTATGGCAGAAATTATCATTCCACAATCAGTTCTTGAGTATGCCGAAGACACGGCGCTTGCGCCTGTCGAGCTTGATGTTATTCGCAAGAGACTTGTCGTTGAGGTCGGCTACTTTGTGGTCGGCATCAAAGGCATGGCTGACTTTAACATTGTTGAGGATGCAATCTGTCAGACCCTCTCGCCAATGGCGCCAAAACTTGATCGGGCAATCGAAGCCGAGCCGACGCTTATGAGCAAGCGAGTCGCCGATCACCTTCGGCCTCCGCAATTTAACGGCACCTTGTTGAACGGCTATGCGGTGATTCTGCCCTTTAGCGCCGAAAAGACAAGCCAGATTGACCAAACGCGCCGCAAGGATTATGAGGCAGGCAAGTTAACCGATGAGCGCATCGGTCTTCATGTTCTATTTGGGGGTGATTTGCGCAAAACCAACCGAGGAATCGCACCGTATAGGCGCCCTGCCTCCTATTATCAGCGTTTACCAGTTCGCGGCAAAGCACCCGCCACGACGAACAGGCTTGCCCGTTCTATCCAGCCATTCAGCCGATCTGAGCCTTTGGTGTGGGGCGCTATTCCCGCCAAACCAGAGGATGAGTGTGGTGCCGCCTCCAACGGCAGTCGCTTCGACTGAATACTTGCAATTTGATACACAAAAATACCCGCTTGGTGAACCAAGCGGGTATTTTCTAAACGTAGGTCGAAGAGATGCGAAAGGTATATACCTTAGGCGAGTTCAACAGTAGCGCCAGCTTCTTCCAGAGCCTTCTTAGCCTTTTCAGCGTCGTCCTTAGTAGCTTTTTCAAGAACAGTCTTTGGAGCGCCGTCAACAAGAGCCTTAGCTTCACCAAGACCAAGACCAGTAATGTCCTTAACAGCCTTGATAACAGCGACCTTCTGAGCACCAGCGTCCTTAGGATAACGTCATATTCGCTCTTCTCGTCAGCAGCTTCACCAGCGTCAGCAGCAGGACCAGCAACAGCAACAGCTGCAGCAGCTGGCTCGATGCCGTATTCATCCTTAAGGATAGTCTTAAGTTCGTTTACTTCGAGAACAGTCAAACCAACGAGCTGTTCTGCAAATTTCTTTAAATCAGCCATGATAGTGATTCCTTTTCTTGTATTAAAAAATTAGCTTGCTTTTGCTTCAACACCATCCAAAAGCGCGTGCAAGTTGCCTGAAAGCGCATTGGTAACGTCGTTGACGGGTGATTGAAGGGTTGCAATAACTTGAGCAATAAGTTGCTCTTTGCTTGGCAATGCTGCCAATGCCGTAACGTCTTCAGCAGAGATAAACTTGCCTTCGGCGCTAATGGCACCAACGAAAACAATCGTTGGGTTTTTCTTGGCGAATTCGGCCAAAGCGCTTGCTGGAGCAACTTCATCATCGCTGTTGAAGGCGTAGAGGAGCTGACCAGTAAGGGCGCTTGTGTCGGCATCTTTCAAGTTGTCATTCTGTTGCACGGCTTTGATAACCAAGCGGTTCTTGACAACGCGCACTTGCGTGCCGTTTTCGTGAGCCTGGCGGCGAAGCTGCTGGATAGCCTTAACGGTGGTGCCTTGGTAGGCAGCAACGACGGTCATCTTTGAGCTTGTTAAAAGTTCTGCAACATCAGAGACAACTTGGTTCTTTTGGTCTTTTGTTAAAGCCATAAGCCATGTCCCTTTGTTTACTATTGTTGAAATATTTCTTCGACCTAGTTGTTAACGAACGGTATTTTGAGAATCAAAAAAGTCTTTGGTTCTCGCATTACCAAAGACTTCGGACAATAAACAATGTTTGTTTGCATGTGCCTCGGTAGCAGATTAAGTCTTTTGGACAGCTACTGTCTTCGGTGATGTTCAGGGGTAATTATACTGATGGGCGCTATAAATGTCAATCGTTTATACGAGCGGCTTTATTGAGGTAGTCAATAACGACATCAACGTACTGCAGGGCACCTGCTTTTTCGATCCATTCCTCGTTGGAGTGCTGATTACCGCCCGGAGGACGACAGATAATGCATGGCACGTTAACAGGAGTAAAGAAACGAGCATCACTACCGCCAGTCGATACGATACCCGCTGCTTCATATCCGGTGATAGCGCGGACACTCTCGGCGAACGGCTGAATCATCGGGTCGTCCAGGCTGTTGACACACGGGTAGCCATAGAGGTCGATTTCGGCAAAGACTGCCTGATATTTCGGGCACAAACTAGCCAGCATGGCCATGATACGCTCGCGATCGGCATGGGTGAGGTATCGAATATCAAGCGAAGCTTCCGCGGAGTCAGGAATTTGGTTGAGCGCTTTACCGCCCGAAATGAGCCCAATATTGAGCGTATTGGTGCCTAGCGTTTGGTCTGCAAACTGTTGCTTAAGCTCGTGCAGCAGATCTACGAGTTTAAAGGTAGCACTGTCACCTTCCCATGGTTTGGAGCCGTGCGCCGCAATGCCAGTGACGGTAACCTTGCCATGGATAACGCCTTTGGCAAATGTTTCAATCTGCCAATCGGCTGACCCGTCTGGAAGGATACAAACGTCTGGCTTGTAGCCTAGTTCGATGAGCCGCCGAACTCCCTCGGTGCCCCCGATTTCCTCATCACAGGTGATCATGATACCTAAATCGTATTCTGACACTGTTTCACCAAGACGGTCGAGCACTTCCATAAAACATGCAATAGCAAATTTCATGTCGAATACGCCACGTCCCATATATTTGCCATCTTTTTCTTCGAGTGTAAAAACTTTGTCCGGGCCGGGCACAACATCTATGTGCGCGGCGAGCATCACGGCAGGTGTCGTGTCGTTCTTTTTGGTCGTGGCCACCAGTGTTCCATAGCCACCGAACGTGCGCCGTACGCAATGCAGACCATGTTCTGCAAAAAAGTCTTCAAGATAGTCCAGCGCGTCCTGGTTGGCTCGTTGGTCGCTTGTCACTGTCCGGCGAGCAATGAGTTGTTGTAGGTATTTTTCCATAATAATTATCCCTTGGCTGTCATCAGGCAATCTGAGGCACTTGGCCGAATTGCGCCGCGGCTAGCTTGCCCAGTTTACCATTGTATGTTGTTGATTGATAGCGTGCCCGCTCGAGAGCTTCGTGATAGGCCTGGATGGCAAGACCGCCGCAAGCCTCATCGCCCGTTATCATTGCTGTATCATAGTACAGCCCTGCTTCTAGGCCCTTAAGCCGCGGATCCTTGCTGATGCTAAAGCTGCGGCAATAATGATAGATGGCCGACAGTACGTCCTCGACCTGTGACTGCTCAGCAAGCTGCGAAACAAGCGCTTTTATCGGCAGATGCTCGGCGCGCGCATCCAGCTCCGGGAATCTCCCCGACAAAGCAGGCATGGCCTGGAATGCATCTGCAACCTTGCCTTCCGTATAGCCGGACAAAAATTGGCCGTACGCTGGAATGACTTCCTGGCCAGCCCGTGAACTGTATATCTGCATGATTCCCGTGTAGCGATTGCGGTAGTCCCACTCCTCATCACTGTTAAACTGGCTGGCGCTGCCGTAGTGAACCGTCTTGTGTTTGCTGTACCGTAACCATCGATACTTATTACGATCGGTAAAATCATCGGGTACTTCATGGAGATTTGTGATCAGTTGTGCGATATCAACGCGCACTGCACCACGACCTTCAGCGTCAACTCGCTGGGCAAGCTCTGCCGCAGAGGTCCCCAGCAGAACATTACTAACTTCTTGGCTGAGTTCGGGCATGTAGCCGTCGATCCAATAGGCTTGGCGCCCCTCTCCCGTCATAGCCAGGTTCATAAAGTGGCCGTTCATGTATGCGACATAGTTTTGGATACCGGCGAGCCCCAAAAGTTCGGCAGTTACCACTGTAAAACCACCGCAGTTAGTTATCTGGTTTTCGCCAACAGTCTGCTGGATTTCGCCTTCGGCTCCGACTGTTTCGTGTGGCCACTTGCCTGTTTCCCAGTAGAGCGAACGGTAGACCTGTTCTTGTACGTGCTGCACGACCTCGAGCTCAGCATTAGCCCGATGACCCTTGCTATTCGCTTCGGCAATATATTGACGGGCGTACTCAATACCAGTCGCCTCAATGAGCGGCTCGTTGGCCCTGTTGGGAAATTCTGGTTTTGGAAATGGTGTGACGAGATGAGTGTGATACATAGTTATAAAAAAACCGGACTCCTTGTGGGGAGCCCGGCATCTGCTTGCTTTTTACTTGATATCTCTAGCGATTTTCAGTCAAACAAACACCGTGCTCCTGCGAGCCGAGAATGACGATGCTGAGAATCATTTGATGAGACATAAAAAGTATTGTATCCAACTGTATAGGCGTTTGTCAAATACTGAGTCTACGCGGCTTCTTCCGCGTCAAGCCGTTCGAGCTTGTACTGGGTGTAACGTTCGGCGGCCAGGCGGCTGAGTTCGGGGTCTTCGCCTTGGTTCACAAATTTCATAGCACTAGCCATGAGCGGATGTGCCTCGGCAAGCTTGTTGTGCATCTCCTGTACGAGTTTGCGGTAACCAGGGTGGCCCTGCGGGCTGGTGCGAATCTCGTGTAGATGGAAAGCTTCGCGGGCGTTGTAGGTGACCTTCCACCGCATGCGGTGACCAAGCAGAGTGGCATACTGTGCCTCGGCGGCAAAGCCGGCTGCTTGGAGCTGACTGTGTAGCTGCAGGCTCAGGTCAAAACAGGCTTCAAAGTGGTCGCCTAGTCCGGCTTCTTCAACCAGACTGGGCATTTCGTAGCCGTAGCGAGGCGTGAGCTGCTGCCATTCGAGGTCGTCGACCATACGGTGGCGTTGCAGGTCGCGGAAGATGCCATAGTCACACATCAGGTCCCAACTGTAGTGAGCTTTCTCGAGTGCGCGGCCTGGGCGATGGCGGCGGTTAAGCCGTTCGCCCATGTATGTTTCAAAAACTTCAGCCTTTTTGGTGTATGGCCACTGCGCAACCTCGTCTTGAATGCTCTTGAGCGGCAAGCTGCTGCCTTCATAGAGCATGTCGGCTACAAGGTCAAATTCGTTGCGCGGCCAGACATCTACAAGCTGAACGGCCGGTGTTTCGGCGGCATAGTTTTCGGCAAGGTGCTTGCGTGCTATTTCGTGGATAGCACGGCGAGTATTGGCACGATATGCAATGGCTGCGCCACCGCGATCTGGCTTGTCAGCGCGCTCCAGGAAAGTTGGCATAACCTTACGAGCGGCGGCTAGGAGTTTCTTGCCGGTCGTTCGTGCTTCGGGAAGTTCATCACTCAGCAAGTGCATGATTAAGCTTTCAAGGGCTTGGCCTGAGGCAAAAATACCGACGGTTGCCGAGGTCGCCACTGGCAACACAGGCCGGATAGCGTCACAGGCTTGGGCGCGGGTTGCGGCTCGCCAGGCACCATCTCGTTCGCCAGCTGGGGTTTCGGACATCTGTTGAATGTAATCAGTGAGTCGCCGGACCATGTAAGAATAGAGATCAAAGATCTTGTCCATGGTTGCTCGGTACGTGGCGGTGAGCTCCGGGTTCAAGTAATCTGGCGTAAAGTACTGGTAGTTGCCCTGGACATTCTTTTGGTCGAAGTAAATGTAGCGCGTGGACTGCTCAAGATAAGCGGCCAAGCGCCCCCACTCCAGAGACTTGGTCAGCAAGTTGCTAGCACCCTCGACCACGACATGTATACCAGCTAGTTGCTGTACCGAATCGTCACCAAAGGCGGTGATAACTCGCTTCAGCAGACGCTCGTCTTTGCCGTCACCCTTGCTGAACTCATCCAGTAAGGTGATGCGCATGTCGTCACCACGGCGGCTTAGACGCGCCATGGCTGCCGCAACGGTCAACGGGCTCAACTTGTCGTTAAAGGCATAGACGTTATCATCGACGCTGGTCACAATGTCTTCCAGGTAGCTTCGCCCAGCATCGGTCAAGTGGAAGCGACCCTCTTCGTCGCGCTCGACATACGCATTGGTGACAATAGTGGCCTCGACGGCTTTTGGTGCCGGAGTGTGAGCCGCCGCAATCTTGGGAGTGCTCATCTCCAACTGAGCAGGCGGCGGCAAGAGTGGGCTGATCTTTTCCCACAGTAAATGCTGCACCGCTTCGATGCCGAGTAGTTTGTCGCTACGCACACAGTCGATCCGCGCAAAATCACGAGGAAAGAGTTCGCACATTTCGTCGTATACGCTGACCGATCGCTGCAAATGCGTTAAGTCGGCTTCGTGAATATCGCGCTTTTTGTCAGTGTAATTGCGTTGCTCCTTTTGGTCGACAAGCTGTTGGGCGATCTCAGCAGGTACTCGCAGGACAAAGCTGACGGTAGGGCGTGGGATGCGGAGCATCTCAAATTCTAAGTTATCAAGCCAGATAAAATAGCCCCGCCGCTCGTCTGAATTATGGAACTTAGTTCCTTGGTGAGCCATGTTTGAGCCCACGAAGCGATTGGCTAGCACAATCTTGCCTTCGTTGAGGGCTTGACGAATCTTGCCTGCAGCTTCGAAGCGGTCCAGCGCATAAAAGAGTGATCCAGTATAGGGGCCAACTTCGTCGGCACTGCCGTACTTACCGTTGAGGTATTCACGAACAAAATAGCTTGATTCGTTGTCATATTGCGGGAAATCAAACGTGGCGACATCGTAGCCAGCCTTGGCGAGCCGCTCGGCCAGCAGCGCAAACTGTGTGCCTTTGCCCGATCCATCTGTGCCTTCAATAACGACAAAAATGCCGTTTGTTTGTGTTGGATCGTGTGGTTGTACCATAGTCTGTTCCCCTACTTGGCTTTTAAACCGGGGATTACCTCCGGCATGTGACGTGTGTCTTTATAGGCGCGTGGTAGCATCTGGTGTGGTTCCCAATTGGCGATCAGATCGTCAATGCTGGTTCCCTGTTGATACTTACCGCTAAACCCACCGTCGCGGCCATCACCATAATTGCCCTCAACCGGGCCGGTATCATGAAAAATTGCTTGGCCAGTACGCTCGCCAACAGGCAGTAAGACAGTCTCGTGCTGATTGAGGTTATAGATCTCCAGGGTCAGACGATTGATATAACCCGGGTCGATCCAGCCAGCATCAAAGCAAACGGCGATGCCGTTGCGGCCCCAGCTGGAGCGTGACTTCATTTCACAGGCGCCTGGTGGCACAATGCCAAAGAACTCGTGCGTGTGCGCCAAAATACGTTCACCTGGCCGTAGGGGAATGACAGGATGATCTAAGGGGATGCCCTCTACAGGCAGCATACCGTTTGCTTCGCACCATTCTTGGTGTGGCACTGCCTCTTGGACGTCGCCAAAGTAGCGCGCAACATCCTTCTCTGAAAATGGATTGTACAGGGTACGATCGCCGCTCCGCTCGGTGCGATAGTAATAGTGGCCAAGTGTCACGTCGAGACTGGCGTGGCTGACGTGTTTTGGATTAAAGGGAACACAAACAATGTGCTTTTCCTCTATCGCCTGAATAATCTGCGAGTTGCTATATACACTCATCCCCTCAACTCCCCTCTCAAGTTGAGTATATTGTACGACCTCTTGAAAGCCTCACGCAAGCACAGGCGCTAAAATTACAGCAGTTTAATGCTATGCGATGCTTTTTGCACCTAGGCAACAGGCGGCGTGGGAACGGGTGCTGACTGTGGTTGTGTATCGGGGTAATTCCGCCGTATTGACAAGATAATTGAGCCAACAGCTGCGCTAATCATTCCAACGCCAAAGCCTGAGGCTTTTATGACTTTTTCTGAGACAGCGTGCTCATGGTTGTAGGCGCTTAGACCCAATTGTCTGCTTTGCGTATCTGTTTGCTGGTCAAAGTCCGAAGGCTGATAGCGCAGATCGTCTGCCTTGTCTTCGGCAATCTCGTGCAGACTCTGCGCCTCCATGGCGGCTTGGCCACCGGCAACTCCCAGCACCATTGCTCCGACACCCAAGGCAATCGACCCAACTAGCTCTGCTTGACGGCTTTTCCACCATTTGGCCTCAGGTGATTTGCGGCGGGTAGTAACGGGGGTTTGTTCGGGTGTTGAATTTCTTTTCATAAGGATTGTTTATACCACAAGCGTTTTATGTTTTGCAATAAAAAATACCGTCCCACAAATATGGGACGGTATTTTGGAAACGTTTTCGCGTATACGTACCGAGACTAGAGCTCGCTTGCGTCAACAACGATTGATGGGCCCATAGTTGTCGTAAGGTAGATACTCTTTACGTAGGTGCCCTTTACGGAGCTTGGCTTGTTGCCCTTGATGCTGGCAAATACAGCACGAATGTTTTCTTCGAGCTTGGCCTTGTCAAAGGAGACCTTACCAACAGCCAGGTGGACGATACCGGTGGTGTCAACACGGTATTCAACACGGCCAGCCTTGGCTTCAGTCACTGCCTTGGTGACGTCAGTCGTAACAGTACCGCTCTTAGGGTTTGGCATCAGGCCGCGTGGACCCAAAGCACGAGCGTACTTACCAAGCTTAGCCATCGCAGCTGGGGTTGCGATAAGGATGTCAAAGTTCATCTGGCCCTTGTCGAGCTCTTTGGTGATTTCTTCGATACCAACCAGGTCGGCACCAGCCTTCTTGGCAGCATCAGCTTCGTCATCGGCAAATACAGCAACACGGACCTTCTTGCCGGTACCAGCAGGCAACACAAGGTTGTCGCGGATGTTCTGGTCGGCGTGACGTGGGTCAACATTAAGGTTGATATGCAGCTCAAGGCTGGCGTCAAACTTCACAGGGTTTGTCTTGATAGCAAGCTCGATAGCCTCACCGAGGTTGTACTTTTTGTCTTTTGCGACTTGTTCAGCTGCCTTGCGGAAGTTCTTGCCCTGGCGCTCAAGACGAGTGCGAGTTGGGTTTGCGTGTTGCTTTGGCTTTTCTGCTTGTTCAGCATCGTCGGCCTTGCGCTCTTCCTTGGCTTGCTTTTCTTCGGCTTCGGCAACTGCCTTGGCACTGCGCTTACCCGCCTTGGCGTTAGCTTTTTCTGGAGTTGCTTCGACGATCATCTCGGCTTCTACAACTTCTTCAGTAGATTTCTTGGCTTCTTCTGCCATGATATATGTCCTTTCGTGGTGCAAACGGCCGAATGGCCTCCCACAATCAGTTAGTAATGTTTGTTATTATACCGCAAAAATGTCTATCTGACTACTGTTCTGCGTTCTTTTTTTGGGCAGCAGCTTTGATTATCTTTGGATCAAGCTGCTGATGATATTGCCGTACTGCCTCATGATGAATGCCCAAGCGTGTGAAAAAAGGTACAAAACCCTTCGTCGTGATAACGCCGAATTGCTCGTGTTGCATATCAGACGAGGTAGAGGGCTGATTCTTTTTGTCAAAAACAAGTTCGGCAATAAAGGCCATCGACATGCCACTTTCTAGCAAATCAGCTGCGGGGTCGTCTAGGTCCAGGCCATGAAATTCTGCATCTGCGAGGCTGGCGTCATAGGGGTCTGCCAAGATGACGCCGTCGGAATTTACCAAAAAATGCGTATCGTCATGTTCCTGCCGGAACCCAGCGACAAGGCTCTCGGCATCGACGCCGCTGCCACGTAGCCTACGCGGATCATGTGGGTCAAGGCTATCAGCACGAGCGAGTGCTTGCCGTGTACCTGTTCCATGGTCTATGAGCATAAAAGTTGCCTCTTCGCCTGAAAGTTGTAAGATGTGATCCATGGCAAACCCATCACTGGCCATCCAGTCAAAACCTCCTTCTAGGGCTGTTTCAATGTCCTGCCCTGCAAGATGCTGAAGAGCCAGGCGGCCATCGGCAGCTAGACCACGATATGTGTCGTCATAGTCCTTGATGAGTGGATAGTACGTATCAAAAAATCCCCCCGGAAAACCAGGGTCATTAATATCGGCATAAAAGTCTGATGGCGGTCGTGAATTGGGATTACTCATGGCTTCTTTGGAAAGTAAAAGATGGGATCAGTAGCTGATTCCCATCTTTTGAAAAGCATTTTTTTGCTACGAGCCTAGGCTTCGATTTCGACACCCATGCTGCGGGCAGTGCCAGCAACCATCTTTTTGACGGCTGGAATGTCCTGAGTGTTCATATCCTTTGCCTTTGCCTCGGCAATTTTAGTTACCTGAGCGTCGGTCAGTTTCTTTTCGATCTTCTCGGTGTTGGGCTTGCCTGAACCCTTTTTGATGCCAAGTTCGGCACGAATCAGGTCGTCAGTTGGGGCGCCAACAACGTAGAAGCTCAGAGTGCGGTCTTCGTAGATTGTTACGTGAACAGTTACGATTGCACCTTGCATGTCCTTGGTCTGGTCGTTGAACGGGTTGATGAAGTCCATCATGTTCACGCCGTGAGCACCAAGAATGCTACCTACTGGAGGCGCGGCAGTTGCGCGGCCCGCAGGTAACTTCATTTTTACATTTGCTTTTACAGCTTTTGCCATGAGATTAATTCCTTATAGATTTACATAATGATGAGTTTTTTGTTTGAAGCTAACTCACCACTGTGCGTAACGCGACTAATTGTACTACAAAAGTGCTTATTCGTCCAGTGATACTAGACGCTTTTGACCTGGAGGCTGTCGAGCTCAACAGGTGTTTCGCGGCCAAACATGTTGACGAGAACCTTGAGCTTGCCCTTTTGAGGGTCGATTTCGTTAATAGCACCGTCAAAGCCCTTGAATGGACCGTCGATAATGCTTACCACTTCACCAATGCGGAAGTCCATCTTGTGCTTCGGCTGTTCAAGGCCCATGCGCTTCTGGATCTTCTCAATTTCTTCGATGCTAATTGGAGTCGGATCGGTGCCGGTACCAACGAAGCCGGTAACACCAGGAGTGTTGCGGACGATGTACCATGCATCTTCTGACATTTTCATCTCGACAAGGACATAGCCCTGGAAGATACGCTTTTCGACAACGCGGCGTTTGCCGTTTTTGATCTCGATCATTTTTTCTTTTGGCACGAGAACCTGAAAGATCTTGTCCTTCATGTCGAGTGAGTCAGCACGCTGGCGAATTGACTCAGCGACTTTTTCCTCGTAGCCGCTGTAAGTGTGGATTGCATACCACTGTTGTGATGCGTCGTAACGTTGCTTCATATTACTTCAATAGAACCTCTTTAAATAGTTTGTCTAGTCCATAGTCTAGCCCGGCGACCAATACGCCAAAGACGAGGGCAAAAATGATAACCGCAGTAGTGAGCTGACGAGTAAGGCGACCGTTCGGCCAGCTTACTTGGCGAAGCTCCATCCAACTGTTGCGGAAATAATATGGCCACAGGATACGGCCAACAACGCGGAAAAACTTGAACTTACTCAGCTTTTGACCAATTTTGGCCAAACCACGTCCGGCAAAGCGGACAGGTGCAGTAAATCCATACCAGACGGCATGCGCACGTCGAGGTTTTTCGTTCTCTTGAGTCGATTTCTCACTTCTCTCGCGAACCGTTTCGACTTTACGGATGCGACGCTTGGGTTTGGTTTGTTCTTCTTCGGCCACCGTATTTCTCCTGAAACTAAAAAGAACTTACATGTATAGTAAGCTCCGATATGTCAAGCATATGCCATATCTTCATCTAAGTCAAGCATAGAAACCGGCCTCATTGTCGACCACACAATTGTACCGTATTATATAAGACATGAAGCATATGCTCTTTGTGTTTTGCGTCGGCTTGTTACTAGACGTGCTACTGCACTTTACTCCTTTGTTCTGGCGGTGGCGAAAAATTGTGGCCAGTATTTCGCTGGGCCTAGCCATGACATCAAGCATCGCTGCCTTAGCTTGGCGGCCCAATATGATCAGTCTTATTTTCGCGGCGGCTGGCGCTTACAGGGCGTTTAATAACATCCGAATCCTCAAGGAACGCATGCATATTGGATATATGCGCCGTACAACACGCACAACAATGCTGACCTTATATGTGTGGCAGCTTGCCGCGATTGCCGTATGGTGGTCGTGGTATCAGACGCCCGAAAACCGTCAAATGGTTTGGCTGGGCGTGGGCATCACTCAGCTCATCTGTGCCCTGGTACTGTTGGTGTCAACTATGCGCCGACTGCGTCATACTCGACCTTTGGTGAGCGAGGCGCATTACTCCGATGTACAGCTCCCTTCTATATCAGTTGCCATTCCAGCCCGTAATGAAACCGAAGACTTGCACGATTGCTTGGCGAGCATTATCGCCAGTGATTACCCTAAGCTTGAGATTTTAGTGCTCGATGACTGTTCGCAGAACAAACGGACGCCAGAGATTATTCGGGGCTTTGCCCATGATGGCGTGCGTTTCTTGCAGGGCGAAGAGCCTCGGCCAACATGGCTGGCCAAAAACCAGGCCTACGACCAGTTGGTAAACCAGGCAAATGGTGAGATTATTCTATTTTGCGGGGTGGATGTCCGTATACAGCCCCAGACGCTACGCGAGGTCGTGACGTTGATGCTCGACAAACACAAAGCCATGGTTAGTGTCTTGCCCTTGCGCCGTGCCGAGGCTACTATGCAGGCATCAGTAGTCCAGGCCATGCGTTACTGGTGGGAGTTGGCGCCGCCTCGCCGCCTCTTTAACCGGCCGCCGGTACTCAGTAGCTGCTGGGCAATTAACCGCAAGGCTCTGTTGCAGACGGGCGGCTTTGCTGCCGTAACACGCTCGATTGTGCCGGAGTCGTACTTTGCCAAGGCATTAATCATTGGTGATCGCTACAGCTTTATGCGCAGCGACGAACAGATGGGTATCGAGAGCGTCAAGCAAGTCAGTGATCAACGCGATACAGCCGTCCGCACGCGTTATCCCCAGCTCCACCGTCGTCCTGAGCAGGTATTTGCGGTGGCAGGTGCGGAAGTATTGCTACTCCTTGCTCCGCTTGCTGTCGCTTTGCTGGGATGGTTGCTGCCGATCACCGGCCTGACGCACGTACTTGCTATCCTAACGAGTGTCATCCTAATTATCACCCATGAGTTTATTACCGTGACGACACGCGTCAATAACTGGCTCTACGGCCTAATTGGCCTGCCAATAATGCTGGTGAGTGACATCTGGCTTTTGCATCAGTCAATGTGGCAATATGAGTTCTCGACAGTTGAATGGAAAGGACGTAATGTGTGCATCCCTGTTATGCACACGATTCCGCACTTGCCAAAAATCTAGACGCCTATAGAATGGTCTAGATGAATCAGCCTCACAGCCCAGAATGTGCCCGCCGAATGGGTATAAATAACAAGATAACAAACAAGCTGAGTGCAGTCACGGAGTTCGCTGGATTCCTGACGCTCAGTACGGCAGGATATCAGTACGCACATGCCGCCTACGAACTCGCGCAGCTCCGGATCGATGGCGCGGAAGACAATTTTTATGCAGGCACTGGCATAGCTTCTGTGAGTGTTGTCCTTATGGGGGTTGGCATGTATGCACTACCCAAAATCAGAGACGGCATCAATCGCCGTATCCACCAGCTATATGATTGGGACGGCGAGTGGCATACTCAGTAATAACGCTAGGCTTAGGTCTAGGCTGTTGCGCGCTTATTGGACGGCTGCTTAAACGCATAGCGGATGCCCTTGCCCGCCAACGGTTCGTCTTCATATCGCCCAAAAAGATGCAAATGTGCATGCTCAACGTTTTGCCCGCCAACATCATGGATGTTCCATCCCATATTGTAACCTTGCGGTCGCGATGGCTCGATAAAGGCTTTAAATTTTGGCAGTAATTCATGGAGCCGCGCCCACTCCGTTGTATTGATATCAAATGGCGTGCCAATATGGCGCTTGGTTATGGCCATACCGCCGTGCTTAAGTTCGCCATCTTCGATGGTCACAAAATACCAGAGATCATCTTGGTGCAGTATGTCGCCGCGTAGGATATCGTTAGGAATGCAAAATGGACAAGCTTGTTGAGACATAGAGAGAACACCCTTCTTTATTTAAATACGAACGCAGGCTTTAATCAGTGGAGCTTGCTGGGGCCAGCACTGGTGCTTCCGCCAGGTTGGGGATGAATACGGTAAAGGTTGAGCCCTTATTGAGCTGACTTTTTACTTCAATTTCGGCATGAATTAATCGCGCAAGCTTGATGGTGACGTATAGACCAAGGCCAGTGCCACTATTGCGGCGAGTGCGATAATCTTCGGAGCGAAAGAACTTATCAAAGATCTTTTCTTGGTCACTTTTACTGATACCAATCCCACTGTCGGTGACGGTAAAACGAGCACCCTTCTCGGTCTGCTCGATGCCGATAGTAACAGTGCCTTCGTCGGTATATTTGACGGCATTGGTGATAAAGTTTTGCAAGATTTCACGAACATACAGGCGGCTGGATTGGAGCGGCAGCAGGTCCTTGCCGATAACAGCCTTGACGGTTAATTTCTTGTCCTTGGCACTTTTTTCGTAGCTACGCGCCAGTTCTTCGACAAGGACAGCGGTGTCAATCGGTTCAAGTTCGACGTTGAGCTTGCCTCGCTCAGCGCGTGATAGTGTCGCTAGATCGTTAACCATACTAGCCAGGAACATAATCTGTTCGTGAGACTCTTTGAGTGCACTTTTGATCTGCTCGACGTCGGCAGTTTTGTCGACAATGTATTGGGCGTTGCTAATATTGCCCTCAGCGATGGCGATTGGCGTGCGCAGCTCGTGGCTTACGACGCTAATGAACTCATCTCGCTCTTCTTCGAGTGATTTCTCGCGGGTAATGTCGCGGATCAGCAGGACGTAACCCCGCTGCCCACCTTGCCCATAGCCAAGGTGAACCGGCGCAATGCTCAGATACAAATTAACTTTGCTGCCGTCTTTGTAATGCAGAAGCAAATCACGGTGTGAGGTTGGCGTAGCTGAATGGTGGACAAGCGCCTCAATGTCTACTGGCTGATTGTTTTTGTCGAAAGGCTCGAGGATCTCGTTGAGAGCTTTGCCCTGGATGGTGCTGTTGACGTCCAAGATGTTCAGAGCGGCACCATTGTAGATGACGACATTCATACGTTGATCGACAGCCAAAACACCGTCAGCCATGCTGTTGATCAAACTGGTGAGGCGCTGATGTTCAATGTTAGCTTTTTTGGTTGTGCGTTTGCGAGACAAAATGCGCTGAATCATAGTATCTTCATTATGCCACAGTTAGTGACGATGGAGTGAGTATCGGTTGGTGAGTATTGATTTCCTGGCGCAGCATGCGAGCATCCGGCAGGTGCAGCTCAAGCATCTCCCAAAAGGGTTGCCCATGCTGCATGACTTGAGTATGCGTCAGTTCATGCAGAAGGACGTAGTCGATAAGTTGCCAGGGCAATTGCATCAAAAAGAGGTTTAGCGTGATATCCTGATCGGAACTGCAGCTTCCCCAGCGACTCTTGAGTTGCTTGACCTGCACGCTGCGGAAATCAAAACCGTGTGCTTCGGCCAAGCGGCGCAGGCGTCCGGGGAGCAACTGTTCTGCTTCTTGTCGTAAGGCGCGAATGCCAGCCGCCCGGGCCCGCTTTTGAACCGTTAGATCGTCGATCGAAGTGCGACGCGGATGATGCACCCGAATCTCGGTTGGTGTAATGCGTGCGGATACGGTACTGCCCGTTCCGGGCTCGAAACGCAACCGATGCGCCTTGCCAATGTGCTGGCCATGCTCGAGTAGGTTGACGGTTCTTTTTTGTTGATGGTCGGCCAGCCATTGGGCTTTGGAGGCCACAAACTCTTCGCCTGCCCTGTATGGCAGCCAGTGGGGTAACGAGACACGAATTTCACCCTCTAGGCTAATGCTGAGCCGGATGCTTCGGTTGCCCTTGCGCTTATAGATGGTCACAGGACCAATATTGGGAATAGTAACGTGTTTAGTGGCCATAGGATGGGGACCTACGAGCTGCTACCGAATAACGATATTACGACGGCTCATGTCGACACGGCCAGCCGCCCGGTTTGGTACAAGGTTAACCAAGCCTGGCTTAATCAGCTTGGTGCCTGCCTGCTGTTGGGTGGCCAGTCCAAGCTCGCGCAAGCGCTTCATGAAGGCGCTGAGCTGCGTGTTAAAGGTGTGCTTGCCGCTAATGACAATATAATCTTCGTTCTGGGGGTTCTGCATACCAGAGACAATGCGATCAAAAGTCGGCTTGTCGATCGGCATTGCAAATTTATCGTCACTGCGTCGTCGGTCGCGTTTGCTGATACGTGCAATGGCGCTTTCGTGGTCAATCTGGAACCAGATAAGCAGTGTTTGTGCGTGACTCTTGCGTGCCAGCTCGCGCAGCGCTCGGCGTTGACTGAGACGCATGGCATTAGCATCATAAACGACACTAATGCCAGCATTCAGAAACTCACCTGTCATGTAGTCCATGAGTTGTGTAATAACGTGATTTTCTTCTTTGTCGTATTGGGGATTGTCAAAGAGCTCACCGCGAATACGATCACCCTGGATATGTGCCGCCTGGAGATGCTCACAGAGCTGGCGTGCAAAATATGTCTTACCTGCTCCCGGAAAACCGTAGAGCATAATAAGGAGTGGTTTATTCGGTGTAACCTTTGCCATGCTGTTAGATAGTATGTCAGATTTTAGCAAAAACGAAAAGTTTTCACGCCTATTTTAGTATTTTAGCGAATTCGACGGCGAAGCGTTTCGACGGCTTTTTGCTTGGCTGGATTCGCCAGATTACTGCTACGCAAGCTTGTTGCTGCACTGTTGCTGGTGCCTTGAGCTTCGCAAATCGTATCAACTTTGGCCAGTTTGCCCTGCGTGAGGTAGTTACTGACACTGTCGGTAGCACATTGGTTTTCTGCGATAAATGCCGCTGCATGCCCACCCTGGTCGACCGTCACAAACTGAGCCCGTTTGCCAAGCTTGTTGCGCATATCCTGAGCACCAACATAGGGTGTTGCTGGGTCACGTGTGTTCTGGACCATCAGAATGTTGCGTGGGCCATTACTCGTGATAGGTGTCAGAGCCTCCTTTGGTTGCGATGTCCAAAAAGCGCACGGCCAAATGTTGGAGCCTACCGGACCAAATTTTGGTGCGATAACCGTATCGGCCATCAATTCTGACTGGTATTGAGCTGGTGTGTGTGACCAAGATACGTCATCACATAGCACGGCTAGTGCAGAAGCGGCATTATTGTCTATTGGAGTGTCTTCAATGGCGGTGCCTCGGCCCATCAGCGACTCGACGCGCTGTTTGACTTCCTTTTTGCTTACGGTGACTGGAAGCTCGTCGAGGTATTGCCAAATGGCGCCTGCTTCGGGAAAGCTCCCATCGCTATACAATGCACCAAAGGTTAGCAGGCGGAACTGTTCACCGCCAAACTGGGAGCCATCATCGAATACGAGTGGATGCGCGTTGAGCTTGGTGAATAATTTGGTGAATGTTGCGTTCACCTCGGCCCCGGTTGACCCTAGATGAAACTCGCTCTCATTGTCAATCAGATACTGCGCAAAATCCGGGAATCGTTCACGCTCTGCCATGCGCCACGAGCGGAACTGTTCACGCCAAGTCCACTCTGGGCTTGTGGCGCTGTCCAGGACAAAGCGATCGGTGCGATTAGGGTACCTTGAGGCATATACGGCACCCAGGTAGGTGCCGTAGGAATAGCCCAGGTAGGAAATTTTGGCAACACCTAAAGCTTGCCGGATCTGGTCCATATCGCGCGCAGTGTTATTGGTGGTCATATACGGCATGATCGAGCCAGAGGTACTGGCGCATTTTTTTGCAACTTTTTCCATAAAGGTGCTGGTAGCGACAAAACCGCCTGGTCGGGCTTGAGGCACCATGGCGGCCGCAGAATCCTCGCCACTTAAGCCACAGGTGACTGGCGTACTCTGGCCAACACCGCGAGGGTCAAAGCCGATCAAGTCATACTGAGCGACCACCTCGGGGGGCATGAGCAGCGAAAAGAGCTGAGGCAAATCAACGCCAGGGCCACCAGGGCCACCAGGATTCATCAATAAGACTCCTCGTTTGAGTTGAGGATTAGCAGCTGCAACGCGCGAAACCTTGATGGTAATCTTGCGACCATTCGGACGGCTATAGTCGAGTGGCACCCGTAGGTCGGCACACGATAATTCGCTGTTGGGGTAGCCCTCAATTGCATCGGCACACTTTTCCCAATGCAAAGCCGAGGTGCTGCGGGCGGCATTATTCTGCGACTGGGCTAATGTTTTAGCCGGGAACACACTGAGTAAGCCGGAGAACGTAAATACTGACAAAACAAGCATCTGTACACTGGACCGTAAAAACACCCTTTTACTCATACCACTCCTTTGATGTAAAAATTATACAAACCCTTTAATGGTAACGCTTAAAAGTTGCTTAGGTCAAACGTGTTAATTATGGTAAAGTAATTTTTAATCTGATTCCTTGCGACGAATAGTAAGTGGGACAACTAGTGCGAATAGCGAGCGTCGGCTACGCTAAGCCGCACAGCACAAGTGGGCTCCTCTGACAGGTCAAGCGTAACGCGCAGCTCGGTGGGAATGCTCTTTTTATCAAAGGTAATTGTTTGGTTTGCCCCGCTCTGCAGTGGGCCAATTACCCGCTGGTCGTTGCCGTTATGTGTCGGTGTGACCATTAAGTGAGCTGGCGCCACACACGATCCGGTGTCAATCTGACTCTCCAGCCGGAACGTAATATTCAACTGGCCATGTTTTGTAGCTGGCAGGCTGATGTGCGCGACGCTGCCGTCCTTCATGGCGCTAGCTCCGCGCAGCGTAAGCCCCGATGTTACGGCGTCTGTCTGCCATGTGCTGAAGGTAATGTTATTGACGATTGGCGGCAACACAAAAGCCAATGCCGCAATACTGCAAGCAATAATGAGCTGGACGGGTGTAAAGGACTTGCCAATGCGGACGTCTCTGTCGTCGTCATTGTTGCCGTTGTTCGAGGCTGCTGTCTTTTGGTGAAGAATTTGATGCACGCCAAACCAAATGCCTGATACCAAGCTAAGGAACGAGATGGCCGTGCCCCATACCTGGGCATAGTGGTCACCACTCGAGCCGATACTCGACAAGTACTTACCAATATAAATTGCCGAGCCCAACCCAAGCCCCACAAAGATAGCGAGTCTTGCTCCTTTGAGTCGAGGCCGAACCTGGCGCACAAAAGACTTTCGTCGTGCCATGTGTGTCCCTAGTCAGTCCGACACGATTCGGTGTCGATGTTACTTGGATCTGGTTTGAGTATGGCGACATTGGCCCCATCGTCCGTCTGGACGTTGGCCGTAAACGCTGCATTCCACTGGGTAGTGACGAAGCTCTTGAGCAGTTGCGCCACCTGGCGACACAACGGAGCATTCTGCTTGGCGAGGCCGACCCCATACTTTTCGTAGGTACCCGGGATGACAATTTTGGGCAATACTTTAAGGCTGCTATCGGCATGAGCATGGCCTTGCAAAATGACCGTGTCATTCGTGACTGCCGCGACATTGGTATTGGGGTTCTCGAGGTCCTCTAGGCACTGCGTAAAAGTATCGCGTTCCAGGCTAATAAGCGCCACATTCTTTTTGAGCTCGTCCAGCTTGTCGGCCGACGTTGACCCCTTGGTAACGCAGACCGTCTTGCCAGCCAAGTCATCAACACTCACTATCGAAGTATTGTCATGCAGCACCATAATGCCCTGGTCGGTACGCATGTACGGCCCGGCAAATATAACACCCATGGCAATCCGCTTGTCTGAAATCGAATAGGTACTGATCGATAAGTCAATATACCCCTTTTTGAGATTCTGTTCGCGCGAATCAACCGTGATTGGCACAAAGTTGGGGTGTCGTCCCAGGCCGTCGGCAATAAAGTTAGCGAGATCGATATCGAAGCCGTTCCGCTGACCATCCTTCATCGAGCTAAAGCCCGGGCTGTCGTTGATCGGAATGCCGATGTTAATAGGTGTTTGACCGGTCGGCGCCTTCGGCACCGGCTTGGGGTCTGGTCGTAAGCCCCAGTACATCACCCCTCCGATGACTATACATACAAACAAAATAGCTAGGTATTTCCAGACTGCAGGCTTGCCCGTCCGCTCAACATCGGTCATTGTAACGTCCTATTATCTACAACGATCATATGCTAAAACAATGCTGAGCACAATGTCGCTTGCTGAAAATGCGATTCTAGTGCATAGTAAAGCCATGGAACAACAGAGTACATTAAACATAGCAGCAAAGACAATGTACGACGGTGCGGGATGGATTTTGCCAATGTATATGAACGTGGAAACCCTCGAAGGCATGGCTGATGCTGGCCGGAGTATGCTGGCTCAAAGCCCAGAAGCCATGGAGCAACTTGCCGTAGCCAGTGAGCTTGGCGCAGCATCACTCGCCTTATTTGCGGGTATGCATGTATTCCGACCAAAATTCTTAAGCTGGGTCGGAGGCGAGAAAGCTGACACGACGAGCTAAAGAGCGACGCCACCCCATAATTGCTAATGACAAAAAACACAAAATATCGTATGATGACACTATTGTTTGCGCAAAAATAGCGCCGACGCACATAGGGGTGTAGCTCAGTTGGTAGAGCACTGGTCTCCAAAACCAGGTGTCGCAGGTTCGAGTCCTGTCTCCCCTGCCAAGTAGAAGATTCTCGAACCTCAAACAGAGGTCGAAACAACAAATCCGAGCCATTTTTGACTCGGATTTTTCATAATTTGAAATGTTTTCCGCTTGTATGCAAATTATCACCCCTGTAAAAAGGTTCGAGTCCTGTCTCCCTGCCTGACATGCGATGTTCGAACTTCCAACAGATACGGTATACTGAACTCATGCACGCCTACCTGATCATTCTAGAAATCACCCCGCTCAAAACAGGCAGTACGTATGATATGCTACCTCTGCACTGCACACTCGTTCACTGGTTTTGGCTCAAGCAAGAACCAGAAGAAGTCGCTCAAAGACTCACGACTGCCCTAAACAATACTAGCTCAGTGGTATTAAAAGCCGGTGCCGAACAAGTCTTTACGGGTAAAAACAAAAATGGCAAGCAAGTGCCCGTCACTGTAAATGACATTGAGTTAACTTCAGAGTTGCGAAATCTACATGATCAAGTATGCGCAACGCTCGAAGACATGGATGTGCGCTACTCTGAGCCCCAGTATGTTCACGAAGGCTTCCATCCGCATGTTACTCATCAAAAAGACGGCCAACTATCACCAGGTGAGACGCGCAAATCTGCAGAATTGTATTTGGTTGAGGCCGCAGCGCCGGAATATGGCAATGAACGTACTATTCGATCATCTGTGGAGCTAATGGAAGCAAAAGATGCTGTTATTGATGACGCAGCCAAGCTTATTTGGGACTACATGCAAGTTAAGGACGAACTCAAAAAGGCTGATGCTATTTTTGCGCTGTGCAGTCTCGATACTCGTGTGGCAGAACGGGCAGCTCAACTGTATCTAGATGGATTTGGCGAATACCTTATTTTTTCGGGCTCTGTTGGTAAATTGACCGAGGGTAAGTTTACGAAATCAGAAGCAGCAACGTTTGCTGATATCGCCTTGGATATGGGCGTGCCGCAAGATAAGATTATTCTCGAAGATAAATCTACTAATACTGGCCAAAACATTCAATTTACCTATGACCTTTTGAAGGACAAAAAATTGTCGGTAAAGTCGCTTATTTTAGTGCAAAAACCATATATGGAAAGGCGCACCTACGCTACATTTAAAAAGCAGTGGCCAGACGCAACAACGCAAATATATGTCACTTCACCACAAATACCATACGAAGATTACTTTAACGAAACATGCCCTAAAGACTTGGTGCTTAATATTATGGTCGGTGACCTGCAGCGTATTAAGGAATACCCTAAGCTTGGCTACCAAATTGCCCAAGAAATTCCTGATAATGTTTGGGCGGCATTTCGACAACTTGTCGACCTGGGCTTCAAAAAACATCTCATAAAATAGTATTTCCGTATCTGTTAGAAGTTCGAACGTAGTTCTTGAAGGACTGCCAAAGAAAACAACCGAACCTTCAGTGTTCGGTTGTTTTCTTTTGTATGGATAACACAGGACGAGGCGGAGAATGAGCAAAGCTGCCTGTGACAGCTTTGCTGCTAGCAGAGAACGAGTCCTGTCTCCCCGCCGCAAGATGTTTAGCTTGTGACTCGTTGGCCCGGCATAATAATACTTCCTACACTTGATCGGTCAGGGGCAGCCCAAGTGCCAAACGCAAGTTTTGGGTTGGCGGTACGATCCGTGTGCAATGAACCTATAGAGCGAAGCACGTTCCCGTGTTTTTGACCGGTTACTGGGTCAGCCTCAACGGTAACGCAACGCTCACAGGCTCTTATGGAAATTAGTTTTGCGACGCTGTCGTTGCCCTCAACTAACAAGTCAGGTAACGAATCCTCAGCAAATGGTGCCAAATATTCTCCATCAATAACAATATTGGCTCGAAAATGTCCAGCACTGACTGGTGCGAAACCTGCATGCACGCGTGTTTTATTTAAGCGGCGCAAAGATGCAAGGGAGATAACGTGTAATGGGTATCCATCAGTCGCACGGCCCGTGAACTCATGCGCTTGTTTATTTTGCTCTTCTTCTGCCAAAGTTCGTCTATTGCGGTCGGGTACGGCAAGAATCTGCACATCATCTCTTTTCAAGAAGGCGCCAAGCCATTCGTTTGCTTCCTGTGAGACAGGCAGCCCGGTGACAGGACCGCCCCATGACTTTACGCGTACAGGCTCGCCCTCTTCTATGCTATATGGCAAAAGCAGCCTGCCAATGCCTTCGGCACCAAGCAATACTCCTTCCGGCGCATACTGAGTCATAATTTGGGCGAGTTCTGGATGCTCACGTAGGGTTAATCGAGGAGCTATACCTTCGCCGTTTACGTCAGTGCCAGCAAGTGTAAATATTCGATCATCTTCAAGCCCGTTTTCTGTGATAGTTACACCTTCGGGCTGTGATACTCCTCGAAGTGATTTCACAGGATATGTTACGGTCTCTACTACTTGTGTCTGTTCGGGTACTCGGTACATAGCTTCGGTCATGGAATAACCATATCATAACTAAAGGTAACTCAATGCTACATTATCGGTCAGCGTAACCTGTTAAAAGTTCAAACTAACGGAGCCGGGCTAGTACGTGAGCATCAAGAAAGCCTCGCCCAGAATCTGGATCATGAATCAGCCGAGCAAAGGTAACGAGCCCAGCCTCAGCCAACAACTCAACAAGCTGATCCACTGGCCAGCTATAAGCGGGTGCTACCTTGTGTTCGAAGCGAATTGGCTCAGGCTTGTCGGTTGCGAAGAATGAGGTCAAAAGCAAACCTCCTGGCGCCAGGACACGTGCCTGCTCGGCAAGTAACGCAGGTAATTCTTTGGGTGGGGTGTGGATCATTGAATAGTGGGCTAGTACGCCGCCAAGCACATCGTTCTCGATAGGCAGGGCCTCCATTTGCGCCTCGCCGAATTGCAAGGTTGGATTGGTTCGCTGAGCGTATTCAACCATGGCTGGCGAGAGATCTAGCCCCGAAGCGTCTAATCCTAGCTCATACAACATAGCCGTCAAATGCCCGGGTCCACACCCAACATCAGCTACCCGCAGATTGCCGTTCTTGTGCACGAGCTCGGCAAAAGTGTTGAGCATGGCCCGTGAAAATGGCTGCGCCTCTAGCCGATTAGCAAACATCGAAGCATACAGTTCGACGACGCCGTCGTAGGCTGTCCTGGTCTTGTCTTGGTCCACTCTAAAATTCTCGTTTATCCTCGGCAATTTCAACCAATATGCCGTCCGGGCCTTCGATAAAGAAGTAGCGCGGACCAGTTCTTCCCTGGGTAATCTCGATGCCTGCACTAACAATGCCCTTGGCACTAAGATCTTCCCGCGCGGCTTCTATTGATTCAACTTTGAGGCCAAAGTGCTTGGTGCCAATAATCGGTAAGTCGGTGGTAGTAGCGTGGATAGTTTTTGGCGCTGGCTGAAATGCTGCGTAACAAAACAGTTCTAGAATAAACTCACCATTTTTAAGATGTGTGATGGTCAGACTTTTGTCATCAGCCTCCCATAAATGAACTTCAGAAAAGCCAAGCTTTTCGTAAAATGTAACGGAACGTTCGCGATTTGTAACGCTGAGGGCGACATGGTGGATGCTATACATCTTTCTATAATACCGTAGGTATGCGCAAAACATTCCTTTACGTCCAAAACTGGTATCGACATTTCCAGCGCCAAAGTGGAGCTTGCCGACGACCAAGGTTCCGGCCAAACTGAAAAGACGCTCAAGGATACGGGTGAAAAAGTACTCTGCAATATGAAGTTCAACATTTACCGTATTGACCTAGATACAAACGCCGATCAGATATCGCTAGACGCAAGTAACGACTTGCCTACATAGAGTGGGTGGATACGAGTAAGCTCAGTGAGTATAAGCTAACACCGCCCTCCAGTTCACTTTTTAAACGAATAGGACTTCTCTAGTTTATGGCACAAATAATAAAGTAAGGCGGAGGGCTGAATAGCGTTAATTAGCCCTGCCTAGCATTTGATACTGCCGAATCTTCATTCTTTCACGACTCGTGCAATCGCCTCGTAAAATCCTGATGGGTTATCAAACATGAGAAAATGCCCACTATGCCCTATTTCTATTACCTCTTCTTGCGCTAGCCTCGGTAGAACATGCTGACCCTTTTTTAAGTTGGGCCCGCGAGGATAGGGCTTTCTTTGCGTCTGGTGCATGCCATATCTTGGCTGACATGTTTATGCAGCTTCACTACGGTCAAGGTTTTGAGCGCGTCCACATTCGTCCGCACGGTAACATGCCGGGCAACCACGTATATGTTACCGATGGCATCTGGGCGTTTGATTTTAACGGCTGGACCAAAGAGGTTGAACTGCTTGAGGTCTACGAAAATGCCTATGCCACCAAACACCCGGGTTGGAAATATGACAAAGCCATCATCAAGGACGACCTCGAAGCGTTTTGTAAGAACAATAACCATCGCTCACCATGGCAATTCCCATATCTACCCCGGGAACGGGCTTACAAATATATCAAACAGTTTAGTGATACGCCCGAGTAGGAGATAATATGGCGCAAATAATATGTATGGGTGCTAGCACCGTGTATGGTGTTGGCGGACCAAATGGCGGTTGGGCGGATATGCTCAAACTCGCTCTGCACAAGCAGATGTATAAAGAGACAGGTTCTGATGAAGCCCACGAAGTATTTATCTTTGCGAAATCTGGAGTTACGACTGATTTTATTCTAAACGGTTGCGAACAGCGTATTCAAGATTACAAACGTGACGGCCGCAAGACAGTCGTAGTTCTTTCCGTTGGCCTCAACAATGCCAAGGCCGTAGGAACCCCCGACAACTATGTTTCAACGCCAGAAGGTTATGCTATTCAAATGAGGCAGCTGCTCGAGCGACTCACCAAGAAAGTTGATGACGTTATCTGTGTCGGCTTCACTCCCGTTGATGAATCAAAAACCACCAAAAAGATTAATCCGTTTACCGGACAGAACTCATTCTTCTTTAACGACCGCATTAAAACGTTTAATGATGTTTTTCGTCAGACGGTAGAAGAGGCCGATAGTACTGTTCGGTTTTTGGATTTGTTCAGCGCTGCTTCCGAGCTAGACTGGACGAGTACTTACTTAAGTCCTGACGGCCCCCACCCAAACGACAAAGGTCATCACTGGATTTGTGACCAAGTTTCACCTCTGTTATTAGTTTGAACTTAATACGCTTAGGACTGCCAATATAAAAGGATCTGCTTTTGCAGGTCCTTTTATATTTGTACGGAAGTCACAGGACGAGATGAAGAATGAGTAAAGGCTCCAGTGAAGCTTTTACTGCACCAAGAAAAACGAGTCCTGTCTCACCACCTAACCCACGATGTTCGAACCAATTTCTGTTAAAATGTGCCTATGAAATTACTGCGTGAAATTCACCATTCCGAGATAGTTCCAAATGCCGTCAATAAAGACCATACTAATTTCAGGGAACGCCACGCTGCACGAGCTATCGTAGCTGATGATAATGATAGAGTTGCGTTGTTGCATGTGGGGAAATATAACTATCACAAACTGCCTGGTGGTGGCGTTGAGGATAATGAGGATATAGAACAGGCACTCGAACGAGAGTTGTTAGAGGAAATTGGCTGCAGGGCTATCGTAACAGGCGAACTTGGCAAAATCGTTGAATATCGAGACGAATGGAATATGATGCAGATTTCGTATTGCTATCTGGCGAAGCAAATTGGTGAAGTGGGCTTACCTGACTTTACCGAAAAAGAACTGCGTGAAGGCTTTACTATCGTCTGGGTAAATAATATCGCTGACGCAATTATTCTTCTTGAGCAAGATACTCCAGAAGAATATGGCGGCAAGTTTATCCGTGAACGCGACCTAACTTTCCTAAAAGCTGCTCATGCAACTTCTGTGGAATGATATTATTAATCTATGGAACCGCAAGAATGGGCACGAATAAATAAGAAGAAAATCGCTCGTGAATTTATTCGCAAAATTGGGCACGAAGCTAGTGAGTCACCCGCTGCTATTTTTACTGCCGGACTTCCTGGTGCCGGTAAGACCGAATTCACTAAAGAGCTTTTGAAAGATATCACAGATCAAGCACTCAGAATTGATATGGATGAGATTGCGAGTTTAATCGAGGGGTATAATCCGAGAACAGCAGATCTTTTCCGTGGAGGTGCGTCAATAATTCTCGATAAGATATATGACGAGGTACTGAAAGCTAAGTTAGACTTTGTAATGGACGGCACTCTCTCGCACCCTAAAGCATTAGACAACATTAATCGTGCCTTAGATAAGGGGTATAAAGTTAAGGTCTATTTTATTCATCAAGATCCTGCAATTGCTTGGCAGTTTACTATGGACCGCGAACTCGTAGAGCACCGATCTATTGATCGTGACAAATTTATAGAGACGTACTACAAGCTCCACGGCAATATGGGAAAATTGCAGGAAATAGGCAAAAATGTTACAATAAGTATAATCCTAAAAGATGAAGACAATCGCATTGGACAGCAATTCGAAGATGTCAGAAGCATCTATGACATTATTCCTAAACCTCTTGCTAACGATCAGTTACGCGATGCTATAGTTAACTAGGAGACACAATTATGGAACGAATCTCAAAATTATTTACCAAAAGCAAAAAAGTAACATTAAGTGATGTTGCTTCACCTAAGCCTTCGCGTGCCGCTTCGCGTGCAGTTAAGGGTGCTTTGATACGAGCTCATAAAGATCAGCAGATGATCTCAAAAAAAGCACAAACTTTACGCGCTAATTAGCCTAGTATTTAACTTCAAAATGAGCCCGTTTCCGCCGGACTCATTTTATTTTTTGTCTCTGTTACTAGTTTGAACATAGTGCGCCTAGGACTACCAAGTTATTATTTCGAAAGATCCAGATCTGTTATTTCAGGTTTGGATTTTTTGGTTTTCCACATAGGGTGGCGGGACGTTCCAAACTTCGCCGGATAAACTGTAAATCCATCGTCCATACATGACCCCGCTAAGGCATTGATCTGCTATAATAAGAGAGTACATTTACAAGTTGAGCATTTGACCCAGCACCCCAGCTTCATCTTCACGGATGAATGAATGACACTGTCAAACCACTAGCCCCTAACATTTGTTTGAGGTTGCTGGCTGGACAGTGTCCTCCTAGCCAGGACGCTATTGTTAAGCAACCCGTAAGTCATTACAGGGAGCTGCGTATGAGTAAAACCATCAAAGCTACACTTAAAGCGAGTGTAGACATTACATTAGTTATCAGCCTACTGGGGAGTCTGGGTCAAATACTTAAAAAAGCTGCTGAAGACTGTATCAATAGCCAGCGAACAACGAGGATTGGGATTTATAGTGATGTCTTTTAATTAGGCGATTAGCTGGCAGCTGCAATTAAAGTATCTCGATACTTCTCTAGATGAGGTTCAATAGGAAGCTCTTTTAAATCGCCTTTGCTAAAGTACCTTACTTCTATATCAGACGGAGGTGCTAATTTTTTCTCCTCAATCTTGCAGGAATAGACCAAAAACAGAAGCGGCCGATCGTGAACCTTATCATAAGTTGCCCATGCTCGAAGATTATCCTCATCAATCTTCTGAATTTTGACACCCACTTCTTCTTCTATTTCTCGGGAAAGAGTGTCTAACGGGTCTTCAAAATGCTCGACACCGCCACCAGGCAAATCCCAGTATGGGCTATCTTCTTTTACTAAAACTAAGCCTTCTCTGGTCTTGATTAAAGCCTTAGCGGAAACCCTATAGGTAGCTTTTCTGTATAACATTACTACTTATACTATCTTAGAAAAATTAGATTAGCTATAGATACTGCCTAACTAGGTCGACAAGTTGGGAAGATCCATTCCTTCCAAGAGGATAGCGAGGAGCTTTCGCCTCGTTGTGGGCTAAAATATCGCGCAGATTAATAGTCGCTTCGTCTACATATTTAGGATCAGATAGACTTTCTAGGTTCTTCTGAGAAACATCCATAGTCAGCTTATTAAGCCAGTCCGTATCTTTTTCTAACTCTTCTAGCTCTCGCGAGTATGAAGGGCAGATCTCATCACCCACCCCAGCCTTTCGATAAGCTATAAGTTGTGGAATATGGCTACCGTTATATGCTGGCAGATAATGAGGTTTGAGGCCAAGTGCTGTAGCCTCCAGCATAGTTTCAATCCCAGGTGCCACCACAAGACAACGCGCCTCCTTCAATAGATTACCGAGCGCGTTAACACCTGCCTCAACCACGGTGCCATATTCTCTCAGCCTACTAACGGCACGCGAATTGAGCATCTGAGGTGGTATAACAGCAACGATGTTACGTTTTTCTAGGCCGGCAAGGGCTACTGAATTACTGACTACGCTTTCGACCCACGACAGGTACGCTTCCTGATAGTCCTGGGTTAGTACCGGAGAACGCATCCCACCAGGATAAACTACGACCTTATCGCCAGTTACAACTTGCCCCGAAGTTGCCCAGTGAGGGAGAATTGCATCGACATATTTCAACCGCTCTCCAATTGCATCTTCGGCTGCCTTTGGCGCATTCAGAAAGAATCGCTGGGCAATGTAAATATCGGCTTCGGAGGAAGGTAGCCGTTCCCACTTTCCGCGTAACCAGAAAAGTGAATCTACCACTATGAAAGGTGTATCCCCTTTAATTATTGGCGTGCCAATATCACCAGAAGAGATGACGGCTTTAGTATTAAGGTTTTTTAATTCGAGCTCTTCCCTATACTCATAATTGGCAACAGGGATACCCGAAGGCTTTACTACCTTTTGAGCTACGGGGTCACATAGAATTTTTACTGAATACCCCTGCCTAATAAATTCTTCTGCCATTGCCAGGCCTTTGCCAAGCGAGCCAAAGCCAAAAGGGGCAACAAGTAATGTGACGTCTGAATATTCCATAAGATCTCCGGATCTAGTCTAATGATATTGTGGGTAAACTCTCTTCGGGGGCTACACTCGAGATACTCCAAGTGTTTAGCGAGCCTAAAGGTGATTGAAAAAACTCGTAACTCGGTCTATCAAAAATGCCATCATCCGGAAACCCTACAATAGCCGATGGGCTCAGTATGCGGATCCTTGACTCTAGTTCCATTGATGTATTGGGTGTAATTCTTTTCATGGGTAAATTTCCTTCTTAGATTAAAATTTAGTGGGTAATTCGTCTTGCAGCGTTTGCTTCGACTAACGCCGGAACTTGCTCAAGTGATTCAACAATATGGATGTTACTCGGGTGTTCCCAGTCAAGGCTCTTGCCTTGCCGGTCAATCAAAATACCCATAGCTGGCGGCGCGATTTGTAGATTGTGACGACTGTCGTCAATCATGACCAGATCTTTTGTGGCGATGTCTCCAAGATGGTCGGTCATTGGAAAACGAAACAAATCACGTTGCTGATCATATGATTCGTTGATCACCTGGCCTTTGCCACCTTCTGGAAGCGTGGCGGTGATATGACTACGCATTTGGCTAAATCGTGGGGAAGCAGCTACTTTTAACTCTTGCCACCCGGGGTTGCCTTCAAGGGTTTTGGTTTGGCCTAGTGTAAACAATACGGCCAATGCGCCGATTTGCTGCAAACCGTCTATCATGGGCTGTACGTCGTTGTATTCGGCGTGGCCGAAATTTGCTGACTCAGAAAGCCATTCGTATACTTCAGCTGTTTTCTGCTCGGTAAAAACGTCGGGCGCAAAGGTACGACATATATCAAGTTGACTATGGGATGATGTACCCGGATAACTCTGCTGCCAAATAGTGTCTTGTTGGGCGTGTGAAAGATGCCTATATTGCTGACGAAAAGCTTTGCGCTGTGCATGGGCACGAGGTAACGCTTCGCGTAGTTCCGGAAAATCCTGTCCAAGTCGACTGCTCAGGTCGGTCATGTGGACGGAAGTGTCGCTCGTTGTACCGTCGATGTCCAACAAAACACACGTGTCATGTAATTGTTCATGGTTGGCCACACCAGTCCTCCTTTTTAGTAAGAAATCGAGGCAACACTAAACTAGCACCTGGGCGGATGACCCGGTGTTTTTTGACACTAGCAAACAGACTCTACTTCTATTTACAGAAGCGGCTAGTCGTCCAATGGCGCGCTAAATCAGGACTTCCTGTGTGGATTTCCTTTTTACGCAAGTGCTATTTATTTGCTAGTATTCGCTAGACTCGTGGCTTGCGGATCGAACGGCGTACGAATGCCCTGAATCGAGCATCGTTAAGACTTCCAGGCATGAGCCAAAAAATCGTTCCTGATTTTGTAGTTCCTGTGCAGTCATCCAACGGTTGTTACCGCCTACCCAGTCAATGAAGTCACTGCCCTCGTTCACGCTGCTAGCAAGTACGGTAAAAAGCTTATCTTCCAGGATCTCAGATGTATGTTTATCTAAATCTAGTTCCCGATAGAAGGCACGAACGACAAAGTTTGCCACAATGCCTGTCTGCTTTTTGAGTTCGTACTGGGCAGTCTGTTCTGGTTGCTGACCCCAATTTATCGGTCCTGTAGGGAATCCCCAATAGCCATAAAATGGATTCCGCAAACGCTGCTGAACGAGATATTCTGTTTGATTATCTACATTCTTCCGCGAAACGACGAGAAGTACTGAAAGCTTCGGCTGTTTTAGTGTTGTACGAGTTTCTTGGTTAATAATATTAGCTATTTCCTTGCCGCGGAGTGTCAACCGATACTCACCAGTTTCAACTTTTTCTACAACGCCCGCGTGGACAAGCTTACGAATATGAAACTTAAATGTGTCACTTGTAAGGCCTGTTGGCTGCATTAAATCGCTAAAGCGTGCGACATTCGTGTGCCGAAGTGCCGTGAGTATTGATATCTGCGCTCTGTGTAATGGTTGATTATCTATCATAGCCAATCTTAGTTATATTCCTGTTCCTAGTAGCAGCATAGGGTAATCTACTCCCCTAAATCTTTGGCAATAAAAATACGTTCACTATCATGACTAGGATCTCTCGAGTGACACATTGTGCGCATATTGGCAAAATAATATATCAATAGAGTTATGGTATAACTTTCAGGATTTCAGTGCTTCTTGAACTTGCTTTATATCACAGTCAATTTCAGCAGTAAAAGCTCAGCAGTTGTTCACGGACTCCTGCCAAAGAAAACAGCCGAACCTTCAGTGCCCGGTTTTTTCCTTTTGTATGAGAACTGCTGGACTCGAATGAATATAAGCAAAGGTGCCAGCGGCACGTTTGCAGTCACCCAGTGTCGAGTCCTGTCTCCCCTAGACTGCAGATACTCAAACTTTAGCCGAGAACCGAGTCGCCGTTTTCGTCGAAATTGGTTTTGTAGCCCATTTTGTGAGCAGCCAACACTACCAAGCGACGGTCGCCTTCGGATGTACGGCCAGCGCCACCGAGTGAGCAAACCACGGTATCTTCGTCATCCTTGACTTGGATGCCACCGTCCCATGGCGTAAATTGTGGAATGGTATTTTGCATGAGCGTCATGTCAACTTCGCTCCAGCTGCCGTCCTTTATGCGATCGGCATGCTTTTTGGTGTCAGCGCCGTACAACAAAACAGTAAACGCTTTATGGATGGCAAATGTTGCACTAGTGGGTTTAACAGTATCCATGCAACGAAAGGCCGTCGGTACGCCCATCACGCCCTGGTCTGCTTTCATGCAACAAATAGCCATAGGCTGTGGGCCTTTGCTGTCGGTCGCAATTGTTCTGGCCAGCTCGACTGCGCAATCTACAAGCTTGGCGGCATCTTCATCGGTAAACGGTTTCTTCACGATAGCTCTCCTTACTATCCAGTATAATGACTTGCGTGATATTTAACACGCAAAACTCTCCAGAAATTCAGACTGTACTTGATATATGGCAGCCTTAAAGAAATAGTCGGTGACGCCGGCTATTTAGCTGACCCCTTTTCTGTAGAGTGGCGCACGAAAGTACTGGAATTGCCCGACTGTATAAAAAATGGTAAAATAGTTTTTTACCCAGTATGTGGAGCAGTATCATATGTCGTTGCATGAAGAAAGGCCTCTATTTGAGCTAAAGCAAACCCTCGAAGACCCTGCATTTAAAGAGTGCTTATACCGAGTAGGCAAGCATACGCTCGAGACTGCCAGTGAAGCTGGCTTTGTGATACACAGAGTGCCAGATTTGGATGAAGATGAGGGCGGCCTGATAATTCCGTCGCAAATCGCATACAGCACTATCACATCTAACTCGAGCATAGAGGATATATATGAGGCGGAAAGTCTCAATATGCACCCTCTTTATGGTTACGAAGACGAACTCATTGTCACGGTTCACTCCCATCCAAGCCCTTCTCGTCTAAAGAGCGGCGCATTTCTTTATCAGTATCCAAGCATTCCAGATGCAACAAATAATGAACAGTTACGCCAAGTAAACCCAGGACTCGTAGAGGGTGTTGCCTGCTTTGACCAGATTGCCAATATAGGACGCTTACTACTCTATCGTCATAAGTCTAATGGAGCCCCACGCCTTAATTGGTACGATGACCTTACGTTTGCCAATGATTATCCGACACGATCGCATGAGACAATGCTTGGTAATGGATTCGGCATTACAACCCTGGACTTTGACCTGGGAAGCAGGAACTATAGAGAGGATGATATAGCAGCTAAACTTGAAGAATTGTACCAGCTGTAAATCCCGCTGTTGCTAATTTTTCTGCCATAAGCTGACGGTATAAGTATAAGCAGTGCAAAATTAAAGATAATTAGCGCTGCCGGCCAAGGAGCATTAGCGTATAATCCGTGTGTTACATACGCTCTAAGCACTATAAGGAGAAGTATGCGCAGACCGCCGCGGCGCTTGCCGCAAAAGCGAGCATATATGTCGAGTCCTGTCTCCCCGATGCACTTTTCGCGATTGATGTGCTATAATAAAAGCGCAATGGAGCCGCACAGGCTAATCTCTTCAAACACAAACCATAATATGCAAAGATAACTATATGTATAAACCACTGCAGGATGGCGACGAAATTCGTGTTGTCGCACCATCACAAAGCTATAGCAAGAAAAAAGAAGCCCAGTACCAGCGAGCGCAGAAGCGCCTTGAAAAGCTTGGTTATAAAATCACTTTCGGCAAGAATATTAAGAGCGTTGCGCTGCTTGGAACGGCAGCTGTAGCTAACCGAGCCCAGGATCTTAACGACGCCTATGCTGACCCAAACGTTAAAGCAATCATGGTCATGCATGGTGGCTGGTCTGCAAACGAAGTCCTTCCTTTGCTTGACTGGAACATAATAAAGCAAAATCCTAAACCGCTCATCGGCTATTCAGATACAACCGTGCTGCTCAATGCCGTCTATGCAAAAACTGGCAACGTTGGATTTTTGGGTCCGAACTTTGGTACCCACGGTCACGAAACATTATGGGAGTTCACGCTCGATAATCTTAACAGTGTTCTGAGATCTCAGGCAGAACAACTTCATGCCAGCAAACGCTGGATGTCGAATGGCGATAAAAAAGTACACAAAACAAAGTGGTCAGTGCTAAATGAGGGCCAGGCCGAGGGTGTGCTGGTCGGCGGAAATATGGGAACGTTCTATCTACTTCAAGGTACAGAATACCAGCCGGTTTTCGACAAGCCATTTATACTGGCAGTCGAAGAGGATAATCAGTCGGGCGAATATACGGCTCACGAATTTTCACGCCGCCTCGAATCAATTCTGCAATTGCCGCGTGTACGGAAGAATCTACAAGGAATACTCATTGGTCGCTTCGAACATGGAGGTACAGTGCCTAACGAACTTTTACGTCAAATATTGGCTGAAAAGCAACTCAATATTCCTATAATTGCTAATATGGATTTTGGCCACACTGTGCCTATGCTTAGCTTGCCTATTGGCGGACATATAAAAATGTCTGTTTCAGATAATGAAGTTACAATCCAGCTATAATCACCCTGTTAGTAGTTGGAACTGCTTATTTGGTAAGATACGATAATGAACTATATGAAAGTCGAAATCAGTGCCGAAACGAAACAACAAGCCAATGACATCCTCAATAGCCTGTTGGCACAAAAACTAGTAACAGGTGGTCAGATCATCGAAGCACCTGCTCGCTTCCTTTGGAAAAATGAAATCGTAAATATGAATTACGTAATCATCACATCGTTCACCACCGAAAAGCACAAGCAGATGATAATCACTGAGGTTCAGAAAATCTCAATTGAAGAAGTACCTATGATCGTATTCCTGCCAATCGAGGGAAATGCCAAGCTACTTGCCTGGATAGACGAGACACTTTCATGAAGTCAGCTGTCTCGCACTAGCCCACAAGAGCGGAGGTACAATCTGCTATACTAACCCCATGAAGAACTACTGTTATATTGATGGTCAAAACCTCTATCTCGGTACGGCTAATACTGATCCGGCTTGGAAGATTGACTTGGCCAAGTTCCGAGTGTACCTGCGTGAAAAGTACCACGTCGAAAAGGCTTTCTATTACTTGGGCTACGTTCAAGAAGGTGTGAAAATCGAACAGCTGTATGAAGCTATCCAGAACGCTGGTTTTATCCTTGTTTTCAGGCAACACAATGCAGCCATGATCGGAAGCAAGAAGGGTAATGTCGACTCGGACATTATCTTCTCTGTCATGAAACGTCTGCAAAAGGATGCAGAATTTGACAAGGTCGTGCTTGTGTCCGGTGATGGCGACTACAAGATGCTCATTGACTACCTTATCGAGGAGAAGCGTTTTGAAAAGATGCTTTTCCCCAATAAGAAATTCCGCTCATCTCTATATAAAGAAATCGGCGCACCATATTTTGCCTATCTAGATGATAAAGACGTAAAGAAAAAGATCGCTCACCACGATAAAAAGAAGAGAGCTCCTTAGGCAACTAACCGTTCGGAACTCTCTTCGTCTTAATACTTAAAATGTAGCACGAATGTAGCACGAATGTCAATATAGGATGCTTAATCTGCCTCTGTTAGAAGTTTGAGTTTAGTTCTTGAAGGACTCCTAACAGGCGATGTTCAAACTTCTAAAGTGAAAACTGCTATCATAAAGATATGAAAACAGTAGTTGTTACGGGTGCGAGCTACGGCATCGGTAAATCAATCGCAGAGCAGTTACTTAACGAAGGGTGGAAGGTGTATGGCCTCTCACGTTCAAAACCTGACCTATCGAACGATAGTTTTACTTGGCTTGAATGCGACTTGAGCAAATCCGAGGGCATTGTTGGTCTCCTTTCTGCCATAACAGAACCCACTATCGATGTACTCGTTAGTAATGCGGGTGCGATAGAAATTGAAAACGCCTCAGCTGTTAGCCAGGCATCATATGAGCGAACGTTTTCAGTTAACGTTTTAGCCCCAATGCTGGTCGTAAGTGCCCTCAGAGACAAGATCAAAGATGCTGTTATTATTAGTATCTCGTCGGTTTCTGATCGTATTCCCGAGGCTGATGTTGCCCTGTATTGCAGCTCCAAGGCCGCCAATACGCTGTACTTTAATGCTCTGGCAGATGAGCTTAAACAGGCTAAAGTAGTCACGCTCCTCCCCGATTACGTCGATACGCCGATGCTTCGTGGCTCAATGGCTGGCAACAATGATTTTGATTGGAGCGCCACGATACAACCAAAATCTATTGCGATGCTATGCAGCGATATCATATCCGGTAGGCAAACTGTTGAGTCGGGAGCCAACATCGTTATTGTTACCGAGAAATTAAAAGAAGATCTGAAGAGCGTGGAAAAATTATACAGCTTCAATACGGATACAAACGTGTGCCAACGGCTAATTGTAGGTTAAAAGTGCTATGATTCATGCATGACTGAATCTTCTGCACGAATACTTGCTGAACTCCAATCTGCTATCCAAAATCACAAAGATTGGACAAAGCTGGATCTTGCAAAAGCGCCAAACATTCATGTCGCGATTATGTCAGAACCGTTTTTGACATACGTGTTTAGCGGTAAGAAAACAGTTGAATCACGCTTTTCACTTAACAAAATCGCTCCATACGGCAAAGTAAAACCTGGCGATATCGTATTTATGAAAGCTGGCCCAATTATTGGCTGCTTTACGGTTTCGTGGGTAAAGATATTCAATCTGCAAGAACATCCAATCAGCGAAATTGCCCAAGAACACGGCACCGCAATTTGTGGCGACGAAGCTTTTTGGAAGCGCAAAAGTACCAAACGCTACGCAACACTTATGGGCATTGAAGATGTGCAAGAATTGACACCAGCAAAAGTCACCAAGTTCGATCGCCGCGCGTGGTTAACGCTTATCTAAAATTGTCCGTGTATTCTTGGTCAGTCGGCATCCGCATTACTAACTCGGATAATGGGCGCTTGAGCCACGGCTGCTTCTCTTCAGGCCAAGCCATAGATCGGGGCCAGCGAAATGGCTCAATACCATATTCAGTCCGTCTCTCGTTGACATGTTCAAAGTCCTCAACCGGATATAAAAACGGGTAGTTATTGCTATCAAACAACCACTGTGTGCCGAACTTTTGTGGCTTGCGCTCTATGATGAGTACCCAATCAGTCATTGATGGAATGGCCTTAGAGTAAGTATCTTCCTTATTATTTGCATAGCTTATTTCAAAAGCTCGCAAGCACTTTTGGAGCGCATCGCTGGACGCATGAAGTGTCAATATTGAAAGTGCCTGAGCACCTTCCTCGCCGATATTTGAGAGCGTCGGCTCTTTAATCTCGTCCAGAATTTTGAGTGCGCGTTCGGCTCGTTTAGCGATTCGTTCATGCTGCATAGATTTTTCTTCGTCTAAGCTAGACTTATCGACTGCGTCAAAGTATTTCTTGGCAAATGCGATTCCTTCTGTCTGGTCTTCTTGTAGAAGCTGAATAAGTTCAGCGGCTTGTTTTGGGTATGCGAGATTCATATAACTATAATACCAAGATATCTTCACGCCTGTTATGATATATCCATGAACGCCCTGCTCGTGTAGACGAGACCATGCTTCACCGAGCTCCAATTCTCGAAGAGCCAATGCCGCGCCTACTGGCTCGATTTGTCATTAATGGTGTTAGGAAGTGCTAAGTTACCTCTGTTATAAGTTTGAACGTAGTTCTTGAAGGACTGCCACGAACGAATAACAGAGGCCAAGACCTCAAAATCCGAGCAAGTGAATGCTCGGATTTTTATATTTTCATCCCATAAGATATGCGTGGCTAGGCGGCAATTAACCCATACCTTTCCATTTCCACCGCAAAACCATGCTCCTCTACAGTGGGCGCTACCCAGTCGGCCATGTCCTTTAGCTCATCGGATGCATTCCCCATGGCCACCTTAACCCCGTCAGCGCCAGCGGCTGCAAATAATGAGATGTCGTTTGTGTTGTCGCCAATAGCCAATACTCGTCGGCCAGAAAGCTTGGCTCGCCGCAGCATTTGCTCCGCGCCAAATTGTTTGTCCACGCCCGGAGCGACCACCTGAATACAGCGCGAATACGAACGATTGCCGTGCGCCATAATGGGAGTATGATGTATGCCCGCCACCCCTGATAGGGTGCGGACAATTTCTTGGCCTCTTTCCGTTGCAAACATTGCAAATACCGAAGGAGTCTCTTTGATGGGAGTTTGTCCACCCTCAAACCATGACACAACTTCTTGGGGCGGGAAGTTTTTTGACTCCGCATCAAAATGGATGTTTGTGCAAAGTCCGCCGATAGCCGTTATGACTTCGCTAACGACTGCTCCACTCAAATGCCGTGACCACACGATCTCCCCGCTATCTGCGTGCACTACTGTAGCGCCACCATTAAGCACACACAGATTATCCCGTAGGCCTAAGGGCCCTACGAGTTGATGATGCAATTCGTGTGATCGGGCGGTAGCGGTATGCAAAGTCCGCCCAGCAGCATGTAAGCCCCTAGCGGCAGCCTGTACTTCCAATGACGGAAGCGACGTGCCAGGCATAATGAGCGTACTATCTACATCGCTGAGTACTGCATCAATGCGCTCGGACATAACAACTCCATTTATTACTATGGGCCCAGTATACCAAACAGAAATTATGCCTGTTAGAAGTTTGAACTTAGTACGCTTAGGACTGTCAAATAGTGTACAGATCGTCAACTTCATGGTCGGCAATTTTATTTGATTTATTTCAAGCTGATATAATTACTCTATGATTAATGCAATTATAGTTAGTTTTCTCGCTGGTGTTTGGTTTGGAAATGGCATCCCTCATTTTGTTAGAGGCATAACAAAACAAAACTACCCTTCAGCCTTAGGTAATTCGCCTATCCCCAATCTTGTTGCAGGATGGCTAGCGATAGCTACTACTCCGCTATTCTTACTCTTAGTAGATCCCACTAAGAGTCCCATTGCTTGTTGGATTGCGGCTTCGCTAGGCGTGCTTGCTATCGGCCTCTTTCATGCTGGTCCAGGAGCGTTTGGCAAAAAGTCTTAGCTACTCACGGCTCTCTTACGACAAATGCAGTAGACGGCGTACCTATGATTTCTTGAATACTCGTTGTATAATACGCATCAACCACTCCTATGATGCGACCGATTAAACATTTCTACCGAACTTATCGCAACCACAAGCTCCTTATTTTGGCGTCATTTATATTATTTTGGCCGCTAGCAGTTTATTCTATGTGGCGTCATCGCAAGTGGAGTATCAAGGCGAGGGTGATGATTACAGCCGTACTGGTAGGTTTTACCCTACTGATCGGCGTTGTCGGTTACAATGCACCGCCCTATGTATCACTATCAGATAATTCAATCACCACTGGCTACAAAACTGACGATGATTTCGTTGTCATTGCTGGGGACATTTCGACGCTTCATAGCCCTACCTTGTTAATCAACGGCAAGCGGGTGTTTGCCGATGCGTCCGGGAATTTTAGGTATCGGCTAACGCTAAGAGAAGGCGATACGAACATCACTATCGTTGCCAAATCAGAGAAAGGCGACGACACGGAGCACTTCAAGGTCCACCGAACTACTGCACTAGAGTTTGCTGAGCGCAAAAAGATAGCTGAAGAGCGTAGAAAGGCTGTCGAACAGAAAGCTGCAGAAGCTAAAGCAGCGGCTGAGCATAAAGCCGCCAAAGCTAAACTTGTCGCCAAAGAGAAAGCCGAGAAAGCTAGGGTGGCTGCAATCGAGGCTATGCCTGTTTGTGACGGTACGAACGTTACGTCTAGCTGTAAAGCAGACGGTGGGATTTATAAGAGATATGTATACCATTCTGCTATCGCAGCCAAGACGCATCAAGAAACAGAAGTCACGTACAGGGAAGAAGTTACCGGCTACTGCACACTATGCGCTGATGGCACCTACTCCCCAACCTGCGCTACTGGTCGTGGCGCCTGCTCGTGGCACGGTGGCGTCGCCCAATGGAACGCGCCTAGAAAAAGCAGTGTGCCGGTTTATGGCAGTAAATTGGTCGTTGATGAGCCGGCTAAAGAAGCGTACTACGACAAAGTTTTAGACAAACAGTTTGAATAGTTGTACTAGGCAATGCCACGGCAAGGTGCTTGGGCGGACTCTGTCTCCCTACCTGGCACTGAATTTTATCCGAAAAACTTTTAGGCCGCCGGTCAATCACATACCCGATTGTTGCTAATTAATTTTTAACCTTTAACAACTTGGTCAGACAGTGCTAGGCCACCAATAAAGGTGCTAAAATCGGCGCAAAAACCACGGGTAACAGCTTCTATAGTCGGTAACGGTCGCAGCGTAATCGGGGTCTGTCTGGATTAGGGCATCTATATGTAACTACGGGTTTTTCTGAGTGATACCCAGTCCTCAGGCGGCATTAAATTCTTGAAGTCCTGTTTTGGTAAAATCAATGCGTGTCGCTTCCTGTTCTTGCACCAAGTGGGCTGGCCGCCTGTAGCTGCGTTTAAATAGAGCCAATTAAGCCGTTTTACGCGTAGACCGCTCGGCCTGTTGGCTACACGGCGCAGTATATAAGTTCTGTCTATTTTTGTTCGGGCGGGAGCAAGAGCGAGTAATGTTTCATAGCAAGCACCAATACAAGACCTAAGGCTATACCGATGAAGCCTGCGATGGCGTCATGCCAATCACGAATATTGAGTATTGTTATGCCAAATTCAATAATCAGGTTGGCGGCAGCTAAGGCTCCAGCCCAAACGAATACCGTTCGATTTGCGTGTTGACTAAATGGGTTCGACATACCTGCTGCCACAATTATCAAGAAACTAATACAGAAATTACTCATATATCGGTAGAGCTCAAAAGTGCCAATAATAGGAACATGATTCCAGAAAGCGTGGTTGCCCCTGGTGAGCATAAGACCCAGTACAATAGCTAGTGCCGCAAAATAGATTATTCTACCAGTTGCTGTAAACGTGTATCGTGGGAGATATGGAATTTTCTTTTTCCAGAATTGCATTAAGCCAAGTATATCATCCTACGGCAGCATGCCATGATATAGTACCGCCATGATTGCAATTGAAGGTAGTGATCCGCAGGGACTCATCCCGCCAGAAATCGATAGCCTCTTAGGCACAGGACTGACTGACTTCCGTACCCACTATGGTCTTGCTACGCATTTGAGTAACATTGCAGGCTATCCCAACCTCTTGGTTCGCACATACGATAAAAGCGAAGATTTCTTGCCCGAAACTGCGCAAGGATTGACGGCAGCATACCAAGCCGAACGCTACGGTGTTTCGGTACTGCCATCCAAGCTCTACGTAGCTCACAATAGACAATATGTGGTCACTACTAAAGTAAAAGGGCGTACCCTGACCGATCTGCTAGCCAATGAGCCCAACGCAGAAAACCTTCGGCGGGCAGATATGCTCCATGCCTCGCTCGGCAGCTACGTTATGGGGCAGATGAATCGAGGAGGCCTGGTGGCCGACGATATCTATACGCCCGGCCAATATATGGTTGGTACAACGCTAGGTGACGAGCAGCACAAAGTCCGTCTTGTCGATTTGCCCGATGGCGCACGCAACTTGATCCCCGGACCAAAAACAGAAGAAAAGTATAACCGGTGCGTCATGGACTGGGTCAATGGAATTATCGAAACCGAGAGTCGTGCAAATACTTATCTGGAGCTTTCGCGTATCGTTGCCGCAAAAGTTTTTAACGTGTCTAGTCGTACCCACCGAGGTAGCGAGTGGGTTGATGCCTTCGAATATGCAATCGAAACGCACGAACTGCTCGATACCGACGACCCACCTATCAGTGAACTCGTAACCTACTAGTCCTCTAACGCAGAAACCCCTATGCCAAGCGCTTATTCCAAGACGTAAGCTGTTATCATGAGTGTGAAAGATCCAAAGGGAGAAAATAATGTCTAGAGAACGATCTATAGCCGGTGCAGTTACACAGGCAATCGAAATTGCGCCCACCATGTACGTTCATGCCGATGAAGCAAACGCAGGCTTGAAGATCACAGAGAGGGCTTATATAACGGCGTATACTCCGACTGACTTTGCAGACCTGATGCAGGAAGTAGCACGGCAAGTACCCGGATCTTATGATGAGTCACAGCTCGAAGAGACGATTGAGCATGAAAGTGATCACGCTTTTGCTGCCAACCGCCTCGGGGCTACTGCGGTTCATTTTGAGGTTGGGTTTTCTAACATAGAAATATCCTCAGGCGGCAACCGTCTTGCAATCCAAGCCCGTGTTAGCCCTATTTTTGGGCGTACCTTAACGCCACTTGAATACGCGGCAGTAGATGTGCATCCGCTATGCCCAGGCCCGCACGACCTGAGAAATGCGGCTCAACTTGGCTTTTCCTCCATAGACCAAGTGGGCAGAAGTGTTCAGGAACATAACTTCTTAAACCCTGATGAGCCCCTACCCCTCCCTCGCTCATATCAAGAACTATAGCATCGGACGGAAATGCCAAATGCAATCTGTTATGATGTACATATGAACGAGCCTTGCTTTTATCGCGTCAGCGTCAAGGGAATTATTATTGATGATCAAGATCGCATCTTATTGGCACGAGAAAGCGATGGCACTTGGGATATGCTGGGCGGAGGCTTGGATCACAACGAAGATCCTATTGTCTGCCTGAAACGAGAAATCCAGGAAGAAACCGGGCTGATCGTAACAAAAGTATGGCCCGCGCCAAAGTATTTCATAACAGCGCATAAAGCTTCAAACAATCTCTACATTGCAAATGCTGTTTATCAAATTGAGCTCGCAAGTCTAGACTTTACTCCCTCTGACGAATGCCAAGAACTCCGATTTTTCAGTGCTCAAGAAATGGGCGAGTTGCAGCTACTGCCCAATATGCAAGAGCTTCATAAGCTTTTAGTGTCCAGGTAGCATGAACTATCAATACCTTGGCCTGCTGGCAATCACGTCCCTCCTTATTGGCCTTTGGTTTGTAGTTTGGCGGTGGCCACAGGGCAAGCACATGACTTTTAGCCAACATGTTGCGCAGCACAAAAGCGCCACAATCTATTACTTCTTTTTATTTGCAGTGACGTTACCCGTACTAAACATCTTTTTCGTTAAGTGGTTTACGCCTACGTTTGATCTGTCGATTTGGTTCAATATATTTGCCATAGCTGCGTCGGTGTTTCAAATTGCCTGCACTTTAGTGCCTGAAGTTTCGGGGTGGCGTGCAAAGTGGCACCAAGCGTTGGCCGGAATATCGGCTTTGCTCCTTTTGCCGTTGCCGATTATTTTGGCTCTTTCTTCGGGTATCGAGACAAAAGGTCGGTTGCTCGCAGCCATTGCACTGCTTGCCATGCTAGGCATCATCACCTTTGCAAAGTTCGTAAAAGGCAACCACCCAAAGCTTCTTATCGCGCAAGCTCTGTATTTCGTGGCCTTCTTTATGCCTATACTATTTGTTAGTTATTTTTAGGCTTGTGCGCCACTGTTACTAGTTCGAGCTAGGACTGCTTTTATCGTCATCCTTCGGCGCACGTAGTTCGCTAAGCCATGTAAGTGTTTGCTGGAACACACCGAGCATGATCTCGTCTGTGTCCGTTAGGTTGTGTGATGCACCTTCGGCTATATAGAGCTTTTTGGGCTGGTTGGCAACCTGATGATATTTTTGGATATAAGGTAAGAGCGTGCAATTTTCGGCTGCTATAAATAAGAGAGGATACGCCTTTTGAGCTAACGTTTCTTCTGCAAGAGCGGCCTTCTGTTTTCTTTCATGAACCATCGGTAGTGGGTCTATGTAGCCTGCCCCATTTTCGTAAGCAACAATCTTCTGAGTAACTTCCTTACGCTTGGGTTTTATTGATTCATCTAACTCCATTGAACACTTGAAGTGGCTTGGCTCAAGCAGGACAGCTCCGTCGAGGCCGGCGGTGCTCGACAGGATAGTCAGGCCTCCGTAACTATGGCCTACGGCAAATATTTGAGGCGACTGGTGGCTTTGAGCGTATGCAACAATTCTATTGAGATCTTCTGCATGGGTATCCATTGTGCAGTCGATCATGTCGCGCGTATCGTCAGTATGGTCGTACATATTTACCCTCAGCGTTGCGAACCCATGCTCATGAAGCAGCTTAGATAAAAGAAATGGCAACAGGCCACGACTATCACACGCAAGACCGTGGATTAATATAACAAGTGGCTGATCCCATGCGCCTCGTAAAACACCGTTAATGTGGAGTTTGCTATTTTCTATCGGAATTGCAATTTGTTTTTCTGGTGACGCCGTAAATGAGTAGCTAAGCATTGTAGTCGAGTCTTTCTATGATATTAGGCATTCTTAGCATAACAAAACGAGCAATAATTAGAAGTTTAAACTAGTGTTAATGCCTACCAGACTTCGTCCCGCCCTGCTAGTACCTCATGCCTTGGGCGACACTGCTCCGCAACCCAGTCAGGGTCTGAATATTCAGCGATACCTGTCCGTATTTCCCGTAAATGGCGATCCACTCCTTCCAGAGCAACTTGCGCGTTGCCGCCCTGAAGCCTGCCCGCAACTACTTGGCGGTAGCGTTCCATAACAGCCAGGTTAGATTTTTTATATTCCAAGCTTTCGGCGTATTGCTCTGGGGTTGCCTCTACGGGCACTGTGCGTCCTGCTCTCGCTAGAATGCCAGCCATACTGCCCACTAAAACTGGCGCATCTTCTATTGTCCGGTGGGGATCGTGATTTTCTTTTATTGACGTAAAATCGATCACCCCAAAACCCTCTTGTGTGTCATAGAAAAAATTCGATGGTCGTTGATCAAGCAAAATACCCTTCTCGTGAGCTGTCAAAACGGTGTCCACTAGGTCGCTTAGTTGGATATCGGTGATCGTATGGATTTCTTCTTGGCCAAGCCGATCAATCTGCTTGCCGGGCATCTTTTCGGCGATAGTGACCCCATCCTCGTAGGATGCCGCGATGATCTGCTCAAAGTGTGGCAAGCCCCTGCTGAGGACCGCCCCACCTACGTGATCATTAACAAGCCGCGCGGCCGATCCACGACCTTTTGACCTGCGGACGACATAAGTTTTCTGGCCAGCTTCAATGAAGAAAATGTTAGCATTGCCACCTGCGGCCAAAAAATTGTGATGCTTATTACTTGGGGTATGCTCTAGTTCAGCCTGTAGCTTATCGATAGCTATGCCAAAACGTTCGTAGTTTTCGAGCAACTCTGCGCGGACGCGTATTGGCTCGTAGTCCGCTCCGCCAACTGATTGTAGATAATCCGCATAGTCCGCTTTCGATATCGCCGTTCTTTGCTCGCCTTGCATGTCGAGTGCGATCGTTCCTAAGTTACGCATAATATAATTGCCATCGGGAAGATTGGCACTCCGCTCGCCTACAAATGTCGCCAACTGTGCCTGCTCCATATAGTCGGACTTTGTGTTAAGCTTGTGCGATTCTTCTAGGTCTGCCATATTAGCCTCGTCTTTCCTTAAGCCTGTCATTACGAGTTGGAAAAATACAGTCCGTATGGCGGTAAGTCGACTAGCCTAGTCTTCCCAGCTGTGCCCAAGCTGTGGTAGCAAGAGCCAGACGCGCACATCTTCGTCACCCAGTTTTGATTTGATAAATTCACGAATACGCAAACAGATTTCATCTTGCTTTTCGATGCGTTCCTTAAAGGCGTGAGCAGTAATTTCGAGTTCAATAGGAGCAATCATGCCCTTCCCTGTAGCAGCTATAAGGCGCACACTTACTTCATCTGGGCCCAGTGTAATATCACCGCAAGATAGCTCTTTGGCGATGTGTGACTTTAGCTCATCTACGAGGCTATTGAGTTGCGTAGGCTGATTTTTGGATTGGCAGAAGATATTAACAGTAGGCATTTTTATGAGCTCCATGTATTACGCCACGCAGCAAGCGCTTCGCTAGCAACTACCGAGATGGCTTTATTGTCTGTGTTAATAACGGCGTCTTCGATACGGGCACCATCCATAATTTTTGCAAGCTCGACTGCCCGCTTAAGGTGCCATGCTTCATCACCACCAAGCGATCTATTTTTGATGCGCTCTTCAACGATCCTAAGTGAAGCACCTAGGCGAATAACGAAAAAATGTGCATTAGGAATAGCTTGCTTGTATGCATCAAGCTCATAAGTGTTCTCTATAACCACCGGAATGATAACAAGCTCGGTACCAAGTTCAGTGTAGTTTTGCCAAACAGCTGTAAGGTTTTTAAGGCGAATTGCCTGGTTGTACGGATCGTCAGATGATCTTGGGCTAACGTAGCCAAACTCATCTATATTTATGAGAGCCACTGGCTGCGCGGCGCGTTGCAATGTTTCAAAAATTTCATCAGCAATAGCTGTTTTGCCTACACCCACCGTGCCAGTAATAATAAGAACAGATGTAGTTTGTTGAGGACTAGTCATATGCGCTCAGTATACCAAACTAACCAAAAACCATAGCTAGCCTACCCATCGCAGTTATGCTCCTACGGCCAGGTCCAGGCGAAGGTTGCGTTTTATGTAATGAGATGACATAATAGCGCACTATGCCTCCACGCCAAGAACTAAGTTGCATTACTGATTCCGAGTACTCCATAATCTCAAATTTCACTGATGCCCACAAAGCCTTGATTGAAGCCGCTAAAGTAGAATATGCTGCTGATCCGGATAGCGCCGAATATACCGCAGGTGACGCGAGAATCCTGGTTTCGGCGTCTAACGAAATGCACAGCGTAGAATTATCCATTGACTCCCAGCTACTTGCCGGAACGGGGCTTGCGAGTTGGATACGCGATAAGCGTCGTGGCCGTAAGCCGTTTAGTTATATTTCAGCTATCGTGCAAGCTGCCGATCAGCCACCAACAGAGGTCGTTTTTGACTGTGTGCCAAGCGGAAGATACATGCTTAGTCCGAGGATCTCAGCGCTGCCACTGGACGTGCCCGAAGTGCAGCCTAAGTCAGGGCGCAGCGAGGATGTATTAGACGCAGTAGTCACAAACCTTAATAAGCAATTTGAGGCCAGAGACCCCTTGCCGGCCACACCTAAAAATGACCAACGACTGCATAGTGCCGTGCAGGCTTTTATTGAACTTGGGAAAGACCCAAATACGCGAGTAGCTCTGGGAGCGCCACTCAGTAGTACACTCCGTGGAGGCCGTGCTGCCAAGGTCGCAGCGGCTCTTAACGCGCGCAAGCCAGAACTGTCCGAGCTGAGTAGCCCAGACATATTGTCTAATGACATAGAGGGCCTATTCGGTAAAAGAGTCTTTAGTACTTTGCCCGATGACGATGGTCGTCAGGCAACACTTTTGTTTTCGCGCATGCACAACCTTTTAACGCTTAACTTAGGCACCAAGAGCGGTGGCCTGCCAAGCTTTATTGCCTTAGAATGCTTTCCGGATACCCACACTTCCGATATGCCATATGTGCGTATCAGCAACCGCGAAGGTCGCCCACTAAATCTATCGCGCGGCGACCGCGCCCTGGCGGTAAGCCTTGCATTAGACACCTTAGCACAGGACAATTTTGTCGAAGAAACTAATCAGCGTGAACT
>CAVRJI010000001.1:0-418328 GCA_963721475.1 uncultured bacterium | reverse complement strand
AATAACCGTGCGGTCGTTGAACACCTCGGTCTACCTGCCGGCGCCTACAGACGCGCCGCGGCGCCCTGATCGGCCGCTAGAGAACACGAACGACAGCGCGTTGCATCCGGACTACCGGCCAACCAGATGGCGCCCGAGTGGCGCACCGCCACCCTAAGACGCCATCGGACCTCGAAGGCAGTCGGTGTGAAGCGCAGCTCCCGCGGCCATCAGACCGGGGCCGCCGGTTTCTCTGAACAAGGCGCGTTCGCGAGCGGCGTCGGCTCGTCAGCCATGCTATCCAGATTCACCCTCACAACGACGTCGACGCCAGGTGGGGCTTCCGCCGTCTCTCCAAGGAGGTAGGCGACTACGGCGGCAGGATCACGCCGGAGCGCCTCCCTGATCAGTGCGATGCGTCGCCTGACCTCTTCCGGTGGGAGCGGGGGCTGCCTCGGGTGCGAGCCGAGGGAAGAGCAGCCCCGGGGGCCACCACTCGGTCATCATGCGGGGACACTCTGCCGATTATACGCTCCGCAGCCGGCCCTTCCGACCGTCACGTCTGTCGTGCCGTTAATCGCCTCCTCGAGATGCGTTCGGGTCGTGACCGGCCCTGAATTCTAAGTGCAGTGCCGGCCTCAGGCGTCCGCAACTGACCTAGATGCACTGCGGCGCCGCGTTCGACCCTGACGCTGGGCGGCACCTACCCAGCCGATGAGCCAGTTCCGCCCAATGTCCGACATGGGCCTGGTCCCGCCGACGGACTCGTCGAACGTCGTCTCTGGACTACACGACACGAGCTCTAGAGTACGAGCGCCGCCGCGCCAGGTGGCGGTGACCCTCGACTCTCGAAGGTGGCTGTCCAACGTCGGTGGTGTCCCGGTGGGGACGCGGTCCGCTTTGCCTGCGTCGAGACAGACTTCGGCATTGCCCGTCTCGACAGCCCGGCCGCCCACCCAGAGATCCGACGGCGTTGAAGCCGCGCCCGCGGGCGACGCGGAGCGGGCTGGGGTCCAGTCGCGCCTTCGCCGCCACACGGCATCCGCACTCGGCAGCGCTCGGCAGGACAACCGTTTACCGCAGCTGGGTGGCCAGAGCCCCTGTGCCAGCTGCCCAGACTTCGCCGTTGGCGTTCATATACATCGCCCGCTCGACTACGATGGCAGCCGGAGTTGATCCAAGGCTCTCAACAACGACGCCGAACTTGCGGCCTTCAGTCTCAGGAAACGCCAGACACGTTGAGGTTCGTCGCTGTTGCAGCAGCCGACAGAAAGCGTTTGTAATTATTAACGTCTTTCAGCAGACGCTCACGCGCCCCTGGCCGGCGTATGAGGAAGTGTTCGCCACAAGCACATAGGTCGCCGCTTGTGACTCTCCTCCGACTTCCCCATCCGCCATCGCCCACACTCGCCCGGTGGTGGTAACGCCGACCGAATTGTGCGCCTCGGTCCAAAATGCCGCGCTGATGGCGGCGCCCGGCCACCACATCGTTCGCTCGACGACGATTGGAACCTGATTGAGCGACGTCACGGCACTCGACACAGCGACGTTTGCGAGTGGCCGGCCCGACACACCCGGCACCTCCTCGTCGTCCACGTAGACTGTCTTGCGTCCGTTAGCCGGCACACTATAGGTCTTGGCGAGGACTTCACCGGTCGACAGCAGATACTCAATCTTGACACTCGCCGGCAAGGCTGACGGGTTGGCGAGCAGGATGAACATGTCGAAGAACGGGCCAGTCGCGCCCTCAGCGAAGTACCAGTGCAATGCCGGGGTCCGTGACACCAAGCTGACGCGTGCCCGGCGGTGAACGCCTTGCCGCTCGGTGCTGCGGTACATCGCCCGCTCGACGATGATGGGAGCCGTAGCGGTCACCGCACCCGACACGTCTGTGCTCGCCAGCTCGGCTTCCCTGCCCTGTCGACAGGAATCGTCGTCCTTGAGTGAGGGCGCCAGGCTGTACGTCCGCTCAATAGGCGGCAGCCGAACGGTCGAAGGAATCTGACCGTTGCAGTAACAGGATGTCGCATTGGGGATTCTGAAGCAGGTAGAAGAGCGCGAAGTCGCCCGAGGGTCGAGCCCTCCGCCAAGATACCACGCTTGCGCCGGGCTGGGACACGGCGGTCTCTGCGTGGTGCGCCGTAGGACCGGTGCTATTCCACCGTCATGGTTCGATTGGCTATTAACAACCCTCAGCCCAGATCGACGGTCGTCGAGAAAGTTCGCGGACTGCTAGGCCGGGGATGGCAGCTCCACGTCAACTGTGGCGGCGAGTCGTGGGGCGGGCAAGGTCACCGTATGGCGAGATGGCTCGGCCCGGGAGTCCGTCTCAACAGCGCAGGAGTGCCGTCGTAGGCGATCGCGCCGGGGTTCAGCAATGCGGAAGCCGCGTCTCAAAGAAGTACCAGTCGCGCCCTCGGCGAAATACTGCACCGTGCCACTAATCGTCGTAGTCGCCTCGGCGACGTTCTTCGCAACCTTTTCTTCGTTGCCCACACCGTCGCGCGCACGACTGTAGAACGTGTACGTATGCCCCACCTCGCCGTGGAACACGCCCGCCTTCTCGTCCGTGTCCCTCTCGAAAGCGGTGAAGGGCCCTCCGTTGTCCGACACAAAAATCGAAAACGACTCGATGCCCGCTCCGACACTGGCGTCATCCTCCAACGTATCGGAATAGCGACCGAACGGGTCATGTTCGCCAGAGGCGCGACGGTACTTGTTGGAGCCGTGACATCCACACGATTCGACCACACTGGCGTGACGATCGGTGGGTTGGAATCGAACACGATCGACGCATGATTCTGAATCGGCGTGCCGGTAGATAGGCCTGCGGGTGCAGTGGTGCTCAACATGACACTGCCCCCGGCTCCAGGCTCTAGGAAGCCTGCGCCCGGGTCTGCAGGAGGCAGGCCGGACACTGGGTCTTTTGCAGCTAGGGTCCATCTCGCCTCGCCTGTCGCGAAGTCCACCTGTGCGTCCACCTGCACCAGCATGTTCTTGCCGGGACGCAAGTCCACGGTGGTGTGGAACGACGTCGAGAACGCCGGCGGCACAATGACATGTCCGCCGAATTCAATTGGCCCCAGCTCGACTCCCGCGAGGTCGAGTCGCGCAGAGTCTAGTGCGTCGACAATCAGCACCTCCTGCGCCGGCGCCGTCGCAGACATTTTGTTTTCGAACCGGATTGCATACCTCAGCGGTGAGGCGTCAAGTACTGCTGTGACCCAGAGCCCGTCGGGCCTAGCTTGTCGTTTGGATCGGCCGAATTGACCGGAGTTACTGATAGCTCCCTGGGCTCTCCGCATAGGCGCCCGGTTCCGCCGAAGACCTCTGCGATTACACCTGTCGAAATAGCTCGCGCCACCAGCCTTGCCGCATCGAAGTCCTTACGCCCAGAGTTGTCTTTCGCATGGTCCTCATGGGTGTATGAGAGAGCGTCCACGTCATCATGGGTGTGAGGAAAGAACTCGTTGTAATAGCCCACCTTTAGCTGCGGCGGGACGATCAGCTGGCCACCCGCGATCGCCTCAAGAACCATCTGCTTTTGCGAGGAAGGCAGTTCATATGGCCCCGTTTCGACAAAGTTCGAATGCGACACGAGGTCCTGCAGCGCATGCAGCGCTTTCCCTAGTGTTCGCATTGCCTGATACTGTAGGCCCAAGCGGTACGCTCCTGCTTTGCGAGGCCGACCAGTGACCGCACATAACCCATCCCAGCCAAGAACGCTTCGGCGTGGAGCTTCCGTGAGGCCGATCAAAATGGTGACCGGCCTCGTAGCTCTCATTGGCTGTGAACGGACTCAAATCGCGCGCATACTCGTCGACATCAACGGACGCCGCCCCTGCGGCGATTGTCGTGCTTGCACATCGCGGAAGGCCAAGCAGCCGACGCCGCTTCCAACGTGATCTGCTCGTGGATATTCTCCGGAACACTTCACTTAATAGCAAAAAAGAAGACTGATATTAAAGGCCTGCAAGATAAACTACACAGCTTAAATTCAAAAGCAGAGAGCGACAAGGATGAGTTTCTCAAGTTTGCATTTGATTTCGTAGATAATATGGGGAGTAAATTTCTAGAGATATCACCCGCCAATAGACTGCGTTGTAAACAAGTTGTATTCCCTGCCGGATTCCGTTTGAGCGAGGGCAAAAAAGTTTACACTCCTGAAATCAGCCCCCTTTACGGGTTAGCGACAAAGAAAAAGGACGCCGAAGCGTCCATGAATTCCCATTTGGTGCGGGTCAGGGGACTCTAACCCCTGGCCTCATCCTTGGCAAGGATGCGCTCTAAACAACTGAGCTAGACCCGCATTACGAAACAGATTATACCGACATTTTGGCTTGCGCGCAAGGGGTGGGTGACAATTGCTACTTCGGGGCGCAGAAAACGTGCCAAAGTGAGTTAAATAGATGCAAAATGCTTGAAAGGTAAACCGCTGCTGTTTATGATGAAGGGAGAACTATGGAAAATCCACAACAAAACTCCTCACAAGTGCCGAATAACCCTAATCAGCAGTCGGGTTCTCAGTCGTATCCTTCGCAGCCCATAACATGGCAGCCACAGCCGTATGACACATCGGTCGGTCCCCACAAGCAGCCGCGAAAGTTTAAGTCGGTTGGCATTGGGCTGCTGGTGTTTACGGCGATCTTGATGATTGTCGGCGCTATTGTCTACATAGAATTCTTTACCAAGCCAAAGGCTGACTACAACAAGGCCTTGAGCGCTATTTCGGAGTCGATCCAAAAGAATGGCAAGCTGACGGATGGTGATTTGCAAGCGATCGATAAGACTAATTTATTTTTGGCGGGCATGTATTCGGTAGCGCGGCAACCGGTCCAACACCTAACAAGCCAGCATTATTCGCTGGAATCGGCAAAGGGCAAGGCGGTTTACCCGGGGCATTTCTTTGATACGACCTACAACTATGGCAGCGGCGAGCTGAACTTGTCACATCAGATAGTAAGCATCGCCAATGACAAAACATTGTCATTTAATCGCTGTGTAGACGGCAAACAATACAGCTATTTCGATATGCAGGTTCGACCGAATGTAACTTGGGAATCGGATAATGACGTCGACGATTATTGTAACCCGGCCAATATATCGACTCGCTTGGGCATTAACGATGGTCTGAATTCTGGTGGACTCACGGTCAAGCAGGCCGATACTTTCGTGCAGAGTATTTTTAACCAGACGGGATTAGTCCAGGTGGGTGACGTGGGGCTGACGACACGTGACGGTAAGGAATACGTCAAGATTAAAGCCAAAATAACCCCTGTTAAAAAGGTCATAAATGGCGCGCAGTCATGGCACGGAACACAAGCCTTGATGTGGGCTTTTAAGGAAACGGGCTTGGACCCGCTCAAGCACCCCTATACGACTGCCGGGGTTGATTCTGCCAGCCTGAATATCACTGAATACCTTGATCCGGCGACCCTGCTGCCGACCTATGCTGAATATTTCCACGATACGGGCTTGGACGATAACGGTAAAACGTTATCTAAATCAGTCGTCAATATGTACGGCATTAACCGGGTAGAATATAGCTTCGGCGGGTCGGTACCTCGTGGCTCAGTAGACGTCGCGCCGGAGCCGATCACCTTGTCGTGGCCGCCGGAAAAACGCTAGAAACATCTGTTAATATCCGAACATATGGCGTATAATGGTGCAAGTATTGGCGCCGTGGCGGAGTGGTTACGCAGAGGTCTGCAAAACCTTGTACACCGGTTCGAGTCCGGTCGGTGCCTCCAAAGAATACGAAAGATAGTTCACCGAGGGTGGGCTATTTTTGTTATTCATTTGCTATACTAAGGATAAAGCTAAGAACGATTGTTTATGGATCCAAATACACCAAATAATAACCCCCAGAATGGGCAGCAGCCCCAGGGCGAGGAACTCTTCGCCCCACGCTATGCGACTCCCAACCAGTCGCAGGCGCATTCTTTTTCGTGGCAAAAAGAACAAGTTCAGAATCAGCCACAGCCAAATCTCCCGGCAGCCCCACAAGGACCAGCCTTGCCACAGCCCAGTATGATGCCGCCTGCGCCAACACAGCAGCAGTGGCAGCAGCCAACACAGCCACAGCCTATGGGTCAGATGCCAAATCGTCAGCAGAGTCCGGGCATGGGCCCTCAATTTGGTGGCCCTATGGCAGAATTGCCACCTTTGGCTACTCCAGGTGGACCGCCAACACATCATACTTCTCGCCAGAAGCACAAGATGATTCTGATTGGTTTGGCAGCGGTTATTGGCCTTGCTTTACTGACGGTTATTACACTAATTGTCGTCTCGGTCATCAATTCCGATAAGGAAAAGCCGCCAACAGTTGCCCCCATCAGCTATGTTAGCGACCAGATTGAAACACTCGTCAGCAGCAAGCAGGTTGACGAAGAGCACGTACAGCAACTAGATAAGACAGCTGCTTTTTATACCGTCTTTAAGAACGCAGCCAAGCAGCCAACGACCCATACCAAGTGGGACGTATATTACTCTACGAACGAGCAGGATAAACGCGGTGATCAATATGCCATGTATGACGTAGCTGTTGATTATCGTGATAAAACGTTCGCCTATCTAGAGGACTCCAATAGTGTGATTGGCTCAATCCAGAGCCGCTGTATAGAGGGCCAACAATACACCTTTAACGGTAGTAAGCTATCTGGCGGTAGCGGTTGGCAGCCTGCTAGCGACAGCACGACTTGTAAGTTCGGCGTGGTAACTACCCGCATGAACGACGGCCTGAACACTGGCGGTCTGACTGATCAGCAGGCTAATACCTTTGTTCAGAAGATTAACGCCTCGCAAGTGGTTACGGTCAACAGTGTGAGCGTGGTCGTCCCCAAGGACGTGCCTTATTTGAAGTTTGACGTAACGGTTACTCCACGACTCGCTGCCAAGGGTATTTACTGGGGTATGCAGAATTTTATGACTGCGTTCCAGGCAACAGGACTTAACCCGCAGACACATCCGTACACCTACTTTGGCACAGGTAACGAGGGCGTACACTTGGTGTATTACGTCGATCCTGCATCGCAGCTACCGGCTTATTCACAGATGACATCGACACCAAGCTATAACCAGATGGGTAAGTCCGTAAGTCCAGATAGCTGGAGTCATCGCTTTGTGGAGTATGCTTTTCCACCGAGCATTGCTCAGCCAACGCTGAACGAAAACTTGCCAATTACATTTACTGCCTGGCCCGACCACTAGCAGCCAGAAGATAGATACTAAAAAAGTCTCCGGTAAAAGGAGACTTTTTTAGGTGGTGGGCGAGGAGGGACTCGAACCCTCAAGGCCGTTAAGGCCAGCGGATTTTAAGTCCACCGCGTATACCAATTCCGCCACTCGCCCGGAATCTACCAGCGTATTGTACCAGATCGACCCCTAAGGATGCCAGTATCTTTGCCGGGCAGTGTTTATCCGATACAATCAGATAACACGAGGAGAGGAATAGACATATGCCAGAAACACCAACATTTGATTATCTCTCGCAGCTTCGGGCAGAATACGTCGCCCTGGGTGATGTTCCGCCACCACAGTCGCGGCTCGAAGGACTCTTGGGAGAGCTTCGGCGGCACGACACCTCGCAGCATACTGGAGCACTGGTAGCGCATGCGCACGTATGTATTGACTTAGCTAGGACAGCCAACACGGGGCAGGCGAGCTATCTCGACGAGGCCCAAGAGGCGCTGGCCAAATTACCCGCCATATATATAGGCGGCACGGGACCGCGCCAAAGTACCCGGGCGGCTATGCTTGAGGCGCATCTTCCTAAGATACGCCGAGTTCTTTGCGAGGGCCGCCAGCCGGATGCGCAAGACGAGGCTCAATTGCTCAGGAGCCTGCGCCAGATCGTGGTGCTTCCAAATTTTATGACTCATCGAGAGCGGGAAGAGACGAAGTTGCGCCCCGAACAATATGCAACAGTTACGATGCTAATCAACAGTTTCCGTAATACACAACATGCTACGTCGTACCATATGTGGCCAAGTTTACTGCGCCAGAGCATCGGACAGCCAAATGTCGGGTGGCAAAATCAGTGGGAAATCGGTGGCAGCGAAGCAGGGTTCTTGGACCGGAAATTTGAAAAGATTAAGCCCATGGGTATTCGTAGCCGGATGCCAAACGGGAAATATTGCCGGGGGATCTTGCTGGTTTCTTTAAAGGAAGACGTAGGTCTCGACCCTTTGTATAACGCAGTGCAGATGGTACGAAGAGAGGCGGAGCTGAGTCTGCAAGCCGAGAAGTACAAGCTTGACGTGGGTCAACGCGGAGAACTTGGGGCATTGCGCACAAGGCTCGGCAAGTTTGGCGCCAATCTGTGGGCACATCTGGATGTGCTTACGCCATAATTTTGGTGAAATGACAGATAAGAGTATATAATATAGCCTATGAATGTTGGCAAATATCTTGTCTCAACTATGGCTCACATGAGCATCATGCCCCCGCGGGCATGATTTTCTCTTCTTATTTTTTATTATCAAGATTTTCTCTAAACAGGTAGACTGTAAATATGAATTACTTTGTAACAACCTCTATTCCCTATGTAAACGGTGAGCCGCACGTGGGACACGCACTCGAATTTGTGATGTCTGATGTCATCGCCCGGAGCGCTCGAAAACAGGGTAAGCCAACTATTTTTTCGACTGGCACAGACGAACACGGCAGTAAGATTGCCGAAAAAGCAGCTTCTTTGGGTATTCCACCATTGCAGCTTGCCGACCAGATGAGCGAACGATTTCGTACGCTCGCCCATGACCTCAATATTAGCAACGACCGTTTTATCCGAACGACCGACAAGCCTCACGAGCAGCGCGCCCAGCTAATCTGGAAGGCGCTCGAACACGACATCTACAAAGCTTCATATTCGGGTTGGTACGATGTCAAGGAAGAAGAATTTGTGCCAGAGGCCAAGGCCGACCCCGCCCGCATGAAGTCTGATCACCCCCAGGCCTACCAAAAGCTGGAGGAAGAAAACTATTTCTTTAAGCTCAGTGCTTATACTGACCGCATTAAAGAGGCAATCGAAACAGATGCGTTTCGCGTTGTTCCTGAAACACGCAAGAACGAAATTTTATCTGTTCTCAATGAAGGCCTTGATGATATTAGTGTTTCTCGGCCTGTCGATAAGCTGGAGTGGGGCATTATGGTGCCTGGTGACTCCAGTCAGGTCATGTATGTGTGGTTCGAGGCACTTATGAACTATTTGACGGTTCTGGGCTACCCAGAGCACGATAACTTCAAGCAGTACTGGCCGGCAAATACGCAGGTTATCGGCAAGGATATCTTGCGCTTCCACGCAGCTATTTGGCCAGCAATGCTCCTGTCCTTAAATGTTCCATTGCCCAAGGCATTGTACGTGCACGGGTTTATTAATGTGAACGGCCAAAAGATGAGCAAGAGCCTTGGAAACGGCGTTGCCCCAAGCGAAATCATTAATAAGTATGGCACGGACGCCTTTCGTTATTACTTCCTGCGGCATATCCCAAGTTACAATGACGGTGACTTTACCTGGGAGACATTCGACGCTGCCTATAACAATGAGCTAGCCAATGAACTCGGTAACGCCGTACAGCGAACAACAGCGATGATTATGAAATATCAGAATGGTGTTATCGGTGACATTCCGGTCGCCTCGCACGATAGCGAGCCTATTAGTCTGGCGATTGAAAACTATCGTTTTGACCGTGCACTCGACGAAATATGGGATCAGGTGCGAGGACTCAACCAGTATATTGATGAAACGAAGCCTTGGAAGATTGCCAAAGAGGATGACGAAGATCATTTACGCGAGGTGTTGGCCTATCAAGCGGGCTGTTTGTTGGAGATAGCTGATCTTTTGTCGCCATTTCTGCCTGAAACTTCCGAAAAGATCCGGGCTGTATTTATTGAGGGTATTGTTCGACCAATCCCTGGAACACTTTTCCCAAAACTTGAAGTTGCCGCCGAGGCACAGAAGGCCTAACACCTATGCAGCTCGTAGACACACATTGTCATATCCATGAATCTGACAAGAGCCTTGAAACTGGAGATGACGCAACGCGTAAGCGGTGGGAAAAGTTGGGCTTTCCCACTCCAGACAAGCTGATAGCGGATGCCATCAAGCAGGATGTGCATCGCATGATCTGTGTGGGCTGTGGTGCCGATGACAGCCGGCGTGCAGTCGAGCTGGTCGCGCAACATGATGAGCTATGGGCCTCTATCGGCATTCATCCGCACGAGGCCAAGGTGCATATTGACAAACCAGATTCACTCACGGCTTTTGCCGCCCTGGTAAGTCAGCCGAAGGTAGTTGCGATAGGTGAGTGTGGCCTGGACTATTACTACGAACATTCCCCCAAAGAAGACCAGCAGCGTATTTTGCGTTTCCAGATGGAGCTGGCTGTTAAGTATGATTTGCCAATGATCTTTCATGTTCGTGATGCCTTTGAAGACTTTTGGCAGATATTTGACGAATACGAGGGCATTCGTGGAGTCATCCACAGCTTTACGGCTACCGAAAAAGAGCTGAGCCAAGTCCTGGCTCGTGGCTTATATATTGGCCTTAACGGCATCATGACCTTTACAAAGGACCCGGCTCAACTTGCTGCCGCCAAGCTGGTTCCGCTCGACCGCCTACTCTTAGAAACTGATGCACCCTTCTTGACACCTGACCCTTATCGTGGTACTATTTGTGAGCCAAAGCATGTGCGAGTTACGGCTGAATTTTTAGCCGATTTGAGGCGTGAGTCATTGGCAGAAATTGCCACGGCAACGACTCAAAACGCGCAGATGCTCTTTGATTTTTAAAGAGGTAGTATGAATCTTTTCGCACGCAACACTGGCCGCGAGTCAATTAAACAAGCCCAAACGGTAGAGCCACATACCGCCCGGCGCGCAGTACGCTATGCTGCTGCAGATAACGCTCAGGCTGCGCTACAGCGCCAGTTCCCTGGGGTATCTTTTGTGCTAAGCCAAACAGCCGCACAAGCCCAGCCGGTTGGCAAGCAAGCCATGCAAACTAACGTCTCAGGAGCCCAAGATGACTTTGCTCAAGCTGCTTAGTAATACGCAGCAAGACGAAGATCGTCGTCTCGAGGCTTACCGCAACCTTATTCGTAATGAAGCCAAGGTTGGCGGCCGTTTATTCGGGCCAGTTTCGACAAGTGGTCGCCGCGAATTCTTTTGCCTCGATGAAAACACCTGGGTGTGGCACGAAGAATACGTTGATGAGAAGGGTTTCCGCCACTCTATTACAACTCGTTACGATGTGCGACCAAACGGTATTCTCAAGGCGCAGGACAAACAGCCCTACCAATATATCGGCCTTGACGAAGCACAGCGTCTATTTCACGCTGTCAACATGTACAATCAGCAAATTGATGCTGAGTTGTACGCCCTTGCTGCCTAATCTTCACCGCTAGTTCCTGCAGGCGGCCCGAAAACAAGCGCGTATACTACAATTATGAATAACAGCATTTACCTGGATTATGCCGCCGCTACTCCGATGGATCCATCGGTGCTTGCCGCTATGCAGCCGTATTTTACTGACCGTTTTTACAATCCGTCGGCAACCTATTTGGCGGCTCAGGCTGTGCGCAAGGACCTCGAGGCGGCCCGTCAGACGATTGCCTATTGGCTTGGTGCGCGGCCAAGCGAAGTAATCTTTACAGCTGGCAGTACCGAGGCAAACAACCTCGTTATTAATGGTGTTATGCGCCAGTATCCAGGGGCAAAAATCATCGTTAGCGCTATTGAGCACGAATCAGTGTTGGCTCCAGCCCACCAATATACTTGTACCGAGCTCCCGGTGGACGCTCAGGGCATGATCGATATTGCTGCTCTGGTGCAGACAATTGATGACCAGACTGCGCTGGTGAGTGTTATGTACGCCAACAACGAGGTTGGCACGATTCAGTCGATCCACAAAATTGGCCAAATGATGGCCGAGGTCCGCCGCGAACGCCGTAAGCGCGGTGTGGATATGCCGCTTTATCTGCATACTGATGCAGCCCAGGCAGCAAATTACCTTGACTTGCATGTCGCCCGACTTGGCGTAGATTTTATGACGCTTAACGGGGGTAAGATATACGGTCCCAAGCAATCTGGTGTGGTCTACGCAAATGCTCATGCACGCCTTAGGCCCGAGATAACGGGTGGTGGCCAAGAGCGTGGCTTACGCAGTGGCACCGAGAACCTTGCAGGAGCGGTCGGTTTGGCAGCGGCATTGGCGATAGCTCAGGAGTCTCGGCACGGCGAGGTGCAGCGCTTACAGACCTTGCAGAAGGGATTTATTGACGCTCTGCAGCTGGCGGTGCCTCAAATGATTCTGAACGGCTCACAGACACGGCGTTTGCCTAACAACGTCCATATTACTATCCCCGGCCAGGACAATGAGCGCATCCTGATGGCCTTGGACGAAGCGGGTATTTTGTGTGCTGCCGGATCTGCCTGTAGTGCCAGCAACGAGGAGCCTTCACATGTCTTGCGGGCTATGGGATTGACTGATGCCGAAGCGCAGGCCAGCCTTCGCTTTACAATGGGCCGACAGACGACAGAAGAGCAGCTGACGCGTACTGTCGAAGTCCTTGCCACTTTGATATAGCCCGGGTTTCCAGGTGGAGGTATGTATTTGCTTCGCTTTCAAGCTTTGCTATCTGAGGCTGTCGCAGTTGCCTATGTTTACGCCCTGCATATATGCATCGGCATACAGGTGAGTACCAGGATGAGGTGAATCGGTAGGCATCTTTTGGAGATAGCCTTCAACGGTTGCGACGCTTCGTTCATCGAATTCCTTCGCAATAATACCCGCCAAGCAGATGGCTTTTCTCTGGATCTTGGGGAGGCGCTCTTGATCGAATAACATCGAGGGTTTCAGGTCGCCCTTAGCATACTGCACAGCATAGCCAACCTCGTGGTCTAGCTCAAAGTCGGCGCCCTTTTGCCCGATACCTTCTGATAATTGCACATGCAACGATATGCCGGTAAAGATCACGGTGTTTTTGGTGGCACAGAAGCTATTCATGCTGCTGGCTTTGTAGTGAACGGTTTGCTGATCTTTGCCCAGGGGGCAGGCAAACTCGGCCTCGTGGCCACTTAATATGACCAGCTTAGTGTTACTGATTTTGCCAACACCCCTTGACTTCCAGTAGTCAATATCACGCTTAAAGTTTTCACGCACATATTCTTGCTGGCCAGGGTAGAGTTTGGTGCTATAGGTTCCGGTTGCATGGGGAGCAACACCGTTTGTTGGCTGTTGACCTTCGCCGCTGCTGCAGCCGAATAAAAGGGGTACGGCTGCGCCGGCAGCAAGGCACTCACGGGTAAGTCGATTCATTATGGCAATTATACCACATTTTTGACCCTCGTTATAGGGTAAGCACCTTTGTGACAGTAGGGCAATGCGGTATAATTAGCGTAATGTTCAAGCGTAAGCGTTTATTTGAGTATTCATTCCTGATTCTTGGTATCGTACTATCTGTTGGCTTTGCTGCGGTTGTTTCTGCTCAAAATGTGACGCAAGGTTACCAAAGTGATGCTTCGTTGCAGTCCGGCATTATTGTTCGACTCAAAGAAGGCGATGCAACAATGGTGCAGCCTTTGACTCAAGATGATGAAACCGACATGTTAGGTGTGGTGGTTGCGCCTAATGACGCGCCGGTGTCGCTGTCTGGCGATCAGACCAAGCAGCAGACGTTTGTTGCAACATACGGTCAGTATGATGTGCTGGTGAGCAACCAGAATGGCCCAATCAAGGCAGGCGATTCGGTAACTATTTCTTCGATTGATGGTGTCGGCATGAAGGGTGATAGTGGCCGCGAAGTAGTGCTGGGCAAGGCGGTGCAGCCATTTGACGGCAAGAGTGACGCCCAGAGCACCTCTATACTAACGACCTCGGCAGGCAAGCGCACGGTGACGATTGGCCGCATCCAGGTAAATATCAATGTTGCGCATAACCCCGACTATCATCCAGTGACTGCTCAGGCTGGAGTGCCTGGATGGCTCTCGCAGGCAGCCAAAGTGGTGACTGACAAGCCGGTGGGTGCTGCGCGTATCTACGCTGGACTCGTGGTTATTATTCTATGTACTTTTATCGCAGGCAGCATTTTATACGCTGGTGTTCGCACGAGTATGACAGCTATTGGCCGTAACCCGTTGGCAAAGCGTTCGATTGTCCGCAACCTCTTGCAGGTAATATTGGTATCAATGATTATTTTCACAATTGGCTTGATTGCGGTATATTTATTATTGAAGATCTAAAATGCTTTTGCTTAGGGATGGGACGGATAGTTGATTAGCATGACGATGGGGTGGCTTATACTTATTCTTAGCTTTATTTGGGCGGGCGGTGCTGCCTTTATTTACCTTATTGTTAAAATGCATGCCATGGGGAGCGTTAAGCACGGCCCCACGCTGAATGAATCAATGCAGCAGTCTGCCGAAGAAGACGTTGATCATATCTTTAACGAAGAGTTCCGCGAGGAGCTCCGCAACCGTGGACGATTGCACTTCGAGAAAATCTTGGGCGAAAATGCTATGTTCTTGCAGCAGGACCTTCGGCTGACTACGTCACAACTGAACGACTACATGAAGCAAGAGATTAGCAAGGAGCTTAAAGAGGCTTTTGCTAACTACGAAAGTGCTATTGGCGACGCCAAACAACTCGCTGTTGAATCGATTGAAAAGACCAAGACCGCTATCGACGAACAGCGCCAGGCAATGAGCGAGCAGCTCGAAAAAGAAATTACCGCCGAAAAAGTCCGTCGCATTGCTTTGTTTGAGAATAATATGGCCCAAGTGGTCAACCACTATGTACTCGGGGCAGTGGGTAATCAGATTGACCTGAATGATCAGCTAGAGTACATTTTGGGCGAGCTTGAATCCCACAAGCAAGCAATAATCGAGGATATCACGAATGGCGCCTAGCAAGCCGCTGGTTGCGTCGGCTATGGCATTGCCCACGCTCGTCTTTGGCATGGTGGAGATACATCGACTCCAGCGCGAGCTTGAAGCTCTCGAAGATTTTTTGCAGCAAGCGGCACTACGCAAGGCATCCGAAAAAACAGTCGTTGCATTGCCGCAAGTTAGCCGTTTGCTGGATGCACTGGCATCCGAAAATGCCTGCAACCTTCTCCAAAAAACAGACCGTGAACGATTAAGTCATTTTTTGCAAACAATTGCCGACAGCGCTCCCACCATCCATATGAGTTTTGCGACTGATCCTTCGGCGGCCTTTACTGCCAAGATTGTCAGTTGGCTTCGTGCCAACATTCATCCCTTAGTGCTTCTGCAGCTTGGTTTGCAGCCTTCGATTGCGGCTGGTACTGTCGTTCGCACGACGAGCCATGTTTTCGACTTGAGCTTGCGCCGCCATTTTGACGAGCAAAAAGCACAGTTGATTGCTTCACTTGATGGGGGCGCCAAATGAGCGATAATCGCCATTTTGATCAGCTAGTGCAGGCTGGGCGGCCGGTCGGCGAGGTCACATCGGTGGAGCGCTTTATTGTACGTGTCAAAGGATTACAGCCGGTCAATATCCACGCACTCGTATTGTTCGAGGATGGCGCCAAAGGCTATGTCCATCACGTCTTCGAGGACCACGTTGTTATCCTGCACCTCGGCCTTGAGCCAGCGCGCGTGGGAACGGTTGTCGTCGTACAGCATGATCAGCTAGTGACCAAGGTCGGCAAAGATTTTATTGGCCGTGTTATTTCGGTAACCGGAGACCCCCTGGACGGCAAAGGGCCGATTGCGGCCGACGCCGTATGGCCAGTATTCAACCCAGCCCCTCTCTTGTATGAACGTGAATTGCTTGATTCTCAGCTTGAAACTGGCGTCACGGTGGTTGATACGCTCTTCCCCTTGATGCGCGGCCAGCGTATTGCCGTGCTAGGCGATGGCAAATCTGGTAAGACAACACTCGCTACGCAGCTTGCGCTCAACCAAAAGGGCAGTGACATCGTGGTGGTTTATGTGCTGATCGCCAAGCGCCGCAGTGATGTTGATATGCTCCTGAGCCGCCTGCAAAGTAGTGATGCGCTTAAGAACGCAATTGTGGTAGTCTCGACGATGTCTGATTCGCTCATCATGAGTTATTTGGCCCCGTATGTTGCTTGTAGCATTGCTGAGTACTTGTGGCAGAAACTTGACCAGGATACTTTGATTATCTATGACGATCTTACGGCACACGCCCACACGTACCGTGAGATTGCATTGTTGTCGGGGATGAGCCCTGGCCGCGATTCGTATCCTGGTGACATGTTCTATGTCCATTCTTCGCTGCTCGAGCGCGCTGGTAAGCTGCAGCGTAATCACAAGACCTTAACAAGCGTGCCTATCGTATTTGCTTCAAGCGGTGACATTACGGCATTCCTGCCAACCAATATTATGTCTATCACCGATGGCCAGTGGATTCTCGATATGGATATCTTCCGTGATACTATGCGCCCTGCTGTTAGCGTCGGGCTGAGTGTGTCTCGTGTTGGTGGTCGTGGCCAGAGTAAGCGCCAGAAGACGCTGGGTGCCCAGATGCTCAAGGCGCTCACGACCTATGCGCAAGCTCAGGAATTTGCCCACTTTGGCTCAGAACTAGCACTTGGCGCTAAGCAAGATCTTGCCCGCGGCGAACTGCTGTACAAGCTTTTGACGCAAACCCCCAACGAAAGTTACTCACTCATGGCCCAGACACTCATGCTCGATATCGTCCTCAACATGCAGGAGGGCGAGTCTATTAGTATTGAAGCCCTCAAAAAGGCAGTGATCGAATCGGCGCCCAAGATTAAAGATGACAAAGATTTTGAGAGTGCGCGCGACACGATTAAGTCGATAAGCCTTGTGGAGGCCAAGCGATGAGCCGCCTACAGGAAGTTGCCCGTCAGCGTGCCGCAATGAGTACGATTGTGAATCTCACGAGTGTATTCGAGGGCCTGGCCAGCATGCGTATTTCGCAAACCAAAAATCAGGTACTTCAATCGCAGCAGTTCTTTAATGAGCTGTGGCAGATGTATTCCCAGATCCGAGTCGACAATCTGTTCCGTTTTGGAAGAACCCGGGCCGACAGAGTCATCGACAAGCAGCTGTTTATCGTCGTAACAGCAGAGGGCGGTTTTAGCGGTGATATCGACCAGAAACTGATCAGCCTTATGCTCAAAGACTACGATCCGGCCAAACAGGACATTATTGTTATTGGCCACCACGGTGCAATGCAGCTTATACAGGCTGAAATTAGCTTTAAGAAGTACTTTGCCCTGCCGTCTCGTGACCGGAATATCAATGTGCAGCCTTTAATTCGTGAGGTTGGCAACTATAAGAGTACGATTGTCTATTATCAGACATATGTGTCACTGATGTTCCAAGACGTGAAGCGTATCGAATTGAATGCTGCAGTTCAGGAAAAAGGCAAGAAGGTTAGCGAGGGCGAAGACGTGATTAGTGAGGCAACTTATATCTTTGAGCCATCTACCTTTGATGTTATGGCGCACTTAGAGCGTTCAATGATGGAGATCGCACTCAGCCAGGTTATTCTCGACTCCAAGCTTGCCCAGTATGCTAGTCGTTTCCGGGCAATGAGCATGGCAAACGATAAATCTGATGAATGGTATAGCGAGCTGACTACCAAATATAACCATACCAAACGGCGCATGCAGGATGAGCGGCTCAAAGAGATTACCAATGGTCTGAGAAAGACGAGAGCACTATGAACCAGGGCATTATCCGTTCAGTAAAAGATTTGTTAGTAACTGTCGTATTTGATGACCAAATGCCTGACATCCAAGAGGTGATTATCGTCGAGGAAACAGGGACGCCGCTGCTGGTTGATAGCCTCCAGATTGGTGGCCGGGCAATTTGCCTCAATATCGAGTCAGACCTACGACTCCAAAAGGGTATGCATGCTAAGCGAACCCAAAAAAGTATCGAGATACCACTAGGCGATGCCATGATCGGTCGTGTTCTCGATGCATTGGGCAATCCATTGGATGGTCTTGATCCCGTCGATGATACTAATATGGCCCACCGCAAGATTTTTCAGCCACCTGCCCGCGGCACCGATTTTAGCACCAAGGCACCTGAAATCCTGGAAACAGGCATTAAGGTAATGGATTTCTTTACGCCATTCGTCAAAGGCCGCAAGATCGGTATCATTGGTGGTGCTGGTGTCGGTAAGACAGTCTTGACCATGGAGCTGATCAACAATATCGCCCAGAGCGGATCGGGCTTGTGCTTCTTTACAGGTATTGGCGAGCGTATTCGCGAAGGCCATGAGCTGTACGAGACACTCAAGGAGCGTGATCTGCTCAAAAATACCTGCATGTTCTTTGGGCAAATGAATGAAAATCCGGTTCGCCGTTCGATTATTGCACTGAGCGCAGTAACGCTCGCTGAATATTTCCGTGATGAGCAGGGCAAGGACATCCTATTCTTCGCGGACAACATGTACCGCTATGTTCAGGCTCGCAACGAGCTCGCCACGATGCTGGGGCAAGTGCCCTCAGAGGGTGGCTATGAGCCAACGATTTTCTCGGATGTTAAGATGCTCCAGGACCGCCTGAGCTCGACGAACAAAGGTTCTATTACGGCCGTTCAAACTATTTATGTGCCCGCAGATGATATGAGTGATCCGGCAGTGCAAATGATCCAGCATGAGCTGGACTCGGTGATTGTCTTGAGCCGCTCCGTAGCCGAGCAGGGAATCCGCCCGGCTGTTGACTTGCTGCATACGACATCTTCACTCCTGACGCCTGAAATTGTCGGCGACCGGCACTATTTATTAAGTGTGCAGGTGCAGGCCTTGCTGCAAAAATATGAATCACTCAAGTCAATTATTGCAATCATTGGCGAAAACGAGCTTTCGCCAGCCGACCGTGCTGACTATGCCAAGGCTAAAAAACTGATCGCATACTTTTCGCAAAATATGTTTGTGATGGAAGACCTCAACGGTGTTCCTGGTGAATTTGTAAGCCGAGAGCAAATGCTCAAGGGCGTCGAAGAGATTATTGTATGACCGCGTTGCGCACCAACGCCTCAACTGGTGAAATCGAAGAAATTGCCGACGGCAAGCATGCCAAAGATGCCAAAGAAAATCCAGTTATGCGTATCAAGGTCTATTCGCCTTTCAAAACATATTTTGACGCTGACGGTTATAGTATTTCTGCGGTTAATGCGACCGGGCCATTCGACATTTTGCCACATCACCATAACTTCTTAACACTCTTGAGTCCGGGCGAAATGATGATCCAAGCCGTTCGCGGCGGCGAACAACGTATTCGAATTTCTGGCGGGCTGATGCACGTTAAGGCAGATAAGGTTACGGTTTTTCTGGATATTTAAACTGGATGCGATGCCATGAATGCAGCGCTAGTTGAGTACCATGTAATCGAAGCCAAAAGTTTGCGATCCGCCTGCGGGTGATATGGTACAGACACTAAAGCTACTGCTGGATCGATTGACATAATATTGCAAGCCAGCCGCTGCTGCGCCAATCGGCGTTACGACAACGTGCGGTGTGCCATTGAATGATCGTGTAAAGTTGATGGTGGCAAAACAGCCTGCGCCTGGTGAACCCCCGGTGTTGAGGGTGATAGTGCCAGTTGTATCAGAGCCGCTCACGGAGGCAGTGCCACCACCACCAAGGGCGATGCCTTGGCTGATGCCTGGAATAGGCCCACCGGCGGTAATATGGCGCGTCAGAACAAGATCACCGTTTAGCTGTAATGCGCCGGTCGTAATTTGGGTAGCCGAAACATTTCCGCTAAAGCTGCTGTTCCCGGTGACGTTCAGACCACTTTTGGCCGTTAGTGCTCCTTGGACGGTGGCAGCCCCCGTAATTCCGAGCGTACTCGCTTGGATTTGGTTGAAGTTACTTGATCCTGAAACGGTGATGCCCGGCAAAGCTAGTGCGCCGTTCACGCGGATTGTACCGGCAACCTCAAGATCGTTACGCACGAGTACGGTGCCCGAGAAGATGGCATTTGATTCGATATTCAATGTCTGCTTGGCGCTGCCGATTGTCGAGTCGGTGCTTGCGAGCTGTTTGAGCTCGCTATCTGAAAGTCCTTGCGTCTTTACGGTGTTACTCGTCGTCTGCTGTTTATCTTTGATCGTAAAGAAAATAACGACACCGACAGCTATGAGTACCAAGAGCACAAATAAGAGCATATAAATGTTAAAGCGCTTCCAGATTCGTCTAATGAATGGCTTTTTGGGCGTTGGCGTGTCTGGGGTGATGCTGCGATCTTCAAGCGTGCTCAGTGAAGCATCACCTGAGGTTGGGGTCGAGGCGGTGACATAGGATTGGCCTTCGACAGGAGCACTGTGTAGCGTGGGCTCATCGCGCTCCAGGGAACTGCTGTCATTACCGGTGTCGGATTGTAAGTGTGATGGGTCCATGTCTTCTAAACTTCTTATAGTAATAATACTAAACTCTTGCCAAAAAGCGTAAACGGATTGTGTTTATTGGGTATGTATTGCACAATGGGAAGCATGCGACGCAGGCTTGCGAGGGTAACAATGGCAATACTTACTGCGGCAGTATTTGTGTACTGTCCGTTTGCGACTGCTCAACAATCCGCCTCTACCCACTACAGTGTCGACGAAGTCTTCTTTGGTACGGGTGGCGAGCTGAATGCATGCTCGTCAAATTATTGTTCCAAGCAGTCAGCAGGTGAAACTGCTGCGGGCAGAGCAGCCTCGACCAACTATTCGGCTCAGACAGGCTTTAATACCGACCGGGCACCGTTTATCGCTTTTAATGTAACAGGCGGAAGTACTAATCTGGGTGTCCTTTCTACTGGTTCTGTATCGACCGCTACCGCTACCTTTTCAATCAAAACTTACCTAGCTGGTGGCTATGTCGTACAGACTGCCTCCGATCCGCCAACCAATACCTTGCCAAACTCCCCGATGCTACACAATTTGACGACGCCGACTGCTTCCAGCCCGGGTACCGAACAATTTGGTATGAACCTGATGGCGAACACTAGTCCAGCAACCTATGGCGCTAATCCCATTCAAATACCCGATAGCACCTTTAGTTTTGGCTCGGCAGCAGCAGGCTACAACACGGCTAACCTGTTTAAGTATGTCAAAAATGATACGATCGCTGCATCAACCAAGAGCAGCGGTGAAACCGATTACACCATCTCGTACATTTTCAACATCTCCAATCTGACTGCTGCCGGTGAATATCAGTTCCATCATGTGTTGGTCGCGACATCTACTTTTTGATGCACAATTTTGATACGCAGGGGTGTGGATAAAACAGGAACAATAGCCAAGGGATTGTATTGCTTAATAAGCGTAAGCATGGTAACTTGAAATCATACAAAGTTTCAAAAATAAAAATAGGGAGAAATCCGTATGACAATCAAAAATAGAGGAATTCGCCTCGCATCCTACTCGGCACTTGCGCTGCTGCTTTCTGTGGCTGCAGTTCTTCCGAGCTTAGGTCAGAAAGCCTATGCTGCTCAATTGACCAGTCGTAGTATTCAAATGAGTAGTTCCAACGCCGGGGCAACCGGTACGACGTACCTAATCTCATTCACGACTGCAACAGCAGGTGTTCTTAAGGGTATTGTTATTGACTTCTGTGACAACACGCCAATTATTGGCGATGCCACTTGTACGGCACCAACTGGCTTCAGCGTAGGCACGCCAACGGCATCTACATCTGGCCTGCCTGGTTCATGGACTGCCGCATCGGCTAACACTAACCGTACGTTAACGCTTGTTAATGCAGCAAACGCCACTTCGGTAGGCGCGAGCACAGCAATCACTATTACGCTCACAACCGCCACGAACCCAAACACAGACAACCACAGCTTCTATGCTCGTGCACTAACCTACCTGAACGCAACTGGTGCTGACAGCCCAGCAACCTATGCGGCAGGTACCGAGGGTACTTATGTCGATGCTGGTGGTCTGGCAATGAGCACCGGTAAGGTGATCAACATTACGGCCCGCGTTATGGAAAGCTTAGCTTTCTGTGTATACAACGCATCTTGTGGTGATGACCCAAGCATGACAATCGGTCACGGCACAAACAACATCTTGGACGCCACAGCCGTCGATACTAAAACTGCCAACTTCAGCATCTCCACCAATGCTCAATCGGGTGCCACTATCCGCATTAAGGGCAACACGCTAGTTAGTGGTGCCAATGACATTGATGCCGCAGGGGCAACAGCCATCACCTTTGCAGCTGGTACCGAGAAGTTTGGTGTTCGTGTCTCAACTGCTGGCACCAACATTACGGCAACAGCACCATACAACGGTGGTAGCGGTACGCAGTACGCCTTCAACACGGCAAACACGACAAGCACCTATGGTGACGGCGTCGCTACATTGAGTGGCCCAGTCAACAGCTCCGTCACGACTCTGACATTTGCGGCAACTGCAGCTAACACCACTGCAGCGGGTATCTACACTGCCGCCCAGCAATTAATTGCTACTGGTCAATTCTAGGTAGGTGCTCCGGCGCAGAAAGGAAAAATCCAGCGTGCGCTTACGCAAACTGCCAATACTGTTCGTAGCGACCACACTCCTCATCGGGGTGTGGTCGCTCTATGCTTCTTTGGCTTATGGGGCGCAGATTACTGCTCGTAGCTTACAGCTTAGTTCAAATATGGCTGGTGAATACGGTGTAACCTATAAGGTTGGCTTTTCAATCGCCACGGCTGGTTCGATTCAATCTATTTCGATTGAATTTTGCGGTAACTCAGCACTTGTCGAGGACGCTTGCGTGCCGCCTTGGGGTTTTGATGCACTCGCCACAAACCTTGTCAGCCAAAGTGGAGTGTCGGGCTTTATTAAGTCGCCCAGTTCAACTAGCAATCAGATTATTTTGACGCACGCACCAGGCATTATTGGCGCTGGCCCGGTCAGCTTCGAATTCGATAATATTACGAACCCAACTGACTCGGAGTCGTATTATGCCAAAATATCGACTCACACCAGCACAGATGCCTCCGATCCGGCAATCGACTTTGGAGCACTGGCGTTTACGGTTAACCAGAGCTTTGATGTAAGCGTTGAGGTCCCGCCGTATCTTTTGTTTTGCCAGGGTGTCACCATTACCGATTTTGACTGCTCCTCGGCAACTGGAGACTTGTTGAACCTGGGCGAACTGAGTGATCAAATCTCCAGCGTTGCCCAGTCGCAAATGCTGGCAGCAACCAACGCTGGAGGGGGTTATAACATCTCGATGGGCGGCGGTACTATGACCTCAGGTAATAATGTCCTGCCAGTAATGGCGGGTACCGCGTCGGCTGTCGGCACGAGCCAATTCGGCATCAATTTGCGCGCTAATACCACCCCAGACATTGGCGAAGATCCCATCGGAGCAGGTACTGGAGCGCCGCAAAGCGGATATAACCAGGCTAACCGTTTTCGCTTTTTGAACGGCGATGTCTTGGCGACCGCAAGTGGCGTGCAGGATTTCAAGAAGTATACAATTAGTTATTTGGTTAATGTCGCCAAGGATCAGTCGCCAGGCGTGTATTCCACGACGTTGACCTATATTTGCTTGGCAAATTTCTAATGCTTTGTGCTAGTATAAGCTAAAGAAGTTTAAAAAGGGGAAACGATGATACGACGCAAAATTGCTTCGTTTGGTTTTGTGCTCGGCGCATTTGCAATGATTTTCAGTGCAAGCACTGCCTTCGCAGCCACACAATCTGCCGTTACGGCAACACCACAAAGTACCGGTAATGCACTCAAGGTGTCACCAGTTCGGAATGACCTGGAGATCAAGCCGGGTGCCAGCCAAACGGTTGATATATATGTTCAAAACATGACAGCAGGTACGAGTAAGCTCCGCGTTATTATTAACGACTTTGTTGCTGGTAAAGATGAAAATGGTACGCCAAATATCATTCTTGATGCTGACCAGGCTGCTCCAAGCCACAGTTTGAAGCAGTATGTTGAACCAATCGCTGACTTTACACTGGCACCTAATGAGCAAAAGACAGTTAAAGTTAAGGTCACTATTCCAGCGACAGCTTCTGCGGGTGGTTACTTTGGTGCGGTGCGATTTGCACCTTCTTCATCTACGAGTGACCAGAATGTGACCCTCTCGGCTAGCGTCGGCTCACTGCTGCTGGTCAAGGTTCCTGGTGACATCAAAGAAGATTTGTCGATTGCCAGCTTTGATGTACGCAAGGATGACAAAGCGGGTAATTTCTTTACCTCCGGTAAGGGCGTTAAGTCTATTGTCCGATTCGAAAACAAGGGTGATGTTCAAGAAATACCTTTCGGTAAGGTCATCCTCAAAAAGGGCAACAAGACGCTTGCAAGCTATGAAATCAACAACCTGCAACCTCGCGGTAACGTGCTACCCGACAGTATTCGCCGCTTTAGCGTAGATCTCGACAAGGTCGGTTCCTTTGGCAAGTATCAGCTTGAAGGCAACTTTGGCTATGGATCAAAGGGGCAGCTCCTGACTGCAAGCCAGACCTTCTACGTTGTGCCAATCTCGGTGATTGTCGCAACTGCTGCCGTGGTGATTCTCATATTGCTGGCAATCTTTGTCCTGCCTCGTATGGTCAAGAATTACAACCGCCGTGTTGTCCAGAAAGCAACGGGCTCCAAGCGTAAATAGCTTCGAGTTCTCCTCCAAGACCACCTTGTCGTAGATAAGGTGGTCTTTTTATATTGCTTAAGCCTATGCCAACGCGCTAAAGTAAAGGGTAGACATGAAGCATTTCCTGGTTGAGATTCGACGGGCGCTCACAGCCCTTGTGATATGTAGTATTGTGATTGGCACGAGCGGCCTTGCTTCGGCTGCTGCGCCAGCGCCAGAAAACCCCAAATCAGGTTCAATGGGTGTCACTGGTACTTTGGCTAGCGCACCGCCGACAACTGGCGCAACAATTACCACTCCTCGGAATGGCCAAACTTTTACAAACTTGCCTATAACGGTTGCAGGGCTTTGCCCCACAGGGCTCCTGGTAAAGATTTTTGATAACAATGTCTTTATGGGTTCAGTGATGTGTACTTCTGGCAGCTATAGCATCCAGATCGATTTATTTAGCGGCCAGAACGATCTCATAGCACGTGTTTATGACTCTCTGGACCAGGCCGGTCCAGATTCTAACGTTATCACGGTCACCTTTAACGACTCTCAGTTTAATCCATCCGGCACACCGCTCCTGGTATTAACCAGCGACTACGCCCGCCGTGGTGCGAATCCTGGCGATACGCTGCTGTGGCCAATTATCCTGAGCGGTGGTACGGGCCCGTATGCCATCAGCATAGACTGGGGAGATAACAAGCCGCAAGATTTGATTAGCCAGCAATTCCAAGGAGTTGTAGACCTCAAGCACATCTACGATACGGCTGGTGTCTACAACGTGATCATCAAGGCGACGGATAAAAATGGGCTCACGGCCTATCTGCAGGTTATTGGTGTAGCCAACGGGGCTGTCACGCAGTCGGCAGGCAATGGCGACGCTGGCTCCGAGATTATCACCATCGAAAAAGTCCTTTGGCTGCCCGCTCTCATTATGATCCCGCTCATCTTGATCTCATTTTGGCTTGGCCGTCGGTACGAACTATCCACACTTCGTCGCCATATTCAGGAGAGCGATTACTAGCATTCCGCTGATAGCTGAAATAACAAAAAGTTGATATAATAGAGAAATATGGCCAAAAAAGTATTTGTTGGTATGAGCGGTGGTGTCGACAGCTCGGTGACGGCAGCTTTGCTGTTGGAACAGGGCTACGATGTGACCGGTGTCTACATGAAGAACTGGAGTCAGGACTTGCCGGGCTTTGATTGTCCATGGAAAGAGGACTACCAGGATGCGAAGCGCGTAGCAGTCCAACTCGGCATACCATTCAAGATGTACGACTTCGAAACTGAATATCGCCAGAAGGTCGTGGACTACATGCTGGAGGGATACAAGGCGGGCCGCACTCCCAACCCAGACATTATGTGTAACCAGGAAGTAAAGTTTAAACTTTTCCTAAACACCGCCTTGCAAGATGGGGCCGACCTAATTGCTACGGGCCACTACGCCCGCATCAAGGACGGTCAGTTATTGACTGGCATAGACGCCAACAAAGACCAGAGCTACTTTTTGTACCGCATTACCGAAGACGCCCTACGCAAGTCACTGATGCCAATTGGTGAATACCAAAAGCCTCAAATTCGTGAAATGGCTAAAAAGTTGGGCCTGGCTACCGCCGAAAAGAAGGACTCTCAGGGTATTTGTTTTGTAGGCAAGGTCGGCATCAAGGAATTCCTGCAGGCTTTTGTTAAAACTGAGCCAGGAATCATAATAGATCATTACGGTAAGACCATCGGCGAACATGATGGTGCATTATTTTATACAATTGGTCAGCGCCATGGCCTTAACGTTGGTGGCGGCTTACCTTATTATGTTGTTGGCAAAGACATGGCAAAAAATGAAGTATATGTGACGGCTGATCTGCAAGACAAGAAACTGTGGAGCAACGACCTACATCTTGCTGATGTGCACTGGATTAATGATGCTCCAGATGTCACTAAGGCCTACCAGATTCGCACTCGCTACCGAGCGGCACTCGTCGAGGCGCGCAATTTGCGTTTCGACGAAGACGGCACATTACTCATGGACCTTGGCGAAGAGATACGCGCCATCACCCCTGGCCAATCCACAGTTATCTACGATGGCCAGCGTGTGGTGGGCGGCGGCATCGTTATCTAGTTCGTCCAGAGCGCTGCAATTTTACCTGCCGCACTACCTCTGTTATAATATCTTTTATGAACGCACAACAAATCCGCACCGCTTATCTTGAATTCTTTAAAAAACGTGGTCACGCGGTAATCCCACGCGCGTTGTTGGTGCCCCAAAACGACCCGACTACTCTTTTCACCGGCTCAGGCATGCAGCCAATGATCCCCTATCTTTTGGGCGAAGAGCACCCGGAAGGCACACGTATTGTCGACAGTCAGACATGCTTACGTGCCCAGGATATTGACGAAATCGGCGACAACCGCCACACACTCTTTTTTGAGATGCTTGGTAACTGGAGCTTGGGCGATTACTCCAAAGCCGAGCAAGTGCCATGGATGTTTGAGTTCCTAACCGATGTTGTTGGCCTTGATCCATCCAAGCTGTACATTACCTGCTTTATCGGCGCTCCCGAATATGACATTCCCAAAGACGACGAAGCTGCTAAGCTGTGGCAAAAGCTCTTTGAGGCCAAGGGTTTAAGTACTGGCCTGGCCGACATTGGCTCCGAAGAAGACGGCTACGAGCGTGGCATCAAAGAAGGTGAGCGCATCTTTTACTACGACGGCAGCAAAAACTGGTGGAGCCGTAACGGCAGCCCCGAAAATACTCCTATCGGTGACCCTTGTGGCCCCGACAGCGAAATGTTCTATGACTTTGGCACACCTCACAATCCTGAATATGGCGAGCACTGTCACCCCAACTGTGACTGCGGCCGCTTTATGGAAATTGGCAACAACGTCTTTATGGCGTACCGCAAAGAAGCCGAAGGCAAGTTTGTATTGCTCGAAAAGCCAAACATCGACCATGGCTCAGGCCTTGAGCGTATTGCCGCCGCCGCGCTTAACGAGCCCGATGCTTACAAAATTAGCCTCCTGTGGCCAATTATCGAAAAGCTCGAAACACTTTCTGGCAAAAAATACGACAGCCACACTAACGCTATGCGCATTATTGCCGACCACTTGCGCGCCGCAACTTTCTTGGCTGTTGATGGCATTGTGCCCAGCAACAAAGAGCAGGGCTATGTAATGCGCCGCATGGTGCGCCGCGCTATTATGAAATCCTTTAACTTGGGCATTGAGCAGAACTTCCTTGAAGAGCTGGTGCCAACAATCGCCGACCTATACCATCAAGAATTTCCAGAGGTTGCCGCTAAGCGCGAAACAGTCATTGCTGTTTTGGTTAAGGAAGAAAAAGTCTTTCGTCAAACGCTCCGCAAAGGCCAAAATGAACTAGATAAGATGCTTCGTGAGTCTAACGAAACAGACTCGGAGGGCAGAAAATTACTGAGCGGAGGCAATGTCTTCAAGCTGTACGACACATACGGTTATCCCAAAGAACTGACTGCCGAAGTGGTTGCTTTACGCGACGATGCATGTATGTCAGAAAACTGGTCGGCTGAATTTGAAACTGTCATGACCGAACAGCGCCAGCGCTCGCAGGGCGCAACCAAAGGCGTTTTCAAGGGTGGCTTGGGCGGCCAGACACTCCAGCACAAAAAGTATCACACCGCCACGCACCTGATGTACCAGGCTTTGCGCACCGTTCTGGGCGACCATGTCATCCAGCGTGGCTCCAACATTACCGAAGAGCGTTTGCGCTTTGACTTTTCGCACGATGAAAAGGTAAACCCCGAGCAAATTAAACAAGTCGAAGACATTGTTAACGCACAAATTGACAAAGATTTACCAGTGTTTTGGAAAGAATATCCAACCAAGCAGGCTCTCGAAATGGGTGCTTTAGGCGCCTTTGGCGACCGTTATGGCGAAGTGGTTAAGATTTATCAAATGGGTGAGGGCGACGACCGTTTTAGCTTTGAAATTTGCGGTGGTCCTCATGTTGATCACACTGGTCAGCTGGCCGAAGATAACAAGCGCTTCAAGATTCTTAAAGAGGAAGCCAGCTCGGCTGGTGTCCGCCGGATTAAAGCAGTACTTCGCTAGCGTTTTCAGGGGCAGCCCTTTATAATGATGGCATGAAACAAACTCCATCTACATCTCGAAAGAATCCTGCCCAAGGTTGGATTTCTGCCAATAAGCAGTCCATTTTATTTACCTCTTTAGCGCTTAATATCGTGTTTGTTGTTGGCGCTGTCACTGCCTTTACGCTCGCACATACTCACAATTACTGGGCGGCTAAAATGGCCTACCAAACTATGCAGCGCACTTGCCCGAGCGATGTTGCGTCTCGCATGGAAACCAAACGCGATGGCGACATTACTAAAACGGAATACTACGTAGGCGTTAAGGCTTTGGAATCGGGCTGCGCTGATTACCTCATTCAGGCTGCTCAAATTGATGACTTCCGGGCCTATCCAGACCATGCTAAGGCGTCGGCGGACACACTACGCCCATTGTCCCAGGACAAGACCTTGCAGGTAACAATTGTAAAATCGCTGGAGAATGGGCGACAATTATCGCCAATTAAGTTTGATAAGTAGGGGAAGAACATAGGCGGTGCTACAACGCTTATGCTATAATAAGTGGCAATTATGCTTGATCTCAACAAAGTTAAATCGTTTGGCCAGAATATGGCTAATAAAGTCGCTGACAAGGCGAGCGAAGTCAATACCAAGGTTGCCAGTCGCACACCTGTCGAAGATCAATATATCGTCGGGCTTGATATTGGTACGGAATTTGTCAAAGCACTCATTGGCAAGGTAAACGGCCATGAAATTGAAATCGTTGGTGTTGGACGCCAGCACCAGGGTCTGAGTGATATGCAGGCAGGCGCTATCGCCGATATTGCTCGCGTGGTCCAAAACTGTGACACTGCCTTGGCACGCGCCGAGGAGCAAGCCGGCGTGAGTGCTCGTTCGGCAGTCATTGGTATTGCAGGCGAGCTCGTAAAAGGCATGACAACGACTGTTCGCGTAACGCGCAAAGACCCCGAGAAAGCACTTGATCTAGCGGAAGTGGAGCGTATTGTTAAGCTTGTCCAGCAGCGGGCACAGGCGAAAGCCAAAAAGCAGCTTGCTTGGGAAATGGGCGGCAAGGATGTTGATATTCGTTTGGTCAACAGCGCGCTCGTGGGCATGGAAATTGACGGATACAAAGTTACAAGTCCAGTGGGATTCCAGGGGCGCGACATAGTGGTGCAGCTTTATACCGCATTTGCGCCTTTGATCCACATTGGCGCTCTGGAGCGTACTGCTCAACAGTTAGATCTTGACTTGCTCGCAGTAGCCGCTGAGCCATTTGCAGTTTCTCGCTCGGTCATTGGCGACGACACGAGTGCTACTATGAGCGCTATTTTGATGGATATTGGCGGCGGCACAACTGATATTGCTGTCGTTAACGAGGGTGGCGTGCAGGGTACGAAGATGTTTGGTATCGGCGGCCGTGCCTTTACGCGTTCAATTGAACGTGAGCTTGGCGTGGAGTTCGAAGAAGCCGAGGAGCTTAAAATTCATGTCACGAGCTCGACAATCTCCCATAGCAAAGCTGCAGCAACCCTAGGCGCACTCCAAAATACGCTTGATGTATGGACAAATGGCGTTGAACTCGCCCTTGGTGAATTTGATAAGCTTGATCATTTGCCACACCGAATACTTTTGTGCGGCGGCGGTTCCAGTCTTGACCCTTTAATGAATAAGCTTGAGCAAACTGATTGGTACACGAGTCTGCCTTTTACGCGCAAGCCTGTCGTGCAGCATATTCACCCGGAACAAGTCGTGGGTATCATCGACAAAACCGGCCAGGTAGATGACCATACTTTTATTACGGCCATGGGCTTGCTGCGCGTTGGCCTGGACACCATGCAATTCTCCGGAACCGATCCCGGTGGTTCGATTCGTGAAAAACTTGATAGGATGTTACGCACATGAACAGTATTCCGGCCAAAGACGTCATCTATATCGATGTCGACGACGAGATAACAGCAATTATTGATAAAGTCCGCAGTTCACCCAGTAAGATTGTTGCTTTGGTTTTACCAAAGCGTGCAACAACACTGCAGAGCGTGGTGAATATGAAGCTCCTCAAGCGTGGTGCTGATGATGGAAAGAAGCATCTTGTCTTGATTACTTCCGAGGCCGGGCTGTTTCCATTGGCGACAATTACCGGCATGTACGTGGCGAAAAACCTCCAATCTAAGCCAGAAATCCCTCAGGGTATGGCTATGCAAGCGGCAGCCCCAGAAGACGAAGACGAATCGGTGACGCTGGACGATGAGCCGCTTAATAAGAGCGCAAGTGTTGGCGAACTCGCACGTGGCCGCAGCGGTTCGATTGTCTCTCCAAGTGACCCTTCGGATCTTGACGACCCCATAGAGCTGGATAATACAACTGGCCCTAAGCCAAATGCTGCGGGTGCGGTAATCGGTGCGCTCGACGACGGCAAGAAGGATAAAAAATCTCTTTTTGGCGGCAAAAAAGACAAGAACCTCAAGGTTCCAAATTTCAACCGTTTCCGTAAGTGGTTCATTATTGGCGGTGCAGCAGCGGTAGTCCTTATTTTTGGCCTCTATCTTGCGTTGAGCGTTATGCCAAAGGCAAACGTCTTGGTCAAGACCAACAGCCAGGCAGTAGATGCGAGTGTCAATTTATCACTGAGTACCAAGGCTACTAAGCTCGATACAGATGACGGGACAATTCCCGCCAAGTCGCAAGAACTCCAAAAGACCTATACACAGCAAGCGTCTGCCACCGGCCAGAAGAACAACGGCCAGAAGGCCTCAGGAATGGTTACGATTACAAACTGTAGTGACGACACGGTAACTCTGCCAGCTGGAACGGGCTTTAGTACCGGTAGCAGCACCTTTATTTCTCAAGCGGGTGTATCAATTCCGGGTAGTAACTTTAAGAGTGATGGCGACTGTAAGCGCGATGGGCATGCTGACGTCAATGTTGTTGCCCAGAACGCAGGCGTAAGCTATAACGTCGGTGAGTCAAGCTACAGCATCGCTAATTCACCACCAAAGCTGAGTGCTACCGGTGAAGCTATGACTGGCGGCACAGACAATATCACTAAGATCATACAGCAGTCAGACATCGAGGCCGCCAAGCAGAAGATCACCGCTCAGGACAACACTGAAATCAAAAAGCAACTCCAAAGCCAGCTCAGTAGCGCGGGATATTATCCAGTCGTTGCTTCCTTTAGCCCAGGCACGCCAATAGTGACGGCGAGCGCTAACGCTGGTGACGCCGCCGAAAGTGTCACAGTAACAGAAAAAATCAGCTTTACGATGATGGGCACCAAAAAGACTGATCTCGAGAAGCTCGTCAAGCAAGAGGTCAAGGACGACATTGATACGAGCAAACAAGGGATATTGGACTATGGCATTGATGGCGCTAACTTCTCAACACCAAGCGAAGTTCCTGACGGCGTTTCCACGACCATGCAAGTAACTGTTATTGCTGGTCCAGAGATTGACACAGGCACATTAGCCAAGCAAATTGCTGGCAAGAAGTCTGGTGACGCTCGTGAGATCATCAAGAACTATCCCGGGGTAACAGATGTCGATATATCCTACAGTCCATTCTGGGTGACCTCGATGCCAAGCAAGGCCACCAAAATTACAATAACGATTGATAAGCCGCAGACTCGGGCGAATGCAAACTAACACTTTTGTGCAACTCTTGGCGCTTGATGTTGGCGCGCAGCGCATCGGTGTTGCTGAAGCTAATAGTATTGCTCGTATTGCTCACCCGCTGACCACTCTGACGCATACTGACTCTATCTTTGAGGACATTGTCGCCTTAATTGCCAAGCAACAGGCAAGTATGCTGATTGTCGGTTTGCCACGGGGCATGCAAGGGCAAGATACGCAGCAGACGCAATATGTTCGAGATTTTGTTGCTGACATGCAAAAGCACACGGCCATCTCGGTGTTCTGGCAGGATGAAGCGCTGACCTCACACAAGGCCGAAGAGGAACTGACTGCCCGCAAGAAACCATTTGCCAAGGGTGATGTCGATGCTCTAGCGGCAACATACATCCTTGACGATTTTCTGCGTGACTATGCAGGAGAATGGAAGTGAGATATTCAGCCAAGCCGCGCCGTCATTCCTGGCCGCGCCGCCTGACTATTTTGCTTGTCGTCGGTGTGTTGTTGATTGCTGGTGCTACTTTGACTGTTCGCCGAGCATACAACGACAAGCTTCAGCCAGTAAGCTCGAGTCAAGCTACTCAGCTTGTGGTCGTTGCGGAAGGCGCCTCGGTCGATGCGATTGGGGTCAAGTTGGAACAGGATGGGCTGATCCAAAGTGCTTGGGCATTCAAGCTGTATGTGAGCACCAAACAGTTGCGAGCTAACTTACAGGCCGGCACATATGCCCTGTCGCCGAGTATGCCAGTTTCCAAAATAGTCGAAAAACTGACCAGTGGTAAGGTTGCCACCGATTACGTCACTATTTTGCCTGGTAAGCGCATCGACCAGATCAGAACGTCACTTATCGAGAGCGGCTTTTCGGCCCAGGATGTTGATGTTGCGCTGATGCCTACGAGCTATATGTCCAACCCGGCCCTTGTTGATAAGCCGGCCGAGGCAAGTCTGGAGGGGTATATATTCCCCGATTCATTCCAGAAAACGTCCACTACAACTGCTTCGCTGGTCATCGAAAAATCTTTGGCCGAGATGCAATCAGCACTTACTCCCGATCTGCGAGCGGCATTTGCCAAGCAGGGACTTAGCACCTACCAAGGTATCATTCTGGCTTCAATCGTAGAAAAAGAGGTGTCTAACGGTGACGATCGGCGTCAGGTCGCTCAAGTTTTCCTGTCACGTTTACGCCAGAACATGATGCTTGGATCGGATGTGACGGCCTATTATGGTTCAATCCGGGACGGCCGCGAGCCATCAGTCATTTACGATACGCCGTATAATACTCGCCTGCACAAAGGATTGCCACCTGCTCCAATCAGCAATGTGAGTCTTGCTTCGCTCAAGGCTGTTGCCTATCCAGCAGGCACCGACTGGCTGTACTTTGTGAGTGGTGACGATGGAGTGACATACTTCTCCAAAACACTCGAAGAACACAATGCTTTGACCAAGCAGCATTGCCACAAACTATGCAGTCAATAGGGGTGTTGGGCGCCCTGAAAAGAGTAAGCATATTGGAAAAAGTGCCAAATTTGTTATAATCATACACGAAGTGCCCGCTCTACACCTCTTGAGGTATACAGCACGCTTCCTTCGCGGATGTCCTACCTGACATATAAACCATTCACGAAGTTGGCACATGTGCCAGGAGTCAACCATCAGTAATCCAGTATTACAAACGGCAAGCGCAACCAAGCCGCAAGCCCGTCGATCCGGTCGCCTGGGTCGTGTATACAAACGATTTACCAAATTCCTGTCCCAAAGGCGCACTATTCGCTATGGTTTATTGACGGCTAATTTCTTGCTTTTGGGTGGAATAGTTACCTTTGTTGTCCTTGGCAACAACATGCCACACCAATCACTCCAGTCGTCATTCTCGTCTGACAGTGGCGCCAGCGACCCTCTTGACCAATTATCATCGGCTGACATCGCCGCTAGTATTTCGCGAAGCGCGAGCTTGCCAGAAGCAACGGCAGTCACCAACCAGGCTGACACTGTTAAGGCTGAGATGATCGTTACGGCGACTAATAATATTGTGAGTAAGCCGCAGGTTGTGGCTACATCACTCAAGTCAAAACGTGATATTCAAATATACGTTACCAAGGGGGGTGACACTGTTACGAGCATTGCGACCGCATTCAATGTAACGTCTGATAGTATTCGTTGGTCCAACGACTTGACGGGTGATGCGGTTGGAGTGGGCGTCAAGCTCTCGATTCCACCAGTGAACGGCATCGTTTATACGGTAGCAAACGGTGATACACCGCAGAGTTTGGCCTCCAAATTTAATGCCAGCGCTGACCAGATTACCGCTTATAACGACGCCGAAATTAACGGGCTCAAGCCAGGTGAGAAGGTCATCATCCCTAACGGCCAAATCCAGCGTGTGGTATACGCTTCTCGGTCAAGCTACAGCTTTTCGTTTGGCACATCTCCAACCTATGGCTACAACGGCTACGATTATGGCTTTTGTACCTGGTATGTCGCTAATCGTATTAGCGTCCCTAATAACTGGGGTAACGCAAATACTTGGGATAACCTGGCCTTGCTCAGCGGCTGGACGGTGAGCAGTACGCCACGGGCTGGTGCTATCGGCCAGACTGATCGTGGTACGTTCGGGCACGTTGCCTATGTCGAAGAAGTTTCTGCGGACGGTACCAAGATCAAGTATAGTGACATGAATGGCTTGGCTGGATTCGCCCGCGTGGGCCACAGTGACTGGGTCGATGCATCTCGATTCCCACACTACATTTATCGCTAAAAACCGCTATTTCCCAGTTGCACATTAGTGCATACTCCACAACTGGCTTATTTTATGGTATAATTTACGGAAGTTACTTATGAGTTTTATTGATAAAGCAACGGTTGCAATTCAAGCGGGCAATGGCGGCAACGGCAAAGTCAGTTTTCGTCATGAAAAATTTATTGACCGAGGCGGCCCTGATGGCGGCGATGGTGGCAATGGCGGCAGTATTATCTTTGCAGCAAGTCGCAATCAAAACACACTGGCTAACTTTCGGTACCAGCGCGAGCTCAAGGCCGAAGACGGCCAGGGCGGAGACAAACAGCGCAAGCATGGCAAAAATGGTGCTCACCTAACTGTTCAAGTGCCTGTTGGAACGATTGTCATTAATGAAGACGGTTTTGCGGTCGCCGACTTGAGCGTCGATGGCCAGACCGCTGTTATCGCCCGCGGTGGCCAAGGCGGCTTTGGTAATGCCCACTTTGTTAGTTCTGTTCGCCAAGCACCTCGCGTTGCCGAAAAAGGTGAGCTTGGCCAGATCATGCAGGCTCAACTCGAACTCAAAATGATTGCTGATGTTGGCTTGGTCGGCATGCCTAACGCCGGAAAATCAACCCTCCTGAGCGTTACCAGCAATGCTACGCCAGAAATTGCCAACTATCCATTTACGACCCTCAGGCCCAACTTGGGCGTCGTGAAGGTTGATGAGGAATCAAGCCTGCTCTTTGCAGACATCCCTGGTCTTATCGAAGGCGCTGCTGAAGGCAAGGGCTTGGGTGATGAATTCCTGCGTCACGTTGAACGTACGGCTGTGCTGATGCACTTGATTGATGCCTACCAGCCCGACATTGCCAATGCCTATACCACCATCCAGCAGGAGCTCCGCGCTTACAAGATTGATCTATCTAACAAACCGCAAATTGTAGTTCTGACAAAAACAGAGGCGCTTGACCAGGATATTATTGACGATCTATTGGCCCAGCTTAAGGCGGTCATCCCCGAAGGGGCACCACTGTTTGCGATCTCAGCACAGACCCACCATGGCCTCACGCCACTTCTCCATGAAACGAACCGCATTGTTCAGGCCGAGCGAAGCAAGGTTATCGAGGAACAAGAGGAAGCTGCTAGCGGTTTGCCGGTACTGAAGCTGGTCGACGAAAGTCTCGCATGGGAAGTTAAGCCAATGGGCGAGAAGCGCTGGATGGTTACCGGACGCAAGATCGAGAAGTTTGCCGCTCGTACTGATTTTGATGACGAGCATGGTGTTCAGCGTATTCGCGACATCATGAAGAAGATGGGCATTATGCACGCACTTGTTCGCAAGGGCATCAACGCCGGTGATACGATCCAAATCGCTCGCCTCGGCAACTTCGAATACTAGATTCTTACTTTGATACTCACCTCAAGACTGGCCCATGGTACACTGGTACAATGAGCGCCAGTCTTTTCTTTTATGATCTTGAAACAAGCGGTATCAATCCGCGCCAGTCACGCATTATGCAGTTTGCCGGTCAACGTACGGACCTCAATCTTAATCCTATCGGTGAGCCGGTTGACCTGTATGTTGCCATGACTCCCGATGTGCTGCCTGATCCCGAGGCAGTGCTGTTGACGGGCATCACTCCCCAAAAGACACTCGCTGACGGCTTGACCGAAGCTGAATTCCTCCGTCATTTTACCGACGAGATCGCAACACCAGATACGATCTTCCTTGGGTTCAACACCGTGCGCTTTGACGATGAGTTTATGCGCTGTCTCCATTATCGGAACTTCTATGACGCCTACGAATGGCAGTGGCAGGATGGTCGAGGGCGTTGGGACATGCTCGACGTTGTGCGAATGACCCGAGCGCTGCGCCCAGAAGGTATAAAGTGGCCATTTGATGCCAAGGGCAAGCCCTCTAATCGGCTTGAACTCTTGACGGGCATCAACGAACTAAACCATGAACATGCCCATGACGCATTGAGTGATGTCTATGCGACCATCGAGATAGCGCGCCTAATCCGTAATAAGCAGCCCAAGCTATTCGATTTTATGTATTCGATGCGCGATAAGCGTAAAGTGGCCGATTTGGTGAATGCGGGCCAGCCGTTTGTATATACGAGCGGCCAGTACTCGAGCCAGTTCGAGAAAACGACTGTTGTCGTAAGACTTTGTGATAACCCTAAGCGCCAGGGTGCTTTTGTCTATGATCTGCGCTTTGACCCGAGCGCATACAAGGACATGTCCGCCGAACAACTTGTCGACAAGTGGAAATGGAAGAAAGATCGTGACGAAAATGACCCGCGATTGCCTGTAAAAGCGCTTTCTTTCAATAAGTGTCCAGCAGTTGCACCACTCGGCGTGTTGGATGACGCCAGTAAGGAACGATTAGCTATAGACATGGGCGCTATCAAGCAGAATATGGCGACATTGGCCCAGATGCCTGATTTTGTCGCTAATCTCCAAAAGGCCGCAGATATAATGGACCGACAACTCCAGTCAAGTATGTTTGCAGACGACCGCCAAGTCGATGGTCAGCTGTACGATGGGTTCTTTGGTTATCAAGACAAGCAATCGATGGGCGTTGTGCGCGCAGCAGATCCCGGTGAACTTGGCGAACTCAACCTGCATTTTCAGGACAACCGCCTTGAAGCCCTGCTGCCGCTGTACAAAGCTCGCAATTTCCCACGTTCACTTTCCAGTGAAGAGCGCGAGGTCTGGGATGCATTCTGCAAGAAGCAGCTCGTGGATGGCGCCCAACAGAGTCGCATGGCGAAGTACTTGAACACGTTGCAGCAAATTACGACTCGCGACTCGCTTACCGGAAGCCAGGAATACCTTATCGAAGAACTCAAGCTCTACGCCGAGAGCATTATGCCAAGCGACGACCTGTAATTCTAGAACTGGTGTCGCTGCGTTTGAATACTAATGCTGGTTGCAATTATCCAAGCATGGAATACGCGTGTGCGGTAGCCATTGCGCCCCACAAAATAAGCAGCAATGCCAAGGGCGATTACCAACCAAGAAATGAATGTTATTTGCATTTGGGTGCCAGGAACCAGGCCCAGCACAATAAACTCTGACACGTTTTTGCCACCTTTTACACTAAATTTATAAGCTATACTTAGCCTTTATTTTACATGTAATTGTTGCCGAGTCAAATATATTGCTATACTGCTTGTGCTTAGGGAAATTAGCGGTCTTTTTTGATGATTTTACGCCAACGATCCTGTGCTTTTTCGAACCATATCTTTAGCTGACCGACCATCCATTCGCGGACACGTTCGGCGAAGGCAAATTCAGTTGCCAAAATAGCAAATCCCAAGAAGATTGCAGCCCAACCTGGGCCAGGCAAGACGAGCATGGCAAGCCCCGCGATAATAACTGCCGCACCGACCATAAAAACGAGCGGTTTGCGAACGGCACGTGGAATGCGTAGCCACCAATGTTTCAGTGTTTCCATTAACATAGTATACCATCAACTTTGCTTCTCCGCTGCTCTTGAGGTAAAATAGGCGGATGTCCGAAAAAATTAGCCTCCAAGTTTCCAACCTCTCGCTTCCATATGAGTCAGTTGCTCGCGGCATCGGCTACCATCTTAACTTCCTGAGGGATGTGCATAACACCGCAGATCGTGCTGGCATAGTCGGCTACGACGGTGGATATGAGATCACTCCTACTCGCGCGCTCATGACCTCTATCTATGCAGCAGAGGCGCTCGGTAGGCTGCCATACGGTCAGATTTATCCCATGGGAGCCCCAAAAGAAAAGTACCCCTTGGGAAGCATACCCAAGGACGAGGCAGCTGATATGTCTATGCAGCGGCTTTGGTCCTCCAGCCACGCCAGCTGGGCTACGCCGGGGACGATATACTCCGGACCACTTGTTACCAGAATGGGCTCTCTTAAGTCCTTGGAGCGGCTTGATGTTCTAAGTGGTAGCTTCTTGCCATCGGTCGTTTTCGGTGATTTACGTCACAAGAACGGAAAGCCTGTTACTTACGGCGGCCACCCCCTTAAGAAGACGGGCGTGCAGTTTGCTCCCGAAGTCAAAAAAGATTGGGGTATGACGTCGGCCGCTGACTACGATGCGATACCCGAGGCTATGCGCGAGCGCGGCATCAAGGAGATTGTCGGTGACGCCCACCACTTACTGCGAGCTCACTTGCAGGAGGGCAACGGGACAACTGTGTCTACCGATGAGTTCTGCGATGTCATCAAAGACAATAATATTCCTGTCGGGCGCATACACATGTCATTGGGTCGCCTTGACGTCAGTAACCCAACCGATCAAAAGCGATCAGTGGAGGACCTCCGTGCTCTCATAAAGGGGGCTGACACGTTCCGCAGACGAGAATTAGGTAAACTAACGGCTCGGATGTATGGTATTTGGATGGATCAAGGGGGCTCCAGAGACGGCGCTCAGATGCCCGTCGTGACTGAAACGCTTGTCACTAGCTTTGGGGCAATTGCAGGTGACGATCGCCATTTTGATAGGTTACCTCTGGCCGCAAAACATGCCGTCATGGTTTCCCGTATCCGCGAATTCTTCGCGGGGCTTCGGTAATAGCTGAAGATATTCGGCACGTTCGGTAGTACCAGTGGATAACTCGGGTTTTTTGGCGTATACTAGATACGTCTATGTCTGAGAAAATAGTTGTCAAAGGTGCCCGCGAGCACAATCTAAAGAATATTGATGTCGAGATCCCCCGTGAGAAGCTGGTTGTTATTACTGGTTTATCTGGTTCGGGTAAGTCTTCGTTGGCGTTCGATACTATTTACGCCGAAGGTCAACGCCGTTACGTTGAGTCGCTCAGTTCTTATGCCCGACAATTCTTGGGGCTTATGGAAAAGCCTGACGTTGACCAGATTGACGGCCTTTCGCCAGCAATTTCTATTGATCAAAAATCAACCAGCCGCAACCCTCGTTCAACCGTCGCCACCGTAACCGAAATCTACGACTACTTGCGCCTGTTATTTGCGCGTATTGGTGTGCCGCACTGCCCAACTTGCGGCAAACCCGTCACACGCCAAACGACCCAAAATATCGTCGACCAGATTACAAATGTCGATAAAGATGCTCGCCTTATGCTCCTCGCCCCAGTTATATCGGCCAAAAAAGGCGCATTTGAGCATATCCCTGAGCAATATATGAGGGCTGGTTTTGCTCGTGCCCGTGTCAACGGCGTCGTATATGCACTGGATGAATTTCCAGTTCTCGATAAGAATTATAAGCACACTATTGAAGTTGTCATCGACCGTCTTGTTAACAACGAGGACAGCCGTTCTCGGCTTGCTCAATCCGTCGAACAAGCCCTCGAGGCTGCCGAAGGTAAAATCCGTGTCGTTAACGCCGACTCGGCCGAAGAATATCAGTATAGCCTGATGTACGCCTGTATCGATCACCCCGATGTTGTTATACCTGAGCTTGAACCTCGAACGTTTAGTTTTAACTCACCGCAAGGAGCTTGCCCAGTTTGTACAGGGCTTGGCTCTCGACTGGAAGTTGATCCTGAACTTGTTATCCCCAACGGACGGTTGACGATCGCTGAAGGCGCTATCCGTCCATTCAATCGGGTGAATGCCGACGCATGGTATATGAAGAAAATGCAGGCCGTCGCCGATGCCTATGATTTTAGCCTACATGTCCCAACAGGTGAGCTGACCGAAGACAATCTCAACAAGTTACTGTATGGCACTGGCAGCCAGAAATATAAAGTATCACTCGGTAGCGGCCGCACCTTCGAGTCGACGTACGAAGGTGTTATTCCTAATCTTGAGCGCCGCCACAAAGAGACAGATAGCGACTTTATGCGCCACGACATCGAACGTTTTATGCAGGAAAAGCCATGCTATTCGTGCAAGGGCCGCCGCTTGAAGCCAGAAGTTCTGGCAATTACTATCGCGGAGCACTCCATTATGGATATCTGTGAATTTTCGATCGATGAAGCGATTGAATACTTCAACTCGCTACAGCTTAATGCCAAAGAAACTCAGATTGCCAATCTCGTCCTCAAAGAAGTATGTGCTCGTTTGAGCTTTTTGCAGGACGTCGGCCTGAACTACCTAACACTGCTACGTGGCGCTACGACACTCTCTGGCGGCGAGGCACAGCGTATTCGTTTGGCGACGCAAATTGGATCTGGTCTGCAGGGGGTTTTGTATGTACTGGACGAGCCAAGCATTGGCTTGCACCAGCGCGATAACGACCGTTTGATCGGCACGCTCAAGCATTTGCGGGAACTCGGCAACACCGTTATTGTTGTTGAACACGACGAAGACACTATTCGTACGGCAGACTATCTGCTAGATATTGGCCCGGGCGCTGGCATACATGGTGGTCATGTTGTTGCTGCTGGCACCCCTGATGAAGTTGCCAAAAACCCCAAGAGTATTACTGGCCAATACCTATCTGGTACCAAAGAAATTGCAACTCCCAAAAAGCGACGTGCTGGCAACGGCAAATCTCTAATCATTCGCGGAGCCCGCGAGAACAACCTGCGCAATGTCGATGTTGATATCCCACTTGGTCAGCTCGTGGTGGTGTCCGGCGTATCTGGTTCGGGTAAATCCTCGCTCATTAATGGAATTCTAGCCAAAGAACTTCAAGCTCGTTTGATGCGTGCCAATACCGTACCGGGAAAGCACGATGATATTGAGGGTATCAAAGAACTCGATAAGGCAATCATCATCGATCAATCACCAATTGGTCGAACGCCGCGTTCCAATCCGGCGACATATACCGGTCTCTTTACGCCAATCCGTGAGCTCTTCGCCCAGACACCTGAGGCAAAATTGCGCGGGTACAGTCCTGGCCGCTTTAGTTTTAACGTTAAGGGTGGTCGCTGCGAAAACTGTTCTGGCGACGGTATTATTAAGATCGAGATGCACTTTTTGCCAGATGTCTACGTGCAGTGTGAAGTTTGTCATGGTCGTCGCTACAACCGCGAGGCGCTCGAGATCCACTTTAAAGGCAAGACAATTAGTGATGTCTTGGGAATGAACTGCGAGCAAGCGCTAGAATTCTTCTCTAATAACCCGACTATTTCCCGCAAACTCCAAACACTTGTCGATGTGGGCTTAGGATATATTAGTTTGGGCCAGCCTGCCACCCAATTATCGGGTGGTGAAGCCCAACGCATCAAGTTAGCGACCGAATTATCGCGCCGACCCACAGGTCGCACATTATATATCTTGGACGAGCCAACGACTGGCTTGCACATGGCTGACATCGATCGTTTACTCAAGGTGTTACACGCTCTGGTTGATACCGGCAACAGCATGGTTGTTATCGAGCACAATCTGGATGTCATTAAGTCTGCTGACCATATTATTGATATGGGCCCCGAAGGTGGATCTGGTGGCGGATATGTCGTTGCAACTGGTACTCCGGAACAGATTGCGAGTGTCAAGGCATCACACACCGGTCAGTTCCTAAAGCGCATGCTGAAATAGCTCTCTCTACTTGCTTAGCTTGCCACCCTAGCTACAGCTAAAAAACACCTCTCGGGAGATATCGAGAGGTGTTTTTGAATACTGCCCGAACACGGAGTGGAGGGAAGGAACTCTGTGTATGCTATTTCAAGCAGCGGCCAAGGCAACGTCGGCAAGAATTTGTTGAGCGGGGGCGAATGGCACTGAGACCATTTCACGGAGATGGTTGCGTACCTTGGAGCGAATGAGAATATTGTCATGCACGTTCAGGGCATAATCAACTTTTGGCGCGTTGTTCAGGTAACGCAGTGCGGCAGCCGTGGCTTGCTTTTCGCCCCGGGTCAAATTAGCAATCGAGAAATTATGCAAGCGACTGGCAATGATCCGCTGCGAAAACGTATCAACATCATCGGCGAACGAAGGCAATTCGTTCAAAATGACGGGCTTAGACTTTTGCATAGCATACATAATCTGTAATGCTACTTCGCGAGAGATAATCCCGTAATCGCAATAGATAGTATGAAAGGAGGAGCTGGCAATTGATTCGAACACGCTCATGCGGAAATCGTGCGTATGCCAAGGATTCATTTGGTTCTCGGTAGTCAGAAAGTCTGGCTCAACATCTAGGAGGGTGACCTGCACCTGTTGCTCCTCGAGAATCCGCTTTAAAGCAGACATTTTGGTTTGATTGTTTCCACTAATCTGAGTAACAAGATGCATCGCAAACCACCTATTTACCTAATATGTGTATATTATACACATGACCATGGCGTGCGTAAAGCAACATCGTATTATGGGCGAAAAGGTGGTGAAGCGCTCTCCTGCATCTGAATACCTTCCTTGAACAGTGTTTCGGGAACCGTGTACCAGCGGTTCTGCGGGAGAATGCTCGCCATTCTCTTCGGCATATTTTTTTCTATATATGCAGATACGTGGGCTTTTACCTCTGCAGCTTCTTGTGCAGAAAAGTGTTCCCCGTAGCAATTGATCAGTCTCAGGATATTTTGCTTACAGACGCGATGGTCAAATATATTACTATATCGAATTGTTCGGTCATCGTTATTCCACAGAAGGTGCTTAATGAAGAGCGTGTCGAGGCCAAGCTCTTGCCGACTCGCAGCGTCAAGATAAGTACCGTCATAATCTCGAATGACAATACCTATAGGATTGTGGTCAGCGTCTAGTACGAAAAGCGTGTTCTGCTGCTGCATTTCCCAAAGCATACCCCTGTCGGCCAGGGCAAACCAGAATTGGAGCAGGGGAAAGATGATTTTCTCACATAAGGTCAGTGTAGGGTTGTCACTTTTTCTGAGAATTTGGATTAGGAGAGGTGGCTCTTGCGGTGTTTGTATGTCGGGTGAGATCATAGAAAAAGATGGAACCAGGAAATACTTACCAGGCTTATTGTCGGTAAGCCATGTCGGGTATAGCTCTCGTACGAGGTAGCCTGCGTTGCGACCATCGTTAAGGATTGTGTGGCCACCACCCACCTCACGGAAAATGCCAAACGCAAACTCTGAATCGAAGTGTGTTCTCGTGATCTCGGCATCAATCTGAGATGAAAAGACAACATCACTTCGACTTATAGCTCGATTAAAACGGCTGATCTTAACAGGGATGTCGAGCTTAACAAAAAAGGCGTTTGCCGGGTCGTCTTTATAGATGAGCATTGTTCGCGTGGATGATGTCGGGACGAGATTGTACGACGTAGATTCCAGCGTGTGGCCTATGGACTGATAGATTTTTGATGTATAGGGGTGGACGGGATATATACCTTCAGGCAAGAGGTCTTCTTCTTTTATGTGACTATTGCCAGCGAGTGACATGAGTTGAAACGACTGAGTCTGTGACCCGGGTCGGTATAACTGAGGTACATCAGATTGGTTTTTGAACTTATGATCAGACCCTGAATTGACATATCTTTCGAGATGCATCCAATCTGAAATGTAGTCAGTGTAATTTGTGATTTGCAAAACAGAGCCTTACGTATTAATTATTTAAAAAGTTAAAAGTGGATAACATTTATTGTGACCTAATCTCTTCAAGCAGCTCACGGGCATTGCCGATGTAGTTAGCGGCCGGGTGACTTTTAACGGGTGAGCCCAGTATAATGCAGGGTGCCTTGGATTGCATGCCAAATTCAATATCTTCGACTGCATTGCCGATGTAGAGAATATTATCAGTTCCGAAACGCTTCCTCAGGTCAATCATACTGTCAGGCTGCGGCTTGCGTGCTATGCCTGAACCAGCCAGGGCTAGGACCTCATCAAAAGATTCACATCCTTCGCGAAGCATGACGTCAAGTACGGGTCTCACGGCAGCTTTTCTGGAATTGGATATAACGGCTTGCTTCTTACCGGCTTCATTATTGAAATCGATAAACTCTTGAATACCTTCACCCAGGGACTTTCCCAGATCGAGCGGAACGCCACTTTCATTAACTAAACGAGAACGTGCTGTCCAGAAATCTTTATCGCTCCCTTGCTCATGATATCGAGGGAGCAATCGTAGCTTTGCGGAAAGGCTAACGCCATCGTTGGCAATATTAGCATAAGCATTCGCTGTTTGCTCAAAAGTCTCCGAATTGCCCGTGTAGTTAGCTGAAGCAGCCCTAACACGCTCGATATAGTCTGGATCGACTACTCCACTCTGGTAATTTGTAGCAAACTGGTCGAGTGCCCTTAGGTCGCCGGTGTGATCAATGTAGAGTGCGTGCAGGCCAAGTTGCCGTTGAAAATCAGGGTCGTGGATGACAAGTGTCTCGTCGGAGTCATATGCTACGGCATCTGCCTCCAAAACTAACTCGCCAAGTCCTGTGGTGACCCGGGGTGGGCTGGACACTGGTTGGAAGTGCTCGCATTTTTTCAAAGTATTACCTTAGGTTGTCCATGGTTCGTTTGATTGAACTACGGTGGTTAGTATATAATATCGTTTAAATAACTCAGAGAGGTTCTGCTGGCTATGATTGTACACTTTATTGCTTCTGAATTCGACATTATAAAAGATATTGAAACATTACGCAACGTTGTTCGGGTTTTGCACAAACATGAGTACTCGTTGGCGAGGGACTGGATCGAGCCAGCATATGCACGCAGAGTAAATAACCAGGAATTCCGTCCGGATGACTGGTCGTCTGTTTACCAAGAAAGCCTGGAGGCAATTGCGAAAGCGGACGTTGTAATTGCCGAAGCAAGTAAAGAGAGTTTCAGCATGGGCTATCAGGTGGGTTATGCTATGCAGCAGAAAAAGCCAATTCTGCTTTTGCACAAGAAGTCAGCTATTAAGGACATGTTTGCTCAGGGCCTTAGCGGCACATACGTTCTGCATAAGGAGTACGAGGAAGACGTTGAGCTAGAAGAGATTATTAGTCAATTCCTTGAGGAAAATCGTTTGGACAATAAGGACCTTCGCTTCAACTTCTTCATTGATCGCCAGATTTATAACTATCTTCGTTGGGCATCGTTCAAGACCGGCAAGACCAAAGCTGAAATTTTGCGTGATATGGTTCAACGCGAAATCAAAGAAAAAGACTACTAAGTCTTCACATACTCATACCTGCACGATATAATACGCCAATATCTGTATAAAGCTGCCTTGCTGCGTGCAGACGTATACATTGCAGAGTAACGGCATATCGACTTTATCATGGCTACGAGCCTGCCCAGGCTCTTTATCAACATAAGCCAGTTCTTTTGGTTTCGCGTAAGTCATTCAAACAGTTCGCCATTTCTGGTGTGCAGAATGACTTATTGACGACGAGGGAACACGCAACAGAGGAAGAGCTATTACAGATTATTAGTGATTTTTTGGCGGAGAATAGCGTTCCATTGGAAGAAAAAGAACTCACTATAGCCTTGAATTCAAAGATGCATCGCAAGCTCTCGGAATTGGCTAACGGATCGGATAAGTCCAAGGCTGAACTTTTTGTGGAATTGGCTCAAAAAGGACTCGAAAAAGCCTAGAACACGCCCGACACCCCTGCGCTGGTTCGCCGTAGTAACGCCTAGACTTTACAGAACCAGCACTGGTGCTATAATCAGGGTTTGGAGCTTATTTATGATTATTCACCTCACGGGTAGCGCACACGATATTGAAAAAGACATGCCGTTTTACCGCCGGATCATGAAGATTATCCATGAGAATGACGGAATCTTGGCGCGTGATTGGATAGAAACTGCCTACCATCAGCGTTCCCAAAAGCAACCTTCAGATGATGAAGCTGTCACGGAAGCAGATTTTGAAGCAATCGGTCGGTCGGACATAGTGATCATCGATATTACGCACCACCGCTTTTCGCAAGGTTTCCAGGCGGCAACTGCCATCACTCAAAAGAAGCCATTGCTGCTCGTGTCGCGAACACCAATCAAAAAGCATGCGATCGCAGGCTATAAGAGCAAGCTGCTGACGACTGCTGAGTACAAGGCAGAGGAAGATCTCGACGAAATTATCAAGCAATTTATCCTTGATAATACAATTGCCACCAAGGACTTGCGATTCAATATGTTTATCGATCGCCCAATCTATAACTATTTGCGAAGTGTTTCGTATGAGTCCGGCAAGAATAAGTCCGAGATCATTCGTGAACTAATCGAGCGTGAGATTCGCAAGCAAAAAGACTAGTTCTGCCACCAGGGAATATGAATAGATTGAGTGATACGCGCAAGTATCACTCAATTTTTATATGGCACGGTTCCTTGCAGCAGCGGATGGTGTACCCGGCGATATACTGCACATTTGTGCCGTCAACCCCAATAGCAAGTGGTGCAGGTAGGCTCCCGGGCCTTTTTGGCATCCTTCTGAGCGTTTCTAGGGCTCCAGCTGCCTCATTGTGTACTTGACGCTCGCAAAAGGCACAGGCACGCCCGTGGAGCTGATCTTCGCTGAGGAATTCGGTCAATTTTACGTGCCAATAGGTCCAGGAGGTGTCGTTCAAAAAAAGGGTGTCATGAAAATGGTACGAGTACCAATTGGCCGCCGCATCGTCCATGGCTAGAAGTAATTGCATATACAGTCAGTTCCTGGTCAGAAGTGGTAATATAATACGCATACATGCGTATTAAGCTGGATAATACAATTGACCGGCGTAACTTGCAAGCCCTAGGGCAACAAAAAAGAGTCCTGCGCAAGCCGTGCAGGACTCTTTGGCATAAAGTGACGCTATTCTTTGTCAGGTGTCGAAGCAGCCTTCTCGTAACGCTTAAAGACTCGTTGCCACTGGCCCTTAATAAAGGCGCGCAGTCGTTCCTCACGCAGCAGGTGGTACAGAGTCGGGCCGACGGTAACAATCATGGCTCCAGCTATGGCAACGATAATGTATTTCTCCATGGTATGCGGATCAACTAGGCTGCCGAGCCAGTAGCCAAGCATTGTAACTGAAACGGTCCAGAGGAGTCCGCCTACGATGTTATACAGCATGAATTTGCGGCGGGGCATGTTGCCAATGCCAGCTACCATTGGCGCAAACGTGCGCACGACAGGCACAAAACGTGCGAATATAACTGTTTTACCACCGTGCTTTTCGTAGAACTTTTCGGCACGCAGGATGTATTCTTGGCGGAAGACCAGGCCATCTTTTTTGCGGAACATGCGTGGGCCAGTTTTTTTACCAATGGTATAGCCCACATTGTCGCCGAGTACTGAGCCCAAGAAGATGGCGAGCAATACGCCCGCCAATGGCAATTTGCCCTGCGCGGCAAAAAATCCTGCAGTAAATAACAGAGTATCGCCTGGCAAAAAGAAGCCGAGTAGAAGCCCGGATTCAGCAAAGACAATAGCCCCAAGAATAATAAGGCCGGTCAGGGCACCGACGCCCTGAAGTATTGAGGTAGGATCTAACATATATCTTAGCCTACCCCGAAAAGCTGGAAGCGTCCACCAGAATTTAAGCTTGAATGCTATACTAGATACGGATGGGCACAAAACCAAGGAGATATACATGTCAGAAGTGACGCTCGAACTCGAAAAACGCGAAATAGTCGGCAAGGCAGTCAAGAATCTGCGCAATGACGGCTTGGTACCAGGGGTCATTCATGACCACGGCAAGGCATCGATCAACATTACGGCTGAATACCAGGCATTATTCAAGGCTTACCGCGAGGCAGGCAAGCACAAGCCAGTGCACCTGACTGCTGACGGCAAGAACTACACCGCTATTATCAAGACGGTCACCCTTGACCCACGCAAAAACTCCCTAATGCACGTTGTATTCAACGCTGTTAAGGCTAACCAGAAGGTCAATACTGAAATCCCAATTCACATCAAATTGGACGAAGGTAATGACTCAACCCCAGCAGAGCGCGCTGGCTTGATGGTATTGCACAATCTAACCACTGTCGAAGTTGAAGCTCCTGCTAACAAGCTGCCCGACTCCATAGAATTTGACGGTGAAAAGCTGATTGCAGTTGGCGACCATGCGACTGTTGCGGACCTTATTGTTCCGGCAAGTGTGGAAATAAAGACCGACGCAAGTCAAACTGTCGCCAGTGTCTTTGAGCCAAGTGCCGTAGCAGCTGCCAACGATGCAGTCGGTGGTGATGCTGATGATGAAGAAGCAGCCGAAACTGTTCCTGCCGACAACGAAAGTGGCGCTCAAGAAGGCGCTCAGGCCCCCCAAGACCAATCCGACGGCAAGAAGTAATCGAAGCCAAAGGCTAACTAGTCTCCCAAGAAAAACGATCCCGCACGCAATGTGCGGGATCGTTTCGTTTAGCTCAGCTCAGCTAGGAGCTATTCCTCGATAAATCCACCAGATTGGTGGGCCCACAGTTGAGCATAGGTGCCTTTGGCCTGGATGAGTTCAGCATGAGAGCCTTGCTCTGCAATCACCCCGTCATTCATCACCACTATGCGATCCATCTTTTGGATAGTGCTTAGACGGTGAGCGATAACAATTGCGGTACGCTTTTGCATCAGTTGCTGCAGGGCGGCTTGGATCAGCAGCTCACTCTCACTGTCTAGGGCGCTGGTGGCTTCGTCGAGCACTAAGATTGGCGCATCCTTTAGGATAGCCCTGGCAATAGCGATACGCTGTCGCTGTCCGCCACTCAGTTTGACGCCGCGCTCACCAACGAGTGTTTGATAGCCCTCGGCTAGTTTTTCGATAAACTCAGCAGCATTTGCCTTGCGTGCGGCCATAAAGATTTCTTCGTCGGTTGCGCCCGGCTTGCCGTAGGCAATGTTTTCCTTGATGCTGCGGTGGAATAGCAGCGGCTCCTGGGGCACGTAAGCGATGGAATTGCGCAGGTCATCCTGGGTGATGGCGGTGATATTTTGGCCATCAATAAGGATTTCGCCGCTATCGATGTCCGAGAATCGCAGGAGTATCCGAGTTAAGGTCGTCTTGCCCGATCCAGAGTGTCCTACCAGCCCGATCTTTTCGCCGGGCTTAATGTGTAGGTTCAACTTTTGGAAAAGCGCATCATCTGAACCTGTGTGTGCAAAGATGACATCGTTAAAGGCAATGGCGCCGTCGGCAATACGACTGGCCTCTGGCTGCTGGGGGTCTTTGACTTCTGGCTCGATTTGCAGTATTTCGACCATGTCTTTGGCATCACCCATGGCTCGGTTATAGCTGCGCAAAACAGAACCGCTAAACTGCCATAAGCCTTGTGAGATAAGCGCGGTATAAGTCAGGATCAGAAAGACGGTGGCCATGTCGGCGCCGAATACCACGACACCAGCAGCGGCCATGGTTAGTGCCAAGATGGTGACGCTACTGGTTATGGTGCTAAAGAAGATATCTTGGCGTGTAACGGCACGTACAAGTTGATATGTTTTACGAGCTGTCTCGTCGGTGGCATCACTAAAGCGTTTGTTCTCGTAGGCACTGCCGCCGAAACTCTTGATGGCCATAACGTTAGTAATGGCGTCAGAAAAGAGTCCAGTCTGCTTGCTGTGCAAAGTTGCTTCTTGGGCGTTGAGTTTGCGTACATGGCGTGTCACAAAAATCGCGCTGACCATATAGATGGTTGAGAATAGCAGCAGGAGCGTTACGAACAATGGTGCCTTGGGCGCCAGAATAACGGCCGCAAATACCAGCGATGCTGCCAGCGGAATCACCTGAAATACGGTTGTGTCAGCAAAACGTATGTAAGCGCCGGTAAGCTTGGATGCTTGGGATACCATCGAGCCGCCAAAATGATTAGCGTGGAAGTCGGCACTTTGCGTCAACAGATGGGCATAGGCACGCTTGGCGATATCTTGGACAACCCGGGCTTCGAGCCTCCAAATAAGTGCCACAATCACGCGCCACCCAACAACCGATCCAAAAAAGGTGAGCCCAGCAAAAATAAGCAGATCATGGCCAAAACTCCCCCACAAATCATTGTGCTGGAATTGTCCTGTACTTAACTTGTTGACCACTCGCGCCATGATGAGTGGTGGTAAAAACTGATAAAACAGTGTCGTGAGTGGTGTCGCAGCTAGAATGCTATAGGAAAGCTTGGGATAACGCTTGGCGTGCTCCCAAAAGAGCCTCATGGCTTGTTTATTGGTATTCGTTTTCATTATGTAGGTCCTGTATCTCTTGTTGTCGTTTATTCTTCGATAAATCCGCCAGACTGATGTTGCCAGAGTTTTGCGTAGGCACCTTTCTTTTGGAGCAGCTCGGTGTGCGAGCCTTGCTCCACGATTGCTCCATCGTCCATCACGACAATGCGATCCATCTTTTGAATGGTGCTGAGGCGGTGAGCAATAACGATGGTCGTGCGGCCTTGCATCAATTTGTTGAGCGCCGCCTGGATGAGTTTCTCTGATTCGCTATCGAGGGCACTGGTCGCTTCGTCAAGTAAGATGATTGGCGCATCTTTGAGGATTGCACGGGCAATAGCGATACGCTGTCGCTGTCCGCCACTCAGTTTGACGCCGCGCTCACCAACCAAAGTTTCGTATCCATCAGGTAACTTTTCGATAAATTCGGCAGCGTGGGCCAGGTGAGCTGCTTTACGAACCTGCTCTGGTGTTGCCTTCGGGTTGCCGTAAGCAATGTTTTCGTGCAGGCTGCGATGGAACAAAACAGGTTCCTGAGGCACATAGGCAATGTGACGCCGCAAATCAGACTGTTTGACGGCGGCAATAGCTTGACCGTCGATAGTGATCTGACCTTGATCTATATCCGAAAAGCGTAATAGCAGCTTGGTCAGGGTCGTCTTGCCCGATCCAGAGTGTCCTACCAGCCCGATCTTTTCGCCGGGCTTAATGTGTAGATTAAAGCCGCTAAACAGGCTTTCGGAACTGCCATCATGAGTGAATATGACATCTTTGAAATCGATAGCGCCCTTGGTAATGGCAATCTTCTGAGGCTTGACAGGGTCGAGTACGTTTGTCTCTTCTTGGAACAATTCAACCATTTCCTCACCGTCGCTGAGCGCCTGTTCAATATTGCGGGAAAGGTTACTAAGGCCCCACAGTTCGGTAATCAGCTGCGTCACGTACACTTGAATTAGCAACAAGATGCCAATGTTAATAGTATGTGTCATGACTGCGTGGACCGATAAAATCAAAACACTAAGCTGCAGTACGCTCATTAAAACACCCAGTGTGGCGTCGTGTTTGAGGCCCTCCATCCAGGCTCGGTACTTGCGCGCAGCTCGTTCGTAGGCCTTTTTGCTGTGACTTTTGGCTTCAGCGGCTTCGTTGCCAAAAGCTTTAACCGCCGAGATATTACCCATACTGTCAGCTAGATGGGCGGTAAGTATGGTATCGGCTGCCGCCGCGGCTTTCGAGAATCTCATACGTTGACGGCTCAGGACGACGGTAACTGCGGTGAAGACGATCGTCCATACAAACATCGCTGCGGCAATTGTCCATGAGTAGTAGGCAATGATGGCTGTTGCAATGACAACATTGGTAACCATACGCAGGATGATCAGTACGAAGCTATCCGTGAGCGTTGTATACGATGTCGTAAATTTGCTAACTTTATTGACTAGAGCTCCGCTAAAGGTGTTGGCATGAAAGTTTAAGCTCTGGTTGGCGAGCCAGTTAAAGGCTTGGTTCTGTAGCTCGGGGCGAACGCGGGTTTCGAGCTTGGACAGAAAAAATAAGCCGAGATCAATCAAGAGCTGTCCGGCAATCGCTACAGCCGCAAAGGCTAAGAGATATGGCCAGAAGATAGGCCAATAATTAGTGACATGATCGTTGTACGCAACAATTAACTTGTTAAGAACATGTGCGGCAATGAGCCCCGTGGCGAGCTTTTGGAGGATCATACCTCCGAGCCATGACAAGCTCGCCCCTAAAAAGAGACGAGGATAATGCATGTTGGCGCGCCAATAGAGTGACAGCGTTTTACGCGTGATATTCATAACGGCTCCTTAGTCGTTGATTGGATTGATATTAATAACAGGAGTTGGCGCGCCGAGGCGATGTGCGATTGCTCCAAGGGGTAATAATGTGTGTGGACCGAAGGTACAAGAGGGTTTTAAAGGCCGCGGGCGCGGACAGGCGACACAGTACGGGGTGGTTTAGTTACAATCATGGGTGTCGCCTTTCCTTTATTTTTGAAAACAATACCCTTAATTATACCACCGACGTCAAGGGCTGACAAAACAGATTAGATATAGTATAATTTGCAATAATGCAAAAGATATTACTTTACTACAAATTTGCCCCCTTAGCTGACCCAGAAGCCATGCGCTTGTGGCAGCGTGCCCTTTGTGAGCAGCTCAACTTGCAGGGTCGTATCTTAATTTCCAAGCACGGTATTAACGGCACCGTGGGCGGTGACCTAGACGACCTTAAGACCTACGTAAAAGCTATGAAGAGCTATGCTCCATTTAAAGGCACGACTTTTAAGTGGTCGGAGGGTGGTCGTGAAGACTTTCCAAAACTCAGCATTAAGGTCCGCGACGAAATTGTGAGCTTTGGCGCCCCATACGAACTCGACGTCGATGAAAATGGCGTTGTAGGTGGTGGTAAGCATCTCAAGCCCGAGCAGGTGCACAAATTAGTAGAAGACCGCGGCGAAGACGTTATCTTTTTTGATGGCCGCAACGCTTACGAAGCACAAGTTGGTAGGTTTAAGAATGCCGTGGTGCCAGACGTAGAAACCAGCCGTGACTTTATTAAGGAACTGGATAGCGACAAGTACGACGATATTAAAGACAAGCCGGTAGTCACCTACTGCACCGGTGGTATTCGCTGCGAAATCCTAAGCTCTCTTATGAAAAAGCGCGGCTTTAAAGAAGTCTACCAAATGGACGGCGGCATCGTAAAGTACGGCGAAAAATATGCCGATGACGGTCTGTGGGAGGGTTCGCTATACGTCTTCGACGGCCGCATGGGCCTAAAGTTTAGCGACAAAGCCAAAGATATTGGTGAATGTGTGCACTGCAAGGGCAAAACCAGCAACTACGAAAACTGTGCTATTAAAAGCTGCAACAAACTAGTCTTGATTTGTGAAAACTGCAAAACAGACAAAGATGTTTGCTCGCCAGCCTGCGCCCAAATCCTGGCCACTCGTTAACCAATGGCGCCAAGCACGCTATAATAAAACTGATGACAAAAGATCTTCAGGAAAAGCTTAAAACTTTGCCGCATCAGGCTGGAGTATACTTTCACAAAGACAGCACTGGTCATATTATCTATGTCGGTAAAGCGGCCATCCTCAAAAACCGCGTGCGCCAGTATTTTCAGGCTTCCCGCCGCCGAGACCCCAAGACTGATGCGCTGATCGCTGAAATCTACGATACTGACTGGATAACGGTTGAGAGCGAATTGGACGCACTGTTTTTAGAAGCGGAGATGGTCCGGCGCTACATGCCGCGCTACAACATTCTGCTCCGGGATGACAAAAGCAGTCTGTACGTGCGAATTAATTATGATGACGCATATCCGAGCATCGGCTTCACGCATCGCCCTCTCGACGACAAGGCTAAGTATTTTGGCCCATTCTTTAACGGGGGTGAGATAAAGCGAGCGCTTCGCTATCTGCGACGAGTCTTTCCTTATTCAACCCACACCGGCGTCATTCCCAAGCGCGCCTGTCTGCAGAGCCACCTGGGATTGTGCCCAGGGCTCGAAGAACATCCGGATCGTCTCCCTGGATACCGGGCGAACCTGCGCAAACTCATGCAGTACCTACGCGGAGAGCGTGAAAAGGTGATCGCCAAGATGGAAGCCGACATGCAAAAGGCAGCCAGCAAGAAGGAATTTGAGAAGGCGGCAGAGATTCGTAACCAATATTATGCGCTCAAAGCCCTCAGTAAGCAGATTGTCTTTTCGGATAAAGAATTTTTGGATATTAGCAAAGACCGAGGCTTACAGGGCTTGGCCGATTTACTGGGCCTGCAAGATATCCCACGGCGCATCGAAGGTTATGATATTAGCCACATGCAGGGGACGGACAATGTGGCGAGCATGGTTGTTTTTACCAATGGCATTCCTGACAAAGCGGCCTATCGTAAATTTAAGATGCGTATTCCAGGGAACGATGACTTTGCACACATGAACGAGGTCATCACGCGCCGTACGAGCGAAAAAAATCAGAAGGACTGGGGCTTGCCAGATTTATTCTTGATTGACGGCGGCAAAGGACAACTCGGAGCAGCTATTCGTGCTCGCGACGCGGCGGGTATCGAGCGCCCTATGATTGGCCTCGCCAAGCGTGAAGAAGAAATTGTCGTACACATCGAAAAATCACTCGTGAACCTATCGAAGATAGAGATTCAAAAGCAGCATGCCTATGTGAACGAAAGTGACGATTTTGTGCTGGTGCTATTGCCTCGTAACTCTGATATCGTGAAGCTCCTGCAGCGTGTACGTGATGAGTCACACCGTTTTGCAGTCAGCTACCACTCTGTCCTAAAGGGCAAGCGCCAGACTGCCAGCTTGCTTGATGAGATCCCTGGTGTCGGTCCGGCCACACGCAAGAAACTTATTCGGACATTCGGAAGCCTCTTGGCAGTTAGGCAGGCGCCATTGCAAGAGTTGATCGATGCGGTCGGTCCTGCAAAGGGTGAAATGCTATTTGGGCAATTCCACGATGAGTCTGCTCCTGCGACCACTGCTGGTGGGGCGTTGCCTGAGGCCTAGGGTGCGAGCGGCGCCAAGACAAGATGTTAAGGCATATAAAAAACCACCCAGTGAAGGGTGGTTTTTTATAAAGGAGGCCCTGGGTAACTAGGCAGCAGCCTTTTCGTCGTCAGACTTGTCCTTCTCGACAAAGAGTTGGTAGGCCTGCATAGAGTCGCCACGTTCCTGAACTGCTTGGCGCTCAGCCATTTCTTGCTCGTAAGCCATGTTCTTCATGACAATGTCGGCTGCAAGAATACCTGAGAGCAGGCGGGTAAGTTGTTCATTACCATGAGCACGCATGAACATCGCAACCAGTTCAGCATTGAAAGCTGGAGCTTCTGGTGCCGCTTGTTCTGGAGTGACAGGAGTAGGGGCATCGAACATTGCTTCGAAGCCACTCATATCAGTGATACCAGGGGTCATTTCAATTACTGCGGGTGTTGCTGGGCGTGTTAGTAATGTTTCCATGTCTCTAATATTAGCAAAAAAGGACTAAAAAGTCAACATATAGCAGCCCTAATGTAGTAGGGGGCTTTGCGCGGGTGTGCTACACTCTAGGGCAGTATGTTTGGCAGTGATTTTTTTGCAGCTAACAGAGAGCGACTTCGTCAGCTCTTTACTGGTACGGCCCCTATTGTTATCACCGCACATGGCCAGATGCAGCGGAGTGCCGACCAGGTGTATTCTTTTCAACAAGATAGTAGCTTTTGGTATCTAACGGGTATTACCGATCCAGACGTCATCATGGTGCTCGACAAGGGTAAAGAATACCTGATTGTGCCCGCACGCTCTGCGTCACGAGAGACATTTGAGGGTGTCATTGACCCAGAGCGACTCACGCGTATCTCTGGCATCACATCAATTGTTAGCGAGAAAGAGGGCTGGAAACAATTGTCCGGTCGCCTCAAGAAGGTGCAGCATCTGGCTACGCTGGCACCCGCCCCAGGCTATATAGATAGTTGGGGCATATATACCAATCCTGCACGCGCAGCTTTGGTCCGGCGCTGCAAAGAGGCTAATCCTCATCTGGAATTGCTTGATTTGCGAGTGCATCTGGCACGTATGCGAATGGTCAAGCAGTCTCAGGAAGTGGCTGCACTGCAACAAGCGATTGATATTACGGCCGCAACACTCAAGGATGTGACCAGGGCACGCCAGTTGGCAAAATATGCCCATGAGTATGAGATCGAAGCTGATATCACTCAAGGCTTTCGCAAGCGCGGTGCTCAGGGACATGCTTTTACGCCTATTGTTGCTGCCGGAGGTAATGCATGCACGCTGCACCATATCAAGAATGATGGCGCATTGGCCAAAAATGATTTTGTCGTTTTGGATGTGGGTGCGGAAGTGTCACATTACTCGGCTGACATTACTCGGACGGTATGCCTCGGGGAGCCTTCCCGCCGCCAACAGGCAGTATTCGAAGCCGTGGCGGATGCTCAGGACTATGCCTATTCTCTTTTGCGACCCGGTGTCCATCTGCGTGAATATGAGAAGCAAATGGTGGCCTTTGTCGGTGAGAAACTGCGTGAGCTCGGGCTCATCAAGACCGTAGAGGAAGAGCAGGTACGGAAGTATTTCTCTCATGCGACATCCCACTATTTGGGGCTCGACACACATGACGTCGGCGATTACGAGCGGGCTCTGGAGCCTGGGGTTGTTATGACTGTAGAGCCCGGAATATATATCCCCGAAGAGGGTATTGGCGTTCGTCTTGAAGACGATATTCTTATTACTGCTGATGGAATTGATATTTTGAGTGCCCATTTGCCGCGAATGCTTTAGTGGCAAGCTGAGCGTCGTGATATAATAGGATTAAGAAATGAAAAATCAAAGTTTTCTGTATCGTTTGTTAGTGCGGTGGATAATTTGTAGTCTCGGACTATGGATTGCTGCCGGCGTGCTGAGTTCCAACATTAGTTATGATGGCAACTTTTGGACAATTGTTTGGTCCGGATTTGCTTTGGCGGTTGTAAACGCCATTTTGCGCCCCATTATTGTAGTGTTCTCATTGCCCGCCATTTTGGTAACTTTGGGCCTGTTTATGGTGGTGATCAATGGCTTCATGGTCTTCTTGGTCGGCAAATTTACTGCCTTGCATGTTGAGAACTTCTGGGTGGCAGTACTTGCCGGTATGATCATTGGCTTGGTAAACTATTTAGTAACCGCTATATTGGAGAATCGAAAATAATGAATGTTTATAACTACATCACTCTTGGCTCGACTGTTTTGATGATCGTCCTGATTTTGGTACAAACTCGTGGTGCAAGCCTGGGCGCTGGCCTTGGAAGTAGCGGTGAAATGAATACTGTCCGCCGTGGAACTGACAAGACTATCTTCCAGCTGACCATCATTACGGCTATTGTTTTTGCTGGCTCGCTGATCCTTGGGATCGTAGCCGTTTAATTAAGGGAGCTGCCACATGGTTAGCCGTGCATTTAAGCTTCGATTTCGCCGCCGTCTACGCTTGCGCAAACGCCAGGTAGAAGCTTTTGGCCAGCAGGCCGAAGACCAGATTGAGCGCAATTTTTTCCGCCGTTTGGAGCGTTTGCGCGATGTACGGCGCTTTGTCTTGAGTTGGGTGCTCCTGCTCGTAATGGTGGGCGGATGTATGGTGGTGCAGATTCGCGCACTGAGTGGCTATTACCAGACACTGCAACCAGTAACCGGCGGTATCTTTACCGAAGGCATGGTTGGTTCTTTTTCTAACGCTAATCCTGTGTATGCCACGAGCACCGTCGACCAGGCCGTCTCGCATTTATTATTCTCAGGATTGTATAAATATGATGCTAATAACAGATTAGTTGGCGACCTGGCCAATGGCCCCATGCAGGTGAGCGAGGACGGCACGGTATATACCATCCATCTCCGCTCAGATGCACGATGGCACGATGGCAGGCAGGTGACGGTCGAAGATGTCTTGTTCACGTACCAAGTTATTCAGAATCCTGATGCCCAATCTCCGCTCAACAGTAGTTGGCAAGGAATCAAAGTGGCTTCACCGGCGCCAAAAACACTTACTTTTACACTTCCAAGCCCCCTCGCATCCTTCCCGTACTCTTTGACGAATGGCATTTTGCCCATGCACATTCTCGGCGAGACGGCTATGGCCGACATGCGCTCAGCAGCCTTTAATACCCGCCGTCCCGTTGGCTCGGGGCCATTTAAGTGGCAGGTGCTTGAAGTGCTGGGCAACTCCCTCCAGGACCGTCAGCAGCAGATTGCCTTGCAGCCTTTTGACGAATACCATGATGGCCGACCGAAGTTGAACGGATTTGTCATGCACTCTTTTCGCAATAAGGAAGATATGATTGCAAGTTTTGAACGTCACGAGTTGACGGCCATGGCGGGATTGGACGAAATGCCTTCCAGCCTCAAGCAAGATGATAGCGTTCGACAGTATAGCCTCCCGCTGACCGCCTCAGTCATGACCTTCTTTAAGATGTCGACTGGCGTATTGAGTGATCTGCAAGTTCGCCAAGCATTGATCAAGGCAACAGACACTCAGTCGATTATCGCGGGACTTGATCATTCCACCAAAGCAGTCAAGGAGCCTTTCTTGCAGGGTCAAATCGGCTATGATCCTGAGTATATGCAGGCCAGCTTTGACCTTGCTGCCGCACAAGCGCAACTTGAGGCAGATGGCTGGAAAGTTGGTAATGAGAACATCCGCTACAAGGACGGCAAGCCCCTCGCTTTTGAGCTATTTGCCGAAGACACGAGTGAATACGCGTCTGTTGCCAAGATGCTCCAGAAGCAATGGCGAGCAGCAGGAGCTGCTGTTGAATTGCGCCTACAAGACGGAGCAGACTTCCAGAGCACCCTTGCTTTCCATTCTTATGATGCGCTGCTGTACGGAGTCTCAATTGGGGTTGACCCAGATGTCTACGCTTACTGGAATAGTACCCAGGCCGACATGCGCTCACAGAATCGCTTGAATTTCTCTGAATACAACTCCAAGGTGGCTGATGCGGCATTGGATGCTGGACGCACCCGACTTGATCCTTCGCTGCGAACTATTAAGTACAAGCCATTCCTACAGGCATGGCAGGCTGACGCACCCGCGCTGGGCCTGTATCAGCCACGCTTCCTGTACATTACGCGCGGGCCACTCTACGGCCTCCAGGAGCACTACATTAACAACGCCATAGATCGTTACAAGAACGTTGAAAATTGGATGATTCGACAAAAAGCCGTTTCGCAGGCAAGCCTGGAATAGACTTGCCTTTTATGACCTAATTGGAGTACAATTACCTCTGTTCTACATATGCGGACGTGGCGGAATTGGTAGACGCGCTAGTTTCAGGTACTAGTGGGGCAACTCGTGGAGGTTCAAGTCCTCTCGTCCGCACCATATAAAAAGCACCAGTGTAAGCTGGTGCTTTTTATATGGTTTCCATGGGCTTGAGGACTTGAACCGATAGGTCGAAGATTGCCGCCCCTCAACGCTCGCCAAAAAGTTCGGATATAACCTTAAAGGACTCTTTTGGCTCCCACTGCATGTCGGAATACGTTACACCGTTATGATCGGTGTAGCTTTTTACTAGACCATAACTACCCATATCTAGGTCCTGCCTAGACACTTCGCTATAGGTGAGAGGTGGCGAAACAAAAGTAAATACGAAAGCGCCTTCCACGCCACTCTTGTCTAGTTCGGTTAATTGGCTAGCGAGCTCCTGGGCCTGTTCATGCTCATCCCGCGTATAGTCACCGTTTAGCTGTGTAGGTGATTTGGCGGTGTTCATATCTATAATCATCCACCCTCTGCCGCCTACATCGCCAGCACCTTTAAACGTACAACAACCAAATTCGGTCACGACAACTGGTTTATCGTGTTTGGCGTAAGGTGCTAGCGCCGCCACATAGGAGTCACGATTGCGGGCTTCGCGGTAGTGGTCAACGCCTACAAAGTCGAATATACTCCAGTCAACTGCTTCGAACGGTATTGAGGCATAGCTAACGCTTCCCCCGAAGACCTTCCTGGTCTCCTTTACTGCGCTGGTTAGAAATGTATTGAGCGGCTTGTTGTGGGCGCCAGCCTGAATTACTGCATTGAAGGATGGACTAGAGACGCGAGCGACGACGTTATCACCTTCTAGAATTCCCTGCATAAATATTGTAAGCTCACAGCCAACAACGAAGACAATGTGAGGCCACTGTTGGCGTAATGTTTCGGCTTCTTTTGCCACATCGCTAATATACAAAAGAGTCTCTTTCATCGATTTATCATGCAGCTGGGGCGATAGCCACACCTCTAAGCCTAACTCAAGAGCGAACCCAGCCGCTTTAATAAGGCGCTCAACACTTGTTCCAGAGATTCTTACGGCATTACAGTGAAGATCATTTTTGATAATCTGAAGCTCTCTACGGATGATAGCTTCATTAAAAGTAGGTCGTGACAAGAGCGCGCCGCCGTTAAGCTCAGTCCCCACGTCGTAGTTAATGCCTTTTATCTTCATACCTTTTCTCCTTTATTTTTACGAAACGCTTGTTCATATTTCCACAAAAGATCGTGCAATGTTTGAATTTCTTCGGGCTGTAAATGATCGCCAGCAACATCCTGCACCGCCTTGACGCGTTCTTCCGCCTTGCGGAGCGTACTGAGGCCAAGTGGAGTAAGCGATATGTAAGATGATTTGTTATTGCCCGCCTTGCGACTACGTTGAATAAAGTCACGCTTTTCTAGGCTGGTGATCGTGCGATGCATTGTCTGTGGGGTTACGGCCGCAAGGTTCGCAAGCTGCGCTCCTGTTATCTTGATGTGTCGGTCGATAAAAATGAGTATGAGAACCTGTGTTGAGGTGATATTAAGCGGGCGTAAACGTTCATCCATTGCAATACTCACGGCGTGTTCTGCGCGATGAAGCTGATAGCTGAGTCGATAGTGGTTCATATGCTGTATATTATCAGCATGCTTATAAAAAGCAAGTGAAGGCCCTCGATCCGCTATGTGTATTTTGTCCGTAGTAATAAACCCAGCCTAAATTAACTAGCTTTTGATGCATCAGCACTAGGCTGAGTTCTAGAGTGTTCCACATTTGGAGCGCTTTTTGTTTTGATTAATTCTCTAATCTGTTTCATTGGTTCAAGTCCTCTCTGGTTTTGATATAATTGCTCCATGCTTATATCACCTGAAAAGATTGCCCCATCACAAGATTTCCTAAAAGAGCGCACCGTAAGGTTTATTTTTTCCTGCCTGCGCGATGGAAATACTGAAGACTTACCCCCAATGCCGCTCGTACGTAAAGATAATGATGGAAATTTAGTTGCGATTGACGGACATAATATCATAGCCGTTAGACAATTTTGCGGCGACGACATTGAAGTGATCGTTGCGGAGTCATCCACTGATGGATTGCCACCGACGACTGAAGCAAACATCACCCGCAATGAAGAACTTGCCGCTAAATATGATTCTGTGTTGGATGAACGACAAAAGGTCGCCGCTGAAGGTATAGTAACTTTTGCTGATCTCATTGCACAGTATCAGCCTTTATTTGATGAAGTGGCATTATAGGGAATATGAAAAAGCGCGTAATTATAGTCCATGGTTATAAAGGGAAGCCGGAGACTAATTGGAAGCCTTGGCTTCGGCAGGAGCTTGAGGCTAAGGGTTTTACTGTAGATGTGCCGGAGATGCCCAACACGGAACACCCGCTTGCGGATGAATGGGTTTCCAAACTTAATGAAACAGTAGGTAGTCCAAATGTGGACACGTATTTTGTCGGGCACAGCTTGGGCTGCATTACGATATTGCGCTACCTAGAGACTCTTAAGGAAGGCCAGGGGGTTGGCGGTGCTGTCTTAGTCGCTGGTTTTGGCGAGCGATTTCAAAGATATCAGAGCGGCAGCCATGATACCTTCTTTGACCATGAATTAGACTGGCAACTTATTCGCGAGCGTTGTAACTCCTTTGTGGCTATTCATTCCGAAGACGACCCTAGTGTGGAGCCTGCGCGGCTTGATTTGTTCGCAAATAAGTTAGGTGCCAAGTCTTTGCTAGAACATGGAATGGGACATTTCGGCTCAGCTGATGGCATGTTTGAGGTTCCGTTGGTTCGCGATGAGTTGCTGGCTGTTGCCGACAGTCACATCGCTTAGGGGTGTTGCCTATGAAGGGCGATAATATGCCCGTGTGCCGCCGCGGCTCGATTCAGTGACGAATCGTACCTGGCCTAGAGCCTGGGCGATTTTGGCGATGTTAGGAGTGGAGTTAATGGGCGAGTTGATGATAACGCCAGGCTCGGTGTAGCTTCGGAGGCCTTCCCCGGGTACGTGTCGGAGGGAGAAGAGGTCAGCATTGACGTGGGTGGTAGCATGGCTCTGATGCTCCGCAATGGCCAAGTATGTTGCTATTGGCGTGTGGACCTTTGCGCCGCTTGCATAGCCCACTCGCCGCCCCATGACCGTCCTGAGACTGAACGGATCATTTGCGACTTTTTGCCAACCAAACTCACGGGATATGTCAGTAGCAATTTCGTCACCTACCTCGACGGAAGGTGTGCCAAAGGTGTTACTGGGGTCAAGGCCAAGAACGAGCTTATCGCGCTTAGCAAGACCAAGACCAACGATTGCGCCAGAAATAGGTCGGTAGGGGTCGGCATAGGCAGTCACGAGCGTGCCGAGCTGCCCGATAATATCATGGGTGGATAGCTGGGGCTGAATATTGAAAGTTGCAGACCAAGTGTGTTCGGCGCCTGCGCCGGCAATATAGGGTTGTTCAGGGGATGTATGTGTCATAGTGATCGCTTTTTTAGTATTGGTATCGAGGTATTGTAGCGCGTTGATATGCTGTGCCAAAGTTATATTGCAAATATAACGCTCGATATGGCAACATGGCACGGTATGAACGAAAAGCTATCAGTTTTTGAGACAGTCTTTGGCGCACCGCTTGATTGTGAGGCGCCCGTACGCCAGCTGCTTGAACTTACGACGCAGCGGGCATGGACGGCAAAAGAAGCTCAAGCTGAAGTGCACCGTCTAGGGGAAGTGCATGATGCCCACGAGCAGAATGGGCGACTTCCTGCCGAAGAACAAGCTTGTCTGACAGTGAGCGATACCGACGCCGAACGTTTTTGCACATACAATTTGCTTAGCCAACTGTGTATGGATCAAAGACTATGGTGTAGTACCTTCTTTGACTGGCCAGTCTATGAGCGGTTGTTTCAAGAGCAGGGCCACACCGTCGAGCAGGGCGGCAGGGCTCTGATGCTTGGGTCCCAGGAGCCCTTGGCATCATTAGCGTTCGCCGCTTTAGCCAAGGAGGTATACGGAGTGGAGCAAGCCTACATTATTGATATTGTTTCGGGTGACGATAAGCGGCGGCACGGTAATTTTATCTATGGTGATGCTCTGCGAATGCCATTTGCGGACGGTTCCTTCGATATTGTTCAGACGAGCCAGTTGTTTCCGAGTATACGAGACTCACAGGGTCAATTTTCTCAACCTGAAAAGATGATGGCACAGGTGTTCGAGGAAGCCCACCGCGTGCTTAAGTCAGGCGGACAGCTACTAATGCGCGAGCTTTTATGGGCGTCAAAGGACGTGCTGGAATTGGGGAGCACGCCCGCACAGGTCTCGGAGTCGATGGCGCTCGTGAAGGGCATGTGCACCGCGGCCGGCTTTGCGAGAACACGGATTCGCCCGCTTATAGTGCCAGCATCCTTGCGAGGGTTGTTCGATCCGAACCAAAACTTTTGGTTCGATGGCTTTGAGTTTCGCCCTGATTGCTACACAATCTATGCTTCTAGGTAGTGCCTTAGGAGAATGTTATTGTGCTAGGGGTATAGTTATGTCATGATAGGCCATCATGAGCGAACAACAATCTATTTATGAATCGGTGCTTGGTCTGGCGCCACCAAGACGGCCAACCAGGCAAACTATGCACAGTATTTTTGAGGTCGTCACTGGGCGTGGCTGGCCCATCGTGGACTATATGCGAGAGCAGCGGCGGCTAGACAAGCTTAGTAAGGGTCTCGAAGCCGGTGGGCTTTCCCCAGCAGATGTCTCGGCAACTGACATTGAGCGTATACTGTCACGGCACATTGCCAAACAGGCCTTGACTGATGAATATGACAAGTTCAGCAGTACCTTCTTTGACTGGCCAACCTATGAACAGGTATTTCGCCGCCAAGGGCGCAACTTGGAAGGTGGAACGGCCCTAATGGTGAGTTCCCAGGAGGCAATTTCCTCCCTAGCCTTTATGGCGTTATCCAAGGAAGTGTACGGTGCTGGCAAGGCCTGTATTATCGATGCCGCACCTGGCGACGACAAAAAGCAACATGGTAATTTTATTACGGCAAGCTTTTTGGAGATGCCGTTCCAGGACGCCTCCGTGGACCTTGTGCACAGTAATTTCGCCTTTAATACTTTGCCTGATGTATCTCCTGAATATGGCAATATGAGTGATCAGCGATATCGTCTGCTGACTGAAGCCCACCGTGTGCTTAAGCCAGGCGGACAGCTTATAATGTGTGAATACTTTGCCGATAGTCCAGATATTCCACCACCGAGAAACAGGGATGAGTTGACCCAACAGGTTAACAGAATTGGCAGCCAAGTTGATTATGAATTCCAGCTTGCCGGCTTCGTCGAGAGCACGATTATGCCACACAGAGTGCCTTTGCTCGAGGGGGTCCTTTTTGATCCACAGCGTAATTATGGTAAAGAAGCTAAGGTGTGTCCGGACAATTACCTTATCTTTGCTACGCGGGCCTAGGATTATGCGGAACTTCCACCGGCCACCCAAGGCGCAAGCACAAGCTCTATATTTTATGCTATGATGGTGATTAGTGATTTACAAAAACAGGGGTAATAACAACAGATGAGTAAGGTAGCACATTATCTGCAAGAGCATTTGCTTGGTGAGGTGATGACTTCGCCAGATGCACGACGATACTTCTCCACTGATACGAGTGTCTTGTCATTAACACCAGCAATGATTGTCTATCCGCGTAATGAAGCGGATGCACGTAAGACTGCCCGTTTTGCTTGGCAGCTTGCAGAACGTGGACGCGTTATTCCAATCACGGCACGCGGAGCAGGGACGGACCAGGGCGGTGCAGCGCTGGGTGCGGGGATTATTATGGCCTTTCCGGCCCACATGAATCGACTCCTGGAGCTTGATGATAAAAGTGGCGTTATATCTGTTGAGGCAGGCGCGAACTATGGCAAGGTGCAGCAAACCCTTAAGACTCATGGGCGATTTTTGGCGCCATTCCCGGCCAGCTTTGAATATTCAACAATTGGCGGTGCAATTGCCAACAACTCAAGCGGCGAAAAGAGCTTCAAGTATGGTAATACTAGAGATTATGTTCGCGGACTACGTGTTGTACTGGCCAATGGCGAGGTCATCGAAACGGGCCGTTTATCCAAGAAGGAATTCAGCAAGAAACTTGGCTTGACCTCATTCGAGGGTGAAGTATACCGTGCAATCGATGCACTACTCGAAGAGCACCACGACATCATTGGGAAAATGGAGCCAAATGTTACCAAGAATGCTGCAGGCTATTGCTTGAGTGAAGTTCGTGGGCGTGATGGTTCGTTTGACTTGACGCCACTTTTTGTCGGCTCCCAGGGCACGCTAGGCATTGTGACCGAGGCAACTCTAGATACGGAACTCTACAATCCTGCACCTAGCCTATTTGTGGCGACCTTTGATGATCTCGAAAATCTCCAATCTGCTGTTATGGAGCTACGAGCATTGTCGGAAATTCCGAGTGCAATCGAAATGGTCGACGGCAATCTGTTGGCCCTGGTTGAAAAACTTAACCCAAACCAACTGGGTGATATCGTTGAAAAACCTTTCCCCAAGGCCATGCTATTTGTGGAATTCGATAACCCCGAGCGAGTACAAAAGAAATTGCTCAAAAAAGCTCAAAAGACATTGGAACGTTATGCCACCACTGTGGAGCTCGAGTCGGATGTCGTAGAGCAAGACAAGTTTTGGGCGATTCGCCATAGCTCGGCGGTGGTCGTTGCTCACAGCGAAGGCCGCCTCAAGGCACTGCCGATTATCGAAGACGGTATTGTGCCACCTGAGCGCTTTGGCGAATACCTAACGGGTGTCTACCAAATCTTTGCACGTAATCATTTGCAGGCGGCTGTGTGGGGTCATGCCGGAGATGCCAATCTGCACATGCAGCCTTTCTTGGACCTGAGCCAGGTGGGTGATCGCCAAACGGCTTTCCGGGTTATCGACGAATACTATAGTTTGGTTATGAGCTTGGGCGGTAGCACCAGCGGTGAGCACGGCGATGGCCGACTACGCGCTCCGTATCTGCCAAAGTTGTACGGTGCTGAGATCTATGGCCTTTTCCAAAAAGTGAAGCAAATATTTGACCCGTATAACATTATGAATCCTGGCGTAAAGATTGATGTCACACTGGACGACATCAAGGGTATGTTGCGCTCGAGCTACACCATTGAGCACCTTTCGGACCATTTGCCCCGATCGTAGAAAATAAAAAGAGGGTAGAAAGTGCATCTACCCTCTTGAGTTTTGCGCTAAAAAATCGTACTATATCATGGTTATCGCATGCGGACGTGGCGGAATTGGTAGACGCGCTACCTTGAGGTGGTAGTGGGGCAACTCGTGGAGGTTCAAGTCCTCTCGTCCGCACCAAACAAAAAAGACTAGGAAATCCCTAGTCTTTTTTGTTTCTTATTTGTGGGTGTGAGGACTGTAGTATTAAAATTAGACCCCACTAAGAAGAAAGTCTATCAACTGGGTGGCATAGAATGGACGAGTTGGAATCCATTCTGGCAGTGTGTGTGCAGCACCGTGTAATACGTCGAGTCGAAAAGCACTTGTATTTTGCCGAAAATTGTCTGTGAGTGCTTCGATAACTCCCCAAGGAATAACCTTATCTTCTGAGCCAATGCCAACATATACGTGGCCATCAAAGGCGCGTGCATCTTCAAGCGCATGTGAAGACTTCCAGCTGTTGGGGCGTCGGAGAATGGCAGTGAATTCTTCGGTGAAGGAAACACTTTCAGCATCCTTGGCGTATACCGCTGGCTGTAAAAGACAGAGTGACCGTACCCGTTTGCTAAGTTGTTTTGAGACACGCAGGGCAGTGTGGGCGCCCATGCTTGAACCGACTAAAATAAGTGGAACCTCTTCGTCGAGCCAGTATTCAATAGCAGTAAGTGCGTGTTGAGTGCGCAATGCAAGGCTACCTTCTGACATGTCACCGCCAGTTCGCCCGTGACCAATGAAATCAAGTGCAAGCACCGATATGCCTTGTGCTAAAAAAGTTTCCCCAATACGCATAAAGCGTTCGCTATTGGATTTTCCAGCACCGTGAAAGATTGCGACCGTCAATCTGTCTTCACGAGGTGCTATGGCCTGATGGTATGAGGTAGAGATTGAGACATTGTTTACTACTAGCATTTTGGTCTGTGTAGTTGTGTACATATACTTAATTTTACCCCAAAATTAGCGGCCTGCGCGTAAATCTTTATTAGCTCGTCTCATGAAAGCTAGCTTCAGGTTCCAGAGTGTTCCACGATTGGAGCACTTTTTGTTTATGTTGGCCGGCACACCTCTAAAGCGGGTTCGAGCCCTGCATGCACGAAAATCTGTCATACTAGACTTTATGAAAACGATCCATTTTTCCGAGCTAGGTCGAGAGGACCAAGAAATGCTAAGCACGGCTGTGCAACGTCTGGACCGTTCGTTAAACAAAGTAACGAACCCAAGTACGTGCGCTATTGCGGTAGCAGAAAAGGATCATTATTTTGGCAATAATATCTTTTATCGAATGACACGCTGGTCTGTGCTGAAGCAAGTGCGTTGGCTAATGCTTCGACGGCTGGTGACCGTAAAGTCGCTAAACTGTATTTGGTCATAGGCCGCACGGATTCTGAGCCAAGTATCGTCTCCCCTTGCGGTAATTGCCGCCAATGGCTGCATGATTTTGCTCGCCTCAATAGCCAGATTATTCAAGTTGTGTCTGCTACGAGTAAATTAGATAAGGTGATGCTCACTGATTCTGGCGAGCTCTTGCCGGAAGGTTTTAAGTCTGCAGGCTTGGGTAGGATGGCGGATGAGGTCTAAGGAATCTTGTATCTATAGCTAGAGTTTGTATGGTGAGCCAACTGCTTCTAGCACCTCATTGACCGCCGCCACGAGCTCCTCGGTCTCGGCTCTCAGGGCATCACCGCGCAGACTGAGCGATCCGATAGCAAAGAGCGTATCGTTGTCTAAGAGAAGACTATGGAGCTGCCCTTCAAACCGTGGACGGGTCTGCATGACCATGTCGGCGATATGCACAATGCCAGAAAGTGGGCAGCGGCTAGGGGTATCAGGATTGGCCTTGTTGAGGGGAGATTCATAGTCATTTTGCCAGGCAAAAGGTGCCAGATTATAGGTACTGTACGCGGACACACTGCGACTTTGCAGGTCAAGTAACCTTTCTGGGCTAAGCTCGCTCCGAAAAAAGGGAGCGACAGAACTTACGGCATGTAGTGTTTCACTCATACACTTACTTATAGCTCAAAGTTGCTAACGAATAAGTGATAAAACTCTCATGCATATCAAGCGCTCAAAAGAAACGTTTGGAGTACAATAAAGACTAATGAAGATTACATTCCCATTGCCGGACGACGGCAAGGAGCATATTTTTTGCCTGTATTGCCATGCCGATGACACCCGGGTAGGCCATGATGCCAAAGGACACCTGGAATTGCACTGCAATGCGTGCGGCAAGAACTCTCAGCGGTGTATTTATATAAGCCGTGCGAAATATTGGTTGGCTGATGACGGTGAACTTTGGCATGAATCAGGTGGCGTATTCGTGCGCCGCCCAGATGGAAAATTCTTGTTTTTTGAGCGGCAAAACTGGCCATTCGGTTTCAATATTCCCTGTGGTCATGTGGACGATGGTGAATCAGGTGAGCATGGTGCGCTGCGTGAGCTTGACGAAGAGGTTGGTGTGAAAGCAGTGCAGCCCATTTTGATCGATGAGGTTGATTTGCCTGATAGTTGTAGTGCGGGTGCTGACTTCCACCGATGGCATCTGTACGCCGTTAAGGTCGAAGATTCGAGCGCTATTCGAGTGCTCGAGGAGGGCAGTGACTTGCGCTGGCTGGCATTACACGAGGCGCTTGCTCTGCCGATGCCGCCAGCAATTCGAACCCTTGTAGAACGGTATCAAGAAGCACTCGAGGCAATCTAGTGCCCGGACTCTTGCATAAATAGGGCTTTTTCAGTACAATAATTTGGTAATCGCAAGTATGGGTGATTAGCTCAGTTGGCTAGAGCATCTCGTTTACACCGAGAGGGTCGGGGGTTCGAGTCCCTCATCACCCACCAAATCGCGTATAATAACAGGCATGTTCAGTGTCTGTTTTTTAGTTTAAGAGGAGTAGCTATGTCAAATGCCGATGGGTTCTATCCAGACCAATTACCGCCAATGTCAGGAGATTTAGATGCAGAGATTGCCACCTCGCCTGTAGCTACCGATAGTATTGGACAAGCCCAAGAGTATGCCGAGCTTCTCGAAGGCCTCGCAGACGAAGATTTTGCCGTGGGTGAGGCCGTCACAAGCGGCAACGAGGTAGCACGCCAGGCAGGTATCCGTGCGCTTCATGAGACCGTGGAACTTTTATTCGATGACGACGATATTATTAAAACGCGCCATCGCAGATCGGCGCGAGATCCTGGGGCTGAGCCTATTAAGATGATTCAGGTCCGTGGCCAAGCCATCGATGATAAAGGTTTGACGGGTACGGTGGATATTGCACGCCCAGCCGCATCCGCCGATGGTGGCGTGCCGACCTACCAGATCGTCCTTACACACCCCGACCGTGGTAGGACGTTTTTGTCTTCTTCGCTAACAGAGTTGCGCCTTAGGTATGAAGATATGGCTATACCCGCAGACCTGCTCGTGGCTGATGCTGTCAGAACCGTACTAGACAATACAGAGTGGGAACGTAAGTCTCAAGACCCAGCCAAGGATTTTGGCCAAAGCTAAAGACGCTATTGCTTAGTACTAGGCGCGGCCGTATACTGTTCGCAATGAGCCACCGAACACCACCAGAAATAGTTTTACCACCCCAACGCCAAGAACTATATAGCGAAGTCGAAGGGCTGATGGCGGTATTGCCGGACGATGCGTATAACGTTGGTACTGGCGATCCAGACCAAAGAGGCCAATCGTACTACTCAACAGAGACGTACGGTGGTTATCCAAATGAGCCAAAGGAATTTTTTGAACTAGGCCGGGACACAGAACAAGGCCTGTTTGTGCGTGTCGAACTTCCCGGTGAGCCTGGCGAACACGGTATTATCGACTCTCGAGTATACGATATAACTGCTCAGGAAGCACATTATGAGACCCGTACCTTCTATCCCAGTTCGGGGGTCAAGAAATTGGGGGAAACTATCCTGGGGCTTATTGGCCAAGCAGCAGACGCTAGCCCTGGATACCGGAGCCTGCTCAAAGACGCGGTTAAGAGGGCGGGCAACGACTGGGCGGAAGTTAATGAACCTGAAGTTTCCGCTCAACCCACGCCAATGAGTGAGGCTGATATCGAAGAGCTAATCGGCGTTATCCGAGCCAAACGGCAACAGCTTAGCAGGCCTGCTGAGCAGACGAACTAGGCCGGGCTTCGTACACCCTCTGACTGTATTTTTACCCGAGAAAATCGCACGTTGCGGCTGTCTATCTGTCAGTAGGTGGTATATACTAAAGGTATTAGATAAAAGGAGTGCGTAAAGCGCTATGATTTGGATTATTGTTGCAGTAGTTGTCGTGTTGCTGGTCATCGTACTCGCATCGATGTACAACGGACTGGTTAAATTGAATGTTCGTTCTGATGAAGCTTGGAGTGACATTACTGTCCAGCTGAAGCGTCGCTATGATTTGATCCCTAACTTGATTAACACGGTCAAGGGATACGCTACGCACGAAAAGACCGTCTTCGAAGACATTACCAAGGCACGTTCACAGGCTATGAATGCTCAGGGCGTCGAAGAGACAAGCAAGGCCGAGAATGCCTTCGAATCAACTCTCAAGAGCTTATTTGCTGTTGCTGAGGCCTATCCTGACCTCAAGGCAAATGAAAACTTCAAAGCACTTCAGGATGAATTGGTGGACACAGAGGACAAAATCCAGGCTTCTCGCCGCTTCTACAACGCTGTTGTGCGGGACTTCAATACAAAGCGAAAAGTTTTCCCAACCAATGTCTTTGCAAGCGGTCTTGGCTTTAAGCAGGACAAGGTCTTCTTTGAACTTGATGAAGCTCAGATGGCTGAAGCTAACAAGCCAGTAGAAGTAAAGTTCTAATACCTCACTAACACGTACGCGGGCTTGATATATGTATTCTGAAATTGCAGCTAACAAACGCAAAACGTGGCTGATCATCGCCTTATTTATGGTGATAATCGGAGCACTTGGATGGGTTTTGAGTGGTATGTACCATTCGCCAATGTTTATATATTTGGCGTTTGTGTTCGGCGGTGTCTACGCACTTATCCAATACTTCTTGGCGGCTAAGCTTGCGACAAGTATGAACGGAGCGCACGAGATACAAAAGCGCGATAACCCGCGCATGTATCGTGTCGTGGAAAATCTATCGATTACAATGGGTATGCCAACGCCAAAGGTATATATTATCGACGATCCAGCTCCAAATGCTTTTGCGACCGGGCGCGACCCACAGCACGCAATTGTTTGTGCAACTACCGGCTTGATCGACATGATGGACGACACCGAACTAGAGGCGGTTATGGCTCACGAAATGGGCCATGTCAAGAACTATGACATTCGAGTCATGATGATTGTTTTTGGCCTAGTCAGTGCTATCGGATTTATTGCCGATATGATAATGCATTCGTTTTGGTTCAGCAGCGACGAGGATGGCCCGAGCCCAATCTTTATTGTGCTCGGTATTGTTGCCGCCATATTGGCGCCACTCGTGGCATTCATGGTGCAAATGGGAGTCTCCAGGCGTCGTGAATATCTGGCGGACAGCACCGGTGCTATCACGACTCGCTATCCTGAAGGTTTGGCTCGAGCTCTGGAGAAGATCCAAGCACACGGTTCGGTTATGCGCCGCCAAAATACAGCCACTGCTCATTTGTTTTTTGCCAGCCCACTCAAGGGTAAGTCGCTGACACGACTCTTTAGCACCCATCCACCTATCGAAGACCGCATTCGCCGCTTGCGCGAAATGGACTCACACGCCTAAAATATAAAACATGTCTAAAAGTACAAAGAAACCAGCAGTATCAGAAAAGGCTCCCACTTCTCCTGCTGGTGATGCGCAGCCACCCACCAAGGCTAAGGGCCTGAGACGACTCAGGACGCCGCAGTACCGCTCCTTTAAGCTGCAAAAGAAAATCCAACAAGCACCAGACAGGGCCTTGCCGTCGGGCTTTCGAATCCTGCGGGATGCAATTCGCCTGCTCATTACTAATTGGAAGATTGTTGGTATCTTTTTTGTTATATTCGCTTTGATTAATCTGGTTGTGGTGCAGAGTGTTGCGAGCACCGATGATATTGATAAGCTCAAGTCATCTATCGATGGCCTGGTGCACGGTGATTTATCTCAGCTGGGAGCGAGCGCAGCCTTGATAGTCATGTTGGCAACGGCCAGCGGAAGCCAAGGGGCTTCCGGCACGTCCTACCAGCTGGTTTGGCTGATTATGGGCAGTCTGGCATTTGTCTGGCTATTGCGGGAAATGCATGCCAAGAATAAGGTGCGTGTGCGTGACGCCTTTTACAAGGGGATGTATCCGCTTGTTCCATTCATGCTTGTGCTGTTGGTTATGGGCATTGAGCTATTGCCCGCAACTATTGGCGGTACGGCATTCAGTACGCTCATGAGTAATGGTATCGCCTCCACCTTTGTTGAGCAGCTCCTGTGGGGCGTCGTCTGTTTCATGTTTGCATCCATAACGCTCTTCTTGCTGGCTTCTTCTATCTTTGCTCTATATATTGCCTGTTTGCCAGATATGACGCCCATCCGTGCTCTGCGTTCGGCACGGAGCCTTGTAGCCCACCAACGGTCAGTAGTACTGCGTCGCTTGATCTTTTTGCCGATCGCTCTTTTGGTCATCGGCTGTTTGATCATGATCCCACTTGTGCTGTTGGTGCCCGTGGCGGCTGTCATTGCGTTCTTCTTGCTCAATGTTCTGGGACTTATGCTGCTGCATAGCTACTTGTATGGCATGTATCGAGCGTTGTTGTAGGGGGCAAAATGGACACAAAGAAACAAACAGCCTCTAGATTACAAGAATTACGCGCCTTGATGGCGAAGTACTCTTATGAATACTACGTGCTTGATTCATCTAGCGTTTCGGACGCTATCTATGATGGATTGATGCGTGAATTAAAAGATATCGAAGCACGCTATCCCGACCTGATCACACCCGACTCACCGACGCAGCGAGTCGGTGGCCGGCCACTGGGCGAGTTTACGAAAGTCAGACATTCGACGCGCATGATTAGCCTGAACGATGTTTTTAGTCGCGAGGAGGTTGAAGCTTGGGTGGTTCGTACCGAAAAACTGGAACCAGGGCGGAAGTTGGAATTTTTTACTGACATTAAAATGGACGGCTTAGCCTGTGCCTTGATATATCAAGATGGCGTATTGATCCAGGCGGTGACCCGCGGCGATGGCTTTGTGGGCGAAGAAGTAACCTCGAATATTCGAACTATTCAGAGCATTCCATTGGAATTACGACACGAAGCGCAGTACGCTCGGTTTTTGCAGGGACGCACCGAAATCCGCGGCGAGATTATTATGTACAAAAAGGATTTCGAGACGCTTAATCATACCCGAGAAGTAGAGGGCAAGCCACTCTTCGCCAATCCTCGGAATTTGGCGGCAGGGACTATTCGTCAGCTTGACCCCAAGTTGGCCGCTGCACGGCCACTTCGTTTTCGGGCCTATGATATTCTGCGTGAGGCGCCCTCCGACGTGCCAACCAACATGTACGCCTACCAGGCACTGCGCGCGTTGGGATTACCAGCTAACACACAAGCAACGGTTTTTACTGATCTTGATGGGGTAATGCACTTTGTTGATGAGTGGGAAGAAAAGCGCCATGAATTGCCATTCAATACTGATGGGCTTGTCGTTAAGATTAATGATCGAGATTTGTATGCCCGGCTTGGCACGGTTGGCAAGAACCCGCGCGGTGCCGTTGCCTATAAGTATCCCGCCGAAGAAGCCACAACGATCGTTAAGGACATCGTGCTTAGTATTGGGCGCACTGGTGCAGCAACGCCAGTAGCTGTTTTTGATCCCGTTGTCGTTGCAGGGACGACTGTCCAGCATGCCAGCCTGCACAATGCTGATGAAATTGCCCGCAAGGATGTACGTGTCGGCGATACTGTCGTTATCTTTAAAGCTGGCGATATAATCCCGCAGGTGGAGCGAGTGCTCGTTGAGCTCCGACCGAAAAAATCTCACATATTTGACATGGAACAGGAGCTTGCCCGCCAGTACCCAGAACTGCAGTTTGAGCGCCCCGAAGGGGAAGTGGTCTACCGCGTCAAGGGCGCGACGGGTCCTTTGCTGCTTAAAAAAGCGCTCGAACACTTTGCAAGCAAGGGCGCTCTCGATATTGATGGCTTGGGCGAGAAGAATGTGGTTGCCTTGGTGGACGCAGGTCTGGTGCACGACATCGCCGATATATATCTGCTGACCTATGAGCAGGTTATCGCACTGGATAGGTTTGCTGAAATATCGACCAATAACTTGCTCCAGGCGATTTCAGCCGTCAAGACGCCACCATTGCCTCGCTTTATATATGGCTTAGGGATTCGCCACGTTGGCGCCCAGACAGCAATTGACCTAGCCGAACATTTTCATTCGCTGGATGCGTTAGCGCATACGACCATTGACGACCTTATGCAGATTGACGGCGTTGGCGACGTGGTCGCTGAGTCGTTACTAGCCTGGTTTGCAGATGCCGACAACCAGGCATTGCTGGAGAAGTTCAAGCAGTTAGAGGTGCTGCCCTACTACGAATCACGCGCGGCAGGGCCGCTCCACGGTAAACGCTTTGTCATTACTGGTGGCTTGGAAATTATGGGTCGAGATCAAGCGGCGGAGCGTATCCGGGCACTCGGTGGTACTTTCCAGACATCTGTTGGTAAAGACACGACGTACCTTGTGGTGGGGAAGAACGTCGGAGCGAGCAAGCTGAAAAAAGCAGAGAAGTTTGGCACGTCGCAGATTGATGAAGTAACGCTCGTAGAAATGCTGAAATAACGTAAGGGGGCGGTGATGTTCGAAGAGTACACACAGGCAGTGGGCAAGTATATGCATAAATGGCAGGACGTGGTTGATCAAAGTGCTGATATTTCATTTTTCGAGGGTCTCCAACCGACAGCAATAGGGTGGAAGGCCCAGGACCGGGCCGAGCTTTTATCTCGACTTGATGCGCTTCGTGATATGTGCGACCAGATCCATTTTGGGTGGGTTAATGAGCGTTGGTTGGTGACGATTCACCTCAAAAACTTAGCGCTTCCCCACGATATTCGAGTTATCAAGCTCATGGAGCGACGCCCTGGTTCAACCGATGCAGTCGGTCTGGATCACGTTGATTTTTATGCGCCAGACGCGCGGGTAGTATTGGAAAACGAAGCCAATATACAGTGGAATGAAGAAAAGAATGGCGAGCATTGCAAGTGGCTGTCGATCTGGTTCGCAGGCACCGAGGCCAAACTGCGGGGCGACACTGTTTTACAAGTTTGCGCCGATGAAATGCTCGACATTCAAGAAAAGTTACTCCCCAAAAGGATCTAAAGATATGGAAGATATAGTTTTTATTACGGGCAACCAGTCCAAGGCTGACTATTTAACACAGTGGCTCGACCATCCAATCCAACATCAAAAAGTTGATGTTCCAGAGATCCAGTCGGTCGATCCACTTGAGGTTGTCACACACAAGGCGCTGGAGGCGTACAAGATTATTCAACGCCCGGTACTCGTCGAAGATACCTCACTCAGTTTTGAAGCCTTCGGGGGTAGATTGCCCGGAACGCTTATTAAGTGGTTCTTGCAAGAGATGGGCACCGGCGGCATGTTGAAGGCGCTGAGCGCTTTTGATGATCGCCGAGGAGTCGCTTCACTCGTATTTGCTCTGTACGACGGTAATGAGCTTGTAACATTTGAAGGCGCTACATCGGGCACTATTGCCACAGAAGAACGCGGCGAGGGCAAGTTCGGTAAGCTCAGTTGGAATACGATCTTTATACCCGAAGGATCAGACAAAACTTTTGGGGAAATGACCGACGAGGAACTGAAGCCATTTAGCCACCGCGCCAAGGCTATTGCCAAGATGCAAACGTACCTTACGCAGCGAGCAGTAGCCCTTGACAAATAAGCATAACCGGTTATGCTTAAAGTAATTCGTGCGCTCAATAATATGCGGCGCGATGCAAAATAAATACCTCATACAAACAAAAAGCACTCGCCGCTGGGTGGGCGCGCACGATAGATCGCGATCCTTGGGCAACCAAGGGTCGCGATTGCTTTTGTCATAGATTGTTTGGGCAGACAAAATTTGCTTGCTACAATAAGGATAGAAAACACCAAGAATTGCAAACGGCTGAATCAGATAAACACAGCAGAAGAACAGGGAAGAGGACAGTATGATCAAATACTTCTATCGAAGCTTGCGAAGCCAGGAAATGCGCGAATTACAAGACTATCAGCGTGGCAGTTGGGTGTATGCGGAAGCTCCAACCGATACGGAAATCCAAGAACTCGTCACTAAATTCAATCTGGAGCAGGGCCACCTTGAAGATGCGCTCGACGTCGATGAAATGCCACGCCTGGAGCGTGAAGGCGACCAAAGTTATATCTTTGTACGTTTTGCCTACAAGAATGAAGAAGAAGAGCTCGTGACCGCACCGCTCCTTTTCATCTTTGGCAACGATATTTTGATTACCGTTTCCCAGGTGCGTATGCCAAGTTTGGATGTGTTCATTAAGAGCAAGATTGACTTTGCAACCACACAGCGCGCCAAGCTCGTGCTGCAAATCCTGCAGCAAATCGGCGAACATTATGACACGTTCATTAGTAACACCAGCAAGCAGATTAAGCTGATTCGTTCCCGCTTGCGTGGCCACGAGATCACCAATCAGGACTTTATTGATTTTGTGATGATCGAAGACGAGCTCAACGAATTCTTGTCGTCGCTGATGCCAACCAACGCTACTCTGCGCCGCTTGTTACTGGGGCGCTACATGCCACTCTTCGACGAAGACCAAGACATCGTCGAAGACTTACTGCTTAATAACGAGCAATCTATCGAGGCCTGTAATTCAAACCTGAAGTCGATTGACAACATTCGTGAAGCCTACAGCTCAATTAGCTCACACAACTTGAACTACACCATGAAGGTATTGACCATTGTAACGGTGGCCATTACCCTGCCAAACGTTATTTTTGGTATGTACGGTATGAACGTCGAGTTGCCGCTGCAGCACAACCCGTGGGTCTTTATGTTTATCGCCAGCTTTACGCTCGCTCTCGTGATCTTTATGCTGGTCTTTGCCAAACACAAAAAATTGCTGTAGCATACCGCTCAAATACATTTTTTGCCAAACAAAAAACCGGACACATACGTTCCGGTTCTTTGTTTGGTGGAGCTACAGGGACTCGAACCCTGGACCTCTTCCATGCCATGGAAGCGCTCTAGCCAACTGAGCTACAGCCCCATCGATGGAGGTATTTTAACAGATATATCCGGCAAAGAAAAGAGAGCCATAAAACTATCTAAAATACTTAAATATCTTTTAAGTCACTTTTATGGTATTATATAGTCTTTGCTTTTGAATATATGCCGTTATAGGCTTGAGGATCGAACTATGGAAAAAACAACTCAATCACCAAATAGCCACCGCGCTACAGAGTATGCCAAGAACGTTGGCTGCATTGTTGTAGGTGCCGCCGTTATGGCTGGAGTGTTGTATCCTATTGGCCTTAACAAGGGCATCGATCAATGCCGGGAAGGCAAAGCCCCAGCTGTCACTACAAGTGACAGCTTTAGCGATCGCCTTGGTTACTTTGTGGCAACAAGCGTTTGCCGTGTTGATGTCGAGCAGCCAGTATCTCCTGCTCCAATCAGTGGCGGCGAATACTTCTCTGTTTAGCACAAATTAGCTGCCATCCCGCCAATTGACACATAAGCTGCAGAAGCTCATATTAAGCGTATGCATTCTGCAATAGTTGCTGACAATCTGTCGGTATCTCGAGAGGGATCGGCGATACTTCACGAGCTTACTTTTCGGGTGGAGCCCTTTGCGATTACGGGCCTGATTGGGCCGAGTGGATCGGGTAAGACAACATTGATGCGGGCTATCATTGGCGCCCAGGCAATCACCAAGGGACAGGCATTGGTACTCGGCAAGCCGGCTGGCGATGCCTGGCTGCGCTCCCATGTCGGGTACGTGACCCAAGCGCCAGCTGTTTATAACGATCTGACTGTCGCCCAAAATTTGCGCTATTTCGCGGCAATTATTGGCCGGCAGTCACAAGTGGATAAGGTGCTTGAACAAGTTGACCTGCGGAGCCATGCTACCCAGATTGTCAGTTCGCTGTCTGGTGGTGAGCAGGCCCGAGTGTCTTTGGCTGTTGCTTTGTTGGGCGACCCCCAACTGCTGGTGCTCGATGAGCCTACTATCGGCTTGGACCCACTGCTGCGCAGGCATTTATGGCGGCTTTTTGAGCAACTCGCCGCCCAGGGTAAGACTGTCCTGGTATCCAGCCATGTGATGGACGAGGCCGAACGTTGCGCGGATATTCTTTTGCTCCGCGAAGGCAAGTTGCTGCACCAAGGGAGCAAGAAGCAACTACTCGCAAACACAGGGATGGCGACTGTCGAGGATGCCTTTTTGGCGCTCGTACAAGGAGAAGCTCATGCATAATCGTATGATGTGGGCGACGGCTTGCCGCGTCATGCAACAGCTGCTGCATGATCGCCGAACGCTCGCGTTGCTGTTCATTGCACCCTGCGTCTTGCTAGGATTGCTTGCCTGGATTTACCAGGATATTCCACACATGTTCGACAGGGTTGGTCCGCCGTTATTGGGTATTTTTCCGTTTGTTATTATGTTTTTGACGACTTCCGTTACGACCTTACGCGAGCGGTCTTCGGGCACTCTGGAGCGACTGCTCGCGCTACCAATTGGCAAGTTGGACATTATCTTGGGATATGCAATTGCCTTTGCCTGTGTGGGCATTGTACAAGCTTTTATCGCCAGTATGCTGGCGGTACATGGTTATGGATTGCATGTGGCTGGTCCGGAGTGGTTCCTGATATTGGTGGCTCTGGCCGACGCACTTTTGGGCATGGCACTCGGCTTGCTGGTGAGCGCATTTGCTCGAACTGAATTCCAGGCGGTACAATTTTTACCCGCCTTTATCCTGCCTCAATTTCTGTTGTGTGGCTTGCTGGTGCCAGTCGAACGCCTGCCTCACGAGCTCGAAATAGCCGCACATTGCTTGCCGTTGACCTATGCCGTTGAAGCCATGAAGCAGGTCGCCACAACAGCTGCCGTCTCTGTCGATATGTACCAGAACGTTGCGGTAGTTTTGTCATTTGTCGTTGCCGCACTCATGCTGGGTGCGCTCACATTACGGCGTCAGACGAAATAGTTAACGCCTTGGTGTTCCGGCTCGTCCGGGCAGAAGGCGGAAGTCCTCGGCAACAACGAGTGTACCAACAATGGTGCGTAGGAAGCCGGTCGCTACCTCATTGGTTTGACCCCAGGCTGATTCGCTTGTGCCAGCTACTTGCAGGCGGGCCTGGACACTGCGCAAATCGACGGCAAGGTGTTGCCGTCGATCGGCCATAAAGCAAAGGGGTGCCTGCGGGAACTCATCAACATCAATGCAGCTGTTATAGGCGGACTGCAAAAAGCTCCATGCCGTCGCGCCTGCATGCCTGCCGAGTTCAATAACGCGGTGACCAAAGATTTCAAATTCACCTTCGTTGACTAGGACGGGTTCAAAAGATGGCCTATCGAGAGCACTCAGCTCCTCGGCCCCTAGGTCGGTCACATTAATCGAAAGATTTGCCAGTATAGCGCGGATAGACGCCAGGGCGTCGGGAGACATGTTGCGGATACCAGTGAGTAATAAGCCTTCAGGCTGGCTTGGTTGTCGTGGTGGAATGTTTTCGGGCATATTATTATGTAGTATTCGACAAGCTATGCCAGGCGTCAAGTGTGTGTTGCAGCAGAAAATACACCATATATGTTATGGGTAATATAATCTTTGTCGTGTACTATGGTGACTTGCTTATGACACATTCTGAACAACCACCCACATTTCTCGACCAATTACACAAAAATGCTATCCAAATTCATGGAGACCCACGTCACGGCCGTAATGCAGCACGTTACCTGCAATGGATTGCCTTACCAACTTCGGAGATTTGGTACGACCGAGGCGCGTACTATCTATCACCTTGTGCTGGCGTAGAGGCTGGCGCTTGCAAACTTGATATCAGTGGCTCGGCCAGTGAAGAAGTTGCCATATCAGCCGGCATGGAGCTTTTGTCTGCAGATAAGCCGGCCCCCTATGAACGCAAGGCCCTGCCACCCGCCATAGGGGAGCAGAGCACCCGCCACCATACTATTGCTTTCGTAAAGAAAGGCGAATACACCGCTGACAGCGTTGAAAAATTTGGGCAATCGAGGAATCTAGACGACCATCGCCTTAGCGGCAGCCTCGGAGGGATGCTCGACATAATTGGGGTATCCTGCGGCCTTATCGAGGAGAAGAATGTCCCGGAGCGTCCACTTAAGCCGGGAATCTTTCCTAGGGATCTCCTTGAAGCCATACGAGATGAAGGTATGCCAAGCTCACGGCACGCAATGCTTAGTAATATTATTCAGTCTGCGCTTTCTCGCCATTTGCACATATACGGCCCAGATAAGAAGGGGGAAGTTGTCTTGCAGGGCGATATTGAGTTCCGTAGGGACCATCCGCTGGTTGGGTGGGAAAGCATGCCCTACGATACGGCTCACAACCTTGCTGGTCGCTACAAGCCCTTGAGCCCGATGAACCTTTTTATGACAAAAATTGCCGAGAGCCAAACCCTGCCAGATAGCGTATAATTAAGCCCATGCAAGTTATCGTTGATTCTCTTATGACTCAGTATGTGCGAAAGGGTAAGGGCAAGACTGTGCTCATTTTGCACGGATGGGGGGACAGTTCACAGGGCTTCCAGGCGCTCACAGGCACTTTGAGCAAACACTATGATGTGATTGCAGTTGACCTGCCGGGTTTTGGCGGCACGCAAGCCCCAACATCTTTTTCCTGGGACGTGAGCGATTATGCTCAGTTTGTAGCCCACTTTTTAGATAAAATCGGCGTGAAGGATGTCTATGCTCTGGTGGGGCATTCAAATGGCGGCGCGGTCGCAATTCGTGGTCTGGGTCGGGGCATACTCCGTGCCGATCGTCTGGTGTTGCTGGCAAGTGCTGGTATTCGCAACACCTATAAGGGTCGCAATAAGATGCTCCGAGTAGTCGCCAAAGCTGGCAAGATGGCCACAGTTGCGCTGCCGCCTGCTGCCAAGAAAAAGCTCCGCAGCAGATTCTATACGTCAATCGGTTCCGACATGCTGGTTGCCGAGCATTTACAGGAGACGTTTAAGCGTGTTGTGACCGACGATGTCCGCGATGATGCGCAACGAATCACCGTACCATCCCTTTTGATATATGGTGAAAATGATCAATCTACGCCAGTTAGTTACGGCGAACAGTTTCACGAAATCTTACCAGACTCGACACTGCAAATCATTGGTGGAGTCGGTCATTTTGTACATCTCGATAAACCTGAAGTCGTTGAAAACGCAATTGAGGAGTTTCTGAAATGATCCGCGGTGCCCTGAGTTTATACAGCTGGAAGTACCCGCAGGTTTTGGTGTACATGCTGCAAAATACCGAATATGAAATTGCTCCGTATCTCGCGTGGTATTGGCAAACAAATGACTTTTCGCGAGTTATGTATCGCCGCACACTCGATAGGACCGGCGCTGCTCGGCTGCTGACGCTGGCATTGCGTCTCGGCATCGGCCTACAAATCCTTGCTGGCCTGGCAGTGATCGCCCTCTGGCAGTGGAGCAATCTTACTGGCGGGCTCTACTTTGGTCTTGCCATCTTGTTGTCGTATCCGATCATTTGGGCACATCTAGTCGTCGTTTCGCTGTGGTTCGGCCGGATTGCAATTATCGGCCCAAAACACCGGATGTATATTCGTGATTCAGAGAAGATATTCAAGAATCATCCTGGTGCTAAGATTGCCATTACGGGCAGTTACGGCAAAACAAGCATGAAAGAGCTGCTGTTGACCGTACTCGGCGAAGGCAAAAACGTAGTCGCCACCCCGGCTAATAAGAACGTTGCCATCTCGCACGCCTATTTTGCCAAAAAGCTAACGGGTGATGAAGATATTGTCATCTTGGAATACGGTGAGAATGTGCCCGGGGATGTGGCGCGATTCGCTGAGATTACGCACCCTACTCATGCGGTTATTACGGGGATTGCCCCCGCGCACCTGAATCATTACAAGACTGTCGCGAATGTCGCCAAGGATATTTTTTCGGTAGCTGAGTATGTGGCCCCGGGGCACGTCTATGTTAATAGCGAGTCGGCGCTCACTCATGGCGAGATGCAAAAGGGCTTCGAGGCGTATAACGCTGGGGGTACTCTAGGGTGGAAGGTCTCCAAAATCCAGATTTCTCTACATGGCACAAGCTTTACGATAAGCAAAGGCAAGCGCACGATTGCACTCAAAAGCGGCCTGCTTGGCCGCCACCAAATTGGGCCGCTGACTTTTGCCGCAGCCTTGGCCGTCGAATTCGGTATGAGCGACCAGCAGATCAAGCACGCCATTGCGCTCACGCAGCCTTTTGAGCACCGCATGCAGCCCTACGAGATTGATGGTGCCTGGATTATCGATGATACCTACAACGGTAATATCGAGGGTATCCGGGCAGGTGCAGCACTCCTGTCCGAGCTGCCCGCCCGCCGCAAAATATACGTGTCACCCGGTCTGGTTGACCAGGGGCAGGAGGGTAAGCATGTACACCATGAGATGGGCTTGCTGATTGCCGCTGCTCAGCCCGATATAGTAGTCCTTATGAAGAACTCGGCCACCAATACGATTGCCGCTGGCCTTAAGGCAGCCAAGTATAATGGCGACCTTATCATCGAGGATGACCCCTTAGATTTTTACACCAACCTTTCAGCTTTTGTTGCAGATGGCGACGTGGTGCTCATGCAGAACGACTGGACCGATAATTACGCCTAGGCTGATGGTATACTGAAATATATGAATAAGCCCACCATCGCCGTTGTTTTTGGATCTCGATCCACCGAGCATGACATTTCAATTTTGACAGCCATCGCCGCAGTTATCAAACCGCTCGAATTATCGCAGAAGTACCATGTTATTCCTGTCTATATTGCCAAGGACGGCCAGTGGTACGCTGGGGCTAAATTCAAGAACATCGCACTTTACCAGTCGGGCAACATCAAAGAGATGCTCCCCAAAGAGGCACCCGTCTCTTTGTCGTTTTCAAACGGCTTAAAGCTTGTACGGGCCACGCGCTTTGGCCGCAAAGAAATGCCTATCGACGTCGTTTTTCCTGCGACCCATGGTACTCATGGTGAAGACGGTGAGCTTATGGCTATTTGCGAAATGGCCAATGTGGCATATGTTGGCTGTGGTGTCGAATCAAGTGTTATTGCTATGGATAAAGTTCTCGCAAAACAGGTTGTTTCGGCGCAGAACATTGCAACGCCTGCCTACTGTGCTTTCAGCAAACAGGCGTACACGGCAGATCCGCAAGCCTGGAAAAAGCAGATCAACAAAGAGCTTACCTATCCACTTTTCGTAAAACCAGCTCACCTGGGCTCGAGTATCGGCATTACGCGGGTTGCAGCTGCTAAAGATTTGGCCAATGCAATTGAGGTAGCTCTGCATTACGATACCAAGGCGGTTGTCGAAGAAGGAGTCGCCAATCTGATCGAGGTGACGCTACCGATCATCGGTAATGACCACCTGACACCTGCTTTTCTGGAGCAACCCCTCTCGCCCGGCGAAGATTTCTTTGATTTTGATACCAAATACATGCGTGGCGGCAAAGGCAAGGGTGCTAAGGGTGGCAAAAGCAGCCAGGGCGCACAAGGTTACAGCAAGATTCCCGCCGATATCTCTGATGACCTTTACAAGCAGGCCGAAGAGCTAGGCACGGCTGCTTACCGAGCTCTTGGTTGTAGCGGCATCGCTCGCATTGATATGCTGATTGATGGTAAGGCCAAAAAAGTATACTTCAACGAAGCAAACCCTCTGCCCGGCAGCCTGTACGCCCACAACTGGCGCAAAAAAGGCATCTCCAATGTTGAGCTAGTGACGCGCTTGGTCGATCTGGCGGTTGAACGACACCAGCAGGCCAAGGATCTGACGACTAACTTCGCGACCAATTTCCTCAAGCAATTCTAGACAAATTAGACTGCTCCGCGGGTGTTGCATAATGCATAAGCTTATGTATCGCTAGCCTAAAAGCGATTTATTTGCGAAAATGGTATATTACATGGTCAATAACACACGAAGGTACTGGTGGTTTGGCAGCCCGCAGCTGAGTTTGTCACTCGTCGTAGGGTGCTTGTTGGCCTTTGGTATTGTTCAGTTGAACATTTCTTGGCGATTAATTTTGCAGCCCGCCAGCCGATACAATCAGGCGTACAACACGCCCGCTATTCAAAAGGCACCAGCTCCACCACCCAATGCTCCTGTCGATTGCGCGACCACTCCTTGCATTGCCTTGACCTTTGATGACGGTCCGAACCCCGTGACCACCCCAAGGATCTTGGATATTCTGGATGCATACCATGTGCCAGCTACCTTTTTTGTGGTTGGGTCGCGCGTGCCTGGTCAGGAGCAGATTCTGCGGCGAATGTATACTTCGGGGCATGAAATTGGCAGCCACAGCTGGAATCATCCCGATCTCACAACGCTATCCCCAGGCCAAGTCATGCAACAAGTCAACATGACTCAGAGCGCTGTTATCGCGGCCGGAGTGCCTGCGCCTTCACTGTTTCGACCTCCATATGGGGCAGTGAATCCGAGTGTTAAAACAACGATTCCTATGACGCTGGCTATGTGGAATATTGATCCTTTGGATTGGGAGACAAAAGACCCAATCAAGGTGCGCGATATGATTGTTTCGCATGCCCGCCCAGGTGGTGTCGTCGACCTCCACGATATCTATCCAGTTACCGCTGAATCATTGTCGATGACGATCGAAGCTTTGCGCCCGCAGTATCAGTTCGTAACGTTTAGCCAGATGTTTGATTTGTACTCAGGCCAGCGCGGCGAATATTTTGGCCGTTAAGCCCAAAACATTGAACAGTTATAAAAAAATCTCGCAACTGGTATAATTACAGATAAAGACAGACGAATTAAAGGAGCTCCTTGCGCATGCAACGCTATAACCCAAAAGAGATTGAGTCCAAATGGCAACAGGTTTGGGAAGACTCAAAAATCTACCAAGTACAAGAAAATTCCGACAAGCCCAAGAAGTTTATCCTTGAATATTTCCCGTATCCAAGTGGCGCGGCGATGCACGTTGGCCACGTCCGCAACTATGCGATTGGTGATGCAATGGCCCGCTTCGCGCGAATGCGTGGTTATAATGTGATGCACCCAATGGGCTGGGATGGCTTTGGCTTGCCCGCTGAAAATTACGCTATCAAAACAGGTATTACGCCACGCCAGGCTATCGACCAGAATACTGGTCGCTTCAAAGAACAGCTCCGTCAGATGGGATTTGGTTACGATTGGTCTCGCGAAATCGATAGTACTGATCCAAACTACTACCGTTGGACACAGTGGTTCTTTTTGCTGTTATTCAAAAAGGGCTTAGCCTATCAGCAGGAGAGTCTGCAATGGTGGTGTCCTGTCGACAAAACAGTGCTTGCCAATGAGCAGGTCGAGGCCGGTCGCTGTTGGCGCTGTGGCAGTGAAGTCGAAAAGAAAGCCCTCAAACAGTGGTTCTTTAAGATTACTGCCTATGCTGATCGCCTCGAAAAAGACCTCGATGATGTTAATTGGAGCGACTCGATCAAAAGCATGCAGCGCAACTGGATTGGACGTAGCCAGGGCGCTGAGCTGCGATTCCGGGTGGCAGCCACCGAACAAGTGCTCAGCGTCTTTACAACGCGCCCCGACACCCTGCACGGTGCTACCTTTGCTGTCCTAGCCCCTGAACACCCGCTTGTGCCCCAAATTACAACCGACGAGCATCGTCAGCAGGTCGAAAATTATCAGCAGAAGGCTCGTAACAAGTCTGACGTCGAACGCCAAGAAACAAACCGCGAAAAGACTGGCGTCTTTACTGGCGCGTATGTTATCAATCCGATCAATGACCAAAAAATGCCCGTGTGGGTTGCTGACTATGTCTTGATGGGCTACGGCACAGGCGCCATTATGGCAGTTCCAGCTCACGATGAACGTGACTATGAGTTTGCGCAGAAGTTCCAGCTGCCAATTCGCCAGGTGATCGCCGAGCGCTACACGCACACCGATAATCCACATCACACTGGCCAGGAGGCTGTTTCTCGCAACGTCGTGACCTGTGTCGTGAAGCACCCAAGCGAAGACAAGTATCTTATCGTCAAGCCAACAGGCAGTGACTTCTGGGCGCCCCTTATGGGTGGTATTGACCCCGGTGAAACACCGGGCGAGGCAGCCCGCCGCGAGCTGTTTGAAGAAACTGGCTATTACAACCTCCGGGATGTGATCGAAAAAGATGAAGTTATTTGCTCTGAGTTCTATGCGCAGCACAAGCAGGAAAATCGTATCGCGTATTGCAGTACTGTTGTTTTGCAGCTGGATTCACTCGACCAGGAAGCCGTGAGTGATCAAGAAGCAGCCGCACAAAGTTTTGAGTGGGTATCTGTTGCTGAGGCAAAACGCCGCTGTGTAGGCGCTGGTGCGCAGCAAATCTTTGAGCTGGGCGAAGGACAGACGCATGACATGGCGCACGAAGGTCGTCTGATCAATTCAGGTGAGTATACAGGCATGTTAACGAGTGAGGCGCGCGAGCGAATCGTGGCTGATTTGGCGGCACGGGGCGCAGGCCAAGAACGCATAAATTATAAAATACGTGACTGGTTAATCAGTCGACAGCGCTATTGGGGTGCTCCTATCCCAATTATTCATTGTCCAAAAGATGGTGCGGTCGCGGTTCCCGACGAACAACTGCCAGTATTGCTGCCAGAAATGTCCAGTTTTGAACCGTCGGGCGATGGCCGCAGCCCATTGGCCCGCGATGAGACATATGTCCATACGACTTGCCCGACCTGTGGTGGCCCAGCAGAGCGCGAAACTGACACAATGGACGGCTTTGCTTGCTCCAGTTGGTATTTCTTGCGCTATGCAGACCCGCACAATAACGATAAGCCATTCGATAAGGAGCTCGTTAAACAGTGGTTGCCAGTCAATGATTATATCGGCGGTGCAGAGCACGCAGTAATGCACTTGCTCTATGCGCGCTTTTGGACAAAAGTCATGCAAGATGAAGGGCTGATTGAGTTTGGCGAGCCTTTCTTGACCTTGCGCAACCACGGTATGATCCTTGCTCCGGATGGTCAAAAAATGAGCAAGTCCAAGGGTAATACTATTCAGCCTGATCAGTTAATCGAACAAGGCTATGGTGCAGATGCTATTCGTATTATGGAATTGTTTATCGGCCCCTGGAACCAGATGGCCAACTGGAGTGTTGAGGGTATGGGTGGATCATATCGCTTTTTGCAGCGCACCTGGACACTGGCCCAAGAGTTTAAGGAAAGCAATGCCTCCCAAAATACCGCAGATGCCAAGGCGCTCAAAGTGGTCATGCATCGGACAATCAAAAAAGTCAGTCATGACCTTGAAAATCTGAGTTTCAACACTGCTATAGCCGCTATGATGGAGGCTATCAATGAGCTTTACAAGCTTAAGCTGCAGATCCCATACGATGAGGCGGCGGATACCTGGCGGTGGGTAGTAGAGGTATTTATTCAGCTGCTCGCACCATTTACGCCACACATCAGTGAAGAACTTTGGCAGCAATTAGGTCATGAGACTTCGATCCACATCAGCGAATGGCCAGTCCACGACGAGCAGTATCTCATTGCTGACACGATGATTATTGTGGTGCAGGTCAATGGCAAGGTCCGGGCTCAACTCGAGATCGCATCAGATACCGCAAAGGACGCTGTATTACAGGCCGCACAGTCCCACGAAAAGGCCGCCGCTGCCCTTGATGGCCAGACTATCAAGAAATCGATCTATGTTCCGGGCAAGCTCGTCAACTTCGTCGTCTAGCTTGCTATCTAGCCAGTGATCCCAGGCATTACTTGAGATTTCTCAACAGATACGGTACAATGTTCGCAAGCATTAATTTGTAATATCATTACGAAAAGGAGTTGTTTACTCATGGGTAAACCAAAGAAACGTACATCACCTCGCCGCACAGGCACCCGACGCAGCCACTTGTTACTCAAGTTGGCCCGCGCTGTTAACGCTAAGTCACCAGTCAAGGCATTTACGACTCGCCGCGAAACAGGCAAGAAGACTGCCGTAGCTGCACCTGTTGAGAAAACTGCTAAGACGACTAAAAAAGCCGCACCTAAGACCGAAACCAAAAAAGTCGCTAAAAAAGCCTAAAACCTTCCTATAGCGCATTTTACAAACTGTAAGCGGAAGGTTCATTTATGGCATCAAACCGTCACCTTGGTCGTATTATCGCCCTGCAAACGTTGTACGAGCAGGATTTTCGATGCGCCTCAGCAGATGCAACGTTTGACCTGGAAGCTGTCCTAAAGCGGAATATCTCTCGATATGAAGCGACAGTTGATGATACCGGTTTTATCATTGACCTGGTAAAGGGTGTTGACCGCGAGGTTGATCCCCTCGATGCCTTACTGCAGCCTTTGGCACCTGAGTGGCCGCTCAAGGATATCGCACGAATGGATCGCGTCATTTTGCGTATGGGTGCCTTCGAGCTGATTCATGGCAAGAGTGTCCCGCCAAAAGTTGTGATCAACGAAGCGGTGGAGCTGGCCAAGGCTTTTGGAAGCGAGAACTCATCCAAATTCATCAATGGTGTTTTGGGAACATTGCTCCGTAAGCAAACGGGCGACACTACTCCTTTCGAAGGTAAATCAAACAAGACTGCTCCAGTGGCCGACGAAGGTCCGGCTGATGACGTGGTTGATGAGGATGCCGCTCCAGAACAGAAGGAAGCACCATGAAACGTCCCAAGCCATTTCAGGGCATAAAGCGATTCGTGAGCAGTCGCCGACCGTCCATTGAAGAAGTGGTGCGTGAGACAACCTCCGGCGGAATTATTTTCCGGCGGAATAAAAAGAGCAATCAGCTCGAGATTCTCCTTATCCAGGATGCCAAGAATCGTTGGACCATTCCTAAGGGGCATGTGGAAGAAGGTGAAGAGCCTAAAGACACAGCCAAACGGGAAATCCAAGAGGAGACGGGCCTCCAGGAGATGAAAGTCATGAACTGGCTCGGCAAGGTTAACTTCCGCTACCGCCGCGGCCACACGCTCGTTCTGATGACCATGCATATCTATTTAGTGCAGGGGCTCGGCAACACCGATGAACTTCAGGGTGAAGACTGGCTGAGTGATATCAAGTGGCTGCCAGCAGCCGTGGCAATGGATAAAATCGCATATGATGATATTGGTAAATTAATACTTCTCGGTATGAAGAGAATCCGGGAAGCAAAACTCTAAGCTGAAAAGGTAGAGAAACATGCAAGACTACAGCGCATATCAGGCTTTCGCACGAGACAAACTCGGGGTTGTTTTTAATGACATCGAGCTACTGGTGACTGCTTTTACGCATCGTTCGTATGTCAACGAGCACAAAAAGACTGCTCGTGAGCACAATGAGCGCCTCGAATTTTTGGGTGATGCAGTGCTGGAACTGGTCGTGACGGAGTACTTGTATGGGAACTTTGCCGAACCAGAAGGTATCCTGACCAACTGGCGCAGTGCCCTGGTGCGCACCGAAAGTATTGGTGCGGCAGCTGCGAAATTTGGCTTTGAGCCAATGCTCCGCTTGAGTCGCGGCGAAAAGCATGGTACTGCCCGTGCCCGTGCTCAGATTCTGGCTAATAGTTTTGAGGCGGTTGTCGGCTCTATCTATCTCGACCAGGGCTATGAAGCAGCTAAGGTATTTATCACCAAGAGTATCTTGGCGACCTTTAAAGACATTTTAGAGAGTGGCTCTTGGATGGATGCGAAATCGCATCTGCAAGAGGTAGCTCAAAGTCAGGATGGTCATACGCCAATCTATAAAGTTTTGTCCGAAGAAGGTCCTGATCACGAAAAAACATTTACAATCGGCGTTTTCGTTAATGGCCAAATCAAGGGCCAGGGAATGGGCCCGAGTAAACAAGCAGGCCAACAGAAGGCCGCAGAGGCCGCTCTCACGACGTATAAAGTTGTCAAATAAGTTGACAACAGGGGCGCTTATCTGTAAAATAATCCGCAGACTTTAGGTTTAATCTTTAAAGAGAACGAAAGAGAGAATTATTTAGAATGTTATCTATCCGCATGCAACGTACTGGTCGTAAAGGTCACGCCATGTTCCGCCTAGTTGTACAGGAATCACGTCTGACCCCTACAAGCGGTAAGGTTGTCTTTGCTTTGGGTAGCTATGACCCTCACGCGAAGGTCGCCTCTATCGACAAGGAAAAGGCTGCTTTCTATCTTGGCCACGGTGCACAGCCCTCTGAGCGCGCTGCACGTTTGCTCAAGAATGAAGGTGTTGAACTTCCTTCTTGGGTAAAGTTGAGCTCTGAAAAGAAGCGCACAATTCGCCACGCCGAAAAACTTCGCAAAAATCAGCCAAAAGCAGAAATTATTGCTGAAGCTCCTACCGAAGAAGCTGCAGCCTAAACCTGCAAGTAATCCACAGAAAAACGACTTTCCGATTGGTGAGTCGTTTTTCGTGTTTGCTATAATGGATAAGTACCAGTAAGCAGAGGAGTCCTACATGAGTAGCATCGACCAACAATTTGTAGAATATATTGTAAAATCTTTGGTCAGCAACCCTGAGAAGGTACAGGTTGAAAGAAGGATTGACGAGAAGGGTGTACTCCTTGAGTTAACCGTCGATCCAGAAGATCTTGGCCGTGTTATCGGCAAGCGTGGTGCAACTGCACAAAGTTTGCGAACGCTCTTACGTGCCTTGGGCACCAAGAACGATGCACGCTACAACCTAAAGATCGTCGACAATGGCGAACAGGCGCCAAGTGATGACGGGTACGCCGCAACCGCAAGTACCAGCCAGTCAACAGATGACGACGATGAGGATCGAGAAGATTCCCACAGCAGTGTTGTAAGTAAGACACGAAAAGAGCTTGAAGAACTTGACGATCTCGATGTATAGTTGAGACTAGTCGATAGCGACGACCGTTAAAAAACAAAAACCAGGTAAGCTCTTGCGAGCCATTTCATCTCAGATGATTTGGGAGCTTTATGTGGCAAAAACGAACCTCTTTACCGAGGTTCGTTTTGTTTTATCTTAAAACAGATTGTATAATTGTGTTTAGATGATACCAACACAAGAATTACTGGACTTTGCGACATCACTTGCCCATGAGGCAGGTGAGATTATGCGTCGCTACTATCAGAGTAATGAAAAAGGTATCGAAACCAAGGCGGATAAGAGCCCAGTAACTGCAGCGGACAAAGAGATTAACGATCTGCTTATCACTCGTGTTGCCCAGATTTATCCGGACCATGGCGTTTTAGGAGAAGAAGCATCTACGGTGACTGCCATCCACAAGGATGTTTGGGTTTGCGATCCAATTGATGGCACGGCGGCATTCATCTTGGGCTTGCCTACGGCAATGTTCTCGCTGGCATTTGTGCAAGACGGCCAATCAATTGTGGGCGTGGCGTACGATCCCTTCGAGGAGCGTTTATTTACAGCCATTAAGGGCCAGGGCGCATTTTGCAATGGTCAGCCCATCCATGTCGACCCTCGTGGCATTCAGGGGGCAATGGTGGCTGGACCGAGTATGGCTTCGGGAGTGCTGCACGACCAAGAACTGTACAGGGATCTCATTGCCCAGGGCGCGACCATTCCGATGTTCCCTGGCAATGTCTTTAAGTGTGCACTGATTGCCCAGGGCAAGCTCCACGGCCGTATCTTTGGCGGCCCGGGCGCACATGATATTGCTGCCATTAAAGTTATTGTCGAAGAGGCCGGTGGCAAAGTCACTGATCTCGAAGGTAACGAGCAGCGCTACGACCGTGCGATCAACGGCGCAATTATTTCAAATGGAGTGATTCACCCGCAGCTGGTCGCTGCGGCTAATTCATTTGGCGGCCCGCACAAGCTGATGGGACGAAAACTGTGAGAATTCAGGTCATATCTCTTTTCCCGGAAATGTTTGCTGGTGTTCAGAACGCCAGCATGATGTGGAAGGCCCAGGAACAAGGTGCTGTGCAGTTCGAGTATATTAACTTGCGCGATTTTGGTCTTGGCCCCCGCAAGCAGGTTGATGACACGCCATATGGCGGCGGTGATGGCATGCTTCTCAAGCCTGAACCACTCATTGCAGCCATCGAATATGCCAAAAAACGTGACCCAGACGCTCTGGTGATGCTCCCAACCCCCCGTGGAGCTATATACAAGCAGTCTGAGGCCAAAGAACTCGCAGAACGCAATCAGGGCCTCATTATCATTTGCCCCCGCTACGAGGGCTACGATGAGCGCGTGGTGCAATACGTAGACCGTCTGTTTTGTATCGGTAACTATGTGCTAACCGGCGGCGAACTGCCAGCCATGATTCTTATAGACAGTGTTGTGCGCTTATTGCCTGGTGTACTGGGCGGCGAAACCAGTGTCGATATTGAGTCTTTTCAAGAAGACGACCACAACATCGAGTTCCCCCAATACACACGCCCAGAAGTCTTTCGTGATCAAGCAGTGCCAGCGGTGCTGCTGAGCGGCCACCATGCCGAAATCGCTAAGTGGCGCGGCGCAAACAGCAAACGAACTTGATATAATCCTATAACAGTTTATGGAGTAGTAATGTCAAACGAATCAGCACCTCAGGGCCACGAGTCACCTGAAGTAAAATATGTAGTTACGCAAATTGATGGCCGTACACCATACGCCAAAACGTATCGCATCGAGCCGCCAATGCCAATCGGTCAACTCTTCTTAAGAGGGGCTGTGGGTGATAATGCGCCGCAGGTTCTTGAGGCTGAGTTTATTGCCAGAAATGCCCAGGGAACCTATATTGCAGTTGCAACTAATACTTTGGCTCTAGAGGCCGCCACTCGCGCACTCGATATCGTGGGTAAGCGCATCCAGGTCTTGGCCAACCACCCAGAAAAAGCTCTCGATATGAGCGCTGCTCAGTTGATGCCGGACGGGCAGTTCCGCTCGCCTTTCTAAACACTGCTATACTAGTTCTGTAAGCAAATGGAGGGTATCTATGAAATTGTCATTTATTAAGCCGGTCTATGCCCACTGTGACTTGCCTTGCGGTGTATACGACCCTGCGCAGGCGCGCATCGAGGCCGAGAGCGTTCTTCAGATCATGAAGAAATACGATGGTTTAGACGATGCCAATAAGACTCGTGCCATCTTTATCAAAGAGCAGCGTGCTGAGCTGGTAAAACACCACCTGTGGGTGCTGTGGACTGATTATTTTAAGCCACCACACCTCGAAAAATACCCGCAACTACACGACATGTTTTGGCAGGCTACCAAGCAGGCTGGTGAGTGTAAACACCACCTAGAGCCAGAGTACGCCGAGAAGCTTTTAGGGCAAATTGATGAAATTGCCAAGATTTTTTGGGAAACCAAAAAAGCCTAGTATTTTAGTGCGCCGAGTCGTGGGCGATAGCATGTTGCCCACGCTTGGCCACGGTCAGCTTATCCTGGCCTCAAGTTGGCTGTGGCGACCCAAGCCTGGTGATGTTATTGTCGCTCGGCACCACCACCTCGAAAAAATAAAGCGGATCCAGCAAGTGGATCCGCTTAGAGGGGTGTTTGTGCTTGGCGATAATCCTGGCCAAAGTACCGATAGCCGTCATTTTGGATGGCTTTTACCAGAAGAAGTGGTGGCCAGAGTTATCTGGCCACGCAGCAACATTCTAAGCTAAGCCTCGAGCCCTTCTCCCTTGGCTATGTCTCTGGTTGATTCCTTGAGTGGTGTCTCGCGCAAGAAGAGCGCGACAACAAAGGTCAGGAGTGCGAACGGCACGGCCCAGATGAAGACATCGTGGAAGGCGCGTACAAACGCCTCCAAGATGGCATGTGAGATTTCGGGCTGCATTGCAGCAAGCTGCTCTTTGCTCGCCTGAATATTGTGAGCGGTAATGCCCGTATTAGCAGGCAGCAATTCATGGAGGTGGTGCCCAAGGCGTGCGGTCAGGATTGCCCCAAAAATGGCCGTACCAAAGGAGCTACCCATGCTTCTGAAGAAGGTCGCAACAGATGTCGCTGTGCCCATATCGCGGCGATCGACCGAGTTTTGAATAGCGAGGGTCATGACCTGCATAAAAAGACCGATCCCAACACCCAAGATAAGCATCCACGACGACAGGATCCACTGGTTTGTGCCAATAGCTACATGGCTAAAGAGCCATAAGCCGAAGGCTGCAATGAGTGTTCCGACAATCGGGAACATCCGGTAGTGGCCCGTTTTTGATATAAGTCGTCCCGAAACGGCCATGGAAATGATCAAGCCAAAAATCATAGGTAGCATCAGCAGCCCGGACTTTGTTGCAGAATAACCATGCACGAGCTGTTGATATTCTGGCAAATAAATGAAGGCAGTGAACATTACCAGGCCTGACAGCAAAGAGAGCAGGGAAGATACACGGAAGATATCATTTTTGAACAAGCGCATTGGAATGATTGGTTCTTTGGCTTTCCGCTCCCAGGCAAGAAAGGCGGCAATAGCAATGACACCTGCTCCGATGAGACCAACGATCTCGCTTGACCCCCAGGTGTAACGACTGCCGCCCCAGACTGTCGCCAGCAGGAGCGTAACGGCACCGGTACTGAGCAGTAACGCCCCAAGAACATCAATCCGGTGCTCGGTCTTGCGAACCGGCAAGTGCAAGCGGGTCCAAATCATACTCATGGCAAGGAGTCCAATAGGCACGTTGATATAGAAGATCCATCGCCAGCTGAGATGATCAGTAAAGAGTCCACCCAAGAGTGGCCCGATAACGCTCGAGGCACCAAAGACAATGCCAAAATAACCCTGATAGCGTCCCCGCTGACGAGGTGGGATAATGTCGCCCACGATGGCCAACGACAAGGCCATAAGGCCACCACCACCCAGACCTTGCAGTCCACGGAATAAAATAAGCTGCGTCATGTTTTGACTTGCCCCTGCAAGCGCTGAGCCAATCAAGAAGATAACGATGGCAATCATAAAGAGTTTTTTGCGCCCAAATAGGTCGCTAACTTTACCATACAACGGAGTGACGACGGCGCTGGTCAGCAGGTAGGCCGTGACAACCCACGATAACTCACTCAGGCCGTGAAGGTCGTTAGCGATCGTGGGAAGTGCGGTGCCGACGATGGTCTGGTCTAGGGCGGCCAGTAACATGGCCGTCATGAGCGCCGTCATGATGACCTTTATTTCGCTATGGCTATACTCCTTGTCCTCCAGGTTATCAACCTCTGCAGTTGCAGCGGCTGGCGTTGTGGCTGCAGGCGTTTGCTGAACCTTTCGTTTAAATAGGTTGAACATTAAGCCTCCTGACTCTTATTATTTTGAGTTGGCGTATCGATATTCTGCTTAAGATAGTCAATCATTTTTCCTTGAATTCGTAATAAACTGTCAAGCTCCTCATCTGTTAATGCTTGAGCGGCTTGCTGGATAATGTCACTATGCTGTTTGCGGAAGTGAGCAATTTTGAGTGAGCCTTTCTCGGTTGTTACAATGTTGGTAACGCGCCGATCGATGTCTGATACCTCTCGACAGATTAGCCCTTTCTGCTCAAGGGGTTCGACAAGCTGAGTGATTGAACCGGGCGTAAGCTGCATTTCGGTGGCAAGATCCTTGAGAGAGATCGGTTGACGATGCACCACAATCATCAAGAGTTCAGCCTGAGAAGGAGGTAGACGATGCTCGCTATCTCCTTTCTGGAGGCGACTAGCCATGAGGCGGCGCATCGCGGCCACATTGGCGTATAGTTGTTGCATTCGAGGATCTGAATGGGTCATACGTGTCCTGACATTATTACTTTAGGCTCTAAACAGTATAGTACCTAAAATAAAAAAGCCGTCAAGTGTATGACGGCTTTTTTGAGTACGACGATGCGGTTTATAGATTGGCAGCGAGCTTTGCTCGAGCTTCTTTCATCTGTTCTGCCCAAAAGATAACATCCTTAAAGATGATGTGGGCTTTGTTTTCGTGCTCTTCGATGAACTTGAAATTGCCTTGTTCATCAAGATTGGTGTAGTACTTGGGAAGTATCAGGTTTTCACCGAGGTCATACATCTTGAGCCAGCCTGCAACGCCGCGCAGATGCTCAACGCCCCGGGCGCCGCCGGCATCCGCACCATATGAAACAAAGGAAACTGGCTTGTGAGCCCACTCTTTGGCGAGAAAATCGATAGCGTTTTTGAGTGAAGGTGCATAGGAGTGGTTGTACTCGGAGCTGATCATGATAAAGCCATCTGCTGAGTCGACAACCTTGGACCATGCCTTGGTGTGGTCTTTTGAGTATTGGTCGTAGCTAGCTGGCACTGGCTCGTCTAACAGGGGTAGGTTAATTTCCGCAAGGTCGATGAGCTCGAACTGAGCTTGATCTTTGTATTGCTCCGAAAGACCCATAATCCACTGTGCTGGCTGGATGCCAAAGCGGCTGGGGCGTACGGAACCGAGGATAACTTTGATTGTAACCATAAGAATACTCCATAATTTTGTTTACTATATAAAGTATAGTATTGTATAATGTAGTGAGAGTAAAGCATAAAATATTATGTCTAGAGCATTTACAGAGGACGATCACGACAAAAAAGGCTGCGTACGTGCTGCAGCTATGATACTTGGCGCCAAATGGACGCCACAGTTGTTGTACGCCATGCACCACGGTGTAGGGCGCTTTTGTGAGATGCAAAAAGAAGTCGGTGGCATTAACCCCCGAACCTTGTCTGCTCGACTCGACGAACTAGAGCGCATGGGCATCGTCGAGAAGACGATCTATGCCGAAATGCCACCCCGTATTGAGTACGCGCTGACTCAAAAAGGCGCTGATCTTGTGCCGATACTCAAACAGATGGCAGAGTGGGGCGATAAACATCCACCGCTGGCGCAGCCGCAAGAGATTCTTGAAACAACAAACGCCTAGTTAAAACTAGGCTGTCGTATTAAAGTCACGTGGGAGTGGTGTGGTGCACCATGCTTGGTAGGCGATTGGTTTGCCTTCGGCGTTGCGTGCTCGGGTGAATTTGCCAGATCGCCCGTTCTGGCCCTTCATAACTCGGTCCCCTCGGCCATGTTCGGCTTCATCACGTTGGTCTTTGAGCTGCTCGACGCTGACTACTCCCTTAAGGAGGGATACTTGTGGTTCGGGGTTGCCCTCGGTGACCAGTAAAATTTCTGCTCTTTTTGATGCGTTCTCTTGGGTCATTCCCAGCCAAACGTGGCCACCATAGGTCGGATACTGCTGCTTAACGTTCGTAAAGATTTCTGAGGCCTTGGTAACGACCATGTCGATAGTATCTTCGGGGATTCCACGTGCCTCGAGCTCAGCTCGGGTGTCACTACGGAAGCGGCTAATGAGCCCTGGGTCCATGTACGATGCAGGATCGATACTGTCATCATAATAGACCTCGGAAAATTCGGGCGCTAATGATTCGTGGCCATCTTCAAATTTTTTATTGGCATTTTTGCCACTTTCGAACTCGGCCAGCTCGATAAGGCGCCTGACGAGTTGCTGGGGCGTGAAACTCTCTGGGATTTTCTCGATATCTTCAAAACTGACGCCTTCTTGAATGGCGGTAAGCCGATAATATGCAACGATTTGGTCGGTTTCTCCAAGCTCTTGGACGACACCAATAAGATCTGGGTCGACATTGGCATTGAGGGCAGCCTCGAGCGCGTCAAACGGAGTTATGGGTTCGCCATTAACGAGAAAAGGTTGGTCGGGGGATTCGGCTGGTGTGAGTTTTTCTTGTGGTGACATTGGGGGTGCAAATGACATAGGCTTTAGCTATGACTCCTTTGAAAAAATAAAAACGCGCAAATGAGCGTTTTTTGTTCTTAACATGCGTATATTATACACCTGTGTCAAGTCGGCGCCACACAATTTCACAATTTCCTCGAATCCTTGGGGATAAATGCGTTAGCGTGTGCGGCATGGACAATCCGACTCAACGGTCCATTATGTGCCTTTGTCAGGGGCATTCCAGATGCGTGAAGTGTAAAAAAAGTAAGCCGAGCACTGTTTTCGAGTGCAAAGATATGCAAAAAAGCCCCCCGGGTTACATAAGAAGGGTGCTCAGGCCGCCGTAGGGTATGCGTAGGCGAGCGTAGAACGTAAACAGCCATAAGCACAAGACCGAACATTTGAGGCCAATAGGCGGCATGTACGGAGGTCTGAGGGGTAATCGCTGTATATATCAGGACGAGGCATCCCAGTAGGGCGGCGGCAATCCGGGCGGCAAGGGGGGCCAGACTGCGCCAATTCATTCTAACGGGCCGCCATAGTTAGAGGTGTTGGATAAAGGCGCTTTGTTGTAATGCCGAGCCAAAATGCGTCAGCGAGTCCAGTGGTCAAAATCGGGAAGTAGGTATTGATAGCCATAATATACGCAACACGGACTTGGTGTTACTTCCCATGATACGATTAACAGACGGATCGTCAAAGTGATTTTAGTTACAATCTTTTACAAATTGACGAGATTCTTGAAATTGACTTCCAATACGGTGAGGCGAGGATTGCGAACCAGCTTCTCTTCTTGGAGGTCTTTCATGACCATAGTGGTGCTTTCGCGGGTCACGCCAATCATGTCAGCGAGCAGTTGATGGCTTACCGGAAAACCAATCTGATGCCAGTTACCGCTCGAATGCTTGGTGTGATAGACACATAGGAATTTCAGCGCGGCGATTAGCTTATCCCGGCTGGTGGATTTTTCCATACTACTCAACCGGACCATAAGTTCGTGGTTTTCTAAGGCAAAGGCACGGATCAAATAATGAGTAAGGTCATTATTTTCGCGCATCATTTTGCTGGCATGCGTCTGGGGAAGCACGTAGAGTTCAACATCGGTCAGCGTGGTATAGAAAGATTGGGTTTCTTGGCTGTCTTGGAGAAAGAAAACCAGTGGGAATATGCCGGGTGCTTTGAGGATATGAAGGATTTTTTCATTCCCTTGATTGTCGATGTCATAGACTTTTACAATGCCACTTTTGATGACGTATAGATCAGTCGGTGTTTCGCCTTCGTAGATAATAATTTGGCCCTTGGGATAGGTGCGGAGTTTGGCATGTGTTAAGAGCACAGAGAGTGGGGTGTCGGTAAAATTATTCACACCTTCATTGTACTGGTTTTTGTTGTGATCTGTGAAGTTTCCAACGCAAACAGGTAAATTATTCTTGGATGGTTTTGGCTATTTCGAGGGCAGCCCTGGCGGAACGCAGGAGCCGCTTTTCTCGTGTACGAATAAAGAGTAATTTGTCATGGAAAAGGTCTTTGCCTTGCGGACGCATGAGTATCGTGAACATTCCCATACTGTTCCCACCTCCAACGTCAAAGCGAACTTTGTCGCCAACCATGACAACTTCGTGCGGCTGAGCTTGCAGATCATCAAGGATCTTTTGGAAGAATACTTTGTGCGGCTTGCGAGCGAGGCGGCCGTGGTGCAGAAATGGCTGATAAACAGCTGCGTTAAGCGGTTTACTGAATGTCGTAACATCGTGCATATTGTTGGTCGCCAGATTGAGCGACTGGAACATGCCTGCATTGTGTTGTTCGACCAGAAAAGTAATGACTGCCGCTTCGAGTTCTTTGGCGCGAGGCGCTCGTATGGTCAGGTCGAGATCGAATAGGACGTGCTTGACGCCAAGGGCTTTAAGTTGCTTAAAGTCAATGTCCAGGACACTGTCGGCGCTGAAGTCAGGAAGGTACTGCGGTGCTGTTTTCTTGTTGCGAAAATGAGGGTAGGCTTCGGCTTTCATAGATATAAACAGTATACCACCCCTCGAGGTGGATAAACGTGTTCTCGCTGACAAATAGTAGATAAAATCACATTTGTGGGCGAAAATAATAAGCCGTATAGTAAGGGTGACCATGTCAGAGTCAACTTCAAACCGTCAGCCAGATAAAGTGGTGAGTGGTATGGAGTGGGAAACGACAGTTCTTGTAGAAGATGAAGGCAGCCACTCTCCAATCATGGACGGCTATATGGTGACTCGAGCGATTAACAATCATCGCCCCAATGGCTGGCGGGCTATTGGCCATCGGGGGAGTTCTCGCGTATTTCTGGAGAATGGCGGACTTTTGTACCAAGATGTTGGCAATAGGCTCGAATATGCTACGCCTGAAGAGGATTCAGTTACTGGAGCTGTGAGAGAAGAACTCACTGCAGAATGGTTCATCGGTAGAATGATGCAGAGCATTGTGGCGAGTCCAGGCAACTCCATTCATCTTGCTGAGGCGTATAAGCGTACTTTCTCGAGTGGTCGTGCGCTCACGGAACACAAGGACGGTAGTATTGCAGTTGATCGTATCGATTTACCAAAGTCGTGCGGCTATCACGTGAATACCGGGCTCCCATACCAAGAGGGCCGAACGGGTATCAGTCGATCCCTTCTGCTGGCTATGGGTTTGCATGCCAGCACGCGGATGCTCTATTTGGGGGCGGGGGTTGTTGTGCCGGGAAGGGGCGGCCGCGATCCTGATGGATATTTCTCCTTGTCGCAACGAGCCCCATTTATCTCCGATGACTATTCCAGCAATACAACCAGGCATCGTCCGGTACTGAGCAACCGCGATGAAACTTTGGTGGCGCAGCGTTTTGATCGCTGGGTACGCCACCATGATATTAATAACGACCCTGTTATGTCGCCGTGGGCGATGCGAATGATTTACGGAACGAACCGATTGATCTTGCGCCTGGGTCTGGCGGGTAAACACATGACTGACCATCAGCCCACTGAGGACTTTCCGCTGCACAGGATCTTTACTCAGACGAGCACCGACCTAACTCACCAGAAGCCTGTGGAGCTCCAGAGCGGCACCATTAAGCCTATTGATATCCAGTGGTTGCTCTACGAGGCCTGCCTTGGGTTAAAGGAACGCTATGACCTTGACGAGGGTGAGCTATGGACCTTGAGGCAGTGGGACAAGGGGCTTGCTGACTTCGAGAATGACCCATTACGGCTGCGTGACAGGACTGATTGGGTGGCCAAAAAGCACAACCTTGATGGCATAAAATCCAAGGCAAATATTCCAGAAAAGGACTGGACCCACCCGAGGCTGGAGATGGTGGATCAGAGCTTTTCACGGCTGGATGCCACCTCACGCGGCGCAATTATGCGTGATAGAGTATGGAACAAGTGGCTTCCAGAGGGCATTATTGACCGAACCGATGCCGAGCACCGAACTCCTCCGCAAACCACACGGGCTGCAATTCGCGGAGAGTTTGTAAGACGTCATGGTGCATTGCCTGGTAATGACAGCCATCCGGACTTTACCGCCGAATGGACACACGTGAGTGTCAACAAAAAGTACTTCTTTTTGAGGCCCTTTGATACTGATGTGGGTAAGCTGGATGCCTTGAACTCGAGTGACATCTGGAATGTACCCGAGTTCAAGGACCTCGCCCCCGTCGTCGAAAGCAGCGATGACTGGATTGGAATTTAGGCAATAAGGTTGTATAATTAACCTCATAACCATAGGAATATATGCGAAATAAATCCAAGAAATTATCAGCCGATTCACGTGCTCCTCGCCATAACGAAAGTATGCTAAACCGCTCCATTCCAGATATGTCACGCCGGGGCAGCAGCATGAGTAACGATTTTGGTGTGATTGAGCCTGACAGACCCAAGCGAAGCTGGAAAAAAATCTTTAAGCGCACTTTTATCGTGTTCTTTGTTGTTGCACTGCTGGCCGGGGGTTGGGTTGGATGGAAGTTTGTTTCGAATAGTGCCAAAGTATTTGGTTGGGACAATTTATTCGGCTTATTCCACAGCACCAAGCTGGACGGCGAGGATGAAGGTCGCGTTAATATCTTGCTGGCCGGTAACTCATCTGATGACCCTGGCCATGGTGGTGCCGAGCTAACCGACTCCATTATGATCATGAGTATTAATACCAAAAATCATACTGGCTTCTTGCTGAGTGTGCCGCGTGACCTATATGTCGATATCCCTGACAATGGCTACGCCAAGATCAATGAAACGTACCAGGATGGTGAGGCTGATGACTTTAGTGAGCCGGACTATGCCAAGGGCGGCATGGGTTCATTGCAAAAGGTTATTGCCCAAAACTTTGGTATCAAGACGCAGTACTACGCGCTCGTTAACTACAGCGCCTTGCGTGATGCAGTTAACGCCGTCGGGGGTATTACGGTTACTATCCAGAGTGAGAACGCCCGTGGCCTTTATGACCCAAGTCCTGATTTGACCACACACCAACCGCTGGTGGACCTGAGCAACGGCACGCACGACATTGATGGTCAGCAGGCGCTGGGCTTGGCACGTGCTCGTGGTAGCTCAATCAATGCCTATGGCTTCCCCCGCGGGGATTTCGACCGTACTGAGCACCAGCGTATGGTGCTGATTGGCCTCAAGGACAAAGCCAGTAGCGCAGGCACGTTATCTAACCCCGTTAAAATTGGCCAACTATTCGACTCCTTTGGTAACAACGTCAAGACTGATCTCGAGCTAGCCCAGGCAAAGCGCCTGTACGAGATCGTAAAGAAAGTTCCGAGTAACAGTATAGCTTCGGCTGCTCTAAACGATGGCGAAGACCGCAATCTATTAACGAGCTATCGCACGAGCACGGGCCAGTCCGCCCTTGTGCCGACGGCAGGAGTCGACGATTACAGCGAAATCCGGACTTATCTGCAAGAGCTGCTTAGCAAGTAGTCTGCGTATAGAAAACGCTATTTTTTGTGAGCTGTATGGCCGGGCTTGGCCGAGCTATAGAAATAGTCCTTGATCTGGAATAACAGATAAAAACCGAAGGCCGAGGCCAAAAGACTGCCAAAGCTGCTGCTAATACCGCGCTCGGTGATAAAGATTGAAATAATAGCGTAGGCAAGGTTGATGAGTGCCGCCAAAAAGACCAGATCCCATCCTTTGCGTATTTTGGCACGCAGTGGTGTAAAGGCAAGCAGAAGTACGGTGCCTTCGGTTACGAGTGTAATAAGTCCAAGGTAGATGATCATTTTATCGAGCATGCCTGGCCCAGTATTGACATAGGTCGACTGGTAGAGGCTCAAATTGGTGACAACTGACTCGGCCAAGCGAGTAAGGTGCCATAGGCTGTAGGCCGCAGAGATCTGCAAAATACCGCTGACAAGTGCAATCCATGGCCATAGGTTGGCGGCAGCCTGTCGCCAAGTAGTGGGAAGCGGTGGAAATTCTCGAAAGATTGTATCAAGTGTCTGTTCGGACCGTTGAATAAAATGTTTGATAGTCATTGACTGGAGTTCTCCTTTGTCTTTCATGATAAAGCCCGAATGCCAAAAGAACAATCAGGAGTTGCGCGGCAGAGCTAGGCCGCCGGGTTATTTAGAGCTCAAATGGCGCGTAATCACGCTGGATCGGTAGCTGTTCACCGACAATACTGCCGTCTTTCTTGCGAAGTATGTGCACCTCGGCTTGCCTGGCTTCATCAGAGACACCAACGACTCTAAACTTTTGATCGTGGAGCGCAAGTCCGGCTCGATTGGTGATGCCAATAGCCAACGGGGGTAGGTTGTCGTCAGCCAAGAACTTTTCGGCAAAATCGACGCGGCGCAAAGCGGCCTGGCCGGTCTTGCTATCATAATGTGGACAGCCGGTAGCAGCTAGATAGCCGAGTCCAGGCGCAAAGAGATAGTCCCAGGGTTCGCCCTCTTTGACTCGATAAGATAGTGAATCACTGTGACCCCGCTCGAACCAGGCCAGCATGCCAGCGCTACCGCCGCTCATTACAGTACCTTTTGTCGCTGCCTTGGCTAGTTCGGCATCGATGCCGTGCTTCTTCCAGAAATCGATCATCTGGAGTGTGTCCCCACCCCCAACCCAGATCATATCCGCAGCACCAATTTTATCTTCGGCTTCGGCTTGTGTCGGGGCCTGGTCGTACTCGTGCAAGCTTGTAGTATCTAGTCCCATGCTACCAAAGTGATTCATGGTCTTGCCGATAAAGTCAGCAAAAGCTTCGGCATTCGGTCTTGATGTGCCAATAACCAGAACGTTTGGCTTGGTGAGGCCTGTTAACTCCAGCGCTTCGCGTGTAACCGGTTCTTGCAGGAGGGCATTGCCAGATATAACCATACTGAGCTTTTCAACGGTAATGATAGATGACATAAGTGCTGTACATTATACACGACGCACCCCTGATGCGCCAGATATGCAGAGGGGTAGAAATTTACGTGGTAATTTGTTATACTAACTTTCGTTATTGGGGATTGGCCAAGTGGTAAGGCACTGGGTTCTGGTTCCAGCATCGGGGGTTCGAATCCCTCATCCCCAGCCAAAGAAAACAGGTCTGCATTTGCAGGCCTGTTTTCTTTAGTTTGAGTTGCGGCGGGTTCGAACCGTAGGTCGAAGATTGCCAGCGGCAATCTGAGGGATCCTTGCTTGGCCGAGTCTGGAGCGCCTGCCGCGAAGACGAGCACAGTGGGCGAATCCCTCATCCCCAGCCAAAAATTATTTCAATCCAAAAACCACCTCTGTAAAAGGGGTGGTTTTTGTAGTTCGAAATCTCGTAGGAAAGAAAGAACGTCCAAACCTTATTTTTCCGTATAAAAAAATTCGGGGTATGTATCTAGCGCTGCCCGCACCTCTTCATAGTACTGAGCTACGCCTGCATGTTGTTGGACTTTTTTGCGTTGAACCTCTAAGCCTTCATGATATCTGTTTTTGGTTATTTTTTGCTCGCGCAATTGTCGGCCTTCGTCAATATAGTCATATAGAACCGTTATGTATTTATCTATGGCGCTCACGTACCTCGATTCGTTAGTTTCTTTGAGCTCATATTCGTGAATAGTGCTTACAACCCAGGGAAATCGAATAAGCTCAGCCTGTATGCGCAGAAAAGCTTTCTGTTCTCGGTCAGCCTTGGAAGCTATTTTGTGTTGATCAGCAAACGTGGAGGTATCCTCTGCATATACTTCTACTAAATCATGTACGGTTGCAAGTTGAGCAACCTTTCCCAGGTCTAGATCGGGATCGATTATAGGAGCAAGCGCACACGCTAAAATGGTCACAGACCAAGAATGTTCTGCGTCATTCTCCCAGCGGCGTTCTCCTATCGGTAGTAGTGTGTCGCGTCTCACGTGATAGAAAGGAAGAACTATCGCACGCACAAGCTTGTCAATATCCTGATGGGTAGGTTTATTCATTATCATTCAGTATAGCTTCTTCTTGCTTATTTGAATCTAGCAAGCTTTGGATGGCTCTAGTTTCCTGCCCAACCTTTGATATATCTTGTGGCTCGAAAGCTTGGAATAGGTTCTTTCTCTCCAGCCAGAGAAAAGACAGAGCATTTGTTCTGTCTTTTCTCTTGTTCGTGAGTTGTGCGGGATGAGAATGGTGAATGAGCAAAGCTCCAGCTTGAGAGTTAATGCTTTTCTCAGATTGTATCCGGTCAACTTTTATGCAATTATTAAATTATTACAAATAGGGGGGGGCTACCGCGTGGGGATTACTGACAGACTAAAGAGAGCCTTCGCTCTAGTATCATTAGTGACATTACTGGCGGCGACACTGCCAGCAGGCACCGTGTCGGCGGCAAGCGGAAATCCTGCCTATTGCGACCCGCAAGTCGATCGTTTGAACGAGCAGGGCTTTGGTACGGAAGTGCCGGTAATTATGGTGCACGGCCGCGATGGCAACGCCTCCAACTGGGGATCAATCAACGATAATTCCAGCTTTGCGGGCAGGGTAAATGACCTCCCGAATGTTGCTGTGGCGCACCGTTTCAACTACAACACCGGCGGCTGGGTTACCGATCAGAACGTCGGCCCCAAGCTCGCCAAAACTATTGACTGCGTATCGCAGTTGTCTGTCCATAATGGCGGCAAGGGCAAGGTTATAATCGTCGGGTATTCCATGGGTGGACTTGTTGCACGCGAAGCGCTGAGCAAGCGTTCAACAGACAATCAGCGAGCAATAGCCGACGAAGTCGGCCAGGTTGTCACTATTGGCACACCGCACACTGGTATTATCTATCCTTTCCTTGGCGCTTGGAGTTATAACTCTGCAGAGATGCAGGCGCTGCCGAAGTTTCCATCGCAGACTATCGTGCACACCATTGCTGGCGACGTAACCCAAGTCAAGACCGATTGGCGTGGCAATGAAACACGTACACGACCATATAACGATACGCTTGTTTCTACTTTTTCTGCCCATTCAGGATGGACTGTCGATAGCGATAAGGGCGGCGGGTTTAAGGATATTACTTGTGAGAAGCGATACAACTGGTACAATGCCTCTCAGAACGCCCCTTGTGAGCACGGGCAGCTGATCTCGTGGGCAAACAACGGCGTCCGAGAGGACACTCTAGATGCGATAAGTAAATATGTCGCATGGCTGAATACACCGCCCGCCCCACAAAGTTTCACAGCAGGTACCATAACGGTGAAGTTTGATAGCCGCTGGATCTATGGCGATTACGGCGCAAGCGGCCCTAACGAAGACATTGTTGGCAGTGACGGTGACGGAGCCCTTCTGATAATGAATATGGCTAGTTGGTGTGCCGAAGGCCGCACTATGATGGAATGCCTAACTCCCCCAGGTAACTGGACTCAGATCGGTTCAGCTCCGGCAGTCACCGTTGGTGGTCGTACGCCCAACTCTTCAATACTCTTTAACCAATCTGGCACTACTACTGGCAATAGGATGTTCTGGTGTTTTGACGCCGAAAAGGTTTGTATAGACTACGGAACGGGCGCCGACGTTAATCTTCAGCCATCGGCAGCCTTGCTTGATTTACTCCACTCTGCAACCTGGTCGAACTAGCGTCAGCGCGCAAGACTGATCAGGCCAGTATCCTGCACAGCTGACTGAATATGCTGCGCTGTTCGAATCTCTTCACTTCAGTCAAGCATAAGCAATTTGTACCATGCAGAGTCAATGAGTATAATTTACAATATGACAAAAGATGAAAAACAAACCGCGGAGACTGCGCCTACAGTGGCCGATGATACTACAAATTATCAGCAAAACTTGGGCAAAAAACATTCCTTGTTTCAAAATCTAAAACAACCAAAACGTAAGCTTGTCATCATTGGCGCAGTGTTAGTTGCTCTGCTTCTAGTAGTCTTCGTCATCATCCGTGCTGTGACCAAAAAGCACACACCCGACTACGCGTCCGGCGATACCTCTCAGCGTGAGTCACCAGAAAAAAATAAGACTGGGGCCTATGTCGCTAACGCAGTGTTGCCGTTTGCAAATACTATAGAGTCAAGCGGTCTGCTCACCGCTACTGTGAATGGACAAAAGTTTCCAGTTGAATTTACGTCATGGGGAGGCCATAGCTTGCCGCACGCTGGCGGCCACGTCGAAGGCAACAATAAATCAAACTTCCGAATTCATATCCTGCCCAAGGACAGCTCGGTTGAGCTATCTGGAAACGGTAATGGCACGTGTGACAGCAATGAACTGTGTGGCGTAACTGCCGCCACCGCCAAAGCAAATGCCCCTTGGTATACTGCGCAAAATAAAGGCATGAAACTAATTGCCCTGGAGCATCAAACCAGTCAAGACCTATCGCCCTATATACCCGGAGAAACTCCTCAATGGCGTTTGTATTTTTCTTTTGATGGCGGCCTGGATCTTAATCTGCAGCATAGTGGTGAAATTGCACCAGAGCTGTTACAGCTGATTCATGCCAGTGGCCAAGACTCGGTCCTTGGAGCAACTCAGTACACAAAACTTACCAAGCCTATCGATGTAAGCCTTGGCATGAAACTCGCCAGACCACAAATAATAGCAGTCCAGAGCAAGGTTATTGGCGGTCAAAAATTATATCAGGCAGATGCTCAGACGGAATGGAACATTACGCCGACCATGGTCACAAGCAAAGTTATCGACTGCCAATGGAAATATTTCCCTTCCGGCATACAAAAGCAATTACAAGCAGCCATGGACGCCGAACTTATCAATCCTGATGCGTACGGCCTCTTTTCCGGCACTGGCGCAGTGGGCAAGGTCGGCGTAGAGGGTGCCGCCGAGGGTTCGTTATGTGCGAGTGATAGCATTACCTTCAATAACTACACCAAGATTTCGAGCAATAATTCGTTTGGCTACTATCAGATAACAGATGCCACACAAGCAACCGGTGAAGTCATGGCAGTATACCCGATTAGCAAAAATTCAGCCGCTTATGGGGCAAACAAGTCCAGCTACGCCAGTAGCTCGGTAGACTTTATGTTCAGACGGGGAGCTGACGTATCAGGTTTTGCCGACACTCACAACTTTAGCTTTAGTTTGAAGCAGGGCTCCAAGGCCTATACTATGCGCGATCTTTCGGGTGAAATAGTCGATATGGCCACAGCAGCTGATACGGCTCAGAATGATCACTTTACTGTTCGTATTGACCGCGGCGACAACGGTGGAACGGCAGCGACTATGCCTGTAGGCAAGTATGTTGGCGTCCGCTACAAGATTGAAAAAGACAAAGTTATTGCGCAGTATGGTGAACTTGCTGATACTCAAGCAGGCGTAAAACTACCTGGTGCTATACCAGATAATGCCACCTGCAATGCTGGCTATGTCTGCTACATCCACGATTTTAGCCTTCTAAAACATTAAATTATAAGACAGGTAACTGTTTACGATTATTGATTGGCGCGCAATAATGCCGCGAGGCCTTCAGCAGCTTGCTCAATAGTTAGGTCACTCGTATCGTAAATAATAGCGTTCTGGTCGGCTTGGGCTTCGGTGCGCAAATAACGCGCCCAATTCATCATATCTTCGGAAGCAAGCTCTGCATGCCCTCGTCTTACTAGACGTTCGGTGCGCACGGTGTCATTACAGTCAAAGAGAATGACTTTATAGTCCGTGAGGTTGTTTGCATCGCACACGTCTTTAATAAATGACAGCCGAATCTGTCCATCTAAAATAGCGCTTGCATGCGGCAGATACTCACTGGTTATTTTCTTTACCCAGTGATCAGTTGTTGCTTTTTGCCAGCCATCCCCAGAACCGTACTTGTCGATCATTTCTTCCATTGAGGGCACGCCAACACTGTCGAAGTAACAGAATTTAGTATTCAACGTAGTTTGTTTTTCTAGCAGCTCAAGTGTGGATGTCTTACCTGATCCCGAGGCACCAGTAACAAAGATCAATGTATTCATAAGATTATATTATACACATTGATCTGACTTTGTACTCTCGTAGCCTTACTGTCCTGAGTTTAGACACTGTCTTTTAAGCTAGAAGGCTTTTGACTTCATCAGTTTCGCCATCAGGAAGATCAACGAAGATATCCGTTTCATATTTCATAGATTTTTCGTAAAGTTCATCCTCAAAAGAGCGTGGCAGTAAATGGAAGTGAAGATGGGCAACTTTTAGTCTTCCATCCTTCATGAAAGGACGATAGTTTTGTCGTATATCGCAGCCAGTTCCAAGCGTCTCTGAAAGTTTCTTCTGTAACTTGTGGATGTGATAGAAAAGCTCCTTCAGTTCGGATTCAGTAAGCTCCCATGGCCGCTCCACATGGCGTTTTGGTATGACAAGCAGATGTCCTTTCATTAAGCGGGGATTGCTGTAAATGACGCGCACGTGCTCGCTTTCTCGTAGGGTTTGATTCCTAGTTATATCTATAGTACAAAATGGACAATGCATATGAAACAAGTATACACGAACCTCTTTTCTGGTAGCCTTACGAACATCGAAGCTACATAGCTAGTCAAATTTGACTAGCTATGTAGCTTCGTGTACTATCGGAATATGATTATTCGATTATTGATACTAGGAATTCTTAAGCGACGTGGCTCGGCCCACGGCTATCGTATGTATCGTGATCTGGTAGAGTGGCGGGTAGAAACTTGGACGATAATACGCCCGGGGTCTATATACCACGCGCTTACTCAGATGGAAAAGCAGGGCTTTATTGCAGAAGCCTCGCCTGTAACTAGCAAAAAACTAGGCCCGTCAAAAACAGAATATACGCTCAGTGCTAATGGCGAAGAGGAGTTTATTCGTTTGTTAGAGGCCTCGCTAAGAGATATCAATCTTATTGAGCTATCTGTTGGTATCGCCTTTATGGGGTATCTGCCTCGGCAGAAAGTGATTGCGCTTTTGAAGCAGCGCCAAGAAGCGCAGAAACAAATTCCTGCATTTTTGCATACGTTGCCAACTGAAGAGGTGCCCACAACTCCAGCCAAACATCCTGAGTTAATACGTATCTGGGCTGATTCATATACCGATGCGGTAGCCAGCACAGAAAAACTTATTCAAGCTATTCAATCCGGAAAGTACATTTTTAAAAGCGAGGAGGAAAAGCAATGAAAACAATACCAGTAACACTGCATGACGGGGCTAAAATCGATGTAGAAATATCTGGTTTCGGCCCTGCTATATTACTGCCAGTAAATCCTATATCTTTGACGGGCGAGGCAGCTGAAGCAAAACAGAAATGGGGTGTAGACCCAGCCCTAGGACGCAAATTTATCGATGGTCTTAATGATAAATTTACCGTTGCCGCATTTGATTACGAAGGCTTTCGTGTGCTTCATCCTGCTGCCGAAACGCTGACCCCAGACAATATCGTAAAAGACTTTTTAGCTATTGCCGATGCTGCAGGCTTTGAAAAGTTCGCATATTATGGCTACTCCTGGCTTGCTCTGTGCGCATTGCAGCTTGGTATTCGTACTGATCGTTTGTGGGCACTTATTATGGGCGCATATCCTCCAATTGACGGCCCTTACAAAGAGATGTGGGCTGTTACGAAAGCTACTTACGAGATGGCGCTTCATCCAGAAAAACAGGATTGGCCTGTGGCCCAAAAGTCTGATGATGAATACGATTGGGATTCTGCTGAGCTATCACTTTCAGGCGAGCAGACCAAGCAATTCTTTACACTCTACAACGCTTTGCAGAACTTTGATGATCGTGCAGTACAGGATGGCTTAACTTGTCCTCGCCTTTGTTTTGTTGGCTCGAACGACAGGCAGGAATATAGCCAGAAATGGGGCGGCGTGACGGTAGATATGGTCACTCCACTCATTAAAAAGGCTGACGAATTAAAGAAATACGGTTGGGACGTTGATGTACTTGATGGCCTTGACCATATTAGTGCGATGCAGCCAACAAATGCGTTGCCAGTTATTAAGCAGTGGCTTGCCAGCAAAGCTTAACCGCCATCCAGTAAGCCCCATATTCCTTACTGGCCTGTCATAGGTGTCTTTGGGGATTTGTAGCTATATCCGGTGCTTTTGCCTTTGTTAGGGATGGGAGGGGGAGTGAGTAGGGCGGTGGAACTTTAGCCGCTCTGTCTCGTGCTGGAGTATCGCTGCTGTATCAGACATGTACTTATGTATTACTTCTAATTCGTCAGCCGTATACTGGGTCTCAAGTTTTTGCATTGCTTTGCCGAGCGGTACAAAATAGGCACTCATCTTCTTAAGCCCATCTGGCTGTAGCTCTATGTAGACCTTTCGTCGGTCGTCTACATCATTCTGGCGAGTAACATACCCACCGCGCTCTAGGCGTGTAATAGAAGCTGTTTGTGCGCCCATAGTCAAGCCAGTCAGCTCAGCGAGTTGACCCATAGTTTTCCGACCATCAAGCAGAAAAATGACGCATTTATGGTCGGTGGGATGGAGACCGAGTTTTTCGGCTACTGTCACATGGAATAAAATGGTTCGAGTGCTGTAGTCGTTGGTGTCGTATCGATTGTTCTGATGATTCTTTGACATAAGCTTGACAGGTTTCTTCACGGTAGGATATTGTAATAATAGTATTATACATGAAACTATTTTATAAATAAAACAATATAGGAAACAGTATGGCAAAATCACCTAAAATAGTCATCATTGGTAACGGTGTCGCCGGCCCAGCAACCGCCTTGGCGCTTAAAATGGTCGGCATTGATGCCGTTATCTATGAGGCATATCCCGGCCCTGGCGATACGGTTGGCACATTCTTAGGCATTACCCCAAATGGTCAAGATGTACTACGTACCCTCGGTGTTTACGAGTCGGTATTAGCCGGTGGCTTTCAGACTAACGAGTTCCATTTTGCCACGACAACTGGCAAATCGTATGGCACCGTGCCAGCAAATACTATCACTATTCAACGCGGGTATCTAACTCGCGCCTTGCGCGAGAAAGCCCTGGATGCTGGAGTAAAAATCGAATGGGGCAAACGCCTTCGTGATGTCCAAATTGTAGATGACAATAATGTTATTGCAAAGTTTGAGGATGGCACACAGGTAGCTGCCAATGTACTCATTGCTGGCGATGGCATCCACTCGCAAGTTAGAGATGCTGTTCTCCCAAAATCACCACATCCCGCATTTACTGGTTTACTAAGTTGCAGTGCATACTCGCGCGACACAGGCTTACCTAGTAGTAGCGGCCAGATAGAGATGGTGTTCGCAAAGAAGGCCTTCTTTAGCTATTTAGTCAAGCCAAGTGGCGAAGTTTTCTGGTTTGCTAATCTTAATGAGTCTACGGCGCCAGCTCGCGGAGAACTCGAAAAAAAGGGGGACGAGTGGTGGAGCAAACGCCTCAAAGAGGCCTTTGCGGATGATCAGCCATTCATTACTGACATTATCGGCAAATCCCAAACGCCTATCATTGGCTATCCCATCTATGATCTAGCAACTATTCCGCAGTGGCAACAAGGTCCCGTGTGTCTGATGGGCGATGCAGCGCATGCTCCATCACCGAGTGCTGGCCAAGGTGCTTCGATGGCGCTAGAGGACGGATTGGTAATGGCGCAGTGTCTTCGGGATATCCCCAGCACCGAAGACGCCTTAGCAAAGTTTGTTGAACTGCGCAGGGAGCGCGCAGAGAAAATCGTTGCGCAATCTCGACGCAACGGTAGTCGCAAGACTCCAACGAATGCCTTCGGCCGCTTTATGCGCGACTTACTCCTACCCATTTTCCTTAAACAAGGTGGTGATGCAACTAAATGGATGTACGACTACCATATAGATTTTGCCGGCAAGATTAAAACATAGTGCTCGTCTAGCCTTAAAAATACCTCTGCAATATGCGATATTTTAGTGCTAAGCTTCGAAGTTTCATGCAGTGATTCATAGTTGCTCCTTTGATATGATATAAACAATGCTCTTAATAATTATTGGCCTTATCGTAGTCGGCTATATACTCGTCATGGCTGTGCAGATGCTGCGCTACGGCACAGCTGCCCGCGCTGCAGCTAAAATAACCAAACCATATACGCGCATTCCTAAAGACGCCTCTCAGCACGTGCTTGTTTTGGGCGATAGCACTATGTATGGCGCAGGCACAAAGAACCCTGACCTAACTGTGAGCGGCTTGCTAGCGGACAAGTACCCTAAAGCAAGCGTCGAAACTCTGGCAAAAAACGGTGCAAAGGTGAAGGGCCTTCATGAGCAATTAAGTAAAGTGCGCTACCAGCAGTATGATCTTATCCTCATAGGAATTGGCGGTAATGACATTGTGCAACTAAGCACCTATTCAAGTGTCCGCCGTGAACTCGTCGCCTTTTTGACACGAATAAGCAAAATTTCTCCGCAGATCATCTTGTGCCACAGTGCCAATATTGGCAACATTGGTTTCTTTCCATTTCCGCTCAATTACTTTTATGACTATCGCTCGCGCCAACTGAGCAAACAGTATAAGGATGTTGCGGTGCAGTTTCCTAACATTACATACGTGAATTTCTATCGCCCACTGCATAACGACCACTATGACAAGACTACGAGAAAGAAGTTCATTGCCGACGATGCCTTTCATCCAAACGAGTATGCGAATAAATATTTTTTCGATTTGATATGGCTGGAAGTAGAAAAGTCTCGCCGGAATCCTTAATAGCTTGAGTCTTCTGTGGTGGTATCTGCCGTTTTTCGAACTCACCCTGCTAATATTAAATAATGAATGAACTCTGGCAACTCTACGACGATCAAGGCCGTCCCATTACGGGCAAGGGCGCTACTAAGGACGATGTATATAGTAACGCGTTGCTCCACGCTGCATCGCATGTCTGGATATGGCGACAAAATGGCCAGGACATAGAGATCCTGCTGCAAAAACGAGCAGCCGACAAACGAACCTGGCCCAGCCGATACGATATATCTGCTGCCGGACATGTTGACCTGGATGAAGATGAACTCCAGGCGGCCGTACGCGAAGCCGAAGAAGAGATTGGTTTCAGTCCTGATATCTCTCAACTGGAATTCTTAGGCATTCATCGTTGCTTTGTGGTTTCGGCCGATAAAACCTGGACGGAAAATGAGATCAGTTTCCTCTACCTGCTTCGGATTGATACTGACACCAAGTTCGCGCTAGAGGATGGCGAAGTTGAATTGCTGGATTGGAAGACAGCCTCCACTATCAAGCAAGAGTTGGCGGATAAAACTTTGCAGGATAAATATGTTCCACACTCTGAAGCCTACTTTGCGATGCTTTTTGAGGCGTTGGAGCGTGCGGCGAACAAACCTAGTCGGTGAATACTCCTAAGGTCTAGCTCTGAATTTTTTGTGCAAATTCATTCAATATATGAGCGAGCTCTTTTGGCTTGCTAAGCATCGGCAGGTGACCAGCCTCAAGCGTCACTTCCTCTGCATCCAGGTTTTGACGCATTTTCTCTTGGAGTACTGCTGGGAACTCATTGTCATTTGTCGTCGTTACGTACAGCTTGGCAATGGCGGCTAGTGGCGTGGCGCCCGCTTCAAGATATACTCTTGGCGCTTCTGGTTGGAACGTTTCAATTACTTTGTTGGCTAGCTCCTGTGAGAGATCATTGCAGTAGCCTTTGCGAATAACTCCATCTGCGGGCTTTGTACCTGCCAAACGAATAATAAGCGGCATGATGAACTTCTGCGGAGACAGCAAGGCCGAAACAAATGAGCCGCCATCTTTAGGAATGGCTGCGCTTACTGCCACAAAGCCTGTGACGGAGCCTTTTAATTCTTGAGCCACACGGAGTCCGATAACGCCGCCGAGAGAATGAGCCACAATAATTATGTTGTCGACTTCGAGGCTCTTGGCCTGCTCCACGGCAGATGCAACATACTCATCCATGCCTAGCGTCCTGTCTTTAGCACCCGAGGGCTTAGGTAATTCCACTGCTACGCTGGGGAGATCCAAATGAGACACAACATCCGACCAGGCCCATGACCTTAAGCCTGCACCTGCGATAAGAACGAAACCTGTTTTTGCTGACATTGTATATAATCCTGTTACTTTTACGCTATGTATTGACTGTAAATCAATTCTCACCCAAATGCACGGGTGATCATTTATGTTATGGTATGTTTTTTGCAATCGAAATGATGTTTGCATCTAACCCATGGTTTATTTTATAGTAGTTCACTTATGGAGCTTAGTCGGGGTATACCTTCACCAGAGAATTCTCTTCCTGCACAGGACGAGGTCCTGGCCGCTTTTGACTATCCAGAGAGCGAAGTCCACCAGCAGCAGTTCGATGGCATATTGGGGCAGGCAATGGCTCGCTGCCCAGCACCTTACCAAAAAGTGCTCGCCATGCATGCCGAAAAACTTCGTTGGAGCTATTGGCCGACTACAGAACTGCCAGATATGTTGAAAAACGAGTATCCAGATAGAATGGCTGACAAGTCGGAATTCGCTTGGATGTCTTCGTCATGGAGCTTTAGCGCTATGAATGCCTATGGCCTTGACGCTTTGGTTGCGGAGGTGCAGGACTGCCGTCGGCCACAATTGCCACTGATTGAAACTTGTGTTCGACAATGGCTGGCAGGTACGGCAAGTTATAAATATGTTGCATCACTCGACACCACTCACCAACAGACGTATGAACGGCCGCTGACGCCGGCCGAGCACCTCACTGCTGAGCAAAACCTTAAAAGTGAAGTGGCTCAGATTTTCTCGCTGCAGCCTGAGCAGGTCCAGCCCGACCACACAGGTGCTGGCAGGATGTTTCAGCGTGGCCTTGCCCAGCTTGATGAAAAAACGACTCTTGATAAACGCGAGGCCGCAGGTTCGCCCCACGAGGCGTTCTTTGCGTTTTGGGTGCGAGTGGGGAATGCAGTAACGCCGCATTCCACAATAGCTGAAATAGACGATACGAATTACTATACGGTTGAGAAAGTTAAAGGCATGCCCCTTGCCCTGCATCAAGACCTGATCCAGAAGGCTGAGATAATCCTGACTGGCGGGGCCGTCGATAGCGCAAGGCTCTGGGCTGTTGACGCCCAAAGAATATATGATGCGCTTGTTCGTTCTTATCACAGCCAGACGCCGTACAGTGATGCGCTTGCGGAGGGCCTCAATACCGCAGTCGATCAGGTGGTTCATGATGTAACATGTGGCACATCATGGTATTCTATCGAGCAACTTGCGGCCTTACTTAGCCTTACAGGCGTGCCAAAAAAGCCGATGCCAAGCAGTAGTGTCCTTGCATATCCTTCGCATACTGCGCCATTTGACTTTGCCTCCGCGCGGTCCAGCGGTTTGACGCTTTTGAGATCGTTCGGTTCCAAGCTCACAGTACCTGCATCACGACAACAGAACGCCCTCCAATCATCGGACTGGGAAGCGAGGCCCACGGTGCACTATGGAGAGATGGGCCCTGCCGAGCGTCGCCGTTTTGCAACGCGGCGCTGGCCCCTTGCTGATAAAAGTGATCGTTTGTTGCAGGTAGTTCCGGATTACAAAATGGTATCGGAGGGTTCTGCTGATATGGTGCTGCAACTTCATCGCACACTGCCAGACCAAACCGCACCTTTCGTGGCTGGCTATGACCTTTTGGCGCATGATGCTATTAAAAATGTATATCGCTTTACGAAGGCTGCTCATGATCCGTGCGCACCGGCCAAAGTGCCTATCGATGCAGCTCGCCAGACGCAACTTGCTGAAGAGCTTGATGCGATTGGGCTCAGCGGAGCTGCTGAAGCGCTGGACGCATATGATACACTCACGCTCTCTGCTTTGGTCCAAACACTCGCTGACCACAGTCGCTACATAAAGCGCACAAAAAATACGATGGATTTAATGGCAGGCAGGTAGTGGCAATTGCTGATTTTGCCCCTTTTATTCGAAAGGGGCGTTTCCATACCCAGTGTAGTGGTGCGGGTCTTATGCTGGCCGCCAGCGTACGCTTGGCGCTGCCGGAAGCAGATGTCCAGATGGTCACCGGCAAGCATGTTCCTTGTATTGGCAGCAAAATTATCGCCATACCACATGCTGGCGTCGATCTGGCCTATGAAGGCCGCCAGTATAGACTCGACTCCACACCAACCAGATCAAGCCTGATGGATACACTGTATGCATTTGGTAAACGACTTGATATTCGTGACTTGCGGCAGACTGCTAGCCCTGATGCTATTGTGGTATCACTCACCCATGTACAGCGGGCGACCAAAAACTTAGTACAAGCTCAGACTGCCATAGGCGAATACCTATCATCCATACTTTCGCTGGACCCTAGTGCCGTTCACGAGCGTGCTGTGCAGCTGCATGACGAAGATCCTATTCGGGTTGCTGCAAGTGTGGCTGCTGCTCGTGAACTGCCTTCTCGCCAGTCTCTCCAGGAAATGGCCGAGTATGTACGCGCAGTAGCCGATGCTGAGCCTGATGTACTGCAAAAGGTGGGTATGGCACACTATGCTGCTCACCGAACGAGTCTTCGGTCAATTGCTGACCGCTTGGTGACAATCTGGCCCTAAGCGGAGGTCTGTTGGCTGTCTAGAGTACGACATGATACGCTATTGGCATGAAATCAAAATACTTGGCTGTAGCCCTCGAAGCTGTTGCGGCTGCTGAACAAATTATCCTCCATTACCTTGAGCATGGCGTACAAAGCTATGTCAAAGCTGACTTATCGCCAGTTACTGTCGCTGATCAAGAAGCCGAAGAGGCTATCAAGGCTACGATTAAGCGACACTTTCCTGACCATACATTTTACGGTGAAGAGGGCGAGAAGGTTGATCTCAAGAATCATCAAGGCTACACCTGGATTATTGACCCAATCGACGGCACCAAGAGTTTTATGCGCCAGATCCCCTTATTTGCAACGCAACTTGCTTTATTGAAAGATGGCGAGCTCGTTCTAGGGGTCTCGAATGCACCTGTCTTAAAGGAGTGCATGTACGCCGAAAAAGGACAGGGTTGTTACCTGAACGACCAGCGAGTTACGGTTGGTAGCGCCGCGCAAATATCCGACGCCTATGCAAGCTTCGGTGGCCTCAAACACTTTGCTAAAAATAACATGCTCGAAGGCGTCATTACGCTCAGTCAAACAGCACAGTGGCCACGGGGCATTGGTGATTTTTGGAGTTACCATCTGCTTGCGCAGGGCAAGATCGACATTATGATAGAGGCCAAGACCAAGTTGTGGGATATTGCTGCATTAAAGGTAATTGTCGAGGAGGCTGGTGGGCGTTTTACACAGATGGACGGTCAGCCAATTTTAACAACTAGTACGACAGCGCTTGCAACGAATGGCTTGCTCCACGAGGCTGTCCTGGAACTATTTGCAGGTAAGTAGACTATGTGGTTTGGATTTGCACTACTCTCTGCAGTTTTATATTCCTTTCGGGGGATTTTGGAAAAAACGGCAGTTATTCATAGCAATAAATATGTGCTCGGGCTTGGTATTCGCTTATTTGCATTGCCGTTTTTTGTTATCCCATTTCTTTTTAATCCTGAGCTATTTGTGCCGATACAGCACCTACCGGCTTCGTTCTGGATAGCCGTTATTGTGGTGAGCTTTGTGAGCACACCTCTGGAAACAATCTTTTACTACGAAGCAATTAAAAAAGAAGAGCTTTCACTCGCACTACCTATATTGAGCTTGGCTCCCGTACTCACCATCGGCGTCGCAGCCGTTGTGTTTGGCGAGCGTCCATCGTTATTGGGGGCACTTGGCGTCGTCGTAATTTTAGCTGGTGTCTATGCGCTCAAGATTGGCCACGCTCGCGAAGGCCTTTTGGAGCCCCTCAGGCATTTAGCTAGAAGTAAGGGCGTGCAATTTATGGCTATTGTGGCATGCTCGCTGGCCGTTGGGAGCGTTTTTGACAAGATGGGCGTCAAAGCATCAAACGTCTATATGTATGCACTGTTTAATTACGCATTTGTGTCGCTGTCGCTCGGGTTCTTTGCACTCAAAAAAGCTCCGCAACACCTCTATCAGCTCAAGATGCATACTGGAGCATTTCTGCGTATCGGAGTTATCGTGGCTGCCTACACACTCCTGTATCTATTGGCTCTCAACGAGGGGCCTACGGCCTATGTTGTGGCAATTCGGAATGCGAGCGTGCTACTGTCGATTATCCTCGGTGTTTTACTGTTTAAGGAAAAAGATTTAGCCACCAAAATAGTAGCTGGCATCTTGATATTTGCTGGCCTGGTACTTATAAAAGTCTTTAGCTAATACGTTCCAGCTTGCCTTTGCGCTTAACAATATTCTTGTAGTCCCACTGGATCTGTTTGGATTTTTCGAGCCAACCCGCGAGAGCGTTCGTGTCAACTTGACCAACGTTTGTGTACCGCTTTTCGGCGGCTTTAAAGCTGCCTTCGGATTGCAGGCCGGGCTCATCAAATGACTGTCCGCTCCAGAACAAAATTCTCACGGAATCTTTGAGTGAGTCATACCCAGCGATGGGATTTCCATTCAAAAACCAGACAGGTGAGCCGTGCCAAATCTTGCACTCTGCTTCACTGAGACTCTTTTGTATTTCGCTCGCGAGAAGATTACAGATCGCTCGGCGATCTTCTGGCAGTGCTTCGTTATAGGAGGTAATGTCGGTGTGCATTCCCTTATTGTATGACAGGTTTTACGATCTGGCCAATGACTTACTGCACGTCAGCAACGAGGGATGGAGCTGCTGTGCTCAAGACGCGCGTAATTCTTTGCTGGCCCAGATCAGTAATAGATAAAATCATGTCTTCATAAGCGATGTCTTCGTTGATCGCAAAGCAGCGTGCCAAATATCCATGGTCAGAAAGGCCGGGCATGAGATTAGCCTCAATGAAGCTCGGTGCACCCATGCCATCGAGTCGCATGTCAATTCGCCCATAGTCGCGTGAGCCGAGAGCCTCGAATACGCCTATTGCTAGGGCGTTAAGTTTGTCCTTCAACTCTATGTCATCGACGGCCAAAACTCTTTCCGAATCGGCCTCTTTTACTGCTTCGCTCAGGAAACTATTGCCTTTATCGTCGGTTGGGGTAGTTATTTCGATAGGCATAGCAAGCATGGTGCCCGAATCACCCTGTTTTATAACGGCTACGCTAAATTCACGCCCAGATAGATATTCTTCTATGAGTGCATCAGAACTACAATCAGTGTGGATGGCGGTTATTTTTGCCTCAAGTTCGGGCTGCGAATAGACCACAGACATCTCGTCGATGCCCTTGCTGTCACCGCGATTGGTGGGTTTTACAAAAAGAGGGAACTCAAGATCGTGAGCAAAAACTGGCTCCTTAATGCTTGATATAAAATACGCTGAACTTTGCAGGGCAGCATCCATGACTATTTGCTTCGCAATCGGCTTGTCGAATTCAACGGTGAGCGCGTGTGTATCTGAGCCGGTGTAGGTAATGCCGTGTTCTTCCAGATAGTCAGAGAGCCACACTTTTGGGCTCTCATCGTAGCCTTTGGCCGGCTCTAGGAGCACTAATTTCATGCCTAATATGACGAGGTCAGGTTTTTTGGCAACCAACTTCTCTAGGTCGGACATCTCATCAACGACAGTGATGCCGACTTTCGTATATTTCTTGCTCAAAACTGCCAGTACTGTTTCCCGGGCATCGCCTGCCATGGCGTTTAGCCGAGGGTTACTTGACCCAACGATCTCAATATATGTATCTATCATAAGAATTCTTTCTCAGCGCTGCTGTGATTTTAAGGATATTCCAAGGAGGAATGCAGCCGTGTTGAAAGTAGTACAAGACACTTTATCGCCGCAGTTAGTCCAAGTTAAGATTGTCTTTTTATTTTGATACAAGGGCTGATGCGCCTATTTGACCCGCAAAAGAGAAATGTATATAAGACAATTATACCCTAAATTTATCAATATAGCAAAGGGTGTCAGGCCATAACACATACGATAAGGTTGTGCCCGCAGGCGAAATGTCGTATAAACCTGGTATGACAGAATGGCTCCCACAAATAACTGCTACAACACCACATGATCAAATCCTGATGCGGCCTTCCGCCCTCAACCCCTATCCTGAACGAATAACAGACGGCACTTTTGAAGTTACGGCTGGGCTGGGCTGCCGTATGCCGACGCCGCGGAGTAATTTCCATATATATGTTCGTTACGGGGATGGGGACATAGTACGAGGCCAGATGCCGACGCTCTTCCCGGTTACACACGACATGATGCAGCCGCCCTCTCCGGTGGATGCTACAGAGGATGCCCGCTGGCTCCCTCTAACCGAGGAGACAAATTTTGCGCCAGTTGGCGAAGCTCTCCTGCGCGAGGCGCCACTTTTAGCATCGCGGTATCTGCGACAACGACATCATGGTGAAGTCCAGCGTACTTATGGACAGGTTGTCGAATGGAATGCCGAACTTCCCCATGTTGCGAAATATTTTGGCAACATCATTAACACGCACCAGGAGCAGATTGCTGCGGAAAGGCCTGGTGTCGCCTTGGCGGTCGCTAAGGCAGTTTTCGCCAATGCTATTGTCATCAACGGTGAACGTGTTCCGCTCGACTGGTATCCGGGGGCGCGACGAGAGGCCTTGGCCGATCTTGTAGCGCCTGGTATTAAACTCGCACGCCATCGAATTAGTGATGACGAATACATGGCTGATCCCCGGCGCGACGATGAGCTCCAGGGTCTCAGCTTTAATATAGCCCGGGATGCAGCGGATATCTTCGAGGGGCATCTTGCTCAAGCAGCAGTTGCCGCAGCAATTGAAATCGAGCCGCCAATAGTGGTCGAAAAACTACGTGCGCTCGAGGCAGATGAGGCGCGGATGGTGCGCAGATCAACAGAGGCTTTGCTCGGTAAAGTAGCAGCCATACCAGAGGACGTGCGTACTCCAGCTGATATGACCGCATCGATTGCCCCCACAGAGGTGCCGGCTTGGCTCGTCCAGGCTGTACTAGCCAAGACCGACCGCTGACGCCCACACACGATAGCTATTGCTATTTTAAGCAATAAGTTGTATAATATATAGAATGTCAGTTCCAACTGGAGAGGCTTCGGGCGGTGCGTCACCTGAGGTCTTCAATGATTTTGAACCACTACTTGTACACGAGCAGCGCATTGCGCAGCTTTCTACTCCGTCGAGTGAAGTAATGACGGCGATGCGGCCACTTCTTTTGGAATCCGCAGAAACTGCGATGCAGAGCTGTATGAGCCCCCATGACCGTGAGACTATGGCTCGAACCGTCGAAGTCTATGACTGGCACTTCTTTGGCCAATTTGGTGAGCCACTGCCACCTGCGCTCACCAAGCAGCAAACAGAACCAGACAATATTGAGCGTTGGAAAATAACCTTTAATCCCGATCAAAGTATAGGACAGGATTGCCTTGCAGAGGGTGCTAGTAGGTTGCAGGAGACACTTGAGGTCGTTAATAGGGAGGTTCGCCGAGACATAGCAACTCGCGAAGCTGAGACAAAAGAGGCGATTGGCGATCTAATCACCGACTCACCTGCGTACCAGCTGGCCCAGTCATTCGCCGCGCCGCTTCCTGCGCAGCCCGCACAGCGGCCATTGACGCTTGCTGAGCGAAACAGCCGTGAGGCGCTGATCGATAACACCTACAGGCTTGACGCTACAACTCGCCATACTCAGCTTGGACGTATGGCTCACCGCGAAAAGCTCGCCCTCGGTGATATGACGGTGGCAGATTCTATGCCACGCCAACAACTTCCAGCGATCGAGCGCGCCCGGGCTTACTTTAAACGAGAGCTTGTCGGTGCATATGACGCGGCCCTGGTCAGCGCGGATCTGCCGATCATCTCTACTTATACATCGCGTAGAACCTCACTTTTAATAGCCGAAGAAGACCACGAAGGGGTAATTACCTTTCATGATTTGGATGACGCTATTCTTGATGCTGCTCAGAATATCTGCGACGTACACAACCCTGCTTCCACTCCGGCAAGTCTCCATGTCGAGAAGCTATTTTTAGGAAAATTTATACCACTCCTGCTTCAGGAAGAGCGCCAATATACCTATGAGCAAATTGTTTCTAAGGCCGTTGAGCTTGCCTCGGCGGAGGCATTAGAACAGGTAAGGGGGGCTGGGTCTCTGACGCACAACGTATTTATGCCAGGTAATCTGGTGTATGCGGTCCGACAACCCAATGCAAGGCTCAGGCCTTACGAGGAGGGCGAGCAATCCGACCAGGTAGGTCAGGAGATGCACAAACATAGATCGGCCACGGAAGTTACGGTACGCACAAGGGCTGAAATTGAAGCACAAGAGCGCACGATTGTGGGCACGGTTATAAAACCGGACGGGTCCAATCGCCACGAGCGTTTGATGCAACTACAGCCAATCCGAGCGGTACTGCCAGCCCATACCGGTAGAGAGCAGTTGGAGTTGGATCTTGCCAGTTCAGTTTTTGAAGATAATGATGTCTATATCCCTGGCTACCGTTTGGTAAGTCGCGAAGGTTCGCGTTTTGGTTTTGTGCATGATGAAGCTGGCGACCCGTACGAATCCAAGCCGATTATACTTCCCCGCCAAAACATGGAGGACTTAGCTGCTCAGTATGAAACGATACAGCTTGATGTGCTTGCCAGCGAATTACGTGCAGGAAACATACGTACGGCACAAGAACTTGCTGAGGCAATCAGAACGCATTCGGTGTATCCCATGCCTGAAGAGACCCGGCAGAAACATGAGACAGGTAATGAATTAGTATCAGCATCACTCAAGCAAACTTTTGTGCAATTTGATGCTGTAGTGCTGTGGGGCAAACTACACGTGCAATGTAGCGGGGCCGCACAATTTCTGCGGCTATCTTTCGAGGAGCTGTTTGGCCCTGGCTCAGCGAGTGTTATCGATGGTTTTGTCCTCGGCCAAGACCGAAATATTACTCGCTCTGGGCATGCCCAGGTCCTTTTGGCACATAATGGGCAGGCAGCTATACTGGATGCAACCGCGGAAGATGGGCGGCGTCCTGCTCAACGCAGATGGCCACGCCTATTCGGGCGTCGTCGCCCAGGTTATCGACCTGATGCAGCTCAGCAACCCACGGCACCTGAGATTGATCTGACTCCAGACATGCATATAGATGATGTTGAGCGCCAGCTCCAGATTGGCCTTGCTGCACTGCGCCACACCGTTGAAGAGCAGCTTATGAATATAACCGCAACCTCTCGCAGGGAAGATCTCTACAGCCGGGTAAATCGTATGCCACCAGCTGACCCAATGCATAAAATGCTTACACTGGTAGCCCAGGCTGACCGTATGCCGGATGCTCTTGAGCGAGTCGCCGCCGATAGGCGATATTTTCAGCGTTATTCGGATGCCGACCCCGCGGTGCTGCGCAAGCATCGCCTGCATGAATACGACCAGCACACTCTGGAGCTTTTTGCGCAAAATGCCGAACGCATGGGTGGCTTTATCCTGAGGTCAGCAGCACTCGCTATGGTTGCGTCAGTCGACAGTCCTCAACAGCCAGCTAGGCAGTAAACGAACAGCTCCAACTTCCTACCTAATTCTTCGCTTACGCCACCATGAAAGATCGTTGATATGAGATTCTAGAATCGCATAGCGAGCGAGGAGCTTTTTGCGAGGCACTTCGGCAGGACTAAAACGTTCGCGGGGCGTGTAGTGGCCAATTAAGCCAGGGCCGCTATCGTACTGCCCTACGTGCACTCTTGTACCCCGAGCTGTCTTGTATTGGTCAGAAGTTAAATCTACGACAACTGTCACGCCAAGAAGCTGGGTCTCTATCCATACATAAGGAGCACCTTGGTCATCAAGATATGTTACGCCTTCAACAAAATCTGCTTCTAGTCCACGGCGCCGAAGATGTTGGGCGAACCATAGGCTGGACACGCCGCACTGCCCACGTGAGGGGGTATCGTCAGGCCTGGGCGTGATGCCTTGAAACTGTGTCTCGGGAGACCATACTTGTTCAAGAAGTATTCTTGCCGCGAGTGCTTCGTCGAAAAGGTCATGTATAGTCTCGATTGGTGGGCGCTGAAACATAGCTTACTGAGCGCTATTTTTTGTCATTTTTCGCTCCTGCTATTTCGTTGAGCAGCTGCAGTAGTTTTGTGGTTGTGCTCCAACTGCGAATGGTCATGGATTTGTAGGCTGGTGTGCCGACAATTTTGCTCAGTCGACTCTTGGTGCGCAGGGAACTGAGACGTTGTGAGTAGATGACGCCATCCCCCGGCCAGATTTTGTCGACGCCTTCGCGTGGATGGAATACTAACAGAGCTTGCGGAGTAGTAATATCCATAAGGAATATTGCGTCGCTGTGGTATTTTTCTGGTTGCTCACCAAATCCTTTGGGCTTGTTATCTATGACAGTCTGCAGTTGGCCGTGGCTCAGGACTAAGACTTTGATAAGTTCGCTATCGAGGGCGAAGTTCTTGGATAAGGTATGTTCAATCTGGGCCTTGATGTCAAGCGGCTCTTTATTGGAATCCAGAATGACATTACCACTGGCAATGTATGTCGAAACATTGGAAAAGCCCAGTTCTTCCAGACAATTTTTGAGACTCGCCATTGGTACTTTGTTTTTGCCGCCGACATTAATGCCGCGAAGGAGTATTACGTAGGTCCTCATGGTCTTAGTATAGTACCTTATTGGTGGCTTTCTTTGATATGGGAATGGTTAGAAACGATGCTATACTGCCTTCTATGAATGACCCTCAACCCCTTGTATGGAACCACCAATTACGGCTTGCAGTCACTGATGTCGACGAAACGATCGCCGAAGTCTACACGCCTGCCGCGCCAGAAATGATCCATGAACTTTCGACATTTCTGAGTGCCGACAAGGGAAGGCTCTTTATGGTTACCGGCGGAAGTCTCAGACGCGTCCGCGAGGGCATAACTGACTTAATCGACCCCAGTTTGCGCCATAATATCCTAGTAAGCCACTGTAGCGGTGCCGAAGTGTGGGGTTTTACCGAGGATGGTGAATTACGAAATAAGCCTTTCTACAGCATCTATGATGAGACTTTTACGGCCGATATGAAACAACGTTGGCGCCAGGCGGTAGAGCAGCTGTTGTCTGAATTTGGTCTTCGTCCCCACTCTGTACGTCCAAAAACAGAATTTTGGGATACGGTTGGCCGCGACCCGCGCGACATTATGCTCGATGATCGTGGTCCGCAGATAACCATGGAGGTTGTTAACGGACATGATCTTTCCACTGAACAGGTAACATCGTTTACGCAGGACATTCCCCTGACTCATGATGGCCGGCGTGACTTGCGTATCCCCCTGATGCAGCGTGCCGAAGTGCTTTTTGCCGAGTTCAATATACCTCTTTCACCCCGTTTGGGCGGGGTGTTTGCGCTTGACCTGGCGATTGAGGGTTCATCCAAAACGACATCTGTTAAGTATGTGCTGGAGAACCCTGAAGTGCTGGCCACTATTGGCCTCAAGTCTGTAGACCTATCCAGCCCATTGCACCTGGAGGTTTGGGGTGATAAATACTCGGTGCTGCACGGAGGAACCGACAGACATATGAGCGAAGCACTGCCCGCTACAGTACGGTCTATCGATTTTCGCCAGGAAGACCCGGCTGAATTCCCGGACGGGTACAATATTATCGTTTGGAATGGCAAGCAGCATTTACATCACGGCTTGCTTGAATATTTGCAGTCCCGGCATCAGCGTTCTCTTAAGTAGGCACTGCTGTAAACGCAAACGAGCAGCGTATGGCTGCTCGTTTTTTGCTAATTTCCGTAAAACCTAGAGAGTTACTTGGCTGGTTTGGCCTGCTTCTTTTTCTTTTCTTCTTTTTTGGGGTGTGCATTGCCTCTTGGCATAGGAGCCTTTCGTTGTGAGTTTATTTGGATAATATGCGCTGCTTTTACATAGGTTGTGCCTTTGATGTGCCAGGAGCGCTTGCTATTCAGGTCTTATTATACAAGCTGGAGCATACTGTGGCCATAATAATATATGTGGATCGAATGGGAAACCTTGTCTCCTTCTCGGGAAGGTGCGGATACATGGAGGGCTTGCGAAAAGGCTTCCTCTAGATAACAATGAGAGTATTAAATGGAGTGGGCCATGCAAAAGATTGTTCCAAACTTATGGTTTGATACCCAGGCAAAGGAAGCGGCAGAATTTTACTGTACGATATTTCCGGACTCAAAAATTTTAGAGAGTACGGTGCTGCATAATACACCGAGCGGTGACTGTGATTTGCTGACCTTCAGCCTGAGCGGTCAGGACTTTATGGCTATCAGCGCGGGCCCGTCTTTTAAGATTAATTCGTCAATCTCATTTATGCTTAACTTTGATCCATCTCAGGATGCTCAGGCGGCAGATCACCTGAAGTCATTATGGGACAAACTTATCGACGGAGGTACCGCACTTATGCCTCTCCAGGAATATCCATTTAGTAAACAGTATGGCTGGGTGCAGGATCGCTATGGTGTAAGCTGGCAGCTAATACTCACAGATCCCACAGGCGAGCCCCGACCATTTATGACGCCTTCTTTGATGTTTTCCGGCGATAATACCAACAAAGCCGAAGAGGCAATACAGTTCTATCTGTCAGTATGCAAGGATGCACGACTGGGTACGGTCGCTCGCTACACTGAAGATATGGGTCCGGCAAGTAAGGGCTCTTTGATGTTTGCTGACTTCATGCTTGAAAACCAGTGGTTTGCGGCCATGGACTCTGGCACGCCCCAGCCATTCACCTTTAGCGAAGCTGTATCGTTGATCATTAACTGTGACACCCAGGAAGAGATTGATTATTATTGGGAACGACTTTCTGCTGTCCCTGAATCCGAGCAGTGTGGCTGGCTAAAAGATAAGTATGGCCTATCGTGGCAGGTAACGCCCATGGTTCTTAATGAGATGTTGAGCGATGGTACGGCAGAACAGGCGGACAGAGTTACGCAAGCTCTGCTAAAGATGAAAAAGATTGACATTGCTCAACTGGAAGCAGCATACCAGGGATAGGTATACATTTTTACACTGGTAGTTTGCAGTGTTTGCGGGTACACTGGCCTGCATGACACATGAAAGATACCCTTTTGATTCAGAAAATGGCATTCCTGGCGCTAGCCTATCGTCTGCGCCGGCAGCGCAACGCTCACAGGGAATGCAGTGGGATGTGCGACCAATGCCTAATGCATCACGTGTTTCGCGAGATCTCTTTGCGGAAATTCCCATTGTCCGTGAGCCCATTCCTTTTAAGGAGCTAGGAGGGCTGGTTGTTATTAATGAACTACCCGACTTCCTGTTTGGTTCAATGCCCGACGATATTTAGCAGTACACTGCGCCAGCGCCACGCCAAAAGCCGGGCAAGAATACGTTACAATAAAGCGTATGGAAGTGCTCACTGGTCGGGAACAATTAGAGCAGAGAACGGCAGAAATTGCCCAGTCACTTGGCCGAGCGGTGTTATTGCACTATGGCGGTGCTCCCGCAGAGTATATTGAGCCTACCCAAGACAGAACATTTACGTTAGCAGAGAACGATTTTTCATTAGGTAATGGCCAGCCGTTAATTCGGGCGTATGGGTCGGGTGCGCTGGACTCAGCAGTATTTATGTCTCTAGGCAGCAAGCATATGGGTATCCATGTTGTTCCGTGCGGCGAAGGTATGCTTATGCAGTACCTTTTATGCCGTGCCCCAGATCGATTACTATCGCGTGAGGGGTATGTACATGTGGTTGACTCACAGGGATTTGCGCCAGCAGGGATGCTCACTCAAGAGCCGGAGCTGACCTGGCTGTATGAATATAGCGGCAAGCCTGCGCTTAAAGTGTTGACCCAAGCCAAAGTGGGCGCTTTAGACTTGCGCAGCCCCGTCATTGCCGTACCAGATGATGCGCTGCCCTCTGAGATTATTGGCAGTTCTCAAAGGTATGGTGAACTGCCTGAGCATAAAATGTTTGCGGTAATGGGCGAGGACGGGCAGTGGCGTTTGTATCAACGGGCTTACCTCTCGCCAGATCTGCGCGAGGAGTCGGCGACATGCTGCGACTGTGGCGGGCAATGGTATGCTGCGGCCAATGATCCCTTTGACGCAATCGCCAAAGCTGCAAGCATGGCTGCGGTATGCAGCCGGCAACACAACACGGCGACTGGATAATGCCCATGGGTCGGCTTGCGCAGCCGCTGGTCTTTTGGTATATCTAGTGCAATGACACGCATCCGCTATCCCCAGACAGAAGATTTCCCCGGCTATATTGCCGAACGCATAGATTGGAACGGCACGGTACGCTGGGCCAATGAAATTATTCGTCTCATGAACTCTGCATATACAGCTGAAGTGAATAATCCGGCATATTGTACTATTGATGAAGCCGGTAGGCCTTTGCGCGCGGAATCTGTTCACAGGCAATACAACTCGGTCGAGGTCCGCGAACGATTTTTAACTCGATCGCGCGACATACACGAACGGGGCGGCCGTATCACGATTATTCGCAGACCGAATTATCCGGAGGCACTCCTCGGTTATAGCAAGATCGGTCCGGCACCAAAGATGACTGAACGCGATGGCGGCATTTATGGCAGCTACGACTACGAAGGGCATTATGTGAACAACGTCGTTACTAATCCGGACTTTTTTGGCCAGGGCATCGGTAGTATCGCGCTGCATGCGGGCCTACTTGCATCGCACGTTGAGTCAGGTGATCCACTCGTGCTTGATGCTATGCAGGGCAATGAGCGTGCCAATAGCTGGTATCGCCGCCTTGGGTTTATGCCCCAGCCAGAAGTCCCGACGAGTACGATGACATTTGATACTCAGGAAATTCCTCAGCAGTACTACTACGCCCCAAATGCTGGGGTGGTTATGGCTCACCTTGCCGGACTGCATTACATGGACCGGAGCAAAGACTACCATGATGCTATTGCTCGCGCCGAAGTCTACTAGTCAAGCCAGGGCGACTCGCCCGAATGATGCTGACCGACGATTATTTTTGTAATATGTTTGAGGTTTCTGCCATAAAGTTATATTATTTTATTTATGTCAGAGACAATTGACCCGAGCATCGTAAAACTTGAAGGCGACCTTGCAAGAGGTCATTTTGGTCAGCCAGTACATTGTCTGGTTGGTTTTGAGATTGACTACGGATTACGGGCAGTCGACCTTGATTCTCATGGGGAACAGGAGATACAGGATGCATTTGGTCAAAGCAAGCAGTCACTCCAAAGCCAGCGTGAACTACTTGATGTAACTATTCGTCGCCAGGCTCACGACCAAATTGCCGGACTCATTCCCCGAAATGACCAGCAGGAAGCAAAGCGCCAGGCATGGCTCGAGCAGGTTCCGGCACTCAGCTGTGAAGAGTTGGTTATGTTTGCTGCACACCAAGTCCTCGCCACCCCGACACTGACTGAGCCTAAACTTGAAGTTGACAGGGCGATGCAAAGCACCGTAATGTATTCCGACACAGTTGAATATCGTTTTGGAAAGCAGATTTATCAGAGCGGCTACTACGACAACGTAAACTCGCCAGAAATGCGTACAAATCCGGCACGGCCATCAGTTGCACTAGCCCGCCAACAACAGGTCATCGACGGTTATCGGTCTTTGTCTCGAACCTTTGGTGTCGATCTTTCATTTGGCACCGGCCACACTAATATGAGTTTTTGGCGTCCATCACCAGAAGGCTATAAGCCCCTTCATGACCTGGAGACCGAAGAGGGATTGGAAGCGAGCCGCCGCATCGCCGTAGGTATGCTCTTGGCTGTCCGCGAGGCCACGCCGGCCTATATGTCTCGGGATACACCTTCGACGTATGATGGACTACACAAATATAGTGTGGGCCACATGCGCACCAATACTATCAGGATCGCCCCTGATCGTTTTGAGCTGCGTATCGGCTATGGTGAACAGGAAAAAACCGAACGCAAAGTTGCTGCCATGATCGGTGGCTTTATTCACGGTATGGAGACTGATTATCCGATACCAATTGGCCGAGCGCCTGGTTTTGGGCCAACCGAGCTATATCGCAAAGAAAGGGATATCCATATACTGCGTGCCGTTGAGCATAGCCGCATAGGTGCTCGCGACCAACTACGACTTGATCCGGGCTATGCGAATGTTCGAGGCGAGCAGATCCTGACCGCACTTTCTGGATATAATACTTTGGCTGGCCGGAATACTGGCGCAATGTGGCAGGCCAGTGGCCTTGTTGAAACTATTAGCTTCGAGAATGATCGGTTGCGCTGCAATCCGGATGCTATGGCCCAGTGGAAAGGAACGTTGAGCCAGGAAGATCACGCCGCCTTGGATGCAGCTGGCGCCCAATTGGAGGCAAGCTATGTTGACGGTCGGTTGGCGACTATTGCCTTTACGGGTATGCGCCATATCATAGAGGCTGCCGCCCCGGATGACTATATATCACCGGGTACGCTCCCATCTCGACTTGAGCGCTACCGCACCTCACCAATTCTGGCGCCTGTCATACCCGCCCCACTGCGAGAGCAGGATGTTGCTGAGCGGTTGTCCTGGCAGTACGACAGGACGTGATTCTACGGCCTATGATTGGCTCATTTTTGATCGGATTGTATACCACCAAAACGCGACATTTTAGAACTGCTTAATCTTTGTATGCTAGGCTGGCACTAAAAGGGGTAACGCAATGAGTAAAAGGTATTTTGTTCCGCATGTGCTGGCGCTGGTATTTATTTTTCAGATAGCCACGAGCGTTCCTGTGTCGGCAAGCAGCCTGAGCACCACGACGCTCGCCACGCCTGCTGTAGCAAATCAGGGTGCCAACGATTATATTCAGCCGCCAGCGGCTAATGGCATGAGCGACGACGGTCGGATCACGGTATTCTCCACCGGTGCTACCAACGTCATCCCGAATGATACGAACGATATGTATGACGTTTTTGCCTATGATCGCATCACGCGCAAAACAGAAATTATAAGCCACGATGCAGCTGGTCGCCCCGCGAATTACTCAAGCTATAATCCAACTGTCTCTGGAGATGGCCGGTTTGTAACGTATATGACGATGGCTTCGAACATTGTTCCGGGAACTACAGTCTTCTGTGACGGCTCTGCAATTTGTATCAATGTCGCCGTGTACGATCGCCTAACGAAAGCAACTACTTTTGCCAACCGCACTGTTCAGGGCAAACGGATTTCTAATAATATCCAAACAATTGGCCAGGATGCGCCAATGATTAGTAACAACGGGCGATTCATCGCCTATCAATCTCCTGTCGCACTTATAGCGACAGACACCAACGACACCTATGATATATTTGTCTACGATCGACAGACGCATATGACTCGAGTGGCAAGCATTGACAACAACGGGCATACCGCTCAATATGATGCTGCCGATGCTTCTATATCTGGAGATGGCCGCTACGTGACGTTTACGACTTACTCAGGTTTGGTAGCCAGCGATACTAATGACAGTTACGACAACTACGTCCATGATATGCAGACTGGGGCGACGAAACTACTGAGTGCTACGCCAACAGGCCGGGCGGCCAACGGCGGATCGTTCAACTCAATAGTGAGCGACGACGGATCTTCGGCAGTGTTCATGTCGTATGCTAACAATCTGGTGTCACGCGACACGAATGGACAGACTGACGCCTTTCTGCGCGACCTTCGGACAGGCAAGACGCAGCTTGTCAGCATCTCGAGCAAGGGTCGGCAGGCAAACGGCGGCAGCTCTCAGCCGGCAGTCTCTGGAGATGGCCGGTTTGTGGTCTTTTCGTCCTGGGCAACCAATCTAACCCCGAATGATACGAATGATATGTACGATGTCTTTCTGTATGATCGTAATGCGCAACTGCTTCGATGCATAAGCCGAGCGTCTCATGACGGTGAGCCAGCAAAGGGCGGAAGTCTGGGCAGCTGGCAGCCAATGGCAATCAGCGGCGATGGCCGTGCAATCTCATTCACCTCTGACGCAACCAATCTAACACCCACAAAACTGACGTCATCAACGCCGAACATGTATCTTAACTACAATCCTGTGGTAGCCATTCCTTATTATGATGATAGCGACTTCTTTGACTTGTTGCCGTAGTGACGCTAGATGTTCTGCTGATCCCTCTGGGCCGATTTACTTGCTTTGATTTTTTTCTTGCGAGCTTTCTCGTAAAGGGCACGTTTGAGGGTGATCTTCTGTAATTTTGCTTGCTGCTTCTTGTCTCTCTTTTTCATATCGTATCCTGGTTTTGTACTTCTTTCGTCTAAGTATAGTCTATATCGTCTTGTATTTCCCGGAGTTCAGTTGCGATCTGTCGTTTGAGTGTCTTGTGAGATTTTTTGTTATCCTGCTGGGTGCGAGCTTGCCAGTGAGTTCTGCGGTGTGGATTTGGGGTAGCGCCACTAGGCCTTGGCTACGATTTGCTGCACTGACCAGCTGTTACCATCAGGGTCGCTAAATGAGACAAAGATGCCCCAAGGCATTTCCTGAACGTCGCTAACCTCAACGCCCTGTTTTACGAGGTAATCATGAACAGCCTGCGTGTCGTTGACTACGACTTGTAATCCTTTGAGCGATCCCGGCTCCATGTCGGCGGCAATGCCCTTACCGATAGTAATTGAACAGGCTGAACCTTTAGGTGTGAGCTGAACAAAACGGAGGTCATCGTTAACCTTGTGGTCATGATCCAGATTAAAGCCAATTTTGTTGACGTAAAAGTCAATTGCGACATCAACGTTGGTTACTGGTACGGGTATAAGTTCTAATTTCATTTCCATATGAAATCCTTTCTTGCTTGGTTTGATTGTACTTCTATTTAACCAAGAAAGTCGTGTACTGTTTTGTAAAAAACCGACATTATTCCACTACAGGCAACGAATGTTCTGGCGCAATAAGCTGCCAGCTTTCTGGCGTCTTTTGCTGGCTACGGGGAGGCTTGTCACCGAGCGGTACGTTTTTTGGGTTAGGCGTTCCATGCCAAAGGGATAACAGCCCTTGACTGGCGACTCGTCACCGAGCACGAGGTCTGGCACTATTTTACACTTTGCGGCTTTTTTAGCTTCGTAATGAGCAACGCCAAGTCGAACGTCGATAAAGCCTGCTTCCTGCAGGCGCGCCAGTACTGGCTGAATGGATTTTCCGGAGTGGAGGCAAGTATCCATGACTAAGAGTGGTTTTTCTCGTTGGTCATAGAGGTCGGGGCGGTTGAGGCGGATATCTTCGATGATTTCATCAGCAGTACGCCGCTGTGTCGGCGATTCTACGCGATTGCCCTTGTATATTGATTTTGTGAGCGCCGAAAAACCTGAGCCAAATCGTGTTTTGCCTTTTGCCTGAAAACCCTGAGGATTGAGGAAGGAGATTGTTGGCCGCTGCTTACTTGGTCCATACTGGCTATCCCAGGCGCGTATAAGAGGTCCTGCAAAGGGTCGCGCCGAGCCATCGACAAGTGCTATCGCGCCAATGGCATGCTTGTGAGCATACTCGACAGTTTTGGCGGCAAAATCGCGCACTTCCACCGTAGCATGAGGGCTAAAGGTATTAATCTTGTTAAGTGTCCAGGTCGATTGGGCTATGGTGGACTGGAGAGCAACATAGCCTCCAAGGAGGGCCATCTCAGCTAACAACACGTTAGGGCGGAGGTATATGTCAATCGCCTCAAAGGCTTCTGGCTGAATCATTCAGCGAATTGTACACCGCTCCTGCGTAATCAACAAACCCAAGGTGGGTTAACGGCTTTGGAGGGCATCAAGACCGACTGCCATGGCCGCCAAAACGCGCCAGTCTTCTTTGCCGTACGCCTCATCGTCCATTGAAAGGAGATAGTGATCACGGAAGAGTGTCGTTTTTTGGTAGCGACCAACTTCTTCGCCAGTGGTAGCGTCACGAAATACGAAGTGGTAGCGTAAGAATAGAACGACAATATCAATGATGTCACCAACAATTGGGATGAGGCCGCCAAAACGCCGGATAGCCGCCAAAGCGTGGCTACTTTCATTGAGGGTAAAAGTTGGCTCCTGCTGCTTGTTGAAAATGCTCCATGTGCTATTGACGAGCGACTTGGTGAAGTCCTTTTTGAACGTACCGACGGCTAGTCCCTGAGCATCCTCGACAAAGTAACGACCATGGATGTCCATGACTTTCTCGGCACGAAACGTAAACGCGACGTCGCTTTTTGTGTCATTGGTATAGAAGATAACCTTCTCTTTGAAAGCCAGCCGTTTTTGTTGGGCAAAGGCAATCATGGTGTCTTTTTGGCCATGCTCGTCGGCTGTATAAATGGCGTATTTGTTTACAAAAGCAGTGATCTTTTGTTCGATAATAAGTTGTGGCTTCATCAGATGATAGTAGCGGGTTTGTTGCGGCACGGCAATGACGGATATCACTCAATGGGTGCATTGTGGAAAAAGACCATCGTTCGCTCATGGGTTTCTACGACATAGCGTTGCTGGCCAAAGGTGTGAGCAGTATGGTCTAAGGCCTTGAGCGCGCTGAGTGGTCCCTGAATAATCGCTGCTGGCGCGTCCCAAGTGCCCTCGCCATATCGGCTCGAAAACAGGTGTGCGTTACCCTTGACGGTCAGGCCACTGTTCGCGGGGATGGAGCGGCGAATCTGCGAGATGGATGGCGGTGCAGAGTACCCTCTCTCTCGCCCCATAATACACCGAAAGCCATCTCCGATACTTTGCGATTTTCGTTCAAGATTATGCTCGGCAGCAAACTGGTCAGCAAGCGTATCACAGACTTCCGCAGAAGGTGTTCCAACTCGTCGGCTGGGATCGCGCCCCAACACAATTGCTGAGACGTCCTCGAGGCTATTGTCGCCCTCAAAGTAGCCACTGAGCGGCTTTTTTTCGTCCTTCATGGTGAGGACGAAACGAGTAATCAAATTGAGGATATCGGAACGCAGTCGGCGCTCCGGAAGCTCAAGCCGTGTGGTCCAGAGGCCCATGGCATCTGGCTGGACAGGAAACATTGAATAGTGTTCGGATGTGGTCATGAATCCAGCATATCGCACTTTATGGCTGGTTGTGTATCACGCGACGTTTATTCACGGCAGACTGGTATAATATTGGCAATAAAGCAGGGGAATACATGAGAATTATTACAGCCGGTGCCCGATATACCGATATTGATGCTTACGCAGGCTGCATTGCCTACGCTGAATTACTGCAAAAGCAGGGAGTTGAGGCTATGGCCGTCAGTACCGCGCCCCTGAACCAGAGTATCCCGGAGCTTGTCCGCACCTGGAATGCGCCGCTGGCTACTGAGTATACTGCTCAGCCGACTGATACCTACACGTTAGTTGACGTATCTGAGCCTCAGTACTTCGAAAAGTTTGTGATACTCGACCGTATTGACGAGGTGATTGATCACCATCCTGGCCTGGAGGAATACTGGCGGCAGCGCATCGGCCGCGGAGCGATTATCGAGCATGTCGGTGCTGCTTGTACGCAGATTTTTGAGAAGTGGGAGGCGGCTGACATGATTGATCAGATCAGTGAAACAAGCGCTCGACTTTTGATGTGCGGCATCCTGGACAATACGCTTAATTTTGGAGCGGATATTACCTCGGAACGTGACCGACACGCGTATGATACGCTGAGTGCCCTCGCCAATCTGTCCGATGATTGGCCAGCACGCTACTTTGGCGCTTGCCAAACGGATATCATGGTTGACATTGCTCAAGCCGTACTGGACGACACCAAAGAAATGACTTTTAAGACTTTTCCGAATGGTATGGCGGTGGGGCAGTTTGCGGTCTGGGATGCCGGCGAAGCGGCGCATCAGACTTTTGAAGTCTTCGAACGTCAACTACTCGGGATACAACCCTCCTGGCTTATGAACGTCCTAGGTATTAGTGATAAAAAGAGCTACTTTGTAACGAACGTGCCAGAAGTACAAGAGTGGCTCCAAGATTTATTGGGCGTTGAGTTTGATGGTTCCGTAGCAGTTGCACCGCGCACCTGGCTACGCAAAGAGATTATGAAGGCCGACATCGATCGTGCCCAGGGCCTTGCGGATGCCAAGAGGCTTTAATATTCCGCCGGCCTTGCTGGCGAGTGATCGGCTTTTGCTGGATGAGCTTTTTGCACGAAATGCTCAGAATACGGGCTTCTATTCGGAGGCGACAGGACTCCAATTTGCCAACCATGAGCTTGCTGATATGGCTCAAGCTGGTTACGACGAACAGGACGTATCACGGCTTGAGCAATATTTGGAAGGCAAGGGCACATTTGACATTCCGCTTATCGAAGGACTGACTATCAGGGTTGATGGCCGTGACCAACCAGTTTCGGTTGTCTCAGCCACCGAAACTGGCGCGGATGGGGCGAATCACGGAGAGATGTCCCGGATGCTCTACTTGCGTGACCATGTGCAGGTCGCCCAAATGTTTATGCGGCTCTTTATGCAAGACCCCAAGCGCTATGCCAAGGAGGGTAGTGTGGCACGCACGCTGATTATGAGCGGGCTTCACGCAATGTCATCCGAGCGGCAACTCGCCCGCTTTAAGGACGTTATTAGCCGCGGACCAGCAGCAGGTCAAGAGGATTGGCCGCATATTTCTCTATTTTTTGATGATATGAATACCAATCAGCCGAATGGATGGCGTAACAAACAAGACTCCTTTCAGATGTTGGCCTGTACGGTTTTCGAGGCTCTTGATTGTCATTTTTTGGACGTTTCGGACCTCGCGGCCGGACATAAACAATTCCTGGGATCAATCGTTCCTTTCCTGGCAGCAGTCGGTTACCCAGAATACGAGAGTGCGGGTAGTTGGGAGGAAATGTCGGTATCACGCACGTCGGTCATGGCCGTGGAAACCGCGCTCCTGCACAAGATGCGACACCTGGATAGGCAGGGTCGCGTGGACTTTTTGCAAGAAGCTTTTCTACGCCACCAGGATGCGTCGCCACCGCTTAGGGGTCATGATTATGGTAGTGTCGCTGATGATATGCTCCAGCGTGGTTTGCGGGCGATCGGTATTCGTTTGCCAGACGAGTCCCCGGGTTACCCTCGGCACACGATTCAATACCGCAGTGCTGACGCCACCCTGGCGTATGTCCTCATGTATAACCTGCCCCAACTCTTGGCGGAGTCCCAGATTCGCATCGGTCGTAGTTCCCAAATTATGACTGCCCGGGAAATCGAAGAACTCGTATTGAGCCAGCTCGATACTCTTTTTGATCCAAAAACAAATGCCTACAAACGGTACGACCAAGATTCATACCAAAGAGTGAATTTTCATACGCAGGCGGGACAATGGGTTGTGCGAAAGATCAAGGCACTTATCAGTGATGAAGCCAAGCTTACTGGCCTTCCCGTTGACCTAAACCGTAAGCAGACCTTGCGTGGTGACCTTATGCCACAGGGCAGAGAAGCAGCCTGGCCGCATCCCTCAGCACAGCTTGCGGCTTGGGCAGCACAGAGAAGTATGCAGTCATCCCAGCTGCATGATTTGGCGGCAACCAACGAGTATCGCGCCTTGGGTGTCCAGTTCCTTAACCGAGCGCTGTCAACGGTGACTGGCAAAAATCAATGGAATGCAGTACTTGATGCTAATCAGCAATATCGGGTTCGGCGAGTGCGCTCGTTTGCTATGGCAGAGTGTTTGATTACATACAATAATGAAGCAGGTGAACAGATAGTAGTGCCATCTCCGCATACGCCACTCCACTGGGGTGCGGCGGCACTTAAGTATAGTGTGGGCATGATGAAAATATGTGCCAGCCAAGAACGATGAATCCGCTAGATGCATTTTTTAATAAAAATATAACATCATTGTATAATTTACATACTACAGCCATTTTTGAGTAAAAAACAAGACTACTCATGTTGTGCGCAATACAGTAGCATTAGTTTGTTACTAGGCGAAATAATTAAGGAGTAGTATGAAACAGTTTTCACGTTTGAAAAATGTAGTTAGTGTTCTTACACTCGGCGTCGTCGTGGCCGCAACATCTGCCACCAGCGTACTCGCTGCCCCTGCCGCATCAACCCAACCCCCCGCAAAGACTACGTCTGGCGCACAAAGCCAGGCACCAGTAGCGCCTGGTAGCAAAGACGCCAAGCAGACCGCAAAGCTTGGCCCAACAACCGAAGTAGCAATGAACGGCAAGGCTCCAGCCAGCGCCAACAACGTCTTGACTGGTTATGTCTCTGGCGTTGACTTCCAAACATTCTACAACTACTGTTACAAGAACTTGGTTTACACCACGGTCAACAACACTACAACAGTAACAAAGTACATCCGCGTTTCTGTTTACAATGGCAGCATTACGCACGACTACTACACGTCTATCGCCCCTGGCGGTAGCTATGTATACCCAGCTTTCTACGGAACTGAAGGCGCATACTCTGCTTACTTGTACGTCTGGAACGGCTCTAGCTATGTATATGACGAATACAAGGGCGGCACCAACACTTGTAACGTATCAGTAACTCGTACCTACAACACTGGTGGTTGGGTACAGCTGAAGATCCAAAACTTGGGCACGGCATATGCAACACAAGTTTCAAGTGAACTGGCTCCTTACCCAGGTTACAGCACCTACACCGGCACACAATACGACTATCCAACTGCAGGTGGCGCAGCCATCTACCGCTGGTTCCAGGTCGGTACTTCTCCTTACGGAATCGTATCTTACACATCGGGCAGCTATAACTCGCCCTATTACTTTACCGGCGACCTATAGTCTCGAAATAATATAAATATCTTTCGCTAGTAACATATGCTTAAGAGCTGTAACGGCCCAGACTCCTTGTGAGTCATGGGTCGTTTGCAAAAGAAAGAATATCGGCATGGTCCTCGTATATAATAAGAGCAATAGATAAAAAATGACGAGGAGTCAACCAGGGCGTGACGCAAATTCATACTGGCCGTAAATCAGATAACCCCTATGTCGAGACTGTTTGGGCAACACAGAATGTGGATGATGGTGTCTATGTTTCGACCCCCGATGGCTCATGGGATTTGATCGTATTGATCCAGGCTGACGGTACGAAACAGATGATGGTGACTGGCCAAGCCACGAAGCCGATGGACGTTCCTTATCAGAAGGACACAAGCTCGGTGGTTATCTCGTTTGCACCGAGTGCGTATATGCCACAGTATCCAGGTGATACCTTGCTTGACTCTGCGGAGATATTGCCAAATGTTGACGCAGATCATTTTCAGCTCGCCGGCAGAGTATTCGCATTTCCGACATTCGATTCTATAGAGACGCTAGTAGACGAGTTAGTTACGTTGGGTATTCTCAAGAATGATCGTGTAGTTGACGGATTATTACGTGGCAAGCCAATTGCCCTATCGGAACGGGCAGAACAACGCCATTTTGTTGGCACCACAGGGATGACTCAAAAGAATTTGGCGCAGATTCAGCGTGCCCAAAAGGCAGTGCGACTCTTGCAGCAGGGCAAGCGCCCCAGTGACGTTGCGGCCGATACGGGATATACAGACCAGCCTCATTTGGCTAAGTCCCTCAAGCGAATTATGCGAACCAAGCCCTCCGACGTCGATGATATTCACAAACTATAGAGCTACAGGCGTGGGCCAAAGCGCTTGAGTGCTCGCTCGTGGGCTTTGGCGGCTTCGATGGCACGATCGTGCGGCATGGCTGCCGTGGTCAGAGAGCCTAATAGGGTCTGCGCGACCTGTGCAAAGTCATCTACAGCCTTATGAAAGGCTTTTTCGTTGGCTTGCGATGGCTCGTGAAATCCGGAAAGCTTGCGGACAAATTGCAGCGATGCAGCTCGAATTTCTTCCTCAGTGGCGGGCGGGTCAAAATTGAAAAGTGTTTTAATGTTGCGACACATAAAGCCTCCTATTATATTTTAACTGTAGCATGTTCATGGGCGCAGTATGGCTGATAGGCGGAATAACCTAAAAACACCCAGCTGGGTGTTTTTAGGTTATTCTTGCGTGTAAAACAGTTTAGCTAGAGTCGGCCCTTGCGCGCATCTTTGCCGACTAATTTGCTGGCTTCCAGAAGGCTGACTTCGAGCTTCTCGAGTGCCTTGAGTTGTGCAATGGCATTGGTCACAATGCTTGAGACGAGCAGATATTCTGCTGGAGTGGTCCAGCCGGGAACCTTAATGATCTTGATGAGTTCACGGCGGCGCTCTGCGGCAGCAAAACGGCCAAGCAGGGTGTCTAGATCCTTGAGTTGACGACCGAGTTTATCTAAATCGTGATCCATACTAACTATCCCCTTGCATTATGTAGTAAGCATTAGCAGTATAGTATTACATTGTCATTAATACAATGTTGATTATTTATCAATTTAGCAAAATATCTTCGGTCATATAAGATCGGACAAGAGACATCGTATCTTCGCTGATATACTGGGGCTATGACTACTCACAATGTGACATCGTTACGCCGTATTGTGAGTACCCCAATGCTTGCGCTGTACGGAATCGGCAATATTGTAGGGGTCGGCATATATGTACTTATTGGCCAGATCGCCGGTTTTGCCGGATATCTGTCTATTCTGTCCTTTGTTATCGCAGCACTCGTTTCGTTTTGTGCCGCTTTGAGTTATGCCGAGCTTGCGACACGTTTTCCGGTCAGCGCCGGCTTTGCCGTTTATCTGCATGAGGCCTTTCGCTCACGTTGGCTCTCAACCTCAGTGGGGCTGTTACTTGTAGGGGTCGGGGCTATCTCGACCGCAACACTGCTCAAGGGTTTTACCGGCTATTTTCATCTGCTGGTGCCGATCTCGCCGTTTGCGATCAGCTGCGCCATGCTCCTCTTGCTTACGGTAATTACGGTACGTGGCATCCGGGAGTCGGTCGTCCTAGCGGCGCTCTTGACGATCCTTGAGATTGGCGGGCTCGTGTTTTTAGTGGTTAGTATTATATGGTCACAGCCACAAGCCCTGTCGCATTTTGGTACGCATTTTGCGGCTGAACTAGGATCCATAAATGCTCATGCAATCGCCGGAATTATTTCGGCTTCTTTTGTGGCATTTTACGCCTTTGTGGGGTTCGAGGATACGGTGAATATTGCCGAGGAAGTTCGTCATCCCCGACAAGCCTATCCCCGGGCGCTTTTGGCGGCGATGTGCGTCGTTGTCTTGTTGTATATCGCTTTGGTTGTCGTAGTGCTTGGTGTGATTTCGCCGCAAACGCTAATGCACACTGACGCTCCGTTGGCTCAAGCATACCAAGTGGCAACGGGCAGGACCGCGGATACGATTATCATCATTAGTTTGCTCGGCACCTTGAACGGTATGATAGTCACTATGATTATGGGGTCGCGATTCCTATATGGCCTAGCGACACGGGGCTGGATCAATCCCTGGTTTTCCCATCTTTCAAGCCGCCATGTGCCTGCCCGTGGTCTCATTGCCGTTGCCGCAGTGGCTTTGATGTGCGCGCTGTGGCTTCCCATAGAGCGATCGGCTCAGCTGACTAGTCTGCTGTTATTGATGGTTTTTTTGGCGGCAAACGTGTCACTTATTCTTATTCGACGCAAGGATGCCGATACCGGGCAGCAACTTACACCTGGATTTGTGCCCTGGTTTGGCGCAGCGGCAAGCGGCGCGCTCCTGGTATGCCAGCTAATCGTTAGTATCTGTCACTTGGGGTAAAAATATGCTAATAGCTCATTACGACTAGTCTTCGAAGGTCATGCCGTCATTTTTCGTGCTGGGGGTCTTGGGGCGTCGCACGAGAGCGATGGCTCCAATGCCCGCAAAGGAAGCAATAACGCCACCTGCCCAACTAAGTTCCGGGACGGGGTAGGTCATGGTGCCGATCTCGAGGTTAGCGATAGTGTTGCGCCGAACGATGGCTGAAACGCTGGTATCGTAGTGCTCGTGCAGGTCAATCGGGTGTAGCAAGTGAGCGAAAGATCCAAGCGGGCACTCGAGGCTATTTGTCGTTATGTGGTATCGTCCATTATTGTCAGCGAAGGTAACATCAATAAACGTTTCAGCCATGCCCGGCTGCTTGCAGCGCAGGACGACGGGCTCCCCAGCATCGGGTAGGCCATTTTTGGTTACCACGCCATCGAAATTAATTAACACAGACGCTGCCTGGAGGGATGGCGGATGTACAAGTGATAGGCTCAAAAGAGTTGTTACAAGGACCGCACTGAGCAATTTTCGCCGCATAGTATGCCTCCATAAGTAAGTTGTTAATTTTACTATGAATGATTGACGGGCGAATTACAAGCAATTCTAGGTGAGCGACCGGAGCAAGCGGGTGAGGTCGCCCGCTTCGCCTGTCGTGACATTGGTCATGCCAAGATGTGACTGGAGACGTATATTTATGTGCTCACTCGCATCTGCCTCTTGAGCCATGCGTAATATGTAGTCAGGATTGCCCACGGGCGCAGTCGAGATACTGGAACGTGTGGCTATGCTGTCATGCATGATTGTAAAGGCTCGCTCGACACAGGCAACTTCTTGGCGAGCAGTATCACCCGACGTAAAGACATAAGACAAGTCGACCTCGCGGCCAATAATACTCGGTCCAAAAGCATCAGTTTTTTCATGCCTCGTAAAGGTAATGCAGGGCATATTGCAATCGATCGAGGCCTCCTCCAGGCTACTGGCACTCTCGAATAATTCCGGCTGAGGAATCGATGCTGCAAAAGAGAAAGGAGCATCTGGAACGACCAAGCTAGTAAGTCGTTGCTGGAGGTGACAACCCAAAGAAGCGAATGCAATGTCATCGAGCTGATATGTATAGGCATCGAAGGAGGTCGGTACACCGCAATATGTTACTACTTCGCAGAGCGTTTCGTAGAGCTCAATGCGTTGGGAGGGGGTGAGGAGGGTATTGGGGGAAGACACGGCTATAGTGCGTTAGGGATATTATTTTCATAGAGCAGACTCACAAGGCGACCAAAAGCCATGCACTGCACATCGGTAAGTTCGGTTATAACTTTGCCTTGGTCTTCCCCAGGAGCGGTTACTTCATGCCTTGAGTAGTACAGTCCAATCTTAGGATCGTGCATAATTTGAATTAAAGCGCCGGACAACTCAGTACGAGCATGCTGCACATTTAAACTTAGGATGCCATTGGTTGGAATAATGGGCAGCGGCTGTCCTTCCTGTAGATGAAGATGTGCCGGACTGTAATTAAACTCGGCGCTGTGGTCGCTACAGGGGAGCTGAAGCAGCGCCATGGCATGGAATGAGGCATGGGAAAGTTCTTCGACGGTTGTTTTGAACCGAAATTCATGGCCACTATGAATCGGGTATCCATCGAGCTCTTTGGGGAGAGTGATTTTTGCACCCTCGCGGTCCTCGGACAACAAGAGCCTTCCACAAACACGGAGTAGCCTGCTACCACTCTCAAAAGTATTCTGAAGTACATCTTGGCCTGCGGCGCGAAGTTCTGACATAGCATGACACCTATTATGTGTAAAAACTCTATTCTACTTGGTTGTATCGGTATTGCAAGCAATCAGGCGCCTAGGTAAGCACGTCTTGCTGATAGGGGGAGCTCGTGACTTAGTTTGAAGTCTTGCGTCTGAAAATCCAAGAGGCCAGGGGAACTGCAAAGAGCAGGATACCCACACACCATACAATTGACAGCCAGACATGATCGCCAACAGGCCGCCCGAGCATCAGAGCGCGGATTGCTTCAACAATGTGGGTAATGGGTTGATTCTCGCCAAAGCCTTTCAGGACAGAGCTCAGGCTGTCGCCCGGAACAAAGGCAGTACTTGCAAACGTCAAAGGAAAAACCAGTACGAAAGTGAGCCACTGCACGCCTTCGACGCTTTTAGCGTAGACGCCAACGATTGCTGATAGCCAGGAGAAGGCAAGAGTAAAGAGTAAGATGATCCCAGCGATAGCAAGCCAGTCAGTAATGCTGGCACTGGACCGAAACCCAATCGCCAGGCCAGCCACGAGCATGACAACGGTCGAGATTGTGTTGCGGAGCAGGTCAGAAACAGTATGTCCGTTGAGGACGGCTAAGTTAGACATCGGAAGCGACCGGAAGCGATCAACGATGCCTTTTTGCATATCATTACAGACAGCAATTGCCGTGGTGGTTGATCCGAAAGCAACGGTTTGCACGATGATGCCTGCCATCAGGAATTCAAGATAGTCAACGCCGGGAGGCAGGGCCTGTTTGATTGCACCGCCAAACACTGTCGCAAACAAAATTAAGAACATGATTGGCTGAAAGAATGTTCCCAGCAGCTGATCCCGATTGCGAATGATATGACGGCTGCTCCGCATAATCATGAGTAACGAATCAGTACATGCCTGGGCAAACTTTGAACGTTTTTCAAATACGAGTTCTACGGCCATTATTTTGTCTCCTCTTCTTCGGCAGTTGGGGCTTGTTTTTGTTTGCCAGTCAGTGACAAAAAGACATCGTCAAGCGTCGGCTTGTGGATGGTCATGCTATTTATGGTGACGTTTTGGCTATCGAGCAGTTCCAGAGTTTGTTTGACGTCATCATTGATATGACGAATAACAACTGTCGCAGAGAATTCCTTATCATTGACGTCGACGACTTTTTGGCCCAAGGCTGCAACAGCTTTTTCGAGAATTTTCTTGTTGGAGAAACTCACTTCCAGGCGGTCATTGCCGACTTTACTCTTGAGCTCGGTGGCAGTGCCTTCTGCGATAACCTTACCGCCGTCAATCACGACGATCTGATCAGCCAGCTGATCGGCTTCTTCAAGGTACTGAGTGGTTAATAGGATAGTTGTGCCATTGTCCATGAGCCGCTTAATGATTTCCCACATAGCAAGCCGAGAGCGTGGATCCAAGCCGGTGGTAGGCTCATCTAAGAAGATGACTGGCGGAGTAGCGATCAGGCTAACTGCAAGGTCGAGACGACGACGCATGCCACCAGAATAGGTTTTGGTGGGACGTTCTGCCGCGGCAACCAGGTCGAACTCTTCGAGCAATTCTTGGGCGCGTGCCTTGGCGCTTGTTTGGGTGAGACGATAGAGCCGTCCCATCATTTCGAGGTTTTCACGGCCGGTGAGTAGCTCGTCGACAGCCGCAGATTGTCCGGTAAGACCAATAACGCTGCGTACTTTGTCGGCGTCGGTCTGCACATCATGGCCTTCGACGGTAACCTTGCCATCATCGAACGAAAGAAGGGTACTCAAAATACGCACCGTTGTTGTTTTGCCGGCGCCATTAGGCCCAAGGAGCGCGAGCATTGTGCCGCGTTCCACCTGGATATCAATTCCCTTGAGGACCTCGTTTGATCCATATGATTTCTTGAGGTTTTTTGCCTCAATAACATACTTACTTTTTGCCATGACCACTCCTGTTTCTCTACGCTGCTGTTTGCCTTTAATCGTACCACATTCCCAGCGGTAGCTGGTAGTGATTTGAATACAGCCTGGGCATAGGCTATAGTAGCTGACTATGCCATACGCAGAATGCCCACCACCAGACTCAACAGAACTTGCCATCAACAGGCAGGATGATCTGAGCCAGTACCAACTCTCAATTGCTAAAAGTATTATCTATTGGGATCGACAATTGGGCGAAGCCGAGAGAGAGGTTAATATTGGTCTTGCCGAGATGGCGGGCACTATAAGCGGCGTGATCCACCATTCGTACAATGAATGGGCGGCCTGTGCCGCCAATACGATCACAGATGAGTTCGAAGTGTATCGCCGCCGCAAGAACCTTTTATCAACCTATGCCGTTGGTCTGTTTATGCGTTCTTTTTTGAACTCAGAATCTCAGAAGCCGATAGATGTTAGGGATGGGGTGGGAGTTGGTTCGGCAACTGTACTTCTCGATATAATGACGTCTGTTGAGGGTGTAGTGCCCTCTGATTCTCGCGTGCATCTCCGCTTTAGCCAAGATCAAGACCGTCATGAAGTCTGGAGCATGTCGACCGGGCTTTACACCAAGCAGGTAGCGCCCTCAGAGATGACTCCCCACCTTGCGCGCCTCCTTGAGCAGAGTGGAATGGATGCGCCTGCTAGCGAATTCGTTACCGTTTACCCGTACATTCCTCACCGATCTTAGGCCATAGATCACGCGACCTCCCCAAGGAAAAGCAGTCGCAAATTCTGATGTAATTATTACGAACGTATTAATTGTTATATTTTACACTACGATGTAAGATATACACGGACGGAAGCAGAAAGATAATGTTGACCCGTCTCCAAATCGTCAGTAGTACTTCAGTAATTTCTGTTGGAGGGTATCATCGTTCGATTGCTCAAAAGACCGGTCTACTACATTGTGCTGTGTGGTATTGCTGCACTTGGTATTGTCTTTTCTATTAATTCTCATGTGGTGGCAGATCAACTTGCGTCGTGGAAAATTCTTCCGCAAGTTGAGCGACTCACCGAACTTTCTTTTCCTACGTATACGGCTTTGCCGACTATGTATCGTGCAGATGATACACAAGTTGTCACATTTAAAATCCATAATCTCGAAGATCGAACCACGGAATACAGCTATAGCGTATTAGCACTCGCAGCTGAAAAAGAGCAGACCCTTACTGAGGGATCTGTTACGCTTGCCCGCAATCAGTCACAAGAGATCACACAGACGATTACTATACCGCCCCTGGATCGGCGCGTCCAAATTCAAGTCAAGCTCGATTACCAGGCAATAACCCTCGGCCATACCGAGCCTATCGCCCAGACGCAAGCTATTCATTATTGGTTGGATAAGATCGATCGTAAGGAAGGGGATGTATGAAAGTCGATAGTGGGCCAAGCAAGATTGCAGTCGTTATTCCGTGCTATAACGAAGCAGCTAGTATCGAACAGGTTATCCAGAAATTTCCAAGAGGCAAACTTGCCGAGAGTCAGTTTGAGTTGGTCGTCTATGTCGTGGACAATAACTCCACCGACAACACGGCTGAACTCGCACAGAATGCCGGCGCAATAGTTATCCACGAGGCCCAGGGCGGCAAGGGATATGCCCTCAGGGCTGGATTCCGCGCAGTCGCTGATGATATTGACTATGTTGTGATGCTTGATGGGGATGATACGTATAGCCCCGGGGAAATTTTGCGCATGGTGGAACCATTGCAGAGTAATTTTTGCGACGTTGTAGTAGGGTCACGTTTGGGCGGCCAAATCCAGAACTCAGCAATGGATACTTTGAACCGTGCTGGCAACTGGCTTTTTACCAATTCTGTGCGGACAGTATATCGTGCTAATGTGACAGACGTTTTGACTGGGTATTTTGCTTGGAAAAAAGAAGCTCTCGATACACTCTACCCACACCTCAAGAGCCAAGGCTTTGCCATCGAGATGGAAATGGTGACAAAAATGGCCCGTCTTGGATTCCGTATGACATCAGTGCCAGTCAGCTATCATCCACGTGCGGGCGAGTCGAGCCTGCGCCCGGTCCGCGACGGTGTACGCATCCTTAAGATGTTTTTGCGTAATTTGGCATGGCGAGGCCGCGTTGCGCCGCCGCTCCAGCGCGCGAATCCCCGCAAGATCGTTTTTGTGAGCGACAGTATTTTCCCATATATGAAAGGTGGCAAGGAAAAGCGACTCTATGAGATATCGCGCCGATTAGCCGATATGGGCTATGACGTCCATATCTACACAATGCACTGGTGGAGGGGCGATGAAAAAACTCGAACAGAGCACGGTGTCCACCTGCACGCATTATGTAATAAATACGAAATGTACAGGGGTGATAAACGCTCAATCAAGGAAGGAATTTTCTTTGGGCTAGCCTGTTTTAGACTCTTTCGAGTGCCATTTGATGTCCTCGATGTTGATCACATGCCATTTTTCCCTATCTTGAGCACTTGGGTGGTCTGTAAGCTGCGTCGCCGCAAATTCTTTGGAACGTGGCATGAGGCTCTTTCCGAAAAGGATTGGACGTCATACATGGGCCGAAGCGGGTTGATTGCTGCCTTGGTAGAGCGTATCAGTGTGCGCCTGCCGGATACGATTACTGCTGCATCGGCACATACTAAGGACCTTTTGGCTTCGATCCACGGTCGCGTGGAACGCGTGGGGCTTGTGGCATCGGGTATCGACACTAAGCTGATGCAAAAGGTTGAGCCGGCCGCCATCAACTGCGATGTATTGTATGTGGGGCGTTTGGTGAAGGACAAGGGTATCGACAAGCTTATCAAAGCGATTGATCGAATATCCGAGTCGAATACTCAAATCAACTGCATCATTATTGGCGATGGTGTTGAGCGCAAGCGCCTAGAGCAATTGGTCAAGCGCCACGAACTGGAGGACGCGGTCACCTTTATGGATCCGGTAGAGGATTCTTCTAAAATTTATTCGTACATGAAAGCAGCAAAAGTTTTTTGCCTGCCATCAATCCGAGAGGGCTTTAGTCTGGTTACCCTTGAGGCTTTAGGATGTGGCACGCCGGTCATTACGACTGATGCCGAATCAAACGCCGCTCGCCGACTCATCCAAGATGGTCAAAATGGAAGTATCGTAGCGCCAACTGTCGATGGCTTGACTAATGCGATCGTACATTGGACATCACAAGCAGAAAAACCAAACACTGCCGCGCAGGTTGCCAAATACGACTGGCTCAACCTAGCCGAAGAGCAAGCCGAGGTATATACCCTGTGAAAATTTTGCATGTCACCAAAAAATATCCTGATGCACTTGGTGGTGACGCGGTTGTAGTCAAGAACTTGCAGAAACATCAGGAAGCTGCAGGCCATCAGGTGGCGATACTGACTTCGAATTGTCCGAATATACAGACGAGTACGCATATTTATGCCTTTGGATTGAGCGACTCCGCACAAGCTTTGGATCATATTACGCCCCGCCGACTTGTTTCGTTAATTGGTCTTTTCTTCAAGGCTTTTTGGGTACTATTCCGTGAGCGTCCTGATGTTATCCATAGCCATTCAATTGACATGGCTTTTATGGTTTCATTTGCCGCCCGTTTTTTTTGGATTCCAATGGTCCACACCTTTCATATCGTGACATTCTATGACAAGCATCAGTCAATTGTGCGTCGCAAATCCGAAATACTGCTTGCCAAGGCATCAGGACTGCGTATGATCACTGCCCCCAACGCTCATGACGTTGCGGCGCTGTATGATGCGGGATTGCACCAGTCGGCTGTCTTACCGAACGGCGTTGATCTGGCATTCTGGCACCCGAAACACAAAGATCACCGACCGCCCGGCGCAGCATACACTGCAAAACAACCATTTACATTTGTGAGCGTGGGCCGTCTTGAAAATCAAAAAGGCTACGATGTGCTTATTCGGGCGGTTGCTCAACTGGCCCAAAACCCGCGACACCCGTTCCGTATGGTGATTATCGGTGAGGGTACGCAGAAAGAGCGTCTGCAGAGAATGATCGAAAAGTATCACCTGCAGAAGGTCATCAGTCTTGTCGGGCGTCGTAGTCCACATCAAGTGCGAAAGGTGATCGCCGAGGCAGACGCAAGCATCTTTTCATCCCTGTACGAGACAACGCCAATTACGCTCTTGGAGTCGTGGGCGATGGAAATGCCAGTTATCGCAACGTCTGTTGGTATTTTGCGTGGCATGGACCCCGGAGTGGGCTTTGTCTACCTCGTCCAGCCCAAGGATGCCTATTCGCTTATGCAGGCAATGCAGGATTGTATGAGTGATGCTGATACTCGAGCCTTCGTAGCCGAGGCGGGGCATCAAGAAGTCAAAAAATATGCTTGGTCTGATATTGCAGAAACGGCTGAAACATTTTACGGGAGTGTCATATGAAGATCATTCAGATAAGTTCTTACTATCCACCACATCTGGGCGGGCAAGAGAACGTTGTGCAGGATTTGGCAAAGCAGTTAGCCGCAGCTGGGCACGATACGCAAGTATTAACCTCAACAAAAGGTGGCGGCGAGCAGGGTATCTCGCATGAGGACGGTGTGAAAGTGCATCGTTTAGCGGCTCATGAGTTTGGTCATGCTCCCATAATGCCTGCGTTTGGCTCGAGTCTGTTTCGAGCTGCCGACGATCAGAGTGTCGTGCATATTCATATTGGGCAAGCATTTACCCCGGAATTAGTATGGCTGATATCCAAACTGCGACGCTTTAAATATGTCGCTGAACTGCACATCGACTTTGAGCCATCGGGCCCTGCCGGATTCTTGCTGCCTTTTTACAAGCGATTTGTATTACGCCGGGTACTTCGGTCGGCCGCGGCGGTCATTGTGCTTAACAAGAAAACTCTTCAGACCGTTCGTAAAAAATATGGTATCAAAAATCGAGCTCAGATTATGAGCAATGGCATCGACGAGGCTTACTTTAACGTCAAACGTGCTCGGCCTGCCAAAAAACCACCCACGACACTGCGCCTTCTGTTTGTAGGGCGTCTCAGTAAGCAAAAAAACCTTGCAATGCTCATGGAGGCCCTCACTAAAACCAAGCAGTCTGTTCACCTTGATATTGTAGGGGATGGCACTGAGCGGGAGCGAATTGAGCAGTTAATTACCGAATACGGGCTACGGAACGTGACTATGCATGGTCGACTTGAGCGCGCTGCAGTGCTGTCGTTCTACGAGAAATGTGATGCACTTATCATGCCTTCGCTATACGAGGCGCAGCCATTGGTACTTTTGGAGGCTATGGCTGCCCGCATCCCTATTTTGGGCACTAATGTGATTGGCGTTGCTGAGCATATTTGGGGAGCGGGCATTGTGGTTGAGCCAAGTGTAGGCGGCTTGGCGGCAGGAATCGAGAAGCTTCACCGCGAACACAATGCGCTCCCAGAGCTCGTCGAAAAAGGTTTTGAAAAGGCCGAACAGCTGCGCTGGCGTAACTTGCGCAAGGAGTACGAAGTACTCTACGAAGAGGTCCTCGCCGATGAGCGGTAGCTGGAAGAAATGTTTGTTGGCCTTTGCGGGCTGCTTGATTGCCACAGATTTACTCGTGTGGCTTGTTCAGTCGGCCAATGTATGGCCAATCAAAGTCGCTATTTTTCTGAGCATATCGCTACTGCCGGGATATATCGTGCTTCGAGCGCTCCAGTTTCGCGGCCGTGATGCCCTCGAGAGGCTGGTGTATGCTTTCGGATTGAGCGTGCTTATGCTCATGCTGAGTGGCCTGCTCGCCAACCAGCTCCTATACGCTCTGGGTGTTAGTCGTCCCCTTGAATTTGTGGGATTATTTGGGTCCTGGAACGTGGTCGTTTTGGGGTGCTTGGGGCTGGCATCGTTCAATCGCCAGGACTTTGCAATACGCCGCCCAGATATGCGCTTGCCGCGAAGGGGTTGGCTGCTTTTGATGACCGCGGCCATAGTTCCGGTGTGTGCGGCTGCCGGGGCATTTCGCCTGAACAACGGCGGCGATGCTCTGTTTGCTATGCTGACACTCGGCTTGGCGGCTGCCGTGATCGGGTATGCCTGCTGTATCCGCAACAAAGTGCCGGACGCAGTATTAGTGTGGACCATCTTTTCGTTGGGGCTTGGCATCTTGCTGATGACTGCCCTCCGCGGATGGGATATCACAGGGCATGATATGGCCCGTGAGTTTCGAGTCTATACCTTGACGCACGTCTATGGGCATTGGAGTATTGATGCCTACCGCGACCCGTACAATGCCTGCCTGAGTATTAGTATCCTGCCAGAAGCATACGCCAAATTATTGAACATCTCCGGCTTGATATCGTTTAAATTATTGCTCCAGGTGATCTTTGCCGTGTGCCCAGTGGTGATCTATCTGATGCTGCGCAGGCATGCGACCAAGTTGGCCGCTTTGATTGGCTGCGGCCTCTTTTTGAGCTACCCGACCTTTATCAATGACTCTGCGATGCTGACACGGCAGGGCGTGGCCTACCTCTTCTTTGCGCTGGCAATCTTTGCTTTACTGTCCCGTCCTCGGACCAAAACGCACAAGGTCATATTTTTACTGTGTACTGCGGGCGTCATCTTGTCCCATTATTCAACCTCATATATGTTCGTGGCAATCTTTGCCATTGCGTTGGGGTGTAAGTTGATCATTCAGAGGATTCAGCGCCGCCAGGGACATGAGGTTTTTGCTATCGTATCACCATTGATGCTGGCTCTCATTACTCTGACCGCTTTCTTGTGGTACTCACAGGTGACCGCGACGTCGGGTGGGCTCACGACCACGCTTGCTCACTCGGTTGCTAATATTCCTCATTTATTATCGGATGACAATAAATCGGCGGACACATCGGCCGCCATTCTGTTGGCAACCCGTAAATCGCAAATTGACCTATATCAATCCTATTTAGCCCATCCAGTGGAGAGTAACGAAATTGTTAATGCCCCCCAGTATCAGCCGGAAATTAGCTCAGACAGCTTGCCGATTACGTCACTCGGCAAGAAGTTCCACAAGGCTCACGTTGACCCTACAATCACTAACACCTTACGCCAATATTTCGCGAAAGCACTACAGCTTGTGGCGGCCTTGGGCGTCATCTGTGCACTGTTCTGGTATGTCAGGGGGCGCAGGTACGCCTTGTCAATTGATGTTGTGAGCTTGGGGCTTGCTGGTATAGTTTTGCTCATTTTTATGGTAGTGCTGCCTAACCTATCGATTAACTATGGCGTACTACGGAGCTTCCAGCAATCTCTGATCTTTTTGGTTATTCCACTGACACTTTTCTTGGCCTATGCGGCGCAGTGGCTTGGGCCGCGCGTGCGCGTCGCGCTTGCAACAGGGGGCGCAATGTTTCTGCTCTGCTTGTTCACTGGTTTCTTCGCACAATTGCTAGGCGGAACTGGCGCTGCGCTGACCTTGAATAACCGAGGTCTGTACTACGGTCTGTACTACGCAACTGCTGCCGATGCTCATTCTTTCGCATGGATGAAAGCAGAGATTCCGAAGAAAAGTGATGTTCGTGCTGCCAGCCACGCCAGAGCACTGATGCACGATCCAACTTATCCCTTCGAACGTACAGGAATCTTGCCGACGCAGCGTCCGCCTAAGAGTTTTGTCTATCTCGATCATGCCCAGACTGTAGACCATAAGTTCTACGTGTATCACGAGGCAAGCCCGCTCATCATGACATTCCCGACCGACTACTATAACGAGAGGGCCAATCAGATTTACAGTACGGCAACAACGGGAGTCTATCGCTAGATGCTTGAGCTATTTACGACGACGATAAAAGGTCAGTACGCACATTTTCGGCGAAGTTCGCTCCATATGAATTCTCTGTATCTGATGCTGGCGACAATCAGCGTGGCACTCTTTGGCTTTGTCTTCTGGGTTATTGTTACCCACAGCTATACCTCGGAGACAGTCGGTATTACCACAACGCTTCTGTCGGTTTCCGGTCTTATATCTATGTTGGGCCTCGTCGGTTTCGACACAACCTTCGTGCGCTTTTTGCCTCACTCTCGCCAACAGCGGGATGACCATATTAATACCGGGGTCGTGCTTGTGACGCTGATGAGCGGCACCTTGTCGATTATTTTTGTGCTGTCGCTTCCTTGGAGCTCACCCAGCCTGGATTTTGTGCTGCACAGCCCCTGGTATTTTGCTGGCTTTGTGTTCTTTACTGTTGTCACCGCCCTTAACACGTTAACGAATGCTATTTTCTTGGCCTTCAAGAGCGCTCGTAATATTTTTATCATCAATCTCCTTTTCAGTGTCTTCAAGGTGGCACTACCCTTAATCATTACGCAGGGAAACTCGATGACTATTTTTGTACTGGTCGGCATTTCTCAACTCATTGGATTAGTACTTAGTGTGGCAATCTTGCGGGCCGAGCTTAATTATCGGTTTGTTCCACGTATTCATTTGGACTTTTTGCGGCGCGTTCGCAAATACTCCTCATCAGTCTATATCTCTAGTATCTTAAACCTCTTACCCCCAACACTATTGCCTTTGATCGTTGTGCATCGCTTGGGCGCGGCAAGTGCAGCATATTATTATATTGCCTTTACTATCGCTAACGCACTCTACACGATTTCCTATGCCTCGATGCAGTCTGCATTCGCAGAGGGCTCGCATGACCAGACGGCGCTCAGGGCGCATATCCAAAAGGCCATCCGGCTTATTAGTGTTCTGCTGGTGCCAGCCATTGTCGCAGTGGTGCTGTTGAGCGGTCTTATCCTTCGCATTTTTGGTGGTGAGTATGCGTCCGAAGGGCGCCTCTTGTTGCAGCTTTTCGCGCTGAGTGCCCTTGGTGTTGCGGCTTATTCGACCATGGGAACTATTTTTAAGGTCGCGCAGCATTTACGCGGCGTGGTCATTATGAATGTCGTCTATGCGGTAACAATCCTAGGGCTAAGCTATACGCTTATCCCGCACTTCGGAGTTATGGCCATAGGCTGGGCGTGGTTGCTCGGCAATATGGCTGCTGCGCTTGTTGGTTTCGTCTTTTTCAAAACGAGGCCGACCTAACATAAATAAGAGGGGGGTGAATATGGCAAGGCTTCCAGTACCCGGTGGGGACTCAGATCAGTGGGCAGAGATATTAAATGAATATCTCCTTGTTGCGCATAATCTTGATGGCACACTCCGCTACGATAGCATTCCACCACATTCAGTTGAATTGTGGGACCTAGACGTCAAAAATCAAGCAACACAGAATATCAGCAACCTTGTTTTGACCAACGATAACGAGCGCATGGTATGGAAGGATCCGGGAGAGGTGCTGCGCGCATCATCTACGCTCCAGATTAACGTGCGAGACTTTGGGGCCAAGGGCGATGGCGTTACCGATGACACCGATGCCGTCCAGGCGGCCATCGACAAAGCCCAAAATGGCGGGGTCATTAATATTCCTCGCGGAACGTACATGGTGCGCAGTCTAAAGATTAAAAGACACGGCATCACCATTACCGGTGAGGCACGCTTTGGCACGAGGTTGGTCCGCCATAGTGGAACGGAGCCACTTCTCGACTTTAGCGGTACTGGCACGCTCGACAATCATATTAAATACGGCTCCGTGACAAGCATCACCCTTAACGGCAACTATAAAACTGGCGTTCTGCTACGCTCATACTTTGCCGACAACTTTGTCTACCGAGACGTGAGTTTTGTGCACTGCGATGGGTTGTCAATGGACTTCGTTGAGGTCTGGGACTCTCGTTTCTATGGCTGTACTTGGGAAGATTGCGGCAACTTTGCTGACCCGGCCGTACTCTTTCGCAACACCATGCCTCAGGGCCAATTCGGCTACGGCGTCGACAACACCAATCAAATCCACTTTCTGGGATGTCGCTGGGAAGGCTGGCGCAACGGAGCAGTTCGACTCGATGGCAGTGCGAACGGCTCGCCAAACCTGCTTAATGGAATGTTCTTCGTATCGTGTAAAATGGAAACCCGCCACGCCGCTGGCCCCGCTTTCCAGATTATGAAGGGTTGTACGATCGTATTCGTCAACCAGCTGTACATTGCCATAATGGCGGTGGAGCCAGACATACTCAAGCCTGTGGATGCCATCGAGGACCACGGCTCGCACATCTTCATGACCGACGCCTATGTGCAATGGGGTGCCGAAGTCCAGATTGCTAAATCCTTGGTGCATATTTGGGAGAGCGGCCCGCACATGTACTACAAGCTGAGCGCCTACTATCCCAGTGAAGATCCGGCCGAAGCGGCCATTGTGGCAGAGCCAGAAGCAAATGACGTCATTGTCTCTTGTAACGTTGTTAACCGCGGCAAGCTGTTTGTCGGTGATATTGCTTCGGTGCTTATCTCGAGTCCAAGCAAAGGCTTGGCGATTCCAATCGACAACACGGGCACATTTCGCGTCGTATCATCACTCACCGGAAAAGACATGATCAAACTCGATAATAATCCGAACCGCCCCGCTTTCCACACTGTCAACGGCCTTGATACTGTCGGCTTTTCGGATGGCTACATTACCGAAAAATGGCGCATCGTCGGTGCAACCGGTGCAGCCCGCTTCGCTGCCGGAAAATTCCAAATCGACGGCGCAAAAGGACACGTCGGCATCAACACACCGCCAATTTCCAATATTGCGATGTTGCTTAAACCCGCGATCGAAGGAGATAAAGGGCTGGCAGTTGTTCGCCCTACGGCTAACTCGACGAGCCGTCTTATGGAATTCCAGGATGAAACATACAATCTACAAGGCATGGCCTTTGACGCTGCTGGCCGTCCAACAGCCGTCGGAACGCCGCCACGAGTAACAGCGGGTGACCAAGCAACATATGCAAATCCGCGCGTTCAGGTGCGCGATGTAGCGGGCAGTGTTACTGCGGCAATACGTCCGACGCCGACAGCCGCTGGTACGGTCGCGACAGTTACCTTCTCGCGACCATACACGCAGGCGCCACTCGCCATTACGCTCTATGACCACTCAGCTATGGCGAGTGATTTGTATGTTTCTGCGCGGAGCACGACCAGCTTTACCGTTTCGACGCGTAGTGCTTTACGTGGCGGCTCGATCGTTAATTTTGATTACACAGTTATCGCTTAGCGGCGAAAAGCCCCATTAAATTTAAACAAAGACAGGAAACACTATGGCAAGACTACCAATACCTGGTTCGGACTCAGACCAATGGGCACAAATACTCAATGACTTCCTATTGGTATCACATAATGCAGACGGCACGCAGCGTTTCGATAGCATTCCACCACATTCAGTAGAGCTTCGTGATCTAGACGTCAAAAATCCGATTGATCAGCCTATCACTAATCTCGTGCTCACCAATGACAGCGCCCGACTGGTATGGAGGAGTATTAGCGACGTCATCAAGGACACCATTAATATTCCTCTTAACAGATTGCAGATTAACGTTCTCGATTTTGGGGCCAAGGGCGATGGCAAAACCGATGACACAGAGGCTATTCAAAATGCCATTAACTTTGCGGCAAATGGGGGCACCATTAATATCCCGCGCGGCACCTATCTTATCCGCGGCGTCAAAATCAAGAAGCATGGCATCACCATTACCGGTGAGGCACGCTTTGGCACGAGGTTGGTCCGCCATAGTGGAACCCAGCCACTGATTGAAGTGAGCGGTACCGGCACGCTCGACAACCACATTAAGTACGGCTCAATAACGAGCATTACTTTAAATAACAATTATAAGTCAGGTGTCATGCTCAAGTCCTACTTTGCTGACAACTTTGTCTACCGAGACGTGAGTTTTGTGCACTGCGACGGACTGTCGGTAGACTTCGTTGAGGTCTGGGATTCACGTTTTGAAAGTTGCACCTGGGAAGATTGTGGCTCGCTTACCGAGCCTGCAACATTGTTTCGCAACACCATGCCTCAGGGCCAATTCGGCTACGGCATAGACAACACCAATCAAATCCACTTCTTTAGCTGTCGCTGGGAAGGCTGGCGCAACGGAGCAGTCAAGTTGGACGGTGCCGCCAATGGCTCGCCCAACCTTTTAAACGGCATCTTTATGACATCGTGTAAAATGGAAACCCGCCATGCGGCAGGTCCTGCCTTCCAGATTATGCGTGGCACGACCATTGTATTCGTTAACCAATTATATATTGCCATGATGGCCGTTGAGCCCGACCAGGTCAAGCCAATTGATGCCATCGAGGACCACGGCTCGCACATCTTTATGACTGACGTCTACGTGCAGTGGGGCGGCGAGGTAGAGATCGCGAAGTCACTTGTTCACATCTGGGAGAGCGGCCCGCACATGTACTACAAGCTGAGCGCGTTCTACCCAACTGACGACCCCACCGAAGCCGCGATCGTGGCAGAGCCAGAAGCAAATGACGTCATTGTCTCTTGTAACGTTGTTAACCGAGGGTTGGCATTTACGGGAGATGTCTCCTCGGTCATGCTAACAAGTCCGAGCAAGGGGCTCGCCATTCCGCTCGACAACACAGCAGTCTTTAGATTGGTGAACACAGTGAACGGCAAGGATCTCATTAAGGTAGACAACAATCCTAATCGTCCGGCGTTACATGTCCTTAACAGTGTTGATACGGCAGGCTTCTCCGATAGCTATGTCACCGAAAAATGGCGCATCGTCGGTGCAACCGGTGCAGCCCGCTTCGCTGCCGGAAAATTCCAAATCGACGGCGCAAAAGGACACGTTGGACTTAACATGGCGCCTATCCCGGGCGTGGGAATGCTCATCCGAGCAGCAGCTGGCAACGACCGTGGCCTTGCTGTGGTCCGACCATCAGCAACAGCCATGAACCGTCTCATGGAATTCCAGGACGAAAATGCAACTATTCAGGGCCAATCCTTTGACTTTAAGGGAAGACCACAAGCTGTCGGAACGCCTCCGCGTATCACCGCGGGCAGCCAAGTGAACTACGCCAATCCTCGGTTGCAGGTCCGTGATATTGCTGGTGCTGTCCGGGCACAAACCCGTCCCGTTCCGACCGCTCCAGGCCCCATTGCAACCATCACCTTCTCTCAGCCATATCTTCAAACGCCGATAGCCATTGCTATCCACAATCATTCTGCAATTGATGCGGCACTCTACGTTTCGGCTCGGAGTGCCACTGGCTTTACTGTTTCTACACGTCTGGCATTACCAGCGGGAATACTCATAGACTTCGATTACACAGTAACTGCCTAAGCGACGGAGTGATAAAACGTTCCTAATAATAAAGGTGGGTATTTATGGCACGACTTCCTCGGCCAGGCAAGGACGAAGGGCAATGGGCTCAATTACTGAATGAATTTCTACTGGTGGCGCACAACGCTGACGGCACGCCAAGGCGAATTGGGGCTTTGGCGGCCGGCACGGTGGGTTTTCGAGACCTGACGACAGCCAATGCGGCAGGTCAGGACGTCGCGAATTTTGTGCTGAGTAATGAAAATTCACAGCTGGTGTGGAAAAAAGCGCGTGACGTCTTGCGTTTGACCTCGCGTGTTCGCATCAATGTTTTTGACTATGGCGCCAAAGGTGATGGTGCCACCGACGACACGAATGCAATTCAAGCAGCAATAGATGCCGCTGGGATGGGCGGCGCGGTGGATATCCCCCGGGGCGAATACATGATCCGCGGACTCAAAATTAAGCACAATGGCGTGACTATCGAGGGCGGGGCGTTTGGGGGAACACGCCTCATCCGCCACAGTGGAACCCAGCCACTGATTGATGTTTGCGGCCAATCCAGCGTGAACGGCCATGTACGCTATTGTGCCATCTCTGCCATCAAGCTCAACGGTAATAATATGCCCGGTACACTTCTCAGGTCAATCTATGCCGACTCGTGCATCTACCGCGATGTTCTGTTTGTGAACTGTAAAGATGTTGCAACTGATCTTGTTGAAGTATGGGACACTCGTTTTACGCAGTGTATTTGGGAATATTGTGGCACGATAGCCAAGCCCGCTATGCTTATACGCAACACCATGCCTCAGGGCCAATTCGGCTACAGTGACGACAACACCAACCAGATTCATTTTATCGCTTGCCGCTGGGAGGCATTCCGCAATGGAGCGCTAAAGCTCGATGCTATGGCGAATGGGTCATCACGCAAGCTCAACGGCATCTTTATGACATCGTGTAAAATGGAAACCCGCTTTGCTGCGGGTTCTCCATTCCAGATTATGGAGAACAGCACCATCGTGTTTGTTAATCAGCTGTACATAGCTGTCATGGCCGCCGAGCCTGACTATGTTAAGCCTCTCGATGCTATCGTAGACTCAGGGACACATATCTTTATGACTGACGTCTATGTGCAGTGGGGAACAGAGCTCCACATTGCCAACAGCGTGGTTCATATCTTCAAGGGTGGCCCTCACATGTATTACAAACTCAGTACTTTCTATCCACTCGAAGACCCAGTCGATGCTGCTATTATTGCAGAGCCAGAAGCGAGCGATGTCGTTAGCTCGTGCCTCGTAACTAATAGGGGCAAAGCATTTATTGGCAAGGTTAGTACGGTATTACTCGCTGATCAGGACAAGGGCATCGTTATGCCGCTTAACAATGCAGCAGCAGTCCGAGTCATTTCCGCGCTCAGCGGCCGCGACCTGGTCAAGATTGACAATAATCCAGATCGACCGGCCGTACACCACTTGAATGGCATGGACACGGTTGGCTTTTCCGATGACTATATGACTGAAAAATGGCGCATTGTTGGCTCAACGGGCGGCGCTCGGTTTGCGAATAATAAATTTCAAATCGATGGTGCGCGCGGATATGTCGGCATAAATGCCACGCCGTTTAGTGGCATCGCTATGCTCATCAAACCGCTGTCCGAAGGTGATCGAGGCCTGGCAATCGTTCGCCCCACAAGCACGACAACGAGTCGTCTCATGGAGTTCCAAGACGAAGAGTACCATGCGCAAGGCATGGCTTTTGACGGTCATGGCCGCCCACAGGCTATCGGAACGCCGCCTCGAGTGGTCGCTGGTGGCCAAGTATCGTATGCTAATCCGCAGTCGCAGGTACGAGATGTCGCCGGCCGTATTACTGCCGCTGTCCGTTCAAGCCCAACAGCACCTGGCTCGATTGCCCGTGTCACCTTCTCGAGGCCATATGCTCAGCCGCCTCTTTTTATAAATATCGCTGACCACTCACTGGTGGCAAGTGATTTGTACGTTTCAGAGCGGAGCGCTAATGGCTTCACCGTTTCGACGCGTAGTGCTTTACGTGGCGGTTCAATCCTCAGCTTTGACTACGCTGTCATTGCTTGATAGTCGTACTTCTTCGGTTCGTTGGCTTGCGTAAAAGCAATCTGCGAGCTGATTGGCTGCTTCCGATGCTCGCTCGACATACGGAGGCAGCCTTTTGACGAGTACATTGTGATATTCCTGTCGCTCCCGCACAAGTTTCTTTAGGAGTGACTGTAGCTTTCTAGAAGTGACTTTTTCGATGGGGATGACCCACTTGTCAAGTTCAAGGTCGTGCATAATACCACTCGTTTTATGCTCATATTCAATGGCAATAACGGGTACGTATGACGTTAACGAAAATATAACGGAATGAAAGCGTGTTCCCACGAGTATATCCAGCTTGTCATAAATAGCTTTGATATCATGGTGGTCTGGCTCATCGTCAATTAACGTCGTAGCCTTGTGGTTTTGCATCAGATTTTGCACCCGGCGGCTCACTATACGGTCGTCGTCACCCTTGGTGGCCGTCACCTGAGGGATAAATAAAATGTGCGCACGCGCATCTTGGACGAGAGCATCGAGTGCCTGGGCGACGGCACGCTCGTAATTGGCCTGAGCATCGCCATCCAGCCATGCCCGGACAGTGACGCCAACAAGCAGAGCTTTTTTGGGAACCCTGTAGACTTTACGAACATTAATGGGTGAGTCACTCTCCAGCAGAAAGCCGGAATCAATTGCGCGTTGGACATTTTCTGTCACCTGCATATCTTCAAGCAGCCTTACCGAGGTATCTTCTCGAAGCAGAATCAGGTTCATGCGTCTCAGCACAAATGCCGCAAGCAATTTTTCCAGATCATTTTGGAATGGCCCCATTGATTGGGCGTAGAGAACAGTTGGTTTGCGCAAAATATGCCCAAACCATAAGGGATGTAATAGCAATGGTATATTCATGCGATTCACGAGGCCACGTCGGCTACGAATATAGCCACCGCCAACAGGAATAATCAGGTCGCTTGCCACGTATAGGCGAGCAATCGCGGCTAGGTGTCTTGGCAGATAAAGCTCGCGCCCAGTCCACCGCTTCCATTGAGCCCAGGCGAGCGTTGAGACAATCATCGTTGTCGCATACACGAGCTTGGCAACCGGGTGACGATACCGATTAAGCGCAAAATACATAAAGCTTGGTTTTTCCGGCACGCCCTCAAAAACACCATGCTCCTCAATAGATTCAAGCCGCAAAATAGTCAGGGCGGCACCGGGAAACATACGGCGTATATCCTGAATGAGGACACTTGTGAGCGCTGCATCACCTTTATTGTCGCTGGAATATACATGCGAAATGATAATATTTCGTGGCAGTGTCTTTTTGGTAGTCATAGCGGCAGATGGCATAGTTATTGTTATATATTCTGCTTTGCGTGGCGGCGGACGAATGCAACTGCTCCAATTGCCGCACTACTAGCCGTAATACCACTCAGCCATCCGTATTCGGGAATACTAAGTGACTTATGTAATGCTACGGATACAGTGTTGTCATATGTGATGGTCGACACCGCTAATCCAGATAGATCATCGATAGTGATAGTAACAACTAAATCTCCTCCAAGGGGGCAGCTGTCGGCCGGGACGTCGATGGCATAGTTCCCGTTGCCGTCAGTCGGGTTACTAATTCCCACAAGGGAACCATTGCAGGATACTTGCACACTTGCGCCAGCCACGGGCTTGCCTGTTGCATCGTTGGTAATCTTGCCGTGGACCGAAATCATGTCCCCGGGTGCCGCACTCACTGGTGCCGCATGCCCGGCTAGCGTTAAGCCAACCACAAAAAATAGTGCCAAAAATATGCTTGTTATCTTTTTATTCATCAGAACCCTCCTGTGGTGATTTTATTACTAAATACTTGTAGGCAATTAGCCAAAAAACAACACTGTATAAAATAAAGAAGACCATGCCAGCATAAGTGTGGAACAGACTAAACGCAATTTCAGGGTTAATATAATACCCCGCCATTATCAAGCTATATACACGGACAATATTTAATCCAAATAACAACACCAGGGCGATCGGAAATATCCACAGGTATCGCTTGATGTTAAGCCGCTGCCGATCGAGCAGTCCGACAATGGCATAGAGCGCAGTAAATAATGCGATTGATTCGATGCCCGAGCAAAACTCAGCAACCGTAATGCCAAATTTGTCGGTCATTAGAGTATTGGGTGGGATGACCATAGTGGCTACCTGCGACAGGTTAAGTAAACCATCAACACCCACGAGCACAATTGATGCCAAAACTTTCCACAGGCCGTACACTATCAGTAAAAACACATAAAACCCCACAGCTAAGGCTAAGGACAGCAGGATCTCCCTGCGGAATGTATTCCAGAGCAGTTTTATGTTCCGACTGTCAAAACTAGCTAGGGCAGCCGTAATAACACTCAGTAGTAGCCCTCCATGAGCAAGCATAAGGTTTTGATCGGTGCGGTCGCCTGCCAGGAGGTTAGTAACGCTCATGTAGGCTACAACCGCAAGCCACGTCGTAACTGCCAGCCATGCTGCCTGCCGCCACCGCCAGCCATGCAGTGGTACGGATATATTTTTATGCTTTATGAGTAAAACAAAGGTAATTAAGCCAAAGACGGCCGCCTTGCCGATCCCACCATATAACGCAAAGCCATCTCGAAACATAATCTGCCCGCCAATAACTCGTGAGCCGATCAATCCCGATATGACAACGAATAAACCGAGAAAGATTACTACCCGCCACAAGAGCGGGGTAGTAATCTTTATTGTACTCAGTTTCTTTACTATAGAAACCTTACGCACCGAGACCCTGCTGCATAAAGCGGCGGCGAGTGAATGCGATTGCACCAATGCCGGTACCTGCTGCAAGGATACCACCGATCCAGCCGTACTCTGGAATCGAAACGTTAACGATAGCAATGTTAAGCTTCGTTGTTACGCCGTGAACAGTGCCTGAATTGCTACCACTGTAGCCACCCTTTTTAGCAACAACTTTTACTGTTGAGCCAAAAGGACATTCAACACTTGCAAATGTGACCAAGTATGAACCGTTTGCATCGGTCGTGTCGGTCTTTACAGTTGTTCCACAAGTAACAGTAACATCGGCAGCCGCTACAGGGTTGCCGCTGTGTGTGATGACGCCAGTGACGTCAGTCTGAGGTGGCAAAGCAGAAACAGAACCAAGCGGCACAAAGCTGGCCACAAAGAATGCTCCAATAAGGAACAAGCTCAATAATCGTTTTTTCATAAAAACCCTCCTTTATGTAATTATAATAACATTGTAATCTTTACTATGGATTAAAAGTTTCTAAATTTCAAGGAGATTCTTATCCACAGATTTATATGGGGTAGAGCAGCAAACAGAGCCGGCGATGTATGCCATACTCCGACCCACAATGAGCAAAATCTATCGAGCAGTAGCCACAACCAGCCCAATAAAAACAAGCTTCATTGTCGCATTTGCAAACATAATAGGAAGCGTATTCTTACGCAGATAAAATGCCACAGCAAAAACGGTTCCTGCTACGATATTCATAATAAGAGTCTGTATTGAGATGCTCGCACTGACGCAAACGTAAAGAGCGATTGTCACGCAGATCGCTACCGGAGCTGACGTTGTTTCGCTGGCCGAAGCTTGCAGTAAACTCTGGAAGAAGATTATTTCAATAATTGCAAATACTACCGCCACAGCCAAGACAAGCCCAAGTGATGCACCTGAAAACGGCCGTACATGAGGCAGGAGCAAAAAGGCAAGACCACCCAAAAACTGTCCCACAATCAGGCCTTGAGGCAGGTGTGTGGCGTACTCGCGGATGCGTGAAAGACGTTTTATCGGCAGGGTATCGTGCTTATTTTTCGCCAGGTTCTCGGCAGCAACCCGGTCTTCGGTGAAGACAAACCGGTAAGCAAGACTGAGCAAGAGCACTACACCATACAGGCAGGCGGTTTTGGCAAAATCAGAGGTGTTTCCTAGGCTCATGGGCACCATTAGGGAGACAAGCATGACGGCGGCAACAATTGCTATCTTTTTGGCGGGCGCAAACAGCAGGGACATGCTCGCCAAAATAACCGCGCAAAGGGCATTGGTGTATATGCCGACAATAGGGGCATTGTGGAGGGTCCACGCTGGCAAGGCAACGAGTGCTACTATGATGACTACCAGCCAGGCATCCTGACGTATACGAATGTTTTTGACGGCTTTCAGGCCGTGGTTGAGCGATTGCTTCACGTTCATACCTTACCCCCTTGTAAATGAGCCGCAAAAATCAAAAGTCCTACAAGGACGACAATGAGCGGATAGAAGTAACGCAGTTGCTTGCGCTTTTCGAGGGGCATTTCTGCGAAGCCGAGCTCAGTAATAAGAATAAAGACAATCAGCAGGATAGTGTTAACGATAAGCGCCAAATCCTGAGTACTGCTAGTCGGTGTACTGGGTAACTGTAAAAACACGTCGGCCTCTCCTGAGCAACTTGTAATCGCAGTATAGCATAGATGTTTTTTATAACAACATTGGGCGAACAACAACATTCATTTATAACGAACAGTGTATAAACACGCTGCCCGGAATGCGGGCCAGGTACATATCTAGCGCTATACATTGTGTAATGCCGGGGCTACATGTACAATAAAAGCACAAAAATGATAAAGCTAGCCCTTATTGGTGACCCTGCAGTGCAACACTATGCCGTTGCGGACAGGCTGTGGGAGCTCATCTCTGTCCTCGTCGATAAAAAGTTCAAATATCAGACTGTGCCCGCGGCTTCTCAGGAAGAAGTCGTTGCATTTTTTGAGGACTTTCGCAAAGATGCGTCATTTATAGGCTTTAGTATTGCTGAGCCCTGGAAGCGGGTGTTGGCTGACTATGTCGACAGTCTCGAGGAAGTTGTCAAAACCAATGTCGTCAATACAATCTACAAGACGCCCAGGGGCGAGATCATTGGAGCGAATACCGACCCATTGGCTGCGCAACAGGCACTCGAAGCTGGCGGCAATCTCTACAAATGCAAAACAGTGCTTGTTATCGGTGCAAAGGGAACAGGGGAGTCTATCGCCAGGCACCTTCACGATAACCTTGGCAAGGAAACCTACGTCTATGACCCGACCAGTACTTGCGCATCAACGGTTGATGGCCTAGTGTGCTTGGCGTCAATTCGCGACGTTGCTGAGCGACAGTATGATCTTATCGTTAACGCCACGCCGCTTGGCCGCTATTACCTTGACCAACATATCGAAGCGTTTACCTCGCCCCTTGACCTGGAGACTCTCTCGCAAGTTTCGCACGAAGGGACGATTGTCCAGGAGACAAATTACCTGCCTGCCACAACCTTGTTGCTGCAAATGGCTCGGCACCTTGACCTCCAGGTTGTCACGGGTGATCTGATGCTTGTCTATCGAGCGGTCGAGAGCCTCCGCCGTTACTTTGGTATTACGCTCGATGCTAACACTATTCATATGCTTGTTGATGAGATCGGCTCATATATTGCAGACCGCGAGATTGCCATTTTGGAGCAGGGAAAAGCCTAGGCACTTGTTTTCGGGCGTCAAAATGAGCATGACAACTTCCTGCTTATGTCCGTCGTTGTACTTTTATCGAACAGTCTAGGCCTGTTTTGGAATATGCGCTATGCTAGAGCCTTGTGCCGCAGCCCAACCGGGGCTACACAGGAAGGATGAAATAATTATATGAGTGAGTTCGGACCACCGCCAGAATGCCCTGATGATATTACGGGCAACACCCAGCCTATCCAGAGGATTGGAGAGGATGGACGGCCTATCGTGCCATTTATAGAACGTGATCGTTTAGCGGCTCCAGCCCTGTCGGATGCTGATGAATATCCGCTGCCACCACCGGGCGAATACGTTTTCGTCCAAGACGGCCCTGGCCGTGCCCTAGGCTGCCTAAGGCGTACTTTGATGATCGGTGCAGCTGCAGCAGTAGGTGCGACTCTGGCACTTTCAACGGCTAACTACTTGGACAGCACGCGCCAACACAACCGTGCCCAAGAAAAATATGAAGCTCGGCCAACGCCTGATCCTATCGTCAGTGCGAGCGCCAGTCCGAGCCCATCACCGTCCTCGTCGCCAACACCTATATTCTCGTCGCCTGCCTTTGCATCTCCCACAGAGTTCATTTCTCCCTCGCCCAGCAAAGAGGAGCCCTCTCCCTCACCAAGCCCAACCATCGCTTCTCCTTCTCCATCCCTCAAGCCAACGGTTACTCCCTCTCCCGAGCCGCGTCCAACAGAATCTATTGACCCCAACGATGGACCGTGCCGCACAGCGGCTGCAGGACAAATGACTGTCTGTATCGCTCCCGAAGCCGTCAGCCATGCTTTTTTGTGGCCACCCGAGCAGGGTATGCCAGCATATGAGATTCGCCGCAACCAAACCGTGGGGTCAGATTGTACAACTGGTGCGTGGGTTCTGGCTTGGTACGGAACAAAAGCGGGCTATATCGACCGAGGCGAAGTGCTTGGTGGGGCCGCTGGTATCCCGCGTTGTTCCTTTGATCAGACGCCCCAATAACAGGCTAGCGCGCGTCTTGCGTGACCCAGTTACTATTTTTGAGCACAAGTGTGCCACAGTTAATAGAACGCGTCACGGTATCTTGGCGAACGCCCGCGGGCTTACCTTGTTCGACGCCAGAGCCATGGGTGCTCGTCAGGACTGAAATGACCATCTTGGAGCCATCTTTGTAGCCTTTGCGGGGATAGAGTGTCAAGTTGCCATCCTGCGGCAGGCTCTTGGTATACATCCCCAGAACGGTATAGCCGCCATCTTTGGAGACCAGTTGATCTTTCATGAACAACTTACCGGTATAGGTGTCGTTCCAGATGTAAGTATCATCTTGTGCGTACTTGTTACGCGCCTGCTCCCCGGGCTTGCTCAACTCAGTTCTAACAGATATTTCGAGCTTTTCGCGCTCTTCACGCTCAGCAGATGCCGGCATGCCCACGCCATCTTGGGGTGTCTCGTGAGTATTAACGACATTCTTGATCACACAACCAGCATAAGGGGCAATAATCGCCTCAAGCTCAGCGGCATTGACTATTGTTTCGGGAGTGGAGCTCGGCGGGGTAGTCTCACTTGAGCCAGGGTTGCAGCTGGTGAGCATACTGCCTGTCAGGATTGCGGTTGAGACTCCGAGGCCTAAACGATTCATATTCATGGGTAATCCTTGATAGCTAAAACGCTAACTATAGCATTTTTCCCCATAATAGACAACAAGTCGGCTCTATTACTACCCCTGTTATAAGCATAAGAATGTTGACGTATAAAGTGCTTTAGTATATAATGATGTTATCACCTAAGGAAGGGATACAATAATGCATAAAATTCAAAAAATTCGTTCGTTCGTCGCTACAGGCTTGTTCCTCGGTGTACTTGGTGCATCAAGCGTTACGGGTCTTATCTCAAATAATACAGTTGGCGCCACAAGCAATAACTGTGACAAGGTAAACATTGTGTACTGTGGTTTGGATAGTGATTACATCACCTCATTCAAGAGCTATTACACAAAGAATGTGTCAGGCCACAAGGCTTCACCTACTGTTCAAAAGGACTACACTGACCTTAAGACCGTCTATAACTGGGCTGGTGTAACTCCTGCTGCTGTAAGCGGCATGACAAGCGCTAACACAAAGGTTGGTACATTGTACCGTGATGGTCGAATCGTTGTTGACGGTAAGACTGTTGGTACTGATGCCTGGGTAAGTGCACGTTTCACCAATGGTGCTGGTTTCACCCAGATCGCCGGTAACGTATATGCTCGCAAGACAACTACGTCATTCGAAAACCCTTCTGCTAAGGTAATCGTATACATGCAGAACGATCAGATGGTATTTGCAGTAATGACCGACTGTGCGAACGCTGTTAAGGCAACGCCTGTCAAGAAGACTGTAACCCCAACACCTGTAACTCCTACGACCCCCGCTAAGCCAGTGACCGTAACCCCAACGCCTCAGGTTACAACTGTTGCCGCTCCCAAAGAGTTGCCACACACCGGTCCTGCAGACATGTTTGGTATCTTCAGCGGTGTTGCAGTTGCTGGTGCGAGTGCCCACCGTATCCTGACCAGCCGTCGTTCAACTAAATAGTCGTCGGTTTGTCACCCTGGTCCCTTCCTTGGGAAGCCACCTCAGCCGAGGTGGCTTTTCTTTTTTGCGCTAGGCGAAGTTCCCGTGCCCGTGTACAATCGTAAGCAATATGGCACGTCTTCCAAGTCCTGGTTCTGACAGTGGTGCATGGGGCACAATCCTTAACGATTTTTTGTTGCAGGCACACAGCGCAAGTGGTAGCCTCAAGAATGATAGTATCGGGGCGGGCCAAGTTCAAGATGGGGCAATAAGTGAAGCCAAGCTTGCGAGCGCTGTCCAGGCCAAGCTCAATACGCCCGGAGATCCGGCTCTTGGGGGCGACCTGAGCGGCACGGCCTCTAGCGCACAGATTGTAGCTGGCGCGGTGGGCGCGACGGAGCTGGCGCCTGGCGCTGTTACGACCGCAAAAATTGCTGACGGCGCTATTACATCGGCCAAACTCGCCCCAACCAGCGTCAACAGTATCAGCGATGGCTTGCGGTCGCTTATGATTTTTTACGCGCCACCTAATGTGCTGAACGGCCGTTTTGATGATAATTACGCCGCAGGTGTCTTTTCTCGTTTTGATGATGTTGTGTTTGGCACCGGCCTGGAAGACCCCGGGAGTCCGTACTATGCCAGTACGACAGCGATTATTCAGAAGATTGCCGCTTTATCTCCCTCGACAATTGTATGGGGCTACATTGATGCCGGTGTTACGACCGGCAATTTCTCGCTTGCGACACTCCAGGGGCAAATTGATCAGTGGATTGCTATCGGCGCAAAGGGCATATTCTGCGATGTGATTGGTTATGCATACGGGGTGCCACGCAGCCGCCAGAACGCAATCATCAACTACATCCATAGCAAGGGCGTTGGCGCAATCTTGAACGTATTCAATCCTGACGAGGTGTTCTCATCCGCTGTTGATGCAACCTACAATCCGACAGGCACCCCTACGGTGGCCGATAGTCGGGACGTTCACCTGCTTGAATCATGGGTCTGTAACAGCGACGCATACACAGCCCCGTACTATGCAACAATTTCTGATATCAAAACCCGGGCTGACGCCGCTCGAGCCTATCGCACCTCTCTTGGAATCAAACTCTATGCGGTGAATATTATTGAGCACTCAAGTCGAAATGAATCGCAGCTTAACGAGTATAGGGGCATTAATGAGGCCTTGGCCCGCGTTTGGCGTCTTGACGGCTCAGGTACGGTTTCGTCTAACTATTCTGCTTCCGGGAACGATAACGGCATTGCTGCTGCACGATTCCCGCTTTTACGGTCAAATCCCTATCGCCCAGCAGCTCCATACGTGCTCAATAATCTCTGGACGCAGATTGAAGCACCCGACCTCGGGATAACGGTCCAGTACGACACGGGCAATCATACCTGGACACAACTCTAGGCTTTAACCGCTAACTAGTGTACTATCAGATACCATGAGCGGAGAGAGAGGTAGTTGGGAGGCGATGTCCGGCCAACAGCACGAGTTATTTATTGCCCGCCATACTTATTTAGCCCGGGCTGCATTTGGTGCCGAGGCACAGAGGATGCGGCTACGGCCAGATGATGCCCAATATCAGGGTCTAGAGGTCAACGGTATGTCTTATATGGCGCTGCTTTGGCAACCTTCAAATAATGGCCGCATTCAATGTGCGTTTGCGTCGCCGGAGAAACCCTTGACGGGCATACACGAGAGCTTCTTCGTGGCAGCTAACTATCAAGAGCCTGATGCGCCTTATGTCGAGGGGGTGACTGTAGCGCGCTCATATGTTGTGGACGACAGCTACTATGCGCAATTCCCCATCGAAAGGCAGCCTACGACGCAGACAATTATCCAGTTTATCAGTACGGCAGCCGAAAAACGTAAAAACAATAGTATTCAACCTGGTGTTGCACGAAGCATGACCTCGAGTAGTGTTTGCGAGCGACTCATGGTACAGTCTATGACGTTTGAGAATAGTGTTGAGGGCTTATCGCGAGCGACAAATTTTGAACTTCCAACGAGTAGCGGATATAAATTGGCATCTGTTTTACTCAGTATGTTGCACGAAAAAACTCTCAAGCAGGATGATCCTCGTTTCCAGTGCGTACAGTCCAAGGGTGTGCCAAGCGGATATGCCTATGAGAATGACGAAGAATATGCGCAAGTTGCCTATAACCATCAGACCTCGCACATAACTTTTTCGCACACTTTGAAGCCGAAAGAGACGGGCTATCATTCAGTCACCGAGTATCGATTCCGTCCAAATTGCTTACTCATTGATAGTTTGCCGGTTCCTTTGGATGAAAGCGATGTGCTTGGATTTGATATGAGGAAGGCGTGCTACTTATTTGCAATGAACACTGATATGTACGTACATCGTGAGCCACAGCTGGACCCCACGGCAGCAACGACCCCGGAATGTGAAATGGCAGAGCGTTTGATTTTGCGACATATCAATGCAGTTGCACTTGCGAAGTAATTGTGGGCAATTGGCCTAGTGTGTGTCACGGTAGACTGATATGATAGAAGCGTAATTAGGATAAAAACGTGAAAAAATCATTTCGAAAGATATATAGCCGTGACGGCCAAGACCGGCTTTTGCCGCGTTTGAGCTTGTTCGTCTTTAACCGGCATCGCACCGCAGCAATTCTGTGGCTGTGTTTAACGCTCTTCGGGGCATTTAGCTATACAACATTCCTGAAGCGCGAAGGCTTCCCAAGCATAGACATACCATATTCCGTGGTGAGCGGTGCCTATTTGGTTGATAATGCCAAGAAGGTTGATGCTGATGTAGCTAAGCCGATCAGTGACATTGTCATGAAAGACTCTCATGTAAAGAGTGTCCAGACACAGTCACATGGTAACTTCTATGCAGTTATTGCGCAGTACAAAGAAGGTACCGATGCGATTAGCGTTGGTAAGGAGATCCAGAAGCGGATTGACGCCGCAGACGTTTTGCCGTCCCAAGCTACCATCAAGATCGAAACACCAAAATTTGGCTTTACCGAGCGTGGCGATGATGCCGTCGTGTCGATTTATGCCAAAGAAAAAGGTGCCACCGTTCAGCAGTTGACTGACGAGGCAAATAAAGTTGCTGCCTATATTAAGGCTCAGAATGTTCCCGATCTCGAAGCTGTTTCGACGATTAACCCTTTTATTGAGGGTGTTAACCCGACCACGGGCCTTATGGCGAAAAGCCAGCAGACGATCGATCGTTACGGTATTCGTACAGATGGCACGACTGCTTTCTATGATTCGGTTTCGGTTGGTATTGCCCAAAAGGACGGGTCTGACGTCATCAAGCTTGATGAAAAAGTACGTGATGTTATCGCCCAGTATAATCGTGAAAATCCCGACTCTGCCTATACCGCAACGGTGAGCGCCAGCTATGCCCACGACATCAAAGACCAAATCAGTGAGCTACAGCGTGCCTTACTTGAAGGTTTGTTGGCGGTTCTGATTATCGGTTCGATCGTCATTGCCATCCGTGCATCTTTGATTACGGTCATCGCTATGCTAACGGTGCTTTCAATCACTATCGGCATACTGTTCTTAATCGGATTTACATTAAATACTATTACGCTTTTTGCCCTGATTTTATGTCTAGGCCTGATTGTCGACGATACCATCATCATGATCGAAGCTATCGATGCTGAGCGCAGGCGGCGTAAAGACCCTCGTGAGACTGTGCAGATTGCAACACGCAAGGTAAGCCGTGCAATGGTGGCCGCAACACTGACTGCTGCTTTGAGCTTTGCGCCACTCTTGTTTGTAGGTGGAATTTTGGGCGGCTTTATCCGCGCTATTCCGACAACTGTGATTATCAGTTTGCTTGTCAGCTTGGCAGTGGCTCTGGTCTTTATCCCACTCTTTGCCCGGTATCTATTGCTCGGTAAAAAACAGATGGGCTCCAAGAATGTCAAAGAGCCAGCCGCAGCTATCGAAATGAAAGTGGCACGCTTTATTGGCAAGCCAATGCTGTGGGCTCGGCACTCACGCAAGAAACTCTTTAGCGTAGGTATTACAGCAGTGCTCATTGGCGCCGTCTTTATCGGGGCTGGTGGCTTCTTGTTCCAGAAGGTGACATTTAATATCTTCCCGCCAAGCAAGGACACTAACGGCTTGCTGGTTACGCTCACTTTCGCGCCAGAGACTAAAATTGCTGATGCCGAGAAGGTTATTGATCGCGCTGATGCGATTACCGACAAGACTTTGGGCGAAAACCTGAGCCAAGCATCGTATTACTCGAACGCCACGGATCAGACGGCTAACCTGACGGTCAACCTTATCTCCTACAAGGACCGAGAGATTCGTTCGCCTCAATTGCAGCAAAAACTACAGGATGCTTTTAAGGGATTCGACGGGGCAACGGTCAAGGTTGGACAGCTCGATGCAGGTCCACCACCTTCGGCATTTGCGGTTCGCATTGAAACCGACAACCGCGAGGCAGCTCAGAAGCTTGCCAAGGACATGAACTCGTTCCTGATGAACAAAGAGATTACTCGTCCAAGCGGTGAGAAAGCAAAAATTACCGAGACAAGCATTGCTGACTCCGGCTCATTTACCCGCGCTGACGGTAAACTTTACCAAGAGGTAAAAGCCAACTTTGATGCAACTGACACCACAACTTTGGTGACTTTGACACAAACCGAAGTTGAAAAAGAGTTTACTGCCGAAAAACTCAAGACGTATGGCCTCGACAAGGGCGTACTGAAGTTTGACTTTGGTCAGGAAGATGAGAACCAAGAGTCATTCAAGGGTCTGATTATGGCATTCCCGGTCTTGCTGCTGGCTATCTACTTGCTACTAGCGGTCCAGTTCCGATCTCTTGCCCAGCCGCTCCTTATCTTTATGGCTTTGCCATTCAGCTTCTTTGGTATCGCACTTGGCTTGTATTTGACCGATAACGCGTTTAGCTTCTTTGCAATGCTTGGATTCTTCGCACTGATTGGCTTGAGTATTAAGAACAGCATCCTGCTAACGGATTATGCCAATCAGCTTCGGCGTGACGGTCATACGGCCATTGACGCTGCTGTTGGGGCGCTGGGTGAGCGTTTCCGCCCGCTGATCGCCACAAGCTTCACCGCTGTCGCCTCACTGATCCCACTGGCGCTCATGAGCCCCTTCTGGGAAGGTCTGGTTGTAGTTCTGATCTTTGGCTTGCTCTCCAGTACATTCCTGGTAATCATAGTCTTCCCATACTACTACCTTGGCGCAGAGTTCTTGCGCTTGCGCATTAGCCGTAAGTCATGTCTGCTTTGGATCGCCCTCAGTATTGCTCTGTCGGTCCTGATCGGCAAGCTTGGCCTGAGCGGTGGTCTTATACCTTTGGTAATCGTGGCTATACCGATTATCCAGTACTACATAGGTAAAGCTCTCAGGAAGCGCCGCGCCTAGCCACGGGCACATACACACTAAAAGAACCGCACATTTCTGTGCGGTTCTTTTAGTTAGGTTCTTTATCGTTCTAGTAGGGGCAGACTTTTGTGAGTGTGCGAACCTGGATGGTTTCACGACTCAGGATAAAAGCGTGACTTTTCCAGAATGATAGGCTGCCTGGCTCTGCCTCTTGGCTCCCAGGAAGCGGAGGGTAGAGTGTGCCGGTCCAGACGTCAAGCAACTCGTAATCACCATGAGCATCGCGTTTGAGGCGAGCTGACAGATGCTGCGTTGAGGTTGGCTTGGCGGCCTTCACGTATGGTCCATAAATTTCACTGCGTAGTCGTCGAGCATATACGATGGTGTCGTTTGGGTTGGTTTCGACAATGGTGACGTTGCCAATCGCACGACCCATATCAATCTCGACGGCTGGGCGAGTGCCGGTAATCTTGGCGTGAGTGGCCATTTCTTTGAGTAAAGCCAGGAGATACGGCTGCTGAGAAATGCTCACTGCAGCTGGCGACTGTATCAGATCGACATACAATGTCCCGCCATTTTTGATTTTGCCAATGAAATGTCTCACGCCTGAGGTCCTTTATGTGTTGTTTGAGGGAGGGGGGCTGGGTCTACTATATTAGTAGCGCTTTTGAAAGCCACCACGAGCACCGCCACCAGCACCACTGTTGTTGTTGAATGTGCGATTTTCACGAGGACGTGCTTCGTTTACGACAATTGTGCGACCATCGAGGTCTTTGCCATCAAGAGCAGCGATAGCGGCCTTGGCTGCGTCAGCATCTTCGAATTCAACAAAGGCGAAGCCTTTTGATTGACCAGAGTCACGGTCCTTAATAACCTGAGCACTTGCAACGGTGCCGAATTGACCAAAGGCAGCCTGGAGACTGTCATCGGTTGTAGAGTAAGACAGACGTCCCACGTAAAGTTTAGTTGCCATTGTATTGTAGCCTTTCTATAAGCTTGATGTTGTTCGCGAGAAAGGGTCCTAGCCCTAGCCGATATATGTGAGCTTTGTAGAGTACAATACAGCGGATAAAGTTTAAGAGTAACTTGCTATGTACATTATACCACATTCTCTCTGGTTGAGCCCTTATGTGAAGACAATGCTACAATTAACATAAGCATGAATCAGATCAAAACCGACAAAAACATTTATAACCTTGAAATCAACGAAATTTTGCACGCCTATAAGACGTCCGGGTCAGGCCTGTCGGACCACGAGGCAGCCCAGCGATTGCAGCAATATGGACCGAACGCTTTGCAGGCCCAGAAGCAGTCCTGGCTCAAGCGTCTAGTAGAGCCTTTTAGTAGTGCATTTGTTTTGGTACTGTTGGTCGCGCTCGTTCTCAGTATTTTTGAGCACAAGGCAGCCGACGCTGCAGTGATCGGTGTCATTGTTATTGTTAACGCCATCATTTTTTATGTTCAACAGTTTTCTGCATCGCGAGTGCTCAAGACTTTGCGTCAACAAGACGTGGCCATGGTTGACGTTATTCGAGGTGGTCATACGCAGCGAGTGCCCAGTGAGCAGCTGACGATTGGTGATGTGATCCATGTCGGTGAGGGCGTAAAAGTACCTGCCGATGGACGTCTGGTGGAGGCGAATCAGATCGAGTGTGACGAATCGATGCTCACCGGCGAGTCATTACCAGTCCACAAGAGCGCTGGAGCAATTGCGGGTAGGCATCAGCTCTACGAGCAAAAGAACATGCTCTTTAAGGGCAGCTATATTCGGATGGGATCCGGACTAATGGTCGTTACTGCTGTTGGCAATGGCACGGAATTGGGCAGTATCAGCGCCTTGGCGGGTAGTGTCCAGGTAAGTCGTTCTCCGATTGAAGAAAAGATAGATGACTTTACGCGTAAATTGATGATCGCCATTATCGTGGCAGCTGCCTTGGCAATTTGGCTGTCGGTACTCCGGGGCACAGCCTTGCAGGAGGCGCTCCGCTTTAGCCTCACGTTAGTTGTTTCGGCGGTGCCCGAAGGACTCCCTGTGGCATTGACGATTGTGCTCCTATTGAGCGCTCGGCGCATGGCTCGGGTTAACGCTTTGGTCAAGAAGATTTCAAGTATTGAAACAATGGGCGCCGTAACGCTGATTGCAACCGATAAGACAGGCACGATAACACAAAATAAACTGCAAGTAGCCGATCGCTACACGACGCATTCAAGCCAGAGAACCTTTGAGGAGGCAATACGGGCGAGTCTCAATGGCGGCGAAGGCTATAGCCCAGATGCACTAGACCGCATTTTGGATGAAGCGGTGCAACATATTGATTTTCCGCATTCCTGGCATAAGGTCAAAGAGCTTTCCTTTAATCAGCAGCTCCGATTGAGTGGTGTATTGTGGCAGCATACAAAAGGCTATACGCTGTACATCAAGGGTGCTCCAGAGCATGTTTTGGCACATTGCGCAGTCGGCGTGACTTCGACCGGGGGCCGTATGCTCGAAGAGTTTGTGGGCAATGGTTTTCGTACGATCGGGTTTGCACACAAAGACTTTGCGAGCCTACCGCCACACCTTGACAGCAACGCCTTGCAGGGTATGTCGTTTGACGGTTTTGTGGGCATGGCTGACGAACTTCGCCCGCATATTGCCGACGCTGTGGCGCAGGCTCATCAGGCGGGCATAAAAGTGGTGATGCTCACCGGTGATCATGTCGCCACGGCAGGCCATATTGCCCAATCGGTGGGGATCGCCGAGGGGCCACACCAAGTGAGCGATAGTTCCGTACTGGACCACGGGAGCCCTGAGGACATTCGCCAGGCACTCCATACGACAAGAGTATTTGGCCGTGTTCTGCCGGAGCATAAGTATGCTTTGTTAAAGGCGACTCGAGGCTATGAGGTGACGGCTATGACAGGTGACGGGGTCAACGATATTCCAGCGCTCGTCCAGGCAGACACCGGCTTGGCAATGGGGAGTGGCACCGATGCCGCCAAGGATGCCAGCGATATCGTGCTGATGGACGATAATTTCAGCACCATTATGTCGGCAATCCGCACGGGTCGCACAGCTCTCACTAACATTCGCAAGATGCTCGTCTATTTACTTGGTACGAGTGGCGGCGAGATCCTGACAATGTTGGGCGCTTTGATATTGGGCTGGCCACTACCAGTAACGGCAATTCAGATCCTGTGGGTCAACTTGGCAACAGATAGCATTACGGTTATTCCTTTGGGTTTGAGTCCCGAAGAAGCCCACTCCATGAAACAACCGCCGCGTGATCCAAGGGCGCCACTTTTGAATGGTATTTTGACCTCTCGGGTGATTGTTATGGCCGGTGCTATCTGCATTACCGTGCTCACTATTTTCCACCTCAATCTGGACAAAGGCTTGCAGGTAGCGCAATCTTTGGCATTCTTGAGCCTGATTGTGATGCAGTGGACAAATGCCATCAGTGCGAACTTTGAATACAAGTCTTGGTTGTATACTTTTGTTAAGCCCAACAAAAAACTTTTGATTGCAATTGCAGGCTCGGCGGTGATGCAGATTATTGTCTTTACGACGCCATTCGGGCACTATTTGAATGTTGTGGCACTCGATGTCAAAGATGTAGCCATCGCCATTGTCGTGCCAATTGTGGTGGCCTTCATTAGTACGGATATCCACAAGCTTGTCACCAACAGGCTCGCCAAGCCGCGTACGAAGTAGAGCCCTAATTTGCTGTTTTGGCAGAGCGTGCTATAGTTAGAGGGCTTTAACATTACAAATATACAGAGTGCAGCGAGAGATCTAGCTTTATGACCTGCCAGCAACCTGCTTTAAGCAAGCAAGGTGCTCCATCTAGCCCGTCGATGACGGGGAAGATATTATCTCTTTGCAGATATCCTTTCTCGTCAGGCGACAGAAAGGATATTTTTATGTCACACAGTAATCAAGGGGTGACTAAGTTCGCTAGCGAGTCAGTGTGTGCGGGACACCCGGACAAGGTCGCTGACCAGATTAGCGACGCTATTTTGGACGCATTGCTGGAGCAGGATCCAGGAAGCCGCACTGGTATTGAGGTGCTTGTAGCACATAACCGTGTTGTGTTGGCAGGTGAAATAAAAACCAACGCCAAAATTGATATCGAGTCAATTGTCCGCCAGGAAATTACGCGCCTGGGCTATACCAGGCCAGAGTGGGGATTCAGCGACCAATCTCCCATCGAAAACAATATTCATCAGCAGTCATCAGAAATTGCTGTCGGCGTCGACGACCACGGTGCGGGTGACCAGGGCATGATGTTTGGCTTTGCGACCAACGAGACGCCGGAATACCTGCCGCTGCCTATTACGCTGGCTCATGCTCTCACAAAGGCACTCGACGATGCTCGCGAGCAACAGAACCTGACGTATTTGCGCCCAGACGGTAAGGCTCAGGTGGTCGTGGTGTATGAAAACGGCAAGCCGACCTATGTTGAGCACGTCACCATAGCAGTTCCCCATGACGAAGATACGAGCATTGAGCGAGTGCGCCAGGATATTTTTGACCAGGTTGTCGGGCCAGTGCTGCACCGTTACGGATATCGCATTACTCCCGACCAACTTATCGTGAATGGCACAGACGTGTGGTATACGCCCGGACCAACATCTGACGCCGGGCTGACTGGTCGCAAGATTGTTGTGGATGGCTATGGCGGATTTGCCCGTGTGGGCGGCGGGGCCTTTAGTGGCAAGGATCCGAGCAAGGTAGACCGTTCGGGTGCTTATGCTGCGCGTTATATTGCCAAGAATATTGTTGCTGCTGGCTTGGCTGATGAGGTCGAAGTTGCGCTGGCGTATTATATTGGAGCTAAGGAGCCAGTACTCCTAACCATTAATGCATTTGGCACCGAAAAGAAGCCAGAAGCAGAATTGTATGCATTTGCCGATGGTTTGTTGGTGCCCTCGGTCAAGAATATTGTTGAGCAGTTACGTTTGCGCCAGCCTATTTACCGGCAAACAGCCGCCTATGGGCACTTCGGCAAGCCAGGACTGCCCTGGGAAGAGGTTGTTGCCGGGTAGGAAGCACTTCAGACAGGGCTCTAAGGGGTCCGTACGCGGCGCACGGCTTTGTAGATGTTCCTTGGTGAACTATTTTGCGCGGGCAATATACCAAGCTGCAGCAACAGCAGCAACAGCACCGTAGCCAAAGTCGCAGCTGTCCGATACGGATGAAACTACGAGGTCAGGGAAGTGCTCGGCGACAGGTTTCATGAAGCTCGATTCGAGTAGACGGTTCAGCGCAAGGCCTCCCACAAGGCTACCTGAAGCAATGGCATATGGCGAGCGAGCGCCGCACATGTATGCCGCCACTCCAGCGGCACCCATGAATATACCCGTATCAAAGGCATTATTGGTGTGATACAGGACATCAAATGGCCGTTCCCAGCTCGTGAGCCAGTGTTCGCGTGCCTGGAGCTTGTTGGTGCCCTGATGGGCAATACCTGATACGCCCAATATGCCGAGTGATCGTTGCCAAATACTCGGCTGCGCTAGCTTCTTCTCCATATTCACAGGATTATAGCAAATGATCCTAGGAGCACATATAAAAATACCACCCAGTTAACCAGGTGGTATTTTTATTGTTTGTATCGAATGCCTTAGCTATTGCGGCGGCGAGAGATCAAACGGTGAGCGGCTGTACCAGCAATGCTGAAGCCAGAGAACAAGCCAACCATGCTACCGGCACCAGTGTTTGGAAGCTCAGTAGGTGTTGTAGGTGTCTTTGGTGTTTCAGGTGTTGTTGGAGGAGTTACAGGTGTTTCCTTGCACTCAGGTGAGTTTACAGGAAGTGTCTCCTTGCCAGGAACAGTACACATTGGCTGTTCGATGGTAACCTTCTTGGCACAGTTGGCAGCGGTTACTACTTCGGTCTTGCCGTTAGCAGTTACACGAATGCTTGCCTTAGTGTTGTAGGTACCAGCTTTACCGTATGTGTGGTCGACACTGGTAGCAGCGCCGTCGTAAGCAGGAGTACCATCGCCGAAGTCAACGATGTAAGCGTCAATCTTTGCGTTCTCTGCAGTTGCCTTTACGGTGAAGTTGTATTGCAGGCTGTTGTCCTTGTTAGGAGTGATCAACAGTTCAGTACAAGCATATGCTGGTACTGGCTTTTCTTCACAGCGTGCGTCGCCAACAGGGATGCCGGGCTTACACTCTTCAGGCTTTGTAGGGGGCTGAGTTGGGTTAGCAGGGGTTGCACACTTAGCGGCAGTAAGGGTAGTGGTCTTACCGTTAGCAGTAAAGGTAACCTTTACGCTTGCAGTAAATGTACCAGCCTTAGCGTACTTGTGTGTTGCAGTTGCTGACTCAGCAGCCGTAGGAACGTTTTTGCTTTGGCCATCGCCGAAGTCAAATGCGTAGTTGGTGATCTTAGCGTTCTCGGCGTTAGCCTTGGCTACAAATGTGTAGTCGTAGTCGCCTTGCTTTGTACCAGTCAACAGGTCACAGCTCATAACAGGCTTTGGTGTTTCAGGTGGTTTTGGTGGCTGCTCAGGAGTCTTAGGTGTACCCTTGACTGCGTTACCACAACCGGTCATAACAGCGAATGCCATCTTACCGTTTTGGAAGTTAACCAAAACTGGAGCTGAAGCTTCTGCAAATGACGTAGTTGTCTTGCGAGCAAATACATTACCAGTAACCTTAGTGAAACCAGCGCCGTTATTGTAACGAGCGGTTACCCAAGAGTCGGTTGCGACTACCTTACCGTCAACAACGATACGGCCGTCTTTGTATAAAGTACCGAGTTTGGTGTTAGTAGTGTTCATGCCACTAACGATGCTTTCAGAAGCACCAGCCCAGTTATAGACTGTCTTAAGGTCAGTGTAGTCCTTCTTCACGGTTGGTGAAGCGGCGTGGCCTGACTTGTTATTACTGTAGGTGCTCTTGAACGTACTAATGTCGCTCGCAGCACTACCCTTATTAACACCACAATATACGATGTTAACTTTATCACACGAAGATGCGGCATATGCCGGCTTGCTGGCAGCGATAGAAGTGACTGCAGATGCGATCATAGCAAAAGCCATAACTGCGCCTACTGACAAGACTTTCGCCTTCTTAATAAACTGCTTAACCATAGGTATTTCCTCCTCACCAAATGGATTTGACATCATTGTATACTAAAAATGTCTAATTGTCAACACTCTGACACTGTTCCACCACAGTTATAAGGCACCATAACATTAAAGCTGCTGGCGTTGCAAGGAGATTCTACGGAGTAAAAGCATATCCGTTAAGAAGAAAATATGACTAATTGTGAGGATTTGAACTGGCACGCTGGATTGGATATACGGAGGCGGCATCGACCTTGTGCAGGGCAAAAATCGTGCAACCGAGTAAGGCAATCAGCAGAACAGCGCTAAAGATTCGCTTCATACAAGGTAAGTATAGCCTACGTCGCAAGCATATGCACGTTAAAACGTGATAAATATCACTTTTCGAAGAATTCGAGGTCGCCTATCTCTGGTGGCAGGAAGCCATGCTGGTGTTGATAGTTTGCCTCCCACTTATAGCCTTTTTGATAGCCAAGGTCTTTCATCAGTTTGGTGGGCGCGTTACGTAGGTGTAGCGGAACGGGCAGGTCGGGGTATTGACGAGCAGCAGATTGTGCCTTGTGCATGGCATCGGTAGCTTCACGGGACTTCTTGGCCTTGGAAAGGACGCTAGCGCAGTGGAATAACACGTATTGGCATTCGGGCATGCCAATACGTTCCACAGCTTGATAGGCGGCAACTGCCAGATTGAGGGCAGCTGGTGCCGCGAGCCCGATATCTTCTGATGCAAAGATAATCATGCGCCGCGCGACAAATTTGGGATCCTCACCAGCTTGCAGCATACGCGCCATATAGTAGAGAGCCGCGTTTGCATCGGAGCCGCGCATTGATTTAATGAAAGCACTGATAATGTTGTAGTGGTTTTCGCCATTCTTGTCATAGCCGGGAACACGCTTTTGCGCAGCGGTTTCGACAATAGCCGCGGTAATTGTTTTAGTGCCGGCCAGTTGCGAAGCGAGCTCTAGATTGCCGAGTGCCACCCGAGCATCGCCACCCGATAATTCAGCAAGCAGGTCGAGACTTTTAGGCGGTAAACGTTTGGCGGTTATTTTTTCGGCCTTTGCAGCATTCTGGAGGATAGCAGTGATATCAGCTTTGTCGAGAGGTTCTAGGACGAGAACCCGAGAACGGCTGAGCAGTGGTGTGATGACTTCAAAGCTGGGGTTTTCGGTAGTAGCGCCAATTAGGATAATAGTGCCGTCTTCGACATGGGGCAGGAAGGCATCCTGTTGAGCTTTGTTAAAACGGTGGATTTCGTCTACGAACAAGATGGTCCGCAGACCAAGCCGCCGGTTGCCAGCGGCGTGTTCGATAACTTTGGTGACGTCCGCTTTGCCACTGGTAACTGCGCTTAGCTCCATAAATTCAGCACCTGTTTGCCGGGCGATAATGCGGGCGAGTGTTGTCTTGCCGCTGCCCGGCGGCCCCCAAAGTATTAAACTGGTGGGCTGCTTATTCTCGATAATTTGCCTGATTATTTTGCCGTCAGCTACTAAATGCTCCTGGCCAATAACTTGGTCAAGATGTTCGGGGCGGAGCTTTTCGGCTAATGGCTGATGCATATTCTCAGTATACCCCTACTTTTGTGGTGTCGGTTTTTGCCAATCAATATGTTGACGGGTTTTGTGCAGCCGTTCGAGCAAGCGTCCAACTATGGTGGGGTCTATCGGTGAATCAATCATTAACCTGTTTGCTACATCCACCGTAAAACTTGCAGTGAAGGTTTCTTCTTTGCCATGCCGCAGGGTAATGCTGGTCGTAATTTTATTTTGTGGCAGGTCAAAGTCTTCTGCGCCAAGGTACTCACCGTGAAGCGCAGCGGTTGCTAGTGCGCGCTCTATGGAGATTGCAGGGGCGCGCATTGTGCGCAGCTCGATACGGTCAAACGACACGACATGCAGATTATGGCGATTAGTTACTAGGCGTAGCGTAAGCGGTTGCCTCGTTTTGGCGGTGGCATTGCCAGAACTATTGCTTTTGCGCCGAACCAATCGATTCAACTCATCCGAAGCCTCCCAGGTAGAAGATTTCTCAACGTCATTTGATCCGGTAATTATGTCGTGCAGTCTGGAGCCCATGTAGTCCAGCAGTGCAGCCTCTGTGCTGGTCGGGTCGTGTGACATATTGGCTTCTTCGGCTATGAGCCTTGTAATGCCAAGGATGGTTGCGGGCGGCAAGCTGGCGCCCTCGTTCTGGCGTCGATACTCATCAACAGTAGACTCGATGAAGCCGGCTACTGATATGTTACGAACACCATGCCGCGTGGTTGCGACCTTGGGTGCTTTATTGGTGCTCATGTCGTCAGGGCTGGCTATCGAATCACTTTTAATCTGCACGGGTATTTTGTTGTTGTCTTCGAAAGATTCTAGGTCGTGGTTGTAGCGAGCGATGTTACTTTTATCTGAGCGGTATGAGGCTGGGTATGCCTCTTTTTTCGCACGAATTAATAAGGCGAGGGTAGCGTATTCTGAGGCCATTCCTAGCCTGTGGGCTGGGTCAAGAATGGTGCTTGGAGTGGCCAGGAGTCTTTGCGCGGTCTTGGCGAGTTTTTTGTACACAGTCTGGTACGTTGTGTCACTAGCTTGTTCATTTGCCCGACGAGCTTCATAAAGGGGCAGGCAGTCAAGGGCAACCCGAGCGCTGTAGCCGCTTTGTGTTTGTGGCCTATCACGTACAGCTTGTTCAAATTTAGCGTGAATCTCTGCTCGGTAGCTGTCTGACCGGGCACTGCCTAGGCTGAGGTCGAGCAAAAGCCAGCCGTCTTCTAGCGTAGAATGGCCCATAGCTTGTATGAGACTCAGTGGGCATGTTTCCTCGGCTGTTAGCCGCGGATCAGTATTCTGGCCACAGGGTAACAGCGCGCCGGGTTCACCACTACAATTACCTATCTCAACACAGCGTTCGTCTATACGCATAATATACACATACCTTTGTTGAGCTATCATACAACTATTTAAGCAATTTGCAATAGTTTCTGTCGGTTAGCCTTGCGCTATACTAGAGGTAACAATAAGGGGTATCTATGAAACGAATAACAGGGTTGATAGTAGCGGTTTTTGCAATCGTTGTGAGCGGCGTATCGTGGGCGAACATTGCGCATGCCCAAACATTTAACCCAAAGATCGCCAAGGGTGACACTGTTGATAGCTCGCTGTATGTTGCTTCACAGGATGTTGTCGTAGATGGTGTCGTAAATGGTGACGTGCACTGCGTTGGCCAGTCAGTAACAATCAACGGCACTATCAATGGTGACGTTTTGTGTGCTGGCCAGCACCTCAGAATTAATGGAACGGTCAATGGCAATATTCGGGTTGCAGCCCAGGAAGTCACTATTGCCGGAAAGGTTACGCGTGGCGCTACGATAGCGGGTGACAAGGTCACTATTGAGCGTGATGCTCGTATCGGCCGTGATGTGACGATTGCTAGCAGTAATGCGGTAGTCAACGGTTCGATTGGCCGCGATGCAGTGCTTGCAAGTGGTCAGGCGCAGGTTGATAACAAAATTGGCCGCAATCTCCGTTTTGACGGTGCAGCATTGCGGTTGAAGGATGCAGCCATGATTGGCGGCTCATTGACATACACCAGCGAAAAGGCCGTCGACAAGGCAAGCGGTGCGTATATTGGCGGCAGTACCGACCATAAAGCTCCTAAGAAATCGACGATGCCTTGGGGCCTGAACGCCGCAGAAGCGATTACTATGCTTCTGGCACTGGTGTTGTTCTCGATGGCTCTCGTTTTGTTGCTGCCCCGCGCCGTGCACGCTACAAGCCAGGTGGCGGTAAAGAGTTTGGGCAAATCTATCTTGATTGGGCTTGCCTCATTGCTTGCCGTGCCTCTGTTGATTGCTGTTCTGGCGAGTACGATTGTCGGTATGCCACTGGCCTTCCTGGTGGGTATCCTTGGGCTGATCCTATTGCTGATTAGCGGCCCGATCACCGCCTATTACTTGGGAAGTATGTTCTTGGCTAAGTCCAAGAATCCTATCCATATGATGCTGTTGGGAAGTGTCGTACTGGTCTTGTTGTACATGGTGCCGGTGGTTGGTGTCATTGTTATGTTCGCGGCGTATCTTATCGGTAGCGGCGCCATACTTATTGCTATCAAGCGAAACTTGCCCAAGCCAGTCTACGAAGTCAAATAGAGCAGATGTTGCCAGATGTTAGTTCGTAGCTTAGCTATGATTTTGTTAGGTGGCTGTTAGTTTTAGGAGTTGAGGTGGGAGGAGCTGAACGGCATCAGCCAAGGCGACGAGGCCAACAAATTCACGAAGCGTAATGCTGCCTGCTTTGCCCTGAGGTATGCCGAGTGTATTGTAGTGCTTAACTCCTCGAGAGTTGGGAATACGCTCCTCGACGAGTCGATCTATATCAAAAGAGCCTCTTACCTCTCTAATGTAGAGGCTTTCACGCCGGAGTGGCGAGGCTAGATGCTTGTTTATTGTTAGCATAAGACTGGCGTCTTCGAAGAATTCTGGAGAGCCATCGGAGTTTACTAACAGTGGTCCATTGCCAATATAATGAGGATGGGGCAGTACATAACCTACCGTTAATTCATCACCAACCTCGAATCGGTCGGTAAACTCCCACGCGTGGCGTTTGATAGCGCCCGGGTCGAGCGCAGAACTTACGATAGGAGGGTAATCTTCGACAATAAGTGTGCCTTCGTATCCGCCAATAACTTTATGCCTAGGGTCTTGCTCGATTTCGCCATTCTTTAAGGCCCACTCTGCAAGAGGGAGGTAGAGCAACCGTAGCTTCTCGGGTGCGGCATAGCGCGTTTCGCCTGTAGACATAATGTAAAAAATAGTACAATAAATTGGTATTAACGGCAATAATTAGGTGTGAATACTATTGGGATTCGTCGTTAAGTCTGCGTAAGAGTTTATCTTGCCAGTCGTCGACCTTAAGCTCATTAGGAGGCACCTTGCGTAGCATGTCCACCAGGGATACCAGGCCAAGGCATTCTTTATAAAGGATGGTGCGCGGTTTTCCTTGCGTCATGCCATAGTGATCGACAGTCGTTACTCGGTCCGGGTTTGGGGTTCGTTCTTCGCTAACTCGGTCTATCAAAAAGGAGGTCGTGTCCTCGGAGTGAAGGTAGATAGTCTCTGAGCACAAAGGTGAGGATGCTGGTTTTGTAATACGAATGGAAACGGCACCTTCGTCGAGCTGAAATGGAGAAGTCCCCTCTGTGGACCGGTGGGTAGGCTTGACACTATCAATTTGGTAATTCGGGATACTGTAGCTGAGCTCTACGGCTGAGCCAATAGCGAAGATTTTGGCAAAGGCCGGCGCGTATTGCCGGGCTTTATCTGGCCGCAAATTAAAGGCATAGCGCGGCGGAGGCCCTTCGACTATAGGTAAGCCACCATAGGTGTCGGGGGCAACAGAGCCCTCGCAGACCTCAAGCGCCCCATGTGTAGAAAGCCAATTGCGGACTGGAGGGTATATTTGGCTGAGCTCATGATTGCTGGCATAAATTGGTGAGCATGACTTGGACATAACTGCTTAAGAAGATATAACTATTTAGCTTTTTGTGCAACATTTATGTATAAATGCCTTATCGCGAGACTCATTTATGTTGTGCCCCTATTTTCTTCCAGCCAGGCACTGAGGCCGACATAGGGCTCAACTACTTAGTTGTGCGGTGCTAAGTTGGGACTTTTCCATGCTCTCGGTACTATAATCCTTGAGACGCAAAGTCAGCCAGGCAGTGGCCCTGGTATGTGATACTATTTGAGGCATATGACACAAAAGAACCCAAATACTTATGCTAGCAGGGAAGAGGTTTCCCGCTTTTACGATAATTTGAGCGCATGGATGATTACGCACTGTGGCCTTGAATGGGAAGACCCGAGCTATAACCTGGGGGCGTATGGTAGTTCCGGGGTTCCGTTGACTTCCGAGTGTCCACCAAAGCGAACTTTTGAGGTGAGTCCCGAGTCGCTTCGGGCCTATGCCCCAGTGATGATGGAGCAGTTTGGACTGGATCCCGATTCGCCACTGTCTCTCTATCACATGTCTGAGAGTTACATTGCTGAAAACTGGGTGCCTGGTTCTGAGCCAGAAAAGTTAGCTTTTGAATATACGCAACCTCAATTGAACATAGCGCTGGATATGAAGCCTACTCCGCAAGGCAGGCTCAGGGAACAGATGATCCTCAAGGATATCGAAGGCGATTTCTGTGAGGTTACGCGTTTGCGCCGTACGTATTTGCATGGCTCGAGCAAGTCTATACACGAGGGGTCGCCCTTTAGTGGCAATGGTGCTCAGATAATCAGCCAGGCAGAGATGGTAGCCCTCGGTAATCTTACCGATATGCTCTATATGAACGGTCCTGATGCGGTTCGGTATACGCCCGCCAATGAATAGGATTTTATGAGGCACTTTTTAGTTTTAGGGCCTAAAGTCGCCGGGTAGATTTTGTTCCCAGCCTGGGGCTTGCTGCAGCTCGGCTGATCCCTGAGTGTGCAGCATGTCCGTTAAAGCAACTAAGCCGAGGTATTCTTTGTGCGTTATGCTGTTGGGTTCGCCGGGGTTAACGCCATGGCATTCTTGGTGCTCAACACATGGGCTGCCCGGAATGCTCAACTCGTCCACGCGGTCTATTAGGAACGTTTCGTCGTGAGAGTTGATTTTTAATGTTCTAGAATGGAACATAGAGGTATCGGAATTCTTAACGCTCACCCTTAGGGCACCCGCGCTAAAGTGCTTGTATGCCAAGCCCTGCTCAATGAGTTCTGCAGCAGCAGTCGAATAATCATTAGTGTAGTAACAAGGTAAATCGTAGCTCAGTGCTATTTCTGTGGAGCCGATTTCAAAAGCATCAGCAAAGAGCGGTGCATGCTGTCTGGCCTTAAGGGGGTCTAAGCTAAACGCATGGTCAGGGGCAAAACCTTCTACGACAGGCAGACCAAGATGGGTGCCAGTTATTTCGCGGCCGTCATTTGTTTCGAGGGAAGCATTTTGAACAAGCCAATCACGCAAAGGCTCATATACGCGTTGTAATTCTTGACTGTTTACATAAATTTCTGAGGACATATAGTACTTTTATACAATAATAACTTGTATATTACAAGTACGTTTGCTGGCTTCGCCGGGCATGAATGCTCATTAGCGACAATGGCGCCAAGAATAATTACCAACCCAGAAATGAACGCCCTTGGAGCTTGCCGATACGCTCTATCAGTACGGTCTAATACTACCAGACACTCATCTGCTGAATTGTAACGCTATAATGGTTGTGTATTTTACGCTCTTATGTTATAATTATAGACAAGAAAACAACACAAGTGAGCGCTGGCGTAAGGACCGGCATTGAGTATGTCTGCAACCACACAAGATCCAGCTAAAATTCGTAATATCGCAATTATTGCGCACGTTGACCATGGTAAAACAACTTTGGTTGATGGTCTGTTGAAGCAATCTAAAACTTTTCGTGACAACCAAGCCGAGATGAACCAAAGCTTGATCATGGACAGTGGTGACCAGGAAGGCGAACGTGGTATTACCATTACCGCCAAGGTGACTGCCGTGCAGCACGATGATTACCGCATCAATATTATCGATACCCCAGGGCACGCCGACTTTTCTGGCGAAGTTGAGCGAACGCTTAACATGGCTGATGGTTGTTTGCTGATTGTTGATGCCCAGGAAGGCCCAATGCCTCAGACCAAGTTTGTGCTTAGTAAGGCACTTGCTAGTGGCCTGAAGCCAATTGTTATCATTAACAAGATTGATAAACCTGCAAGTCGCATCCAAGAAGTTGAGAATGAACTTGCCGACTTATTCCTTGAACTTGCTGTTCACGAGGATCAGCTACACTATCCTGTATATTATGCCATTGGCCGTGCTGGAAAGGCCTGGAAGACTCCACCTGCTGATTCCGAAGAAGACGCCAATCTCGACGTTATTTTCGAAGCTATTATGAATGAAATTCCTGCACCACAAGTGGAAGCTGACAAGCCTTTCCAGATGTTGGTAACGGGTTTGGCATGGGACACCTTTAAGGGTAAGTACGCTATTGGCCGCATCACTCGCGGTGGTGTTAAGGCTGGTGACCAGGTCACGCTTTGTAAAAAGGACGGTACATTCACCAAAGCTAAGGTTGAATTGGTTTTCATGAGTCACGGTGTCACAAAGTTTGAAGTACCTGCTGGTGTTGCGGGCGACATCGTCCAGTTGACCGGTATCGCAGACGCCAAAATTGGTGAGACTATCGCCGATGCTGCCGAACCAGAGGCATTGCCTGTCATGGAAGTTGAAGCACCAACCTTGCGCATTTATCTTGGCCCAAACACTGGTCCTTTCAAGGGCAAAGAAGGTGAATTTACGACTTCCCGCCAGATTGGTGACCGCCTTGCCAAAGAATTGGAGACTAATGTTGGTCTGCGTGTCGACGAAAACGGTATCGGTTTTACGGTTGCTGGCCGTGGTGAGCTCCACCTGTCAGTCCTTATTGAGGCTATGCGCCGCGAAGGCTTTGAGTTCGAAGTTGGTCGCCCACAGGTTGTGACCAAAGAAGAGAATGGCCAGACTATGGAGCCTCTCGAAGAACTGATCGTCGAAGTACCCGCTGAGCACGTTGGTACGGTGCAAATGGAACTTGGCCAGCGCCGCGCTGTGCTGAAGGAACAGTTTGCAAGTCCAAAGGGCGTTACAAAGTTGGTCTACGAAATGCCAACTCGTGCACTTCTTGGTTTGCGCAACATCCTAATGACCAATACCAAGGGTACGATCATTATGAACAGCTTGACTGTCGGCTACCAGCCCCAGGGCTCTGCACTGCAGCAGCTCCGTAACGGTGTGTTGATTGCTTTTGAGACGGGTACGACAACACCATACGCTCTCCAGAATGCTGAAGCGCGTGGCACAACATTTATTGGCGCAGCCGAAAAAGTATACGCTGGACAGATTATTGGTCTCAACACTCGCCAGGAAGACATGGAAATCAACGTTTGTAGGACAAAGCACCTGACCAACATGCGCAGCTCAAGCAGCGATGGTGTTGTTCAGTTGACTCCTCCAACTATCCTGAGCCTTGAACAGTGCTTGGACTTTATCGAAAATGACGAATTACTTGAAGTAACACCCCAGTCACTTCGTTTACGCAAACGCGAGCTTGATCCAAGCAAGCGCAAGCGCCAAGGCAAATAGCCCAAGCTAAAACATAATAAATAGCCCTCACCATGTGTGAGGGCTATTTATTATTGTAGCTAGAAGGTGGGGTGTTGCTGTCTGGAAATAAAGGTGCTTTTGCCTTCACCTTAGTACAGTTGCTACAATAGATACCGAAACAAGGAGGTTGCTATGAGTCCCAGGAGTCCCGAAAGCAGTGAAGCCATGGCGATGCGTGTGAGCGGCAGAATTCTGCAACATCTCGGCCAAGTGATGGAAGAGTACGGCTCTTTGGGTTATGGTTTCCTGATGGGGCCAGGGACTCCGGAGTCTTTCCCAAGCATCCTCCACGTCGGTCAAGCGTCCGCTGAAGCGGTTCCAGACGGCATACCGCGGCAGGTTGTTGTGACGCTCGTTGACCTGGCGAAGTACGAAGAAACAGTTGCTTATGTGTCTGTTATGGGACGGGGCTTATCGGCGCAGCATAGTATGTATCAAGTCCAACCGGATAAAGTGACCCATGATGCTACTGACAAAGAATTAAGTACAGCCGATGCGATATGGCTGAGTAATCTACTCGAGGACACGGACTTTTCTGACCCAAGCCTGACCGAGGAAATGGCTTATAGGATGCGGAGTGGTCTGTACCGTGATCGAGATTGGCGTGCGCCACACTTCGATCGTATTCCATTTTCACTTTCGGCGGCTGAATCCCTTAACAATAGCTAATAAGAGGAGGGACCCGCCCACGGCAACGACAAGGCTCCATATGTTAAGGCCGGTAATGCCGCTGCCACCAAAGACTTCGACAACGAAGCCGCCCAATAAGGCGCCGACAATGCCCACTACAATGTTCATAAAAACACCTTGCTGAGCATCGGTATCAGCGATCATTGAGGCGATCCATCCCGCCAAACCCCCCAATACTATCCATGCCAGAATACCCATAATCGTAACTCCTTTGTAGTTGATGGCTTTATCATACGAGGCGCGGCGAGGGCGGTATGTGAAATTTATTACGTCATTGCAAAAAATACATTTGTAATGCAGTGGTTCTCTGGGGTAATCCGGTATAATGGAGAAACTATGATATCTATATCTGATGACCAATTTTCTGACCTTATTGCCGAAGCTCTTGATGAAATGCCTGCCGACCACATGAACGCCGTCAAGAATGTAGCGATTGTATACGCAGACGACCCAACACCCGAGCAACGAGTCCAGCTGCAATTGCGACACGACCAGACACTATTTGGTCTATACGAGGGTGTGCCGCTGACTGCGCGCCAGGGCGCCAATGGTATGTACGGCCCCGACAAGATAACAATCTTCAAAAATCCTATCCAACAAAGTGTTGATAGCTTGGCTGCGCTCAAAGAAGCAATCAAGCATACAGTGTGGCATGAGCTGGCCCACTATTTTGGCCTTAACCACCAGCAAATTCATAATCTCGAGTAGCATAATGGGCAAATTTGAATACTATGAAGAAGACACGGAGACGGGACGTCCCGGATACCTCAATGTGCCCGAGTGGCCAACGCGTGACGGAGAGCTCGACCCTGGAATAGATAGTTATCTTTTGCGGGCAGGCTCGTTGATTGTCGCCGCTGCTGAGGCTGACGTTGCGCGAGTTGAGTCCACGCGCTACACTTTGCAGCGCACGGCTAGGCTTGGCGAGATTGCTGACTTTCGACAGCCGTTCATTGGGGCGACAGATTTGGAGCTGCTTGCAGTGGACCGCGGTCATGATTTATATGTTGGTACGCAGCTTTTCAATAAGATTGCTGAGCTAACGGATCAAGAAGCGGGGTATCCAGCATTGCCAATGGCGGTCTATTGGGATGATCAGGAAGATGCGGCTGCTATAAATACGCGGACATTACACCAGATGACCGACGGGCTTGCCACGCACTTGCGGCAGAAACAGTCAGAGTATTTCAATGTCACTGAACAGAGCCTCTTGATAGATACCATAGCCAAGCATCCCTATAATGGAAGTAATCAAAAACTGCCGGCGGCGGAGTATTTTATGCGGAGCCCTCAGTTTGAGCCACTCGTAACAGCTCACAATTTTACGCGCGCTCTAGCATGGCTGGGACTGGAAACCAATGAAGCCCAGGCGAACTTTAACGGCTTACTCTATGACGAAGCGCGTGAGACAACAGTGTGGAGGAGTGGCATGGGCCTGAAATCACACAGTCCTATGGAGGAATACCAGCACTTACGGGATGAAGGTATCCGACTCTCTCGCCTAGTACACTTGATAGGAGACATACTATCTATAAGCGATCTTGAGAGAGGGGTGTTGGCACTTGGGGGCATGGCACCATTTCGGAAGAGGTATCCCTTGGTTAAATATGCGGCATTTATATCTAACTATGCATGCCGAAGTAACCCAAGTTAGACATGGGCCATCTAACCCAATGACCGCTAATGCATCAGAAATAATGCCAAAGGGATTGCAGTGGCTCGAGGGCGATGTCGTAAGCGTTGCCCGGCGCTTATTGGGGTGTATATTGGAAGTCAACATCGGTGCAGAGGTAGTCCGTCTGCGCATTGTGGAAACCGAAGCGTATCACCAGACAGATGCTGCTAGCCATAGCTATAAAGGGCGAACGGCACGCACTGATGTGATGTTCGGTCCTGCAGGACACCTGTACGTATATTTTACGTATGGCATGCACTATTGCATGAATGTGGTGACTGGTCCTGAGGGTGAAGGCTCAGCGGTATTAATCCGCGCAGCTGAGCCGCTGGATGGCTGGGACATTTTGAGATCAAACCGCCGTGCACTGCCGAATAGCCAACTAACGAACGGACCAGCTAAGCTGTGCCAGGCGACAGGCATCACCAAGGCGCTGAACGGGCATGCATTGTGGGATGAGCCGGTACGCCTGGTGCCGCAGTCTGCCGTGCCTCAGGAGCATGTTGTCCAGGCCACTCGTGTCGGGATTTCGCAGGCGCAAGATAAGCCGTGGCGATTCTATATCCAAGAAAATGACTTCGTGTCAAAGCGGTGATAGTGATATAATTTCTTCAAGATGATCGTAAAAACAAAAACTGACAGCGAAGTATATGCTGGACGTCGCAACTGGTATGTCGGCGGTTTTATAGGTGCAATTATTACGCTGGTCATCACTTCCTTAATGGCTTACGAGCATGTTCTGAGTGGCTGGGAGGTTGACATCTTCCGGACGATTAATGACTGGCCCGACAGTCTACAGACTTTCTTCCGAATTGCGAGCGTCGCCAAAGATGGATTAATGATTGCTGCGGTTGCGGTAATCATAGCTTTTGCACTTCGACACTGGCGATTGGCTTGGCGGTTGGCAGTGTCAACCATCGGTGGGGCAGCGATAGCTTTCCTGTTAAAGCATTTTATTGATCGTGCACGGCCGGAAGGCCTTTTGGAGCATGTTCATATGCGCTGGAGCGATACGGGTGCTGGTTTCCCATCGGGGCACGTTACGGTTATGACAATCGTTATGCTGTCGATAATGCCCTATCTGCCAAGCAGATGGCGCTGGGTGGTGCCAATGGGCATTTTACTGGTAGCTGTGTCACGTATTTATCTTGGCCTGCATGCTCCCCTTGATGTTGTTGGCGGTTTTGCCGTCGGAGTTTTAGTGGTGACGGCAGTCCGCATAATGCCTCAGTCGCTTCGTGTTTTCTTCCGTATTGATTGACGCGGCACGCCTCCAATAAAACGCTTGTGCTTTCGTATAGCGGCGAGTATAGTTTGGCTTAGGAAGTGTGAGGCTTCCACCAGACCTGGGCTACACCCCGGGTCTTTTAAAACTGAAGATCTATGGGGTACGTATGAACGTCATTTTATTAGTACTTGGCATCGGTAATTTACTCGGTATTGTGGTAATTGTTTCGTTGCTGCGCCAGCGGGCGGGCGGGGGTGCCCACGATGGCTTGCGCCAGGAATTTGCCCTGAGTCGCCGCGAATTTGCTGAAGCAAATAAAGACCTTCGCCAAGAGGTAACTGGCGGCATGACGCAAACGCGAGAATCCCTTGATTTGCGGCTGGAACAGCTGAGGGACAAGAACGATCAGAAGCTAGAGCAGATTCGCCGAACAGTAGAGAGTCGCCTCGAGGCATTGCAAAAAGATAACGCCGACAAGCTCGAAAAAATGCGCTCAACGGTTGACGAGAAACTGCAAAGCACGCTCGAAAAGCGACTCGGCCAAAGCTTTAAACTGGTGAGTGAGCGTTTGGAGCATGTGCAACGCGGGTTGGGTGAGATGCAGAATCTTGCGAGCAATGTCAGCGATTTCAAACGAGTGCTTACTAATGTTAAAACGCGCGGCACTTGGGGCGAAGTACAGCTCGAGAATTTGCTGGATCAGGTATTTATCAAGGACCACTATGTCAAGCAGGTGATGTTTACTCCAGGCAGTCGGGATGCAGTCGATTTCGCAATTAAGTTGCCAGACAAGAGCTCCAAAGCTGGCTTTATCTACCTGCCAATCGACGCCAAATTCCCCATCGAAGACTACCAACGGCTGGTTGCCGCCGACGAGAAGGGTGACCCAGCTGAGGTTGAGGTTGCTCGTAAGGCTCTGGTGGCTCGCATCAAGCTTGAGGCCAAAAGTATCAAAGAAAAGTACATCGTGCCGCCCAAAACAACTGACTTTGCAGTGTTATACGTGCCTACGGAGGGATTGTATGCAGAGGTGCTTCGGACTCCGGGGCTCTTTGAGCATCTTCAGTCCACATACCGAGTTACCGTTGCCGGACCGACCACAATTGCTGCCATCCTCAACAGTTACCAGCTTGGTTTTCGCACTTTGGCGATCGCAGAACAGACCAGTGAGGTCTGGGAGCTCCTGACGGTCATTAAAGGTGAATTTGGCAAGTTTGGCGACCTGTTGGACAAAACTCGTGAGAAACTTATTCAAGCGACGAATACTATTGATTCAGCAAGCACCAAATCGCGTACGATCGAGCGTAAATTAGGCAAAGTACAGCACTTGGCTGATAGGGCAGTGGAATCAGCGGAGGATGTCTCGTTGCTGGATAGTGATACGCATGCCTAGCGTTTGAGCCAGTCAATTGCGATGGCTGCCGTCCAGCTAAAATTGGCTGCCCCAAGAGGGGCGCCGCTCAGCGGATTAAAATACTCGTTAAAGTCACCATTTTGCACAAGCTCAATAGAGCCTTCAATAAGCGCTTCGGAATGCTGGTGGTAACCATAGCGGCGGAGGCCGTCGGCGATCAGCCAGTTGGTATTGAACCAGGTTGGTCCCTGCCAATATCGTTCGGCGTCAAACCATGCAGAATTTCGTGGAGCGCTGGGAACCGGATAAGGGAGTCCAAAGATATGCTCATTTTCGAGACTTTTCACAAGGAGGGCTGCCCGCTCTGGTTTGATTGTTCCAGCGTAGAGAGGAAGGAGCGCAGCTATGCTGGGGATCTGAATAAGCTTATGCGTAACGAAGTCGCGTGAGTAGTATTGTTCAGTATATGGATCCCACAGCTCTTCAAGCTTTTGGCGCGTCGCCTCGATACTCGTCAGAAGTTCTGGCGGGACTGTTTGCCTGATGCTTCGAGCAATATGCAGCAAATGCTCATTGGCGCGAATGAGGATACAATTAAACGCCAGGTCTTCTATTGCAAAGAGCGAATGATCCAATATTTTATCAATGTCATATGCTTTGCGGCGTAGCCGACGCTGTGCATCATAAAGAGCGAGCGCATCAAGGTTGGAGAAGCGCTGTGCTCGCGGCACAAAATGCGTATCGCGCCGAAACATGCCGGCTACAGTATCGAGTTTCGTCTTTTTAAGGCCACGTATCCACCACGGCAGAAGGTGATTATGCAGCTCGTACATCCACGGTGGGGTATTATCGAAACCTGTTTCCCATGGGTGAATCTGGAGTGTGAGGCCCTCTTGGTGCGGGTCACGATCGTTATAGAGCCACTGATGATAGCTGAGGAGGGCGGGAAAAACCTGACGATACCAGCTGCGCCGCTCAGTTAATTCCATTTTTTCGCCAATTTGGACGATGGCTTCGGCGAGCATTGGCGGCTGTGTGATGCCACTGGTGACCACGTCATCGGGAGCAAAGGGGCTGACCCAGCTCCGCCAGATGTTGCGGTCTCGTTGGTAGGCACGTCCTGGGGTAAAGATCATGTGGGGGACCATGCCATTTTTCCATTGTCCGCGAAGCAGGCTGAGGATTTCGATTTTGGCTCGTTCAATATCAAGGTGGCGCCAGCCCAGCGCGATAAAGCAGCTGTCCCAGAGCCACTGATGGGGGTAGAGTCCATGGGCTGGAATGGTGTAGAGCCCACGGTCGTTTGATTTGAGAATTGTCTCAGCTTGTGACAGAATATCGTGGCTATCGCGCATATGATTGTAGTATAGCAGGTAGCGAATTTTTCAGCTGACTACTGCCCAGGGCAGCTTTGGTGACATAGCGTTTTCTTGTTATTTTTGTATACTTATACTTGTAATGCTTCAACGAGCTGTTCGGTATGTGCAGTATAGTCAAATTTGTTTCCTCCTATGCTGTTGCTGGTGTTTGTCAATCGAGCCTACGGCACTGAATGCGCCGAGCGGCTTAAGTTTCTTTGGTAATTTCCAGCGCACCCTTTTGCCATATATTCTTGGGCTGGGGCTAATGGCAGGTTATATGGCGTATGCGGCACACATGCTGAGGGATGCGAGAGGATCCTTTGTGCAATCTATCCGATTGGTGCTGAATATTTCTGCTATCTGTACAATGGGGATTATTGTGACGCCATCATTCAGCATCCTACCTATTCGGCTGCTTCATTTTATTTTTGCTGCTGTGCTATTTGCTGCTCAGATTCGCCTAGGATACCAGCTGGCGATGAGCCGCTGGGGTATTCGTTTCGAGCACATTTTACTTGGATTGCAGATTATTGCGGTATTATGCATAGCGCTATCATACCGACGTATTGCGCTGCTCCATGTCATGATACCGGCGCAGGTCGCCGCTGGCTTGATTTTCTCGGCGTTAATTTGTCGCACGCTTTTGCGCGTCGGGCGTATACAAAAAGAGTCGGTTACTTCGCCGACTCTCATTGAGGAAGACCTTTTGGTCGAAGAGCCTAGCGGTAGTTCGTGAAGCTAAGTGGAAAGTCAAAGTCCTGGCCTTGCAAGAACTGAATAACCGCCTGCAAATCGTTCTTGCTGTTTGACATGACGCGCACAGCGTCACCTTGAATTTGTGCTTTTGCCTTGGGAAAGTGCTCGCGCAAGAGCTTGGTGATTTGCTTGGACTTGTCCTGATCGAGCCCTTTCTTGAAGGGTACTTCCTTGGACGTCTTGAGGTTGCTCACGACGATTTCTCTACTCGTATCGAGTACTTTTTGACTTTGTCCACGGGTAGCGAGCTTTTTGCGTACAATGTCGATAATCGCATCGACTTGCCATTCGCCGTTGCCAGTGATCTTGAGGCCAGTTTTTTCACTGTTGAGCCACTCAATGAGGGCGGGCGTGCCTTTAAAGTCATAGCGGCTGGCAATTTCTTGCTCCACCTGGCCGAACACATTGTTCATTTCGGCCTTGTCATATTCGGAAACGATATCAAAAGAAAAATTAGCCATACCTGTAGTATACCAAGCTGCCGGATTGTATATTATTGAATAATTCTATATAATATGGGGTAATATGTATTTCTATACAAAAGGCCCGGAGCTAACTCGTCCTACTGATGAAGAATACACTGATGCCGGAATGCGACTGCGCCCGCTTCTGCGTAAGGTTAACGAACCCATTGAACGCTTTGAAGATATGGATCCCTATATCAGAGTTGCCCGAGATTTGTGGACTGTTGCGACTGGCAAAGATCAGGGGGTTGTTATGGATCTTGGAGGCAATGTTGAGCCCGATGATGTTCGATCTATGAATATCTGGACCATCTCGGACGGAAAGAACGGACGACTTCCCTTGGCGATAGGCACTGACGGCACGTACTTACTGACGACTACCACGCCTTTTGCTGGCCGCCGCTGTGGCCGCAAAACTACATGGGACTTAAAGCTACCGTTTGATGCTGACCTTTCAATGACAATCGATGATCCGGGCAATTTTTATGCAACACGCCACCATGGATTGCAGCGTGAGCAAAAGGATACCTATTATCCTTTTGATATCGAGAATGGCTATCAGCCGATCGCCTATCGTTACTACGCCCAGGGAATACGTGCCATTATTCAGGCTGCGTTAGGTCCCCAGCGAGGACGCGAATGATGTACTTTCAACCATCGGCAAATCATTTAGCGCGCCCAACCCCCGAAATGATCAATGGCTCGGTCGAGGCCCTGCAAAAGTTTTGCGCCCGACCCCTGGGCAGGATCGCTAATTATATGGATTTTGGATCGTTTGTCGGCAACATGGGTGATTGCCTTGCTACGGTCGCGCTGGGCCACCGCAATGAGAATGAACAACTTCCAGATCAGCCACACTTGTTACCGGCAGAAATGTCTATACGGGGTGTTTCCAAGATTATTAATGAACGCCGTGTAGCGATTGGGTTCAACCCTGCTAGGCAGGAATTTGCAGTAGCAAGTGAACTACTTGATGTTGGCGCGGAAAGTTGTCGTGAACTCTGGCAAGTACAATCGACGTTGGGCCGAATTATAGCGCATGATATTAGTGATGTAGGGACATTTGTGCGCTACGAGAGCTATCAGGATCCTAGTGAGCCAATAGTCCGAGTATCTTATCCGTTTAATCAGTTCAGCTCGGAGGTCCGATCTGAACCCCATAAAGTTTATCAGCGCTTTGCCTTTGGCTTGCAAGAGACCGCGGGGGTTCTCCTTGAGGTTCATGGCTATCCAGCCACTGAGAAATAACCGCTCAAGGGTTGGTTGTGACAGAGGTATAGATTATACTAAAGAGTAAGATGAACTATCAAAACGCACGTATTGCTACGGTCGCCAACGATCTTATGGCCCGCATGGCTGAACTCACACACAAAGCAGAGATCTTGAAGGCTGTCGAGCTCAAGGCGCTCTACGCCGAGATTCCCAACCTTCCACCCGAAGAGCGTGGCTCATTTGGCAAGGAAATCAATATGCTCAAACAGCAGCTTGAAGCTGCTGTTGCGGCTTACCAAGAGCAGGCCGAAGCTTTGCCCGCCATCGATGTGACCGCCCCGTTTGACGTTAATGTACCCGTGGCCAAACAACCTCGTCTGCTTCCTAGCGAACAGGGAAGCAGGCATCCACTGATGTCCGAACTCGAGAAGGTTCTCGATATTTTTTACCGCATGGGTTTTACCGCTATCGAGTCGCGCCAGATTGATGACGATACACATATGTTCGAGATGTTGAACTTCCCCGAAGGACACCCGGCCCGTGACGACTACGACACTTTTATGACAGTCCAAAAAGACGCTCAGGGCAAGCAGTTAATTGCACCAGCACATACCAGTACGATGCAAAACCGTGTTCTGCAAGAATATCGTGCCAATTTGGAGCAGGGTCGTCCTATTGCGGCAGTTATTCCGGGCCGTGTTTTTCGAAATGAAGATTTGGATGCGCGCCATGAGCATACCTTTTATCAGCTTGAGGGTGTGTATGTCGACAGGGGTATCCATGCGGGTCATCTGATTGCCACACTCAAGACATTTCTGCAAGAATACTACCAAAAAGAACTCGAAGTAAAGACGCAGCCATTCTACTTTCCATTTACCGAACCTTCATTTGAATTTGCCCTGAGTTGTCCATTTTGCGACAAAAAGGGTTGCCAGATTTGTGGGTATGCTGGCTGGATTGAACTGCTGGGCTGCGGCATGATCCATCCTAATGTTTTGCGCATGGCAGGTATTGATCCTGAGGTGTATACCGGGTTTGCATGGGGCAGCGGAATCGAGCGCTTAGTCATGATGAAACATGACATTGAGGACGTTCGCCACTTTGAATCAGGTAAACTAGACTTTTTGAGGCAATTTTAGGACGTACTATGACTGATACGACAGATAACCAACCAACACTTTTTGACAAAATTATTGCCGGGGACATCCCAGCGTATATTATCTGGGAAGATGAGCAATTTGTGGCATTTTTGACGCCATTTGCAAATACACTTGGCGCAACAGTTGTTGTGCCTCGCCACAACCCCGGTAGCTATGCCTTCGATCTTGAGGATAGTATGCTAGCTGATCTGATGATTGCCACCAAAAAAGTTGCCAAGCTTTTGGAAAAGGCTTTGCAGGTCACGCGTATTGGTATGGTTTTTGAAGGCGAAGCAGTGCCTCACGTACACGCCAAGCTGTACCCGATGCACCATATTCAAGATGATCGCAGTATGTTCCCGAAGCAAAATGTCTTCTTCCCCGTATATCCCGGGTATATATCCTCTATTGAAGGGCCAAAGATGGACGATGAACGACTCCAAGAACTACAACAAATGATAAGGGCAGCAGCATGAAAATTAGTCTTAACTGGATGAAACAATTTACTGATGTGGATATCGCCCCACAAGGAATTGCCGAGTTGGTCGAAAAGATTGGCGCTCAGCTTGGCGCTGTCGAAGAGATTATAGAGCTTGGCGCCAAGTACCGGGGGGTTATTATTGCCCGCGTTGTTTCGTGCGAGGATCATCCGAATGCTGACCGTTTGCACATTTGTAAACTGGATGATGGTGGTAAGGCCAAGGATGTTGAACGCGATGCGCAAGGTTACGTCCAGGTCGTTTGCGGCGCTCCCAACGTCCGCGAAGGCTTATTGGTAGCCTGGCTGCCGCCTGGATCAACCGTGCCAGAGAGCTTCGATGCTGAGCCTTTTGTGCTTGACGCCCGCCCTTTGCGGGGTGTCGTAAGTAATGGCATGTTGGCAAGCCCGCGAGAGCTAGCTTTGGGCGATGGCCATGATGGTATTTTGGAAGTGGATGCAGAGGTCCAGCCGGGAACGTCATTTGCAGACGCCTACCAGCTCGACGATACAATTATCGATATTGAGAACAAGATGTTCACTCATCGTCCCGACTGCTTTGGTCAGCTTGGTGTCGTCCGGGAGATTGTCGGTATCCGCGGCCAGTCATTCTACTCGCCTGATTGGTATTTGCACCAGCTGCAAGATGTTCTGACCCATGATGGCTCAGCTTTACCGTTGGCCGTTCGCAATGAGCTCCCACAAGAAGTGCCCCACTTTATGGCTATGACTATGAGTGATGTCGAGGTAAAGCCAAGCCCTATATGGCTCCAGAGCTACTTGGTCCGTGTCGGCATCCGACCTATTAATAACGTCGTTGATGTCACTAATTATATGATGATGGTTACTGGCCAGCCCCTGCATGCCTACGACTATGACAAGGTAGTCGCACGGAACGGTGGTGATGGCGCTGCACTGGTGGTGCGTTACCCACGCCCAGGCGAAAAGATCGCCCTGTTAAATGGCAAGGAGATTGAACCGCGCAGCGAAGCGATCATGATTGCGACCGAGCAGCAACTTATCAGTGTTGGCGGGGCAATGGGCGGTGCAGATACCGAGGTTGACGAGACAACTCGCAGCATTATTCTGGAATGTGCCACCTTTGATATGTACTCTGTCCGCCGTACGGCTATGGCCCACGGTATTTTTACTGATGCAGTAACCCGCAACAACAAGGGCCAATCACCGCTTCAAAACGAGCGTGTCTTTGCCCAAACAGCCATGATGTTACGTACTCATGCAAGTGCCCAGGCTGCAAGTGCTGTCTTTAACGATAATCATGTGGATGTTCAGACTCGTGAGCGCGACTCGCTGTATCAGCCAGTCAAAGTTTCAGTAGCGTTTATCAATGCTCGCCTTGGATTTGAGTTATCAGCTGCAGAAATGGCGACGCTGCTGACGAATGTTGAGTTTGGCGTGGAGCTTGACGGCGATGATCTAATAGCAACCGCACCGTTCTGGCGCACCGACATTGAAATTGCCGAGGATATTGTCGAGGAAGTCGGGCGCCTGTATGGTTTTGATCGACTGCCTCTGGAATTGCCAAAGCGTGATCTCACGCCAGTCAAAGCCGATACCATGCTGCATATGAAGCAACGCCTGCGCACAATCTTGAGCACCGCTGGTGCAAACGAGGTACTGTCGTATAGTTTTGTGCACGGGAACTTGCTCGACCGGGCAGGCCAAAAGCGAGAATGGGCCTTTAGTCTTGCTAACGCGCTGAGCCCAGATTTACAGTATTACCGCCCGAGTCTGACGCCAAGCCTTTTGGACAAAGTGATCCCAAATATCAAAGCAGGCTATGATCACTTCGCGTTGTTTGAACTCAATAAGGCTCATAATCTTTTGCATGCTGACGATGACGGTGGTTTGCCCAAAGAATTTTCACTTCTGAGTCTTGTGGTGGCTGCCAACGACAAGAAAATTAACACGGCGAGCGGAGCTGCCTATTATGAGGCACGCACCTATCTTGACCACATTGCCAAGGAATTTGGCGTAGTATTAGAATACGCTCCCATTACACAAGATATGGACTTTCCCATTACGGCTCCATTTGATTTGAGCCGTTCGGCGCTCGTTACTGTTAAGAATACTGAGATATTCTTGGGAATTATCGGTGAGTACAAAGCCTCTGTACGCAAGCAGTTGAAACTGCCAGTATATAGTGCTGGTTTTGAAATTGGCATTGAAGAATTTTCTGCACTGAGCTTGCAGGGAAAGAAGTACCGCAAGCAATCTCGCTTCCCGAAGGTTGAGCAGGATATTTGTTTCAAAGTGCCTACGACTGTAGCATATGCCCAGCTGTATGATTTTGTCCTACAAAAAATAGCTGCCGAATATCCAGAACAGGTGGCCTATACGCTGAGCCCTGTTGATATTTTCCAACGGACAGATGATCAAGGGCACAAGCAAATTACGCTTCGCCTGAGCGTGGCGCATTTCCAGAAAACAATGCGTGACAGTGAAGTGAATACCGTTCTTGATGCTATCGCTGCCGCCGCGCACGACGCACTCCAGGCTGAACGAATATAATATAGTTAATTATCCTGCAAAAAAGTAGTACAATACTATTTTTGTTGTATGTCTGAATTTGTACCACCATTAGCTAATGCCGAGAGCCTGTCTGCGCCACTTGACGGAGAATCTTTGCGTGGTCCAGAATCGCCTGTTGCAGCAGCACACCGAGAGCTCTATGAGCTATGGCAACGCCAGACGTGTGGTGGCCAGGAACTGGAAGTACAGAAGGCAGAGCTTGCTGATATTATCGCCGAAACGTGTGCTGGCTCAGATGCTGATATGGCCAAGAAGCTCAAATTCGCTGAACCGATTGTCGCATATGGACTGTTTGCTGAACCTCACCAGGAATTGCCGCCTGGTTTGGCATATTATAAAGCGGGCAAACTCGTATCCGTAACGCGTGCATCTGAACAAGCAGGCTGGGCCTACAGTGATGCTATGGAGATATTGGAGTCAAATCCACGCATGGTTGAGCTAGTCGCCGAGCGCAGTGGATGGGGCCTTGCTCTCGAAGCTCCCTTGCGGACAATTGTTGAACATTCGCCCGAGTATCTGGACATGCTTTCTGTTGTGCAGCCTGCAATGCCCACCGCCCAAGAGCGACCATTGAGTTTGGCTCAAAAGCAAATTGTCGCAGCTCGTATTGAAAACCAGCTGCTCTCGGCGGCTGCACCGCATGTGCCACACCGATTGCCAACCCAGGAAGGCATGGGGCAACACCCAGAGCTGAAGCATTTGTACGCGCGCCAAACGGCACCGATTGATGACATGACAACTCGCCAGAAACAGCAACGGGAACGCCAGGACCCAACGGAGCGACTCAAAAGAATGGTGCTTGAAGCCTGCAATGATAACAAGCCGTGGATCAGCGGTGATGGGGTTTCGGACGCCTGGACCCTGGAGGATATCACGGGCGATGACCATGGCGCAGTGGGGCATTGGCGAACAAAGGACGGATCGCTCAAGCGTGTCAAGCTGAGAGCCTATGGCGCCTATCTTGCGAATTATCTCGGCAGACGTGACCAAACAACAGCCGCGATGGTCGCCTATTCTGATGGGTGGGAAGCGCTCGTCTCGCGGTTATTCTCCTCTGATAAGCCGAGCCCTGATGAGCTTGTTGAAGTGTGGTGCGAGCGGGCTGTCAAACAGTTTCAGCAGATGCTTGGGGGACCGCCAGTGTGGACGGTAGTAGACTCGCCTCATTTTGATCGCATTGCGATTCTGCAGGGCAATGCACCACCGAAAGGTGTCGTCCAAGACCAGCAACGGCGCGAGGAGAAAGAGCGGCTTGAGCAACAGAAAAAAGACACATCATTACGGGTGAATTTTACGCTGCGGGATATGCTTGTACAGGATACCCGTGAAGCGTGGGGTGACGTCGCCTATCAGCGCCTGCAGCCAGAGCAACATGCAAGGTTAATAGTGCCTGGTTTGCTTAGGTACGATTACCCGCACCTCGATGATAAAAATGGCGATCTTTTTCTTCGTACGGTAGATCTGAGCCCACCCGATATTATGGGCTATCAGATGCGCGGTAAATACCTGGAAAGCTTTGTTTATGATTATGATCCTGCCAATGACCCGTATTTGCTGCCCCCGGAGGAAGAAATGCCAATTGATAGACGATTAGTGGCGGATCTTATCGGAGATCGTGGCCTCAAAGCGATGGCACAAGATATCAAGCATTACTCCGGGATTAAGACGATCGCCGACTGGACTGGTTACCTGCGCAACGAAGCAGTTTATTACACGCCGATTGATCCCCAAGAAGCAGAAGAGCGTACGCGAGCCTTTGAGAGTGGCGACTGGACGGCGCTATTGAACGAATACGATGAAGTCTTGCTCCAGTGTGATACGGCGTCAGTTGTTGCTGGTGTGGCTATTATGGCTGCCGGATATGAAGTGCAGGTCCCCACAGGTAAAGTGTTGCCCACTGTTGATGGCATCGTACCGCAAATGGCGCATACGCAGATTGCTGTGGAGATTGATGGTACATGTTTGTTTGACGCCCAGCCGTTGCGTGACGCTACTGTCGTACGGCCGAATACACGCTGGACGTCGGCGCTGCGAAGGCGGCTTTTTGGTGGCTCCGCAAAGGCCCCCCGTCGTATAACTTCCCACCAAAGCCCCGAAAAAATACCCGACTCCACCGATTATTCGTTGATTGATTCGGCAGTTCCTGACGTGCTGTCAGCGGCTCTAGAGGCAACGACGCCGCAGGCAGCATCCGCCAAGCAAATCTTGCAAACTCTCGAAGAGCAATTGATCAGAGCCTTTAATGTCGTGTCTCATCGGAACCTCTATGACCGTATCGGTCAGCTTGTTCCTCCATCTGCACGCACTAATGATCCCTTGTGGCGAGGCTTGTCGCTTTTACGTACCTTGCAGAGCGATAGTGGAGATGTAGCAGCGGTGACTGCCGATCAGCTGCTCGCTGAGGCAACATATGCTGAATCAATACTAGCCGCAAAGGAACCTTTTTTACGCAAATACGGCATTACTCGTCCGCAGCCAGCAATGGTCCGGATGCTTGCGGTGGCGCTGCGAACCACATCCCAAACGCTCAAGTCAGATGTTGAGGACGGGCTTCTATAAGAGAAGAAATTGTTGTATACTAGGCCAGAATGAAAGATATTTGGCGGATCATCCGCTTTACTGCTGACCTCAAGAAGTATTACTTCGCAATCTCTGCTACCACCATTTTGTTGGCGGTAATGACTCAGTTGCAGCCTATTTTCACCAAACTGGCGATTGACCAGGTCGAGAACGTACTCAAGGGTGGTACAGCAGACGTGGCCGTGGTGGCATGGTGCGCCGTGGCTATTTTTGTGACTGATTTTGCTCAAACTATCTTGAGCAATGTGGGCGGCTATTGGGGCGATATATTGGCAGTTCGCATGCAGAAGCTCTTGAGCGAACGATACTATGTACATCTGTTGAGCTTACCGCAGAAGTATTTTGACCAAGAGCTATCAGGCAAGATCATCAACCGCATGAGCCGTGGTATTAGCCAGATTACCAACTTTATGCAAATGGTCAGCAATAACTTTTTGCAGTTTGTCTTTAGCACTATTTTGTCTTTGGCAGTTGTGGCCTACTTTAGCTGGCAGGTGGCGGCCATGCTCGGTCTTTTGTATCCAATCTTTATCTATCTCACGACACGCACGAGCACTAAGTGGCAAGATTACCAAAAGACGATCAACCAGGAACAGGACATCGCCAGCGGCCGCTTTGCTGAGTCAATTGGCCAAGTTCGAGTCGTAAAGAGCTTCCTGCAGGAAACACGCGAACTCAAGTTCTTCAGGGGCCGCTACGATACAGTTGTGGCGACAACTCGACCCCAGAGCCGGTATTGGCACAAGCAGGACGTTATCCGCCGCAGTGTGCTCAACGTGATATTTTTTGCGGTCTATGTGTATATTTTTGTCGAAACAGCCCGGGGCCAGTACTCGATCAGTACTATGATTTTGCTCGTCCAGTACGCAATGCTTATTCGCATCCCGATCTTTAGTATCAGCTTTTTGGTTGATCAGACGCAGCGGGCTGTTTCAAACAGCAAAGATTATTTTGAAGCAATGGATATTGAGCCTGAGATTTCTGACCATGACGGGGCTAGTAAGCTAAAGGTTGGTCAGGGCAAGATCGAATTTGATCATATTAAATTCGGCTACGATGCCGCGAGCCCAGTGCTGCACGATGTGCATTTTACGATCGCGCCAGACACCAAAGTAGCTTTGGTTGGTGAGAGTGGCCAAGGCAAGACAACATTAACCAACCTACTTCTCCGTTTGTACGAAGTTTCTGATGGTCAAATTCGTATTGATGGCCAAAACGTTAACGAGGTGACACAAGCAAGTTTGCGCCAGCATATTGGTGTCGTCTTCCAGGAGCCTGCACTGTTTAGCGGAACTATTCGTGACAATATCGCCTATTCTAAGCCCGGCGCTTCATTAAGCGATATCGAGGCTGCAGCCAAGGCAGCTAACGCCCATGAATTTGTCCAAAAGCTGAGCCATGGGTATGATACCCAGATTGGGGAACGTGGCCTGAAGTTGAGCGGCGGCCAAAAGCAGCGCATTGCGATCGCCCGTGCGATCCTTAAGGACGCTCCAATTTTGATTCTGGATGAGGCCACAAGTAGCCTGGATAGCAAGAGTGAACATATGGTCCAGGAAGCACTGGAACGCCTGATGCAGGGCCGAACGACGCTGATCATCGCCCACCGATTGAGCACAATTCAGACTGTCGATCAGATCGTGACTCTCCAAGACGGCAGGGTTGCTGAAGTCGGCTCGCCGGCCAAGCTAGCCCAGGGTACCGGCGTGTACGCTCAGCTGCTCAAGCTCCAGGGCAGCCACACCGAGGCCACCAAGCGTAAGCTCAAGGCTTACGACATCGCTAGCTAATAAAAAGTTGGCATATGCGGTATGCGCGGACTATAATAGTCAGCAGCATGAGAAGAGCAGTGAGGGCAGTTGTAGTCAAAGATGATCACCTTTTAGTGATGTATCGTAACAAGTTCGGCCAAGAGTACTATACGCTGATCGGGGGTGGAATCGATGTTGGCGAGACGCCAACACAAGCCTTGATCCGTGAAGTTCACGAAGAGACTGGCGTACAACTCGCCGATCCTCAGCTTGTTCTTGTCGAAGAGGCTGGACCAATATTTGGTACGCAATATGTCTACCTCTGTCACTATGTTGCCGGTGAGCCAGCACTACATAGTGACTCCGAAGAGGCTAAGATTCATGCGCTCGGCAAGAACTTGTACGTGCCGATGTGGTTGCCACTGGCCCAATTGCCAACGATGCCATTCCGATCAGAAGAGCTTAAGCAGGCTCTCCTTCATGGCCTCCAGCACGGGTTTGCGCAACCGCCAGCCATTTTACACACAGATAGATAAAGGGAGAATGTATGACCAAAAAACGTGACAGGATTTTTATATTAATTGGAACAGCGGTTTTCTTTGTGTCGTCGATCGCGCTAAGCATTGCAGTTGTCATTCAGATGTGGAATGACGACCATGACAAGACCAAGAAAGACGCAGCAACTTCAACAACTCAACAGGAGGAAACTAAAGTGGACGACAAGAACAAACTCGAAGGAAAAGCATTGCAGGACTTTACGCCAGTCGCTGATGTTGGTGAACTGCAAACAATCGATCTTCAAGTTGGTGGCGGCAGCGAAGCCAAGGCAGCTGACACGGTGACCGTGGACTACACTGGCGCTGTTGCAGCAACTGGTATTGTCTTCCAGAGCTCTTTGGACTCGGGCCAGCCTGTAACCTTTGGTCTCGACCAAGTTATTGATGGCTGGAAGGAAGGAATCCCTGGTATGAAGATGGGTGGCAAGCGCCGCTTGATCATTCCAGCCGACAAAGCCTATGGTGCAAACCCTCCGGCTAACTCAGGTATCCCTGCTAATGCAGCCCTTGTCTTTGACGTGACACTTCACGCTATCGGCGAATAGTCTAACGTGTAAAAAACACAATATATAGCGCACTTGCTTACGGTAGGTGCGCTATATATAATGGTAGGCATAAGCAAAATACAAAAGAGGGGAACAGGGGTATGGTAAAGAACGTTACTATCTTTACGACAAATACGTGCGTGTACTGCATGCAGGTTAAGCGCTGGTTGGCTGCCAAGGGCGTTGGTTACGAGGAGGTTAATCTTGACGAACACCCAGAACGCCAGGCTGAGGCTTTGGAGATTAGTGGCGCTTTGACCGTGCCCGTGACGGTTGTGACGAAAGACGATGATAGTCGCGAAGTAGTCGTCGGTTATAACTTGGCGAAATTGGCGCCAGCCGTTGCATAGTTACCCGCAAGGCGACACAATACTACTATGAGCGACACAGAATCATCTCGAATCCCGATACATGACGTTATTATGATCGGCGCAGGTCCGGCGGCATTGAGTGCAGCAGTGTACACAACGCGCGAAGACATCGATACGCTGCTTTTTGAGCGCGGCGCGATTGGCGGCTTGGCGGCAGTTACTGACTGGGTTGATAATTATCCTGGTTTTCCCGAAGGCTTGCAGGGACTTGAGCTTGCTGAAAATCTGCGTAAGCAGGCAGAGCGTTTTGGGGCGGTAATTGAACTTGGCGAAGTAACCAAAATTACCGATGAAGGGCAATATAAACGGCTTGAAACGACGAGTGGCGAGATGCTGGCTCGAGCAATACTGCTCGCCACGGGCAGCGACTATAAAAAGATCGGCGTTCCGGGTGAGAAAGAATATTATGCCCGCGGCGTGCACTACTGTGCAACCTGTGACGGTGCTTTTTACCGTGATAAGCGCTTGGTGGTCGTTGGCGGTGGCAACTCGGCCGTGCAGGAAGCAATGTTTTTGACCCGTTTTGCCAAACACATTGATCTGTTGGTGCGTGGCGAATCGTTCCGGGCATCAGAGATATTGCAGCATGAAATTGAGAAGTTCAAAGATAAGATTACGGTTCACTTCAACACCACGACCGATGAAATCGTAGGCGAAGATAGCAAAGTAACCAAGGTTGTTGGCACCGACAAGACAACGGGCCAGAAGGTTGATTTTCCAACTGATGGCGTGTTCGTATTTGTTGGCCTCAAGCCTAACACGCAATTTTTGGCTGATAGCCCTATTCAGCTGGACGAGATTGGTTTTATTAAAACAGACCAACATTTACAGACAGACATGCCCGGTGTCTTTGCTGCCGGTGATGTACGTTCAGGTGCGACAATGCAGATTGCGACTGCAACAGGTGAAGGCGCTTCGGCCGCACTGTATATTCGTGAATATCTGAACGATAATCCTATCGCAGACAGCCAAAAGCAAACGTACTAATTTTATAGTATCCCGAACAGGACCTAAGGCACTAGATAGCCGGGAAAATAATCCATCGCTATCTGGTGCCTTTGTATTCCCAGCGCATATAGTTCGTCTATAATTCTCAGGACAGGCGCTTCTGGGCCGGACATGTAGTAAAGCGTGTCGCTTGGTGAGGCAGCTGGCCTATGAGTCATGTCGAGCAGTCGCTGGCCGTTCAGGTAACCACTCTGACCTGTCCAGTTATTGGGTGGCTGGATGACGAGCGGCGTGTAGGCTTCGGTCATGGCCTGGAGCTCATGCCGGAAGATCAAATCATCTTCGGTGCGCCCTCCATGGATGATATCAATCTGGCGGCTCTCTCCAGTCTGCGCCAAGCTGAGCATCATGCTTTGCACGGGGGTAATGCCAATGCCCAATGCCATGAAGACAATCGGAGTAAAAGGGCTTTTGGGAAGGACAAAGTCGCCAATAGCATCAGAGGCATACAGTGTTGTGCCGGGCTGTAGCCGCCTGAAAGCGGACTTATAGGTGCTGCTGTAATCCGGCGCCCTAGCAAATTTCATAGTAATCGCAATGAGTGGTTGCCCAGGTATAGAGGCGATAGTCATCCAGCGTCTGTCGCCACGATTGTCCATGGCCGGATGGGGCAGATGAATTTCGATGTATTGCCCGGGAATAAAGCGCAGAGGCTGCTCCGGCTTAAACCAAAAGGTTGTCACATCACGAGTGAGTGGTTCAACATGATCCAGTGTAATATACATTACTTTGTAGTATACAGATCGGGACGGTCGGTGATAACACCGTCCAGGCCGCGCTCGGCCCAGGCTTGAGCCTTGGCTTGGTCGTTCAGGGTATAGACGCAGATCTCAAAGTTGTCGCGCTGAGCACGCTTTAGGAACCTTCGGTTCAGAAAGTAATGATTGATACTGACGCGGCGACCATGGATCTGCCGCGCTCGGTGAATGCCATATGAGCCAAGAAAGCGTTCAATGACGACGTTTTGTATGTCTGGCATTGCTCTGTGGAGGGCCCGAAGGGTTGTCTGGCTAAAGGAACCGAACGAAAAGTCGGATGCCTGCCAGCCGTTGTCAAGAAACTTCTGCACGGTCGTAATAACTGGTTCGATAGGCACCCCAGGCTTGACCTCGATCATCAGTGGAACACGCTTATTAATAGCTTGGATGGCTTCACCGAGTAAGACGAGGTCCGGCTTAAAAGCCTGCAACGCTCGGTAACTATTAGAGGCGACCATTAAGCGTCTATTGCCGTATTTGGCGCGTCGATTGTGAACTAAAACGGGCTTGAGGTCTTTGGTGACCCGAATATCAATTTCAATTTCATCAACACCATACTCGAGAGCTTTCTCGATGGCGGCAATAGTATTTTCTGGAGCAAGCCCTCGTGCACCTCTGTGGCCGATAATCTTCATATTTGCTGCAAATAGTGTACAATATCCATTGACATACAACTAGTTGTAAATTGCTACAAAGGAGTTTTTAATATGGCAGATTTTAACCAAGTGTTGACACCTGGTAGTGTCGATGAAGGTATGGTGAATACCGTTGTCGAGATATCCAAGGGATCGATGCTGAAAATTGAGTGGGACCGCAAGCGTGCGGCTTTCATGCTGGACCGCGTAGAGCCGTCTATTTTTGCCAAGCCAGTTAACTACGGGTTCATTCCTCAGACGCTGGATGAAGATGGCGATGAGCTCGACACTCTGGTGGTCACTGATGAGCCTATTCCAACCGGTGTTTGGTTGGAGGCCAAGATTATTGGAGTCCTCAAATTCGAAGACGGCGGCGAAATGGACTACAAGATTGTTGTAGTGCCTGCCGATGACCGTAACACGGGCGACAGTATCAATACCCTTGATGACCTTGGCGAGCGCTGGAAGCAGCAAGTGGAGTTCCACTTTGCCCACTACAAGGACCTCAAAAAGCCAGGAACAACTCTTGTCCAGGGCTGGGGCGACGTGGAAGAAGCCAAGGCGTTTGTGAGAGAATCTATCGAGCGTTGGAATAATCAATAGTCTCGGAATACAACATTTTATAACCGGATAATGCTTGCGAGCTTATCCGGTTATTTGTATGCTCAAACAAAGGAGTGCCGTATGGACGTAACTAATATCCGCCAATTGATCGAGGAGTATCTTGCGCTATTTCCCGATGAAAAGGCCAAACTTACTGGGTTAGTAGCTCGCCTATCTTTGCCGGAGTCATTTAATGATCGTAAGAGTTTTAGTGGGCACGGAACGGGTGGTGCCATAGTGTTGTCGCCAGATCGCAAAAAGATCTTGATGATCAATCATATAGGGCTACAGAAGTGGCTGCAGCCGGGTGGCCATTGGGACCCGGAGGACGATTTTCCGTGGCAAGTAGCTCAACGTGAAGTCGAGGAAGAGACTAACATTCGTATCGCAGAACGTCTGACGGTGCCAGGTGCCTCCAGCCGAGTGCCTATTGATATTGATGCCCATGCGATTCCAGCCAGCTCACGCAAGAATGAGCCGGAGCATATTCATTATGATTTTCGCTATATTTTTGTGGCTGCTGACGAAGCTTTGGCGGTCAAGGAGGACGAAGTTGCTGATGCAGAGTGGGTGGTAATAGGCTCTTCCGATCCGCGATTGGTTGAAGTTATGCCGAGCATTCGCAAAATGCAGCACCTAAAACTCATTTAATTCAGTTGCGCCCAGGCCGTTCACCTCTTACAATAGAAGCATAAGCGCTCTGCTCAAAATGTATAAACGGGGAACGGTATGAAAACACGAATAGCAATCAACGGATTTGGCCGAATTGGACGCAATGCTTTTAAGATTGCTTTCGATCGCAATGATGTGGAAGTTGTCGCGATCAATGATCTGACTGATACGCGCACGCTCGCCCACTTGTTAAAGTTTGATAGCAATTATGGTGTGTACGGCAAACAGATTAGTTCTGATGACCAGAATATCATTGTTGATGGCAAGAGTATTCGTGTTTTGGGCGAAAAAGACCCCGCAGCACTGCCTTGGAAAGACCTGGGCATTGATGTCGTTATCGAATCGACAGGTTTCTTTACCGACCCAGCGAAGGCTCGTGCCCATGTCACTGCCGGAGCTAAGAAGGTTGTGATCAGTGCGCCTGCGAAGGGCGCGGGCTCGGACACAGTGGTCATTGGTGTCAACGAAGATCTTTTGGAAACCTCAGGAGAGATCATTAATAACGGTTCATGCACCACGAATTGTATTACTCCCGTCGCTGCACTGATCGAAACAAACTTCGGCATCGAAAAGGCGATGATGACGACAGTGCACAGCTATACCTCCGATCAGCGTTTGCAGGATGCTCCACACAAGGACCTACGCCGCGCTCGTGCTGCGGCGCAGAACATTATCCCAACAAGTACTGGTGCGACCATTGCCGCCACCGAAGCGCTTCCTGCCCTGAAGGGAAATTTTGGCGGCCTCTCATTACGTGTTCCAACGCCTGTTGTCAGTTTGAGCGACTTTGTGATTGTCACAAAACGCAGCGTTACTGCCGAAGAAGTTAACGATGTCTTTAAGAAAGCTGCTGCTGAACCATATTACCAAGGCATCCTGGCGGTTACCGAAGATGAGCCGGTAAGTAGCGACTTTATTGGCAATAGCCACTCAGCCATTGTTGACTTGAGTCTGACAGCTGTGGTGGGCGGAAATATGCTTAAAGTTGTTGCCTGGTATGACAACGAGTGGGGCTATAGCAACCGACTTGTCGAAGTAGTTGCTGACGCTGGACGTATTTTACATCAAGCTGAACCACACGATCACGAGTAGATCTATGGATATATTTATCGGTGCTGATCATAACGGGTTTGAGCTCAAGGCTCATTTGGTTGATGTCCTTCAAAAAGCTGGTCACGAAGTCCACGATACTGGCGATACAGAACTTCGCCCCGACGATGACTTCCCGCAGTTTGCCGCCCAGACAGTCCAGGCTATGAAGGCTGCGGGCAATGGCCCAAATATTCGAGGCGTCCTTATCTGCGGAAGCGGCCAAGGCATGTGTATGGCAGCCAACCGATTCAAGGGTATTCGGGCTAGCTTGGTATGGAACACACACGAAGCACAAGCCGCACGGAACGATGATGACAGTAACGTTCTGTGTCTTCCAGCTCGTTCACTTACGGCCGAGGAAGCAACAAGCATCGCGCAAGTTTGGCTGCAGGCGCCCTTTGCTGGTGCCTTGCGTTTCAAGCGACGTATTAGTGAGCTCGACCAGTTACCCAACTAGCAAAACAAACAGTGTCCTAAATGAGCCATAAGCGGTATGCTATAAACATGAAAGCCACCATTTGTCCGGCAATAACAGCTGCAACTCCCGATGAGTTCCGGCGCCAAATCGAAAAAGCGACTTCTGTTGCAGTGCGTCTGCATCTGGACGTGAGCGATGGCGTACTGACGCCGTCACGATTAATTGAGATTGAGGAATTATGGTGGCCAGGCAACGCTTTGGCGGATATCCATGTGATGTATAAGTGGCCTTTTGAACACACTGCGTTGCTGCTTAACTTAAGGCCTCAGCTCATTATTGTGCACGCCGAGGCAGAGGGTGACTTTGTCAGTTTTGCCCAAAAGGCACACGCCCAAGGGGTGGAGGTTGGTGTAGCAATTCAGCAGGACACGCAGCCCGAGGTTCTGTCTTCGGCCATAGAGCACATCGATCATGTCCTGATCTTTTCCGGCAAACTGGGCTATTTTGGCGGTGCAGCCGAGTTATCCCTTCTCGACAAGGTCAAAAGGCTGCGAGCCATGAAGCCGCAACTGGAGATAGGCTGGGACGGTGGCGTAAATCCCGACAACGTGCGGCAGCTTGCAGACGGCGGCATCGACGTCCTTAACAGCGGCGGATTCTTCCAGAACTCAGCCGATGCGCACGAAGCATATGAATCATTGACAGAGGCTTTGCGCCGCTAGCGTTGAGCTGGTGTTGGCGATAGGGTATCATAAGCGGTATGAGGTATATCTATTCAATTGATGAGTTAGAGCTGAAGGCAAACGATATCCGCCAGCAAATCATCAAGATGCTCGAAGAAGCTGGTAGTGGCCATTCCGCTGGCTCCTTGGGTCAGGCTGATATTTTTACAGCCTTATATTTTAATGTCATGCAGCATGACCCCAAAAATCCTGATTGGTCAGAACGTGATATTTTGATCCAGAGCAACGGACATACAGTACCGGTGCGGTACGCTACTATGGCGGAAGCTGGCTATTTCCCTAAAGAAGAGCTCATGACGCTGCGCAAGTTCGGATCACGCCTCCAGGGACATCCTGAGCGCCTCAAGCTACCGGGCCTGGAGACAACAAGCGGTCCGCTCGGTTGCGGCCTGAGCCAAGCCGCAGGTATTGCGCTTGGCCTACGTATGAACAAGGCGATGCACCGTTGGGTGTACGTCACGATGGGCGACGGCGAGCTGAACGAAGGAAACGTTTGGGAAGCCGCAATGCTTGTCGGCAAAGAGAAGCTTACGAACCTTACTGCGTTCATTGATCGCAATAATATTCAAATTGATGGCCCTACAGAGGTCGTTATGCCTCTCGAGGATTTGCGGGCGAAGTGGGAAGCATTTGGGTGGCATGTCCTCGAGATAAACGGCAATGATGTTGAAGCGGTTATTGATGCCTGTCATATGGCTAAGGCCATTGTCGAAAAGCCAGTTATTATTATTGCGCACACTATTCCTGGCAAGGGTGTGGACTTTATGGAGTACGACTTCCATTGGCATGGTGCACCACCCAACCACGAACAGGCTAAGATTGCCCTAAAAGAGCTCCGAACTTTGCGTGGAAAGATAAAGAGTGAGGCTGAATAGATGAGTGATATGCACCTCGTAGGTGATCTACGTGCAGATGATATAGCCCAAGAGCCAATTCGTGCAGGCTTTGGCCGCGGCTTGGTTATCGCAGGCACGAATGATATTGATGTTGTGGCAGCTTGTGCTGACCTGACTGATAGCACAAAAATGGGTGATTTTGCCAAGACGTTTCCTGAGCGCTTTATTGAGATTGGCATTGGCGAACAAAACCTGGTGACGGTGGGTGCAGGCCTGGCCGCAGTCGGCAAGATTCCTTTCGTCAGTAGCTATGCGGCATTTAGCCCCGGCCGTAACTGGGAACAGATCAGAACGACTATCTGCCTGAACTATCGACCAGTTAAAATTATTGGTTCGCACGCTGGTGTCAGCGTTGGCCCCGATGGCGGTACGCACCAAATGCTCGAAGATCTGGCCTTGATGCGAGCCTTGCCTAATATGGTAGTTATCGCGCCTTGTGACAGTGTTGAGGCTCAAAAAGCGACTTTGGCTTTGGCGGCCGACAAAGAGCGCCCCAGTTACATGCGTTTGGCTCGTGAAAAGACGCCAATTCTGACGACCGATAAGACGCCATTCGAGATTGGCAAAGCCTATGTTTATACTGCGGGAACGGACGTGTCGATTATTGCCACGGGCACGATGACCTATCAGGCAATGGTTGCTGCCGACATGCTCAAAAAAGATGGGATCTCGGCGGAAGTCATTCATGTTCCAACAGTTAAGCCACTTGATATCAAAACGATACTGGCGAGCGTTGAGAAAACGGGTGCGGTGATTACGGCCGAAGAAGCTCAGGTGAACGGTGGTTTGGGCGGTGCAATTGCTGAGCTATTGAGCGAAGAGTTGCCCACGCCAATGATCCGAATCGGTGTTCGTGACCAGTTTGGTGAATCTGGTGAACCCCAGGAGCTCATGGAGCACTTCGGCCTGACAGCTACGCATATTGCCATGGCAGCGCACCAATTGCAGGAGACAGCTCTTCCTAAAAAGAAGTAGCCATCAGATAGCGCGATACATGATCCTGGGGGATCGGCGTTTGTGGTGCATCGATTGCCAAGGGAGGGCGGATGCCGTAGCGGTCGTTATATGATTCGCGGTCCTGCAGTCGGTGGAATGTATCCAAAGTACTTGAAGAGGTGACATCTACCTGAGTATTGCGGTCGAAAGGTGTCTTCTCTGCTTGGATGCCAAACGATACGCAGCTTGCAAGTGCGAGTCCTGCAAAGATGCGAAGTGTTCGAGTCGATAAGCCAGCACGCTCTACTTGTTGTGTCTCATATTTCATGGGTTTGTCCTTGTAAAAGTATGAGTATATTCCCGTGAATTATAAGCACAAGCGGTAAGTTTGACAACATCAAGACAGATGTGGCCTCGTAACGGCCTTGTTCCTGTAGACATAAGCGCTTACAATACAGCCAGACATAATACAGCAAGGGGAATGTACATGGACCATCAGCGTCTTGAGGTTACTGCCAAGAAATTAGTGGCTGCAGGTAAGGGGCTTTTAGCGGCAGACGAAAGTAATGCCAGCTGCAAGAAACGGTTTGATACCGTGGGCGTTGCCTGTACCGAAGAGACACGTCGCCAGTATCGCCAATTACTTATGACAACTCCTGGGGCCGAGCATAGTTTGAGCGGAGTTATTCTGTATGACGAAACCTTTTGGCAAAAGGCAGATAATGGGCAGACTTTGCGGGCATACCTCAACCAGCACGATGTCGTACCGGGTATCAAAGTCGACGCCGGACTAATTGATTTGCCTGGCTTTGATGCCGAAAAGCTTACTCAAGGCCTCGACGGCTTGCCGGAGCGTATGGCCAAGTATGCTGAAGCGGGGGCATTGTTTGCTAAATGGCGATCTGTAATTACTATTGGTGATGGTATCCCAACCGAAGAATGTATTGGTGCTAACGCATTTGTACTGGCACGATATGCGCGCATCTGTCAGGATGCTGGCATCGTTCCTCTGGTTGAACCGGAAGTGCTCTTTGATGGAACACATACCATCGATCAATGTGAAGCGACCATGGTCCGTTTGTTTGATGTTCTTTTCCAGACGATGCGCGCCTTTCGGGTGCACTTGCCCGGCGCAATCCTCAAGACAAGTATGGTTTTGCCCGGTAAGGATAGCGGAGCTACGATAGATCATGATGACGTTGCCGACCGTACGTGCCGAGTATTGCACGAACACGTTCCTCATGAACTAGGTGGTATCGTCTTTTTGAGCGGTGGGCAGACGCCTCGTGACGCCTTTATAAACCTGAACCGTATTGCACAGCGTGGTCCACATCCCTGGGGTGTTACGTTCTCGTACTCGCGTGCTCTGCAAGATCCCGTGCTTAAGGCTTGGGCCAAATCACCAGAAGCCGTTGACGAGGTACAGGACATTTTCCACCGCCAGTTGGTGCTTGTGACAGCAGCAGCCAAGGGCGAACTAGACGAACACAAGCTTGACCAGGATGATTTCGTTTCCCATAGCCAGGATCTCTAGACTCGCGCCACGGTTGTCAACTATTGTAGCTAAAACTGTTTGCGCCATGAGACCAAATTGTGGCACAATAGTATAAAAGCATAAGCGTAATGGCTCAGAAGGATGGGATTATATGCAGCAATTTGACGTTCTAAGCGTGGGCGATATCGTCACTGATGCTTTTATTAAGTTGCTTGATGATCAGGCGCAGTCCTATGAAAATGATCATGGTAAGTGGCTGGCGATGCAATTTGGCTCCAAGCTGCCTTACCAGGAAGTCGTAGAGATTAAGGCCGTTGGCAATGCTGCGAATGCCGCAGTGTCATTTGCGCGCCTTGGCCTTAAGAGCGGCTTTGCAACGAATGTTGGTGGTGACCAACAAGGTCGCGACATGATCGAGGAGCTTCACAAAAAAAACGTCGATACCCGGTTGGTACGTATTAATCCTGGCCATAAGAGTAATTACCACTACGGTCTTTGGTATAAAGATGAGCGAACGCTGCTTATTAAGCACGAGGAATACGATTACCATTGGGCACATTTGCGGCCAAAGGAAGTCCCTCGGTGGATCTACTTTAGTTCCATCAGCGAAAAAGCGCTTGAGTATCATGATGAGTTGGCCGAATGGCTCCATGCCCAGCCCAGTGTAAAACTTGCTTTCCAGCCTGGAACTTTTCAGATGAAGGTTGGTGCAGAACGCTTACAGCACCTTTATCAGCGTACTGAAGTGCTGATTGTAAACCGTGAAGAAGCAGTGACTGTCGGGGGCGGTAATCACGAAGATATTCATGACCTACTGAATCACCTCCACGCCCTGGGGCCACGAATTGTTGTTATTACCGATGGTCCTGCAGGCGCATATGCGAGCGATGGCCAAAACCGTTTCAAGATGCCATTGTATCCAGATCCAGCTCCGCCATATGAGCGCACTGGCGCCGGTGATGCTTTTGCTTCTACATTCGTCGCCGCACTTATGAAGGGATTAGGCCTTGAGGAAGCACTGCGATGGGCGCCAATAAACTCAATGAACGTTGTTCAGAAAGTTGGAGCCCAGGAAGGTCTCTTGACCGAATCTCAATTAAAAGAGTTTTTAGAAAAGGCTCCCGACTGGTATCACCCTGAGCGCTTCTAAGTTTAAGCTTTACCGTTACTTGTCGCTTGTGCTAATCTGGAATAAATGACTCGGTATTTGTCACAAGCATTGGGGGCTGAGGAGCCAGTATTCTCACAGAGTATCCAGCAGTTGGAGCAGGCAAGCGGTGCCCCTAATGCTGACATTCGTCTGAGCACTCAGCTGCTTTTACGGTCACGGCAAAAAATAGCTGAGCTTGGCCTTGACCCACAGGATACAACAGGACCGGAGCTATATGAGGCCCTGCGGCAGCGTCTGCATGCTGATGAGCAAGCGGTCCGCACGGCGTTAACAATACCAGAGTCCGCGGAATCCATGGATGTCCTGGGCCGAATAGAACAGTTTATGAGTTCGATTGAGGTGCCCAAGCAGAGCTTTGCCCTCAAATCCAGTGTCGCGAAGCGTATGTTCAAGAAAAAAGTGCCCAAGACTGTTATGAAACGATTGGGCTACCGTTCGGCCGAATCGATGCTCAAACATGAATCTGTTCCGCAACTGTACGCAGCGGCACTGATGGTCGAGTCGCCATCGTGGCATAAAGCCTTCAAGGAGCAATATACCAAGCTGCAGCCTGGTGATTTTGAGTCCCGCGCTATGACGGTTGTTTTACCACGCTCAAAGCGTTGGAACGAGCTGGCTGCTGCCTATGTGCCGACTGTTCGGCACAACATCCTCACTTTCAAGGAGCTTGGTGCTATTGTCATTCTCCCACTAGAAGTGGCCGTCGACGGGTTGGCGATAACTACACTTCTGCTGTCGCTGCACGAAATGAACGCTATCCGTTCATTCAGCTCTTTTGTGAAGCTGCAACAAGTTAAGCCTGAATTCGGCACCATAGTCCAACAGGCGACATTGGAACAGCCCCAAGTTGCCGCACAGCTCGCGGGTCAGCAAGTGACCTGGCAGACAATTCACCGCTACTACGCGCGCTTTACGCAGGCGTATCACGCTGAAGTGTTTGAGCCTCATGTTCAGCCCGAGGATCTTCACTGGCATAACGCCGAAGACATCCTAGCTGAACTTGCGCCTGCACTTGCATTCTGGCGAGGCACGCAGCACCTTAGCTTTCTCGATAAGAATGGCGATTCCGTATCATGTAATATTCTTGATGCGGCACTGAACTACTGCAACAAGCTTTCCTTTGGGGACCGCGTTGCGCACTTCGTCCGCGACAATTTATGGCATGAGCTTTTGTTGCAATACCTCAACCAGCACAATCTCGAAGAAGCAGTACAGAGGCAGCTATCCAATAGCCTTGTCGAAGGATTACCATTAGCGGAATAGGTAAATTTCAGGTACACTAGAACCGATGACTAATGATCTCCATGACCTCAAATTTTTACGCTATTCAATCTGTGTTTCAGGCGCAGCTGCCGGACAGACCGTAAAGGACTCTAGTAAGCTAGCCGAGCGCGTTGGGCGCGAAATCGCCAAGCAGGGCCACATCCTAACCACTGGTGCCACGGTTGGCCTTCCGTACTATGCAGCGTATGGCGCAAAGAAGGAGAACGGCACGAGTATTGGCTTTTCACCAGCTAGCTCCTTGCGTGAGCATATGCGTAAATACCGCCTGCCGCACGATGTATTCGATTTTATCAATTTTACCGGCTTGAACTATGTGGGTCGTGACTTGTACCTGGTGCAGTCAAGCGATGCCGTCATTACGGTGGGTGGTCGCTTCGGTAGCTTGCATGAGTTTACCTCAGCGCTCGAAGCACGCAAGCCATGCGGTGTATTGCTGGGTAGCGGTGGTACCGCTGACTTGATCCCCGGCTTGATGGAAAAACTCGAACCACCAGATCGTGATTTGGTGATATACGACGACGAGCCAGAACGACTGGTTCAGCGTATCGTTGAGCTTTTGGACAAGAAGTACGAAGATATCCACGACCAGCTGAAAAACCATGACGAGCACTGGTACCTTAACCATAACGCAGAACAAGGACCTCCAGCTCGAGCAGGCTAAGATTACCACTATGCGCCAAAAGACTGACCAACATGGAATCACACTTTTCGAAATTCTCATTATTGTGCTGATACTATTGTGTGTTGCGTTTAGCTGTATGGCCGTAATCGCCAAGATCAATAACGGGAATGTCGAACAAGATAAAAACCTGCAAAAGGTCAATCAAACTGAAAGTACAAAATAGGATATCACTATGAATTGGCATAGAATCAAAACACATCAAAAGGGCTCGACAGCCGTAGTCGCAATACTTATTTTTTTGATTATCCTGCTAACTGGTGTCGCAGTTTGGTACGTGATTGCCCAGAATACAGGTGACAAAAAGCAAAACAACACGGCCAGCAACACTGATGATACGACGCCGCAGACACCAAGCGACCAATCTTCCTCGCTGCTTGTTAGCTATCAATCAACACGAGGTTCCTTTACGCTCCAATATCCAAAGAGCTGGCTGATAAGTGGCTATAAGAATGGCCAAAAAGTAGACAAAATCGATGGCGACGAAGACCATATCAGGTTTCAGACCGCTAGCGAAGCGACAGTCAAGATCGATAACTTTGGAGTTGATCTGACTATCGGTGCTGCAGCTCCTGGCGATGCGGCATGGCCCATGTACCCCAACGGGACAGTTATCGAGAAGCTTAAAAACGGCATTGATGTGTGGGAGGATAACCAGGTGCAGACACTGGCAACCGGACGCAAGGAAAATGAATGTCCGGCAATCCGCATTGCCTCAAATAATGTCTTTGGCTTTCAGCTTAAAAGCAGTAAATGGCTCGCAGTGAACGGTACATTTTGCTGGTCACCCGGATTAGGAACGTCGTACTCATACGCACAGCAACGGGACAGCACCCAGTTTGACCAGACCATAGAAATGCTGCGCTCGATAGTCCAGCTCTAAGATATCAACACTCCTACGCGCGACTCTTTGGCAAAAAGATTGTACAATAGAGTAATGAGTAAATTTGTCTTACAGAGCGACTACGTGCCAACAGGCGATCAACCGGCTGCTATTGCCCAATTGACCAAGGGTGTTGAAGGCGGCTTGCGTGATCAGACGCTCCTGGGTGTTACTGGATCAGGCAAGACCTTCTACTATGGCGAATGTCATTCAAAATACCCAAAAGCCAACGCTGGTGTTGAGCCATAACAAAACGTTGGCTGCTCAGCTGTATGGTGAATTCAAGAAATTCTTCCCAGATAATGCCGTCCATTACTTCGTCAGCTACTTTGATTACTACCAGCCTGAGGCGTATATTCCTCGCTCTGATACGTATATCGAAAAGGATAGCCAGATTAACGAAGAGATTGATCGCTTGCGCCACGCCGCTACAGATGCACTACTTTCTCGCCGCGATGTGATCATCGTTGCCAGTGTGAGCTGCATCTATGGCATTGGCTCGGTCGAAGACTACGACGGGCTGAGTATCCGCCTCAAAGTCGGTGAACGCCGTGTCCGCGACAAATTTATGCGCCAACTGACTGATATTCAGTATCAGCGCAACGATATTGATTTTCACCGTAGTACGTTTCGTGTGCGCGGTGACGTTGTCGATGTTTTTCCGGCGGGTGAAGAGGTCGCCTATCGGATTGAATTCTTTGGTGATGAAATTGAACGAATTATGAAAATTGAGCCGCTCACAGGTGAGATCCTGGGCAAGCCAGATACTCTGACTGTTTTCCCAAGCAGCCACTACGTAACTCCGCAGGATAAGCTCAAGGTTGCACTGGGCAAGATTGAAAGAGAACTCGAAGAGCGACTTCATGGTTTCCGCAGTCAAGGAAAACTGCTTGAAGCCCAGCGTCTGGAGCAACGCACGCGCTTTGACCTGGAAATGCTGGAAGAAACTGGCTTTGTAAAAGGTATTGAAAACTACAGCCGTTATTTAACAAATCGCGAACCGGGCGACCAGCCTGCAACACTTCTTGATTATTTTCCTGATGATTTTTTGATGTTGATCGATGAGTCGCACATGACTATTCCACAGCTTCGCGGCATGTATAACGGCGACCGAGCCCGCAAAGAAGTATTGGTTGAGCATGGTTTTCGTCTGCCGAGCGCCCTCGACAATCGACCGCTGACCTTTACCGAGTTTGAGAAGCACGTTAACCAGGCGGTCTATGTGAGCGCTACTCCAGCGGAATATGAACTGAGCCGTAGTCCCGAGCCAGCACAGCAGGTTATTCGCCCGACAGGTCTCTTGGACCCACCAATCGAAATTCGGCCGATCAAAGGCCAGATTGATGACCTTATCGCCGAGATTCGGGCGACAATCGCCAAAGGACAGCGCGTACTGGTAACGACGCTGACCAAGCGAATGTCCGAAGATCTGACAGAATACCTCAAAGACATGAATATCAAGGTAGCTTACCTGCATAGTGATGTTGACACTTTGGACCGCACGGATATTTTGCGCGACTTGCGCTTGGGCGTGTATGACGTTCTTGTCGGAATTAACTTACTGCGCGAAGGTTTAGACTTGCCTGAGGTCAGCTTGGTGGCGATTCTAGATGCTGACAAAGAAGGGTTTTTGCGGAGTGAAGCAGCCTTGATACAGACCGTCGGTCGTGCTGCCCGCCACGTCGAGGGGCACGTTGTTATGTACGCTGATCGTATTACGGACAGTATGCGTAAAACTCTCGATGAAACGGTTCGCCGCCGGAGTATCCAAGAAGCGCATAACGCCAAGCATGGCATAACGCCAACGGGGATTAATAAGGCAATTGAGAAGGGTATGCGCCCTGATTTGCCAGAAGATGCCAAGCGAGCCAAACTGGACCTCAAGAAGATTCCCAAAGACGAGTACGGTTCGCTTATCCGCGATCTCAGTTCGCAGATGGATCTTGCCGCGGCGAACCTGGAGTTTGAGAAAGCAGCTGAGCTTCGTGATATCATCGATGATATCAAACGCAAGATGTAAGACATGTATGCAGGTAGGCAGCCATGACTTCAGGAAGTGAAGCTTATTTAGGGGGAGCATTTAGTGGACCTGAGGACGCGTCAGCTCACCCAGATTATGCTGCCGAGCTGACGCACAAACGCAGTGTTCGTTTGTTGCGCAGAGGAGTAGGGAGGAAGCTAACTGGCCTTGATCAGGCTGTCCAGCAGCTTGGCATGTATGCCGAGGAGACGGGCCAAATTCTGACAAGACCCAAAGCCCCAACACACATCCCTTACATGAACTTTGCAGAGCTAAGGCCTTTTGTGGCTCAGAGAAATGGTTCGAAGGTGATGGCACGACTAAGGGCGACCATAGGTCAGCTGAATGTCGAAACTCTGCAAGTGCCCTATGAACTTTTTGTATCGCCAACTGACGTCTTTGTATGCGTACAGCGAGATACGTGGGAGTCATCGAGTCGTGAGATTGACGACTTTCGCACGAGTCTAGAGGTGCCGGGAGCGCCGCCAACACTTCATGCGGCCGACCAGGCTTTTCATGATATTCCACTGCTGCAATGTCAAAATTGGACAAAAGAATTTGTTACCCGCGTCGAGGAGCTTAATAATAGCGATTTACGCTGTGATATTGGCCGCCTTGCGCTATTGTGTTTTTAACAAGTAGCCTGGCTAAAATACTTGCTATACTAAGCATAAGAATTCTTATATGCAGACAATCGATCACCGACGGTTTCAGAAGAAAGCACCTCGGCGTCAATTACCCTTGATGCGGATTGGTCGTATTGCGGGCGCCGTTATTCTGGTGCTGATCGCCTGTAATATATTGATGGGTATGCTTTATCACGATAAAGCACTGCCAGGCTACCGATTGGGCGCTAAAAATGTTAGCGGCATGCGTTATAGCGAAATCGCCAAGCTTAAGCAGCCCGAGGTGATGCGCGCGACAATTGATCTGACCCTTAAGTCCGGTAAAAACACTGCTCAAAAGACGGTTAAAGTGTCTGATTTTGGGGTTACGGTTGATATGTCAGCAAGTGTTCAACATTTGAAGCAGTCAAGGACATGGCTGCCGATGCTCAGTCTGCTCGGGCAGCCGCAAGTGGCACTGGTGACGAGTGTCGATGCTCCAACTTTTGAGTCGGCTGTTACGGCGCTGGCGCCAGAGTTCGAGAAAGCCTCCACAGATAAGCATGTTGCCTATACAGGCAGCGCCTTTGAGGTACAAACTGGCCAAGATGGCTACAAGATCGACAGGGCAACTCTTAAAGCGAAACTTGCAACTGCTCTAACTGATGGCCAGGCTCGTTTAGCTGTGCCTGTGGTCGTCTTGCCGGCCGGTACAAGCACCAATGATTTAAGTGGTGAAGTCGTTCGGCTTACCAAACTTATAAGCCCTGCAGTCAGCTTTGCGACTACCACAAGCCCAAAGAGCGTTCCAACAAATGCCGAAAAAGCTACTTGGCTTGTACCCCAAGGGCAAACAATGGTTTTGTCGGACGAGGCCATTGGCCACTATCTTGACCGGCAGGCAGAACAACAGGGTATACCACTATCGAATCGTGCCGACCTTATTGTGGCGACCAAGTATGCTTTAGCTAAAAGCCAGCCATATAATTTTCGAATGATCAGCGCAGCCAGCAGCCACAAACATACGTACTGTACGGCGGTAAAGGGCATCGGAACGGCAGGTCTTGATGACCTCATCGGAAAACTGGCCGCTACCTATGCTGACGCCCGTGGCTGGAATGATGGCGGGACGATTGCCTTTGAACATGTTGATAACGGCTGCTCGTATACCGTATGGCTCAGCGCGCCGCAGTATATGACCACCTTTGGCGCAATATGCGACGATTATTATAACTGTCAGGTTGGCTCGAACGTCGTCGTGAATAATGATCGCTGGGATAAGGCCACCGAGCCATGGAATCAGACTGGGCGAACTATCGAAGAGTATCGCAGTTTGATTATCAATCACGAAACAGGACATCGCTTGGGCTTCCGGGATAACAACGTGCCTTGTACGCAGCCAGGGCAACTAGCAATGGTCATGATGCAGCAGTCTATATCACTGATGGGATGCACATTTAACCCGTGGCCGCTTCAGGCGGAACTTGACGCGCTCTAGAAATTGTCATACGGTAGCTGGTAATCTTAACTGATTTTCAGCCTGGTTCGCTCAGGCTGGGTGTATAATGGACAAATAGATAAAAGCTCAACAATAGAAGCGCGATCTGGTATAGTATAGGAAATATGGCAAAATTATCTCGAGAAGATGTCTTAAAATTGGCTCGCCTCGCTCGTTTAGCGTTAACTGACGAAGAGGTCGAAGAATTTCGAAAAGAGCTTGAAGGCGTCCTGCAATATGTTGATCAGCTAAAAGATGTTGACGTGAATGGTCTCAGGCCCACAACTCAGGTTACTGGCCTCAAAAATATCATGCGCAATGACGAAGTTATGGATTACGGCACAACCCCCAAACAATTACTGGCTTTGGCGCCCGCCCGCCAAGACGACCAGCTCAAAGTAAAGAGGATGCTCGGATGAGTCAGTGGCTTCCTATCGCGGATATTGCCCAGCAAGTACAGGCGGGCAGTCTTTCTGCGGTCCAGCTTGTCGAACAAGCTCTCCAGACAATCGCCAGCCAGGCTGAATTTCAAGCGATCATTGCCACGACCGCCGATCGAGCTCGTGAACGTGCTGCCCACATTGATGCAGCCGTCAAAGAAGGTAAGCAGATTGGTCGTTTGGCCGGCGTGCCTTTTATCGCCAAAGATAATTTTTTGGTTTTTGGCGCCGACACCACAGCGGCCAGCAACATCCTGAAGGGTTTCGAGGCACCATACCAATCATCTGCCATTGAGCGACTTGAACAAGAAGGTGCCATCTGTGTTGCCAAAGCCAATCTTGATGCCTTTGCGCATGGTGGTAGCACCGAAAATAGTGACTTTTTTGTCACCAAGAACCCCCATGACCCCACGCGGGTGCCTGGTGGCTCGTCTGGTGGCTCGGCTGCGGCCGTCATGCTTGATATGGCGCCGTTTGCACTGGGAACTGATACAGGCGGCTCTATCCGCCAACCAGCCAGCTTTACTGGTGCAGTTGGGTACAAACCGACCTATGGCCTGGTATCGCGAAGCGGTGTTGTTGCTATGGCCAGTAGCACCGATGTAGTCGGCCCATTGACCCGTACAGTCGAAGACACAGCATTGGTGCTTGATGCCATGGCTGGCAAGGATCCCCTCGATAGTACGACAGTCGAGCGTGACCAAGCTGGCTACCTTGATCTGCCAGCTGATGTTGCAGGCAAGAAGATCGGTGTCATTAAAGAATATGCCGGAGAAGGCTTGTCAGATGGTGTCAAGACAGTTATTGATCAGGCAGTTGAAAAACTCAAAGCAGCCGGTGCAATCATCCAAGAGGTAAGTTTGCCGTCATTGCCACTCAGCCTCGCGGTGTACTACGTTATTTGTCCGGCGGAGGTGAGTAGCAATCTGAGCCGCTATGACGGCCAACGTTTCGCGTATTCGTTCGAGGACGCAAAAGATCTCGAAGAAAGCTACAGCAAGACACGTTCAACTGGTTTCGGCAAAGAAGCTAAACGTCGCATTATGATGGGCACCTATGTTTTGAGCAGCGGCTACTACGATGCTTACTACCGCAAGGCCCAGACAGTTCGTACGAAGTTAATCCAAGAATTTGCCGAGGCTTTTGAGCAAGTCGATTTCCTGCTAGGGCCTACCGCTCCGACCACTGCGTTCAAGATTGGCGAGAATGCCAACGATCCACTTCAAATGTATCTGACTGATGTCATGACTGTCGGCCCTAGTCTGGTCGGCATCCCAGCGATCGTTATCCCCGCGGGCACAACCCAGGGTCTGCCAGTTGGCTTACAGCTTATGGCTGCTCAGCACCATGACCGAGCACTGCTTGGCGCCGCGCGAGCAGCTGAGGAGCTCTTATCATGAACACACTTACATTAGGTGCTATCGCTGGTTTGGTGGTGATTGTTGCACTGATTGGCTTTGTGGTTATTCGCCGCCGCCGAGGCACACTCAAAACTGATTACTTCCAGCAGCAGTGGAAAGATGTACAAAAGATGTGCAGCGATCGGGAATGCTGGGCACAGGCAATCGTGGGAGCTGACCAGTTGCTTGATAGGGCACTGCGCAAACGCCATATCGGCGGTAAGACTATGGGCGAACGCATGGTTCGAGCTCAGCGCTTGTTCAGCGACAATGATGGCGTATGGTTCGGTCACAAACTGCGCAGCAAGATTGAAAGCGAACCAACTATGAAGTTAAAAGAAGATGAAGTCAAAAGTGCCCTTATCGCAATCCGCCAGGCCTTAAAAGACTTAGGAGCGTTACCGAAGTGATTACCGACGAGATCCGCAAGCAATACACTGTTACGATTGGTATCGAGTGCCACGTCCAGCTAAAGACGGCAACCAAGCTCTTTGCAGCAGTTGGCAATGATGCCCGCGAAGCAGCACCAAATACGCTCGTAAGTCCTATCTGCTTTGGAATGCCCGGCGCCTTGCCGGTCTTGAACCGTGAGGCGGTCCATTTGGCAATGCGCGCTGCCTTTGCTCTGGGCACCGATCCGCAGAAATACAGCGCCTTTGACCGTAAACATTATTTTTATCCTGATTTGCCACTCGGCTATCAGATTACGCAGTTCGAAAATCCTATTATCCGTAACGGTTCCATGGACATCGAAGTTGATGGCCAGACAAAGCGCATTGGTATTCACGAGGCACATATCGAAGCCGATGCAGGCAAGAGTACTCACCCAGCAGGTGCGGACTATAGCCTGGTTGACTTGAACCGCGCAGGTACGCCGTTGCTTGAAATTGTTTCCGAACCCGATATGCACTCGGCCGAAGAAGCCAAGGTGTATGCCAAAGAGCTTTTCTTGCACATGAAGTATGCCGAAGTCTCGGAGGCCAATCTGTATTATGGCAACATGCGCTTTGATGTTAACGTCAGTGTTAGCAAGACAGACGTCTTGGGGACGCGTACGGAAACAAAGAATCTTAATTCATTCCGTGCAGTGGAGAAAACTGTTGAATACGAAGTAAAGCGCCAGATTGAGCAGCTTGAGAAGGGTAAAACAATTGTCCAAGAGACTCGGGGGTGGGATGACGCCAAACAGGCAACCTTTTCGCAGCGGACCAAAGAGGACGCCCATGACTATCGTTACTTCCCAGATCCCGATTTGCCACCAATTGAGCTTGATGATGAACTTATCGAAGCAGTTCGTGCCGAGATGCCCACAATGCCGGGTGTTTGGCGTCAGCGGCTGCAAGACCTGGGCCTCGATAGCGCGCATATCGCTACCTTGTTGGAGTGCGAAGTCGAAGAGCCGGATGTCCGCTACTTGCCATTAATTGCTGAGGTGCAAGAAGACCCCCAGTTCGCCAAAACACTTGCCAACTGGTTTGTTAACCTTGAGCTTCCTTTGCGCCGTGATGAAACGGTTACTTGTAATAAGACGCTCACCAATCAGGGCCGCCTTGCTTTGTATCATAAGGTATATGCATTACTACAGGACAAGAAGCTCAGCTCCTCGAACGCAAAGTTACTCCTGACAAAAATTATGAGCAATCAGGATGAAGTTATCGATGCCGCCGCCTATGCCAGCCAGCATGGCTTTATCCAGGAATCAGACGAAGGTGCGATTAATGCTATTGTCGCAAAAGTATTGGCAGAAAATCCGAAAGCCGCCCAAGACGTTAAGGATGGCGAAATGAAGGCTATCGGCTTCTTGGTTGGGCAAATTATGAAGCACTCTCAGGGCCGTGCCAACCCACAACTGGCACAAAGTTTGATCAAGCAGCAGCTTGGCATTGACTGAGCTGGCTCTCGCACTTTGATACTCGCGCGCTAGAGAGGGAAACGACTGGGTTGTTGGGAAACTAATAATCTGTGTACAATAAAAAGGCGTTTAGAAAACAAGGGAGAAACTATAAGATGCAAGTACGAAAAGCAGTGATCGCAGCAGCAGGCTTTGGTACGCGTTTTTTACCGCAAACCAAAGCTATGCCAAAGGAAATGTTGCCGTTAATTGATAAGCCAATTATTCAATATGTTGTTGAGGAGCTTGTCGAGGCTGGAATTCGGGATATTATTATCGTTACCGGATACAGCAAACGCAGTATCGAAGACCATTTTGATGCGCCAAACCAAGATCTTATCAATAACCTCGTGGCCGGTGGACCCAAGAAGGCCCATTTGCTCGATGAGCTGAGCGAAATTGCCAACCTGGCAAACTTTATCTATGTTCGCCAAAAAGGCCGCTATGGCAATGCCACACCGCTGACTAATGTCGCGCATCTTATTGGTGATGAACCTTTTATCTATACTTATGCCGATGATCTCATCTTGACTCCGGTCAACCGTTTCAAGCAAATGATCGACTTGCATGCAGAACTCGGCGGCGCAGTATTCCCTTGTATCCAAGCTGAGACCGATAAAGATTTTGAGCGATACGGCATTATGGGTGGCACCGATGTTCGTGATGGTGTTATAAAGATGAACCAGATTATCGAAAAGCCTGGCCGTGCCAATGCGCCATCAAATCTGGCAAGCGTTGGTGGTTACCTCATGACTCCTGATATTTTTAACTATTTGGAAGCAGCTGGGGCAAGCCTAGCGGAAGGTCAAGAATTCTATGTGCAGCCAGCCATGCAGAAAATGCTTGATGACGGTAAGCCAATGTACGCCTGCGCCCTGAAGGACAGTGAATACTGCGACACCGGAGACAAGCTTGACTATATGAAGACGGCTGTCAAATTTGCCCTTAAGCGACAAGATATTGGCGAGGAATTCCGCACATATCTTAAGCAAACTGTCCAAGAAAGTTGAAAAGCATAAGCGGCACTGTATACTAGGGTATATGGATACAGCAGAACAAATTTTAGTTATTATTCTGTCGGGTGCGCTAGGTATCTTTTTGGTACTCGCTATCACAATCGCCATCATGGTGCTGCGATTGGTTAAAAGCCTGCAGGAAATGGCCGACAAGGCCGGTAAAGTGGTGAGTTCCGCAGAAATGCTGACTGAAACTTTGCGTCACTCGGCGGGATCGTTTACGGCACTTAAGTTTGCCAAGTTCGTCGGTGAGGCATTTATGCAGCGCCGTGCGTCCAAGAAATAACAGCAAAGGGAGCAATTGATATGGGTAAGACAACAAAAATGGCCGTTGGGACAGTAATTGCCGCGGCAGCAGGATACGTTGCGGGAATTTTAACGGCTCCAAAGAGCGGCAAAGAAACACGCAAAGACATCAAGGATAAAGCCGCACAGAGCGTCGCAGAACTTGAAAAGCAACTCAAGCAATTACATACTGAATTGACCAAAGTCTTGGAGCAGGCTAAAGAACAAGCCAAGCAGGTAAAGGGTAAGGCAAAAGAAGAACTTGATTTGGCGATGGAGAAGACGCAACAAGTCAAGGAAAAAGCTCGTGACCTCTTGAGCGCATTGCACGAAGGCAACGCCGACGACAAAGAGCTTCGCAAGGCTATTGACGATGCAAACAAATCAATTGCCCACTTGCGTACTTACCTCAAGAAACAGTAGTACTGTGCTCAGCATCTTTGATGCAAAAAAACGACACCTTACCGGGTGTCGTTTTTTGGTATACTGTGTCAATGATATTTGCAGAGACCAGCGCCCACAAAACGCCATATGCCGACGAGTATACTTTCGTCGGGCCAGGGGCGGCATATGATCTAGACCGCGTATTACTGGCGGCCGAAAACCTCGTGGAAATGGATCAGCTTGCCGGCGATGCTTACACGAATCTGCACGCGTGGGTCATGCGCTACGGTGCCGAGCTTGGGGGCGACACTGCAATTGCTGATATTCTGCACAAAACACTGCAAGGTTTTCCTGAGGGTATAGAGCGCTATTGCCAGCAGGCTGGATTAAGCACGAGAGATTATGACATGTTGGCTCCTAATATTATTGGACGTGATGGTTTACTACGTGTTGTTGAAGAGACAGGGCTGGTAGTGCTGTGTGATGGGGCCGAAGCGGTTCTTGGGGGCGACGTGCATATTGCGAAAGCCATGGGTGCAACAACAGTCGCCTTCCAGTATGATCTTGATTTCAATATATTTGGAGATCCATACGAAGGTGATCTGCGAGAGCATCTTTCACTTGGCGTTATGCAGCAACAAGAGTACCGCCCAATTGCCACAATGTTCAACCGCGCACATCCAAGGCCCAGACGACTTCAGGAACAGCGGTTCTCTGGAGTGCTGGCGACGGCCAATGTTGTAAATGTCGCGCCTCGTCAATACAGCCCCGATTCGCTATAATAAACATAACTAGGGGAATGTAAGGGGAGTTTTGTCTGCTATGGCAAATGACGTATCGTCGACACTGACACCGGCTGATTATGTGCATTTGCACAACCACACGCAGTTTAGTTTGCTTGATGGTTTGACGCGCATTCCTGATCTTGTGGACTATGTGAAAGATGTGGGCATGGAAGCTGTGGCAATGACTGACCACGGAACGCTTTCTGGCGCCATCGAATTCTACAAGGAAGCCAGGGGTAAGGGCGTGAAGCCGCTTATTGGTATCGAGACTTACGTTGCTTCACGGAAGCACACCGACAAAGACCCGCAAAAAGACAAACAACGTTTCCATCTGATTATCATTGCAATGAACGAAGTTGGCTACCGCAACTTGATGCAATTGAGTACAACGGCTAACCTTGACGGTTACTACTACTATCCCCGTATCGACCATGATTTGCTGGAGAAGTACAACGAAGGTCTGATTGTCACGAGTGCCTGTATGGGTGGTGAGGTCGGGTCGGCTATTCGTGACGGTGATTACGAAAAAGCACGCGAGGTCGCTAGCTGGTATAAGAGTATTTTTGGCGACCGCTATTATTTGGAGATCCAAGATCACGGACACCCTGCCAACCCTCTCTATAACGAAGAGCAAGGTAGCATGAACCAGGGCGTGATCAAGCTTGGTAAAGAACTCGACATCCCCGTTGTTGTGACTTGTGACGCCCACTATCTCAAGCACGAAGACCAGGACGCCCACGAAATCTTACTCTGTATTGGTACGGGGTCATTCCTGAGCGACGAAAAACGCATGTCACTTAAAAACTATCCGTTGCACGTCGAAGATCCCGCGGAAATCATTGGTCGCTGGGGTGCTGAGCATCCCGAGGTCATCACCAATACCAAGGCCATCGCTGATCGTGTTGACTTGAATATTGAGCTTGATCGCATCCTGATCCCAAAGTTTCCCGTGCCAGAAGGCGAAACCGAACAAAGCTTCTTAGAGAAATCGTTATACCGCGGGCTCGCCTGGCGCTATGGCGGCAAAACCGAAGAAGAAACGGCTAAGATGACCGTTGCAGAGGCGCGTGCCTGTACGCCAGAGGGAGCACTTAAACGAGCAGATTACGAACTAAGTGTCGTGGACCAGATGGGCTTTAACGGGTATTTCTTGATTGTGTCTGACTTTATCAGTTGGGGTAAGAATCAGGGTATCATCTTTGGTCCCGGGCGTGGTAGTGCTGCTGGCTCGATTATTGCTTATGCGGTTAAGATTACGGACCTCGATCCACTGAAGTATGATTTGCTGTTTGAACGCTTCTTGAACCCCGACCGCATCAGTATGCCTGATGTCGATATCGATATTCAGGATACGCGCCGCGATGAGGTTATCCAGTACTGTTCCGACAAGTACGGCAGCAGCCGTGTGGCTAATATTGTGACCTTTGGCCGTATGTTTGCCCGTAACGCGGTGCGTGATGTCGCCCGCGTGCTGCAAGTACCCTATGCCGATGCCGACCGACTGGCTAAGATGATTCCCCAGCCAGTGCAGGGCCGCCATATCCCTTTGACAACATCACTCCAGAACGACCCAGACCTCAAGCGGGAATATGCCACCAATGAAGTCGCTAAACAGGTGCTTGATCAGGCTATGGTCTTGGAGGGTACGGTCCGTAGCCATGGCGTCCATGCTTGTGGTGTGGTGATTGCTCCGGATGACCTAGTGAAATTCCTGCCGCTCGAAATGGCGCAAAAAGGCGTGGTGACCACCCAATTCCCAATGGGGCAAGTAGAGGAGCTCGGCTTGCTCAAAATGGACTTCCTAGGGTTGTCTAACCTAACCATTATTAATAATGCCCTGCGTATTATTAAGCGTGTCTATGGACGCGACATTGATCTGTCCCACATTCCTCTCGACGATAAGCACGCCTATGAACTACTAGGCAGTGGCGATACGACTGGTGTCTTCCAGCTGGAATCAGCAGGAATGAAGCGCTATCTCAAGGAGCTCAAACCGACAACTTTTGAAGATATTATCGCTATGGTCGCCCTGTACCGTCCCGGCCCAATGCAGTTTATCGACGACTTTATTGCTCGAAAACACGGTCTTAAAAAGATCACATACTTGCATTCCGGTATGGAAAACGCACTCAAGAGCACCTACGGTATCTTGGTGTATCAGGAACAATTCATGCAGATCTCTAAGGAATGGTGTGGGTTCACTGGTGGTCAGGCCGATACACTCCGCAAGGCAGTTGGAAAAAAGAAAATCGACTTGATGCGTAAGGTTAAGGTTGACTTTGTGGCGGGTGCCGTCAAAGTCGGTGGCGCCACCGAAGAGGTCGCTGAGCAATTCTGGGGTCAGCTAGAAGAGTTCGCCAACTACTGTTTTAATAAGTCACACGCTGCCTGCTATGGTCTTATTGCGTACTGGACGGCATACCTCAAAGCTCTTTATCCCGCGGCCTTTATGGCGGCAGTCATGACCAGTGACTATGACGATACCGATCGCTTGGCTATTGAGATTGCAGAATGTAAGCACATGGGCATTGACGTACTACCTCCCGACATCAACGAATCATTCTTGGAGTTTGCGGTGGTACGCGACGAAGAAAATCCCGATAGCCGCAGGGCACCTATCCGCTTTGGTATGAACGCGATCAAGAACGTTGGGCGCGGCGCGGCGGAAGAGATTATCCGCGCCCGCGAGATTGAGGGTAGGTTTACGGGTCTCGAGGATTATCTCGCCAAAGTGAATCCTCGTATTGTCAACCGCAAGAATGTCGAAAGTCTCATTAAAGCCGGTGCCTTTGATCGGTATGGCACCCGATCCGACCTGCTCCATAACTTGGACATGATGCTGGCCTATGCCAACCGCTTGCAGAAAGAAGCCAATAGCGGCCAAGTTGACCTCTTTGGCATGCTTGTCGAGGGGCCTGATGCGGCAACTGCGCGCCCACAGCTCGCCATCGAAAAAGCAGCGACGGTCTATACGCCTCGCGAACAGCTGATATGGGAGCGTGAGTTGCTGGGGCTATATTTGAGCCAACATCCACTGGCAATGTTTGAAACTTTCTTGAGTGAGCAATCTATGCCCCTTAATGAGCTTCGCCCTGAGCATGAGGGCCGTGGCGTCGTTGTCGGCGGTGCAATTAATGATGTTCGTGAGATTACGACGCGTAATGGCCAGAAAATGGCTTTCGTGAAACTCGAGGATAAGCACGCCGAACTGGAGCTTATTCTTTTCCCAGGCTCGTATCAGCAGACAGCCGGCTTGTGGGAACGCGATCGTGTGATTATTGCGCGCGGCAAGATCTCGGCCAAAGACCGTGATGGCAATATTGGCCAGGAGGTAAAAATTCTGATTGATGATGCCCGTGAAATCAGCACAGAACAGGCTACGACGTATCAAGCCACTGGTAGGCGAATGCGTGGTCCGGGCAGCAAGCGGAGCGCTGCCGCTTCGGTAACTGCCACGAAAGACCGAGTGGTTAGTGACCCAAAAGCCAAAGATGATAAGACTGAAGCTGACGTTGTAAAGCCTAAAAATGAGCGGGTTTATTTGCGATTGGTTGACAGCCAGAACCAGGCATTACTACTATCTCTTAAGCAAATGATTGACCGCGAAAAGGGAGGGACCGATGTGATATTAGTACTTGGCCCGACTGACAGTAAGCAGATTATCAAATTGCCCAGTGGTATCAATAACGAGCAGGCCATCATTGATAAACTGTGTGAGCTTATCGGTAAGGATAACGTAAAAGTCCAATAGCGTCGTTATGCATGGAGCAAGAAGTAAAAAGCACCTCTGCCTAGGAGGTGCTTTTTGAAATACCAATGTGTTCTCTACCTAAAGCGGTACGTTACGGGTGAGCAAAAAGCCACCCATGGCAATAATTGCCAAGAGGAGATCCATCTTGTGGTGATCAACGATAAAGTGCTCGCCCTGCACGACAACTCGGCGCCAGGCTTTGGCATGCCGGCCAACAACCACTGACGCACATACAAATGCGATACAGCCAACAAGAACGGCGACACTTTGGCTGGTGCCTGTCCACCATTCGAGGCGACTGACGACCGGTGTGATACTTGCTGCGGTGGCAAGGCTCGAGCTGCCCATTGCCTGGTCCAGCACGGCATTCACTCCAGCCCCTGCGACAAACAATGGAATGTACGGCCAGTAGGTTTTGAGATAGTGTTTGGTTTGTTTTTGATGACTTCCGTGGCGTTTCTGTTGATGTGCCGTAGGTCGTCGCTGAGGCTGTGGTGATAGTACCATAATGTCGTTAGTATACCATGGAATTACTTATGCTTTGTAAAATCGACAATGGTACAGCGCCATGGCGGCTGCCTGAACCACATTGAACGATTCTTTGTGGCCAAACATGGGGATTTCCAAGGCCTGATCGCACAGAGCGAGCACCTCTGGTTCAACACCTTCGACCTCACGTCCCACAAGCAAGGCAATTTTGTCACTGGGCGCAAAGTCGGGCAAGACAATTGAGCCGGGAGCTTGTTCTACAGCCGCAATAGTATAGCCAAACTGTCGAAGATCATGAATAACTGCCGTGATATCCTCGTGGTGCTCCCATGCTACTTGGTGCTCGGCATCGAGGGCTGTTTTGTGGATCTGTTTATCGATCTTAGCCGCCAAATGAGGAAGCCGGGTATCGTGGGCGGAGAGCGGATAGGGGCTATATCCGGTCAGGATGACCTTGGCAGCTCCCAGCCCTTCGGCTGTTCTGAGCAGCGAGCCAATGTTGTGGCAGCTTCGCAAATTATGGGCAATCAAAATAATATCACGCATCTATGCTTGACAGTTTAGCGCTGAAAGGCCATAAAACGAAATCTATACCTGTTATCTTAAGACAGATGTAGCAGTTATTACCATGCAAAAGCATGGTGCTCATGCTATACTGAAGCTGATATGAGTCAAGACGCACGCTATGATGAAGAAGTCGCCAGCCAGCGACGAGCCAGTATTCTTGGCTTAAGTTATGCTGACACGCGCGTTCCTGAAAAGCCTCTCTACAAAGACGCTCTCGCAGTCAATGAAATGTACCAGAATCGTGTCGTGCCGCTGCACGCTGATAAGAGTACTATCCTATTCGGCATCACAACCACAACCTCGCAACAAACACTGCGCGAACTAGAGCAGCGGTTTGGCGACCGCCGCGTGTCCTTTGCCATTATCTCTGATGCAGGTTATCGCGAGTACATGCGTTTATATGACCCGCCAAAGCAAGTTGTCTATCAGGATATTTCCTTTGCTGATAGTACTGCAGGCGATGCCGGCAAGAGCTTGCGCGAGTCAGTTACGGCAACTCTGGAGCAGGTCCGCGCAGACGATATCTTGGCCTACCTTGTGCAACAAGCCTATCGCCTCAAAGCATCTGACATTCACCTGGAAACACAAGAAAACAATGTCCGTATTCGTTTCCGTGTCGATGGGGTATTGCATCCTATTGCAAATCTGACGAATGAGAAATATCATACGCTGCTTTCGTCAATCGCTGTAGCAGCTAATGTCTCAACTGGTGTTGACGATGCTCAAGCCGGACACATCAACAGTAAGTATCGTCTCGCAACAGGCGAGGAAGTGACAGTAAACCTTCGTGTCGAGACCGTGCCAACCGGCTATGGACAGGATGTAGTTATGCGTCTGTTCACTATGAAGATGGAGCTGCTCAAGATTGATAATCTCGGGCTTTCTGCCCGTGAACGTGATGTTGTTGACGACATTATCCGCCACCCAACAGGCATGGTCTTGGTCGTTGGCCCAACCGGTTCTGGTAAGACAACCACCATGTATTCGCTACTCAATACCCTAAATAGCGACGAAAGAAAGATTATTACGCTTGAAGATCCGATTGAGTACTTCATGCCGGGTGTTGTCCAGATTCCAGTCCATGGTGCCGTTGATTCAGCGGGCTTTGCCGATAAGCTTCGCGCCGTGCTGCGATTGGACCCCGATGTTATTATGGTCGGCGAGATTCGTGACAAGGACACTGCCAAGACTTCTCTTCAGGCAGCTCTGACTGGTCACTTGGTTATGAGTACTTTCCACGCCGGAAGTGCAGCCGCAGCGCTCACTCGAATGCTGGACTTTATTGGAGTCAACCCGCTCTTTGCCTCTGCTATTCACCTGATTATGGCCCAGCGTCTCGTCCGTCGCCTGGATGATGAAACCAAGCAGGCATACAAGCCGGATGATGGGCTCAAGATACAGCTCCGTGCGGTTATCGATTCGTTGCCTCCTGGCGTCGAACGACCCAATATCGATGAAATAACACTTTATAAGCCCGGCTCTTCACCGGAACGTCCTTTTGGATATACTGGTCAGATCCCCCTGCGCGAACAAATGATGATGACGCCTGGCATCCAGCAAATTTTACGACTCGCACCCGACAAGGTGACAACCGACGTTCTCCAGGCCAAAGCTGTGGAAGACGGCATGCTGACAATGTTGCAGGATGGTGTGCTGAAAGCATTCCAGGGTATCACCTCGATCGAAGAAGTATACCGTGTTGTTGGATAGACGTTCCTGTCCCAAATCTAAAAGAGGCTGCCTAGGCAGCCTCTTTTAGCGTCGATCAATAGTATTATCGTGGCTTTTGGCACGTCTTGGCCAGAGTCAAGAACCCTAAGTCGGGGCTAAGAATAAGCGTGTTGCCATTATCGCTATTCACACCAACGTATTCACCGCCATCATTCCATCGGCAAACAGGAGTTACCTTGGTGCCATCGGCAATTTTGATAGGGCTATTTGCAGGGAATGAGTAGGCCAGGAGGCCAGGACTGCCACATGAAGACCAGACTTCAACCTTGCCGTTACTGTCGGTTTTCTGAGGATTCTCAGGAGTCCAAGGGCAGGTTTTGTATTTATCACCCTTATCTTGAGTGCTGCCGTCGCTGTCCTTTGACCCACCTGTTGTGTCGTCGGCAGGAGCTTCTTCGGTTGGCTCTTCTGTTGGGGTGTCAGTTTCCTCTGGGGTGGGGGTTGTCTCTTCGGCGCTTGGCTCAGTCGCTTCTGGTGCTACTTCCTCTTCTGTTGGAGTTTCGGTAATTTCAGGAGTCGGCGATTGACTCGCATAGCGAGCGGAGTCGTCATATTCGGTGCTGCTAGCTGACGGGCTGTTCAGCATATTAACCAATGCATAACTGCCACCAACGAAGACCGAGCCTCCAATGATGAGCGCACCTAGGCAACAGCCAGTACGCTTACGAGTATTGTCATACCACGGTTCTTTTGTGCCAGTACTTGCCTCAGGCATTTGGTTAACTCCCTATGTTATGTAGCAATAAAAACAATACTATACCACTAAACGTATTATTTAACAATACACAGATTGTACGGTATTTAGCGGATGACCGCGGCGACTGCTTGGGAGAGGCCAGGGGTAAATGGTCCTGGGATAATTTCGTTAGCAGTGGGATTAGGCACAAGGTTGGCGATTACCTCGGCAGCAGCGATTTTATGGGCATCAGTAATGCTACCGACGCCATTATCGAGGGCCCCACGGAAGATACCGGGAAAAGCGAGGGAGTTATTAACCTGATTAGGGAAATCACTACGACCTGTGGCCATAACAGCGACACCCGCTTGCTTCGCGATGTCGGGCATGATCTCTGGTGTCGGATTAGCCATCGCAAATACGATTGGGTTGGTTGCCATAGTTTTGATCATATCTGCTGTCAGAAGCCCAGGCTGCGATACGCCAATGAAAATATCGGCATCCTTGACGGCATCTACCAGTGACCCGCTGTGTGCATGTTTGCTGAACGACAATAATTTCTGCTTTTCAGGGTTAAGATCTGTTCGATCACCGCTGATAATGCCCTTGCTATCAACGGCTACGATATCAGTGCCGCTATACAGATGAACCAACTTGGCGATAGCAACACCTGCGGCGCCAGCTCCAACAAGTACGATCTTGCAATCTTCTAACTGGCGACCAGTTACTTTGCAGGCATTTATGAGGCCAGCGAGAGTCACAACGGCCGTGCCGTGCTGATCATCGTGCATGACAGGTATAGCTAGCTCGGCCTTGAGCCGTTCCTCCACTTCAAAACAGATAGGCGCGGCAATATCTTCGAGGTTAATTCCGCCGAAGCTTGGCGCAATGGCTTTGACGGCTGCGACGATGTCGTCTGCTGTGTGTACGTCCAGGACAATAGGTATGGCATCAATGTTAGCGAAGTGCTTGAAGAGCATCGCTTTGCCCTCCATGACTGGCAGGGCGCCGTAGGGACCGATGTCCCCTAGGCCGAGTACGGCGGAGCCATCACTGACGACGGCGACAGTATTATTGATCCAGGTATATTCGCGCGCTTCTTCTGGGTGCTCGGCAACATATGAGCTGACCGCCCCAACGCCAGGTGTGTAATAGATGCTCATTTTTTCTTTACTATCCAGTGTATCTTTGAGCTGCAGGGAGATTTTGCCGCCAAGTTCTTTGTGTTTTTCGAGCGAAAGTTTTGCGTAATCCATGGTATCTATTGTACATGATCTGTTTACTGCTAACGATGCCATTTCTAGGCTGGTGCGTATTACGTAGAAGTGGTACGGTAGCACTATGACGACCCGGCCAAAACACTACGGCTTCCCGAACATTTCCGAACAACGAGCCCGTCAATTAAACGCCGATCTTGTTGCGGGCCACGTCAATGGGCACATTGGAGGAATTATCGCTTCAGAGGCGTTCATCGACTATGTGTTTGCTCCCGATACCCAGGTACGGATGGATGAGTCGCTCGTTGATCTACTGAGTAGGCCAATCGACTGGGCACGTCCGTACGGTGCCGATACGGTGGCGACCTCATTTAATCATCAGGCGACTTATACGACGTATCGTGACGTACTCGTCAATGGTACTGCCATGCTTGCCTCCCATCCTCGCGGAAAGCATATAGTTGCTGCGCTCTCGGCTCGTGGCCAAGTACTATTGCCTGGTTTGCCAGTTTTTGAGCGGCCAAGTCCAGTTTATAGTGCGGTCACCGCCAGTAACTTAGGCCGAGTTGGGCTTCATATTGCGGCCCCAAGGGAGTTTTCAGATCCCGTCGTTATAGAGTCACATAAGGATTCATCTGGTGCCGCAAAGGCGTACAAAGGCATTTTGACCGTGACGGGCTTCTTGCAGGATGGGGCGACGCTACTAGACAGACATACGTTCTTACGCACGCAGGGAGAAGTGGAGCAGTATAAGAAGAGCTTTGCTTCAGCTCAGCAGAAGAGTAGGGCTCGCCGTCTTGTAACCCGTGCCCATGCTTAAGCCGCCAAGGTGTATTGAACCGCTCGAACAGATGTGATATACTTGTCGTAAAGCAAATATTAGTGTAAAGTAGGTCAGGTTATGCAATCTGTTATTCAAAAAATTGAAGCTAAGTTTAAGAAGCCGGCTGTTGTCGACGTTAAAAGTGGTGACACTGTTAAGGTTCACCAGAAGATTAAAGAAGGCGCTAAAGAGCGCATCCAGATCTTCCAAGGTCTTGTTATCCGCACTGACCGCAAGGGCAGCCACACAAGCCGCATTACTGTTCGCCGTATCGCAAGCGGTATCGGTGTTGAAAAGAGCTTCCTGCTTCACAGCCCCCTTGTTGAGAAGGTAGAAGTTACCAAGCGCAGCAAAGTCCGTCGCAACTACCTTACCTACATGCGCACACGCACTGGTAAGTCTGCACGTTTGACTGGCGTTAAGTTTGACGCAAACGCAGTCAATGATATTCAGGATGAAAAGCCTGAGGTTGTTGTCGAAGCACCTGCTGACGCTCCAGCTGATAAAAAGTAAACCTCTGTTGCTTCCTATGTAAAATAGCCCCCGATTGTGAGGGGCTATTTTTATGAAGACGCTACTTCTCTTACGAGTAACCCGTAAAGTCGGCTGGCGTGAGCGGATACAGAATAGCTTTACCTAAGCGAGCGAGCGTTCGTTTTGTACTGACCGCAAACATTATGGTTGTCGTTTCCCGTTCGGCCGCAGCCTCATAATGGCTAACGATGGCCTCGTCAATGCTACCCGGGAAAGTGGTCCCACTTTGATAGGTATACGCGTCATTTTGGCCATCGATGAGTTTGTTTGCCTCTGCATCCACCAGAACTTTGCGGAGCGCGCCGCGCTGCGTAACAGGATATTGATAGGCTGGCATCGATGAAATATTAACATCTTCGCGTATCGCTTTAAGGTGAATTCGGGGTAGGCTAATTTTGAAAGGCTCTGTGTTGGGGAGGGTTGAGCCTACGAGGATAGTTGCATCCTCAAGCCCAATTTGGAGTGCCGCCAATATACGGCGGTCGGGATCACTATATATTATTGTGCTGGGGTGCAGCTCTGCGGAGAAACTTCTAATATCCATAAACCACTCAAATAAAATAATTACTTTATTGATTTCTATAGAACACAGACTTAGCGGCGCAAACATATAATATTGTAGGCGCTTTAGGCAAGATGTGCTAGCCTTGAAAGCATGATTGTTGGAGTTGACGAAGTTGGTCGTGGTTGCTGGGCAGGCCCATTAGTGGCCGGTGCAGTAGTTTTGGCGAAGCCCATCAGAGGGCTCAAGGACTCCAAGAAACTGACCAAGGCGCAGCGCGAAGCATTTGATACGAAGATTAGACACCGTGCCCTGGCTGTCGGTATTGGCTGGGTAACATCGACAGAAGTTGATGCGCTAGGGCTCACCAAGGCGGTGCGTCTTGCTATGGAGCGTGCGGTGGCAGAAGTAGTTGCTGCCTATGACGAGATAATTGTCGATGGTAACTACAATTTCTTAGCCCACCTTTCCAATAGCAAAGCCATAATTAAAGCCGACGACAAAGTACCTGCAGTGAGCGCGGCGAGTATCGTTGCTAAAGTGGCCCGAGATCGTTGGATGGCTAGCGAGGCTGCAGCCCGATTCCCCCCATATGGCTTCGAACGGCATGTTGGCTATGGCACTGCTTTTCATCGTGCAGCCATAGAAGCACACGGCATCTGCGATCTGCATAGGCAGTGTTTTGCGCCGATCCGCCTCAGAACAATAACCGAAGCGGCAATACAAAGTGAGCAGCTTTGATGCGGGCCGCCGCGCTGAGTCGGTAGCTGCGGCATTTCTGCGCCGCAAAGGTTGCAGCATTCTCGCCCAGAATTGGCGCACACGGCAATGCGAGATCGACATCGTTGCCCATCGACAGACAACGATCTACTTTTGTGAAGTCAAGTATCGGCGATCGTCCCAATACGGAACAGGTGTGGAGCATATTACTCCAGCCAAACTGCGACAGATGCAGTTTGCAGCCACGAGTTGGGTTCACTGCCATAGTTGGAAGGGTGATTTTCAGCTGTGTGCCATCGAGGTATCAGGCGCCCAATTCCATATAACCAATGTCGTAAAAGATATTGGTTATATGGCTTAGTTGGCCCACTATCCTACTTTGCTTGTGCGAAGTATGCTTTGACGGCATCAAGGTCGCGACTACGCCAGGCTGACTGCCACTCGATTGTCTCGATGCCTTGCTTGAAGGTTCGTTCAATGGTGGGCTCCATAACGCTTTCGAAGAAGGCTTTATAGGCTTCGAGGAAAGCAGTATCGCTGCTAACGCGGGCTGCAAAGAGGGGCATACGTGAGAACGAGAGGTCTGTGCCCAAATTATCCTTGAGCCATTTCCAGTGCGAGGTGACCCACTCCCAGGCGGCGTCTTTGGCATGTCGGTTCATGAAGCTGTAGGCAATCCAGTACATTGCATCCTGCAGACGAACATCGTCACTATCAATCATATTAAGAGCTCGAGTAATGAGCTCTGGCTGTTTGAAGCTGCTCATCGCTGCCGCGAGTGTGACCCGCTCCTCTGCTGATGTACTGGCATTGTGAATGGCACAAAGCTTATCAAAAGTTTGCGCGTCACCATGGCGGGCAGCAGTACTAAAGACAAGACCACGAAGGTCAGGATCTATATCTTCAGGTTTTTCCATGGTCGCAAAGCGGTGCAGCAGGTCGTCGACGACGGCTTTTTCTTCGCTGACGGCAGCCAGGCCAAGGATAGTTGGTCGCAAAAGCTTATCAAAGTGTGAGTCGCTTTCCTTGGCTTGCATACCCAAGCGCGCAAGCTGTTCGGCAGCAAGTTTGCGCCCAAAAGGCTTCATAGCTTCCCGCAGTGTTTCATCGTTCATAGTTGCGCGTAGTGCGCCAACGTTGGCGGCAATAACACTCCAGACTGTATCATGATCTTCGTGCTTGAATGCTTCTAGCAGTGTCAGTGCGCTGACAGTATCTTGATAGCCAGCCTTGGCGGCTTCAAAGGCGTCGCTCAGAATTCCGAGGCGCTCAAGTGGCGCCAACTCGCCTTGGGCGATGCGTAGGGCGAGTTGTTTGGTGTGGTCTGGATCGTATGCAACACGACAGTAACTGGTCTGGCCTTGGTTGAGTTTGAGGTCTGAAGTATCGTCCATCGTGAAGCTTAGCTCATGCTTTTCAAAAATATCAGGCACCTCGCTGCCACCCCTCAAGGCGACTGGCCAGATACGCTGCTCAGTATTTTGCTGTCGAACAGTTGGGTTCACAAAGAATTGTTCTTGTTCTAGATGGACATCATTACCGGTGATCTTGGCACGAACGACCGGGAAGCCAGGCTGACTGGTCCAAGCTGCCATGATGCTCTTGACTGGTTTGTGCGAAACTTTTTCGAGTGCTTCCCATAGATCGACAGTATCAGTGTTGCTATAGGCGTGTTTTTTGAGGTAGTAGCGTAGACCGTCACGAAAAGCCTCTTCACCCAAGTACTGAGAGAGCATCAGGATGCTGCTGCCGCCCTTGCTGTAGCTGATTGTGTCAAAGATGGTGTGGATTTCATCAGGATGTTTGACGGCTACCTCAATTGGATGAGTATTTTCGAGCGCATCAAGTTTGAGCGCAATTTGCTGCTCGCTGGTGATATATTGCATCATCATCTGCCATTCGGGGAAAAGATGATCCACGGCGCGGTAGGCCATGACATTGGCAAAGCCTTCGTTGAGCCACAGATCAGTCCACCAGCGCATAGTGACAAGATTGCCGAACCACTGATGCGTGAGTTCATGGCAGACGACTTCGGCAACGTATTGTTTGATCGACAGGCTGGTATTTTTAGGGTCAACCAGCATGACGTGCTCACGGAAAGTGATGAGTCCCCAGTTCTCCATAGCGCCAGAGGCAAAGTCAGGCAGTGCTACAAAGTCACACTTTGGCAGCGGGAAGGGAATATCAAAGAATTCCTCAAAGTATTCCAGGCATTGGACGGCAACATTGAGCGCGAAGCCAGTGTATTGTACGTTGTCCGGGGTGGCATAGGTCCGGATCGTCGTGCCATTCTTTGTGGTGGCTTCTTTGAACTCGAGTTCACCGTACATAAAGGCCAGCAGATATGTCGACATAATAGGAGTGGTTTCAAAGGTTGTCTCGAGCTTGCCATCCTTCTGAGCTTGTGCCTTGATAGGGGTATTTCCAAGGACTGTCTCGCTGAGGGGGGATAACAGCGTCAGATCGAATGTTGCTTTGGCTTCGGGCTCATCGATACAGGGAAAAGCTTGTCGGGCAAAATGGCTCTCAAACTGAGTGGCGATGATTTTTTTCTCGGTATCATTATGCGTAAAGAAACAGGGGTAAACGCCATTCATAGGCCGGGTTATGGATGCTTCAAATTGCATGGTGATAACATAACTTCCGGCGTGCAGCTGCTCGTCAGTATGCAGGCGCACTTCCTCGAGCGTATTCTGGTGATTGATCCGTGAAACAGTAATTTCACGGGCGCCTCTCTTGTCATTACGTGTGATGATGGCGCTCGTTATTTTGAGGCCACTCTGGTGGAAGGTAAGTCTCTGACTGGGTCGTCCAGCCTTGCGGCCGGTAACGACGACAGTACCGGTAAGTGCCATGCTACTACGATCAGGGTCGATGGTAAGGCAGTAATTTTCGGGTTGGAAGCTTGTAAAGAGGCGGCGTACATTTTTACTCATATCCATAGTTTAGCATTAAGGATATATATGGCGAGATATTTTTGTTCGTATTATTGACTGATTGTCTCGAGGCTGTCATCGTAGCAACAGTATGTTATATCAGCCCACCGCCCAATGAACCTGTATCCTGAGCGACGACCCGGATCTGGCCCTATCCTCGGTTCCCCCACAGAACCAGGAGGTGAGCCGTTGCGCAGCGCACCGCATGTTCCCGGATGGCGAGAGGGGCAGTATCAGTTTTACTGCAATGCCGAAGCGCAGGCCAGCTTTATGTATGAAGCATTGGGCCCGGACCTTTCTGTCGAGCTGATGCGGGGGGTCGATGTGCATAATGGGCGCAACGAGGAGCACGGTGGGAATAGCCCAATGCACCTTTCGTTGGCTTATGCTTTTGAGGCTATGAGCGCCGATGCTGGCATAGCCCCGACACGGAAAAGCGTGCGGGAAAGTTTTGGCCACCTGCAAGGGGCATACTATGTTGCAGAGGCCGCTCATCTGGTGGCACATGGCTCATTCTTGGCAGGACAGGTAATGGGGCAATCGGCTACCGAGATAGGCCGGGTGTTCAACAAGATTGACTATGCGCGGCTTTGCGAAATTCAGCGGACAATTGTGGACGCGACGATTCATGAGGCATTACATCCAAAGGATGCCGAAACGCCCGAAGGACGCACGTTGCACTGGTTGGCGGCGGCAATATCGATGACGGCTGCCACCCAACATCTCTTGACAAGTGCGGTTATGTCTGGCGATAAAAATAATATTGCTCGTGTTGAGCGTGATTTTAGAGAACTCAGAATGGCGGGGCGCGAGGCACTCAGTAGTGGTGACGCCCGTGTCCACGCTGTCTATGATGCTCTCAGCAAGGAGGAGGGTGATGTCCCAGATTTGGCGGTGATAGCCCGCCAGCTTGGCAGCAAAAAGTTCACCACAGCAGTCAGCCACGTTATGATTAGCTCGGCATTGGTTATAGCCCAGAATCGAGCAAAGGACTACCTGAAGGTAAAATATCCGAAGCTCGCCGGGATGCGTGATACTTACCGTGAAGCACTTGCTGTCGCGTGTCGCCCAGAAGTTTTGGCTGTTTTTGACCGAGGCGACGAAGTACGCCCAGATGGCAAATCACCCGCCATGGAGCCTGTCGCTATCCCTGAAGTGTCTGCGGCCGTGGAAGCGCCAGTTAATATTGCTGAAGTTATTAACGGCCATGTCGATGATTTTTTAGATGTCGAATTGCTACCAGAGAATAAGGGCACGCGTGAAGGCATTCGTGAAGTTGCCGTGGAGATTGTTGCAGAAATAAAGCGCCGCCGTAGTAGCGGTAAGTCTACGCCTGAGGTTGATCTTTCGCGGCTCAAAATGCTCTCTGATATAAAAGAGGCATGGGGTCCAGACGCACGCATTGCTCGAGGAATATTTAGCGGGCGGCGCAAGGCGAAGGCTGCTGACGGGCAGGACGTGATATCCGATTATCTGGCACTTATTCTGCCCGTCAAAGAGGCAGAGGCAGTGGTAGGCGCTTATGTGATTGCCGAGAGTGTTGTTACGCAGAGGGACTCAACCTATATGTACTATTGGTCAGTGGAGGGCGGCAAGCACTGGCGGGAAGTGTTTGGGCAGTTCAAGAAAGACGCCCGGGTAACACCCGGTGTCCGAAGACTGCGCCACAGGCGGGTCGGCAACCATACTGCCGCGGAGGCGACACATGCAAAACTGCGGTATCTTTTACGGTGTGGACCTCAAGAGTACGCAGCAATCGAATTTAGTGGCCAGATGCGGGATGGCACACCCAAAGTGCTCGGCCGAACTGCTTTGGGGGAAGTTGCCGAAAAGCCAGATGGGTCTGTAGAATAGCTGGACGAATACGGCGCGGCACACCTATGGTCTTGCAAAAAGAGCACCATTCAGGTAAACTAAAAGTGATTGGTCGGCCGCTGCGGTCGACTTTTTTCATATAAAGCAACCAGAAAGGATGCGCATACTATGGACTTAGATGTAAAACAATTAGCTCTAGCCCTCCGCGCTATTGCCGAAGAAAAGAACCTCCCCGAAGAGACTGTACAAGAAGTTGTTGAGCAGGCTTTGGCCGCTGCATATCGCCGCGACTATGGCGAACGTGAACAAGAAGTTCGCGTAACTATGAACCTGAATACAGGTGATGTCGACGCTTATGTTGCCAAGGAAGTTGTCGACGAAGTCGAAGAGCCTGCATACGAAATGAGCCTGACACAAGCCCAGCTCATCAAGAAGGATGCTCAGGTTGGCGACACGATCGAAATGCACGAAGAAGTAAAGAACTTTGGCCGCGTTGCCGCTCAGACCGCAAAGCAAGTTATCTTGCAGCGTTTGCGTGAAGCAGAGCGCGAGATTATCATGGCTGAATACGAAGACAAAATTGGTACTGTTATCAATGCTCTCGTATCACGCGTCGAAGGTAATATTGTCCGAGTTGATCTTGGCAAAGCCCAAGGAATCATGCCTCGCTCTGAGCAGATCCAAGGAGAGCGTTACTACCCTGGCCAACGCCTGAAGGTTTATCTGAAAGATGTTGAGCGCGGTATGCGTGGTCCACAGTTGATCGTATCCCGTGGCAGCACGCAGTTTATTGAATGGCTTTTCCGTGCTGAAGTACCCGAAATGGAAAGCGGCGCAGTTGAGATCAAGAGCATTGCCCGTGAAGCCGGTGTTCGCACCAAGCTTGCTGTTACTAGCACAGTCCCTGGTGTCGATCCTGTTGGCACATTCGTTGGTGGTCACGGAACCCGTGTCAACGCTGTTATGAGCGAAATTGGTGAGCAAGAAAAGATCGACATCATTGTATGGAACGACGACATTGCTGGCTATATTACGAATGCGTTGAGCCCGACAAAGGTTGCCGGGGTAAAACTTGTCACTGACTCCAAGAAAGCTGTCGTATCGTCCCAGAAGACCAATTGAGCATTGCCATTGGTAAGAGCGGCCAGAACGTTCGTTTGGCGAGTAAGCTGACTGGCTATGAACTTGATATTGAGGCTGAAAAGGTTGCCGCACCTGTCTCGATTGCCAAAGAGGAAGTGACCAAGATTGGTGCTCCAAAGCTCAAGAAGAAGACTGAGCTCGAGAACAGCTTGCTCGAAGCAATCGAAGAACACGGCGAGTAGCCACGACTAGAGGTCTGTGACCCCTGAAGATCTTCGTAATAAAATTGTAATTAGCACTCTTGACGTAAGAGTGCTAATTACGTATGATGTGGGGAGTGACAGAAGGCCCCTACGGCATCCTTTAAAGACTATCGCCGCCTCGCGCTGACGCACACCATACTCGCAATATAATACTTCGCCACTCGGCGGGAAGGGTGATACAACTCATGATACCAGATTCAGCAGACTTTCAAGAATTCCTGAACCACCTGACAAATAACGCACTGCATAGCTTGAAGCATGCAGATGCCATTGCTCGTAGTTTTGGGAGTGCATACGTGGGTACAGAGCACCTTTTGCTCGGTGTACTGGCGCAAGATACCAGTATGGGAGCTAAGATTCTGGAAGGAGCCGGCCTAACCCTTGACCGAGCGCGCTTGGCCCTCAACCTTACGCCCAAGACGGTCGTCATGAACGTCGGTGCTAAGGGCTTGAGCGAAACCGCTAAGCTGACCCTTAAGATGGCCTATGATACGGCGCAGGATTTCAATCAAGAGTTCTGCGGCACAGAGCACATCTTATATAGTATCCTTAGCCAGAAGAATGCCCGGGCAACAGTACTCCTCCGCGATATGAGCATCGATGTTGATTCGCTCATGAACGAACTTGAGCAATTCCTGAACCGCCAGCAGTATGATGATGACGGCGCTCCAGTAAGTGATGCTCCACGTCGTTCTGGCCGCAAGGCAAGCCGCAAAACAGCTCTCGACTTCTTCGGTACTGACCTGACCGCCCTTGCACGCAAAGGTAAGCTTGACCCAGTTGTTGGCCGCGAGGCGCAAATTCGACGGGTTGTAACGATTTTAAATCGCCGCACCAAGAACAATCCTGTTCTTATTGGTGAACCAGGCGTTGGTAAGACAGCGATCGTCGAAGGCCTCGCCCAGCGCATTATTGCCGAGGACGTGCCCGACAGCTTGTTGGACAAGCGAATTATTATGCTCGATTTGGCAGGTATGATTGCTGGTACAAAATACCGCGGTGAGTTCGAAGAACGCCTCAAAAAAGTCATGAGTGAACTCGAGGAAGACCGTAAGGCAATTGTTTTTATCGACGAACTGCATCTGATTGTTGGTGCTGGTGCCGCCGAGGGTGCAATGGATGCCGGCAATATTCTCAAGCCAGCCTTAGCGCGCGGTCGCATCCAAGTGATTGGCGCGACAACCACCGCTGAGTATACCAAGCACATTGAAAAAGATGCCGCTCTGGAGCGCCGTTTCCAGCCTATACAAGTGCCCGAAACGACGGTGCCCGAAACGTTAGCGATCCTAAAGGGTCTTCGCAAGCATTATGAAGAATTCCATGGCGTTGAAGTCGCAGACGAAGTACTGAGTGACATCGTGCGCCTCGCCAAGCGATATATTAATGATCGTTTCATGCCTGACAAGGCGATTGACCTGCTGGATGAAACTGCCGCTCATTTGCGCGTCGACAAGGGCAAAACCTCTCCTGAAGTTCGTAAGCTGCAGAAAGAACTGAAGCTGGTTGACGCACGGATCGATGATGCCGTTGACGCCGAAGACTACGAACGGGCTGCTAAGTCGAAGCAGCGAGTTAGCCAAATTACCGAAGAGCTCAAAAAACTGCAGACGACAGATAAGAGCGCCAAGCGCATACGTGTTACCGACGAAGATGTTGCCGACGTTGTTGCCCGAATGACGGGTATCCCGGTCAAAAAGGTGATTCGCGCCGAAGCGAAATATCTTTTGAACCTTGAAAAGAAACTCGGCAAGTACATCATTGGCCAAGACGAAGCTGTACAGGCTGTGGCTCGTGCTATTCGCCGTAACCGCTCTGGTATTAGCAGCGCCAATCGGCCAATCGGTTCGTTTATCTTTCTTGGTCCAACGGGTGTTGGTAAAACTGAGCTAGCACGCGTGCTAGCGCGAGAATTCTTTGGTTCTGCCGATGCCCTGATTAAGATAGATATGAGTGAGTTCGGTGAACATCATAATGTTTCACGCCTGGTAGGTGCCCCTGCGGGTTACGTCGGTTACGACGAGGGTGGTCAGCTGACCGACAAAATACGTCGGCAGCCATATAGCTTGGTTCTTTTTGATGAGATCGAAAAAGCCCACCCTGACGTCTTTAATATGCTGCTCCAGATCCTCGAAGATGGTATTTTGACGGATGCTAAGGGTCGCAAGATAGACTTTACCAACACTATTGTGATCATGACGAGCAACATTGGCGCCGATAAGCTCCAAAAAGAAGCATCCTTCGGCTTTTCAGCGGTTCGACCTGCTGATTTAGACAACTTGGATGCGCTCCATGAAATGAACCGGGATAAAGTTATGGACACACTCAAGAAACAGATGCGGCCAGAGCTTTTGAACCGTATCGACAAGACTATTGTATTCCGGGCTTTGACCAAAAAAGACATCTACCACATTGTTGATCTACAAATTGATGATTTACGCGCTCGCCTGCAAAAGCAAGGAATTGGCGTGCAGCTTACTGCGGCAGCCAAACAATATCTGCTGGATAATGGCTACGATGCCAAGAATGGCGTTCGCCCACTGCGCCGTTTGATCCAAGAGACACTAGAAGACTACCTTGCTACTGGAATGCTCGAGGAGCGCTTGCCTAAGGGCACGATCCTAAAAGTTAGCGCCAAGAATGGTAAGCTCGTGTACGACGCACGCACTGCCGAATAGTCGTAAGAATGATACACTAGGTTCATGAGAACGTTTCGTCGCCTGTCATCTGTTCTATGGCTGGGCATCACGCTTGTTATACTGATCATTGCTGCAATCCAGCGTGAGCGGGTCATAGACTGGCTTGTGCTGCAAAATTATGCGCCGTCATCCGAGATTATCACGCTAGCCGATGCTACAACTATGAATGACCAGGCAAAGCGCCTGTTCTACGTTAATAAGCCGGCCATCGAAGACAGAGAGGCATTCAACAAGAGCTGTACTAATAAGACTGAGCAGACGCTCGTGCTGGGCTGCTATCATGGTAATCGCCAGGGCATCTATATCTTTAAAGTCGATAGTGCTGAATTGCAAGGCGTCCAAGAGGTAACGGCTGCTCACGAAATGCTCCACCAGGCCTATGACCGCCTAAGCGCATCGGAGCGCAAGTACATCGACAGATTGTTGCAGGACTTCTATGACCATGGGTTGCAGGATCAGGCGGTAAAAGACCAGGTAGCGGGCTATCAAAAGTCTGAACCAGATGCCGTTATTAACGAAATGCATTCGCTTTTTGGCACTGAGGTCAAAGATCTGCCAGACGAACTGGAGCGCTACTATACACGCTACTTTACGCGGCGCAGCGCAGTTGTTTCGCTGTACGATCACTATCAGGCAGCATTTACGGAGCGTCAAAAGCAAGTTGAGTCGTACGATCAGCAATTGGCTGATCAAAAGAAGAGTATTGAAGCACTCCAGGTGTCACTCCAGGCACAGCTGGGCCAATTGGACGTGCAAAAAACACAGATGGATGCCTATCGCCAGTCGCAGAACACGACTGCATACAACCAGATGGTAGCGCCCTATAATGCACTGATAGACACGTATAACGGCCGAATACAGATACTCAAGCAAAAAATTAGTGCCTACAACGCTTTGGTCGAGAAACGTAATGCAATTGCCGAACAAGAACAGCAGCTACAGCAAGAGCTTTCGAGCAAACAGCTACAGTCCGTCACCGGTGAATGATATACTAGTAAGATATGGCTAAGAAACCAAGTAGCAGATACGTTTGTACGGCATGTGGAGAGGTGTCCCTCACCTGGGCGGGTAAATGCCCGTCCTGTGAGGCATGGAACACTCTCGAAGAAGAGGCAATCATTACGACTGGTGTGCTCGGCGGTACCGCTAGCCAAGGTCGTGAGCTTACGTCTGCTTCGGTAGATGTTCTTGTATCTAAGGACCAGCCGCGACTTGAGTCTGGCATCGTTGACGTTGATACGGTGCTCGGCGGTGGCATTGTTGCCGGCAGTGTTACGCTGATCGCCGGGCAGCCTGGTATCGGCAAGAGTACACTCCTGATGCAATTGGCTGATGCAATCGGCCGTGAGCACAAGGTACTGTATGTGAGCGGAGAAGAGTCCGGCCATCAGATTGGCCTTCGTGCTCAGCGTCTTGGCGTCCAAGCCGTGGAATTACAGCTCGCAACGACGACTAGCGCTGATGACATCGCAGCGACGGTGGCTACTAAAAAATATGAATTAGTCATTGTTGATTCGGTGCAAACAATAACTGTTGATGGGGTGGCTTCGGCAGCCGGAAGTGTTTCGCAGATCACTAACAGCACTCACCTAATCCTTAACGCCGCTAAGCAGAGCGGAACAGCAGTTGTGCTGGTCGGTCATGTTACCAAGGAGGGCTCGATCGCTGGCCCTAAGGTACTCGAACATGTTGTTGACGTCGTATTGCAATTAGAGGGTGACCGTTATGGCGGGTTCAAGATGCTACGAGCTATCAAGAATCGTTTTGGCCCTACGAGTGAGGCAGGAATCTTTGAAATGGTGGGCGAAGGGCTTCGTCCGGTACTCAACCCGTCGGCTGCGCTGTTGGCTGAGCGCCAAATTAGTGACGGGTCGGTTGTCTTAGCGACCCTGGAGGGCACGCGACCGCTGTTAGTGGAAGTCCAGGCTCTCGTAAACAAGACGAGCTACGGCTATCCAAAGCGTGCCGCAAGTGGCATCGATCTCAATCGTGTTAACTTGTTAGTGGCAATGCTGGAGCGACGGACAAAGCTAAAACTTGGCGAGCAAGATATCTATATAAACATCGTTGGTGGCATGAAGATTACGGAGCCCGCAGCCGACCTCGCGGTTTGTCTGGCAATTGGTTCGGCAGCAAAGGGTTTGCAATTAAAGTCAAATGCGGTAGTATTTGGTGAGGTCGGTTTGAGTGGCGAAGTCCGCCATGTACCGTATATCGAAAAGCGTCTTGCTGAAGCAAAAAAGATGGGCTTTGATGCCGCAATCGGCCCATATCAAAAGAGCGATAAGCCTTCTTCTCTTCTTCATTCCGTCAAGGATGTCCGTACAGCACTTAATCAATTTTTAGAAAAGGATTTATAATAATTTTTTCATGGTAACTTTTATAGAAATAGTCTTATTATTGTTCATCGCCGGATTTTTGGTACTCCAAAACAAGGGCGGAATCATGAACATCATGGGCAAACGTCGTCGAATCATTTTGGACAGCTGCGCGCTGATTGATGGCCGCGTTGTCGAGATCGTTCGCACGGGATTCGTTGCCGACGAACTCGTCATCCCCCAATTTATTATCAACGAACTACAGCTATTGGCGGATGGCAACGACAGCCACAAGCGTGAGCGTGCTCGGTTTGGGCTAGACATTGCACACGAGCTGCAAGATGCATCTTTTGGCGCGAAGGTTGTTATCGACCGTACAACATTCGAGGGAGTTCCAGCGACCGACGATAAACTTATCCAACTTGCCAAAAAGCTCGAGGCATTTTTGTACACGACAGATTACAACCTTGCTAAAGTTGCATCAATAGAGGCAGTCGGTGTATTAAACGTCAATGAACTTGCTCAGGGCTTGCGCCCCGTAGCATTACCCGGCGAAGCCTTGTTTATCAAGATCGTGCAAAAGGGCAGCAATGCAAACCAGGGTGTAGGCTACCTGGATGATGGTACGATGATCGTTGTCGAAGGCGGTGCCCGCCATGCCGGCAAGCATCCTGTCGAGGTTGTGGTGACACGTATGCACCAAACGGTAGCGGGCAAGATGGTATTTGGCCAGGTCAAAGAAGAACCCAGGCGCCAAAATACACAGCACACCGCGCAAAATCGCCATGCAACTCAGGCGCAGCCAGCACAGCAGCAGGCTCAACAGAAGCAATCACATCACTCACAGCAGCCGTCACCAGCAAAGTCAGGTATTCGTGAGCGACTTGTCGCTCGAACCACTGCAAGCTCCGTAAGTTCAGCTGCGCCGGCGCAAAAGACTCCTGTGACACCTAAAGCTCCTGTTCACCACAAAGCAGCACAGCCAAAGCGTCAAGCAACCCGCGCTGCATCATACCAAAAGATTATGTAATCCCCGTTTTATATCTTGTCTTGCGACAGTCCGCCCCACCTTGCTTTACGCTCCGGTGGGGCGTTTGGTAGGGTGGAGGTCCTGGCGGGCCTATATCCGTGGGTTTGTGATGCCTATGTACCATTGCCAGTCTGCCAGGAGCCGCGATGGAAACTTGTACCAGGCAGCTCTGGGGTAATACCAGAGAAAAGAATAACACCCCGCACACTGTACAGGGTGTTATTCGCTTAAAGCGAAGCTATGCTTTAGTCTTCGCGGCCACCTATGAAGGCGGTTCGGCGACGGTTGCCGTTATCCGATTGGGTGATAACAGGCGTCGAGCTAAAGTTGATACTTGCTTCGTTTGTGGAGCTGTACAAGACGCTGTCGATGACCTCAGCCTTGATAGTGGCAGGTCCAGCGGTAGTCGGCGTGTACGAGAAGGTTACGGTGCTTGGTGACTCACTCACATTTTGTGTTTGGATCTTCTGGTTATTCACGTATAGATTCACCGTACCAGGGAAGTTCTGGCTGGAAATGGCGTGCGTACCCTGCGAAACAGTAATCGTGATCGTACAGACTGCGCCAACCGCACAATTGGATGGTGACGTGACGGTTGCCGTCGGCTTGGCGTCATCACAATTATGGATATCATCAGTGGAAGTCACGGCACTACTATTGCCACCGTCGACAAATATATCTGCCGAGAAGATGCTGGAATTCGCACCACCGCGAACTTGTTTGGCAGCCTCTGGAGTACAAGATGTTGCAACCTTTTCTGAGACGCGGTCAATTGTCTGAGCTGAGCTACCCTGCTTCTGTTGGTACCAGGACGGGAAGATGTCGGTACTTGCACTTGGGATAACAGCACCTCGGGTTGTGCTACTTGGATTTTTGGTGACCACGTAAGCTGGAAGCGTCTTGATGCCTGCAGGTGCTGCCCAGTTCTCGGGCTTTGTGTTGAGTCGGTCGTGAGCAGCTTGCATGAATCCACGGGTGAGCGGTGCGGTCATAGTCTCCATTGAACCGCTGGTCATTTGCTTCTTGCGTTCCTGGTTACCTACCCAGCTGACAACAGCATACTTGGTAGAGTAACTGGTCATTAGACCGTCATAGTTGTCGTTGGTTGTACCGGTTTTGACAGCAAACTTCCAGTTCTTGTAGTGCTGGAACTTGTTCGCTCCCGAAAGATAGCTGGCATTGGGGTCGCTCAGCATGTCATTCACAATATAAGCAGCGTCTTGCTTGATAACCTGTTTGCCCTTTGGTTGGGTCCAAGTATATACGTCCTTGTTACCGGAGTCAGTAATGTTCAGAATATAGGTTGTCGGAAGGGCATTACCCAGGCGTGATAGGGTCGAAAGGCCGTTGACGTGTTCATCAAGATGCAGATAGGCACCGTCACCAATACCTGACGAAGCGTAACAAGGGATTTCGTCCTTCTGGTCAACATCTCCGTAACACTTGTATCCAGCGTCTCCGTCCATCATGCTTTCGGCAGTCTTGATAACCTTGTCGGTGCCGACTGTCAGCATTGCCTTGATAGCGGGAACGTTACGGGAGCCGCCAAGTGCATATCGCAGCGTGAGCGGTCCCGGATAGTAAAAGTCGTAGTCCCATAGACAGTTCGGCCCACCGTCATCCATCGAGCGTTTGTCGACTTTTGGACTGGCCTTGTTCGTACACTTATAACTTGTGCCCTTGAGTGCTCCTTGGGCGTCGTAGAGCACAGATCCGGCTCCGGTATTGGTCGTGTCGTTAATCATGGCTGCGTAGTCATACGGCTTAAAGCTCGATCCTGGAGGGAGTGCGTGCTGTGCATAGTTGACCTGGCCATGAGCTGGGTCATTGAAATCTGTCCCGCCAACAAGTGTGACGATCTGTCCTGTCTGGACATCTTCTGCAACCATTGCTTCCTGGTCGCCGCCGTAGCGCTTGACGTTGGCAAGGTTCTTTTGAACGAGCTCCTCGGCCATACCTTGCAGGCCAAGATCAAGCGTGGTCGTAATCTTCCAACCGCCACGTTTAACTGTTTCGGCGCCATATTTCTTTTCGAGCTGGTTCTTGGCCGCCAGCACAAAGTACGGTGCCTTTATGCCAGAATAATGAGTCTGGAATGGTCTAATTTGAGCAAGAACATCAACAGTTTTAGCCTGGTCGGCTTCTGTTTTGGAAATATAGCCCTGCTTGACCATTTGATCCAGAATGTACTTCTGTCGATGCATAACGTCTTCGGCGCCAAAATTATCTTCGGAGGTTGCAGGATTATACTTCGGAGAGTTGTACGGTGAGTAGAAGCCTGGTGATTGTGGAATAGCGGCCAAGAAAGCTGACTGGGCCAAATTGAGGTCCTTGGCTGGAATGCCGAAGTAGTCATTAGCGGCACTCTCGACACCATACTGCACATTGCCATATGGAGCGACGTTAAGATAACCAGTTAAAATATCATCTTTGGAGTATTCCCGCTCCAGGTCAACAGCCAGAATGAGCTCTTTGATCTTACGGGTAATGGTGCGGTCTTGCGTCCAAGATTGGTTAAGTTTGACCAGCTGCTGCGTGATGGTAGAGCCACCCTGAACCGGGCCACCACTATTCGTAATGTCATGTACACCGGCACGAACAATACCACGAACGTTGAATGCACCTTCGTGATAGAAATCCTTATCTTCGATAGCCACGGTGGCTTGACGCATGTATTTAGACATTTGGTCAGTTTTAACGGGGATACGCTTGACAGCATTGTAGTCCTGCCAGAGGACTGTTTGACCTGTACGGTCGTAGTAAACAATGCTACCACCGAGGTTTTTACCCGAAATGTCGTTCTTGATATCAGGCAGGTCTTTACGAAAGTAGGCAAACACACCAACGAGCAAGATGAAACAAGCTACAAGACCAATACCGGCCAATTTGAGAGCCATAATGGCGCCCTGGCGGCTGAACCAGTACTTGTAAACGCGCTTTGGGTGCAGGCGGTATAAGAGCCGCTTCCATGGTTCTTGGGGGAGCGTGCTCAAATAGGCAGCACGGCGGCGTGCTTTTGCGTCACGGTTTGCCCGGAAGCGATCGCTGAGCGATTGGTTAAGTTTGATAGTATTACCACTTTTGGTGGTAAAAGTACTCTTGCCGGGACGACGTCGCCCTGGACTTCGACGGGGTGCATTCATCCGTTTTGGTACTCCTTGTAAGGATTTTATAACTGATCAATATTATAACAAAAACCACCCCAAAAAGCATAATAAAAATCATGGGGATGCGGTAAATCTCCAGATACGATATACTGTTAGTGATTATGAAAAACTCAGACCCAATGCCTCATCAATACTTGTATATGGCTTAGCCATTTTCTGTACCTAACTATTAGTGATGATTTGAAGGAGTAAAGTATGAGTAATATGACAATAGCGGAAGATTTACAATGGCGGGGTCTTATTAAGGACCACACATTTGCTGATCTTGCGTGGCTGAATACACCACAGACATTCTACCTGGGTGTTGACTGCTCGTCAGCAGACAGTATGACTATCGGTAACTTGGCAGTATTTATGCTGGCCCGTCGTCTGCGTACAGCAGGCTGGAAGACTGTGCTGCTTGTTGGCGGTGCTACCAGCCTTGTTGGTGATCCAGGCGGTAAAGACGAAGAACGAGCACTTAAGACTCGAGAAGAGATTGCCCATAACGTTACCGGCATTACGGCTCAGGTGCAGCGCTTATTCGAAGGAGAGGACTTTGAACTTGTTGATAATTACGACTGGTTCAAGGATATTCATTTCCTTGATTTCTTGCGGGACGTCGGTAAGCATTACAGCATGTCCGAGCTTGTACAGCGCGATTTTGTTGCCGATCGAATGGGTGAGGGTGGTAGCGGCATCAGTTACGCAGAGTTCAGTTACTCATTGATCCAGGGTTACGACTACTGGCATCTGTTTAAGAATCATAACGTTGTCCTGCAAATTGGCGGATCCGACCAGTGGGGAAACATGCTTTCCGGCGCACCTCTTATCCGCAAAAAAGAAGGCAAAGAAGCGCACGCATTGAGCATGCCACTTGTAATCAATAAGGCCACTGGCAAAAAGTTCGGCAAGAGTGAGGCAGGTGCGGTTTGGCTTGATGCGGTTCGCACCACACCAACACAGTTCTACCAATTCTGGATTAATGCCGATGATGCCGATGTCGAGGACTACCTCAAGATCTACACGAGCTTAGGCAAAGATGAGGTCGAAGCAATCCTTGCAGAACACACTCAAGCACCCCGTGAGCGTCTTGCTCAGACCCGTTTAGCTGTAGAAGTTACGACATTACTGCACGGGGCAGAGCAGACTAAAATTGCTCAGGTTGTAACAGAATACTTAACCGCAAAGGTTTCTCTTCGTGATGCCACAGAAGACGCATTAGTAGCACTCCGCCGCGAAATTGCGAGCACAACTGCTCAGCCTGGCGATGACATTCTGGATATCCTCGTGGCAGGTAGTCTAGCGAGTTCCAAATCTGAAGCTCGTCGTCTACTGAGTGGTAATGCTATTTCTATTAATGGCCAAAAAACCGCCAAGGATAATATTGCCGAAAATGACTTCCACAATGGCCGCCTTCTCATCCGAAAGGGCAAGGCTTTTAAAGATTCCATTCTCGTTGAATACAACCCATCAAAGTAATGCTATACTGAAGCGGATATGACAAACCAAGCAAAGAACTCTCAAGAAAAACAATCTAAGCGACGTGCGGATCAGTACAACGATCCAAGCCACAACTACCTCCGTTATTGGGACGGCCGTGATTATGAGAACGATGCCGAAGAAATGGCGTTGACACGCCTGCTCAAGGGCCACACATTTAAGAACGCTGTTGATATTGGCGGTGGTTATGGTCGTCTGTGCATCTTTTTGGAAAAATATGCCACAAAGGTCACCCTGGCCGAGCCGAGCCAACAGCAACTTGATATCGCTAAAGACTACCTCAAGGATCACCCGGAGATAGACCGCAAACTGATGCAAGCCGATGACCTGAAGTTCAAGGATGGAACGATTGATTTGCTAACTATGATCCGTGTTATGCACCACTTGCCAAATCCTACGACCGAATTCGACGAGATTGCTCGCGTGCTGGCCGACGATGGTTACGCGGTGGTAGAAGTTGCCAACTACGCGCACGCACGTAACCGCCTGAAATACGCCCTAAAGGGTAAAAAGTTGCCGACAGAACCAGTAGATATCCGTTCGAGCAAGCACCAGACCGAAGAAGAAATTGCTTTTGTGAACCACAATCCACACACGGTTATCAAGCAATTGGCGCACGCTGGCCTCAAAGTAGACCGTATTTTGTCGGTTTCTAACTTGCGTAGCCCTGGCCTCAAGAAGCTCATGCCCAAGAAAGCCATGCTGGCGATCGAGGGTATTTTGCAGCCAACACTTGCTAATAGCTTCTTTGGCCCAAGCGTCTTTTTCTTGGTACGTAAAGCAAAGTAGTTACTCTCATGACAGTTTCCAGCGACCCTATTACGGTTTTGAAGGGCGTTGGCCCGGAAATGGCGAAGAAATTCGCCATTCTTGGTATTCAGACGGTTGCCGACCTCATTGAGTATTTTCCACGTCGGTACGAGGATTATTCCAACGTTGCGCCTATCGGTGATCTTCAACCGGGCATGGTGACTGTCCGGGCGACTATCGAGCAAGTCAAGGGACATTATGTGCGCCGAGGTATGCATATTACTGAAGCAGATGCCGTCAATGGCGTTGATAAGGTTCGTCTCGTGTGGTTCAACCAACCCTACCGCGCCAACGCAATCAAAGCGGGTGAAATGTACTTTATCGCTGGTAATTATGGCCTGAGCCGAAGTCGATTTGGTATCACCAACCCGACTATTGAACTCGTCGGAGACTTTCCGGTCAATACGGCGCGTATTGTACCCGTCTACCGTGAGACGAAAGGATTGACGAGCAACCAGATTCGCAAGACAGTCAGGGAGGCAATAGATGCTATCGAGCGGATCACCGAACTTTTACCACTCTGGCTCGCTAAAAAAGAAAAACTGGTCGCTCGGCCTCTGGCTTTTCGGACAATGCACTTTCCGCTGTCGAATAATGATTTGGAAAAGGCCCGGCACCGATTGGGCTTCGAAGAGGTGTACGCCTTAACTTTGGCGAGCCTGCTCAACAAATATGAACTACTCATGGACGCTGGCGTCTCGATCCCATTTGACGAAAATTTAGCGCGTGAGTTCGTGGGTCATTTGCCGTTTACGTTGACCGACGCGCAGCGCAAGGCAGTTTGGCAAATCTATACTGACATGCAGCGAACGCAGCCGATGAATCGTTTGGTGGAAGGCGATGTTGGCTCGGGCAAGACAGTAGTAGCTACGATGGCGGCCCTTATGGCCATGGCAGAGGGATTTCAAGTCGCTTTTATGGCGCCAACTGAGCTTTTGGCTCGGCAACACGCCGATACTATCTATCGATTGATGGAGCCGCTCGGCAAGCACGACAAAGTCGCCTTACTGGTCGGTGGTATGACATCTGCCGAAAAAAACCGCGTATATCAACACATCGCCAGCGGCGAGGCGCAGTTTATTATCGGTACGCACGCCCTTATTCAAGAGAAGGTAGATATGCACAAGTTGGGCCTGGTCATAATCGATGAGCAGCATCGTTTCGGTGTCGATCAGCGCAAAAAGCTTATGACCAAGGCTGGGCACATGCCTCATTTGCTCAGCCTGACAGCGACCCCGATCCCTCGTTCTTTGGCATTGACGCTTTATGGTGAGCTTGATATCTCGATCATTGACGTCAAGCCCGCGGGGCGCAAGCCTATCATTACCAGGATTACATCACCTAACTCTCGTGCGCAGCTTTACCAGGAAATTGACAAAGAACTGTCAGATGGTCGCCAGATGTTCGTCGTTTGCCCTCTGATTGCCGAGTCGACCACATTGCAGCTCAGCTCAGCCGAAACAATATATGAGGCGTTTGTCGCCAGGGATTTCAAGCATCGTCGTGTGGCGTTATTGCATGGCAAAATGAAGCCAGCTGACAAAAATGACATTATGGAGCGTTTTGTGCGCCACGAAATCGATATTCTGGTATCGACTACTGTTATCGAAGTGGGTGTCGATGTGCCGAATGCCTCGGTTATGCTCATCGAAGCGGCAGATCGTTTTGGTCTTGCGCAAATGCATCAGCTGCGCGGCCGTGTTGGCCGGAGTACTCATCAAGGCTATTGCTATCTGATGATGAGCGATTCAAATGCGCCACCAAAGCGGCTTGAAGCGCTGGAGAGCTCCAATGACGGCTTTAAGCTGGCGGAGCTTGATCTGGATTTGCGCGGCCCTGGGGCTATTTATGGCACGATGCAACACGGTCAGCTCGACCTCAGAATCGCCAAGCTGACCGATGTTGCGCTCATTGCCCGCGCACGTAAGGCTGCACAGCAGACTATCGATAAAAACGAAGATTTGCTACAATACCCAGAGTTATATGACCGTACTCAAAAACTTCGAACGGTAACCAACCTAAACTAAATCATGTATTCTGGAACAACATTAACCCCTTTATCTGGCCGCGTGCTGGGTGCTCATCAAAAGATAGATCGCTTAGCGCGAACGGCTCTCCAACGCTATACGCCAGAACAGTCGCATCGTTTTCCTGGCATCAAAGCTGTTCTGCACTTCGAAGGCGTCAACGGCCCAGACGCAATCAAGCGGAAGAGCCCTGCGAAAGACGAACCATGGCATTATTACGCGCCATTTGACCCAACCGATACAGAACTATTGGTGATTATTCGTAATCACCACGATCGTTTGGCGAAAGCCCTCAAAGCCAAAGACGAAGTGCGCGCTTCGTTCGAAGCAGCATGGCTCGCGCACGCGCTTGTCGATGGTCTGACACCTGCACATCACTACCCTTACGAGGAAGAGCTCAGTGAACTCCGCGGAGGCCAGGGTATCGAAAGCCGTACGACTATCAGGCAGAAACTCCTGATGCCGGGCGACACTCGCCGCGAGCAGGTGCGTAACAACTGGAAGATGTGGGGTCCAAAGGGCCTGCTGACAACGCATGGTCTATTCGAATGGGGTATTGCAGCGATCATTATGCCACTTTCAGCTCGTGGTGCCCGCATAAAACTTGGGACGAAAGACATCGAAGAGCTTAAAGAGCTTGGCATTGAAGAACTGTTTAAGCGGCGAGCTCGCGAAGTGGCTGCCCTTGGCATGTACGATAATTATTATAAGCACGGCTGGACGCCTTACCTTGCGACACAAGTGCGCAAGCAACTTACCCCGATGATCACCAAGACCGTTGCGTTGGCGTGGTATTCTGCAATGCACCAGGCTGCACTCCGGCCTTCTGTAAAGGATTTGTAGATGCGGGTTATTGCCGGGACTTTGGGTGGCCGCGTATTCGATTCGCCGCATGCCGAACGCACCCATCCTATGGGCGATAAAATTCGAGGCGCACTATTCAATATTCTGGGAGATATCGAAGACCTGGAAATGCTTGATGCTTTTGCGGGTAGCGGGGCCTTGAGTTTTGAGGCAGTGAGTCGTGGGGCGGCATCTGCTGTAGCAATTGAATCCGACAAACAAGCTCAGACCACGATCACCCGCAATATCCAAACGCTTGGGCTGGACAAACAGGTGAAGCTTGTACGGGCCACAGCCAATGCCTGGCTACAGACTACCGAAGACACTTTTGATATCGTCCTGCTTGATCCACCATACCATGACCGCCAGGATGTCTTACTAACCCAGCTTGTAAAACGCGCAAAGCCCGATGGCTTGGTCGTCGTTTCCTGGCCTGGCGATGTAGCCCCGCCTGTATTTGAAGACATGGCCTGTATTGTGCACCGCCAGTACGGTGACGCGCAGCTTCTATTTTATGAGTGGTCTCAGCCGACCGCTTAGCCCTACTACGCGGTCGGATCTGGTGTCGATGGCTTGGCGGCTGTCGCCTGCTTGATCTCGCGATAGCGGACGGCTGGCGCGCAGGCGTATAGAATATCCCCAACAACCGGAATGAGGCCGGCCAAAAAGCTGACGCCTATCAGACCCCACAACGCGCTGCTAAAATGCTGAGAATCGTAGGCGCTTTGGCGCAATGATTCCTTGATGCCAGTGCCTCTGTCAATCATATAGTACGGTGCTAACATATAGCGTTTCATGGCAAAGAACAGGGGAACAATAAAGAGCACCGTGGCAACGACAAAGATTAGCCCCATGACGAGCTGCAGACCGACCCATTGCCCGAAAAGTGGCTTGGCCTGTCGCATGGCCTGGCCGGCACTTATCTGATGTTTGGCAGAACTAGCCAGCTGTGTGGCGACAAGCGCAGCATTGACCCACAGGGTTCCCAAAAAGATGCTAATGCACAGCACGACGGCAAAGGCTCCTTGCACGATACCCACGCTGTTGTTGTCGGGTGTCATTACGGTGCTATTGGCGAGTAAGACACCCATACCAGCAGCTCCGATGGCTATTGTCAGAAGAAATAATTGCACGAAGGTCCATATGCTAAAGCCAAGGGCTTCGACGCTGGGCGAAAAGAGATTAAAAGCACTCGGCAGTTGTGGGCGTGCCGGTATGTCGGCTGATGTCGGTGGTGTGCTCTGGCTGGTCATCGGTACTCCTTATTTGTTGCTCATGTCTTATGAGTATCTTTGATGATTCTCATGCCAAAGTCAATTATGTACAGAGTGCCTCTGTTGTTGTATAATGATCTCATTCTGCTACGGGGATGTGGTGGAATTGGTAGACACGCATGCCTTAGGAGCATGTGCCTCACGGCGTGAAGGTTCAAGTCCTTTCATCCCCACCAATTTGATACTAGTTATCGTTTTCGATAGCGAAATAACAGAGGCCAGCATGTACCGATGCTGGTTTTTTATTGTGCTTGCGGTTACCGAACACTTATCGGCGCTTTAAAAATTACCCCTGTAACAGGTTCCAGTCCGGTGTGGTCATTTAGCATCGGTACATGGTTTTCGGGAGTTCCCGTGCCTCTGTCGCGATGTACCGAGGAGAAAACTACTCAAGGGCTGCGATCTCATTTATAATGCTGAATATGAACAAGAACGATATAGAGAATGAAAGCGTACAGGAGAACCTACTGGAGTCGGTCGGAAATGACTATACGAAAGACGCACTTGTCGATCTCGGCGACAGTCTGCTTGACAGCGCCAGCGAGGCGTTGCTCGATAGTGATGTCTTGACCAAGCTCCCTGTGCTCGGTGGCATTATTGCTTTTAGTAAGGGTGTTCTGCTTTTTCGCGACAGGTCATATGTGAGAAAGCTGCTTTATTTTCTTTCCGAGACAAGCGGAGTAAGCGAGGCGGATAAGGAAAAATATCGAAAGAAGCTAGAGAGTAAGCCTCAAGAAGCTCAAAAGGCCGGTGCCGTGATCCTTGATGTAATCGACAAGGTCACGAGTGCCGAGAAGGCGGCAATGGTTGGCAAGGTGATGCGAGCCTTTATACGCGAAGAGGGCCTGGCCGGCAATCAGGTTATTCAACTTGCCGAAATGATAGAGAAGTCATATCTTAGTGACCTCCAGGCGCTGGCTCGCCCAGACAATGCACCCGGGGAGCCATGGAATGATGTAAATCTTGAGAGTGTAGGTATCAAAAAGCCTATGCGCGTAGAGGATGTTAACCTTGCTATTCGGGCTGCTATCGCTCGCCTGGATGCTCGGATGCCAGTTGTGCACGAAGCGCCAGTTGCCGATAAGGGTGAGCCTATGGTGTTTGAGTCTGGATTTACGGAAGCTGGCACCAATTTACATAGAATTCTTAGAGAGTACTAGGGTGATCGGTAAGCAAAGCTTGAAAAACTCGGGGGGGGGGGTAACTTAGTAGATAGCCATGCCACGAGTAACATTCACTACCTACTGTGAACGACGAACCAAGCTGCAACAAGTTTGGCGAATCAGTAGTGGTGACTTTTCAGGGCTATCCCCAAACGAGCAGTGGGACCTACATGAGTACTATCGCTTCGCCGATTCCCTGACTACAGATCAGGTTCGTGAACACTGGACCAAGCAGCACACCAAAAGCTCATCGATGGCGCAACGCGCCGGCCGAGCGTATGCCGCCCTTGGATTGGCTCTCGCAAGCAAAGTAGCGCCAGTCGAGCATCCAAGCCAATTGGTAAATGGCCGAAAGCGCAAACTCGGCAAGGTAAAAGTCGAATCAGTCGTCCTGCCTCAGTCAGACACGAAAAAGCTTGCCAAGGTACTGCTGAGCTTCTTCCGGCCTGACGCAAGTGATCGTTGATCTTTATAGGCTGTTATTACTCCTGCGGACTTTGCGTAAGCACCACATATAGCGTTTGTGCTTACTATTTGTCGTCATATGTGTTGATCAAATGAATGAGATGTCGTAAAATGTATCTCAACATAGTCACTGAGACAGCTTGCGGTGGTTGCCCCGTCTCTATGCCAACTACTTAAAACAAGAACGTACCTCTGTGCGTTCCAAAAAATAGCAGAGGGAAAGAGAGGGATTTTATGGTGCAAGTAATTGCCATTCAGATGGCCGGGGGTAGTCAGCATGAACATATTGCTGAGCTTCGTTGGCGTAACCCAGAGACGGGTGCAACTGGTGAAGCATCGCGTGCTGACATGGTTAGTTTTATTCGGGATAAGAGGGGCCAGGCATATGTTCAAGATGGCAGCTTTCACAATTGGATTGGAGTTGTCGATGCTCACACGCCATATGTGCGTACGCATGCTGATGGGCGGTGGAACAATAATCTATTAGCGTTGCCGAGGTATCAATAACATGGAGCTTGAAAAACGAGTCAAAGACTGGGAGTACTGGTGTCCTAAATGCAAGAACCGTACCTCTGGTGTGATTGTTGAAACGCCTAGCCCAATATTGCAAGGTAGCGAGGCGGCTGACGAGAGGTATCTGACAGTTAGAGTGCTGACTTGTGGTCGTTGCTCTGCGCCTACGGTTCTCGGTACGTTTACTTACTACAATGACGAAAAAGGTTGGGCTGCACGCGGCAATATCTCTCAGGTCGGCTGGTGGACCCCACCGGTTCGTGGCCCGCAAACCAAGCCGGTTACTACATCATCAGGGCGCCCTTTAGAATATGTAGCGTTCCAGGAGCCAGTCAGTGAGCGTGAACTTCCCGTCACTATCCCAAAGAAGGTTAAAGAATCTTTTCGTGAGGCAGAGTTCGCGGTTGCTCATTATAAGCCGATTGGCGCCGCCTCATGCATTCGTAATGCCATAAGACTTCTCGTGGAGCATGAAGGTATAAAGACGGCCGAGCTCAAGGCTGCAATAACCGAGCTAGATATGCCGGACGGTTACCGTAGAGCCTTGGGCAATCTTAAGCTGGTCGGCGACCATACTCTTCATTTTGAAGAGTATAAGATTCCTGAATTAGCAAATGCTCTTGAAGTTTTGCATCTTGCATTGTCAGAAACCTATCATTCTCGTGAACAATTGGCGGCGCTGGAAAGTGCTGTTGGCTCAAAGGCTTCCCAACAAGGTAAAGCAAAGCAGTCTGAGCAGGCCTAGGCTCGCCCGTGCGTATCACGCATCCGCACCCCGCGCTTGCGGAGCTGCCGCCGCACTGTTTCCGAGGTGCTGTTGACCCTCTCTGCTACGCGAGACAGAGATAGCCCCTGGGCGTACAAGTGCACGGCTTTGTCGATGCCCTCTTCGGAGAGTCGAACATCACGAAGCGCAATCCCTTGGCGCTTCAGCAGACTGCTTGCTGTCTGAGGTGTAACGCCGAACTGCTTGGCAACCGCTCGCACAGTGCCACCAGCCTCGTAGGCGGCAACAAGCTCTTGGAGCTGCGTGCCTCGCAGTTGCTTGGCTGCACGAGGAACCGGCGTAGTTTCTCGCTCTACTGGCGTTGCGTCAGGGCCGGGAAGGCTGGCCGCAAGGTACTTTAGGGCCTGGAGCTGGTACGTTGTGTTCCAGTCAGGGAGCTTGTCCCCCACCAAAGAAAAACCCCAAGCATTCCTTGGGGTTTTTCTTTGGTGATGAATGGCAGTTGCAGTGCAACGAATAGCCATATTAGTACTATTATTGAGTCACGCTCGTATCGCGTCCGCTCCGCACGAAGTAGTAGGCTACTAAAAGCAAGATGGTAATTCCGCCGTCAAAAATTATCAAATCCAGAGCTCCCTTGATGTCGCCCTGCGTTACAAACAACACGCCCGCAATAGTAAGTGCTAGTTTGTTGCCAATTGCAATCAACCACAGTGCCTGATTTTGGTGGGGGCGCCGGGCAAGTACCGCAAATATAACGGCAAATGTTGCAAAGCCAATCATGCGCCAGGTTTCAACGACTTTGGTGGCATTACTGGCATCCGAAACGGTGGGTATTGCTGACAGTGCAGCGCCAAGTGCAGCCACAGCAGCAACCCACAGCAACGTAATGGCGATTGTTTGTTTTTTGGTGGTTTCGACAGTGTTATTCATAGTTGTAGTATATGCTAATCTTGGAAATGTCTGAAGCCCGTTTCGACGGGGAAGTTTGGCTTTGAATATGCCTCATCACCTGGCACGTTTGATGTGCCATGGATCACTGTCAGTACTCCGCTCCTAATCCCAAGGGCAGGATTGGTGTCGAAGCGGTGCCAGGCGGTAGCGCACCCGCCTTCCGGCCAGACGATGGTGTCACCGACCGAAACAGGGGTCGTATGGATATTGGGACTAATAATGCGTGAATCGACATGCCCCCGGCGCACTTGCCCATGGGCGTGGGCGCTATTTTTTGCCCGCTCTGGCTCTGTACCAAAAGAACTGAGCAGCACAGCGCCTCCGCCAAGGAGTATGGTATTGACGTTAAACGCCGTTGCCTCTTCGGTAGGATCGGAGTGCGGAGACAGGTCATGGTGGAGTAAGCCAACGCGTCTTTGGCCTATGGCCGCATCGTGCCCATAGCGGTCAGTCGTAGGGATGAGATCCAAAAATGTATCTGCAAGTACTCTCTGTATAGCGGCAACGATAGTTTCGTGTCGGTCGGGGGCTATTCCTGGGCTAAGGTCTTTGCGCAAAGGTATTTTAAACCCGGGTATCTCCATGCGCAAGCAGCGCCCAAGTGCTGTACGTAGCTGATGCGGATGCGTTGTTGAGGCGAGCATTTCATGCTCGATGATGGGGACGAATTCGGTCATGATGGCCAAACTATACGTTGTTCGACTTCCTCGGGCAAGAGGTATTATGGTATAATATATACAATGATCCTTCGGATGCTCCACCATAGCCATATATTGCCGGTGCCTCGCGGTTAGTTTTTTGTTTTGAAAAAGTAAAAAACGCCGCCATGCCCGGCGTTTTTTACTTGAAAAATCTGTTACAATATCAGCGAGGAATAACTCTTATGAAACTTTCGACCCAACCATACAAAGGCGCCCGTGATTTTTATCCCGAAGACAAGCGTGTCCAAAAATACATGTTCAACACCATGCGCCAAATTGTTGAGCGTTATGGCTACGAAGAATACGATGCCCCTATTCTGGAGCCAATCGAAATGTACCTAGCCAAGTCTGGCGAAGAAATCGTACACGAGCAGACTTATGTCTTTCAGGACCGTGGTGGCCGTACAGTCACTATTCGCCCAGAGATGACTCCAACAGTCAGCCGAATGGTAGCTGCGAAGCGCCAAGAGCTTGCCTATCCACTCCGTTGGTTCTCGATTCCTAATTTGTGGCGATATGAGCGCCCTCAGCGAGGCCGTTTGCGCGAGCACTGGCAGCTGAATGTTGATCTTTTTGGCTTGAGCGATTTAAGCGCCGAAGCAGAATTGATTCAAATTGCTGACGGCATTTTGCAGAAGTTTGGCGCCACGCACGACATGTATGCGATCCGCCTCAACAGCCGCAAGCTGATGGACTTCATTATGCATGGCTATCTGGGTCTCAACGAGACACAGGCGCATACTTTGGCGAAGCTGATTGACCGCATGCACAAAGTACCTGCTGATGCTTTTGCGGCCGAAGCAGACGCGCTATTTACGCCCACTCAGCGAGACGAGGGTGCAAGTAATAAGCTCTTGGGATTGCTCAAGATTAAACAAATTAGCCACTTGCCAGAGGTGATTCGCAACCACCACTCAATTGCTGAACTCAAACAACTCCTGGAGACACTCGAAGATTTACGCATTACGAATGCTGTTTTTGATATCACGTTGATGCGCGGCTTCGACTACTACACCGATATTGTCTTTGAGGTCTTCGACAAGCACCCTGATAATAATCGCTCGATGTTTGGCGGTGGCCGATATGATGGCCTCGTAGGACTATTCGGAGTCGAACCTGTGCCCACTGTTGGCTTTGGTATGGGCGACGTCACGCTCCAGAACTTTTTGGAAGGCCACGATCTATTGCCAAAAATTCGCTCCGAAACAGACGTGTACGTTATTTTGATTGGCGATGTGTACCAACCAGCACAGCGGGTTATCCGTGAATTGCGTGAAATGGGCGCTAACGTCGCAGTCGACACGACAGGCCGCAAGGCAGACAAGCAGATCAAGACGGCTGTCAAAAAAGGCATTAACTACGCCATGTTTATTGGCGAAAAAGAAATTAAGGACGAGCAGTATGTTGTCCGCAACCTAAACACTGGAACCGAAGAACGACACAGTACCTCGCGCATCATCAGTATAGTCAAAGATTATCGTGACGAAGACGCATGACCGGAACAAACCATGTCATCACTGGCGCATTGATCGGTGCAGTTGTCTCCTCGCCGATCGTCGCAGTGCCTTTGGCGATTGCCTCGCATTTTATGCTCGATGCACTGCCTCACTACGGTGATCGCATGGTTGCCAAACACTCACGCGGCTTCCACATTTTTATCATTGTCGACACCGTGGTGACGGTTGGTTTTTTGCTTTTTGTATTGTTAACCAAGCCAGATCACTGGCCATGGATGTTGGTCGGGGGGCTTATGGCAATGAGTCCTGACTTAATGTGGCTCCCCAACTATCTGCGGGACGTCCAGAACAAAGCCATAAAATCCTATAATAAACTCATGCACTGGCACGAAAATATTCAGTTTGAACGCAAGTGGGGTATCGCTGTCGAAATAGCCTGGCTTTTGCTGGTTGTGCCTGGTTTTTATCTTGCACTTTCGTAATTTGATCATCTCTGTTAGCGCCTCACTGGTCAAAAAGATTCCAATCTGTTACAGTACATACTTATGCAAGTGACTCAAAAAAATCTATCAGACACGAATATACAACTTTCTATAACTGCTGATGCAGAGATGCTCCAGAGCGCTAAGAAAGAAGCGCTGCAGCATCTTGCTAAAGGCATGCGTTTGCAGGGCTTCCGCCAAGGCAAGGCACCGCTTAATCTCGTCGAGAAGAGTGCTGATCCAGCAGCTCTACAATCCGAATTCCTCGATATCGCCATGAACCTTATGTACGTTCACGGCTTGGACGAAAACAAGCTGCGCCCTGTGGCTCAGCCAAAAGTAACCGTTAAGAAGTTTGTGCCCTTTGATGCGCTTGAACTCGAAATTGAAGTCGAAATAATCGGTAAAGTCGAATTGGCTGATTACAAGAACATCCGCATCGAGAAGACAGCAGTCAAGGTTTCTGCAAAGGACATCGATGAGGTTATTGAAAACCTTCAAACCCGTGAGGCCGAAAAGGTTGAAGTAACTCGCGCAGCCAAAGATGGCGACGAAGTAACTCTTGACTTTAACGGTGTTGACACCAAAACCAAGGAAGCTGTTGCTGGTGCTGACGGCAAGGCATACCCACTCATCCTTGGCAGTAACACGTTCATCCCAGGTTTTGAGCCAGAAGTTATCGGCATCAAAGCTGGCGAAGAAAAGACATTTGATATTACTTTTCCTAAAGACTACGGTGTTGCAGCTTTGCAGAACCGTGCGGTAACCTTTACCGTCAAAGCCATCACCGTAAAAGAAATGAAGAAAGCCAAGCTTGACGACGAGTTTGCGGCCAAGGTTGGTCCATTCAAGAACGTTGAAGAGCTTAAGGCTGATATCAAGAAGCAGCTTGCTGTTGAAAAAGAGAATCAAGCTGAGCGTGAATACGTCGACAAGCTTGTTCTTCAGATCACTGAAGCCTCAAAGGCTGCTATCCCTGCAGTATTGATCGAAGAGCAAATCGATCGCATGGAAAACGAAGAGCGTCAGAACCTGATGTACCGCGGCCAGACATGGCAGGAACATCTCGACGCAGAAGGTGAGACCGAAGAGACTCACCGCGCCAAGCTTAAGACTGACGCCGAAAAGCGTGTCAAAGCTGGCCTCGTTTTATCAGAGATTGCTGAGGCTGAAAAGCTAACCGTAACTCCCGAAGAACTGGAAATTCGCCTGCAAATTTTGAAGGGCCAGTACCCAGACCCTCAGATGCACACTGAAATTGACAAACCAGAGAACCGCCGTGACATTATGTCTCGTCTGTTAAGTGAAAAAACCTTGGCCAAGCTCCAGTCATACGCGCAAAGCGCAGACAAGCCCGCCGCTAAGAAGACTGTCAAAAAGACTACCAAAAAGTAGTCAGATTCTTTCAATACAAAATACCGACGCGCCATAGTGTCGGTATTTTGTATTTAGCACTCTTGACGCGAGAGTGCTAATTTAGCTATTATAGAGACAAGATAAGACAAGGGAATGCAATGAAACCAACCGCATACATGGTGCCAACTGTTATTGAGAGTGATGGCCGAACGGAACGTGCCTATGACATCTGGAGCCGACTGCTCAAGGATCGAATCATCTTTTTGAATTCCCAAGTGGACGAGCTAAGTGCAAGCTTGATTGTCGCACAACTTCTCTTCTTGCATGCCGAAGACCCTAAGAAAGACATTTACTTGTACATCAACAGCCCTGGCGGCGGCGTCTACGATGGTATGGCCATCTACGACACTATCCAATACATCACAAATGATGTCATTACTGTTGGTATTGGTTCACAGATGTCGATGGGCTCCTTCTTGCTGACCTGTGGTACAAAGGGCAAGCGCTTCTTACTGCCAAACTCTACCGTTATGATTCACCAGCCATCAAGTGGCACGCGTGGTAAAATAACTGACCAAGAAAACGACTTACGCGAAGGTCTCCGTCTTAAGAAGCTCATGGAAGAGATTATGGCCGATCGAACTGGTCAAACAATTGAGCAGATCCACAAAGACTGGGAGCGCGATCGCTACCTATCCGCAAAAGAAGCCGTAGAATACGGAATCGTTGACGCTATCCTTACTTCGCCACCAAAACCAAGCAAGTAAATGCTCAAAAGATACACTCGTCTTTAAAGACACATAATATATGTGAGTAATATCATAGTTATACGATCGTCTAGTCGGTATAACTTGGTCATGACAAAGTACACCTCACTCCATACCGAAGCGCTTCGCTTACCTTATCAGCATTACCTCGAGCAGGTGAATGGCTACGGCATTGCTCCAGATCGGAGTGACGAAATGCTGGTTATGGCACTCAATTTGCAGCACGGCACTGTACCCGCCGAGCAAAACAGCTATGCGCATAATCCGATGGAAGCAGTCGCTGCGTCTAAACAGATCATGGAGCTTGCTGGCGTCGTCCTGGGGATGCGCGGCGAAACACAATATCCAGGCCACCGGTACCAATTTAAGGCAGGCAAGGCGTCTGCCGAGCAGCTGGATGCCTTACAGGCTATGATTGGACAGCATCGCTATCAGGGTACGCAGCGGTTTGGCGGGTTGGGACGAATATGCCACCGTCGTCAGCCGCATGAGCTCATGACCCTTGGCGGCGAAACACAGGCTATGGCGATGCAACTGGCAGTCGGCAGGCATTTTGTAGCACTTGAAGCCTTGGCGCCTGATGCATCAGTCTTGGCATATGGGTATGTGCCAGGTATTCACCCTCATCGTAAACAGCAGGGGTTTTTGATAGCCGAGCTTGCGACGAATGCGGGTACGGGTGAAAAATGGAACGAGCTGACCGAGAGAGCTGCTGCGGCGATTATCACCCATGTTGTCTCGACACCACACTCAGCGTATGAACCAGAGAATAGATTGGCACAGCAAGGCACGTCACTTAATGTGCATTTGGCTGGTGATTTCAAGAGTATCGATACCCGTAATATAGTCCTAGAGGCAGCCTTCCAAACCGCACGGGTTGGGCATCGCGGCGGGCTCGATTTATCATCGCCCCATTCCACAGATGTGGCGAGCTATTTGCGCGGGGCTTACGATCTTGATGCAACACGAACTATACATATCCCTCAAAAGTCTTGACATTTGACCCTTGCATAATCATAATCTTATGGTAAGAAGTAGTGTAAGTTTGGGATGTGCAGCGGCTTTGAGAGGCTGAGGTACATAAATTCCCAAGCTTAGGGAACCTTCGCGCGACAAAATTAACAATAATACGTATTAATTTCAGCCTTGCTGTTTTTTGCAGCAAGGCCTTGTTTCGCTCTGGTGAACAAGTAATAAAAGAAGGGGAAGTGTAGTTATCCTATGGCAAAAGGAACCAAGACTGCATCAGACGACAGCACCCGCGTGTTTTATACCGCTAAGGATGACGCTGTTGATCTACAAGATCTAGTCGACACCAGAACAAATCATTCCAATGGTTTGTCGAAGAAGGTCTGGGCGAATTACTAGCCGAAATCAGTCCGATAGACGACTATACTGGCACAAAATTATCACTACGCTTCAAAGACTACCGCTTTGAAGACCCTAAAATGACCGAAGCAGAAGCTCGCGAAAACAACGTTAGCTTACGAAGCACCACTAAAGGCAACCGTTGAGCTAACCAACAAAGTTACCGGTGAAGTTAAAGAACAAGAAATTTACCTTGGTGACTTACCCATGGATGACCAAGCGCGGTACTTTTGTTATCAATGGCGCAGAACGTGTTGTTGTTAGCCAGCTGATCCGTTCAGCTGGTGTTTTCTTTACTGCTGACCCACATGGTACAACGCAATCTGTACGGTGCCAAGGTTATTCCTGGCCGTGGTGCATGGCTTGAGTTTGAAACCGCTGCAAATGGTGCTATTTATGTAAAGATTGACCGCAAGCGAAAAATTGCTGTCACAACCCTGCTGCGCGCGCTTGGTATGACCGAAGCTCAGATGAAAGAAGCCTTCAAGCATGTTGATCAGGGCAAACTAAGCCATATTCGACGCAACACTTGAACAAAGACCCGACTCAAGGGCAACAACGAAGCTTTGATTGAAGTCTACCGTCGTCTTCGCCCTGGTGACCTTGGCGACTGTCGATAACGCCCGTGGCTTGATTGAAAACATGTTCTACAACTTCAAGCGTTTTGACTTTAGCCGCGTTGGTCGTTACAAGATCAACAAGCGCTTGAACCTGGATGTTCCAAACACGGCCGAAAACCGCGTTATGCGTCTCGAAGATCTGATGGCTATCATTGCTGAGATTATTCGCCTTAATAATACCCAGGAACCAGCTGATGACATCGACTCACTGGCAAACCGCCGCGTGAAATTGGTTGGTGAACTTGTTCAGCGCCAGTTCCGTATTGGTCTGCTGCGCATGGAGCGCAACACCAAAGACCGCATGTCTATGAGTGAAATTGAAACTGTTACTCCTGGTCAGCTGATTAACGCTCGTCCAGTTGTTGCTGCCGTTCGTGAATTCTTTGCCAGCTCACAGCTGTCACAGTTCATGGACCAGATTAACCCACTCTCAGAACTGGCTCACAAGCGTCGTCTGAGCTCTATGGGTCCTGGTGGTCTTATCCGTGAACGTGCTGGTTTTGAAGTTCGTGACGCTCACGCTACTCACTATGGTCGTATTTGTGCCGTTGAAACTCCAGAAGGTGCCAACATTGGTTTGGTACTAAACCTGGCCAGCTACGCTCGTATTAATGACTATGGTTTTATTGAAACTCCTTATCGCAAAGTTATTAATGCTGTCACAGCTAAAGACGCTGTTGGCCATATTGCCAGCTGTTGATCTAGAAGATGAAAACGGCAAAGTCATCGTTAAAGCTGGTGCCAAGATTACTGCTGAAGCAGATGCTAAAAAGCTTGCTAACAGTCAAAGACCAAGTTACTTGGCCAGTTAAAGCTAAGGTTACCGACGAAGTTGTCTATCTTGATGCTCTGAAGAAGAACAGCGCTGTTATTGCCAGTGCTGGTGAAGAAGTTGACGAAAATGGTTACTTTGTTGATGAACGTGTCTGTGCTCGTATGTCACCTGAAGTCTGGTGAAGTTGATGCCGATGATGTAACTCATATGGACGCTTCCCGTAAGCAGATTATTGGTTCAGTCGCTGGTCTTGATTCCATTTATTGAAAAGAACTATGTGTACCGTTCATTGATGGGTAGTAACCAGCAGCGTCAGGCGTGCCACTGGTTCAGCCTCAAGTCACCAATTGTTGGTACTGGTATGGAAGTCGCAGCTGCCCGCAACACTGGTCAGCTTATCGTTCGCTGAAGCTGACGGTGAAGTTATTAAAGCCACTGGTGCATGAAGTTGTTGTTAAATATAAGACGGCAGCGTTACCTACGAGCCACAGCACTTTGTCCGCTCTAACGAAGGTACTTGCATTAACCAAAAAGTTGTTGTTAGCACTGGTGACAAAGTCAAAGCGGGTGATCCACTTGTAGAAGGTATGTCGTATCCAGGGTGGTGAACTAGCCCTTGGTAAAGACCTGATTGTGGCATTCATGCCATGGAGCGGTTACAACTTTGAAGATGCCATCATCATTAGCCGCAAACTGGTTGAAGATGACACGCTAACTTCTGTTCACATTGTTGACTTACATGATTGAAGTCCGTGAAACCAAGCTTGGTCCAGAAATTGTTACCCGCGATATTCCAAATGTTTCTGAAGAAGCCTTGCGTCACCTGGATGAAGACGGTATTGTTCGCATCGGTGCAGAAGTACATCCTGGCGACATCTTGGTTGGTAAGATTACTCCAAAGGGTGAGCAAGAACTTTCAGCTCGAAGAGCGTCTGCTCCGTGCTATCTTTGGTGAAAAAGCCAAAGAAGTCCGTGATACCTCACAGCGTATGAGCAACGGTAAGCACGGTAAAGTTGTTGGCGTTAAAGTCTTCTGCCGCGCAAATGGCCATGAACTCAAAGCTGGTGTGCTTATGCAGATCCAGGTCTTTGTGGCTCAGATGCGCAAGATCTCTGTTGGTGACAAACTTGGTGGACGTCACGGTAACAAGGGTGTTATTGCCCGAATTCTGCCAGTCGAAGACATGCCATTCATGGAAGACGGTACTCCTGTAGATATCGTTTTGAACCCACTTGGTGTGCCATCTCGTATGAACATTGGTCAGTTGTTTGAAACTCACCTTGGTATGGCTGCTCGTGCACTTGGTATGAAGGTTGCCAGCCCATCATTTAATGGTGTTCCTGTTGATAAGATCCAGAACTACTTAAAGAAGCTGGTTTCCCAGAAGATGGTAAGCAGCAACTGTTTGATGGCCGCACTGGTGAAGCATTCAAGGAACGCACTACCGTTGGTAGCTATGTACATGATTAAGCTGAACCACATGATTGCCGACAAGATTCACGCTCGTTCAACTGGTCCATACACCATGGTTACTCAGCAGCCACTTGGTGGTAAGGCGCAAAACGGTGGTCAGCGCTTTGGAGAAATGGAAGTCTGGGCACTTGAAGCTTATGGTGCCAGCAACTACTCTTCAGGAAATGCTGACAATCAAGTCTGACGACGTCTACGGACGTTCCAAGGCTTACGAATCAATCATCAAGAAGACCGAAATTGTTGGTCCAAAGGTTCCAGAAAGCTTCAACGTGCTTGTTAAAGAACTGCAAGGTCTTGGCCTGAAGGTTGACCTTGTACAATCAGACAAAGTTATTGATGCCGAAGAAGTTTTGGCAGAACAATATCAAGGACGAAGGCGAGCATGCTATCGGAAGTTGAAGTGCCAGCTCCTTTAGCCTCGGATGTTGATGTTACTGAAGAAGCTGCAGTTGACGAATTTATGGTTATGGAAGACATCGAGGACGATATGGCAGCTGTTACTGCTGGCATCGGACGACGATGATTCTGACATGACGGTTACCGAAGAAAACGAAGAGGAGGACTGTGTAATGCGACGTATATTCATAGCGGAACGACATTGCCGATTTTGATGCTGTTCGTCTTGCTGTTGCCAGCCCAGAAGATATTCTGGACTGGAGCTACGGTGAAGTTACCAAGCCAGAAACTATTAACTACCGTACTCAGAAGCCAGAACGCGATGGTTTGTTCTGTGAACGAATCTTTGGTCCGGTCAAAGACATTAACCCGCATGATGCCAAGTACAAGGGTGTTCGCTCACGTGAAGCAGCCGTCGATAAGAATGGCGAAATTGTTACCAAGAGCTATTGTTCGCCGTGAACGCATGGGCCACATTCACTCTGGCTGCACCTGTTGCTCACATCTGGTTCCTGCGTGGTACGCCATAGTGCAATTGGTTTGCTGCTTGGTATGACTGTCAAGAACCTAGAGCGCGTTGCTTACTTTGCAAGCTACATCATTAAGAGTGTTGACGCTGAAAAGCGTGACCAGCTGCTTGCTGACAAAGAAGCTGAATTTGCAGCCGCTAAAGAAGCAATCAAGCTCCGCTACGAAAAAGAAGCCAAAGCTGAAGACGCCAATGTTAAAGCCCTGGCTGAAATGCAGACCAAAGAACTTGAAGAAGTTGACAGAAGAATTTGAGCATATTAAAGACTCAGCTTGACAGCCTTGAGAAGCTCAGCTCTGATCAGTGAAACTGACTACCGCAACCTTGCCAGATGATCTTCGCGACTATCATTGACAGTTGGTATGGGTGGCGCAGCCCTCAAGGACTTGCTTGACGAAATTGACCTCGAAGACTTGATCGCAGAACTTACAGAAGAAGCTGAAGAAGCCAAGGGTCAGCGCAAGAAGAAGCTCATGAAGCGTCTTCGTTTGCTAGAAAGCATGGACCGCGCTGGCATCAAGCCAAGCAGTATGTGTGTGACTGTCTTGCCGGTTATTCCTCCAGATCTGCGCCCAATGGTTCAGCTGACCGGTGGTCGTTTTGCGACATCCGACCTTAAACGACCTATACCGCCGTGTCATTAACCGTAACAACCGTCTGAAGAAGCTGATCGAACTCAACGCTCCAGAAGTTATTCGCCGCAACGAACAGCGTATGCTTCAGGAAGCTGTTGACGCTTTGATCGACAACAACAATGCCCGTTCTGGTCGTGCTGTTGCTGCAACTGGCCAACGTCGCCGCCTGAAGAGCTTTGTCTGACATGCTCAAGGGTAAGCAAGGTCGTTTCCGTCAGAACCTTCTTGGTAAGCGTGTTGACTACTCTGGTCGTTCAGTAATTGTGGCTGGTCCAGAACTTAAGATCCACCAATGTGGTCTGCCGAAGATGATGGCGCTTGAACTATTCAAGCCATTCGTTATTGGTGGCTTGATTGCCAACGAACATGCTCACAACATTCGTTCTGCAACCCGCATGATTGAAACCGGTGAAACTGCTGTTTGGGATGCACTTGACGAAGTTATTAAGGGCAAGTACGTGCTCTTGAACCGTGCACCATCACTGCACCGTCTTGTCAATTCAGGCCTTCCAGCCAGTACTTGATTGAAGGTCGCGCTATTCAGCTGCACCCACTTGTTTGTAAGGGCTTTAACGCCGACTTTGATGGTGACCAAATGGCTGTTCACTTGCCACTATCTGACGCAGCTCAGGAAGAAGCACGTGAACATCATGGCTGCCAACAAGAACCTGCTTGAAGCCAGCTGACGGTTCGCCAATCCTGCACATTGAACAAGATATTGTGCTTGGTTGTTACTACCTAACCTATGACCGACCAAGTATCTACTAAGGTAATCAAGCTCATTTGTGAGCCTCGAAGAAGCGTTCATGGCCCTTGACGCTGATGTTATTAAGCTCCAGAGCTACATCCGCATTCCATTCCGTGGTGAAGTTCGTGAAACTACTCTAGGACGTGTACTGTTTAACGAAATCTTCCCTGAAGACTTCCCATTCCAAGATGAAGCCTATGACCAAGAAGAAACTGCAGAATGTTATGGCTGCCGTCTACGCAAGTATGGCCAGGATAAGACTGCTGAAATTGCCGACGACCTCAAAGACATTGGCTTCGAATATGCAACCAATTCTGGTCTCTCCATGGGTATGGGTGACTTCGCTCCAATCGAAGGCATGGACGAAGTTATTGCAGGGCGGTGAAGAACGTGCTGCTGCTATTTCTGAGCAGTACGAACAAGGTTTCATTACCGAAGAAGAACGCTATCGTTTGACTGTTGAAAACTGGACTAAGGTTGATAACCACGTTCAAGACATGCTTGCTGAGCAAATGGTTAGGCCAAGACACTCAACTATGGCTATCGCGATTACCTCTGGTGCTCGTGGTAACATCTCTCAGATGAAAATGTGCTGTTGGTATGCTTGGTGTCTTCTCTGACGCAACTGGTCGCGCAATTGAGCTGCCAATTAAGTCAGGCTACGTCGAAGGTCTGAACCCACTCGAATACTTTACCGGTACTCGTGGTACTCGTAAGGCGCTTGATCGACATCGCCCTTAAGACCGCTGACGCTGGTTACCTGACTCGTCGTTTGGTTGATGTCGCACAAGATGTCTTTACTATTGATGACGATGATCGAGCTGATCCAGGTTTTGCAATGCTCCGTGCGATGCTGAAGAGATTGGTGTTAGCTACGCTTCACGTCTTGATGGCCGTTTTGCTGCCGAAGACAGTTAAGGGCCATCGTTAAGACGCGGTGAAGCTATTACCAAGAAATTGCCGCCAAGATTGAAGCTGATGAAACTATTGATGGTGTTAAGATCATGAGTGCCTTGTCATGTACATCAGTCCGTGGTGTTCCACAGAAGTCATATGGTGTTGACCCAGCAACTGGCTAACTTGGTTGCTGGCCACCACCCAATTGGTGTTATTGCCGCTCAGTGTATCGGTGAGCCTGGTACGCAGCTATCACTGGACTCCAAGCACCGTTCTGGTGCCGTTCTGGCGATGACACTGCTCAGGGTCTAAGCCGTGTTGAAGAGTTGTTCGAAGTTCGCTCGCCAAAGGGTCAGGCTTACCTGACTGACATCGCCGGTAGCGTCAATGCCTGGGAAGAAGGCGATCACTATGTCGTTCAGGTTACTGCCAAAGACAAGAAAGCGTTGACCTTGAACTGGGTGAGCGCACGCCACAAGTTGCGAACGGTACAGAAGTTGCTATTGGTGATGTTGTTGCCGCAAATGGAAGACAGGTGCCGAACCGCTTATTGCGCCTATGGCTGGTAAGGCTGAAGTTGACAGACAAGTCAGTTGTGATTACTGCCAAGCAGGCAAGAGTGTTGTCCGCTACGAAATCCCTGGCTTCAAGCAATTGATCGTCAAAGACGGCGACAAAGTTGTCGCTGGTCAGCGTTTGACCAACGGTTCTATCAACCTGCAAGACCTGATGCGTCTTGCAAGGTGTTGAATCAACGCAGCGCTACATCATGAACGAAATCTTGCGTATCTTTGCAGCGTCAGGGTCAGAACATTGCTGACAAGCACCTTGAAATCATCGTGCGTCAGATGTTTAGCCGTGTTCAGATCGAAGAAGCTGGTGACAGTGAATTTGTGACTGGTGACATTGTGAGCAAGCTCGCAGTTGTTGAAGCTAACGACGCTCTTGTCGCTCAAGGCAAAGAAGCCTGCTAAGTTTACAACCAGCTGCTGCTTGGTATCACCAAGGCTATCACTGAGCACTGACTCATTCCTGAGTGCTGCATCATTCCAGGACACCACACGTGTGCTTATTGCTGCTGCAACCAGTGGTAAGATCGACCGCCTGTACGGTCTTAAAGAAAACGTTATCTTGGGCCGCAAGATTCCTGTCGGTACTGGTTATAGAGCTGCTGACAAGGATGCAGACGCCTCTGGCGATTTGGCTCAGGCAGCCGTTGCTGCCGAAGATGCTGAAGTTGCGCTCGCAGCCTAAATCTGGTACAGTTAATTAGATTATCAATCAGGTGGTCCGACGTGAGGCGAATATAGGGACGGGCAGAGTTGGCACTCGCCCATCCCTCGTCTGTTACGAGTAGATCATCATAAGGAGAATACATGCCAACAATTAATCAATTGGTTCGTAAGCCCCGCACCACGTGTGACTTCCAAGTCGAAGTCACCTGCGTTGCTTAACGCGTGGTTAACAACCTTAAAACTAAAAGCTACGAAAAGCCAGCGCCATTTAAGCGTGGTGTTTGTGTCAAGGTAACTACCAAGACACCAAAAAAGCCAAACTCAGCTCTGCGTAAGGTTGCACGTGTGCGCCTTGGCAATGGTTACGAAGTCTGGGCATACATCGGTGGCGAAGGCCACAACCTGCAGGAGCACGCTGTTGTTCTGGTCCGTGGTGGTCGTGTAAAGGACCTTCCAGGTGTGCGCTACCACATTGTTCGTGGTGCACTTGACCTTCAGGGTGTTGCAAACCGCAAGCAAGGCCGTTCCAAGTACGGTGCAAAGAAGGAGTGTAAGTAATGCCTCGTAAAAAGACTAAATCACTTGTTCGTGACATTAAGCCAGACCGCCTCTATAACAGCGTTCAGGTCCAGCGTGTCATTAACCGTGTCATGCGTGATGGTAAAAAGCAGCTTGCAGAGCGTCTTGTATACGAAGGTATGCAAAAAGCCGCTGACAAGCTTAAGGTAGAGAACCCACTCGAAGTTTTCGAGCAGGCTATCAAGAATGTACAGCCGCACCTGGAGACTCGTTCTCGCCGTGTTGGTGGTGCTAACTACCAGATTCCTTTTGAAGTTAAAGGTCAGCGCCAGAAGCACCTTACCATTATGTGGTTTGTTGCAGCTGCTCGTTCCCGTAAAGGTATGAGCATGGAAGATCGCTTGGCGCATGAGTTTGTCGATGCCTACAACAATGCCGGTACAGCAGTCAAGAAAAAGGAAGACACCCACAAGATGGCAGAAGCTAACCGAGCATTTGCTCACTTCGCTCGCGGCTAGATCCAGTCCGAGCAAAAAAATGGCCGAGATATCATTCGATTCTCGGCCATTTTTATTTTTGCTGCAATCGAGGACGTCGAAAGTGAGAACTGCAATCGTTCGTGCGGCATGGTATAAAAAAGGTACGTAAACGTAAAGGAATATTTCATGGCAGAACAGATCAAGCTAACCCCATTACCATCAGCCCAAGATTTTGAAGGCTCGGCATATCGTATGGAGGGCCCACTCGTAGAGCGCCTACATCCCGCTGGATACGTCGCTCTTGGTTTTGTTATGCCACGCCATATTGTGGTTGATGTTTTTAACCCTGATGGTCACGCCGATAGCGAGTTTCTGGAAGCGTGTGATGCCGAAGGCTATTTGACGAGTGTAGAAGGAGGAGATGGGAACCTGTTGCAGCTTAGGCATCCTCTTGACCCAACTGTACACGAAAGCGCCTTGAAGGATTTCGTTGGCGTGCTCAGCCGCCAGCAGCCTTCGTTATAGAGGGCTCACTCACACACTGGTGCTCTCGAGATAAATCTGGTACAATAAGGCCAAAGCTGTGCCCATGGACTGTTTGAATTGGTCCAGGAACGGCATAAATAATCAAAGGAAATTTAACGAGCAATGGCTGACAAGACAACAAGCATCAAAGACTTACGTAACATTGGTATTATTGCGCACATTGATGCCGGTAAAACTACAACAACCGAAGGTATTCTGTACCGCACTGGTTTGAAGCACAAGATTGGTGCCGTGCACGAAGGTGAAACAACCACTGACTGGATGGCTCAGGAGCGTGAACGTGGTATTACTATTGTTGCTGCTGCTGTTACCTGTTACTGGAAGGGTAACCAGATCAACATTATCGATACCCCAGGTCACATCGACTTTACGGTTGAAGTTGAGCGTTCACTGCGTGTGCTTGACGGTGCTGTGTGTTGTCTTTGACGGTAAGATGGGTGTTGAATCACAGTCCGAAACTGTATGGCGCCAGGCTGACAAGTACGGCGTGCCTCGTATCTGTTTTATCAACAAGATCAACCAAACTGGTGGCGACTTCTACAAATCACTTGAATCTATCCACGCCCGCCTGAGCAAGCGCGCTTTCCCAATTCACCTGCCAATTGGTTTTGAACAGAGCTATCAACGGTGTTGTTGACCTCGTTGAGATGAAGGCCTACACCTACAAAGACTTCACTGACAAAGAGCTTGTTGAAGGTGAAATTCCTGCAGACATGATGGACAAGGTCAAGAAATACCGTAGCCTTCTGATTGAAAACGCTGTTGCAGAAGACGAAGCATATGCTTGAGAAGTACTTTGAAGTTGGCGAAGAAGGCCTATCTGAAGACGAAATCAAGCAAGCTATTCGTACTGCTGTACTTTCCGGTAACTTCTTTGCTGTATACTGGTGGTGATGGCCGTGGTGTGATTGTTGAAAAGGTCCTTGACCTCGTTGAATGACTTACTTGCCAAGTCCACTGACCGTGGCTCTACCTGGGGTACACATCCAAAGACTGGTGACGAAATTGAGCGCAAGCCTGCCGAAGCAGAACCATTTGCAGCACTGGCCTTTAAGATTACAACTGACCCATTTGTTGGTAAGCTAGCTTACTTCCGTGTTTACTCTGGTAAAGTTACTGCTGGTTCGTATGTTCTTAACAGTTCAACTGGTGAAAAAGAACGTGTTGGCCGTATTGTTCGTATGCAAGCTGACAAGCGTGAAGATGTAACCGAAGTTGACGCTGGTGACATTGCCGCTATCGTAGGCCTTAAGGGTACGACAACTGGTACACACGCTGTGTGATCTAACCAATCCAATCGTTCTTGAAAGCATTACTTCCCAGAACCTCCTGTATCTATCGCTATTGAGCCAAAGACCAAGAGCCGACCAAGAAAAGATGGGTATTGCCCTGCAGCGTCTGGCCGAAGAAGACCCAACCTTCCGTGTCAAGTGTTGACGACGAAACTGGCCAGACAATCATCTCTGGTATGGGTGAGCTTCACCTTGAAATCCTTGTTGACCGCATGAAGCGCGAATTTAATGTTGAAGCTAACATTGGTCAGCCACAGGTTGCTTACCGTGAAACTATCCGTAAAGACGGCTGTTGAAGTCCAAGGTAAGTTTATCACGCCAATCTGGTGGTCGTGGTCAGTACGGTGACGTATGGCTTCGCTTTCAGCCAGAACGAAGCAGGTGCAAGGGCTTTGAATTCATCAACTCTATCAAGGGTGGTGTGGTTCCAAGCGAATACATCAAGCCTGTTGAGCAAGGTATTATCGAAGCCATGAGCAACGGTGTTCTCGCCGGTTATCCAGTTGTTGACGTTAAGGCTGAACTGTACGATGGTAGCTACCACGATGTTGACTCCAACGAAATGGCCTTTAAGATTGCCGGTTCTATGGCGTTCCAAGAAGGTGTTAAAAAGGCCAATCCAGTACTGCTTGAGCCAGTCATGAAAGTTGTAGTTGTAACTCCAGAAGAATTCATGGGTGACGTTATTGGTGACCTGAACACCAAGCGTGGTCGTATCGAATGCCATGGAAGACCTGCAGGCTGGTATCAAGGAAATTACCGCATTTGTACCACTTGGTGAAATGTTTGGTTATACTACCAACCTCCGTAGCAATGACTCAGGGTCGTGCAAGCTCAAGCATGGAGCTTGACCACTACGCCGACGTGCCAGGTCACGTTACTGAAGCTATTGTTGCCAAAAACAGCAAATAGACTTCGTCGCAAACAAAGACAAACCGCCTTTTCTAGGGCGGTTTGTCTCATCTAAGGGGATTAAGGGGGGTGCAGGGTGGTTAGTGTTAGTGAGCGGTTGACGCCTAATAGGCATCGACGGCCAAAAGAACGCAAGTTTAGGAGATATGTATGGGGCGGCGTCGGACTTACGGCGATTGCTGGGAGTGCGTGGTTCGGTCCACTGATTGCCGATGCGGCTTGGCACGCCGAGACAAATCAAGAGCAAGGCATTAGTGAGGGTTTGACGTATGCAGGGCTCGGAGATATCAGCGTGCGTTGCTTGTCCGACGATGACTTTCAAGAGCGACTTGACCGCTTGAGGAGATCGAAGGACGAGACTTTTAGGAAGGAAGTACGCGGTTTCGCCGTTCCTTATGTGCCCCAGATTTGGTTGCGCCAGGATATGTGCGATAGCCTTACAAGCTACATGAGTACAGACCCTAAGCCGGGTACCGCCGAACAGTTTCTTGCGGCAAGTACAGCCGTACATGAGGCGGAGCATATAGACGGTACGCTCAATGAGCCCGAAGCTGAATGCCATACAGTGCAACGTAGTATATATGCGGCAACAGCGATGCGCCGCTCCAATAGCACCGCTGATGCGAAGAGATTACTGGAAGAAAGGTATGCGTGGCGCGTTCAGAACCCTGAGAAGGTGCGACCAGGGTACGCATTAAAAGATTGCTACAAAGGTGGGCCTTATGATCTTGGTCTTGATGCCCAGGGCGTGACTGTCTTGTTCCCGCCCGATGCGCTGAGCCGCCCGACTCGCTAGCTGGTCATCAGTTTGACCCCTTTACAGTAGTGATATTTTCGGGTACAATATTCAGGTCACTCGTGTGAGCTCAAAGCACACACAGAACAATTTTGTAATTAAAACTCAAGGAGTCATCTATACATGGCAGACGTATTTGACCGTAGCTAAGCCTCACGTCAACGTTGGTACAATGGGCCACGTTGACCACGGTAAAACTACCCTTACTGCAGCTATTACTGCTGTACTCGCTAAGAAGCTTCCTAGCGCAACTAACAAGCCAATCGCTTATGACCAGATCGACAACGCTCCAGAAGAGCGTCAGCGTGGTATTACGATTGCTACCTCACACCAGGAATATGAAAGCGAAAAGCGTCACTACGCTCACGTGGACATGCCAGGTCACGCCGACTACGTTAAGAACATGATCACCGGTGCTGCACAGATTGATGGTGCTATTCTTGTTGTGTCTGCTGCTGACGGTCCTATGCCTCAAACTCGTGAGCACGTTCTGCTTGCTCGCCAGGTTGGTGTACCTAAGATCCTCGTATTCCTGAACAAGATGGACCTTGCTGATCCTGAGCTTGTTGACCTCGTTGAAGAAGAAATTCGTGAATTGCTTGAAAAGAACGGTTTCGACAAGGACTGTCCTATCATCCGCGGTTCTGCTGCCAAGGCTCTCGAAGGCGACGCTGCTAACGAAGACGCTATCATGGAACTTGTTGCAGCTATGGATGACTACATTCCAGAGCCAGCACGCGACCTTGACAAGCCATTCCTGATGCCTATCGAAGACGTCTTCTCAATCAAGGGTCGTGGTACTGTTGCTACCGGTCGTATTGAGCAGGGTATCGTTAAGATCAACGAACGAAGTTGAAATCGTTGGTATCCGCGACACTAAGCAATCAGTTGTGACTGGTATCGAAGCTTTCAAGAAGCAGCTCGACCAGGGTCAAGCTGGTGACAACGCTGGTGTTCTCTTCGTGGTATCGAGCGCGACGACATCGAGCGTGGTCAGGTACTTGCTAAGCCAGGTACTATTAACCCGCACACCGAATTCGAAGCTGAAGTTTACATCCTTAGCAAAGAAGAAGGTGGTCGTCACACTCCATTCTTCAAGGGTTACAAGCCTCAGTTCTACTTCCGTACAACTGACGTAACCGGTGAAGTTGAACTTCCAGCTGACAAGGAAATGGTCATGCCAGGCGACACCGTAACCTTCAAGGTTAAGTTGCTCGCTCCTATTGCCATGGACCAGGGTCTCCGCTTCGCTATCCGCGAAGGTGGCCGTACTGTTGGTGCTGGTGTGGTTACCAAGATCGTTAAGTAATAACGCTTCTTGCCCAAGCCAAAAATACCCGGGACATAGTTCCCGGGTATTTTATTGCGAAATGAAGGTGCTTATGCTTGCGTACATAATACTATCGGGCTAAAGTGTGAGCATGAATGATTTTTTGAATTCAAACTTTTTTACGGCATTCGTTGCACTTCTTGTGGGCTCCGTAGCGTACAGGGTTTATATTAAGCAAAGACGCGATGCAAAACGCGATGCAGCCAATATCGTATTACTGGAAATCGAAAATGCAGAAAGGCAACTGGAGAAAGTCAACGCCGACCGAGTTTTTCCTGGTATTGATGAGGATGACGTCTATTTAATGAGGTCTGCAAGTTGGGATAAATATAAGTACTTATTTGTGCGCGACCTAGATCGGAACGAGTGGGATAAACTTACTAGCTTTTATGATAAATGCTCAATCTATGACAAGGCCGCTGCTTCTTATAGGCGATCACGTGAAAAGAATCAACAGGAAGCAAGGGTGAACGTTCATCGAATACTTGCTGATCTTGCAAAAGACTATGCCGATATTTCAAGCGACCTATCAAAAGAGGAAATAAATCAGCGCACATCTCTTTATGCTGAAAAAAGGAAGGCGTACATTAGTCTAATGGTAGGGGAGACGTCTGAAATCTTAACATATATCCCTCAACAATTGGATTTTGAAGGAAAACGGGTCCTTACTACTATCGAAACGAACCTTACCTCAACCTCAATCGGTATTAAACTCAAGTTGATCGTCAACAAGAAAGGGATTTTTGACCGCTTGGCAAACGTCTTTAGAAGCAACTCACACTAATGCCTGTAATTCAATCTGACATGTCGCTTATGCTACAATGGGCGAATGACTAACCCCTTAGAATATTCCACAGTTCCTTCGCAGAAACTTGAGACACTCACTGAGCTAGTGCCTGCCTATAGCGCGCAGCTTGATGATCACTGCGAGCTGGCAGTCACCCCCGAAGCTCATGATTTCTTTGGTTTTAAGCCACTTGTAGCGACGGTGCAAGGCCGACTTGACCGCTTGCTCCATGAGAACCCGCGAACCCCATATACCAGGGTAGTACTGACTGCTCCGCATGAGCTTTCGGATCAGGGGCTACCTCACGAAACGGTGTTGTGCAGCACGCAGGCGGGAGAGAACGCTTTTTGGATGAGTCATCCAAATACACCGGATGAATACGTTTCGAGAGGTTTTGATTATATATGTCGGAGTAGTCGCGAAGAGTACCCAGCTATGGGTAGGTGGAGTGACGAACGAATTCTGGAGGGTGTTGATAGGAAAGCTGCCGAAGCTCAGTTTCGCGTGAGGCAGGTCGCTAATATGACTAACTGGCTTGAGCCCTACATCGCTAATCTCACGACGCGAATGCGCGAAATGTCTTTCCCGCAGGATGAACGTCGCAAACAGATGCTTGCAGCACAAGGCATAGCTACGATTGTCATGAACCAGGATACCGGTTTGCCCATGGAAGGTATCCAGGACATAACGACGTTGCCGCAGGTAGCCATGTATGGCTCAAGACGGGCTTACGAAGTGAGCTGCAAAGTGTTTGGTGCGCTCTGCTCTGAGCCATTTGATCTCCATAGGACTAATACTGGCATGGCAGGTATGGGCGGCGTTATCTAGTGTTGCCCTTGAAATATGCTTGCGACCGATGTATAATGCGATGCATAACTAATAATTATGCCGAGAACTCGGCTAGCCAGTGAGTTAGCAGAGATTACGGCATCGCACATAAGGGAGCCATACAATGGTAAACGAACCAAAGAAAGACACAAAGCAGCGAATTCGCATTCGCCTGAAGGCCTATGACCACAAGGTAATCGACCAGGCTGCTAAGCAGATCGTTGATACTGCGCTCCGCACTGGTGCCACCATTGCTGGCCCAATCCCACTACCTACCGACCGCAGCACTTTTACGGTCGTTAAGAGTCCTCACGTATACAAGAAGGGCCGTGAGCAGTTCGAAATGCGTGTTCATAAGCGCCTTATCGACGTAACTGACCCGACACCAAAGACTATCGACTCTTTGATGAACCTCAGCTTGCCAGCCGGCTGTGACGTCGAAATCAAGATGTAACTTTATATAGACGTATAAAATATACATTAAAATGGTCGCCTCTCTCTGAGCAGGCGACCATTTTAATTGAGGCCGAATGCCTTGCGTAATAATAACAAGCAATACCTTTACCCCGAGCAAGCAACTCGATTTCATCTTGATAAAAGGGACAATCTTGATTGTATGCCATCCCACGTAGTGCATACCTTCAAGAACGCATCTCTTCATTACTTGGACTCTGTGGGCTGGCCCCGAAGTTTTGATATGGGATTCTTCTATTCTCAAGATTTTAATTGGGGTGAATCATACCAGCCGCCAGCTTTGGGGGAGCTCTTTATCCGTGGCCAACAGTACGAGCTATCAGCCGCCCGGTGTGCATATGATTTTAACGTGCAACTTCATACGAGCCAAGGCGTTGTCGATGCCGCCGAGTATCGACTGGCGCAGTTTGTCCACGAAGGGTTTATGAGCGAGTGGTCGCTCGCTATAGTGAGTATCTCGCGGGTGTTACTGACGAAGTATGGCGTTAGATCGAGGGGCATATTGCCAGAGCAATTGCTTACGCCGCAGTCTTGTCTCAGTTCGTTGAGTAGAGCACTCCTACGGATAACGCGAACCTCAACGAGAGAGCAGTACGAACCTGTGCTCAAGAGTGCGGAATTCCTATGATAGTGTATGCGCATACGGTGATGGTGTAGGATATATACATGTACGAGCGCCCAAAAAACTATTTTCCACCGGAGCCAACACGGTACGATCTTGATGGGCGACATCAACTTGATCAACTCACTGATTCCACTGCATTTCGACTCGCGCATGTATCAGAGCAGTTTCTCGCGTGGCTTAAGTGGCCGGAAACACTCGATATTTCATTTAGCAGAGTGCCGGTCGAGGAATGGTCCCCTGCGAGTGATTCCCATGGGACCATACCGCATCAAAGCACGCTTCGCCTGCGTGCGAAGCAAGGCGGCTCGCCCTATTCATATGACTTCGAGACGCAGTTAGTGACTGACGGGCGGCAGGGTATTGTCGATAGTGCCGATTATACTATCACCAAATTTAATGCGGAGGGTTATATTATTCCCTGGGCACTCAGTGTTTCAAGTCTTTCGCGTGTATTATTCCCAAGACGCCGAGCACATATCCCCGCCAACGGCAAGAATCAAATCCTACAAGCGACAGCACCGGTGAACGGCATTGCTCAGGCCATAAAGACGCTTCGCCAGGGAAAGCAGTCGGCCAACGTCGTCGATGCCTATGAGCTTAATGGCAAGGAGTATAGCGACGAAGAATTACGTACTGCATATGTAAAAAATTGACGCCCCTGCGACAAAGCCATATGATATATCACGGACCAGATCCATCAGATAGTGATACGTAGCAGATTGAGATGAAATGCACAGGATGACGTCCTCTGAGGGCGTTTTTTTGTGGGCAAAAAAGAGGGAATTTTATGGCAGAGTATGTGCCGGAATTAGCAATTCTAGAATCGCACGAACCCGATGAAGTGCGACCACAGCTTATGCTGCTGGAAGGTGGGCTAGAGAATCCAATCGCCCAGCAGTCGGGTGCAGTTTGTATTGACGATCGATGGTACACGCGAGAGGAGTTTGACGAGCTTTTAGGCATTGGAGGCGGGTATGCCGAGTATGCAGATCGGCGGCCAATGACAGTCAATTGGCTACTCATGCAGGGCGATCCCGAGGTCGTATGTCATGCTGATATAGAGCAGCAACTGATAGCTGATTTCTTTGACACAGATCGCTATACACAGCCCATGCTACAGGCAAGAATTGCTATACTACAGGGCGAAGCAGCTTTTGAACGTGGCGCGCCAGAAAGCGACTTGCTCTAGGGGAGACTGCATGGATATCGGCAATGGTGTGCGTTTTGACGTTAGTGTGCTCATTACCAAAGATCTCTCGTGGCTTGCCGCGAATGACAAGCATGTCGAACGAGCCATAAATAACATCGGTGGGGACTTTAATGTTTTTCATATCCTGAAGCGTTTTTTGATTGATGATTGTATTCTGAAGACTTCGGATAAAAGGCAACCACGTTTGCTTGCTAATTTCAAAACCCGATAGGCGAGCGATTGCCGCTCGAAGTGCCTGGCGCCCCATCAGGGCAACTTCTGGCGTATCCATGACTCGCTTATATATGAGGTAATACAGGTCACGCCGCCGCTGATAGCGACGTTTGTCGGGCAGCCCTTCGTAAATGGGCATTTCGTACAGCACAAGGTGCTTAACGAGGTCAGGACGCAAACGCGCAACGCGCACAGCAACTAAGCAACCCATAGAGTGACCGACGAGAATAACCTTCTTGAGCTTGCGCTTGCGCATGGAGGCAATAATTGCCCGGGCATGGTCGTCGACCGTATACTCCATCCACGTCGGCTTGGGTGAAAGCCCAAAGCCGAGCAGGTCAAAGGCGATCATTCGTACTGGCTGTCTCTCGAGCTGACGGACCGTAGGCCGCCAGACGTCGGATGAGCTAGCAAGCCCATGCAAGAACACTACTGTCTGTCCACTGCCATGGTCAATAGAACAGGCTAAGCCGTAGGGACGCGCCAGCCACTGATGCCAGATAGTATCAAAGGAGATCATACCTTAATAGTATAGTCTGAGGCTGGTATTTTGGTCATTATTTGCTTTAATAGTAGTAATGGCAAAAGTAAACAAACAACCCGTAGTGGTATCAAAAAAAGCCAAGCGAACAGCGACATCCGGTAGCGGAGAGGTCGATGGCGTCTTTTTCCTCAAGCTCGTCCTGTATGTCATTATTGGCTCAATGTGGGTCAAGGTATCGCATGGCGACACAATGCAAGTCTCCGTGCCTTTCGGTTTGATCATTGGTCTTCTTTTCGCTTCGCATGAGCATTTTCAGATTGACCGAAAGATTGAATTTGGCGTACTGGTGGTCGCAATGCTGGTCGGATACCTCGCACCTTACGGGCTCTACGTTAATTTCTGAAATATCCGTTCTTATGTCTGAAATGAAACTTATTGGTAACGAATCGTGCTGCCTTGAGCTAAACAGCGCTTTTGATGAACTCTACGGTAAGGTTCGAGGGAGCGTAGAGGTGCGTACAGGGCGCGCAATTATTGACCAGCTTGGTTTGCTTGACGATGAGTTTAGCGACTATCTCCATTCGCTCACGCCAGCGCTTCGTCGCCAAGTCAAGATACGTCTCGGTTCGGCTGAGCCCAACTACCCCGGATCACAGATGGACAGCCGCGATTTAGAGGATTACGGATTTGCCGTCACGCCGCCTGCATTTAGGTGCCTCCAGCAAGTGGTATCGGAAGAGGTTTGCCTTAATGACGAGCCGACACGGCTAACAATTGCCCGCTATTCAGCGGAGGGGGCAATCGAGTTTGGAAGGCCAAAGTCAGATAGGCACCGTCTTTTTAGTTTTCGAGAAGCGGACGGACAGTATGGCCTACGCGCCACAAGAGGTGATAAGCAGCACTATTACTTCTATGATCCAGCAGAAGGTAGTGTGAGGGCTTATATGACAAAGGATATGCTTTTGGCGCTCCAAACTGAGGATGAACTTAACGATTTTACCGATGGCATTTTTTCGACACTCACGGGGCTTGTGCGTATTTTTACGCACCCAGTTTATGCCTTTAACCGCGAAGACGATCCAGTTTTTCCTGGACAATGACGTAGAATAGTCAACATATTGACAAGGGGTGGCGGTAGCTGCTACACTGTATTGGTATAACAAATTCCTGTACTTGGTTATTTGGGAAGGTCCTCACTCTAACAGAGGTGGAAACCACTCGGAGCCGAGCATTTTTGTGTCCTACACAAGAATGCAAGGCGGCAGGTAAGTGAGATGGAGCGACCAAGAATCCATCGGGAGACACTATGAAAGCACTAATCACTCGAAAGGTTGGCATGACCAGTACCATCGCTGACGATGGTACTGTGCAGGCTGTTACCTTGCTTTCCGCTAGTCCTTGCGTCATTACGCAGGTCAAGACCGACTGAAATCGACGGCTACAAAGCTGTTCAGGTTGGTTTTGAAGAAGCTAAACAACAAAACGTGGCTAAGCCACAGCAAGGTCATTTTAAGGCCGCTGAAGCTATGCCAAAGATTATTCGTGAGTTCCGCGTTGATGAAATAACCGAAGACCTCAAGGTTGGTGAAACATTCGACCCAGAGGTCTTTTCAGTTGGTGACGAAATCGACGTAACTGGTACGAGCAAGGGTAAGGGTTGGGCTGGTACTATTAAGCGCCACAACTTCCACCGACGGTCGCAAGACTCACGGTGGTCGCTCATACCGACGCCCAGGTTCTATCGGTTCTATGTACCCTCAGCATATTTTCAAGGGAAAGAAGATGGCTGGTCAAATGGGTCATGAACAGGTAACCGTGAAGAATTTGAAAGTTGCTTTAGTTGACACCGAAAACGGCGTTATCGGTGTTACTGGCGCAGTTCCTGGTCCACGCAAGGGCATCGTCATCATCAAGGAGGCGAAATAATGGCAAGCGTTTCTACATACACAAAGAGCGGCACCAAGGCTACGACTACAGCCAAGCTTGATGCAGCAGTTTTTGGTGTAATGCCTGAAAACCATGAATTGCTAAAGCATGCGTATGTTGCGTACCTGGCTAACGGTCGTGAGAACCTCGCAGTTGTAAAGACTCGTGGTTTGGTCCGTGGTGGTGGTAAGAAGCCATGGAAGCAAAAGGGTACTGGTCGTGCACGTTTCGGTTCAACTCGTAACCCAATCTGGCGTGGTGGTGGTATCGTTTTCGGTCCAACTGGCGAAGAAAACTACACCAAGAAAATGCACACAGCCGCAAAGCGTCAGGCGATTCGCCAGGCTTTGAGCCTCGCTGCAGACGAAGGTCGCATCAAGGTTGTTGAAGCTATGAACTTTGATGGTAAGGTCAAGACAACGACCGAATTCCTCTCGAAGATCGACGCTAAAGGCTCTGTATTGCTTGTTGTTGACACGAAAGACGACAAGTCTGACCAGGCAACACGTAACTTGCAAAACGTTAAGGTTGTACACGCTCAATACTTGAACGTTTATGATATTCTGAACGCGACATCATGGTTGTCAGCAAGCCAGCTCTCGAGTTGGTACACGAATGGCTCCACCAAGCTGCGAAAGCAGCCCCTGCTAAGGAGGACAAGTAATGGAAATGCAAATGATCCTCAAGCCTCGTTTGAGTGAAAAGACCTACGGTCTGAGTCTTGCTCATAACACCTACACTTTTGAAGTGCCTGGTGACGCTAACGAAGCACACCGTTGCTCGTGCGGTAGCTGCTCAGTTCGACGTTGCTGTTTCCGAAGTTAACATCGTGAATGTTAAGGGTAAGGCAAAGCGTACTGTCCGCAAGGGTGGTCGCCCAACCAACGGCAAGCGTTCTGATGTCAAGAAGGCATATGTCACGCTTACGAAGGTGATAACCTTGCCTCTCTTCGCATGTTGCTGACGACAAGCGACAAGAAGGCTGACAAGGAAGAAGGAGACTAAGTAATGGCGATTAAAGCATATAAGCCAACAACTCCTGGTCGGCGTGGTATGACCAGCCAGGACTACGGCTGCTATCACCACCAAGAAGCCACTGCGCTCATTGTTGGTTGCAAAGCGTCGTACCAATGGTCGTAACAACCAGGGTCGTATTACCACTCGTCACCGGGGTGGTGGTGCTCGCCGTTCTATCGTATTGATGAACTTCAAGCTGGCTGCTGGTACTAACCGCTACTATCGAGCACATCGAATATGACCCAAACCGTTCTGCACGTATTGCTCGTATCAAAGACAACAACGGCACGTATCACTACATTCTTGCTGCTAATGGTATGAAGGTTGGTCAGACTATTGCCAGTGGCGAAGAAGCTCCTATTGAAACGGTAACCGCTTGCCACTCAAGAACATTCCTGTTGGTAGCACAATTCACGCTATTGAACTGCAGCCTGGTCGTGGTGCACAAATGGTGCGTTCTGCTGGCAACAGCGCTCAGCTGATGGCAAAAGAAGGCGAATACGCTCAGGTGCGTCTGCCAAGTCGGTGAAGTTCGTCTGATTAACGTCGAATGTACTGCTAGCACTTGGTGTTATCGGTAACGAACAGCACCAGAACATCAAGATCGGTAAAGCTGGTCGTAACCGCCACAAGGGTAAGCGCCCAGGTGTCCGTGGTGTCGTTATGAACGCCGCTGATCACCCACACGGTGGTGGTGACGGTGGTCGTCACGGTATTGGTACGCGATCCGCGTAACTCCATGGGGTCAGAAGACTCTTGGTTTCAAGACCCGTCGCCGTAAGATCTACGACTAAATTTATCGTAAGAAGCCGTCATGCGGCTAAGAGAAAGTAAGGTAGGTAACATATGAGTCGTTCACTGAAAAAAGGACCATTTATCGATCCAAAGCTTGCTAAGAAAGTTGCAGCTCTCGGCAGCTGAAGACCGTACCATTATCAAGACCTGGGCTCGTGCTCAGCACCATTGCTCCAGAATTCGTTGGCCGCACTATTGCTGTCCACAACGGTAAAGTACATGTTCCAGTATTTGTTACTGAAAACATGGTTGGTCACAAGCTTGGTGAATTTCAGCCCAACCCGTAAGTTCCGCTCACACGGTGGTAAGTTAGCGAAAGGTAAGAAGTAATATGCCAGTTACAAGCAATCGCTAAAGGTGTTCGTATGAGCCCTCGCAAAGTTGGCGTTGTTGCTGGCCTTGGTTCGTGGTCGTACTGTTGCTGACGCTCTGACTATCCTTGAGCACACTCCACGTCGTTCAGCCCTTACCTGTTAAGAAAGTTATTGAGAGTGCACGTGCTAACGCTGATCACAACCACGGTCTACAAGCCAGATACGCTTACATATTGCTGAAATTACCGTTACTCCTGGGCCACGCCTTAAGCGTTTCCGCCCAGCAGCCCATGGTCGTGCATTACCTTTCCAGCGCCGCACTTCACACATTCGTGTTGTTGTTGATGGTGAAGCAGCGTGTAGCTAAGAAGCCAGCTGCCAAGCTAAGCAGCTAAGAAGGAGGCAAAATAATGGGACAAAAAGTAAATCCAATTAGCATGCGCCTCCAGGTCAACAAGGACTGGCGCAGCAAATGGTTCGTAGACAAGCGTGACTACGCAAAGTACCTGACACAGGATCTTGCCGTTCGCCGCATGATCCAGAAGAAGCTTGGTTCCCGTGCTGCTATTAACAAAGTTGATATTGAGCGTTCACCAAACCTTGTTACCGTTACTATCACAACTGCTAAAGCTGGTGTTGTTATCGGACGTGGTGGTTCTGGTGCCCAAGAGCTGAAGGCTGCTATCGAAAAGATCTACGGCATTCCAGACTCGCGTTAACATCGAAGAAATCAAGAAGCCTGAACTGTACGCCAAGTTGGTTGCTGAAAACATCGCCCACCAGCTTGAGCGCCGTATGAGCTTCCGCCGCGCTATCAAGTCATCTGCCGCTGCAACTATGCGTGCTGGTGCTAAAGGTATTCGTATCGAAGTTGCTGGCCGTTTGAATGGTGCTGAAATGTCTCGCCGTGAAAAAGAAGTCGAAGGCTCAGTGCCACTGCACACTATCCGTGCTGACATTGACTACGCCCAGGTTCGTGCTAAGACTGCCGCTGGTATCATCGGTGTTAAGGTTGGATCTACAAAGGGGAGGTAAGCTAATATGTTAATGCCAAACCGAACGAAGTACCGCAAGGTACGCAAGGGCAAGATCCGTGGTGTTGCTACCAGCGGTAACTACATTGCTTTTGGTGAGTTTGCATTGCAAGCCCAAGGCCATGAACGCATTACCTCCCGCCAGATTGAAGCTGCTCGTCAGGCTATGACCCGCTACATCAAGCGTGGTGGTAAAATCTGGATCCGCATTTTCCCGCACACTCCTGTTACTCGTAAGCCACAGGACGTAAAGATGGGTAGCGGTAAGGGTAACCCTGAATTCTTCGTTGCCAAGGTTCGTCCTGGCACCATCCTGTTTGAAATGCAGGGTGTTACCGAAGAAGTTGCCCGCGAAGCTATGCGCCTTGCAGCACACAAACTACCAGTTAAGACCAAGTTCTTGGTGAAGGAGGAGGCGTAATATGAAAATCGCTGATATCCGTAAACTGTCAACCACTGAGCTGACAACCGAAAGCTACTAAGCTTCGCGAAGAAATTGCCGAACTGAAGCGCCGTCTGCACATGGGTGAAGTCCAGAATGTCCGCGTCATTCGCGGCAAGCGCAAAGATTTGGCTCGTATGCTAACTGTACTGAGTGAACAACTCACGAAGGAGACAATGTAATGGCAAAGACGATTACCGGTGTTGTGTCGTCAGACAAGACCGACAAGACAATTGTCGTAACTGTTCAGACCCGCAAGACACACCCGCTGTATCGCAAGCAATATACGGTCAGCAAGAAGTTCATGGCTCATGATGAAAAGAACGAAGCCCAGGTTGGCGACAAGGTATCTATTACCGAAACTCGTCCACTCAGCGCTCGCAAGCGCTACATGCTTGACCGTATCATCGAGACAGCCAGCCATCTGACGTACCGAAGTAGTACCTGAAGAAGCAAGCCAAGAGAAGTCGAAGTCGAAGCGAGGAGAAAGCTAATGATTCAACAAGAATCCCGCCTCGTTGTCTGTGACAACAGTGGTGCAAAGGAAATTCTTTGTATCCGTGTACTTGGTGGCACCCGTCGTCGTTACGCTCGCGTTGGTGACGTTATCGTTGCTACCGTTAAGCAAGCTAGCCCAAACGGTACTGTTAAAAAGAAGTCTGTTGTTCGTGCAGTTGTTGTTCGCACAACCGAGACAGATCCGCCGTAAAGATGGCTCAACTATCAAGTTTGACGACAATGCTGCTGTAATTATTGGTGATGACAAGCTGCCTAAGCGCAACCCGTATCTTTGGCCCAGTTCCACGTGAACTTCGTGACCTGGGCTACGCAAAGATCATTAGCCTTGCACCGGAGGTACTCTAATGAATACTGAACAAACAAGATTTACAAGATCCGCCTCAAGAAGGGTGACACTGTTATCGTTCGTGCTGGCAAGTACAAGGGTAAGACTGGCAAAGTTACTTGCTACTCACCCACGCGATAACAAAGTTACTGTCGAAGGCATTAACATCGTTAAAAAGCATGTTAAGCCGAACAAGGCACTACCCTCAAGGTGGCATCATTGAAATCACTAAGCCAATTTGGGTTAGCAAAGTTGGAATTGTTGAACCAACTACGCAAGAAAGCTAGCCGTATCGGCTATCAAGTTCGACAAAGATGGCAACAAAGTCCGTGTATTTAAGAGCAGCGGAAAGGAGATCAAGTAATGGCTACTGACAACAGAACAGTCAGTAAGACTACACTGCTCGTCTTCGTAGTCGACTACAGCACGACAGTATTGCTGCCGAACTCCAGAAAGAGCTTGGCCTTGCGAACGCTCACCAAGTTCCAAAGCTTGAAAAAATCATCGTCAACGTTGGTCTTGGCCGTGCTAAAGATGACAAGAAGATTATTGAAGTTGCCACCAACACTCTGCGCAAAATTACTGGTCAAGAAGCCAGTCGAAACTATTGCCAAGAATTCAATCGCTGGCTTTAAGCTTCGTGAAGGCAACAAGATTGGCCTGAAAGTTACCCTTCGTGGTGACAAGATGTACGAATTCCTGGACCGCCTTGATTAACTATTGTACTGCCTCGCTTCGTGACTTCCACGGTGTTAGCGCTCAAGGCTTTTGACAAGTCAGGTAACTACAGCCTCGGTCTGACTGACCAGTCAGTTTTCCCAGAACTAACCTTTGAAGAAACAACTACCGCTCATGGTCTGCAAGTAGTGTTTGTTATTAAGTGCTCAAGAGCCAGCGCACGCCCAAGCACTACTTGAAAAGTTCGGCATGCCATTTGAGAAAGGAGAACTAAGTAATGGCTAAGAAATCAATCATTGCACGTGATCTAAAGCGTCAGAAGATGATCCAGAAGTACGCTGCAAAGCGTGCTGAGCTCAAAGCACTCGGTGACCGTGAAGGTTTGGCTAAGTTGCCTCGCAACTCCAGCCCAACCCGTTGGAAGAACCGTTGTATTGAAACTGGTCGTCCACATGGCTTACATGCGCCAGTTTGGCTTGAGTCGTATCTCAGTTTCCGTGAACATGCAAGCAAGGGTGAAATCCCTGGTGTAACGAAGGCGAGCTGGTAGAAAGGAATATGATGAGCAATATGGTTTCAACAGATCCAATCGCAGACATGCTGACTCGTATTCGTAACGCAATTGCGGTACGCAAGAACGAAGTCACGTATGCCACACTCTAAAGTTAAAGAATCTGTTGCTCGAGCTCTTGAAGCAAAGCGGCTTTGTTGACGATGTTAAGGTTGCCGAAGCTGCCGTTGGCAAAACTCTGACTATCATTATCAATAGCGAAGACGAGCAATGCTCGTATTACCGAAATTGTTCGTTTGAGCAAGCCAGGCCGCCGTGCATACGTCGGTGCTACAGAAATTCCAGCCGTTAAGCGTGGTCGTGGTATCGTTATCGTCAGTACCTCAAAAGGTATGATGACTGGCGACCGAAGCCAAGAAGCATGGTGTCGGTGGCGAATTAATTTGTAAAGTTTATTAAGAATAAGGAAATCATATGAGTCGTATAGGAAAACTACCGATTGCAATCCCATCGGTGTGACAATCACTGTCGACCCTGATTCCGTAACTGTTGCCGGTTCGAAAGGCACGCTCAAGCAGTTCACGATGCCAGGTGTAACTGTCAGCAGTGAAGGTGATCAGATTGTCGTCACCCGTGCGAATGATGAGCCAAGAGAACCGTGCTAAGCACGGTTTGATGCGTCACTTGTTAACAACATGGTTACTGGTGTAAGCCAGGGCTTCTGCAAAGAAGCTTGAAATCAACGGTGTTGGTTACCGTGTTGCATTGCAGGGCGCTGACCTCAAGTTCAACCTTGGGTTCTCACACGAAGTTATTTACAAGCTGCCCCAGCGGCATTACTGCCACTATTGAGCAGAACACAATTACGGTTAGTGGTATCGACAAGCAACAAGTTGGTCAGGTTGCTGCTGAAATCCGTGCACTTAAGAAGCCTGAACCATACAAGGGTAAAGGTATTAAGTATGTTGGTGAACGCATTATCCGCAAGAGTGGTAAATCAGGTAAGGACAAGTAGGTAATAGTATGAATAAACTTGCACACAAACTACAGAACCGCGTGCTTCGCGCAAGACCGTATTCGCGCTACGTGTCGGGTACTACTGAACGTCCACGCCTGAGCGTCTTCGTCAGCAACCTGCACATTACCGCTCAGCTGATTGATGACACAACGCACAAGACAATTGCTTATGTTTCAACCGTTGGTCAAAAGCCGCTAAGGGCACAATGACCGAGCGAGCTGCCTGGGTTGGTACTGAAATTGCCAAAAAGGCTAAGACTGCCAAGATTAAAGCTGTTGTTTTTGACCGCGGTAGCCGTTTATATCATGGCCGCGTTAAAGCACTGGCTGATGCTGCTCGTAAAGCAGGATTGGAGTTCTAATATGGCTGAGAATACAGCTACACAGACGCCACAGCCAACTGACCAGCGCGGTCAGCGTGGTGGTCAGCGCGACAACCGCCGTGGTCCACGTCGCCCAGAGATTGCTCCCGAAGAAAAGCAATTTGACGAGCGCGTTGTACACATCGACCGTGTTGCTCGTGTCGTAAAGGGCGGTCGCCGCTTCCGTTTCCGCGCACTCGTTGTTGTTGGTGACCGCAAACACAAAGTCGGTATCGGTATTGCTAAGGGTGCAGATGTTACCGCTGCTGTTACCAAGGCTACTGAAGTTGCTAAGAAGAACTTGATTACCGTGTACCTGTTACAAAGGGCACCGTTGCCTCACGAAGCAGAAGCTAAAGTTGGTGGTGCACGTATCCTGATCAAGCCAGCAGCCGCTGGTACCGGTCTGATCGCTGGTGGTGTTGTTCGTACGGTTCTTGAAGTTGCTGGTGTCAAGAACGCCCTGAGTAAGTCACTTGGTTCAACCAACAAGACCAACACTGCTTACGCAACTATTGCTGCACTGCAGACAATTGTACCCGCGTGATAAGTGGGTTACCACTGCCAAAGCTAATAAGAAAGCTGAAAAGTCTAGCCGCTAAAGCGCTGCAGCAAAGAAGTGAGGCTAAGTCATGAAATATCACGAACTCAAGACAAGCACTCCTAAGACAGCGCAAGCGCGTTGGTCGCGGTATCGCTGCTGGTCAAGGTAAAACTGCTGGTCGTGGTACCAAGGGTCAGATGTCTCGTACTGGTTCAAGAAGCAGTCCAGGTTTCGAAGGTGGTCAGAACCCACTGATGCAGCGTTTGCCAAAGATGCACGGTTTCCGTTCATTCAAGGCTAAGGCTGAAAATGTGTACACTGGTCAGCTCGATGCATTGGCTGGCAAGACTGTTGACAGTTTTGCACTTGCTGAAGCTGGTTTGGTCTCAAACCCATTTGTGCGCATTAAGTTGATCACAAAGGGTGAAGTAACCAAAAAAGTTGACGTTAAGTTGCAATCTGCTTCTGCCGGCGCTATTGCTGCCGTTCAGAAGGCTGGCGGTAGCTTCGAGAAGGTCGCCATGACCGCTCGTCCTGCGTCAACTCGCAAGCAACTCGACAAATAGTCGAAAAACAATGATAAGGGCTGTTTCTGCAGCCCTTATCTTGATGTATACTAGGCTTAATAAAGCCGAGAGGGTAAATTTATATCATGAACTGGAAAGTTATTTGGCGCTCATTGGGCCACAAGGATATGCGCAAGCGGATTTTCGCCGTTTTGGGCATTTTGGTCGTTTTTCGCATTCTTGCTCATATTCCAGTACCGTTGAGTGACCCTGAGACACTGCGCCAGGTCCTTGACAACTGTATTCCAGGGTAGTGACACTCCCCAACTCCTTAGCTTCATTAACGTATTATCTGGTGGTGCGCTAGCTAACTTTTCAATTATGCTAGCTGGTCTTGGCCCATACATTAACGCCTCGATCATCATGCAGTTATTGACAAAGGCAATTCCACGCCTCGAGAATCTTCGCAAAGACGGTGAATTTGGTCAAAAGAAGATCAACCAGATGACTCGTATGTTGACTTTCCCGCTGGCAATTATTCAGTCGATTGGTGCTATCTATCTCATCAGAAGCCAAGCCCAGCAAGCTGTTGGTGACATTACGGCCAACGCCTCCCTGATGCAATGGGTACTTATGGTGGCAGCCCTGACGGGCGCCTCTATGCTTCTCATGTGGCTGGGTGAACAGGTAACTGAACAAAGTGTCGGTAATGGTATCTCGCTCTTGATTACTGTCGGTATCGTGAGCGCGCTTCCTTCAACCATTGGTGGACTGGTCAACTCTGTCTTTGACAAGACAAGTCATTGGGCCGTTCTTGGTCACCAATTCCAGATTAACCAGCGTGCCTTTTGGCTGAGCTTGGGGATGTTGGCTTCGGTGATCGTAACGACGTGGGTCGTCGTAAAGCTCAATGAAGCTGCCAGGCGCCTTACGGTGAATTATGCCAAACGCGTCCAAGGCAACCGCACGTATGGCGGTGTAACAACCATTCTGCCTGTTAAGCTGATTAGCGCCGGCGTTGTGCCTATTATCTTTGCCGTCGCATTCTTGAGCGTCCCCGGCTTTGTCGGCAATCTACTTATTACCAATAGCAGTGCGCACTTGCAGGAAATTGGTCAGCAACTTGTCGCTATGGTTTCAGCAGCCAAGCGCAAACACTTTTGCCGCAGGCGGCTGGGAGCCGTACATCTATCCTGTCGTGTACTTCCTGCTTGTGTTCTTGTTCACGTTCTTCTATACCAGCGTGACCTTTAACAGCAAGGAAATTGCCGAGAACCTGCAAAAGCAGGGTGGCTTTATCGAAGGTGTTCGATCTGGTTTGCAAACCGAGAAGTACCTCAGCAAAGTCGTTAACCGCTTGACGCTCTTTGGCGCCTTTGCGCTCGGCTTGCTAGCATTGACGCCTATCTTGGCCCAAGCCTTTACAGCAAGCGACATTGCTCTTGGAGGCACGAGCGTCTTGATCTTGGTAGCGGTATCACTCGAAACACTTCGCGCTGTCGAATCTCGAGCCTTGATGGTTACCTACGACCAGTACTCTCAGCCTGATTTCTTCCACGAAGATCCTGCTGAAATAGCCAGCCCTAAAAAGCGACGTTTTAGTCTTTTACCAACACGTAAACAAAAGAAGGGGTCGGAATAGACCTAAAAGTAGTGTTTACAGCGTAAAAACACTTTACAAAGTGCTGTAAACACTGCTATAATCTAATCCAGTTATATTTATGGCAGAACAAGGAAGTAATCGAGTTAACAGGAACAATTATTGAGACCCTTACCAGGTACTCAATTTCGTGTTGAACTCGAGAACGGTCATAAAATCATAGCTCACGTCGCCGGTAAGATGCGAAAACATTATATCCGCATCGTGCCCGGCGACAGCGTGACGGTCGAGTTGACCCCTTACGATCTTACGAAGGGCAGAATCACCTATCGCAAATCATAACCAACTAAGCAGTGTGTCATGCACCATACATAAAGGAGCATGATCCGCATGAAAGTGCGTGCAAGTGTGAAGAAAATCAGTCCGGATGATAATATTGTGCCGTCCGCCGTAAAGGCCGAGTCTACATTATCTCTATCAACAAGATTAAGTTCCCACCAAGGCACTAAGCAGAGGCAGGGTTAGCATATGGCACGTATTTCCGGTGTTACCATTCCGGCCGAAAAGCAAGTTCAGGTTGCTCTTGACCTATGTGTATGGTATTGGTCCTAAAACTCGCTGCTGACATTCTTGCTGCAGCAAAGGTTGAACCAACTGTCCGCGTCAAAGATCTGACTGATGCTGAAATTTCTCGCATCCAGGACTTATTAACGAAAACTACACCGTCGAAGGTGAACTTGCAGCGTATTGTTAGCGGCAACATTAAGCGTCTTAAAGACATTAACGCTTACCGTGGTATGCGCCACAAGGCAAGCTTGCCATCTCGTGGTCAACGCACTAAGACAAACGCTCGTACTCGTCGTGGTAAGAAAACTACTGTTGGTGGTACTGCTAAGAAGAGTAGCATCAAAGACGTAGGATGAGGATTATGGCAGATAATCGGCAGACCAGCAACTACACTAGCAGCAGCACCGAAGAAAAAGAAGTCTAAGCGCACCGTTCCTAGCGGTCAAGTGCACGTTTTGGCAACATTTAACAACACGATTATTACCTTTACTGATAGTAAGGTGGCGCTTTGACCGCTTCAAGTGCTGGTGCCTGTGGCTTCCGTGGTTCCAAAAAAGGTACTGCTTACGCTGCTCAGGTCGCTGCCGAAAAGCTGGTCAGGCTGCTAAGCAACAGTATGGCTTTAGCAAAGCTGATGTATTCGTTAAGAGGTGTTGGCCTTGGCCGTGATGCTGCTGTTCGCGCACTCGCTGGTCTCGACATTCAGTTGAAAGCATTGATGATGTAACCGGCGTACCACATGGTGGCGTTCGTCCTAAGAAGGCACGCGATTTAGGCGCATAGGTAAAAGATATGGCACGAGATACACAATCTATCGTAAAAATGTGCCGCCGTGAAGGCTATGCCCTTCACCCTAAGGCTCACAAAGCACTCGTTAAGCGACCGACTGCCCCTGGCCAGGCAGCAAACAGCCGCAGTCGCGCAACAAAGCCAAGCCAGTACTCACTGCAGCTGCGTGAAAAGCAGAAGGTTAAGCGTTTGTACGGATTGCTTGAAAAGCAGTTTAGCAACCTGATGAAAGAAGCTATCCGCAAGCAAGGTCAATCTGGTGCAAGTTTTGCTTCAATTCCTGGAACAGCGTGCTGATAACGCTGTTTACCGTGCTGGTTTTGCACCATCACGTCGCGCTGCCCGTCAGCTCGTGACTCATGGTCACTTTATGCTGAACGGCCGCCGTGTCGACATTCCATCAATTCGCCTGAAGCGCTGGTGATGAGTTCGTTGTTCGTGCGCACAGCAGTAAAACTGAATACTTTAAGAAGCTTGATGATGTTAGCCCAGCTCCCGCAGACTACTCCCGGATGGATTAAAGTCGACCGCAAGAAAGTCGCAAGGTTGCTGTTACTGGCCTTCCTACCCGCGAAGACGCTGAACCAGATATCAATGAACAATTAATCGTAGAATACTACTCACGCTAAGGGAGGAATGAGCTAGATGTCAAAAATGATTCACACACCAGGACGTCGTCAAAGTAGACGACCACAGTGCAACTAGCGCACCTTTGTGGTTGAGCCACTGCACACTGGCTACGGTATGACCCTTGGTAACTCAGCTTGCGCCGCGTACTGCTTTCAAGCATTGCCGGTGCAGCTGTTACTAGCTTTAAGGTAGAAGGTGCTACACACGAATTCACTACTGTTCCAGGTGTTAAAGAAGATGTCGTTGACATCATGCTTAACCTCAAGGGTATTCGTTTCCGCGTTTACGGTGATGAACCACAGAACCTGCGTATCGTAAAGAAGGGCAAAGGCGCCGTTACTGCTAAAGATATCCAGGTTAACGCCGATGTCGAAATTGTTAACCCAGAGCACGTTATTGCAACGATCGATGACGACAAAGCTAAGTTTGTTATGGACTTAGTTGTCGAAACTGGTCGTGGTTACCGCACTATCGAAGAAGGTGCTGCAAAGAAAGCCAGCGACATGATTGCCGTTGACGCTATCTTTAGCCCAGTACTGCGCGTACGCTACAAGGTTGAGAACACCCGTGTTGGTCAAATGACTGACCTCGACAAGCTGCTACTTACTGTCGACACCGATGGTTCAATCACTCCACGTGATGCTTTTGAAGAAGCTGCAGCAATCCTGGTTAACCAGTACACTGCACTTGGCTGGTAAGACCCGTGTTGAGTCCGGCGAACAGCTGCTGACAAGCTGCGGCTGCAGCTAGCGGCTACGTAGCGACTGACGGTGGTGACGAGCCAGCTGCCCTCAACACTTCAATCGAAGACTTAAACCTGATCGCTCGCACTACCAACGCTCTGATCAACAACGACATTCACACTATTAAGGACTTGTTTGCTCTGAGTGATGCTGAACTGCGTGACCTCAAAGGTTTTGGTAGCAAAGCTCTCGACGAAGTTAAAGAAAAACTAGCGGAGTTGGAGCTGTAAGATGCATCGTCACGGATATAAAGGTCGTAAATTGCACCGCGAGCGCGATCAACGTGAAGCGCTTAGTGAAGGGTTTGGCTGATTCACTCATCAAGTACGAGTCGATTGAAACAACTCTGCCAAAGGCTAAAGAAATTGTTGCCTTATGTTGAAAAACTAATTACCAAGGCTAAAAAAGGTGACCTACACAACCGTCGCCAGTCATTAGCGGCCTGCAGACACTTGCAAGTGCCCACAAGCTGGTTGACGAAATTGCACCAAAGCTCAAGGGTCGCGTCAGTGGTCACCTGCGCATTGAGCGGACTCGCTTGCGCCGTGGTGACAACGCACAGCTAGCACGTGTCAGCTTTGTTGATGATCTCGACTGAAGCGCCAGTTGCTAAGCCTGCAAGCCAAGCTGAAGCCTAAGGCTGCTGCTAAAAGCCCAGCAAAGAAGGCTGACGAAGCTGCAGAAGGAGGCTAAATAATGAAGACTTATAGCGCAAAACCAACTGATGTTACTCGCAAGTGGTATGTTATTGATGCTTCTGAAGCACCTCTTGGCCGTGTTGCTACGCAAGTAGCAACCCTGTTGACTGGTAAAGGTAAGCCTACCGTTTACAAAGCACATTGATTGCGGTGACTTCGTTATCGTTATCAACGCCAAGAACACTGTCGTAACTGGCAAAAAAATGGAAGACAAGATGTACTACCGTCACAGTGAACTACCCGGTGGTCTCAAAGAATTCTCTTTGAAGGACAAGATGGCCAAGATCCAACCTTTGCGTTGCACCACGCTGTCCGCGGCATGTTCCTGTCAACAAGCTTCGTGACGGTCGTTTGGAACGCCTCAAGATTTATGCTGATGCAGACCACAAGCACGAAGCCCAAAAGCCTGAAGCTATTTCAGTAAAGGAAGGTAAGTAAGACTATGGCAGCACACGACTATTTCTACGCTCTTGGTCGCCGTAAGAGTGCTACTGCTCGTGTTCGTCTGCAAGGCGGCAAGGGTGCTATCACTATTAACGGCAAGCCAGCTGAAGAATATCTTGCTGACAGCAAGTTCCTTCTCGGTGAATTGAACCAGCCATTTGTTGCATTGGACCAGGAAGGTAAATTTGACGTTATCTGTACGTGTAACTGGTGGTGGTCACGCAGGCCAAGTTGACGCAATCCGTCTCGGCATTGCTAAAGCTTTGGCTCTGATGAACGAAGACCTCAAGAGCACCTTGAAGCGTGCCGACCTGCTCAGCCGCGACCCACGTGAGAAAGAACGTAAGAAGTTCGGCCTCAAGGGCGCCCGCAAGCAACGTCAGTTCACCAAGCGTTAGTTCTCGCTTTACACCAAAGAACCAAAAGAGCCCTGGATTGCCGGGGCTCTTTTTTATGATATTACGGCTTGTTTTTGCCAGCTCTTCGGTCAATCATAGCCAGTGATTCTTGGACGCTCATCCTTCCCGGTGCTGCCATGGCGATTATATCAAATGCCTTAGCGGTGCTTGTGTATCTTTCAAAATCAGATTGACGTAAAAGAGCAGCTGATGCGAACATGTAGACGTACTTATCATTGCCAAAGGGGGTATGCTTTTTGATGCGTGCAGTTTCTGCTCGAATAGCACGGCTGTAGGCGCCGAGTTTGTCCTCGCCGGTACTGTGAATAATGTGATTGCGTAGCATTCTACTATTTAACGCGGGTGACTTGCCTGAGTAGAGGCTACTCAGCATTTTGGTGTCAATGCTTGCTTGCTCAAAGATTTGGCTCAGCAAAAAATGACCAAATACATAGAATGATGGGCGAGTGGTAGGGTCCTTGCCGTTGATTGCAAGGGATAATATGTCCGTAGCAGGCTCATTACTACGCCAGTCGTCCAGCTCTCCAAGTAAGTGGGTCAGTTCATGACTGACGAAATTATCATCGGGGTCTGCCTCAACAAGGAAGGTCTTATGCTTGGAATATGCAATACCGTCGGAGAGGCTCAACTTGAGTGGGGGCATAATCATGGCTGTAATGTGAGGCTGGACCTGTCGCCAACGCTCACCCATGGAGTGGTCTAGCACACCAGCTTCAGCAAGCTTCTCGATGCGCGATCCATATTGATCAATTTTTTCACAGAGCTGCGGGCCGTGCCGCCGATTACGCGCTTTCATTTCTTCGAGGTTCCACTCAAGCAATTCCTTGCGTTGCTGCCTTGTCGCCCCACCTTTGCGCGGCGAAGTGACAAGCCATGTCGACCAAAGCATACCTTGTGTATGCTCGCTGATGGATGCAGGTGGCGGGCAGCCCTCAAGTCCCATGTCTAGCGCTGCCCTGCGATCAGCGGAGCTGAGGATAAAATTCAGTTGCCAGCCTGTCACGCTAGGATTGAAAGGCTGGGCTGAAAAACGCAGTATATTAAGTGTTGACCTGCCAAGTGGTGACGCCAGTTGATCTATATAGGACTTGTCCGCCGCTATATTGCCTCCCAGCGCATAATGGTACATGTCGGATTCTCTCGGGATGTATGACATTGGTCGATTATAGCATTTTGCTGGTATCATATATTCCAGATGACAAAGAAAAAGATAGATAAGACGGCGGCAAAGCAGCGGGCATGGGTTGAGCGTACAATGGTGGTGCTAGATGAACCACAAGCTACGGTCGAAGAGCTGCTGCGTACGCCACGCCAGCAGAGCCTACGGGTTAATACACTACGAACAACTGATCCTGCTAAGATAATTCAAGCATTGCAGGCAAGTGGTCTTGCAGGACAAGCGTATGACTGGGCTCCCAATTGTCTGCGTCTGATTGCGCCTATCGAAGAAATACGAGATCATCCGCTCGTGTCGGATGGCACGGTATTTATCCAGAATGCTGCCAGCTGGCTGCCCGTATTAGCATTAAGCCCCAAGATAGAAGAACGAATACTGGATATTTGTGCTGCGCCAGGCGGCAAGACGAGTCACATTGCAGCCCTTACGCACAATAAGGCAGAACTGTGGGCCAATGATAATTCACGGCCTCGCCTGGCTAAGATGCGTGTAAATTTTGAACGCCTTGGCGTAAGGCCTGCCGAAATGACCCTCTATGATGGTCGGCAGCTGGCACGCAAACTGGAAAACGTGCAATTTGACAGGATATTGCTCGATGCTCCATGTAGCGGTGAAGGGCTCATGCGCCTAGACAAAACCAAAGATTTTGCGACATGGTCAGTGGCTCATGTAAAGAGGCTGCAACAGCTCCAGAAGCATCTGATTATGCAGGCCTGGCAACTTTTGAAGCCAGGCGGGACACTGGTTTATAGCACATGCACCATGGCGCCCGAGGAAAACGAGGCTGTCGTCGATTACTTGCTGCGCAAGAGCGGCGGATCGGCGCAGCTTGAGCCAATTGCCTTGCAGTTACCAAACACGTCTGCACCAATCTTCTCTTGGCAAAGCAAGACGTTCAATCCGGAAATACAGAAGTGCCTTCGTTTACGCCCCAGCTTTGAAATTGAGGCTTTCTTTGTCGCCAAGATCATCAAAACTAGCGATACTGATAAAGACATGATAGAGTAGTCAGGTATGAATATCTGCGCAAACGGCACTTCCTGGCAAAACGACACGACTCGTGGCGGTTTGTCCTGTGTGTTTGCATAAATCTTTCGAATCTATTGGAGAAACCGCCACTTTGTAGGCGGTTTTTATTATCATAGACAAGGATTATATATGTTTAACGTTCGACACTACCCGGAAGCAATTCAAACTGATCTTCGCGCCATTGCCCAAGATGCCCTTGGCATCGTTGGTGTGGAGCGCGTGACCGACATGTCTGCCGTGGAGCAACTTTGGCGACTATCGGAATCACGCTGATAGTCATGTACGAGGAATAGCTGCCATGGCGTTCGAGCAAATGGTATATCGCCTTGTCCAAGGGCTTCCCAGTGAAGAACAACACAGATAATCAGCTTGCTGTGCGGCCAATTATATCGCATAATCTAATACTTGATGAATAAATATCCCGACAATATGCGAACAGGTGAGCTGCCGCCACCGACCCCAGACCCAGCTGCTGTTGGTGAACTTGCCCTGAGGGCAGCTTCAGTACAGGCTGCAACTGAAGGCAGCGAGGGGCGGCCCGCCGACCAAGTAGCACCTCCGGGCATGCCGGGTACGGTCTATATTACGCAAAGAAACTTGAAGGCGATATGCCGGGAGAATGGCCTGGGATTGGGGAATACCTCCTGGGAAAGTCTCGCAGCACTGCCGACCGAAGTGCCATTGCTCAGCGAGACCGCAAAAGGGGAGGCGCGTGTTTCGATGACCGGACTTGATGATGCGCTGCGGTCTACATACGGCGCTCCAAAAACAAAAAACTGGGACGGTGCTGGCAACAAGAGCATGCGAACCTTCAACGTACTCGCAAATCATTTTGTTGACCACGAAGCAGATACACCACAGCCACCCGCGTTGCGTACAAATGAGCGCGGCCACCAGACTATTCGCGGCAAAGACGTATCGGAATTTGCCAAGCAGATAGGGGTCAAGGTCTCGCCGACAATCGTAAGCAGGACTTTGCTACGCATCGTGCCCGAACGGGTATTTGAGCGCTACAGTACGCACTGCAGGTTGTTCCCTGTTGGCCTTTACACGGCTGACGACATGGAGTTTCGCATTCGCAAGGAGACTCGCCATCGTTATGCGGACGACCTTGACGGAATGGAGATAGGGATTGGAAGTATCGCCGATGTCCTTGACGACGATAGGACGCTCGAGCGTGTAAGCATGCTGCCGAAAGTGCATTATGCCTTATTGCGCTATGTGAAGGCTTTGCGGCAACATGACATGATGCCCGAGCCTGTTATCCCCACGCCACCGAGCCATCCAAGCGTATCTGATGAGTTTAAACCACGAGAGGTGCCGGCGGTAACACTATGGGAATCCGAATACGGCGGCGAGCATTTTAATGACAAACAAGACTCCGCGCATCGTTGGCTGCCAGAAATGATCCGCCGCTACGCCAAAGAAGACTTCTACTATCCATTAAGTGCCCTGTTTGATCGACTGAAGGGTGAAGACCCAAGCAACGCTCAACTCATGCTGTCAAAGTCTCGTCTGACACGCTTTCTGGACACAATGCTCGCTGAGGATGCGCCCGATCCACGCCATACGTTGATTACTAAGCCGGAGTTCCAGAAGCTAATCGATCTTGATATTACCCAAGGAACACGAGAGGAATTACCGCAAGCAAACTATATAATGACCGGAACGTGGCCAGATGGATCACCGCCAGAACCAGAGCTTGACCTTGAACTCGTTTCGGACTTTGCAAACCAGCTTGGCCGCCCGATTTCGGCTGCAGTGCTTCATTCTTTACTGAGCCAGCAACTGAGCGAGAACTATCTTCTCTATGGGTCCAACGTCTATATTCCTGGGGAAATATATACTGATCGGGGCACTATGTTTACGGTTGGTAGTCTTTCTGACGCAAGCATGCCACGATATGCTGTCGCCAAGGGTATGACGGCTAAGGCTGCTCAGCGATATCTATTCTGTCCTGGACGTTCCCAGCCTCGGGAAATGTTCGTTCTCCGTAAGTACCTCAAGGCGCTCTATCAGCAGGGCGTTCTGAAAAACGAATAAAACCGATGGCCATATAAGGCCACGAAACAGTGGTTTTACGCTATAATAAGGATATATATGAGTAAACCTGTTATTTTAACTGGCCTTCGTGCCAATAATGATCTTCACATTGGCAACTACTTCGGTGCTTTGCTGCCAATTATCGATATGGCCAAGCGCCGTGCCGATGAATACCAAATCAATTTGTTTGTGCCAGACTTGCACAGCTTTACGACGCCAGTCAACCACCGTGAATTACATGAGCAGATCATGCATAATCTGCGCTTATTCGTCGCCAGTGGCTTGCCGCTCGACCATCCAGATATTCACATCTACCGCCAAAGCTACATTTCGGCTCACTCTGAACTGACCTGGATCTTAGATTGCTTTACGGGCATGGGCGAAATGGGTCGCATGACACAGTTCAAGGATAAATCTGCCAAACTCCACGAAGATAGAATTTCGGTCGGCTTGTTTAACTACCCGGTGCTCATGGCCGCCGATATTTTGCTTTACAATACGGCCTATGTGCCAGTTGGCGATGATCAGACACAGCATCTTGAGTTTACACGGGATATTGCAACTCGCTTTAACAACCAGTTTGCCACCGAGTTTGGCGACGGTGTATTTACCGTGCCGCTTGCGGTGCCAAAGCAACACGCCTTCTTTGGCAAAGACCAGGGTCTCCGTATCAAGGACCTTGCAGAGCCCACTAAAAAGATGAGCAAAAGCGATGAAACGGGCAAGGGTGTGATTTTTATGGGCGATGCGCCAGACGTCGCCGCCAAGAAGATTATGGGCGCAACGACCGATTCGCTTGGTGAGATCCATTTTGATCGCGAAAAACAGCCAGGGATCGCTAACTTACTGCAAATACTTTCTTTGCTCCAGGCGAGACCACTCCAAGAAGTTATTACTGAGTGGGAGGGCCAGACGCGCTATGGCGACCTTAAAAAGGTTGTTGCCGGAGCTGTGCAGCAGTTCTTGATCGAATTCCAGCAGCGCATGCAGGCGGTGAGTGAACAGGATGTTCTTGCCAAACTAGAGACGTCCGAGGCGGTAATGTCCAAGCAGGCTCAAGCAACGCTCCTAAAGGCCCAGCAAGCGGCTGGTTTGCGAGCTTTATAATGAAACAATTTATTGCTGACGAAACTCATATCAAGAGCCGACTGGACGTCGTGGTAGGTATGCAAATGCCTCGTTTAAGCCGTGCTTTTATCCAAAAACTTTGCGACCGCGGGCAGGTGCAAGTTGGCGGTGCTCCGTCAAAATCAGGCTACAAGGTACGCGAAGGCGACATCATCTCGATCGACTACAATGAATCTGACCTTGACGCTATCCCATCAATTGACCTGCCTGTCATTTACGAAGATGACGACTGTCTGGTCATTAACAAGCCTGCCGGTATTCTGACTCATGCTCAGAGCGAAACGGTGACTGAAGCGACCGTCGCGTCTTTTTTGCGAGATAAGCTGCAGGGTCTGAGTGGTGCTCGCGGCGGCATCGTCCACCGCTTGGATCGGGCCACGAGTGGTGTGATTATGTGCGCCAAGACGCCAGACGCCCTTAGCTTTATGCAAAAGCAATTCTCAGAGCGCAAAGTCAAAAAATCCTACATGGCAATCGTGAGTGGGCATATTCGCAATAAAGAGGCAATTATTGACATGCCAATTGAACGCAACCCGAAAGCTCCTGCAACTTTTCGTGTGGGACAAAATGGCAAGCCTTCGGTAACACAGTACAAAGTAATCCAGGAGACTGAGAAGTACAGCCTTGTCGAGCTGATGCCAACAACAGGGCGTACACACCAGCTTCGCGTGCATCTCGCGCAAATTGGCCATCCAATTATTGGCGATCCTCTGTACGGGAAGGGCGTTTTTGGTGACCGACTCTTCCTGCATGCGTACAGCCTCGAGATAACAACGCCAAATCGTGAGCGCCAGACGTTTACGGCACCTGTTCCTGACGAGTTTAACGAACGTATCAAGGACGCCTAGTTGTGACCGCGGGTGCTTTGGTCGTACATAACGCAACCCAGCAACAAATAGAACGTTGGATGGGGTCAAGCCATGCTTTGCTCTTGATCGGTCCTGATGGTATTGGCAAAGGCGCCCTCGCACAATACATTGCTGCCAGTACGCTGCATATTTCCTTTGAGAATGTGAGCACTGCACCAGCCGTAACAATTATTAGCCCAGACGAAAAGGGTACGATATCGATTGAAGCAGTTCGTGAGTTGCAGCATTTCCTTAAGCTCAAGACGATAGGCACCGAGTCAATCAGGCGCATTATAATCGTAGAGCACGCCCAAGGGCTGACAACCGAAGCTCAGAACGCATTTCTTAAACTACTCGAAGAACCGCCAAGCGACACGATACTTATTTTGACAGCTGATAGACAGCGTGCGGTTCTGCCGACTATTCTGTCTCGTATCCAGGTGGTTACCGTTATGGAGCCCACCAAGGACCAGCTTATGGCTGCTTTTAGCCAATATGAGCTCAAGATCGTGACACAAGCTTATTTTCTGAGCGGTGGGTTGCCAGGCCTTATGACTGCGTTACTACTCGATGACAAACAACACCCTCTGCTGCAGAGTGTCGTCCAAGCCAAAGTGCTGCTCCAACAAGACCTATTCGCTCGGCTTACTCAAGTTGATCAGCTCAGTAAGCAGCGTCATGAGGCGGTGCAACTGTGCGCGGCATTGGGGCGTATTGCACAGACTGCTCTAGAGCAGGCGGCGGTGAAGGGCGACACGCGACGCATTGCACAGTGGCAGCGAATCATAAAGGCCGTTCACGAAGCCAAGGATTTACTCCAGGCCAACGTTAATACGAAATTAACATTAACGCAATTGATGTTGCACCTTTCGTCGTAATGTTTGCTATACTAAAGGCTAGATATGTTTGAACTTGTAATTGTCGGCTTTTTTGGGCTTTTAGCTCTCCGAAATACGAAGATTCACGATGATGAATTCGCGACGAGTTCACGCAAGATCGGTGAACGGCTCGGCAAGCTGTGGGATATTGCCCACCAAGGTATGCGTGAAAACCGATTTCTCCGTGCCGAAAAGGCTCTGCTCACAATCTTGAAAATCGACGAGCGTAATGCCGCTGCCTATAACCGTTTGGGCATTCTCTATGCAAAACAAAAAGAATACCGCGATGCTATCGACTGTTTCGAGATTGCCAGTAGCATTGAGGCGACGCCATCGAGCTTGCATAACCTCGGCCTTATCTATTATGAAACAGAAAACTACGAGAAGGCTGCTATTGCTTTTGAGCAGGCACTTAAGCTAGAGAATAATCTCGCAGCACGGCACGTGGCCTATGCCAAGGTCCAGGAAAAATTGGGCAATGAGAAGTTGATGTTCCAATCATTGGAAAAGGCTGTTGAGATGGAGCCAAATAAAGAGACTTATTCGTTGCTCCACAAAGCATATGTGGATCGTGGCATGGACTCCCAGGCCGATATGATCGAAGAGAAGCTCAAAAAGCTCATTGTACCTGATGGCAAGCCAAAGCGCATGGTGCGCCCACGCAAAGTTGTTGTATAGTCCGCAAACTTTATTGCCTAAAATTAGTTTTTTTGCTACAATTGCATCTGTTGCCGACATAGCTCAGTGGCTAGAGCGGCTGTTTTGTAAACAGCGGGTCGTGGGTTCGAATCCCTCTGTCGGCTCCACAATTTTAATCCCAAGGCCAGGGATGCTATCGCAGGGTTAGTGAAGCGGTCAAACACAGCTGACTGTAAATCAGCCCTCTCCGAGTTCGGGGGTTCGAATCCCTCACCCTGCACCAAAGAAAGGTCCCATACATGTGGGACTTTTCTTTTTAAATAAATCGAAGCAGGAAACTAATATGGCGAATATCGTCTCGATCACTGAGCTTAAAATACCACCGCGGGCAATCATGGACGGGCAGTTCGGCGCTCCCTTAATGGACATACACCCACTTTTGACCGCCGAACAGGTTGGCCCCGCGGCGTTAGCTGGCATGGCATCAAGGTCTCCAGCAAGGGCTGCATGGCAAAAATTGGAGATTGTTTTTGCCAAAGGGCCACAGCCGAATACTGACACCGAGATAGACACCATAGGTGCTGCTTTTGAATCAGCCTTGCCGCTCCAGCCGTCCGTCCAGGATTACTACAAAGTTCGATTGGCGCTCACGTGCTTTGATTTGTATCGGCGACGTGCGAAGCACGAAGACTTTACTGCCGCTGAGCTCAGAAAATACACACGCAGCGTTGCGGCAATCACTACTGAGGTGCGCCATGAAATGCTGGCGCGCCAGCAGGGGCTGACAGTAGATCAGATCGGCCGAAGGCCCGATATTAATCAGCTGCGTGGAATTATGTCTGAAGGCATTACTATAACACTCCTTGGTCGGCAAGGAATTGCCGCGCAGGTCAGCTCAAGTCGAGAAGAAGCTAGCGACCATCGAATGTATAACCATGATGCGGTTGTTATGAACGGCAATCAGAAAAAGCCAATTGACATAAAATCTGGCGCAAAAAGGACTGGCGCAAACCGGAACTCTGGGCCAGAAATCCTGGGAGTACGCGTTGCGCAACTCGGAGAGATGGCTTGTCGCCGTGTGCGCCGTATGCCACGCAGTCAGATTCGCAAGACTAACTTGGCTCGATTCTTGAACCAAGGGGCACTGGACGGCCCGCGGGCCTTGTCACGGTTGATTGACGATGATATGGAACAAACGCTGTCGCCGGACGACCGACGGGGTATGCTGCTCGATTATCTTGGTCAAGAGATCAGTCGATCGCTTGACCGCAGGCCATACTTTACCTCGTAATACTATTGGCGCTGATGTTTGTTAGGTCGCGCTATGAATCGTCGGGCGAGTAGAATACTGCGAGTGACCGTCCTTGTCGTCAAGGAAAGGCCGATGGCCTTACTGTGATAGCTAACGGATTTTATGGGTACGGGGGCACCATTGAGAATTTTGCCACGTAGCTGTGCCCGTGGCTGAGTGATCTGCGCTTCGACGCGTGCGTCAAAACGCTGTCTCAGCGTATCAGGATCGCCTGCTGGCATATAGGGAAGTTCGCGTGCGGCAAGGGCAGTGGCGAGCTCGTATGAGCCGGGGATCAGGAAGGCCTCTGAAACGACTGCTGTCGCAAGTATGTGTGCTTGGCCACGCAGCTTGGCATGTATTCGCGCGATATCCCTGCGCTTACGAATGGCGTATGCCGCACCAGCAAGAGCTAGGCCACCATATAAGTATAGGGACGTCTGTAGTGAATCCTGATCCTTGGCCTGCTTTTCTAACAGTTTTGATTCATCAAAGAAACTGGCAAACTTTTCAATACGAGCCGACGGTGTGGCATCATAAATCTCGCCCTTTTTATCGACTGTCCAGGCGTGAGCTTCGTGCGAAGACAGCACCTGTGGCTTGTTTGATATGTTCGTGTTGAGCCAGCCAGTGGCAACGTTAAGCTGCGGATTATCGGCCGCTAAGATGGACGCCGCAACGTTGCAATTGGCTTTCTCCGTAACCAAAAGCGCCGTCTGGGTAAGCGTATGGAGTGAATTGTCCTTGAGGATGCCGGACTTATATGGCTCGAGTGCATATTCGAAATGATCCTGAATGTACGTAATCTCTTGTCGTACTCGTGTTTGGAGATTGGCCGAGCGGTGGGGCAAGGCCACATCCCAGCTCGTCGCAGTCGGCAAGGTATGTGTGAATTTGTCGGAATCAATAACGTCAATGTGACTGATTGCGCGAGGTCCAATGGTTTTTGCCGGAGCGACGGCGTAGATCAATTTCCCTCGCTCTTGTGAGTCGGGAATTTCTGCGGCATATGTACCGTCGGTTGCTTTTCTGACCGTAAGAGGCTCGCCATCTATGGAAGCTGCAATGGGCTCGCTACCCTGTAGAACAGGCAGCTCAACGACGTCGCGAGTATCGTATATCGGTCGGCTCACTTCAGTGTAGGGGCGGGATAGATCGACAACTTTTGTCGGCAATGTGACGACGCTGGAAGAGGATGAATCAGTCGTCCAGCTGCCATAGTAGTAGATGTTATGGACACTGTTACCCCAGTATCCGGTGGTAGACATGCCATTCTTTGGTGTAAGCCTCCATGATATTTCGTTTGGACTATCAGGATCGAGATTGCCGACTGCACTTGCGCCATCAGAACGAGAGGAGAGGGGACCCATGCCGGGGTCATTCGATAGTCTCTGGTCTTTAGGGACGTATTTGTCGAGCCAGTTTTCGGGCACCTTGTCCGCGAGAGAGCGCGACAATGCGTCGCTCACCGCAGTAGTAATACGATCTTCTCCTGACCCCAAGAAGGCGAAGCTGCGTGTCAGTAGCGTTTCCTGGGCGGCTTGCTCGCCGATATCCGATACATCACTGTGCTCCGCGGGCTTTCCATGGACATACTCATGGAGGCCAGACATTGTGACACCACCTAGCAATAGAAGAGCAGCGCTGACTAGAGCGCGTCTGCGTAATGAGAACAGTGTTCGAGTACCGTCAATATTATCGCGTTCCGCTGCTCCTGTGAGGGGCCAAGAATATAATGATTCAACCAGGGCGGACTGCGTGCCAATATTGGCAGACGGTAGATTAGTGACCTTGCCGCCGATTGCCGTGTTAGTTCGAGCCACTTGATGAGTTTCTCGGCGTGCGGCGTCGTAGATGTCCTTTTGGAGTAACGTTTTGCGCTGATGTACGGTGAGGGTTTCGGGCGCCTCGCGAAAAGCTTCGCGTAGATGGGGAGTGATGCCAAGCGCCGTATTAATATCCTCTTGGCTGGCCTCTGCGATATTATTGCCGCGTGATGTCGGAACAATGCGCATGTAGTTAACCTTGTCGCCCTTGATTGTCGCGGTTGACTCGGCCCTTAGGTAGTCTTTGCCCTGTGGTGTCTGGAGGACGATCCGGCTATCGTGGTCGATCATGTCACGCTCGAGGCCATGACGTGCTGCCTCTTTGACGGCACTTCGTACCTGCTCTTCGTTGGCCCCTTGCTTCCGCAGGGATGTATAGAGTTGACCTACAGGGTCGTGGGGGTTGAGATCGATGAGTTGGTGGCAAAGGCTGGCGAAATCACCAATGCCTAGTTGCTCTTCTATATAGCCACGCAGTGCGGCTGGGCTGAAGCTGTATATATCTCGGGGCTCACCCTTTATGGTGAGCATGAAAGGGTTGATTCCGTGCTGCCTGAGATATTCGCGCTCCGGGATTGGATTTCCCTCGGGCAGCTTGGCGTCGGGCATGCCACTTTGGAGAAGACGTTTGTCGACGGCTATGGCTGAAATGCCACTATACTCTGCCATAGCTGTGATCTCGTAGACACTATCAGTAAATTCTGGAATACAGCCCTCCACGCTATCTGTTGCACCGTGCCAGTCCATATGCATTTGCACCGTGCCATCGTCCTTTGGCGTCCGATAGAGTTCGTAGGCGTGCCCGGTAGTATCTTGGACGGAAACGCCATTTTTACGCTCAAAAGCTCGCCGCTGTATGTGTCGACGTGCCTTGTATGCCCCACCGGTAACGAGCGCAGCTCCGCCAATCCATATTCCTGAGGCCAGACTATTCATGACTGCTGTTTGAGCGCCTATATAGTAAGCCCCCTCGCCAAGAACCGCTCCACACGACAGGCGCCAGGCAACATGACTCGTAGCCGATGACTTGCGAAGTAGTTCAGTACTCGGAATCGTACCATCACGAGCCGCAACGACATGATGTGAAAACAGCTCACCAGGCGAGAGCGGCGTTTCGTTAACGGCCTCCGGAAAGAAGACTGGGGGTGCATGAGCATCCTCAGTGCGAGCTGGCAATGGCGATGTTTCGTGATGTCCCATAATGTCTAGGCCACCCGTTCTTTATATATACAATACCATAATCGAGCGAAATCCTCAAAACTATTGATTGACATAGTAAATGAATCATTTGCTTTTATTCTAGCAGGTTGGGCATATAGTTCCTGTAAAAGAAAAAAGCCCTTCGCATGAAGGGCTTTTTGGTATAAAAACGGCTGAACTACAGCCGTTTTTATTGCATTCTACTTGGAGCCACGATTGGGATTTGAACCCAAGACCCCTTCCTTACCATGGAAGTGCTCTACCACTGAGCTATCGCGGCTTATGGCGTTCATTTTACCTTGATTCACCTTGTTTTTCAAGCGAGCACAACAGAGTATGGCGGTATACGCTAAAATATATTGAAATATTAATGTATTTATGATATAATATGTAAATGAAACAGGAAGTTATTTCCGGCGTATTTCAAGCTCATGAAGCAGCTGGCTTCCAGCAGCCTGCATATGTTGCAGAGATTCATGACCATACTGTACTCTATATGGCAAATGCCCCTCAACCTATAGAAACTCAGGTAATCCGAGGCGGTGACGGCGCGGATATTGAGTACCCCATATCCGGGTATGTGACAATTGATGGCCGTCAGTTGTGGATTACCACACGGCTCACAGAAGACGCCGAGGATCCTGATATGCCCGAGGCAATTACTGCGTTAGAAGTTGAGCGTGATGAATCAGGTATAGCACGTGTTGTCAGTCGTCGTCAGATTAACCCGCAGCAAGACGAAACGCTCTATCACAACCCTGAAACCGGGAGCGAACTAACGCTCAGCCGCGTAGACAATGACGTCGACCGCTGTAGAGGCCAGTGGCGCTTTAATTATTCTGGCAAGTCTGGCGCGCGGATTGCCGTCGCCGAGGCATCAAATCCGCATAAAGAAAAACAGCGCAAGATGTCTTGGGGACGCAAATTGGCTGTTGGGGCAATGGCACTTATGGCTTTTGGCCCAATAGTTACCAATACCGTTGATGAAGTCCAGAAAATTAATCCTTATTATAGTGCGGCGGCAGACACACGAAGTATGCTTAGCGGCACTGATGCCTATCCATCGAGTATCGAAATGGTTACCGGGCTGATGGGTGATTTACATCGTGGAGACAAGGCGGCCATATTAAGCGCAGCCAGAGAGTACCAACACAAGTATCCAGACGACGTTGTAACGCCCGAGGAACGCGATCAATATATTGAAGACCTCGATAAGCAACAGACTAATCCTGCCGTTTTTGATACTTTGTCGAAGTTTATGGACATCTATGGTAAGGACGTATTTGCGCATGCTCAGCATGGTTCAGCAGACCAGCTCGGCTCCTTTAGCTCGAACACTCCTGTTGAAGAAACTAAAGAAGTCGCACGCGCTGCTATTAACGCGTTAAGTGTTATGCCCAAGTCTATTATAGAGAATGCCAATTTCGATGCCCTTGAGATAGGTAACAGTATGGCCGGTATCCTAGGCGGTGAAGGTGGTGTTAATATGACCGTCCGCGAGGGTCCCGCCAAACATCGCAGGATCATCGGCCTTGCCACTGATCCGCAGGGATACCCGCAAAAAATAACAAGTGGAATACAGATGAACATTGGCAATAAGGTGATAGGAAATAGCTCAAAAGAATGGGAAACCCTCCATGAACTAGGTCACGCCACACAAGATGTAGAAAAGAATAGCCAGGCCAAGTCGGGTGGCATAAGAGGGGGTGTAGACTTTATTCTTGGCAAGTGGGTTGATTCGCCGGAGTATACGTCAGGCTATGCGGCGGCAGCCCCAGACGAGGGTGAGTCCGATGCTGATGTAATGGCGGGCGCGGCATCGCCTAATGTATTTGACAGTTCCGGACTCGCGGACCCTAATGCCTATGTTAGTTTTCACTCCGGTGCAAATGAGAAGGTACTCAATAAACTTACACGGATCGAGGATATGTCTCATGGCGGTGGCTCAGCATGGGTCGTAGCACACAATAAGCGCCTTATGGGCAAAGATGCATTATAGGCGTTCATCCCCATAGGAAAAACAGCTTGCAGCAGGGGTTTCAGGGCGGTAAACTATAGATAGATGACAGTGCTTCAATGGATCAATACGCTCATTGTGGGCTTGGGTTTGCCAGCGGTGGTTGCTGGCTTGATTTTTGTGGGCCGCAAATTGGAAATGCTCGAGAGCGTACGCCGCGAAATGGATGAAAATGTTCGCCCAGACCTCAAAGATGTGCGCGAACGTATGTCGAGCCTGGAAGGCAAGACGAGTAGTTTGTTCCAGGCGCACTCGCCAATTGGATTGACCGGAAAAGGCAAGAAGTTTCTCGAGGAAAGCGGCCTGCAGGAATTTATCAACGACAACAAGGAGGAGCTGATGCGGCAGTGTGATTCACACCAAACTATGGCCACCCCTTACGATGTTCAGGAGATGGCTTTCGCGTTCTTTGACGACCTCGCGTTACCCGATGATGTTGAAGTGAAAATGAAGAACGTTGCCTTTAATCATGGCGTCAGTCTTGGTGAGCTACGTCGTACCGGAGGCATCTATTTTCGTGATATCTGCCTGGAAACACTTGGCTTCCACGTTGACGACGAAGAGCTTGACGACCAGCCACAGGCCTAAAGTGGTTTACAAAGGCATTCGTATCTGTTAGAATTTGTTAGATTGATCATATAAAGGTTCTAAAGAGTTATTTATGGCGAAAAAAGGCGAAAAGCGAAAACTTATTGGTTTAGTCAGTGAAGAATCTGGCGAGCGTATTTATTACACTACCAAGAACACCCAGAACACTCCTGAGAAGCTTTCTTTGCGCAAATACAGCAAGAAACTTCGCAAGCATGTTATCTTCACCGAGACTAAGAAAAACTTAGGCCGTAACGAAGTTAAGCCAAAGAAGTAATAGATACGACGGTATCTCGGCCGTCCCGTATGGGACGGCCTTTTTTTATGCATGAGCTACGCGGAAGAATTTCTTAATTTCCAGGGTGATACAGCATGGCCGGTTGACCACTATGCTGCTGTTGTTGATGCGCTACACTGCCACGAAGAAGGGGAGCAACGCCAGACTCTTGTGCCATTGGCTATTGCGTGCTTTTTGAAGAAGCGAATAACCGAGAATTGACCGTACCGCTCGCCGTGCAGCGCCGCGCCGATCTAGCACTCAGCCATATAGAGCCCGGCATCGTTATTAATGACGCTCTGCGACGCCAGCTTTCGATGGCAGCCGCGCGTCTGCCAGGCCACAGGAAGCTAAAACTCTTGTAGATACCAAGAGAGTGCAATTACTTGATGCGTGTCAGGTCAAGCACGGTGTTCACGAGTTCGGCATGAGTCCATACGAGAGGCGTCACGCCAATCGGCGTGCCATCTGCCGGGTTCATTTGTTCGGAGAGCATGCCGCTTGGCAAGGCACGGCCGATCATCCATTCCATGTAACGCTTGGCTTTGTCGAGCTGTTTCGTACGAATGTAATACTGGGCTATCCAGAGCGTTGTTACGAACCACGGATTGCCCTTGTACTGCGTATCGGACTCAAAGTAATGGTCGAATTCATAGCGAGGTGCTCCGCCAGAAGGCGATGCGTCGAGCAGCTCATCTTCTATGACTTTAAGTGTTTGCTTCATAGGCTCGATGCCCATGTCCTGGGCGGCGTACATCATAATACCGTAGAAGCTTGAAAGATCGAGTGTGTTGTCGAATTGCAGGGATCCGTCATCCTGTAGCAGGAAGCCTTTGCGGAAGACTTTACGCTGCTCATCAAAGAATACTTTGCCATTTTCCAGCATAGAGGCGGCTCGCTTGCGCCAATTGACGGCGTCATCGGGATATTCAAACTTGTCAGCAAAGTCGGCGGCAACAAGCAGGGCTTGGTATACGCAAGCAGTTGTGTAGGTGCTGGTTAGGAATTTTTCTTCCCAGAGGTCATAGCTAGCGTGGGGAAGCTGTGTTTGCTCGTCGATAAAGTCAGTCATAAAGTTGGCGGCTGGCTGTATGAATGTATTATAAAGGCTGAAGACAAAATCATGATCGCCGCTGTGATCATAGTATTCACCGAGCATGTATACGACAATAGCCGTTTCGTCTTCCTGGATGGCGAGTTCTTTATGGTTATTATGGATTAGTGGATGCCAGGTGCTGCCAATTGCTCGATCGGGCTGATACTTGTGCATCAAATAACCGTCTTCGGTTAGGATGTCACGACAGAACTCAAAGAACTTGCGTGGCTCCTCTTTGTAGCCGAGTCGGATGAGCGGCCACATGGCATATGCCGCGTCGCGAGGCCAGACGTAGCTATAGTAGTCTCGTCCAAAGTTATAGATGGATGAGTCACAGCTTGCAATAACCCCACCACGCTTATCGGTGTGTACCTTGATGATCATGAGTGATTTTTTGGTTATATCTTGGTATTGGGTGTCGACTGTGCGCAAAATATTGGCGGCAGGCGCAAGCCATTCGTTCCAGTACTGCCGAGTAATCTCCAGACGGCGCTCAATACCTTCCGAAAGAATTTGATGGTGGATCTTCTCGGCACTAAATTGTCCGTCAGCTGCGACGATCCAGTAGTCGATTTGAGTATTTGCACCGCTACTTAAGCTGCAAGGGAATCGAAGGACAGAGTCGACGCCGCCATGCTCAACAGCATTATTGGAAAGCTCGCCGTCTTCGGCATCGCGCCAGGTGCCTTCCTTACCTTCGATACCGTAATTGCCAATAGAAAACTGATCATAAATAGTGCCGTCAATGTTTTTGCCGTAGATCAGTAAGCTGCAGCGCCCTTTGTAGTCGAGGATGTAATTTTCCTCGGGAACGAAGAGTGCCGTATCCGCCCGCCCAGCTCGGGATATTTGAAATACCTGATGCATGAAGAGACGAATATTATGATAATTCTCAGAGTGGTTTTGGACAGTGATCCGTCGGCAGAATGCATTGAAGTCAGAGTCAACAAAGTCATTAAAGACGAGCTCCACTCCATGGCCGTCGTGGTACATACGGATGATACTTATCATTGCTTCTGCCTCGAAGTCAACTTCCGTACGCCACCCCGGGTCGCCGACCCAACTGAAGTCGCCGTCAACCCACACACCAATCTTATGGTGCACGCTGCGTGAAGTCGTCAGGTTATCCAATCCTACATAGGGGTAGTAGAAGTCGTGCACCAGACCTTGTTCGTTGAGCCCCACCGTCAGGCTGCCATTACCAAGCATTACCGCTCTTGCCATAAGCGTATTATACCGCAAAACCTTTCTGCATAAGACGATATCGCATATCGTGATAAGCGTTCATAAAGGCAATGAAGGCATCGTAAGGGTTTTCATAAGGGCTGAAGTAGGCGTGAATGTCGCCATCCTTGAACCATTTCGTACACATATAGTAGAAATGATCGGAAGTTTGCAGCCGGCGCCAGTCAGCAATAAGCTGGAGATCACCCGTCTGTATAATATCCTTCTCAAGCTCATAGAGGGCCTGTATGGCGCCTGTTTGCATGCCATTGCCAAGCCATGCACTCAAGTCACGTTCAGTATCAGCCCAGGTGGTCGTATAGGGCGTATCGACGACGTCTGCTGCTTCGAACGTATCAATAACCTGGCTTACTGTCATGAAAGTGTTGCCAGCGGTTTTGAGCCACTCTTGCGGGAGGTGCTCAAGGAAGTCAAAAATGCCAGATGCCTCCCACTGGTGCTCACCAAATGTTTCGTAGTCCATAAAGAGGTTGTAGTTTGTCGCAGGATGCGCCTCGTTGAGCCAACCAGCAAACTTGGAGGCGGTCAATGGCCACTGTGGCCATTGCCTGTCACCAAAGCGGAAGGCAATATCGTCGCTGAGGCGGTAATTCTTCATGAGCAGCTTGATGTTTTGGGTGTAGCTTGGTTGGTACACAAAGTTCGGGCTTCGCCAGCCAAGTACCTTGTCCCAGCCTTCAGCCAGAATCCCTTTGTAGCCAGCTTGATCCGCCCAGTAGGCGACGTCGTTGTTGTAGGCGAGCTCGGTATTTCGAAATACTTGGGGCGTCTGTCCAAAGACTTCCTGTACCTTACGTTTGTGCATGTCGACCTGGGCCTCAAACTCGCTGCGAGAATAGAAAAAAGCCAAGCTATGGTGATATGTCTCGGCCACGAGTTCAACTCGGCCAGTTGCAAAAAGATCCTTGAAGCTCTGCAAGGCTTCTGGCGACCAACGCTCCAGCTGTTCAATGATCGTCCCTGTAATTGACATACTCAGACGGAATTCAGGGTGCGCCTGGAGAAGTTTAAGAAGTCGACGATTAGTAGGCAGGTATGACTTCTCAGCGACCTTGTGAATGATTCGTTCATTGCTCGTTGGGCCATGGTAATCTGCCTCAAAGTAATCGTGTGCAACACCGGTATCAAAGAGCGAATAGTGTCGAATACGGTAGGGCTGGTGGACATGCAGGTAGAGAACGATGGCTTTGCTCATGTTACGGCCCCTTGCAGACGCGGTGTGGCAGCATGATGGCGATAGAGTCCAAACAGTTTGTCGGCCGATTCGTCCCAGCTGAGGTGATTGTACTCTGCGAGTGCATTGGCATGGAGTTCATCGCGCAGGCTATCGTTGCGTACGACGGCAGCTATCTTATCAGCCATGTCTCGAACGTCCCAAAAGTTAACCTTGAGGCTGTTGGCGATAACTTCTGCCACACCTGACTGGCGACTCATGAGTACTGGTGTGCCATAGCCAATCGCTTCTAGGGCTGTCAACCCGAACGGCTCTGATATGGACGGCATCACAAACAGGTCAGCAATAGCGTATGCGTCGCGCCATCGCTTGCCACGCTGAAAACCAGCAAAGAGTACATTTTTGGCGATGCCAAGATCGCCAGCGAGTGTAATGAGTTCAAAATATTGCTCGCCGCTGCCGACAATCAAAAAGATAGTCTTAGGTGCGCGAGCCACAACTTCTTTGGCGGCATATAGGAGGTTAACGAGGTTTTTCTGGATAGTGAGACGCCCAATATTAACGACAACTCGGTAGCCTTGTTTTTTGAGTTCAACAAGATATTTGTAGGTATTGGCCTCGTCAAGCGGCGCTAGCATGTCTTTGTCTATGCTATTGTGCACGACTTCAATTTTGTCGGCAGGAATGTCGTAGTCTTCGACGATCATATCTTTGGTATGCTGACTAACAGCAATGACTCGATCGGCCATGAGCAATGCGAGTGCCTCAATCTCACGTACCAAGGGGTTGCCTGCGTTACCACCAGCTCGATCACGCTCGATGGAGTGAAAATGAATAACAAGCGGCAGATTGGCGTGTTGTTTGATGCGGAGCGCTGCACGAAAGGTGAGCCAATCGTGGGCGTGAATAACGTCGAACTCGTGGGCTCTCTGCTGAGCCAGGGCCACAACTGAATGTTCATAATGCTGCTGCTGAGTGAAGATGTCGACCGTTTCGGTGTGCCCATCGGAATGAATATATTGGTAGCTGTCGTAGGCATTGTTGCCAGGAAGAACTGTTTTGACCCCCGTAGGAACGGCGGCAGTAACTTTCATGAAATCAATATCATGCTGTGCACGGTAGGGAACAACAAACTCAATGTCGGCCCCTTTTTTGGATAGCGCGCGGCACAATTGATAACACGCAACGCCTAAACCACCGCTATTGTGTGGAGGGAGCTCCCACCCCAGCATAAGTATTTTCATAACTTTGTCTTCACACCCTACGTTCTAGCCGCATTATACCGGAGAAGTTTGTTTTAGCACAACCTTTTTGTTAGGTTTCGTACTGCAAATCAACAGCAACCCCGAGGTAGGCGCCATAACGATCGGCGGCTTGACGAATGAGTGTCTCATATCGGGGTGAGAACCCATCAAAATGTGTGATAGTAATGCGAACTGCGCGGGCATTGATAGTGCGCTTCCAAGTGCCTACGACTCGTCCATCAACGACAATTGTTGCCAAAAACATGCCGTTTTTACCGGGGAGTATCAGAGGAGTGTGCTCGGCAGCCAGAGCCGCGCTTCTGTCGGTGTAGCCCAGCATGTATTCGTCAAAGCCCGGTAGCAGGAAGACTGATGGATCGTGACTGGGCGAGGCCGTAGGGCTTGCGGCGTACCAGTATTCCTTGCCACCTACCTGCGCGGACTGCAAAATATCTTGCACCTGGGCTAGGGCCATTTTGCTGTCACTGGCCGACAGGCCTGACCACCAACTAAAATCACTGACAGTAGCCGGTCCATGACTCGTAAAGTATCGTTTTGCAAGCTCCTTGAGCGAGTTAGTACGAGTCATACTCATAGGGTTAGGCACGAGCCTTTCCATGAGATCAAAAGTAGGCTGCTTGCCACGCAGTGCGCCCACGTAGATCAAGCTTTTCTGCGCGGTCCACCATATGCAGTGGTAGCCGCGCTGGTCGGAGGTATCGATGCCTTGTCTTGTCAAAGCATCCATAAGCTCTTTGCGGATTAGCGGCCCATTCTGACGGAGTTCACTAACGATAATGGCTGACGCCCGCGCCAATAACTCGTCGTTAAGCCCAAGTTGTCGGTGACGTCCTGCCGCAGAAGCGATAATACGCGAAGTGAGGAGTGTCTGCATCCAATGAACGTCTTCCGGTAACACAAAGTGCAGAGTGCCACGCATTGGCCATGTCCGAATAATCCGTCCTTCTGCGACTGCTTGCTCGACAGTAGAATCGGTAAATTCCTTGAGCCGAAGCGCAATTGACCACTTGGCGCCTGGATAATCTTGCGCCTGGATCGCCCCCATCCAACCGACAAGCTGTTCGGGGGTCGTAAAGGTATGGTGGGCAATATTCTGATTTTGCAGTCGCAACTGGGCTATGTCATTCAACGTCATGATGGCAGTATACTATAGCTTTTTTACTCCGTTTGGTTAGCTTTTCCAATTTGAAGCGACGCCTTAGTACTCGCCAGCCGATGACTTGCAAAAAGCTGTAGTAAGGCGTGGCTGCCTACCCGGGCACGAATTCGAGAGACTTGGTTGCTGAAGAATCCCTCCGCGCGGATGCTGCCACAAGTCGTCAACAAAGATTGGAACTCCAGTTGCAGATCAAAATTACCAGCGCTATGCGCGGCGCCGAGCATACGGGTCGCAATCGGAATGGCCGCTTTTGGCCGCTGCTGAGCAAGCTGCCGTGTTGCCGTGATAAAGAACTGCCCGAGGCGCATAGGGTCATCACACATATCCAACGCCAGCCCAAGCTCGGTTTTGGCTCTTGTGGGGTGTTTGAGCGCTAGCGCGGTGATAGCTCGGTACTGGTGGGTGCGGCAGGGCTCCACCATTTTCATAAAATCGTTCGGCTCAAGTGCTTCGTTCGGCCCAAAGGCATCCATGTATTCCGAAACGCTCTGCGCCCATTGGTTGTTGTCGCATAACTCGCTCAAAAGTGCAGTCGCAACCGGCGCTTGATTGCTGCGGATGGCCGCCGAACAGGCATAGGCGAGAAGTTCATCCCGAGGCGAACGTTCTCTTTGCGCGGTGGACGCCCCATGTAAATCAGCAACCTCGACGATTACATCGTTAGCGGATCTGCTATGTAGCAAACCGCCCCGCGATTCTGCGGGATCCCAATCGTGGACGTCGCTCAATTGGTCGTACAGTTCTTTAAATAGCCATGCCTTGGCTTCTTCAGAAAGGGATGGCTCAACGAGCGCCCCCACGACAAACTTCTCAAAATTTAAATGTGTTTGCATACTAATTGGCTCGTCAGTCTCTTCCAGAGCATCTTGCACACGGGATACGAGCTCGTGCCTTCGGGACGGCGGCACGGTAACCAGTAACTGATGAGCATTATTGCAGACAAACATTGGATCTAGGGCGCTCAGGATATCTGGCTCCTGGCCCAGAGATCGCACGCCTTCTGCTTGGTCGGCAAACTCGCTGGTGCCTTCGTGAATCTTCTTGAGATCATCGGCGTAGCTCAGGCCTAATTCAGTGCGATGTGTGGGCGAAACGCTATAGGTATTAATCCAGACCTGGGGCGTAATACCCAAAACTGCGCAGCCACTGACGACCGACCCAAGCGCACCTATGGCATCCGCCCGGAGCATTACGTGGAGCTCGTCACTTGCTTTGATGTTGCCACCAGCCGCACCATAAAGTAAGAGGCGCGCAAATGGACCGCGGAGCCTGCAACTAGCCAAATTATTGCGCCGTGCAGCCTCGGTTACATAATCCTTGGCATGTAGGTGCCACTGGCTGAATTCAGTACTGTCATTTTCGGCCATAGCGGCTCTGCCAAGCTCTGCAAAACCACTCAAGATGGTCGGCATATGCTCAATATTGGCAGTCGTAGCAGCCATATCAGGTCTTTCAAGAACAGGTCGCAAACAATCAAAGGTATACGAGGTGCCAGCGGGTATGCTGCCACCTTCAACAGGGCGCTCGGTCATGTTAGGAGAATATATACCAGTCAGGTTCGAGATGCAATCGAATAGCTTACAAGTTTGGGCTTATTTTACGACTGTTATTTTTTGCACGGTGATAAGCTCGACTATTCGTCGTAATCGAGAGCTAACTTTTCGTAAATGTCTGCTATAACAGGCTGATACATTACAGGGACAAGAGGATCATCCTGGCCAGTAATGCGCGCCCAGTCTTGGCCCTCGCGAAGTCCCGTGCGCTCCATGTCCTCATCGGGAATTGTCACGTAAAAATAATGATGCATTTCCCATTGGTCATCTTCAGCCTGCTGGCTCATCTCTGAGCGTAAAGGCACGATGTCACCAGGGTCAACATCAATGCCAAGCACGTCCTGAAGTTCGCGCCACACTGTTTCAACTGCGGTACCGTCGTCTTCGCGGACATAGCCGCCAAAAACATCTATTACATTGCTATTTGACATATTGGCGGCCTGGAGGGAACCTATCACTTCACCGGACTCAGTCACTATAAAGGCTGCTGCATACTGACGATCTATCTGCTCTGGGTCTGGGGCTTCAATATCACTCATACCCGTATTCTAGCAAAGATCGGGCAAGTTTTAACCTGCAAGTTTAATGAAGACTTTATGATTTCCAGAGCATTGCTGCGATGAGTAACACCAAAGCAGTCAGTACGATGGCTCCACCGGTGGCAATCCCTGCATAAAAAGCGATAATAATGCCGAGGAGAACGGCGAGCATTGCCACTCCTATTGCCCCAAAGATGGTACCCACGAAGCTCCGGGAAAATTGGCTTGCCGTAACAACCGGCATAACCAGCAGAGCGCTGATGAGAAGACCACCCACAATTCGCAGGCTCAAGACAACAATAATTGCCGTCAAGGCAACAAGTAGATAGTTAAGCAGTGTCACGCGGTATCCAGCAACACGCGCGCCGTCTTCGTCAAAAGCCATGTACAGCAGGCCTTTAAAGTTACAGACGATCAGGGCAACGCTCACAAGAGCGGCGATGGCGATGGTTATGACATCAGCTTGGGTCGTTGTTGCTATGCTACCGAAAAGATAACTTGAGAAGTCGGTGCTTGCGCCTTGTGCAAAGTTGGCGAGTACCACTGCCAATGCTAAGCCGCCACTCATGAGAATAGCCAGCCCAATATCCCCACTCACATGGCGCTTTTGCCTAAGCCACTCCAGTAAAAGCGCCCCAAGGACCGTTACGGGGATGGCCGTGGCAATGGGGGCAGCACCAAAGAGCAGCCCGGCGCCAACGCCTGCAAGACTAACATGCGCGAGGCTATCGGCGATCAAGGAGTACCTGCGTGCTACCAGAAAACTTCCCAGGAGCGGCACCACCAGGGCGATAATTGCCCCGGCGAGGAGCGCTCGAACCATAAATGAGTATTGTAGGATATCAGGCATGCTGCCCTCCTGCGTGGTTATCACGGGAATGATCGTGGTGTAGTTGGATGTGTCTTGCCTTATAGAAAGCGGGCATGTATTTATCGGCCTCGAAGTGGTCGGGGCTGCCATCGTATAGAATGCTCTGATTGAGACAAATAACGCGAGTAACAAGCTTGAGCACTGCATCGACATCGTGTGAAACCATCACGATTGTGATGCCTTTTTGGCGTAGGGTACTGAGCAGAGAATAGAATTCGTCTTGCGAGCGTTCGTCGATGCCAGTTGTCGGCTCATCCAGAAAGAGAATATCCGTGTCGCCAGCCAAAGATTTAGCGATAATGACTCTTTGCTGTTGTCCACCAGATAACTCAGAGAAACGTTTGCGGGCTGCATGTGACATGCCAACTTCCTCTAGGGCCTGCATGGCCTGCTGTGTTGAGCCCCGGGCGCCAAGTTTAACAACTTCGAGTACGCTAACGGGCACGATCGCATTATAGTGATTGCCTCGTTGGGGCACGTAACCTATGCGCGCCTGATGTCGATTGACATTCCCTTGTGTGGCTTGCTCAAGCCCTAAGATGACTCGAAGCAAGGTTGTTTTGCCCGCGCCATTCTGACCTATAAGGCCGATGAATTCGCCGCGGTGCATACAAAAGGAGACGCGCTCAAGGATGCGTTCGGCTTCATAACGCACCGAAACATTATCGATATCGACGAGCAGCTGATCAGTTGCATGCAAGCGCTGTGCGGAGGTTTGCAAGGTTTGCGCGCTGGATTTTGAGATAGTTTTGGCCGTTTTCTTGGGCTTCATGAGATATTCTTTCAATTGGATCAAAGACAAGTGTTTTGGCACCGGTTTCTGTTGCTATGGTATCAGCAAGGCGTCGACTGGCCAAGCTTTCGAACATGACATAGGTGATATGTTGCTCCTTAACAATAGTACTCAGTTCGGCGAGCTTTGCGGGACTGGGCTCTTCTTCGGAATTAAGTCCGGAAATCGACAGTACCGAGAAGTTATAGCGCTTGGAAAGATAGCTTAGGGCCTGGTGCGATGAGATGACCGTGTGATTTTGGCAGTGAGCCAATCCGCTACGATAGTCATCATCCAACTGGCTGAGCTGCGCGATATAGGTATTGGCACGGTCCTGGTATTCGGTAGCATGGGCTGGGTCCGCCTTGCTCAGGCCGTCCCTTATGGAGCGTACTGTCTGCTGAGCTAGGACCGGGTCAAGCCAAAAATGCGGGTCTGAGACAGTGTTGTTGCTTTCGTCTTCATCTGCTGTATGTTGGAGCGTAATGTGTTCGCTCGCTTTGACGGCAACGTGCGTATAGTCCTGCAAAAAGCCATCGACCCAGGGCTCGAGATGTCCACCGTTATATATAAAGACAGCAGATTTCTGGGCGCTAATAATGGCCTGTGGGGAGGGATCAAAATCGTGTGGTTCGTTGTTGCCTGCGATATTGGCGGCTGTTATGTCATTGCCGCCCACTTGCTTGGCAAAGTCGTACAGGGGGTAGTAGCTTGCTGTGACCCGTAGCTTGCCGTCGCCTGTGGTATCTTGATCGCGATGAGCAAGTGCCGTGATGGTGCCTGCAGCCGCTACAAGCAGCAATACGGCGAGTATTTTTTTGATATTCATTCAGATTCTCACTTTCTGCACGTATAGTACGGGAGCACTTTCCGGTTTGCAAAAAAGTCGCAGAAACAACGATGTATTGCGACATTTGCGATAAATTCGCAAATAGTATAGGCTGAGGGCATGGATAACGAAGCGACAACACTGCTGCATAAGATTCTCAAAGACAACGGGTACAGCGTTACGGTGGCACGTACTGTTGTATGCCAATTGCTCTGGGACAAGGAACCACAATCAATGCATGACTTGGCCGAAAATTCCAGGACACTCCTTGATCGCGCTAGTCTGTATCGAACGATTAGCCTGTACGAAAAGCTTGGTATTGTTCAGCGCATCTATATTGGCTGGAAGTATAAGATTGAGCTCAGTGACATATTTTCGCATCATCACCATCATATTAGTTGTCAATCGTGCGGCAAGATTGTCGCCATTACCGACGAAGACCATATCGAGCAACTTATTACGGATTTAGCGATGCGGCATGGGTTTCAGGCACAAAACCACCAGCTTGAAATCCGTGGTCTCTGCGCAGCGTGTAAGGGCTAAGCAGGCCTTACGAAGACCGGGATCTGCGGTGTGCTTTGGTCGGCCTGATAGCAGTAGCCCAGCTCACTGAACAGAGGAATATCTTCGGCGTGGGCGATACGCTGAACGATCATCCAACGTGCAAATGCACCACGAGCCCACTTGGCGTGAATAGCGACAAAAGCTGGCTCAGGGGCGGCTTGTTGCGTCAAAAAGAGAGGCGAAATGACATGCTGCGAAGAGACATAAGGCTTAATTGCCTTGAAGTATTCCTCGGAGGCAGCGTTCACGAGAATCTCCGTGCGGGGCAGTGACCGAGCTAGCTGATCTCCCCAAAATTCATAAAGATTTGACGAGGCGCCGACAGTAAGTTTGTAGCCAATTTCGAGCCGATAGGGCTGGATAGTGTCCAGGGGCTGGAGGATGCCGTACTGCCCCGACAAAATACGCAATGCTCCGTCAGCATAGGCTCTATCTTGTCCAGAAAATGTATTTGCACGGAGTGTCCGATAGATATCGCCAGTAAACATATCGAGCGCAGCGCCCGAAGGTGCCTGCGGCGTACTCCAACGAGCTATGAGCTGATGGCTGGCATGGGCAAGGTTAGGGGAGATGTGCATGATCTTGCGTAGCTGCTGCTCGTCTAATGCGACGAGTGCTTGGTGAATTATCTGGGCTTGAGCCAAAAAACGTGGCTGGCGCAACGATGACTGTTGAGTGCCGTTGGCCATTGTCTTGGAAGAATTAATAAGAACAATCATGTCTTACATATCATAACAGTACCGACTGCCATAGTAGATCCCTACGCTACGACGAAAGTTCCCAACCGTTCATGCGCTGCTGCATCTCGGCAATGTGTGTGCCTGGTGTCCAACCTGGGCTATGGATAACTTGCGCTGCGTAGCCGCCTTCCGTGCCAAGCGTTCGGACATCAGCCTTGCTGTGGCCGACAATTGCATCAATTTCTGCTTCGGCACTTTTAAATGGACCGTAAATGAGATCTAGAAGCTGCCGAGGAATCATATACGTTGCCCGTTCGCCTTCGACGGTTTCCAGCATAAACCAGGTTCGCTGGCGATCATCTCGATACTTTGCAATAAAGTATCGGTCGCGGCCGGTGTCAGCCGAGTCCGCAAAGTACAGGCCAAAGCTCTCGTCGCCAGTCTGCTCGTTGGCTGCGGCAGCTGCGCGCATGAAGTGCTCAATGACATCAGCACGCTGGTGAATATCGTGCGACTTAGTGTGCTCGCGAAGTGCGACAAGGCCCTCATGTGCGGCTGACGGGTCGATCTGATAATGTGGCGCGGGCTGGACTCGGTGCGGAATCACGGACCTCGCGAACTAATGCTGCTTTGCCAAGATTGCGTGCCAGAGCATAGAGTCTTGCTCGGGGATTGGCGGCCATTTCCTTGTCGAATGCACGCTTGAAATCAAGCACCTGCTGAATGTCCGGGATTGCCTGGTCACCCTCACCCTTAGGCCAATGAGCTCGCACGATCGGCGCCAGCTGGCTCCAGTGGCGAGCAATCCAATCCATGTCTTCGTGTACGGATGGCTGGACGTTGGCACCCATGGCAAATCCAGCAACTCGATCTTCCAACTCGTGTATTTCTCGGTGTAATACACGCTCCTGGAGGAAGAGTGTCCGCAGTGTATTCTCGACCGTGCCGGGCCCTTGGCGTCCAAGAACGCGCATACCATACATGACGCCCATCATACGTTTGACGCCAGTAGATTCAATCTCGTTCATCTCCAGGGCACCATCGGGATTGCGGACTTGTTGCAGGATACCGCTGTACAATGGCCGGTATCCTTTTTTCTCAAGGTGCTTCGTAGGAACATGGAAGTCTTTACTCAAAGCTCTATATTCTGCCTGCAGCGCACTGGAGCGATCGATCAGGGCGTCGAGGTCTATAGTGTCGGCTGCGATTTCTTCGGGAGACTCTTGTGCCTCTGCACGCGCGGGGTCGACATAGGCTGTTCTATAGCTAGATTCGTGTCGCTTCCACTGGTCGTAAGCACGGAGAATGCGGAGTGCGTGTGTTCGCCGATCAGCAGGAACGTAGTGCAAGTTTTGATCTCGTCGGAGGTAACGGAGTAGTTCAGCGTTGGGCAAGAGACCTGCAGTGTTCGCATTGCCCCTTTTACTGTCGTATTCGCTAATATATCCGTTCATAAGATCTCGATTGTTAGGCAGGAATGTCGAGGCAACAGAGTCGACATGGAGCCCGACATCAACCAACATATGCCTGGCATGCGAGTTAAGCATAATCGCTGTCCTGCTTTGATTGCCGTCGGTCAACTCTGCAAGGCAAGTAATAATCGGGCGGACTTCCTCGGATTGTCCCATTTCAGCTACGATTTGATGGTCAAGAGCAATCGAAAGACCAATCAGATCACATCCAACCTCGATTGCCGTGAGACGCTCGTCGAGCTGGTCAAGTTCATAATAGGCGCACCGCTCAGCCGCAGACGACCTCTGTAACTGCTCGCGGTCGGTATTTAAGATGAGATTGGCGTCCCAAAAGTAGTTATGCCGGGCCAGTGCTTGAGCCGTACCCACTTCGTCCTCGGCTGGAATGGGTTGATACGGAGGCGGGAGGTATGGATAGAGGGCGACTGTCGTGCGCGCAACGTCACGAGGCGAAGCGTAGGCTGTCGCATTTGCCTCCTCATAAAAGCGGCGCGGATTGTCGGGGAATTGCTCTGTATGGGCTTCGGCCATGACTGACAGTATACTTACTAGACTGCATTTTTCACAAGTTGCAAATATATTTCATGACATACATTGCGGCGGGACTTACGACACCTGACGACAATACGCTGGCGCCACAGACCAAAATGCCTATATAATAGCCTGCATGAATACACACAAAAGCGCTCAGGGTGACGGAGCGCAGATGCTCGATGATGCCACGCGGCCTCAAGATAACTTTTTTGGCTATGTTAATAACCTCTGGTTGCAGAAAAATCCCATCCCTGATGACAAAAGTCGCTGGGGCACCTTTGACGCCCTCCAAGACAAAGCCTGGAAGGACTTGCGCACATTGTATGAAGCGCTTGAGAATAACGAACAGCTAGAGCCCGGCAGCGTTGCGCAGCAAACACGCGATCTATTCCATACCGCCATGCACATGGATACGCTTGAGCAGCAGCATCTTGCTGATATCGAAGCCCAACTTCGCAGTATTGACGCGGTTAGCGACACAAAAAGCCTGGCAGCTTGTCTGGGCCAATTACAGTCGATTGGCGTTGAAGCTCCGTGGAACATTTGGGTGGACAGTGACAACAAGGATAGCAAGCAGCACCTACTACACTTCAGCCAGGACGGGCTGACATTACCCAACCGTGATTATTATTTGGGTGATGACGAAACGATGACGAATATTTGCCGCTCCTATCGGCAGCATCTAAAGGATGTGTATGCGTTCTTTCCGTCACTCGCCGAAAGCCCTGACGCCTTTTGCCAGACTGTTTTTGATTTTGAGCATGCCATAGCTGAACACTCACGGACTGATGCTGCGCTCCGTGATATCGAAGAAAATTACCACAAAACACGCTATAGCGACCTGAAGGCGACCTATACAAATATCGACTGGGACGCCTACGCCGGGCAGCTCGGCTGGAAGCCAGACGACAAGATCAGCATAGACCAGCCAGAGTTTATCGCTTTTATTAATGCGCAGTTTACGGACGAGCATCTTGAGGCCTGGAAGATATATCTTAAGTGGCACTTCCTGGTGCGCTACTACAGTCGTATTAGCGAAAAGTTTGCTGATCTCAAGTTCCAATTTTTTGGTATTGTGCTCGCCGGAACCAAAAAAATTATGCCAACATGGAAGCGCGCCATGCATGTTATTGACGAATCAATTGGCGAGGCAGTCGGCAAGCTCTATGTTGAGCAATATTTTTCTGGAGATGCCAAGCAGCAGGTTCTTGGGCTTGTTGAGATGGTACGCAGCGCCTACGCTCAGCGCATTGAGCAGTTAGACTGGATGACCGACTCCACCAAAGAGTATGCCCTCAAGAAGCTCGCTAATATCAAGGTGCTCGCCGGATATCCTGACACGTGGCGCAACTATTCCGGCCTAGGCATCGGCAGGACGTCCTTGATTGCTAATATTATAGCCGCCGAGCGGTTCAACAATCAGTACTATCTTGCGCGCTTGCATCAGCCAACATCACGCGATGAATGGTTTATGTATCCGCAAACAGTTAACGCATACCATGATCCAAATCGTCTGGTGATCTGCTTTCCAGCGGCTATTTTGCAGTCGCCATTCTTTGACCCACAGGCGTCACTCGCTAATAACCTGGGTGGTATTGGCGCTGTCACAGGACACGAATTTACGCATGGATTTGATGACCAGGGATGTCAGTTTGATGCCGAGGGCAACGTCCGCAATTGGCAAACCAAAAAAGACCGCGATGTTTTTGCCAACCGCGCGGATATTATTATCAAGCAAGCGGACGGTTATGAAGTACTGCCCGGCTTGCATATGCAAGGCAAGTTAGTGATTGGTGAAAGTATTGCCGATCTCGGTGGGCTGGAAATTGCTTTTACGGCCTTGGAAACCGCGCTCGCAGCAGGCCTCTCGATGCCCGGCAGCGATGGCCTTACGCCTCAGCAACAGTTCTTTGTGGCTGGCGCAGCCAGTGAGCGAGATGCAACAAGAGACGAAAAGAAGCGCGAGTTCGCCCTGACCGACCCACACCCCGACAGTACCTTTCGTGTCAATTGTATCCTGCAACACATCGACGGTTTCTATAAGGCCTTCGATGTACGGCCTGGCGACGGCCTATACCGTGACCCGGCCGATCGAGCTAAGATCTGGTAGGTTAATCTAACTTGACCGACGTAGTATACTAGTACCTTATGCGCCAAGAGGTACTCGTTCAAATATCACATCCCGAAGCCATTTTTGGGCCTAGCGACTGGCGCCTGAGGCGAACAAGTCTGGTGCTTGCGGGCGCATTGGCTCTCAGTGGCTGTTCACCATCTTTGTCAGACCGCCATCCGGGACCGGACATGATCCAGCGATATGACGCCGCAGGCTGTCTTGATCCCACTTCGGAACAAATCAGAGCCACTGAGGATTTAATGGCCTCGCCGACGGACAAGATGGTCAACGGCAGCTTGTGGCAGCACACGCCCCAAAACCACGACACCAGCCTTGATGTATCCGATGATAGCTTTCTGGATTGGAAGCATACAATTGCCCGTAAGAACGGGCTTAAGCTGCCTGACGTACCGATAATTGGTACAGCAGACATCGTAGGCCTCAAACCCCGAGAAGCAGGGCATGGCACTTCAGATCTATTAGGAATGTACGGCGTCACCATGACGGTGGCTAGCTCAGAAAAGCAGCTCAAGGGCATCGACGGTTCACCTATTGACGCCAACGCCTACTGGAACGACAAGAAGACACTTACCGAGATGCTTCGCTTGCGCCAGATATTCCAAAAATATCCCACGGACTTCTTCGTAAAACTTGGCATTAAAAAAGTTGTCATTATGAACGGTGACAAAGATGTTGAAATCAAAAAAGACACGTATATTAATGTACTTGGGGAAGTAAGTCTGAGCGAGCATCCTGGTAGTATTTTTTTGGATCAAGAGGGTTTTGAATCATTTGACCACGAAGTCGTTCACGTTATTGATGATGCCACAGGCTGCCTAAGAGTCCCCGACAAACAGTACGCCAAAATCAATAACGGCCTCGACATATATGCCGACACGCGTCCGGCCAACGTCTATAGCCAAGAGCAATTCAAGCGAGCTAACAGTCAGCGAATTACTCATCGGCAGAAACGAGTCAGTACTCAGCGGCAATTTACCGCCACTGAGTATGGCTTTACGAATGAACACGAGGACAAGGCTGATCTGGGGCAATCCCTCTTCGACTTTTATCACTTCTCCCAAGCCTGTTTTTCCGGGTCGAACATCCTGAGGGATAAGTTCAACCTACTATTAACACGAGTCAGACTATGGAACCCTGATTTTGGCAGTTACCTGTTGACTGTTAATCAGCACTGTGAAAATCGCGACGAAGTGTTGGCGCAGCGTGAAGCCTATGAGGCTCAGAGGGAACGGCGACTACGCTAGCCGCTGTAAACGCTCGGTAAAGCGCTCTCGTCCCATTACTCCAAGCATTTCATATAGGTTTGGGCTGCGGTTGCGGCCAGCAAGACCAACGCGAAGTACCATGGCTATATCCGCGACGGAACCCTTGAATTGCTCTGGGTTTTTGCGGTATTCCCGCATATCTGGGCTAAATCCGAGTTCCTCGGCGAGTTGTTTAAGTTTGGCGAACCAGGCATCCTGGGCGTCAGCGGGATCGTAGCCTGCCAGGAACTTCTCGACGATTAATCGGCGATCGTCTGGGGAGATTTTGACAATGTCAGTTTGCTCGATTCCATTGAAGAGCTCTGTGTATATATCATCAAAGAAGAAGCCGTAGGCATCGCGCAAGTCAGACAGCTTGCCAATATCTTTGCGATTATTGCTCTCGCGTTCAATGGAAAAGACGCGAACGGCATAATCAGGATCTGCCGCTAGTACCGTCGCCAGTTGAGGGTCATACTCCTTGGCCCAGGCCACGGAAATTTCATAGAGTTGTTCTGGCGCTAAACGTGCCAAAAGCTGACGACTGATGTCCTCGAGTTTCTGTAGATTAAGGAGCGCACCCGAATTGGTCGGTAATTTTGTCATGTCGAAAGGGAAGTTAGTATACGGATCCTGTGGGTTGGCCTTACGCCAATCTTCGAAGGCTGCATTAGCCTGGTTAAGCAGGTACTCAATGACAGCCATAGGTGGATAGCCTGCCTCCAGGTAATAGGCAACGTTCGCTTCGGGGTCTTTGCGCTTGCTGAGCTTGCGGCGTGAACTACCGTCCATCTTTTGGATCGGTGCAAAGTGTGCATAACGGAATGGCGTAAGGCCAAATGCCTCCGATAGCTGGACATGAAGTGTGGCAGAGGCCAGCCATTCATCGGCACGAATAACAACCGTCGTGCCCATGAGGTGGTCATCGACAACGTGGGCTAGGTGATATGTGGGCAGTCCGTCAGCCTTCATGACAACAATATCATTGTCATTTTGCGGGTACTCTTTGTCTCCGCGGACAAGGTCGCGCACCAAACACTTTTTACCGATGTCTCCTGTTGACCGGAATCGAATAACAAATGGCTTGGCCTCATCAAGAGCAGCGAGGACATCTGATTCGTCACGGTCGCGCCATGTCGCCCAAGCGCCATAGTAGCCAGGACGGACTTTTTGAGTCATTTGCTGCTCGACAGTGGATTTTTGCTCTTCAGGCGTAACAAAACATGGATAAGCTATGCCTTCGTCGAGCATTTTACGGATATAAGCATGGTATATTTCTTCGCGGTGACTTTGCGTATACGGGCCGTGGAGTCCCATTTCGCCGGTATGTGTGGGGCCTTCGTCGTAAGCGATACCAAATGTCGTGAGCGAATCCATAATCAGCTCTCGGGCACCGTCAACTTCTCGCTTTCGGTCAGTGTCCTCGATACGCAGGTAAAAGATACCGCCGGATTGGTGAGCAAGACGCTCAGAAATGAACGCAGCGTACATACCGCCGATATGCATGAAGCCGGTTGGGCTTGGCGCAACGCGCGTCACCTCGGCGCCTTCGGGCAACATTCGAGGTGAGAATTCTGCTTCGATCTGCTCAACACTGCGAGCTGGGCGCGGCAAAAGCCGATCGATAGTTTGGGCGCTGAGGCGTGCGTGAGATGTATGAGATGGAGATGACATAATAGTCTTTATCATACAATGAACTGCCCCGGGAAACAACGCCTCTACCTCTTATGGATAGTGTCGTAATGCTTTCACATGGCAACATGACAATTATGTATGATGCTTGTGGTATGATGAGAGCAATATAGTGTGAGGGATAATATGGCAGCACGACTTCCGGTTCCTGGTGGCGACAGTGGTAATTGGGGCACCGTCCTCAACGATTTCTTGGCAATAGAGCATAATGCCGACGGGACGCACAATTTCCCTTCCATTCCTCAGTCAAAAGTCACCAATCTTGTCTCGTCATTGGCGGCAAAGGTTGACGAAGATGCGTTGATTGTTAATGCCAAGGACTACGGCGCCAAGGGTGACGCACGCCGTATCCGCAACGTTACCGCTGGAACAGCCAGCACCACAGTGACGGCACCGAGCGCTAGCTTTGTGAGTGGTGATGTCGGCAAGTTAATCATGGTATATACCGAGAATGGTGCCGGAGCACGCACAACTATCGCATCGGTTCAGTCAGCCACCCAGATAACCTTGAACGCCGCTGCCGGTATTACTGTTAGTGGAAATACAGGTTTCCTGGTGTACGGCACCGACGATAGGGCAGCGATAGCAGCAGCGTTTACGGCGGCCGTGCCGACCGATGTCGACGTTACGGTCGGGCCCAATCAACCCATGGGCACTGGCTTGGCGCGTGTGCTTTTGCCTGCTCAAACAGGTAGCAGCGGCTATGTCATTGGCTCTCAACTCTCTGTGCCGAGCGGCATTATGTTTGACGCACCGGCGATGATTTTCAATCTATTAGCCGACCGCTATGATCCGGCGATCCTGCTCAATCCGTACACTGGATGTCAAACAATTACGCTGGAATGTCTGTTTGGCACAGGCATTCAGGCAGGTACCGCGGGGGGCGATCAAGCACATATTTTTATGGGTAACGTGCGTTTGTGGCATATTGGCGAAAGCACCGAAGGTGGTGGGGCACAGCGCAGCCAAAATGGACTTGCTCTTGTCGGGTATCATTTTGAGGTTAACGGCTTGTTTGCGAAAGGCGGCGTGCGAACCATTTTTCACAATCCCGGTACGGACGCCATGATTAATTATGCCTATGCAATTGGTTCGCACACTGCGGTTGAGGTCATCGGCGGTAACCAAATCTCCTATTCGAAATTATTTATTGACACGGGGGGCGTGACTGGCGGTGGCACAAGCGGCGTGGTCTTGAATGATCAAGCATCGAACATTTCTATGGACATCCAGGCGTTCGAAGTCAACGGGACGACGCACGAACTCGACAACGTTGTTGCAATCGGTGGTAATAGCACCAATGTCAACAAGGACATCTATCTTAAAATCCAAGCGAATAACACGGGCGGCAACATATTGTCGATGGCCTATACCCAGGAGCTCAGCGCTGAGATTGTCGGTTCTAACGCACCTTTTCCCTCAGGGGCAACAAACCCCATTACGAGCGCCGTTGCCTATGGCGCTGGCAATACTGGCATCAACCAAATTGATGCCATGATCGAAACATCTATCACGCCATATACCGGCGTTGTCCAGGGTACGTATCGCTACAGTCAGCTGGATGTCGAGCACTTCGCCAACCCAATTACCGTTGCCGGAACGATCAATGCCACAGGTATGATTACGGCACCTAACTTACCTTCCACGGACGTTTATAATGGCAATGCGCTCGCCAATGGCGAAGAGATTTTGCCACGCTTGAATGTTGCTGGCGCTCAGGCCTTAGCGGCAAGCGGCACGCTACATTTGTCATACTTCACCGGTCGCAAAACAGAAGCCATTAATAACATCCGCATGTTGTCGGATGGCACTGCAGCTACTGGAACCACCTTGGCACGCATGGGAATCTACAGTATAGACGGGGGTGGCAACTTGACACTGGTAGCTGCAACTGCAAACGACGCGGCCCTTTTTGCCGGCACCTATACGCCATACCAAAGAGCCCTAACAACGACTTTCAACAAAGTGAAGGGCACGCGCTATGCCGTTGCTGTGCTCGTCGTAGGCGCTGGCATGCCAGCCATTACGGCGGCTACGTGTGCTGGTGCTGATGCCGGACTCCCACCTCGACTGTGTGGTATAGTCGCCGGGCAAGCCAACTTGCCAGCCACGGTTGCAGCAGGTGTTGTTGCCGAAGATTATCGAATTTTCCAAGCTACTATCACGCCATAACAATGCGCAGCGGAGATGTCATCTATCAGGGATATCCATTATCCATGCCAGATGGCAACGGTGATGGTGTTGGTGATTTTATTGGAACCCGGCAGCATTTGCCTTACTTACGTGGCCTTGGGGTCAACGGCCTATGGCTTAGTCCATTTTTTGCCTCGCCATGGCGCGATGGCGGCTATGATGTGGCAGATTATTTTGCAACGAACGATTCGCTGCATGGCACTATCGATGAAGCCGACGTGATGATTGCGAAAGCTACTCAATGCGGCATCGACATTATCGCCGACTTCGTGCCGAGCCATTCATCGGATCATCACCTTGCTTTTAAGCAAGCGTTACAAGACCCAGGGGACACCCGGTATATTTTTCGAGATTCTGATGCCGCTGGCGGGCCGCCCAACAATTGGCTTAGTGTCTTCCCTAAAAGGACACCAAACGCAGATACCGGCCAATGGGATATGCACCCTGATTCTGCCTGGCGCCTTGTATCGGAACACTGGCCGCATGCCCACAGGCAACGCCTTGGCCAGTGGTGCCTGACGAGCTTTGCAGCCTATCAACCCAACTGGAACCTTGCCGACCGCCAGACAATGGAACATCATACTGCTGCGCTGTCTTTCTGGCTCAAGAGAGGTATAGCTGGTTTTCGCGTCGATGCCGTCGATTATATGGATCATGATCGGACGTACCCAGACGAAGAACGAAACAGCCATTACAAAGCAGGGCAATCACCATATGACCAATTACAGCGCCAGCATAGCTTGCGGGGCACACATCTCTTTAGATATTTAGAGAAACTAGGCTCAGTCCTTGATAGCTTCCCTGAGGCTTACATGATGCTCGAATCCTATCCAGATCGCGACCAGCCAACAAATGACCCAGTCGAGCACTACATGCAATATTATCGTAAGCTAGGTGATCGATGGCGAGGCAGAATAGCCCCATTTTGTTTTGAGATTACTGATCTTGATTGGAATGCACCGCAGTTCAAGACCGCTATTGATACCTTTCAGGCGGCCCTGCAGCCGTGGGATGTGCCTATTTACCCAGGAGGTAATCATGACAAGGATCGTCTTGCCAGTCGCTACGGTGAGGATGCTGCTCGAGCGGCAGCGGTCATGCAATTATCACTGCCGGGGATTGCCGTGGTATATATGGGTGATGAACTGGGCATGACGAATCATGTTGGTATTCCTCGGGACAAGCTTACTGACCCTTATTTAAACCGTGACGTTTCACGCACGCCCGTTCCATTACACGCCAAGGATCCTCGAGCAGGCTACTCGCCAATTGATCCGTCACGTTTCCGGCTGCCAATTCACCCAGAATACCAGCGCTTTAATATTGGTACGCAAGACCTTGACCCTCGCTCCACACTCAATCTGTATCGTACATGCATCCAACTGCGCAAAGATTGGCCCGCACTACGCAATGGCGTGTACGAGGCGATCGACACGCCAACGGAGGGGGTCTTTGCGTTTGGCCGCAAGGCCGACGACCGCAATGCCGCAGTCACACTGGTGAATTGCACAGACCAGCAGCAAGAGGTGCGCCTGGATGGTACCATCCACCGGGCAACAATAGCGGCATCGAGCCAGGCTTTTCAGCGCTGCGGCGAAGCGTTCCTGTACACAACATCACTCGCGCCGAACGAGGCCATAGTCCTCCGAGCTCAAGCGTAGGTATTTATCACGGGAAGCGTACTAAATAAGGCTGGCTATCCATGCGCGCATGGAGCCAGGCAGCAGTGATGCGGTATACTACTTAGTACTATGTAGTACTAAGGGTTTACTATGAGCATCCAGCACGAGATTCGGCTACAACGGCCTGATGAGATCAGCGTACAGGAGTGGGGCATCCTGCACGCTATGAGCATTTCAGCTTACAGCACCGTACTTCGGCGCTCGCCACAGGAGGTTACTCACTTTACGCAGGCTGACGATTTTGGAGCATTCTACGCCCAAAAAAACGATCCTAACACGCGCGCTGATTGTCCAGAGCATTCGATAAGTTTTTACGACCCACGTATTGCAATTGCGTATCATGCAGATCGTCCAGTCGGCTATGCCTTTGCCGCCAATCAGACCCAAGCCGTGACTCAAATTGAACGTAACCATCGCTATAGGAACCTTAAGACACGTAACTTTTGGCTAGGAGAGCTTATTGTTGACCCCCTCCATACTGCGAGCCAACAACAACAGGCAAGCATAGAGATGCCTCGTGAGCGCGTCGGTCTGATGCTAGCCAAAATGATTGTTATGTGTGCAAATCGCGTCCAGCCAGTTGTCACAACAATATTCCCGGAAGAGTATAAAGATACACGCAGAGCACGATCGCTACAGTCATATGTAGAGCGCCTGGGGTTTGAGCCAGTCAACACGACTATGGTGAAAGCATTTGGCGATGACACGGAACGTGCCAAGCGCATCGATATGCGTGCCGGCTGGGCATGGGGCGTCCAGTATAACTTAACGCAGCTGTCGCCACTGGCTCACTTTTAGGTATCTACAGTATGATTGCCGATGACCTCTGCGGCATGCAGGCGATAATGGGCTCAAGCACGTCCGAGGGCGTGGTACATGTAATGTACAATGTCACAAAATGAGGTAATAAATCGTCGAGCATTGCTGGTGCGATGATGAATACATCTGCCTGTGGACGATCACTCGGCGGTTCGATCGTAAATTGCATTTGCTGTATTTGAGCGATACGCCGCGACAGAGCGATGACATGTGTCGAATCTGTACTGGCGTCGCGCTCATCTTGTAGCTTTCGGGCAAGTCGCATCCATTGTTTATAGAGCGTTAGCTGAAAATCCGAAGGAGACTCAGCCACGACAAGTGCCTTGCCCAGCGCGTGCCGTGAATAGAGGTGATGTGCAATAGCGTGCGCTTTTGCCGTGTCGTCGAGTGGTGAGCGCGACTCAATATATGTCTTAGAGGTCATCAAAATCCCCCAATCGTTTGCCACGGCTATCGGTGCCGTGAATCCAGTATTGATCGACGACAAAATCGACCCAACCCAAAAGCCACGAGCGCACGTCATCGCAATGCCTTAGGCAAGCAAAGCGCTGAACACCCTCGAAGTCGCACATACCAATCGTAAGATCTTCGAGGCTTACGTACTCCTTGCAGATTGCACACTGTTCTTGACTATTCAGATGTACATCATCTGGCCACGCAATAATTCCCATATACTTCTCCCACTTTTTGCGCGGTTTTGGCAGCAAAAAAGATGCAGCCAAAAACAACCGCATCTTTATTTATGTTATGCCCCTTAGGACGTGCCGGAATAATAGCGTAGGTTCCCTGCAATGTAAACTCGGCTTTTGGGACTACTGTAATTGCTGAGATTCGAGGCGGAACGCTTCGTACGCCGGCTTTTTGGAGTTGTCACGGCGGCGCAAACCAAAGCCCGCCTCGCTTTTCTTGTGGGGCGTAAGCCATTTGTCACTATCTGAATGAACAAACATGGGACCAACATTTTGCTTGGTGTACCAATTTTCCATGCCGAGCTTAATGATTTGAGCCTGGGCATCCTCGGTAACGTGGTCTGGGCGGCCATATTTCATGATTGCAGCACGATCGCTGCCAACACGATGACCCTCGGTACCTGCACCAAATTCAGTCGCCCAGATCTCTTTATCACCCCAGCCGTGCTCCGACATGACCGTTCGCAAGTTATAGGTGGAACTACCATTATCAACAGTATAAAAGGCATTGTAGATTGCCGTGTTTCCTGGAAGAAGCGGCCAGGTATATGGATGGATGCCGACGGCATCAAAATACTCAGGCTGCAGATAGTCCAGCATTTGCGCCAGATAATCACTCTGCCGCATGCCGATAGGAAAACGCGGCTCGAACATTGGTGCGAGCCCACCGGTCACAATAACAGCATCTCCGTCATGATATCTGATTTGCTGGGCAGCGGCGTTGGCCAGCTTGGCGTATGATTCCGGGTCAACAAAGATGGTATTGTCATCGCGCGCAGAGCGCCAATAGCCGGTAAGATTAGGTTCATTCCATATCTCCCAGCCACGAACCGCCTGCGTATGGTATCTAAACGAGGCGGTTGCTGCAAAATGAGCAAATTCATCACGACTGCGAGGGCTGCACTTGCGGGCGCTTGCCGCACTCGAGGTCAAGTTGTCGCATCGCCTATCCTGCGCCCACTGCGGAGTGTATCCCAAGACTGCCAGTACTTTGAGGTTGTGAGCACCCGCTTCGCGCACGACACGATCGTACATTTCCCATTCGAAATCAACAGGATTATCAGGCTGAATAAGCGCCCAGTTAAAATCGACACGAATCCATGTTGCACCCAAGTCACGGATATCGTCAAGCCTATCGGAAAGGCTGCGGTCGCTCATTCGAAGCAGCGAAGCATTTGTTGAGATACCCGATTCGTAACGTGTCGCTGCCAAGGCAGGCGCTGTACCGCTAAGCAAGATTGCGCAGCAGAGTAATCCGAGAAATAAAGACATGCCGAGCGCTTGGGCTCGGACGAACAGAGCCGGCCCATATTTGGTCAACGCTTTTCTGTGCATACGCAGGATTATAGCAATACTCTAGCAGCCCAAGTCAACCAATTATGAAATTTTTTGAGTGGGTAAATAGGGCAGAACGGTGACGAGCTCATCGAATTCGACGTGAATTTCTTCGTGACGCAGCGCCTCGGCCATTTCACGGCTCGGGTGCACTGGCGCTGCGCAATTCAAATACAAGTCGCTCCTGTCAGATCGATACCATGTATCAGCAAAATCATCTGGCCGAGGAATACCCATAAAGGCTTCGAGTGCAACAGTGGGCAGATGGAGGCGAATATCCTGTAAGGCGTCGCTTGTCGAGGTATGCGTGTCAAAAAGCACCGACGCTTCGTGCTGACAGAGCCCGGATTCAACCACTTCAGTCATTTCAGGTGTGCTTCGATACAGGAGTGTCAAGGCAGTGAGCCCAAGCAAACGCCGAAAAGCACGAGTAGGTATCTCACCGATATCCCCCGATGGAAGGCGATCGAAATTTCGCGAAAGTGCGAGGTCAAAAAAGCCCGTCAGGCCCTCGAAGTCGGCAGCCATAGGCTGGGCCAGCTCGAAGTGCCACATATTAACATCTTGTTCGGCCGCCTTGAGGTACTCGCGCCAATAGGCTGTCTGTTGACGGGCTTGGTCAAGATAGATTGCTGGCGTATTCGGCGGCCATGACTCGTGAATAGCCAATTCACTATCGAGCGGCGGCAGGCATTCAACAAAAGGCATTGTAATTTTTATACTATCAGATTTGCACCCTTTTGTTTGCAAAAATCGCGTCTCATGTCACAATCTATACTTTATGAGTCATAGCGAAGCACCGTCGTCACCAGAATACCCCGTAGAAATTGAATGGATGGATCCACTGCGGTCAATCGAAGATTTTACGCTGTCATGGAGGACGCAGCTTGGCGAAGTAAGGCAGAATATTCCTAGTCGCTTTGCGGAACGAAAGGAGCAGGTTCTAGCCGTACAGCAGAATCTACTTGAGTGGCCGGGCGTCATTCGGGCTGCAGTTGACGATGCGGTCGAGCATCAATACAGACAGGAGGGTGTTCGGCATAGAGGCATAGGCTACGGCACAGCCCACACCATAAAACTCACTCGCCAGCGACACCTTAATACAAACTATCTTGGCCACGTTATTGAAGCAGATAAGCCTGCATATCATATTCAAGAACTCTTTAATGAAACCGCTGTCAGGGCCAAGCGGCGAGGCATGCCGCGCAGTGTCCTATACCAAGGGTCGGAGATCGCCAGGCGAGCACTCGCGACCCTTGATTGGCGTATTGGCAACTTCGTGATAAACGATGTCCGGCGGCGAGGATGCGCTTTTTTTGAAGACCAGTCAAAAGCTTCAGCCCAAGAGCCTGGGAAAGTGGGGTTGGCGGCATTTCTTTTGCGAGGCATCGTTGATGACGCTGCCGAAAAACTGGACGGCACTGATAAAAGCCCAGGCTGCATCGCCATACTCGATATATATAATGATAACCCGACAGATCAGTTCGATTTTTGGCTCAACCTGATTGCAGGCAATTTTAAAAAGAAGCACCATGTTAATCGAAAACATATCGAGAATTATTGTGCAAGCTATGGTCTTGCTGGCATGCAGGGCGAAGACTATAACAGGCAACGCCTTGCAGGCATTATGCAGACACCTATCGACATAAGCCCTGTTCGCGAGGTTGCGATTGCCGAAAGCGTAGCGATCCTGACTCAAAACATCCCACAATAACTGATACATTTGCGCCAACATTCAGCGAATAGCAACGTTTTAATTAGGATTTAATGATTAATGTTGTACTATTTATGAGTTAGGGGTGCATCTATGAAAATACTCATCGTTGAGGATAATCAGTTACTTGCCGCCAGCCTCAAGAATCTCCTGAAGGTTTCTTTTATTGTTGACATTGCCAGCGATGGGACACACTGTCTAGAGCTGGCCACATCTACGCAGTACGGTGCAATTATTCTGGATCTCGGGCTGCCGGACATGTGTGGCCAAACAGTCTGTCAGCGTTTGCGCGAGCAAGGGGTTGAGACTCCTATCTTAGTCGCCACCGCAGAAAAGAATCCCGCAACCTGCGTTCGGCTGCTTGATAGCGGAGCAGATGACTATGTTACTAAGCCGTACGACATGAACGTTCTTCAGGCTCGTTTGCGCGCACTTATGCGACGTAATCAGCCCGCACCAGCACCCGATCTAATTAGCATCGGTGACCTAACGATTAATACCAGTAATCGACAAGTCAGCCGAGCAGGCAAAACTATAACACTGCGCAAAAAAGAATTCGATATTCTGGACTATCTTGTCCAGAATAGAGGTCGTGCTGTCACTCGTTCGATGATCCTAAATCACGTCTGGGAAGCAGGCAAGGAAAGCTGGAATAATACTGTTGACGTGCACATAAAATATTTACGTGACAAGGTTGATAAGCCTTTTGATAGTCAACTCATCAAAACTGCCTACGGAGTCGGGTATTTAGTGGACGACGATAACTAGGGGGAATGTATGCAGGAAGCAGTGCTGAGTATTCTTATTGATCCTACCATCCGACAGGAGGATCTTGTGCGAGAGAAAATCATCAAAGAGTATACCGCAGGCGCGCCCTGGTTCGACTGATGGAGGCCACGCCAAAGCACCACCCTTCGTCTGAATCTGGAGCAGTTCGCCTACGCAGTTGGCTGTCTATTCTGGTCGCCGGACGGCATGACCAGGACCACAAAAATCAGGCAGTTGTCCTGACAGTTATTCTTCTAGGTACTCTTGTGGTATCGTGCATGGTCGCACTATTGCTAGCAGCCAGCTACCTCATGGGCAACACCTACGTTTTGACTCGGTTTGTCACCTCAGTTTGCTTGCTTATCTATCTTGGTGTTGTCGCGCTATATGCCTATCGCCAAAATTCTATACAGACAGCGGCACTCCTGTTGATTACGTTCTACTTGGCACTTGGCGGCGGATGCGTGTGGCAGTGGGGCATCAATAATGCATTTGGCATTTTAACACTTGCGCTGGTGATTGTCCTTGCAGGCATCCTGCTTCGTGCTCAGTTCGCACTGGTTATGGCGGGCACCGCCTGGCTAATGCTCGCCTTTATCCAATTTGGCGTGGCACTGGGTCATCAACCTGTTGATGGCACATTAACATCGCCATCAAGCTACGGAGATGTATTGGGCTATGGCGTCGGGTTTGCTATCATCGGGCTTGTCTGTTGGCTGTATGGCCACCAGATGGAGCGCTCTTTGCAGAAAGCTGAACGTGCCGAGATCATCCTGCAGGCGCAAAAAGCAAATCTTGAACTTATTGTCGACAAGCGGACGGCAGCGCTGGAGCAAAAGCGCCTGGAGGAACTCGAACAGATGTACCGTCTTACGCAGGTGGGTACTTTGAGCACGGGTCTACTGCACGAGCTCGCAAATCACTTGACCGTATTGAACCTGGATATTCAGCACCTCCAGCAGAAGCACAACTCGCAAGCCCTCGATCGTATTCATCAAACTATTCACTATATTGATGGAATGGTCGACAACGTTCGCGACCAATTGCGCAATGACACAACCACCGAAACCTTTGATGCAGTCGATGCCACAAACCAGGTCGTTCAAATTTTGAGTCACAAAGCTCGCGAAAGTAACACTGAACTGCGCTGGAAGCCACCTCGTAAAAAGAACTTATTTGTGCTGCGCGGCACAAGTGTCCAGTTCAAGCAGGCCATTACCATTCTTATCTCCAATGCCATCGAGGCTCACGAAAATAAAGGAATTCATACTGTTGTAATTTCGCTCTCACGTACGGGCAAGGTGATCATAATACAGGTTTCCGATCGGGGCAAGGGCATATCAAGCAAACATCGTGAACTTCTCTTTCAGCCATTTTACACCACCAAAAAAGAAGGCATCGGCATAGGGCTTTTTATTGCAAAGCAGATTGTCAAACGACTTGGTGGATCAATCCACCTCGATCCCAATCCTGCTGAAACCACTTTTGTCATTGGAATACCCGCTGATTCATGACCGCACAACAAAGCATCGACAAAGGCCTTGCATATATGGCGGGCCTTGCGCTAGCCCATATTTCCGTAGAGCATCAGTCTCTGTGGCTTATTTTGCTCTGCAAGATGCAAGTCGAGCCTGAGCTTCAACGCAACATTGCGAGCCACCTAGGCCAACGCCTGACCTTTGGATGGATAGCGCAGGCACCACTCGAGGAAGTCATGAGCACCGCGCACGCGCTACATACCTATCGTCCGACGCTTGTATCCGGTGCATTGCTAGCAGCATTGATTCGGCGGCTTATTAAAGCCGAGCAGCAACCGGGAGGCCCCTATACCAACCTGGATGGAAAGAGCGATATCGACACAAATATTCTAATCAGCACCTTTGCCACTTGGGCAGCTGGTCCGCTCCCTGCCACAACTCAATATTTACAGCGTACTTTGGCGTCGCAATCGGCGGCAAGCTTGTCGGTCGCAGCATTGTATTATGGTAGTCTCTTGCCAGAGATCAGGCCGAGCTTGTGGGCAATGCTCGATCCTGCACAGGAAGGCAATAAATACACCCTGCTTATGGGGCTGCGCACTGTTATCGATCAAGCAAGCCCCGATCGATATCTCATTCAACGTCTACAGTTGATGTTGCTCGCTGCCAGCAAACAGGCGACGTCAGCCGCCCAAACCCTTTCAAGCGAGCACCAAGGCCAAATAGCATTAGCAACCTACGTCCTGTGGTCGTTCAGGCGCCAAGCAGATGCTCATACCACTCACCAAGCACTCAGCCGGCATGTTTTTGAAGTAGTGGAGCACGAGTTATCGATGGTCAGTCCGGGCATCGCGCGTCAGAGCCAGGCCATTCTGGCACGTACTGCGCAGGCTGACAAGAACTTCGAGATAAGTCTGCTGCCGTTAATGTTCGCGCAGGCATCGGTGGGGCAGGGCTATCCCCGGCACCACACGCTTCAGCTTTGTATCGCTAACCTATGCGGCTGGCTGGCCTATACGCTGTATGACGAAATCGTTGACACGAATAGCTCAGGGCAACTACTACCCCTGGCTAATATTTGTCAACGTCAAGCAATGGCACGCTATCAATCCGTTAGCAGCCCAGGCGAACTTGCAATAGTGCAGGGCATTTTTGAAGCAATGGATACTGCAAATGCCTGGGAAGTAAATGAAGCGCATGCTATTGTCCACGAGGAAATTCTCCATATTACAGCACTACCGCAATATGGAGGTCTCGCTGTCTTGGCTGAGCGTTCTTTTGGCCATGCGTGCGGACCATTAATTATTGCGGGCGAGCAAGGCTTCCGCAGTACGCAGCTGGGCAACTTGCGCCTTGCGTTCAAGCACTACCTTATTGCACGGCAAATATATGACGACCTACGTGATTGGCAAGAAGATATCCGGGATGGACAGCTGACCTATGTCAATTCGATGATCCTCCGGGAACTCGGCATACACCAAGGAGAGCAGAACATCGCATTACTTATGCCGCGGATGCAGCATGTTTTCTGGCGCAAAATAAGTCGACAATTATGCCGTGAAGTAGAGCATCATATAGACATCGCACGGCAACAACTCGTTCAAAGTCATACTGTTACGTCGTGTAACGCATTGACTGAGCTATTTGATCAGCTCAAAACAGCCGCCCAACAGTCACGCCATGCGCAGCAGCAAAGTGCTGATCTGGCGCAGTTCATATCTTTTGCCAAGGAATAGGTTACGTGTTAAAACTAACAGATGAAATTCGTCGAAATACAACCCCTCCAGCCTACCGAGCTGGCCTCATGTGATCCCGTTAACGCCGTCTGCGACTACGATCCGGACATTAACGCCTCCGTCGACTACTGGCAGCGTTTTAAGGATGGCACTGAAAATCCCGTAAAAATCCAGCTTGCTGAGGTACTCGGCACATTTATTACGGAAGGGCTCACTCATCGACGCCAAATACTAGAAGCGAATAGGCGCCTCCCTGTAGTTCCCATGGCCGCGCTGCTTGGCTGTCATGCCATGACTAAACTCATGGAGGAACAGTGGCTTATTCCCGGCGACGCAAGTGCCTCTATGGAGGATTCTGAAGCACGGGCCAATCCAGATCTTACCGCCTTTATACTAGACATGCTGGATGCACCACGTCCGCGCCTGCACATCGAACCAGGCGATATTGCTGAGGCCAGTGGCATGCGCGCGCCTGAGCTTGGACAAGAGCTTTGGTTTCGTAAAGGTGAGCTGACTGTTCGCGCACAACGACCGGCGGATATTACGCAGGACATGTACGCTATGCATGAACGTGCCGGCATCGTACCTACCCCAGAAAGCCTCGTAAGCCTGTTCCCTATGCTTCAAGCTCGGAGCACAAAGGCAACTCACCGATGCACCAGTAAAATTGCCTTCGTTATTGGGCTTGGCGATAAAGAATAAATAGCTGCCAATGACGGCACGGGCTAGGCCTCCTGAGGCACAAGCCGAAAGTGCCGGAGTGCAACAGCAAAACCGTGTTCCGAGGCGGCAGGTGCGACATAATCAGCAAGGTCCTTGAGCTGTTCGGGGGCGCTGCCCATGGCTACCTTAATGCCGTTTGTACTCACAAGATCAAAGAGGTCTTTGTCGCTGGCGCTATCGCCGATAGCCATCAGCGGCTCGCCGGTAAGACCGAGACGACTGAGCATGTCCTGGGCAGCGTGCTTCTTGGAAACCGTGTCGTTGGTAACCCGAAAGCTCTTCAGGCCCCGCTGACGATCATGGTCGACCACCACGGCGCGTGTGCCTGGTATATCGTTCAAGATGCCGTTCACTGACTCTCTATAATGCTCATGGACGATCGCGAGAACCGCTGGTGACTTGCGGGTGAATGATATCTCGGGTAACGACCGGGGATTAATCATCTGGAGCTCAGAGAAGGGTGAAATGCTGTTGCACATTGAGCCAATAGAGTGCGCGACTCGCTCAACCGTATCAGGCGCGAGCCAATCGGTATACACGTATTCGCTCGACCCACAATCGATGATCGACGCGCCGCTATCCAAAACACCCAGCCCCCGTAGGTCGAGCAGACGCATAGGCAGGTTCATGCGCTCCAGAGAGCGTCCTGTCACCGGGAATATCGGAGCTGAGCAGCAACGCGCAGCATTGATTACTCCTGGGGCTGGCAAGGTGGCGTTCGCTTGCAGCATGGTTCCGTCAACATCTGCTAAAATACCCTTTATTTCCGCCATATATACCTCCTAAAACTGTTTTTGAAACAATCGCGCCAAGACAGCGAGGTGCCCCGGGTCGTGGAAACGCAGCCTCGACTCATGCTCTGGATCCATCGAGAAGACTGCATCGAGCGATGTATTTACGCCAACTTGACTATCGATGACATCTTGGCATACTTCGCCCGTTGCCGCATCTGTATAGTAAGCCCGCTGAGTGTGCGCCCCGGCATCGACAGCATAGCTCGATAGCAGGAACCCGTCGAAACAATCGCGGTAGTCATCGGGACATTTCTGGCGGAGTGTTTCGAGCCCTTGGTGGGCAGCTTCAATGATGTTGAATCGCAAAACAGAGGAGCCTGCATGATGTCGTAATGCCCGGCCTATGAAAGACTCGGCGACGAGTAATTTTATGACTTTTTTCTGGTCTCTGTCCAAAGTGTTTTCCGGAACATGCCGCAACAGGGTTGTCGCGAACATGTCATTGTATTGCGCTTGTTTTTTAGATGAACCAGTCATTGCTACGCAGTGAGACTTTCCGGCATCTTTGAGATAATCGGCAACAGGCAAGATACGAGCTCGCTTGTCAGACGCGCTACTATGCTCACCGTATTCAAGGCGCATGTTAAGGACTGACTGGTTATGTTCATGGAGACGACGGGGCCGCGGGATTGCAATGTCTCCAGCCTGGTGCATGGCAAAAGCGAGCGAACTTGAGCCCAAGGTCGTCACTGCCCAAAAAACTTCTTGGCGAGTTTCTTGGGGCGGCGCAGTATCACCAGCTTCGAAGAGCGCCATGAGGCCCTGAATTCCCTCATCAAATCGCCCGACATCGACAATGGGCTGGCGTGTAATATACTGGTTCGTCACAAATTTACACGCTTCAGACGATACGCGACGTTCGCCCGCCAGTACTTCCACCGCATGATCGATACTTATGGCTTCTATCATACTTCTTATGATAACAAATCAAGAACAGGGTAGCGCTAGATTCTCGGATAAGACTGTCAGCTTTGTGTTTGGATTTTACGGCTTGCCTTGAATTCAGGACGTACTCATAATATAGTATGATCCTATAGTTGAGGCCTACGCAAATAAGATGAGTGAATTAATTCCAAACCCTGACCAAGCTCTTCAAGATATCCTGACACATGGCAGCATGATGCTTGGCAGCTTTGGTGTGCTTGTCGATAATCGACCGCCCGAACATCGACGCCTGGTTGACGGTGTCTCTGCCCATGACAATATATATCACGCGTTCACAACATCTGGGGTCGATCTTATCGCTACCGTGCCCGATGCCGCATATCATATTGGATTGAGAGCAAGCGATGATCAAAAAGTCGAGATCATCTATACTCCGCCACACTATGAGATTCCACCCAAGGAAAGCGATAGCGAAGAGTATAAAAAAGGACTACGCCACGGTAGCGATATCTACTTTGGCATATCTTTAGTCGGCCAAAATCCTACCTCAGAATATACGATCGCCGAGTTCTTGACCGCGGAAGGTACTGTATATGATGGCCAAGGAGTGCATTGGAGTGGTCGCCCATTATTGGAAATCGGCGAAAGAGGTGACTCTTTAGACGAGTTCACCTGTGTCGCCCTCATGAAAGTACTTAATTGTCTGCCCGTGCTGCGAAATATCTACTCGCCAAGTGGAACTCTTTCCACCAATGGGCTACCCCTTGGACCCAACTCCACCGCTAGCTAGGTGATAGCACGTGGAAACGGCCTTCATTGAGCCATGGCCTGCGGTGTTCGAGCTTGTTCACGACTGTCCCGACTGATGGTGCCGTCCACCGTTGCATAGATACATTTATTGTTCGGTCTGAGCCATTAAAAATGGTATCCGGGGGTGCCGCCTGATCGTTCGGATTAAAGCCCCTTCGTCGTAGGATATCTCCCGTTGGGGTACCACGGTAGATATCGGTTACTACCTGAGCACCAGAAGCATACCGACCGTACCGCAGGGCAGCGTGCACGGCAGCACTTCCAAAGCCTTTATTAACGCGCATGTCGTACGCGTATTGAGGCAGGGAGACAACGTCAGCGAGATAACAATTTGGGCGTCGCAGGCCAAGCTTATGGAGGGCACTTGGCCTCGACGGGGTGGTCTTAGCCAACGCCAGAAGCTCCGTGTCTTCGGGGCCTTCACTCAAAGCCCAATATTCAGCGCCATTGTGCATCTGACTTCGTAGGCGTTCAGCGCGCTGCTCGAGATCTTGAGGAGATTGACCAAAATGGCTCTTTATGGTGCCTGGGGGAATATAAACATGATGCGCCGTAGCAAGGCCGAGGTCTTGATCATCAAAGTCAGGGGTATATGCTGCCACAAGCAGTTTCGTCACGCGGGCGGCCATTTCGGTGGTTACGTCATTGGCCTGGAGGCGACGGCCGATAAGCTCGCGTTCCGGGTGGGGATAGATAACAAACTCGTTGGGAGGTAGAATTTCAGGCATTCTTTAGTTATAGCTTGGCGGCGCTGTCGCTGCAAGCTATAACTCCGCATTTTTAAGACATGACTCTGGTGGTCCTTTAGTGTACTATGGACTTTGATGAAATCCGCTGAATTCGCCGAAGCCTATCCGCAGACCTTGCCAGAAACCACCATACACTGGGGTAATCACCCGCCCGAAGTTCAGCAAGCTCAAGACTTTTCACATAATTTTGGGCGTCTGCTGCATGCCCGCCTGAGTGGCACTGAGCCTGACATTATGACGTCTACCGGAGAAATCACCGAATACATACAGTGGACCCGCGATGATTTCGTTCCTATGTGGCGGAAACTTCCGTCATTAAACGCCGAGGATACACGCAACGAGCTTAACTTCCATATGATAAATCAACACATGTTGCCGCTCTGGCTACCGATTCATACGACAGACGAATGGCCAGATTCTCAGGTTAGATCAAGGGTTATCGGATACGGGCAGACAGGTGTTTCGATCGAAGGTGTTTGCGATTTTGTATGGCGTGATAGTCTCGCGCGCCGAGCAGGCGAACATGCCCTCTATAATGAAACCAATAAGGAGTTTATTGGGGTCTTGACTGGCGTCGTCCAGGAGTACGACGCGGCAATTATTCTTATGGATGTTATGCGTAAGCATCCTAATCTTACGGTTGTTCCCGCGCCGGTTCAGTTCTTGCGACACGGGAAAAAGGCGAATGTTAACTTTATTGTGACCGACACTGTTCAAAAACGAACAGTCGGTATTCAGGTAAAAAGCCGCGTTGATCAGGGTGACCTGCGAAATGCCGACAACGATCGAGTTGTTTTTATTGACGGCGATACCGACCTGGGCAACCGCAAAGCCCTCCGAACCAAAAAACACAAGTCTGATGTGCAGGTAAAGTCATGGCCAGGCATCATTTCTGCCGACTATGTCGCCAACATGCGCACGCATGGCAAAGCACCCTTGTCGCCTGAGATGCGTCACCGGCTGACCACCGAAAAATTTCATGCAAAGCACGCTCTCGGCAAATTGGCTGTCGATAGACGGCCAATTGTCGATATGATTGCCGAGCGAATCATGGAAAAGCTGTAGGGCTATGACCCGATTTCACGAACAGCTGGCCGCAGACAGCTATTGGGACCACCCACCTGCCGATGCGAGTCCGTCTGGGATAGTTGAGTATCTTGATGTTATGTATATGCAAGGAACCGCGGCATGCGTTACGGTCAGCAGTCTTTTCAAGCAACTGTCCCAAAGAGGAGCTGTTGAGCAGCGCCTCAATCCTGGAGATTACTTAGATGTTCCGCCCAGAGGGGGATTAGTCAAGGTAGTTATCGACGAACGGCGCACTTGGCAGTCGCTCAGAGAGTCAAGAATAGACGCCAGCCAAGAGGACATCGGTACTTTTGCGACTCGCTGCCATGACATGGTTGAGCGGCCATTGTATGAGCAATATGCAGAGGTTGAGGCTTACTTGCCGTACAAGGATGGAATGGCGCGTGTTCGCCGGTCTGTCAGTTACCTAACTGCATCTGCCACGGGCAGACTGTTAGCAGGGAAAAGACTCGCATATTTACACCGTGATGCCGGCCACTCGGGTACGCCTGCTTACCGGCCACACACCATCGGCGAGCTTATTACTGATGAGCAAAAGTCTGGCAAAAGCCACATGGAGCGCATTATATCGGCGAGTGTCTTAATGGCAGAAGGCAAGCGCGTCGCCAATCCCAAGACCGCCGAGGAAAAAGAGCCTTGGTGGATTCCCGGTGTACTCAGGCCTGTTCCGCGCCCCTAGGCGATTGGCGTTCGAGTTGTGGATTCTCCCAGTAGTTAAGCTGTGTCAGAATGTCGAATGATGCCTGGCGGCGAGCTGCCCTAACACTTTCGGCTGACGCTGTAGCTTCGTATATTACACCATCAACAACTACCGATAGAGTGAGCGTTGACTCATCTTTGTCATGTTGTCCTTTTCGTGTTCGCAGATTCAAATCAAATTTCTTGTTTGCTACCGTCAGGAAGGCTATCGCATTGCCCAGACGATCTTTGAGCTCTGCTTGACTGATAACTTCCGGGGGCGCTTCGATACCGACCATATTGCCAATAAGCCTCGTGTCCGCCCTTCGTCGTCGATCAACCTTGCGGGCTAGCCTGCTGAGGTTTGGCTCATAGGGATAGACGTTGCCACGACTATCAACAATTACGGAAGCGGTCTTAAAGTTCTCTGCCTCTTGGCGAGGGCGAATCGTTAGGATACCTTTTTGGACGGCAGTGTTAAGGACTTGCCGAGACTGCTGCGGGTGTGCTTCGAGGTAGGACATAGCGAGCGAGCGTATGCGGCTTACGACACCCACGTCCCGCTTGCCTTGCCGGAAAAGAGCATCTATCAGGTCGGGCGTTTCGACGTGCTCAGCTTGGATACGCTCAAGGAGTTGTTGGGTAGATGATGGCCCTTGCTGCTGATAGACCTGTTGGCCTGAAGCGCGCCGTTCTGCTTGATGCATCTGGAATTCATTGAGGCGCGCTGCTACTCGCTCCATTTTTTGCTGGTCGTAGGGAAAAGGCTCATTGGTCTGATATGCAAGGATGTTGGCCTGAAGGATAAAATCCGCGATACGGCGAAGCGGTGATGTTCCATGAACATAAGCCGGTAGACCAAGGGCATCGTGAGCTTTCGGCTCTGCCGAATACAGCGCTCGTGGCCGTGCGGCCATAATAGCCTCGGCCTGCGCTTCGCCTTCAAGATTGGCCGCCCAGGGCATTTCAAATACCCGGTGAGGGGTAGGGATTTCGTGCTGTATTGCATATTGAGCGAGTCCTCGGTTGGCGGCAATCATTGCTTCACGTACAACAAAGCTTGCCGTACGGCTCTCATCTGTTGGATTCAAAAAATCTTCGTTATCAAGGACTCGTGTCGCGGGATTGAGCCGAGTGCGAGATCGGTAGAGTAAATCCGTTGTATTTACGAGGGCGCTCAGAGCAAGGCTATCAGTGTCGGCTTCACCTTTAGGGGAAACCCCAAGGAAAGTATCAACTTCATCATTGGTAAGTCGGCGCGTACGAATAATCCCCCGCGAAATATGTGCTGGCCCAAGAACCCCTTGCGCATCAAAAGGAACCTGCACCGCCATAACAGGGCGCTCGACACCCTCACGAAGACTCAGCATATTTTCACTAATTTCAGTGGGAAGCATAGGTCGATGGGCCTGGGTGCCCCTATATCTGGTGCATATATTGCGGCGTGCCTGCGTCCGAAGCGCCGACGGCATAGACAGAAAACTTGCCGTATCAGCAATACTTACGGTGAGTACGCCGCCCTCTGGGCTCTGCTCAGCGTATACCGCATCATCGACATCCTTGACATACCCAGGATCTATAGCATAGCCTTTGACCGGCATGCGGTCTTCGCGCCAGTCAGGAGGGAGTGTGAATGAGTCCAGTTCGTCTCGCAGGTAAAATTTCAGTTCATCTTCGGTAAGTTCGCCATATTTCATAATCCTCATGATTATACCGATTTGTCCTCTTACAATCGAGCATTACATAGAGATTAGTGCGGACAGACAAAACTGGTATAGTATGGGGTACATGAGCGACATCGTGAATACCAACATGACACTGTATATTGATTTTGACTCAACACTCTTTAATACGCGTGCCTTTGCCGCTGAACTTTGGAAAATTCTGAGTGCTGGCTCAGGCGTACCACTGGAGCAAGTCAAGAAAGATGCTGTCACCTTCCAGATTGACCCCATCTTTCATGGATACGACTTTGAAGCTCACATGGCGGCGTACAATCTTGACTCGGTAGTATATTGGAAGCGCCTCGACAATCTTGTCCAGGAGAATAATTTTTTATACGACGACAGTGCGCACTTTTTACAGACGTTACGCGCAAAAGGCTACGCACCCCAAATCCTGTCTTTTGGTGAGCCGCGTTTCCAGCAGGCAAAAATCATCCCAAACTTATCACGACTAGTGGGCGGGCAGACACATCAGGCAGAACAACCGCTCAAGTATATGACACTTCTGGGCATGAAAAACGACTATATTGCTCACACCCATCCCGGTGGGCACGGTGCACTCGTTGATGATGTCCCGAATCAAAAGCTGCCCAGCGGATTCGCGGAGATACATATCGACCGACAACACGCCCAAGCTGCCGCACAGCACAAGCCAGGTGGCTACACGGTATCTAATCTTGAACAGGCTCTGCAAGCCATCACAGAGCTCTAGTTAGGTACGAATGTCTCATCACCCTGATTGGGTGAGCCAAGGTTGAAACTGCCCGTGCAATCAGTAGTACCAGCCCGAACGGTCAACTTTTTGTCGTGCAAACCGTTCGTGTTGTAGGTATAGGTTGTGACACCATTCCCGCTGCGAGTGGCATTGTTGAGGAGTACAGGAGTACCCGCAGCATTGTGAGCGATAACTTGGACGATTTGATCTCCAACAGATGTTGAGAACTCAATTGTCCCGATGCCACCCTGTTCATCAATACCGGAAACATCACAGGAAGTAAGCAGACTGTCCATCGAAGAAACAGAGGTATCTTTGGGTTTTTCCTGGCTGTCCAAAACATGTGAAGCGCCAGCGATGGCGCCAAGCCCAATCAAAATAGCGCATGCAGCCTTGAGCGGCCCATGGCCCGGCTTGCGCACCTCACGCGGCTGGATCAGGTAGTTTGGATCCTCAAAGATATCTTCTTCTTTGGCATGACTTCGTTCCGCAGGTTGATCATGGGCATCATGACTGCCGAAAGGCCTTTCTCGAGATACTTGATATGGTCGGGACGGTTGAGCATCAGGCTCATGGATCGCGGATGGCGGCACAGAGGTGCCAAACGTGCTCGGCTGAATGGGCGGCACGTAGGCGGTGGTATCTTCGGCATTTGCGGCAGCTGATGCTTGCGCACGCATTTGTTGATCGCGCCAAATTGCATCAGCAATACCAGCCTGTATCCTGTGTTGGTCAGCGTCCCATCCCATAGGTACTGGGCCATATCCCTCACTGCCCATGGGGTAAGGACTATAATAGTCGGGCTGTGGCCCATTCGGGTCGCCATAACCAAAGTTTTCATAAGCCATAATGTACCTTTTATACCATACTTTATGGATATTTTCGAAGTTCTTTTACTTTATTCGCAGCCCCAGCTTGTCGTATTGAACCACCTGTTGAGGTTGGCGCTCGCACGCGTAAAGGCTGGGTGTGCTGTATCTTGGCCAAAAAGGTGCTCCGAATAGGCGGCGAGCTCCTGGACGATCGCCCATACCCGAATAGCCCTTACGTTGAGCACTGTACCCGACAGGCGCTCGTACTCTTGGACCGCAGCGACTACTGCCGTGGTGCTCACATGGTAAAGTTGACGTAATTCCTGCTCGGGCGAGCCGACTTCTGTGTTCGCAAAGTCGATCACACCGCTCAGATGACCTTCATTAAACAAGAGATTCTCATAGTGCAGATCGTCATGCACCACCACTGGCGGTGATACCGCCAAGCCGTTCCACTCAGCAAAATATCGTTTGGCGATATTGTCGTGCGCCACCGTGGGAAAATGTTTGCCGATGAGTGATTCAGAAATATATTGCTGCCAGTCCCACGGCTTTTCCTTGAGATCAGCATAGAGCCGTCTGCGGGCCCGGCGACATTCGGTGATCGACAGCAGCGAGTGCATTTCGAAGGCAAAAGCAGCAACCTCCTGACCTATCCGCACCTGATCGCTGGCTGGCAATTGCCGGATCTGTTCGGGGCGCAAGTGGACCCCAGGTAAAAAGCGTGCCACGAGACAGGCCGGACTGCGTCGCTCATCGATAACATGTGGAAGCTGGACGCTCTGCAAGTCACGGAGACCGGCAAGCACTTCTTTCTCATACTGGCTTCTAATGTAGGCTGCATGGTTTCGAGGAAAGCGGATCACATAGGTCTCATCGACCAATGCTACGAGGTTTGCATAGCCGTGCTCCACAATTTGAACGGCATGAGCCTGAGGATACATGTCATAGACTGCTTGGCGTGCACTTTGTTGGTTGATGGGATTGTCGTTCATGGCAGTAGACGGGCTGAGACTTTCCATATGAAATTGTCTGTTGTGTAGACTAACGGCATTTAGCTTGTTTTGGCTCGGGCGACCGGCGAGGATTGTTGGGCACGATACAGCGCACTAGAGCGCCACAGCACCTCAATAGCGATACTACCCACAGAACCAGCTGCCAGTGACCAGCCAATGAATTCAGGATTCAGGGTAAATTCCGCTAATTCACGCGTGAATCGCGTAGCCAGCAGCGCCGCAAATGCCCCGCACAGCAGTAATACCATAACAACTTTCCAAATCTTGAGCGGGCGGGCAAGACACAAAATAACCCATGTTCCAATCATCATCACAATAATTGAGGAGGTCGTGCTCACCACTTCGGATGAACCATTGCGCGCAACAACTATCAGGTAGTTGATTACCAACAAACTTGCAATAATTGCGCCAGCCGGAACCGCAAAGCGCAGCACGCGTGGCAAGAATCCAGGCAGATAGCGCCGATTATTAGGCGGCAGTGACAAGAAGAACGCCGGAACGCCAATAGTTAAGGCCGACAAGATAGTTAAGTGACGTGGCAGGAAGGGGTAGGACATTGCCAGAGCGGTCACCGAAACCGCCAATACCAATGAGTACACGTTCTTGACAATAAATAGACTGGCTACGCGCTCAATATTGGCGATAACCCGGCGGCCTTCTGCCAATACCCGCGGCATGCGTGAGAATTTATTATCGAGTAGGATGAGTTCGGCAATTGCTTTGGTAGCCTGAGCGCCATTGCCCATGGCGATACCAATATCGGCATCCTTCAGAGCCAGAACATCGTTCACGCCGTCACCCGTCATCGCCACGACATGCCCCCTGGACTGCAATGCTTTGACCATGGCCTGTTTCTGTTCCGGCATAACCCGGCCAAATACACTATGCTCTTCGAGTAATGCAGCGAGCTGGTCGATGTCAGTTGGCAAGGTGCGGGCATCGACAGCGGTACCTTGGATCCCAACTGCGGTCGCGATTGCTTGAACGGTACTGGGGCTATCACCCGAAATAACTTTCAGCGCGACACCTTGCTGGGTAAAAAACTGGAGCGTCTCCTGGGCGTCCTCACGTACGCGTTCGCTAAGCACAACAAGTGCAGTGGGGTGTACATCTGTTGGTAAGCCCGACGCCTTTGGCATAGTGGTTGTACGCGCAAGTAGCAAAACTCGCTTGCCAGTTGCAGCAATCTCTGCAGCTTTTTTACGTGCGTCATCCTGTTCGTGCGCCCAGACCATTTCCGGAGCGCCAATGATCCAAAAATCGTTCGCCGCAACCTTGACAGCACTCCACTTACGCGCCGAGGAAAAGGGAACTACATACTCACCAGGAAGCGCGGAAGCAGGAAAGGCATCGTGCAGGGCCTGTAGGGTTGGAGAATTCGGCTCTGCCGCAAAAGTAGCGAGTACGGGTTCAAACCGGGTCTCAAGTGTTTTGTCGAGTGCAACGATGCTGTCAAATGCAATTGTACCTTCCGTAAGTGTGCCTGTTTTGTCGAGGCAAATAGTATCGACGCGTGCCAGACCCTCAACGGCCGGCAACTGCTGTATTAAAACCTTGCGACGTGCCAATGCCAGGGTTGCTAGCATAAACGCCAAAGAGGTTAACAGAACAAGCCCTTGCGGGATCATACCATCCAGGGCAGCCATTGAGCGCACAAGCGCCTCCTGCCATGCAACGTCACTCCAAATAATCTGGCCGATGATGATGAACGGCGCTGCTGCGAGCAAAATCCAGGTGATATAGGCGAGCAGCTTGTTGGTGCCCTCAACCAATTCGGAGCGGGCGATAGTAAATCGCTTCGCTTGCTTGGTGATACTGTGGACGTAGGTGTCAGCACCCACGGCCGTTGCACGCATATAACCCCGGCCGGCAACAATAAAAGACCCGGCATGCAGCTCTTGATCGTGATGCTTGATAATTGGCTCAACCTCGCCCGTTAGCAAGGACTCATTTGCCTCTAGGCCCTCGGCGCTCAGCACAATGCCGTCAACCGATATTTGGTCGCCTGATTGCAAGCGGATAGTCTCGTCAAGAACCACGTCTTTGGCAGGAATGGTTCGAAGCATCCCGTCTCGCATAACCACGGCGACTGGAGCATGCAGAATCGCTAGCTTGTCCAATGTACGTTTAGCTCGCAATTCCTGAAAGATACCAATCAAGCTATTAAGCACCGCTACGTAGCCAAAAGAGGCATCAATTGGCGAACCAACCAACAATACAGCGACGGTCATAACAGCAACGATGGCATTCAGCCGTGTCAGTACATTCGTTCGCAGGATATCGCGGACCGATCGACTGGCTTGCTCTTCGGTTGCATTCGTATTCCCGCTCTTAATGCGTGCTTGAACTTCTTGCGAAGTGAGCCCCGTATATTCCGTCGTTCGTTCCATAGTACTCTTATCTTACGTGATATTGGTGCTTTCACCCAGAATTTTCAACACCTCAAAAGAAACTCATGCCTGCATAGGACATCCGGCGTTCTACTCTGTATAATTAACGCATGAACAAAATCTCCCTGGAACAATTTGATAGTGTTGCCTTCGACGTTGAGGGCACTCTGGCAGATACCATCCCGACGCACCATATTGCTCGTGCAAGAGCATTTAAAGATCTTGGGTATGGACATATCACCCCAGCCGAACACGCCCTTGGGCCAACATATGGCTCTACGACACCAGATATTATTGGGGGCGTGCTGCATGCGGCCAATGCAATCACCAAAACAGGCGCATTTAGCGACCATCCTGAAGTTCAGCGCGTTATGGCTGCCAAGATGCGGTACTTTGGCGAAATTGCAGCAAACGGCTTTGATGAGATACCGGGTGCAACAGCTTTCTTCAAGGAAGTAGCCACTCATTTTGACGGTAAAACCGCTCTGGTCACAGCCTCTCAACTGCCTTTTGTGCTACCGTTTCTGGAGCGATACGATCTTCGAAATTTCCTTACTGACTACCGTATTATCACCGCAGAAACCCTCGACACCCTAAGCCTCAAAGCCAAACCGGCTGGCGATCCCTATGCACTTGCAGCTCAGCGGATGCAGAGCAAACACATGCTGGTTTTCGAAGATACTGTCCCCGGGGTTGCGGCCGCAAAAGCTGCTGAACAAAGTTTGCCCGATACAACTATTACGGTTATCGCTCTCGGTTTTGAAGCGCACAGCGCCAAGCTGTTCAGGCAAGGTGGCTTGGCATATATGCCCGACTATTTCGTAGAAGACTATGCGCAAGCCCGCCAGTTGCTTGGTTTTGCAGTATAGCCAAACTATCTCGGTCCGGAAAGTCATACTATGGAGTGATATTTTGCGCAGTGATGGCATGGATATTTTCAATGGTTCCGTGCATCAGAAAATCATCAGTTAATACCGATAAGGATCGCTCGATACGTGGCCGTTCAGTGGGCGGCAAAGCGAATAGGGAAGGCCGCAAAAACGATATACCCTCTACCTCGCTAGAAGGGACTTGAGTGATGTCTTTTATCATGGGGTGATGCCACTTATCTTGTTGGCTATAGTCGCGTGCAACATGGATGCCAAAGAGCGAACCGACGGGATAGCGCACTCCACCGAGCGATAGCTCGCGGAGCGACAGGGCCGTACAGGTGCCTCTGCCTTTTTGCATCAATACCGGCTGGTCATCATGCATGATAAATCGTGAAGCAAGATGCGTTGTATTCTGGTTGCTCATTCCAGCAAATTCCGCGGCGAAATAAACGTCAGCCTTTCGGCAAGCGCCCTCATAGACCCGGCACGTACGCTCTGGAAATAGGTCGTTTGTCGCGTCTGGCTCCAGGCTGTCATTGATAATAGTTCGAAAGATGCCTTGGATTGCTTTTTCTTGCTCGCGTTCAGCAATTGGTCGTGTCGCCAAAGGGCGCTCATCAGTATCTTTGCCCTGGGCGCGACAACGTAGAATATAGGCGGCCATCACAGTGCGGGCAAATGTTCTATTAGGGGAATAGAGATCATGGATATCTGTCTTCATCGAGGCTCGCGCGCGCCGCACCTCGGGGTGGAGTGCAGCAGTATCCGGATTTCTGAACAGCATAATCGGCATACTATATCATAATAATTATGAAACGTAAATGTGCTTGCTTATCTTGAATATGGCTTACATAGCAACAATACTTTTATTCAAAAAATACAATATTGTAACTTTTACTGCACAGGTTTAGGCTGAAATTAGTGCCCCTTGCGGCACCTGAAGCGTAAATTAACAAGAAGGGAAAGTGCATGAGCGTACAGCTTGAAATTCATGACGGCTCACCATATTGGTGGCTGAGCACTGACATTTGGACGGTGCCGGGCGATGACCCGGAAGGTGCTCCAGGCCTGCCAATTGTCGGTGAAGCCTGCTATGTCTGGGCGCGTGTCACCAACAATGGCAACAGCGCGGTAGTAGATGCAACCGTACGATTCTACTGGGCGAATCCGTCAGTCGGATTTGATCGCAATACTGCGAATCACATTGGCAATGCCAATGTTTCACTCAATCCCGGCGAAACACAAGACGTCTTATGCCTTATCCCCTGGATGCCAACCTTTGTAAATGGCGGACACGAGTGCGTACTTGCCGAAGCATTCCATACCACAGACGATCCACTTCCTGCCTCTCTCGATTTTAACGTACCTACCGATAGACATGTGGCCCAGCGCAATATTAGTGTTCTGATGACTGCCAAAAAGATGTTCTCTATGAGCTTCGAGATCCACAATACCGAGCGCCTGCCGCGAACATTCAGTATCAAAACGCAAATGGGTGAGCTGGCCGAGCTCCGGCCACTTCTTAAAACGCTCGGGCAGACCATGCCGCGAACACCAAAGGGCAGCATTCGCCAAGTTGGCTTTATCACCACGAAAAATCCTTGTGACACCGGTGAAAAACCTCAGCAATCAGTCGACCGCATAGAGGTCAAGCCGGGCGCACGAAAGGGCCTGACTGTTGTGGGCGAGCTCGAGGGTGACGCCGCACTCTTGCATGTTATTCAGGAGGCAGATGGCAAACCAGTTGGTGGGCTGAGCATTCTGGCCATGAGCTCGCAACAAGCTCAAACTAAGAAAGGTAAGGTGTAATACAATGGCAACATTTGCAATTCCCAACCGTCCTTTTGCCACCGAGCCCTTTACGGGCCTCATGACTCCAGATGGTCTGTTCGAGGCAGCACTTGGCCAGCAAGTTATTAATGTGCATGTTAAAAACACTGCTGGCAGCGTGCCGAACGTCCAAGTATACGTCGAAAGCGTATCTGACCCTGGCATCGTCATCACACCAGCGACCCACTATATTGGAACAGCAGAAAGTGGCGCATCACACCTCTTTAGCTGGCAGGCAGACTTTACCCTGGCATCACCAGGTAAGCATTTGGTCAGTTTTATCGTGCGAACTACCGCAGGTAATCAACGCATTATTAAGAAGATATTTGTCACAAAGATGGCGTATCATCCTGCAACACACTCATTTTCAGTGACGACCCCAGAGGGTGTGCTTGATGTCGCCTTCAAGGAAATGCTTGGGCCAAAGGATCCGCTTTGTTGCCGCGGTAACAAAGATACGACCTGCACAGATGGCACCTGTCGCGGCCGTACAGCTGTCACCCATGCACTAAATATGGCATCGTTGCTTCAGGATCAGTCAGCGAGCACCAAAGATGATCAGCATGGCAATTTGCTTCGCTATTTGACCCACGGGTTCCGTGGAAACGATAAGGACTTTGTCTTTTGCGTCCGCCAAGTGCTCATCGATAAGCTGGAAGCTAACGTTCGACCTACCCCAGCCTATACTGGGCAATATGGTGATCTACCCTTCCAGGATCCCTGGTGGAAGATAGCATTGGCCTTTCTGGCCTTTCTGCTTGTAGTGGCCGCCGCAATTGCCGAGGCACTCGATGGCTCGGGGGATGTAACCGCTGGTGCTGGCGGAACGCACGATTTACCAAGCGGATCTGGTGGTAGTTGTTGTACGCCAGCCGCAAGTGGTAGCGGCACAAGTCCAATTGCTGCCGGCCTGCTTGCCGCAGCTGGAACCGTGGCCCTTATTGCCGGAGCAAGTGACGCGCGTGATCCATTCCGCAAAGGTCAAGATCATACCGCTCCAGCCACCAATACCGAATTGACGACAGGCGAAAACCTCAAATTGGCCTTTAAGTATCCTGAAGCAATTATACCCGGCACGGCCTTTAAGGTGGGCGTTGATTACCAATATGAGCGCCAAACAACCGCGCAAACATATAACCACGCCGCGAGCGAAACCAACACCAATACGCACTTACTGGATCACTACCATATTAGCGCGCCGGATGTCGTGCGTGTCTACAAGCGTGAAGCGTTTATCATGAAGGCCCAGTTTTATGATGGCGACAAAAAGCCGTATCGTGGCGACCAACTCTTTGTGCAGTGTTTCTTGGTTGGTCCTGCCGGGCAAGTCCGCAAGTTTCCACTCCAAGACCACGGGGTATTTCCGGACGAAAAGGCCAATGACGGCACCTATACTGGAGGCATTCGATTCAGTGGCAACGACGGTGGCCTTTGGAAATACTTTGTACTGGCTCAGGATGTCAATCGTGCCGATCCAAACCTGGAACCCGAGGAAGCTGCACAAATTATCGCTGGTATGATCTTGACCGATCAGCTTTCGATCAGCTTTACGGGTGGCACCTGCCCATTGGTAGCCGACGGAGATGTCAACGTCCTCATCTAGATAGTAGATAAAAAACAATGGCGCGGCGTAGGGGGCCGTGCCATTTGCATAAGCGGCAGTACTATTGTGTGCCTATGCTATAGACAGGGAAGACATGCTGCTATATGATGTCTACTCATGACCCCTGGCCCCGAAAATATACCAGCTGCATTTAGAGCACAGCAACCACCTAGCCTACAGCCGCAACTGCCCCGAGTACCCTCAGCTCTCGAGACAACACTAAGGCTTTCGGAACCGAAAACGCCTGACGTGCCGGAAGCAGACATGCCAAAGATAATTGAGCGCCAGGACTTTGAGCCGGGCGACATTGAAGCGTTCCTTGCATTAAATGGCAAACACTTTATCTGTGTGGAGTACAATTGGACCAATGTTCATGATGTGGCTGATGAAATCAGGGCCGCGAATCTGACGGGCTTTTACCAGCTCAAAGACCCTTTCAGTGGTGGAACCGTGATGCAGCGAGCTGATCCGAGTATGCCACGTGCCGGAAAGAAAGTGATAGGTAGCAGTGTAGATACTCTGCTATCACAGCTTATTCGGAATGCTCGCCATAAGGCAACTCCTGAAAAAATCACAAAGATGGCCGCGCATATGGTGGCGAACCGTGCCAGGGAAAGTGTTGAGGATCTCGCGAAGCGTAGCGTAGCGGAATGGGAGAGAGAGCAAAACAGAGAGGCGAATCCAGAGGAGTCAAGCATCTCTGCACCGGAAGATCTTTATGCATCTGTCCAAAAACTGATAGCTCATTATCTTGTTGCTTTTGGATCGCAAGAGGTCGCAACCAACCACATCGAAACCATGCTCAAAGATGACGCCAATGTCATGCCGTTTGTTGCCCGACTACACGAGACTATGGAGCTTCGCAGCAGTGGCATTAACGAGTTTACAGGGCTCTTGGAAATTGTCGGCACCCTTGTTGCGCAGCAGCAAGCCGCACGAGGAACCTCAAGCCTCGAAGAGGCAATTATGCGGGTAAGCGGCAGCGTTCAAAGCCCTGAGGATTTCACGCGCCGGATGCTTTCCGAAGAATCACCATCAGTGGAAGGCCAACCATCCAAAGATTTTCTGGCAAGTGTTGCGGGTACAAAAATGGTAGCCGAGACAGTGGTGGCAGCGTTCGGCGATGCCGGTGTAGATCAAGATACCTTGGTGAGTGCTCTTACCCAACACCTCGGGTCGGTTACGAACGGAAACGCTTGGCGAGCGGCCTACCAGAACGATACAACAGCACGTGCTAAAGCTACTTGGCGCAGCTTATATACCAAGTTAAGGCAGTTTGAACGAAAGGGCCGTATTCCTGAAATACTAGACGCCCCCACCGAAGTAACAAGCAAAAAACAGCGCCGACGGAGTACCAATCTGACAGATACAGAGCTGAGGGACATCACCATTCCCCGGCAACCCGAAGCCGAACCGACCCTCCCAGATCTTGCGGTCATGAAGCAGGTGGGCGAAACGCTGTTTAGTCTTGAGCATGTCGATGACCTAGAAGCACTCATGGAACATGCTATTGTCACGAGGTTTCTACGGAAATACACAGGGAGTGCCGAGCTACGCGATACTGTGCGTTCTTACTTGGACGGCCTCATGCGCTACCCGACTGATCCTTTTTTCACGATACCGCTTGCGGATCAGCGATTCTCGCTTAATGCAGCTGGATTTCCCGCCGGGAAAGAATATCGTTTGCGCCGCTTCCGGCCATCTGCAACTTTGGCTGAGGCTAATGATCCACTCAATCGGCGCGTCAGAATTTTGTATGGGCTTGTTCCGTATCAGAGCAGGAAGCTTCTGCTTATCAACACCGTGACGCTCCGTGACGACGACACTTATTAGCGAGATTGATACCAGGCGAAGTCGCTAAAACCAGTCGTAATAGTGACTGTTGAACGGGGAGGAACTTCCAGAACGTCCCCCGGCTGCAAAGAATATCGTTTACCATTAACCATCAATATTGCTGTACCTTCTGCTGCCCACAAACGTACCATTGCTGATTGTGACGCCAACTCGTGCTCGGTGTAACTCTCAATTTCGTAGCGTTCTGCGGTAATGTGCTTGGCTTGGAGCACACCCAACAACTCCTCTTCGGCGGATTCATATACTTTTGACCAACGATATTTCTTAGGACTCATGCCGTACAGTATGACAGGCTCTGCTGCTTTCCTCTAGATGTATTTCCAGATCAGGGAGTCTCATCGTTATAAAGGTATTCGGGCACGGCATAGTCGACTGTATAGGCAACAAGATCAACCTCGAGTACGCTGTCGTTGACGGCAATGGGCAGCTTATCTGTCTCGTAAGGGCGGCTATGGTTATACATTGCACCTGTTGAGGCGGTCAGCGAGGCGCCAACGCGCAGCGTTTGACCTTCAACCGTTACCATTTGTGGCGACCCGCCATTACCAGCACCCCAATAATTGTTTAATTCGATGCCTGCATCCTTAAATTTTTCGGTGGCAACATCTCTTTGCTCCACATATGATAGCTCTACGCCATGCAACACATACACTGCATGAGCCCGGACACGACAATACCGTTCTTCTTCGCCTGGCGAAAACTTTGGACCGCGCGAACAGCTATGGTCGAGTATGGTTGATACGGGGCGGTCTGAGCTTAATACCGTCTTGGCCAGTGCCTGCTCAATATAGTCACGGGCAGGACCAGCCTTTTTTTCGATATCTTGGGCGTCAAGATACGCTTGTCGAGCGTTCGGCCCAAAGAACATTGCCGCGAGGACAGTAGTGGCTATTCCCGCAAAAATCCAGCCCCTCTTATTAGGTAGATACTTCGCTGGCTGCGGGGCGGTATCGCTGGTGTTTTTGGCGGGAAGATGTTCGGTCATAGGGTTCCTTGTATGCCTTTTGGGCGGTATAGTTGCGGTGATTTAGTATAAATTGGCTTGCTGGGTGAGTTCGGCAAGATACGACTGCACGTTCTGGTCGAACTCTTGCGGTGCCCAAGGGGCAAACTCCTTGTCGGATGGGTCATATTTTTCAGGCCACAGAGCCATCTCCATAAAAGCCCATGTGTCTGAGTTAAAAAGCACCGTATGCCAGGTCATAGGGGCGACCTCTACATATTGGCATTTGCTCAGATCGTAGGCGTTCTTTACCGAGCCATCATCATTGAATTCCAGAACGGTAAGGTCGCCCATTACATAGGTGAAAACTTCAAATTTCATCGTATGGCGATGTGGTACGCCATACGAGTCCTTGGTACCCGCGATGAGCATGCGGTTGAATGCTTCGTCATCAGCGTGGAAGACATGAAAGGCGCGCTTTCTTTGGTTTGCCTGAGCCTCATCAATAAGCTGTTGAACCATTGGCGAATCTATGTGTTTCATGCTGTCTCCTCATTTTTTCACTCGTTACTTCCTTTATTTTAACTTATAGAGGGAGCGCAGCATACCCGTGGCTGTCTACCGCTTGCGGCGCAGGTAGGTTAATGGCTTTCCCAGCGTGTCAAAGACTTTTGTGACAGCCGCGACAGCAAATCCCGGTTCGCCAGCCTGGTCGAGGGTTATTTGCCGCATCTGGCCAAGGACATCGGCACTGCGTGCAAGACGCCGAGCAAGTTCAGGGTTGTCTCCACGGCGCCTGCTCAAAGTGCGCAAGGACTCTGCTGCGCCAGGCTGCAAGAGTGCCTGTGGCAGCACAGGAGGCTGCGTGGCTACCGGGCTTTGGCGCAACACACGATCGGTGCCCATATTCAGCCCAGCTAGGGTTACGGCCGGCGCATAATAATACTGCTCAATTGCCGCTTGAGCTTCGGCGGCATCGCGCGGCGAAAGCTGTGCTATTTGTTTAGCACGCTTACTACGGGCCATATTATCCAACTCGAGCGCAGCCCGAAATGTCGCGCGACGCAGACGGCGGTGTTGTGTGGCGAGCATCAGGCCAGCTCCTAGTAGAGCAATTTGAGCAGGAGAAACGGGCAAGGTGACGACGCGCTCAGCTGGCAGGCGAGTCTCCTGAACGGTCGGCGTGGCATCACCAGTTGTTCGTTTCTGATGGGCTTCGTTGGACGAGAGCACGCGAGCGCCGCTGCCTGGGTGGTTCGTGTAACCCATGACCTGAGCTGAGCCAACGTCGTACAAACCGGCGAGCGTGTTAGCTACATTGCAGTTAGCTTTTTGACCCCTTCCGGCGGCTACGACAAAGTCGTCAAGGCTCTTCCAGTAGTCCTCTTGATCCCGCTTGAAAGGCGTTTGTGTGTATTTCCAGGTTTTGGCAATCATATTAGAGTAGGCCTGAGCTTTGTGCTCTTGCCGCTTAAGGACATCACCCCCTAATGCATATACTTCTGCTCGCGAATACTGCTGCCCTGAGGATACCCGCCCAACCTCTGGCGCGCTCAAAACGCCGACACCGTATAAGTAGGTTGTCGACGTACCGGCGTCATCTTGAATAGCGAACTGAAGTGCCTCATCGCTATGGGCCATCGGCGCCCCAGGATCGGGTGCGAGCCAATACTTCAGTGCGCCAATTGCCCTCGCACCCCCGGCATTTGTCACGGCATAAGTGCCGTCCGGTTTAGATACGATGGGAACTTTTTCTCCGTTAAGGCTCGCGGCCACGGGGCGAGTGTGCTCAAGTACCGGAATGTTGGCCAAGAATTTGAGGTTAGAGTTAACCGGAGAAGACCCTAGGTGGAGTCTATATGAGTCTTCGTCAACCAGATCACGCTGGACCTCGAGATTCGGGCGGTGCGCATAGTCACGGGGAAGCGACACTGGAAGCGTGCTTAAGCTAAGCTTGTCTCGAGCGACTTCTGCCTGCTTCCAGGTAAGCCTGAAACCAATGCCCCAAACCTCCGAAGGCTTTTGTAGTATCAACGTCGAGGCAGTACTCGCTGCCCAAAATCCTTCAGATGAAGCATTGTTATGCGGAACGACAGTATAATTGGCGATATCAGGCAAGTGGGTATTTCCGACTCTTGATGTCGTGGAACTCGAAGAAGCAGGTGGCATTTGCTTGCTCGGTGGCTCCTGGAAATCAGGCAGAATATCATCCCAGGTTTTATTGATAGCATCTTCGCGATCGCTGTAGGCGTTCCAAGCCCTCCATTTCCCGCTGTGCTTACTAAGATAGTTTTTGGCGTCTTCTTCGGTGACAAATTCGGGTGATATATGATGCCTGTTGGCCAAGCGTATCTGTGTCTTTTCGATGGCATATGATTCTTTGGCCTCCATCGCACGATGTCCCGCAAACCCCACGCCCCAAAGTGCGCCAAGAGCAAGGGCCGATGCTGCGGTTTGCCGCAATCGGTGCGGTAGTGTATTCACGTGCCCCCTCACCGCTTTTTTACTCAGCTCAGCCTGAAGTGTCTCCACTGCGCAAAAACCAACCGGCATTTCCAATTTCTTGCGGGCCTCTGACCGTTCGGCTTCAACAGGCTGACCGTGTGCCGCACGAATAATTGCAATTTCGAGAGCGCTCACCAAGTCATCGACGCTCGCGTCTAGAACATCCTCTGGCGTACCTGCCACGAGGCGGCCATATTCGGCTCGGCTCAAACCAAAAGCACGGTAAATATCTTGCGATACATGGCCATTGTATCGAGTCTGCCACACCACCGCGCTAGCATCTGGCGCGATATGGCCCGGTTCATTGTCAACCACTTCACTCGGTAAGTAGGGTATGCCGTGGATCTTTTGATACCGCGCACGTTCTGGATACTGTTCTTGACGAAACAGCGTCATGCGAGTGGCCTTTTGTATGCCACGCCGGAAGGCTTCTTTAGCGACATCGGAATCAGTCGTGCTATATGCTTCGGCAATTGATAGCATAGGGTGCGCAGGCTTGAGAAGGCGTAGCTTGTCGAGCACATTTGGTAGTGTCACAGCACCCTCTGGCAGCCCGCTCTCGATAAATACGCCGCGATCCTTGACAAACTCAAGCCAACGATCGGGAGTACCAGCGATAATGCTCTTTCTTCCACTCTTCATGTCCATATTCAGGTGGACCTTCTTGGCGTCATTCATAATTGACCAAGAAGCAGTGTATGTTACGCCACCCGAAATCTGAAGGGAGCTTCTTATGTGCTTATATTGTTCAGCATCCACGTGCATCTGAGCAACGCCTTGTTCTTTGGCCATTGCCGCCATTTGGCGCAGACATTCCAACGTGCCAAACTGATCTGTCACCTCAGTCGATGCAGGACCGTACCAGACCAGAATTGTTTGAGCGCTTGGGTCTTCATCACCCAGGGGCGCTTGACGATAGAGTTCAAAAGATTGGCCTGTCGCTTGGCCCGCTTCCTGTGCTTGACTCTTGTGAGCTTCAAGTACTTTGCGATCGCTCCGAGTATTCTTCCAGAGTATATATCCGCCGATACCCACGGCCGTTGCGGCACCGAGAGGACTGCTTACGTTGTTGGCCGCAGTAAGTTCGGCTGCCACTACAACCGGAATAGTAGCTTGCCGCACGATGACCCGAGCGTGCAGGCTACGACGCTTATCGAATGCGTCACCATACTCATGAACATCAGCGATGCACTGCGCAAATGCTTCTTGGGCGTCCGGAAAGACCTCATCATATGACTGTGGTGGGGCAGGTTGCTGGTCTACGGGTAGCTCCCGGGCTAAATCTGGCCTAATACTGGTCTCTTGAGGCGTTTTTTCGTTCATAGCTAAAGAATACATTCTACGATAGCGCCAGTATATTTCCTAGCACTCAGAAAACTGAATGTAAGCTATTCTAGCCGTAAAAGCTCAGTTTTGAGTGATTGCGCGCAAAAGATTAACCTCCAAATTGAAATGTTGGGCGAGTATCCCTGTTACGTCGTCAAAATCTGTTGCCAGAAAGGGGAAATCGCCCTTGTCGACAACACGAAGTAATTCTGCTGCCACCTGCTGGGCCTTATCTGCAAGTTTGGCATCTAACATGCCACTTGTCTTTGCTTCATCAAATTCATCGATGTCGATAATTTTGGCAGATTGGTGGGATGTACGCACAATATCCAACTCTAAGTCTATCCAGTTGATTTCGCCACTCTGCAAAACCGCTGGAGTCGCAATATTTATATAGAGTTTCTTGAAGCTGCCATCCGGACGAAGATCTATGAACAGATTATAAAACTCCTTCGTATTAAAGATACCGAAGCTGTTATGCGACATGATATACGTTAGGTCCTTGGTGTGGTGGCGCACGCTGGTTCCATGTGGCGAGTAGGTCAATATCCAGTCACTGGATTGAGCAAGAAGTTTGCTATCCCATGTCATATGGGGTTTGTTTTTTGATTTGCGCGCCTGCAATTGAATATTGGTCATGTTCTATCATACCTCTGTTGGCTATTGTTCATCATGTAAGTTGCAGTATATGGAAAGCAAGCCTGCGTGCATAGTAAGCATGCCACTGTGAGGCACTCATACCATGGCCGTGGCCAGAATCAGGATTTATATGCAGGAGTGTACGACTGTTCGGGGACATCTGCTGCATTTTTGCGGCCATCTTAAGGGCGTGGGCGGCGTCAACACGTGTATCGTTCAGCCCAGCGGTCAGGAGTACTGCCGGATATTCAACGCCAGACTTCACTGCATGATAGGGACTCCACACACGTAGCCATTCCCGCTCTTTAGGTATGCGCGGATCGCCAAATTCGTCTGTCCAGCTTTCTACCGTGCCTGGCAAACTGGTATATGCAAGCATGTCCGCAAGGGGGACACGCGCTTCGACAGATGTATAGGATTGAGGCTGGCAAAGCATGGCTGCCAGAACCATCGCGCCGCCATTACTGCCGCCGCTCAAACCGATGCGGCTCGATATCTCGTTGTCCTCGATGTGCCGCGCGGCTGCATTAATATCTTCGATGGTTTTGTATTTATACTCGCCAAGCGCCTGTTGGTGCCAGCCCTTGCCGAACTCATTACCTCCACGGACACAAGGGAAGGCCACAATACGCCCCATTGCCATCCATGTGCGATATAGATTCGTGTATTGACCTTCGGGGAAAGCGCCGTTCATAAAGCCGCCATGACAATCGATAATGATAGGGGCGTCTTGCTCTTCGATGACGCCGCGAGCTGCGGCAAAATATATCGGAACTTTCGTGCCATCGTCCGACTCATATACTCTCTTAACTGTCTCATATTCGTCAGGGTTCAGATTGTGGTGAGAGCTGTGGAGTAGTTGTGATTCCGCGCCATTGTATCGATAAACTTTTTGACGAGTTATAGCGCTGCCTATCGAGTAGTCGAACACATCGGAATGACGACTGGCGCGCACTGCACGTAAGCCACTGTGGGCTGGCAGGGTAACCCTTTTTGTCTCCTGGCCAGTCTGGCGATCAAATAAAACAACTTTTGAGTCAACCATGTGTGCATAGTCTACGACCACGTTCGACTTTGTGATGTCGTATGACTTTATGTAATGATCGGGGCGGTTCGGCACAAAATCTTGCCATTCGGCCAATGGCCTGTCGGCAGCCTCCGCCAGCGGCATACGGACGATTCGCTGGTCATCTTTGCCATCAATATGCACGTACACCCAGCCATCGAGGAGTATGCAATTGTTACGTCCGGAAACTTCAGGAAACAGCTGCACGATCTCGCTTGTTTGGGTGTCTAGCAGATAGGTGTCGATATTTTTGTTGCGCTTATGGGCATTGACGAGCATATGAGCACCGTCGTCGGAGCGATCGAATCCAAGGAGCACATCATGCCCAAGGATGCTCTGGGCGGCATCAAGGAGTAACGTGTCATCCTGAGGTTGCTCTCCGAGTGTATGATGGTGTAATTTCTGGTAAAAATATCTGCTGGCGCGATGAGTGCGGCCATGGCTTGTGGCATACGAAAAGCCGGCGCTGTCAGTGCCCCAGTCCATCAAAAAATGGTCGCCCTCGTAAAACAAAGACGCCTCGTTGGACGTAAGATCATACAGGAAAACGCTCGGCTCTTCACGATCATGCTTCATGAGCGAATACACCATATTCGCGCCATCGGGAGAGACATTGAACCACATGAGCGAAGTCCCTTTTTCCATGGTGTTCACATCGATAAGCACTCGCTCGTCATTTGCCTCCGAGACTACCAGTTTGGCGTGCTCATCATGCGGGTCATTTCTTGTGTAATATGTCTTGTCGCCGCGGCGTGTACCGATATTTCGCTCAACCCCACCATAGGTGAGCGCCTCAAATTCCGCCTCTAGCTGCGGCTCTATGCCAGATGCCGCAAAATATGCATCGGTATATGCACTTTGTGCCTCTAGGTAGGCCTTGGCGTCTGGGTTCGTGCGATAGTCGGCAAGCCAGGCAAATGGATCATGTGGCTCATTGCCATTCTGCTCGGGGCAAGGAGTGCCAGTCTGGCGTGGGATTGGATAGCCAAATGGATTATGGAGAGATGGTTTTTGCACCTCGCTATAATAGCAAATTGGTTACGGCTGCGCATCATAACCCAGCAGATATGGAGAAGTGTGATAGAATTGATCGATTACCACATATCAAGGTGCTTTATGCACCCTTTCTAGGAGAATTATATGCCAATTGTGCAAGTTCGAGCCACATTGGAGGGCAAGACGCTTACGGAATCAACCGTGGACATTCCCGCCATGGATACCGTTTTACAAAAGTGGCTTGAGCCGCAGTGGAGCTCTGAGCTCTTGGTATATCCCCCAAACTACATGGGGGATATCACCCCCGAAGGCTGGGGCACATCGGCGAGCTTTTTGCTGAACGTAGCAGATAGCGGCGAGCAGGCCGAGGTGATTGCAAGCAGTACTTCAAAAGAGTGGCCAAGCATTGATGAGCTTCGCCGTTACGACCCTGAAAGGCTTCGTGCATTTGGGGCTACCGCACTCATTGATAGCAGAAATACGCATGTTTTTATATCTTCGTTGCTTGGCGGCGTTGTTACCTACGCGAAACCCCTTGAACTCACATTTCTCCAAGGCCTATTCCAGGAAACACCAGTCGATCTGGCAGGCTAGTATACAAGCGGCTCATTGCGGAGGTTTTCGGTCCAACGAACCCCCTCGGTGAGTGCTGGATGCCCAGGTGGCGTGTGCTCAATCAGGCGATAAGTTGTTTGCCCCAAAACATGCGTACCCACCACTCTGTACCCATGCTTTCCGTAAAATGCTGCCGCGGCCTCATTTTCGTAGGGAATCTGGCCGTACAAAGCCCTACCTTGTTGATTCGCCCAGCGCTGCCGCTCTATTTCGAGGCGAGTACCTATGTTGCGGCCGGTAAATCGGGCATCCACAACCAGTCCCACGAGCCGGGCAAGAACTCTATTGGTTGGATCAGCAATTGCATAAGCAAAGCCGGCAATCTCGTCCTCGACTGTTGCAACATATCCAAAGTTAGCGGCAGGGGAGTCATGCGTTCGATCAATTCTATCGGTAAAATAGTCTTCGCCATGCCTGCGTAAATAACGTAGGCGTTCCGCTTTCCCATACTGCCAGCCCGGTACTAATTCTTCATATCTTTCCAGGAATAACTGACTGATGGCGAGCGCGTCACGGCGCTCAGGTGGTCGGGCGTCAAACGTTTCGGACGAATCTGGCATTTCGGACATACTAACCTCGCTTTCGTTTTAACTACTTATTAATCATACAGGAGCTGATGTAAGAATTACCGTTAATAGTGCGCTGGATGAATAATATTCTATCTATCATATATTTTTGACATTCACGCATCATCTTGGGATGGGATACGTTAAAATACAATGATGATCTATCGTGGCGAAGAACAACGAGCGCGAAGCTTGGCATTTGAACGACTGCAGGAAAAAACCGATGCAGCCTTACGGGATGCTCAGATTAGAGATGCCTTGGGCGAAATCGCTACTGAATTACTCGATATAAATGAACGCATATTCCTGCCGAACTATCGTGATGGGAAATTTTTTACGCCAAAAGAACAGCACGACACCCGTAACCTAGCTGTCATTCCGATGACCGCATGGCAGGCACGAACTGCGGGGCGGCGCGTGCAGCCTCTCTTAAGTGACACGGCCAGCTATAGGTACGAATCCGTAGACGATTTACCTGGGCGTCGCTCTACCGTGTACGGTATCGAGGTGGGCGAAGAACTCGAAGCGAGCTATCATGATCTGGCCCAGAGGTATCACCCCGTCCGGCGATCAGAGGCAGATACCCTTGGCCGCCATAGAGTTTTTTCACTCCTGCGAAGAAGTGATGGACTGGGAGAAAACACGACTGCTCGCACAACCGTAGAGAATGGCATATCATTTGACAATCAAGGTCAGCCGTCGCTATACAGTTCTCGACCAGTAACTGTTATTCGCGATACCCTGGCCACTCAACCTTATTTTGCGGCTGGTGCTATTATGGCCCACGAAGAAGTGCATGCAAGTGACGTATTGCGTGATGGCGTCGCGTATTTTGGACACGCTATTGCCGCCGCCACAGAATTGAGGGCCTACTATGTGCAAGCTCAACTATCCAGGCGAGGCCAAGACCCGAGCCTAGCCGCACGCAAAGCTTTTCGGGTGGAGGCAACTCGGCTCGCTTTGGCCGACCCAAACCAGCCATTCGTTCCAACGGATGCCCTACGAAGGGCGCTATACGCAGGCAAAGTCGTTTCACTTGACGAGCCGCTGCACTAACTACAGCAACTTCTATGAAACCCGTTCAATCCATAGAAATAATAGGTGCCTTTGACGTACCGACCACCGAGCTTGCGCAAACCCCGCAGACGCTGTGTGGCTATGGCCACTGGACGACCAACCTGCGCGCAGATGGCGTCGTGGCAATTGTGCCACACGAGCTACTCCCCAGCATGCCTGAACCTCATAGCGAGCTTGTACGCCGAGATCACAGTAATGATTCGTACTTTTTTTATTGCGAAGATCCAGCGACGATTGATCAGGAGACCGGGCGTCTTGCACATTATCGTGGGCTGCTGCTCAACAACCTATCGAACCACGAAGATGGAGCAATTTTGGAGTCTGGCATTCCGGTAACACCCGGCGAGGTCGCCGCTCAGATACTCCGGTTTGATCCGCAGGATATCCTTATCTATACCGGTGCAGGCATCTCTAGCTGTCAAGATGATGGCGTTTGGACATACGACACGCTCTGTGACGTCATTGGCTTTAGCGAGAAAGCAACGAATGCTGCTCAACTGACACGTAACATGCAGTTTATCCATTCGTTTATTGGCGAGAAGTCAATTGCGCTGCACAGTATGGCGAGCCTACAATCGTTTGCGTCACAGCTTACCCAAAGCAATGCAACCAAAGCCCATCATGCGCTTGCTGGCATCGTACACCTACTCGAAGGCAAGCCACTAGTAGCAACGACCAATATTGACCATCTTCATAGCCAAACTGGCATTACGGCACCATATATCTATCGGTATACCACAGATGGGCCCATTGCGTTCCATGACCATCATAGAGGGTTCGATACGCAGCTGCGTGAGCGTGTGCCGCACGTTAAGCTCATACTTGTTATAGGTAAATCTGCAGATAATAGGCATTTAATCGAGCACATACAATCAGAAAATCCCGATGTTACCTGTATCGCGGTCAACATAGCGGATGCAGGACTGCCATATATGCGCCGCCAGGATCTGTTGTTGGCCGGAGATTGCCAGGTAACGCTACCGTCCGTTTTGCGCGAACTGCAGGGCATTCTTTAGGCGGCTGTGGCGCCAAAGCCAGCCATGCGATCTAGCTTGCGGCCAGTGCGGCGCAATCTTGAGCGGAACTTTCGTGACTCGCGCAATGCTAACTCATTAATAAGTGGAATGGCGTCAGAAAAGTCAGCATTGGCATATTCTGTGAAATGAACATTGGGCTCCACGACCGCAGCACCAAGCGCAAGGCGGGTAATCTGGGATTGCTCATGAGCAAGCATGAGGACTGGCTTGCCGAAATTCTTAGCCTCCGCGAGTTCCCAGCCCAAGCCAATGCTCGGATAGTCACACACTCCGACAAAGACGTCACACTTGCGCACGCAGCGCTGGATATCCCAATTATATACGTCAGCCTCAGTGCCGCCCTGGAGTCCAACAAAATTAAATACTTCGTGGCCCTGGTCGCGAAGAGAATCCTTAAATGCCTCTATGCTATTCCTGAATTCTTCCGGTGCCTGCGTGAGCGAGCAGCCGACATATATGCGAGAGGGGTCCTTGTTCATGTCTTTCCTTATCCTTTGTGCATGTCATCTTTTCATGCTTGATCCTTGCAATCCAGGGTAACGCTTTACCCTAGCAAATACTCCAGTCTGTGATATAACCATAGGATGAAGGCACTCCATAAGGTACGGGCTGATATCTTGTACATGCTGCGGCACCAGCAAACGGCACGTTTTAGTGAGCTCATGAAGCAGTCTTCTTTGGAAAGTGATACGTTCAAGTTCCATGTTCGGGCACTCCAAGAGCAGGGCTACATACAAAAAGTACCGCAGGGGGGCTACGAGCTGACACCAATCGGCAAGGAAGCAGCAAATAACTTAGACGAGTCTGGCCTCCATGGCCTCAGACAGCCCAAGCTATCGCTGCATATTGTGCTCTCGCGTATCAGCCAGGAGGGCGAAACAATGTACCTTGTGCAACAGCGGCAACGCCAGCCATTCTACGGATATTGGGGTTGTCTAAGCGGGCCCGCACAATGGGGTGAAGACTTTGAGGAGACTGCCCGAAAAGAGCTCCAAAAACAATGCAGTATTACTGATGTTGAATATCGACCGCAATCCTTTTATCGCCAACGGGATTACGATGCAACAGGGGTCTTACTAGAAGACAAGCTGTTTGTGATTATCGTCGCCTCTACCCAAAGCGAGAGTACTTCTGAGTGGCTCCACGGTCACAACAAATGGATGACGCTCACAGAACTGAGCGCCCAAGAAAAAACTTTCGAATCATCGGTAAAAATACTCACCGAGCTTGACGAACAAGGAACAATAAAAAGCCCGTTGCTCTCTGGAAAAACAACATACTCGCGCGAAGACTACTAGCTAAAATACCAGAGCGAGGCGAAGCGAGCGGTCAATCGTGTAGATCACAGCCCTTAAACGTGCTTTTTGAGCAAAAATAGGGTATAATATTATATTTACGAGGTGGTGATCGGTTTTATGCTGTTTAACCTGGCAGGTATACTACGAAAGAAACGGCGACTTATATATGTCGTCGCATTTATCAGTCTCGATTTTTGGCTTCTGATATTCTGTACCCAAACCCTACAAGCACACCGCCCAGGTCTCATCAACCGAATACATGCTTCCGAGACGTCCTTGACGCAAGCCCAGTACCAAGATGGCACGATGTCCGAGAGTTTGGCCCATATGGTCGGCGTCACACAGCTCAACATCCTCCGCACAACCGTAGCCGCAACCGACGGCATAGCAAGAGCCGAACATAGCGTGCAAGGTGCTGTCAAGCCGGCCCTTCGGGCGATTAGCGACGCAGCCATCGCGATTGTGCGGGGCATTGGTATCGCAATTGGCACCGTTGCCCGAGCGATCGGCAAGGCGGCTATCTTTATCGGTCGGGTTATCGCTTTTCCTTTCGTTGCCATCGGGCATGGTGCCGGGTATGTCTTTGCGACCGTCTCAAAACCATTACATAGCCACTTGGCATCCGTCATACAGCCACAGAATGATACGGAGACGCCAGTCATCACTCCAGAGCAAGCGCGGCAGGTCACTCTGATCCAACAGGACACGCTTGCTGTTGCCCCAATCAAGCCAGCAGGCTCTGGCGGTGCGTGTGACAGTGGTGCTGGCAATGGTGGATACCCCTTAGACTGGTGTGATGCCCGTATGGACACCATACGAACAGTTGCCTACAGCAGCGATCGCATTAATCGCCAATGTACTTCGTACGCGTACTGGTACTTCACGACAATTGAGGGCCATTCCGGCTTCCGCGTTACCGGTAATGCCAACCGCTGGGCGCGCACTTCCAACTATCCAATCCATAGCACTCCCGCCGTGGGCGCCATTGCCGTGCAAACCGGTGGTTATTATGGCCATGTCGCTATCGTGCAGGCGCTACCGGGCCAAACACACGACGGCAAGGTCGTGCCAGACGGCTACGTCCTGGTAAGCGAGATGAATTATGACTGGCAGGGTCACTTCCGATACTCATATAGCTCACTGAGCAAATTCTCAGCTTACATTTATCCTTGATATAGGAAGGTTATCCTAGGAGCCTGCGGTCTCAACAAGTGGAGGGAAGTGCCGGCTGACCACATTCGCGATCCATAACGCAGCGCGAAGTTCAGCAAAGGTCAGATTATCAGTGCCGAGATCCCAGGCAAGATCGTGGGCAGCATCGAGTGCGAGCTCATCGGGCAGCTCATCGGCAAGTGTGCGGGTGTGGTTCCGGCCAAGAAGCCATCTTGGTGGAAGCCCTGTATCACCACATAAAACAGCTGCGGAAGTATCGTATTCACCCTCAACAACCAATTGCACCTTCTCACGCAGTAAAATAGGCAACGCATTGTCTCCGGAAGAGATACTGTAACAGGCGCTCGTCCAGATGAGTTCGTGTGATCTGGCTCCTTCAACATAACCCATTACATCCTCAATAATTCGAATGGGCTGATTTTCTTGGCTCAGTAAGCGCAAAAGGCCTGCCGTCGGAATAGTAACCGACGAGCGTGGCATGTCTTCATAGTTGCCTACCGGCAAGCCGTCTGGCATATATTGATCCGGGTTCAATTCTGCATGTGCGCGGTGATATTTTAACTCGAATAACGGGCTATCCTGGACAAAATTACCTGAGCCTATACGCGCCAGCGGTGCTTGGGTGGCATCGAATAAGAGCTGGCCGTGTTCGGCCTCGACTTGGCTGCTCGGGGTCATAGCTAGCAGTTCAGGAGTCATGTATTTCATGGAGCATTTTTACCATAATAAATGGCATATGTAAAATATTTCTCTGCCCCGAACTACAGGCGTAGCTCTACTGCTTGAATATACTTGTTTTTTGTTTTAGTTCTCTCGCTTGAGCACCAAAGGTATAGCGCGAGTAGAGCAGTTCTTTGATCGGCAAGGCTAGCCAGTTGGCCACAACCAGGGCAATAATAAAGCCGAGGGCATCCCCCACTGCGGGGAATAGGAAAATATACATGGCTATAACAACAGGGATAAAGAGAGAGATTGCGTAGAGCACTTTGCCCTTAGCGGTAAGATCTTTTGTGCGACCATCAATGAAGAGTAGTTTTTGGAGCGCTTTGTGCATATGGTGATTGTATCTTTTCGCACTCTATCCAGCAAGTCGCGTAGGATTCATGCTCGCCTGAAGTTACTGAGATGTGCTGCGAAGGGCATCATCAAGGTAGCGGAGTAGTACTCCTGTGCGACCGCCTCCAGCAGGTGCAGCAGGATATCGAACTAGAACAGCAATAACCGTCCTAGGGGTATGCTGGAGCGCCCAATCACAGACTTCTTTACCAACGTTCTGGTCGCCACTCGCGTCCAACTCGGCTGCACGTGCCGCATGGGCAGCCGCGCCTAGAATATGCTTTACCTGCAGTGGAGAAGAGAGAGGGTGAAGATAGGCCGCTCCTACGGCCTGGGTGGCCGCAAGTGCCGCTTCGGCTGCGGCAGGCATGCCTGCTTCACGCGATGCCTTGTACGCTGCAAAACCACTTGCCCGCAAAGCATTGGAGCGCTTGCCGGTCTGCGAAAAATGGCGCGCAGCTTGGATAGCATCGCGAGGCCGTACATCGTCAGGCATGTGGCGCTCAAAAACAGGTAAAGCCCTGGCGGCGCATTCCGCTGCAAAGCGAGCAACTTCGCGAAGCTCATCCATACTGAGTTCAATTGTTTCCTTGGAATCCTTCATATATTCTCGATTATAAACAACTTATACAGAGTCAACAATCTTGCATATTTAGCTAGGATCATAGGTAATGGGCTTGCCCTCGTGGTGATTTCATGAAATAGTAGCTGCCATATGAGTGAATCTACTGCGACCTACGAAGATATAAAAACCCTGCAAGAAGCGACTGTTGCAACCCTCGCCGATACTGATGCGGTGCTGTCACCCTGGCTTAATGCGGTGCGTAATACCGTGCGCTATGCCTACCGTTTGGATAACGACCGGATTGATCCCGTACTTAAAGGCTCCATGGGCACGGGTGTGGCTCAGGAAGGTGCAACAACAACATGGGAGCTTGACGTGTCGCTTGGCGCAAGCCCGGATACCGCAAGCTACTTTGGATACACAAGTCTCTATTCTTTGGTGCAGTATACCGAGAGGCCAAGTGGAATATTAGTGCAGCGACGCTGCTGGGCTCCTATAGATGGGCAAGACGCAGAAAAGCCTACTTTTGGCTGGGAGCTTGAGGGTGGCAGTATAGGCCCTACCAAGGCAAGCAAAACAGCTTTTTTGACAGCCATGAACAATGGATACAACTCACCAGAGGCGCAGCAGTTCATAGATACTCTCTGCGAAACTGATCCTGATTATGCGGTCATCATGGCAGGTCATATAGCACAGGCGTGTGGCATGCCTGAACCGAAAGAGCCTTACGACGGGCCGCTTAAGGAGATCCTGACAGCGCACCCGGAAAGACCAGTACGCGCCGATGAATGCCAGCAGCTTGCGGCACTTGTCAGCACGCTTACCGTGCAGGACCAAGTGGCGCGAACCAAGAGTTAGGGCAGGCGATGTCACTTAGGCTAAAATACCAGGAAAGTCTATGAAAACAATTACAGAACAGCTGCTCGCGCTCAAAAGACCGTCCGTGCTCATGACCGTAGCTCTGCCCGCTGCCGGTAAAACGACAGCTGTTGGCTCTATCTTAGAGGCCCTGAAGTTACGCGATCGGGATATACCTGCCGCCTCGATATGTACCGATGGTATACGCCAGGAGCTCGTAGGCCCGCATGGCGCCTACGAGCGATCCATGAACGCTGTCGTTTTTGAAATTGCGCATGATCGCACCAAAGCCGTATTAGACATGGGTGGCATCGCAATTATTGATGCGACACATCTTAATAGATTTCGAAAACAGGCGATTGAGCAATACCGCAGTCTTGGAGCGGTAACTGTTGGCGCGCTCGTTCTTGATATTCCGATAGAGGTAGCACATGCCAGAAATGAAGTTCGTCTGGCGGCAGGCGAGGGCTATGTCCAACCCAGCGACATCGACAAGATGGATACATACCGACACGCCCACCCACTATCTCCAGCAGCACCTGGAGCATTTGATGTCGTTTTCGAGCTTACGCCAAGCGGTATTTAGCTCGTCTGATCGCTGCCAGCGTCGATCGTATGTCCGAGTGATAACAGATTCTTGGGATCATACTTTTTCTTTATTGTTATGAGCCGCTGCATTGCATCGTCAGAATAGGCATGTTCCATGGCAGTTTTATTGGGAGCAAAGTTGATGAATTGCTTGCCAGTTGCATAGTTTGCAATGTGCTGCGCCAAATGAGCAAAGTCCTCCTGTGTCCGTTGGCGAGATTCATCGCGCAACGAAACGGTAGCATATACTGAGTAGCCAACTTCAGCATATTGCAGCAGACTGTGCGGCTCAGGTGTGGCGAGAGCGCCGCCCCATGGTCGAACCTGAATAACTGGCCTGAACGATTCATTTGCCTGCATATATGTAGCGAGCTGCGGAATTTGCTCAGCAGTAATTTCAGCCTGCAAGCCGAGAGTGTCAGTAGCGGCCGTTGGCGATAGTTGCGGTGCAGACATCAGGTAGTCAGCATAGGTCTGCTCATGCACGAAGTTTTCGAGTGGGCTACGAGTGAGCGTATCAAGAAATGCCTGTAGCACGTCTTTTGCAGCATCGGGATTGTCGTTAAAGAAAAGTTGAAGTGCAACAACACGCTGACCACTAATGGTTGGTGGCAATTGCGGAATACTCGGAAGCGACACTGCCATCAAAAGTGCCGTATACTGCACCGGCAACGCTTGTGCCCACACCGAATAGTGGTCGAGAATTTCTTGTGCATGCTCAGCGGCAAAGTACACCGCACCGCCCAAGCCCTTTTGGACGGGATGGAGCTGAACTGTTAGCGACGTAATGACACCAAAATTACCGCTAGCGCCTTTCAGCGCCCAGAATAAATCGCTCTGTTCTGTCGCACTTGCGGTCATGATTTCACCGGTAGGGGTGACGAGCTGCGCCTCCACGATACTGTCGGCAGCAAAACCATACTGTCGACTGAGCCAGCCATGGCCACCACCAAGCGTAAAGCCCACCGCACCAACATAAGGTGAATCGCCAGTGATCGGGCTCAGGCCATATGCGCTCGCGGCAGCTACCAGATCACCAACCATTAGGCCTGGACCAAAGGTAGCTGTTTTGACTTCAGGATCGATGCTGATGTCTTTCATGGCCGAGGTCTTGATCAGCACTGCATCATCCGTAGACTTAAACGCGCCGTGTCCGGTAGATTGCATAGCTATAGGTAGATTATTATCGGATGCATAGCGCATAGCGCCTTGGATATCCTCTACGGTCTGAACTTCGGCGATTAGCTTTGGCTTTGAATCATAATTTCGGAGCCATGGCAGCCGAGCTTGCTCATAGCCATCATCCCCAGGTGTTAAAAGTTTACCAACAAAATGGGGTATTACTATTGCTGACATTGCGTTTCCTCCTAGCTTATACTATTGTGCGCCCTAAAACTGCCTAGCTGGTCAAGTAGCCGAGTTTTTGGAAAAGAATTCGCGATGGCGGAACAATGTCATACGCAGACAGATCCTCCGGCCGAACCCATTCGATTCTTTCGATGCCTTGGGCGGGTTGAATGTTGCCGCTCACATATTCGCATTCAACATCAAGATATACAAAGAATTTCTTAATACCATCTAGGTCATCTTTTACTTCGGTATCCCAAGATATTTTGTTTTTAACGATTATCTTTATGCCTGATTTTGCGAGCACTTCGTCGATAATAGCCTGGTCAGGATCAACATCGAATGCGGCTTCAGCGCCAAAGATATACCACGTTTCCTTATATGGAGGGGAACCGGCTGGTTTTTTGCGCATCAAGATCGCACCGTCTTTTTTAACCACACCAATAATAAGGACTTTTGTTTGCATATCGCTAGTATACACCATGGTGACGTCATCTATTTTGCTATACTGAACGGATGGATGAGATCAAACAGATTTTTATGAACCGTTGGCGGTTTACTCGTAGCGAAACCTTAGAAATTCTAGAGAACTTGGATGATGAGCAGCTACGCTTTAAGCCGGAGGGCGAGCACTGGCAGGCACTTTACTATCAGTTTGGCTGCTGTGCGCGAACACAGCTCATATATGCCAAGGCTCTTCGTGAAGGCAAGATGGATTTTAGTTGGTTCGGCTCCCATGAGTTCCCTGATAAAGAATCATTTACGACAAAAGAAGCAATCCGTGAGGCGCTGAACGAAGCAGATAAGGCGTGGCTGGACGCCCTCGAAAATGCTACACCCGAGGCCACTGTTACCTGGCCTGGTTTCCCGGCGCCCTTGGTGCTTCATATCTCAAACCTCCTGGAGCATGAGCGCATGCACCTGGGGCAACTTATTTCATACCACACAGTGGCAGGCTACGAATTGCCCCCAAAATTTAAGCGAAATTGGGCTCTATAGATGCCTACCGTCAATGTTTTTCACCTGTCCAAAGAACGCTGAACTCGACCATCAAGATGACTGTACGACCTTACTTTCCAGAGAGTTCTGAAGCGATAAGCCAAGAGGCTGGTATCGTGCTCCTTAACCACGCAGGCGCTACGATTTCTCAGGATACCGGGCGAGATGCACAGGCGCTCGCCAACAACCTTGGGCTCGCCGTATTGGCAGCGAATCGGCCGGGAACGTCAGGGTTTATTCCCCGCATATCACAAAGAAACAACCTGGCGCAGGCGGGCGGGTATGTAGCCGAAACTGTAGCACTCGGGCAACGTATTGACCGCATAGCCGGGAATCTTGGGTTAAAGCGGCTCGTTATCGCCGGCCGTTCGGCGGGCGCACTGGGCGCCTTGGCGCTCGTAAGATCCGAATCCATAAGCACTGAGCAGTATCTTTTTGCAGCAGAGCCCCCTGGATGCAAGACAGTAGATCTAGAGCAAGGAATGCGTGCTTTTAAAGAATATAACACCCTCCAAAAGCAATTACAGCAAGAAGAAAAAGGCATTCTCGTGCCACCGAGGTCTGCGCTGCCACAACCGCAAGCCACTGTACGCTTGGCCGCTATCGTAAAAAATGTCCTCTACGACAGATTCCACAATAGTGCCATATGGGCAAGTGATGCAACTGTTGAAATCGGGCGCTACATCGCCAAGCACCAGCCACACATCGCTGCAACGATGAGCTTTGCGGAACACAGCCTCGTTACCGACGAGCAAACTTACTACAAGAACTTGTTGCCTATTGCCGAGTTGAGGACAAGCGGCTCGCCATTTGTCGTTGATAGAATTCCACGAACAACTCATGCATCTTTTGATGATCGCAAATTCTTTGCAGGCCTCGTACGGCCCATGGCCGAACGGGCTATAGGGACAGGCTACTGACATTTCAGTCAGTCAATCAAGGACACCCTTGAGCTCGCGGCTCGGCTTCGCGGCTTGTCATATATACTATGAATATGCGGATACGCCACGAAGAAAAAGTAGCCGGACGGCTCAGTCTCATTCCGCCGCACAGCGCGTCGCTTAACGACCGTTCGGCAGAAGTACTCCCGGAAGAAATCGATTCGCCGAAAATCCAAGCCCTTATCGATCAGATGTTTGAAATTGCCGCTGGGGAGCAAGGCGACCCCAAGCATCCCACGCTCGTTGGTCTTGCCGCGCCACAGCTCGGCATTAACAAACGTATCATTCTTGTTGGCGTCGACGCTCTTGGTAATGGCAGGCCGCCGCAGCTTCAGGTTTTTATAAATCCAGTTGTCATGCGTTCATCCAAGGAGCTTGAGGCTGGCAGAGAAGGCTGCTTTTCGGCAGACCGAGTTTGCGGTATTGTCGACAGATTCCAGTCAGTAACTGTTCGGGCATATGACAGGCTGGGCGCGCCTATAGAGCTTAGTGCACAAGGTTTCCCGGCTCGTGTCTTTCAGCATGAGATAGACCACCTAAATGGCCTTCGCTTTCCTGATTTGATACATGACCCGGCGCGCTTACATTGGGTTCCAAAAGAACAGTTTGGAGACTATCGGCAGCACTGGGCGACATGGAAAGAACTCTGCCCACCCGAAAGATGGCAGGCCATTAAGAATGGATAGCACTATTCTTATCTTTATAATTACGTTCTTTGGGCTGCTTGGCATGATCGGTCTGTTTGCCACTCAGCGTATAAGTACTTACTTTGGGACTGTGGCACGCACTGCCGACCAGCGCAATGAACTGCGTGCAGTATACGGCGGGCTATCGCTTGGCATGGCAATTTTAGGCATACTGTCTTTCTTGCCTGAACCCGCGCTTGATGCCCAGATGGCTTTATTTGTATATGCGGTACTGTTGTTGTGCATGGCAGGTGCCCGCTTACTATCGCTCTTTTTTGAAGAAAAGCCTACGCACAAGACCTACGTATTCTTGGCGATTGAACTGGTGTTAGGCGCTGCGGCAATAGCCGCCTAGCGATATAGACCGTGCATAAAATTGATGAGCAGCTCAGCTTCCCGGTATCCGACAGCACTTGTGTCCAGTAGCCTCTTTTGCTCGTCAGTGAGCATCAAATCTGCAATCGAGGGCGTATTGAGCAATCTCTCTATCTCATCTTGGGCAGCGAGGGGATTTTCGAGCATTTTTCGCCTCATTTCATCCGGGTCACGGAGAGGCTGATTGACCAAGTTTTCCGGGGATTCATGGCGGCTCAAACTTGCCGTGTCAAGACTCGTGTTAACTCTCAGCTGAAGTTCATCTTGCTCAGTGGCTTCGTTTTTTTCACGGACAACGCAGTAAGTAGCCTGAGTCATACTCTGCACATGAAGCGCAGAAAAAGTTCGGCTAAAACTCACTGAGGCCAGCGGCCAGCAAAAGTCTCCGCGAGCATCTTCGTTAGCGCCAAGACTTATCTTATCTATATCAAGCTCAGGCTCTTGCAATTCGAACGGCACAATGACGTAACGTCTTGTTATAAATTCTGGCATCGAAGATTGAGGGATGCCAGGCAATACTGGCCCGAATACGCCAGGCTCACCAAGTTCACGCAACTCCAAAGCCTTGATCTCTTCTATAGCTTGGCGTGCTTGGCTCGGGGATGACGATACAAACAGTCTTTCATTCATCGTGTAACTGTAAAATAAATTTGCCTATATGGCAACAATTTGTGCAGTTTGCACTACAAACTCTGGGCTAAATCAAAAGCAGTGATGCCCGAAGCCAACTGATAATCACGCAGCGCAGCACGCTCCGAGCTACCCTCTAGGAGTGGCTCGCTGGCTGATTTAAGCCAAAATCCAGCGAGCCAATGCAATGCTTCTTTGTCTAATTTGTGTCTATAATTCGCAATATCAAAACCTGTTTTATGAACATGGACCAGAAATGCACCGACATCAATCCGGCGGTCGCCAAGCTGTGCCCAATTCCAATCGATAAGCTTTACCAATTGTTGCCGTGGATTCCAAGCGCAGTTGTCGGCACGCACGTCGTTATGTACCAAAGCTGTGCATTCAAATATAAAGCGGACGCTCCTTTGGGCATGTTGGTTAAAATCAAGGCTGTCCGCAAGATCACTGCGGCCTGCGGCAGCAAGCTTGGTACGCAGCAGACGCTGTGATTCATCGTCTTCTGATAAAGGACGCCAGCCATCCGCGGTTTCACTAACAAAAGACTTCTCAAAAAGGAGCCGATCTTGGTCGCCGAGCACAACTTTAGCCAAAACATCCATGGCCTTGAGTGTCTGATCAAGACGCTCCGTTGTCCAATTGTCTGACCAGTCCCACGTGTCTTGCAGCGGTTGTATGGCAAATGCCGTTTCGCTGTCGTTTACGGCAAGCAGGGCGGGCATAAAAGGGAAGTCTTGTCTTTGCAGAAAGCGATAAACGAGTATTTCTCTGTGTGCCCACTCGCTAGTCAAATCATCGTGGCCAATTTTAACAAACAGCTTTCTTGCATCAGGTAAGGTAATTATGCCTCTGCGCGCAGTCGTATAGCCACCGGGAGTTTCGGTGAGTGTTTGCAGCGATGCCTCAATAGCATCCCACGAAATAAGCGGAGGTGTGTTCATGCTTATATGATAACAGGTTATTTACTGCTGTAATTCAGCAAGGAGCTTTGTGGCCCGCCGTATGACGGCATTTGACTTATGTCCCTGCTGAATCTTGAGTAGTTTTATCATTTCGTCAGTCGCAAAGGAGCCACTCTTTGTAAATTTCACCAGCGTGTCCATTGCGTTGGCAGCGACTATCCAATCAGCCTCTTTGGTCGACAGAAGCGCTTTAAGCCAATCCTGGGCGAGTTGCTGCTGCGCATTGGTTAATGGGAGCTGTCCATATATCTGCGCTAAGTGCCATCGAATTGATGGTTGAGTACTTGCGGATAATTCTTTTTGAAATCGGTCCACATAAGGCAAGAGCCAGTCGGGCTGCTTGCGGCAGATCTTCTCGATCGCATCTGCGGCACGCATTCTTACCCAAGCATCTTCGGCGAACATACATGCATACAGCTCGTCCAACCGAGACTTATCATGCAAGACGATCTCAATCGTTTCATTAACCCTGCCGAGTGAGTTTGCATGGCCACCATCCATGAGCATTTCTGCGAAGTATTCCGTCATGCGCACATTATAGCTCAGTTTTAATCTCAATGTTGGCCGTAGCTACTCCTTGGCATCGTAATTATACGCACAAAACATCTAACAGCACTTGTAATTTTCACAGCAAAAAACTACCATTATTAGTAGCATAAGCAGATCGAGAAAAACGAACATATGGCAAGACTACCAATTACAGGTTCAGATGACGGCACATGGGGCGACGTACTCAATACTTTTCTACAGGTAGAAATGAATGGTAACGGCTCGCTAAAGATTCGCAGTGATGGCACGCTCGATAATATTTTGCACACCACCGGCGCCGAAACTGTGGGCAGTGTAAAGACTTTTACCGCGTCTCCTACTGTGCCAACCCCGACGCTTGGTAGTCAAGCCGCCAACAAAACCTATGTGGATAGTGTCGTTTCTGGCGGCGCACCAGATGCCACCGCCAGCACTAAAGGCTTAGTGCAGCTTGCAGGCGATCTTGGAGGAACAGGAAGTGCGGCAGCTGCACCGGTCATTTCCAACAATGCGATTACTACCGCTAAATTAGCGACTGGCGCTGTTACTTCCAACGAAATTGCCGACAGCACAATTACCAATACCGATATTTCCGCCTCGGCAGCTATAGCCAAGAGCAAGCTGGCGGCACTCAACATTGGCGATAGCGATGTTTCTGCTATATCCGAGAGTAAAATTACCAACCTGACCAGTGATCTTAGTAGTAAAGTTCCAGCAACACGCTTAGTTTCTGCGGGCACTGGGCTCTCTGGTGGAGGCGACCTAACCGCTGATCGAACTCTAAGCGTAACCAACGATACCACCACTCAAAGAATTCGGGTAAGCGAAAATGGAACGCTCATAGGCACACGCCAAGAGCTCAATCTTGTCGAAGGTAGCAATATTACCATAACGCCAACAGACGACGCGGGTAATAACCGTGTGAATGTTACGATTGCCGCCAGTGGTGGTGGAGGCGGTGGCTTTAAGGGCGTATGGAGTGGCGGTACTGCATACAGCGCCGGCGATATCGTTACCTACGGATACGCTTCTTTTGGCGCACTTGCAGGCAGCACCGGTCAAGCGCCTATTGTGTCGACTCCTTTTTTGAGCGGCACCCCTGGCACTCCAGATAGCGGTGACGCGGGAACCTACGAGATGGGGATCAACTTTACGGTCAGCAAACCGCTGCACATGACGGCTATCAACTTTTACAAGGGTGGCTCGAGCAATGGCGGCACGCACACTGGACGATTGTGGAATGCCTCGACGCCTGGGTCAGAAGTACAGTTGGCATCTGCAACGTTTACCAACGAAACGCTTAGCGGCGCGCAGTCTGTTCCGCTCATATATGAGTTTCAACCTGGTATAACATACTGCGTTTCAGTTTCAATGCCCAACGGACATTATGCCGTGGACAACAACTACTACACGTCGCCGGTAGTTGTCGGTTCAGTGACAGTGCCGACAAATGGAAGTCATTATTCAAACAGCGTTGGCGTTTTCCCGAGCCAGGGTGGCGGCTCCACCAATTATTGGGTCTTCTTTACTTGGGATGAACCGGGCGCCAGCTGGGCAATTACCGGCCGTTTCTAGATATGCAAGCAAAGCCATAGCCCGGGTCCCATCTCGTGTCACACAAGGACTAGGCGGCTACTGACCCTACCGTAATAGCGCGAGGTGTGTACTGCTTAGCATGCATGCCAACTTCTCGGGCCGCTTGACAATTTTTTGGACTATCGTCGACGACCATCACCTCAGAAGGATGCAAACGCAGTCGAGTAGCTACCTGCTTAAAGACACCAAGGTCTGGCTTACATAAACCAAGCTGCGCCGAGGTGATATGCGTATCGAATAATTCATGTGTGTCTTTGGGGAAATAATCCATGTAGTCACCTCCGGTATTGGATAATAGGTGAGAGCCAATCTCGGGCCGTGCTTGCCGAAATTCACGAATGTCAGCCATGACTGACTCATCCAATGTACGCTCTGCCACCATCTGCCGCCGGCAGACCTCCGGGTCGACAGGCGGTTCTGTTAAAGCCGCTATTTGAGCATAGTATTTGTCGGTAGTAATACGGCCCAATTCGTGGGCGCTGTTTAGGCGGCTTACTTCTGGGCGATTTTCGGCTGTTATGTGCTTCGCCACAAACTCACGACGTTGACGCACAACAAGCACACCAAAAATGTCAAAACAAATGGCTTTAATATGCGGCGAGGGAAGCGTAAAGTGTTCAATCAAGAAACTATTTAAGCATATGTTGCTAATATAGCAAATTAGTTTCTGCGTGTTCTGCCTCCACATTAGTTGTTTTTGCTACAAAGGAGGTGGCACCACTAATTACTGGTCTTCTTTTGTTTATCCGGTGTAATCGATTGTGTGAGCAGCCTCATCGCTTGGCCACCAGTATTTGCCGTGGCTTGCTAGGTCGTAGTCCGGATCGCCCGCACGTACTTGCCATCGGTTGCGTCGCCAGGTATTGCCTGCTGCCGTACCCGGCATATTGTTGTCGTAGTTGGGTGAACAAGCTCCATTTCCACCAGGATATTGAGCGTTATTAACATTAATGATTTCACCTGATGTAATGTTATCGGTAATTATGCAGTTTGTGTTACCGGCGCTATTACCACCTGCGCCAATACTGAGCTGCTTGCCCCAACCGCTAATGTAATTGTTGGTAACAATAATGTTATGGTAGCTGGAACCTTGCAGGGCAATTGCGTTGGTATTGCCCATGGATGCGATCGTATTGTGGTCAATAAGCACATAGCCGTGGTTGCCGGCGCTATCCGGCCCAATACCATCGTGATGGTAGCCGTTTATAACACCAGCAAGGCTCCATGGATCTGCATAGTCATGAATATAATTATTGGTAAACGTGTGTGGATGAGCGGCGTCTACATTGCCGCCGCCAAACTGACAGCCATTGCCACAGCCCCACCATTCGCAGTGGTCCACAATAATCTGGCCGGTTCCATTTTGGCCAGTTGAGACGTTGAAGGCGGAGGTTATTGGCCCTTCGTATGAATGAGTATGACTGGCGCCGTAGGCAACGGCGTTTGCATCCGTTGTACTAGCAGACGATCCGCTAACATATGCTAGCGGCGTGTTGTAGGCCGCAGGCTTCCAGGTGCAGTACCTAAACGTCACTTTAGTGTTGAGGTACATGTAGCAGCACCAGTCACCAGTGCCGTCGCCCAGTTCGGACTCAAACAAGCAGCCCACAAAGGTTATGTTGTCGCCGCTCGTAGCGCCAATGCCTATCTTGCCCTTAAAATGGGTGTAGTAAATTGTAGTGCCCGTTGTTGGACTATAGTCAGTGTAACCATTGGCAGCTGTGCCGAAGACACCGCCCGTAAAACTTCCTGGCCAACCCGGTTCGTTGAGATGCCCAGTGTTTGTTGAGTCCGGCCAAACCCCAGAGCCATCGTTTGGTCGATGATCGATAGGGTCTAGTGGCGTTATAGCTGCAAGCCCCGCAATTACTCCGCGCTGCGCTAAGTGGATCCCACTCAAGCTAGGCCTCCGGACAAGACCCAAACATTAGTCGTTCGCTGCCGCAAACTTATCGTGGCGTACTGTGCAGCGGTGTTAACCTTGGCCCCATCCGACAAAAGAGTTACTCCCGCACCGGCGGCAATAGTGATCTGGCCCGAGCCAAATTGAAAGACCTCTATAATCGTTCCTACCAGGAGCGGAATAGAAGAGTGGGGCGGGATAGTGAATGTCTGAGGGCTTGCGCTCGTACCCTCCACGCACGTACCCGCATCAGCCAAGGCGAAGGTATAGCTGCCGCTCTGCGTGCTGGAAGCGATTGTCGTAAAGCGCGGGTCATTGGCGGTTGCCAGCGCGCCAAGCGTGCCATCGGTACGAATTTTCAGGCTGCCGTCGTTTGCAAGCTCTACTGATAAGTAATCATTTAAAACCGCGCCCCAGTTGCCGCTATCGCTGCCCGGTAATGGAAGCCTTGCCATCTTACTTTTTGCCCTCTTTGCTTACGATTATGCTTACTCTTAAAATACCTCTGGTAGCACTAAAAAACAAGCTTGATCCTGTGGCCTAGGCGCTAGTTTCTTGTTTGCTTGGCGATGGCGACATGACCCTAGGCTTAGATTAAGCCTATCCGAGGATGACTTGATGCGTGGCCTGTAGAGCCTTGCTTATATTACCGTCGCTATTCTCTACGTAGCACATTTGAGTTTTATTCTGAAAATAAAGCTCCCGATATAACGCGGCTTTTGCTATTTTGTTCGCAATTCGGTCATCTGGACGCCCGCGGTGTTCCATGCGAGCTTGCAGTGCCGCAAGATATGCCTCTGGTTCATCCTTCATGGCTTCATATGGTACCGGACTAATAAAGAAACAAATGCTTCGCAGGCCACTGTCTCTAAGCCTGCCATGTAAACTAAGACCTTCTTCCAGGTTGGTTGTAGTGCTGGCGAACTGAGCGCGTTCTGCAATTTGGCTAAGCGCACTGTAGCTTGTGCCAGCCTGACAGTCAGGATAAGCTGCATGGTCGATAAAATGCCCGGCTTCTACCATCTCGTCAAAACGCTGATTGCTAACAAAATGATAATCTTGACCATCGACTTCGCCAGGCACCGCCGGGCGGGTAATATGCCGCACGATTCGTTCGGTACTGGGGTTGGCTTCCCGAAATGCGCCTTCAAGTGTGTCTTTGCCGGCGCCGTGAGGTCCTGCAAAAATAAGAACAGAGCTGGTTTCTCTCATTACTATCTTCCTCCTTTGCTTGGGCCAAACTCCGAGTCAAGGAGCTGCCTGCAGTTATCAAATAATTCTTCGGGTGTCGCAGGAACAGTAAGTCTGGCGTTCTCGATTGCATCAAAAGGGTACGTGCTGTAATCGTAGCTTTCGAACGGGCGAACAATTTGAAAGAGTTTTTCATCCATATCATAGCCAAGTGCGCGCATCCAATCGAGCTCGTCCGAGAGTACCGTTTCGGCTTCTATTTGTCACCGGTAAATAGAAGCTATAGCCCGGATTGCACTCCACTGATTGAAGTCCTTTGCCCCAAACGCATAATCGTTTATATGGAACTCTACGCCGCTTGACACACCCTGTTTAAGGACGCTTTTGCGTGGCGATTGCCAGTTTAGGCATCCAAAACTTTGTACACCGACTTCCGCCTGTACAACAGAGTGCTCCAAGCTTGTATTGAGTATTAGGTTCATGAGCATTTTTTGGCGTAATAAGCCCGGGTCTGTAAGAACTTCTTCGGTTGCGTATGCGGCAAATTCTTTGTAGAAGTCTCCGTATGAACCCATTTGGCTGGCGTGGTGGGCAATATCATGGATATCGAGACCCGGTAAGATGCCTTGTTTCATCTGCTCGAAGAACAACGAACTCTTTACGACATAGTCTTGTGGTGCTACTTCTGTCTGGGCGGGATCCCTGAAGTATAAGCCAACCCCTTGGCGACTGGCATCGACCTGAAAGTCTCGTGGAGTTGCGCCGCTGTAGAACAATGCCCCCACTTTGCTTACGAACTGGTCATAGATAGCAGTGCCTTCACCGTAGCCCTTGTTAAGATAGTCTAGGGCAAGAAGGGTAAGGGCGGGTGGAAAGCATTCGGAGGTATTTACGATTGCATTCTCTGTTTTGCGCACGACAGGCTCTTCGGTTGACCCATTCCATTCAAAAACTGGCTCATGCATTGCGCTGACTTCTTGGGGATCTGTTGGGATATCAACAAGTTGCGCTATTGCGGTATGACCTTTGCGTTGCTGCTCATCGGGAATAAGCCTGCATACTCGATAGTTCTCACTACTGTATGCATATTTTTCAGTGGTATTTCGACACTTGTTCAGGAAGGCTTGGCCCGCGTCCTGTAGGTCTACTAATAAATCAGACCGTTGGGTTAACGTATCCATTTTTCATTCTCTTTAACTATAGGGCTGATAAAATGCCCCATGATTTACTTTAAAAATAATTTGTCTGCTATCGGGCTGCTTCGATAGCTTTTGAAGCATAAAAGCGTAAGGATGGAGTCAAGCTGTATTTCTCACTTTCCAACTCGCCAAGACCGACCCATGCTATTTCAGTATGCTCATCCGACATGATGGCGTTTGGAGTGGTGCTACGTGCAAAATAATTGAAACTTATGTGCCGATGGGGCAGATTTGCACCGTAGACACCAACGTAATTCGGAGTGTGAATGAATTTATTATCTTCTTCAACGGCGGGTGCTGGCTTGTCGCTTAGAATCTCCACCTTTAGTTTCGTCTCTTCTTCAATTTCGCGAAATAATGCCTGTTCCGGGTCTTCGTCTAGCTCGATGTGACCACCGACTGGCACCCATTTGCCGTACCGTGGGTGATTCACAAAAAGGACCTTCGCGTTATGCACGATAAAAACAGTTACCACAAAATCAAACTTTTCATGAATATGGCCCATGGCTAGTTATCCTTTTGAAGTGCGGCGATCATTTGGTCGTACTTTCTTGCTTCGATATCGGCTTCTGAAAGACCGAGCCCCGCTGCCATCTCCATAATCTGCCACTCCGTGCTCTCAAGTTGGCTTTTATCGGCTTTAATAGCTTCAATCTCTAAGAAATCTCCGAGGCCTTCAACGGCGTCAAGCGCAATAGCGAGTTCACCCACTTTTACTTCGGTACGAAGCTTATCTACTTTAGTGACCGAACGGTAATCCATTTCCTTTAGCATTGCGCGCATGGTAGTGGCTGACCCTATCGTAAGCTCATGTTCAATCATGTCACCCTTGTCATTGATACCCTTTTTGTAGGTGAGGGTAGTTTCGTTGTCGGCACTACGAATGCGCATGATAGGCATGCCGCGCTTAAATTCGGCAAACGAATCTATGCCGTGCAGAAACACTTCGTCGATTTGGCGCACTGGCTGCGGTAAGCCGTACTCCTGCTGAAGCCAGTCCTCGATACTTGCTTTTTTATCTGGTGTAAGGGTAAATTTTCGCTCTATTTCAATCATAAAAATCTCGTAATTTAATTAAGGTAACTTTAAGTGAGTTGCGCTTTAGCCATGTGAGCATCTTCGATAGAGACCGTCCTCTTTCGATTGCCCTGTATGGGGTTAGCCGACCCACCAGCTAAAATGTGCGGCCCCACGAGATTAACTCGAGTGGAGCTGAAAGATAAGGTGGCGGCTAGTGCGTCTTCTGGAACTGCGGGCGCATGGAATACACCGGCCTCGATAGTATGGCGACTGCCCGCCGGTACGGTACGACGCTCTATAGGAGTCGCTCGTACAATGCGACCATCAGTGACGAGCATTCCGGTACTTGGGTCGTCGTCGGGGAAAGTAAATACACGAAGCAGCCCATCTTGTACAATTTTCTCGTCAGAAAGATCTCGTCCGACACGATCCACGCGGTAAATGTCGTCTTCGAATATGCCGCCAACAGCCACAGATGCAATGTGTAGCACGTGATCGTGTACGTCACGAGGCAGTCCAGGAACCTCGCGAGTATCACTCAGCCGCTTGCCGCTAGGCCAAATATGTAATCGCAAAGAGCCTAGGTGCTGGTGAGTCCCAAGTGAGTACACCATATAGCCTGACGGATGCCAACGTCCGTTATGTTCTTCAAGTGAAGGTATAACCTCCGATCGTACCACATCGCTAACCGGGTCGAGGAGTTCATGTGCTTGTTCAAAGAATTCACCAGCTGGTAAGTGTTTATTGCTTTGCTGTAAGGAAGCCGAGGCGGTGGGGGGTAGGATGTTATATTCTTTGAGCGCGTTCATTCATGCCTTTCTTAAGCTAAAAAACTTGTATTAATATTAGCATGCTTCCTATTTACATACGTCGTATATACACATAAAAAGTGAGAATACCTGTAAATATGTGGATAACTTCAAGACTAACTCATACTTGTAGGCTCGGGTTTTGATCGAAACAAATATCAACATCATATATTTAGTTGTTTTTGTTACAATAGAATATGTTAGTTTAGTACCGCTTCTTTACTGTGCTGACCGTACCACACGCCGTCACATACATGCCTGTGCCCAATAGCTCCGAAATGGCACCGTTTATCTCTCGGTTACTCATCAATAGCTTAAGCACAAGGAGTATTACATATGGCGAGACTTCCAAAACCGGGCAGCGACGAAGAGGTATGGGCAAAGCTCTTAAATGATTTCTTATTAGTAGCACATAATCCAGATGGCACACCACGTGCAGATCGCATTAAGCCGCTCCTTGCAGGGACGGTGGGACTGGCAGACTTGCGAACGAGTAATTCGCCTACCGACCCAAGAACTAAAAGGCCGTTGCTTTCAAATGATGGCACTAATCTGGTATGGACAACGACCAAAGAAATTAATGTGCTCGATTTTGGCGCTAAGGGTGATGGCATTACTGACGATACCGATGCAATCCAGGCCGCCATTAACTCAATTGGGGGCAGTCAAGGGGGTACCGTCAATATTCCACGTGGGACGTACATGATTCGCGGTCTTGTTATCGCACATAATGGTACAAGGCTTATTGGCGAATCACGCTGGGGCACTCAGCTAAAACGCATTAGCGGTACCAAACCTCTCCTGGATGTCAGTGGTACTGCTTCCATGACCGGTCATTTGCGCTATATTACAGTCACAAATCTGACGATCAATGGCAACAATACGCGTGGTACACTCCTTAGATCCTACTATGCGGATAGCGGCATCTTCGCCGACATCCACTTTGTATACTGCGATGGCACGGCTGTTGACTTAATAGAAGCGTGGGACAAGCGATTTTTGCAATGTATCTGGGAAAACTGTGGAAGCGATACGGAACCAGCCGTATTACTGCGGAATAGCATGCCTACAGGTCAGTTCGGCTATAGCGATGACAACACGAATCAGGTGTACTTTACTGGCTGTCGGTGGGAGAGCTTCCGCAATGGAGCTATTAAAATGGATGGGACGGCCAATGGTTCAACCCGCAAACTCAATGGTGTTTTCTTTACATCATGCAAAATGGAGACACGCTTTTGTGCTGGTCCGGTCATCCAGATCATGGCCAACACCACGATTGTGTTCGCAAACCAGATCTATATAGCAGTTATGGCTGCACAGCCCAGTTCGGCCAAGCCCTTGGATGCAATAGAAGACCACGGTTCGCATATCTTTATGACTGACGTATATGTGCAGTGGGGTGCCGAGGTACCCCTCGCCAACTCACTGGTCCATGTTTATGAAAGTGGCCCACACATGTACTACAAACTCAGCACTTTTTATCCCACAGGCGACCCAGTTGAGGCAGCTATTATTGCCGAACCAGGCAGTACAGATGTAATCGTGTCGTGCAACGTGACCAACCGCGGTCGACTGACCATAGGAGACGTTGGCACGGTTATGGTGCAGAGCGCCGATGAGGGGGTAGAGATACCACTCAACGCTACGGGCACCTTTAGGGTGAGTTCGCATATCACTGGCAAAGATTTAATCCGGGTCGACAATACAGGCTCGAGGCCAGCACTCAATATGACCAATGGCACCGATATTACAGGCTATTCCGACAACCACACCGGTGAGAAGTGGCGGGTTGTTGGCAACAGCGGTGCAGCACGGTTTGCGAGCGGCAAGTTCCAAGTCGAAGGTGCCAAAGGACATGTTGGCATTAACAGTACGCCAGTTACTGATATTGCCATGCGCATACGGACGGCTACGGACGGCGAAAAAGGTTTGGCGATTGTTCGATCATCAGAGAGTGCCACAAGCAGGCTTATGGAGTTTCAGGACGAGGCCTACAATGTCCAAGGTCAGGCCTTTGATTCCAATGGTCGGCCGCTTGCCGTAGGCACACCAGCACGTGTTACGCCCGGCGAACAGGTAAGCTATGCCAACCCCGGGGCGCAGGTGCGTGATATTGCCGGTAATATATCGGCAGCCGTTAAGGCGTCGCCGACAGCGGCCGGCGTGATTGCGACACTCACATTTTCACGGCCATATACAGCAACACCCTTGAATATTACTATTACCGACCATTCCGCAGTATGGGCGAATCTGTACGTGTCGGCACGCAGTGCGGCAGGCTTTACCGTATCCACCCGGAATTCGCTGCAAGGTGGCGCCATGCTAAACTTCGACTACTCGGTGATCGCCTAGGCTCTAGGCTTAAGGAGACTGGATGCCACCCAAACCGACAAAAACTGGCGATAAAATAATTGCTTTATACTAGTTTTTATGTTATTATATATGCTATGAATGAGCGCTTTACTCCTACAATTTTGGAGCAGACTCCCCTCAGGCGGGCAGCATTACTAGCCGCTGGTGCCATATTAGCAGTAACGGGCTGCACTACGAGTAGCGACAGCCCGGTAGCACCTAATCCAAGTACTACAGTAGAGCAGGTTCCCCGAACACCCGAAATCACTCGCGAGCAACTCACGCAAGATCCGCGTCTTTTAGCCAAGACCCACGACACCCTTCCGCCAAAAGTCCAGGAAGCTGCCTCTGGAACAGTGCGCCTCTTAAACTACACCCAGGCAGAAATTGAATATACCAATGCTGATAATAAAGTGCAGTACAGTGAGCTCGGATCGTATGTGCCCGGATCTGGTTCGGTAGTAAAAAGCGGTAATAAGAACATGATTCTTACCGCTGGCCATGTGGTCGAAAAAACAGACGAGCACTGTGGCACCGAAGAGGTCCACTACCAATCAGAAAACGGCGTCCTTGGCGGTGTTGCCAGCCAACATGGAGATTTCTCCAGCACGCTCTACCTTGGTCGCAAGCCTGATATTGCCTTGCTCGCACCAAAATCAACTGCCGAGCGACAAAACAATGGCCAGTCCGAGCCAGCAATGCCGCTACGCCAAAATGTCTCAGCAGTAACAGGCGATGAAGTTTTTATCGCTGGATGGCCAGCCCCGATCGAGGGCGAGGAGCAGCGTGACCCTAGCAATTATGGCAACGACGGCAATCCAAATATCCACAACTCCTTACTTTTGGGCGAAACTAACGGCTATTTGGTAATACTCGATGGCAGCGGTAAAAGCTTTGCCGCTGGAAGCACCAGCCATATCACGCGTCCTGGCAATAGCGGCGGCCCTGTTATAGATAAAGATGGCTATCAAATAGGCGTTATCTCGGGCTCTTTCTTACGGCCATCAAGTACCCAGGAAACTGCGCGTTCATTCGGCGTAAACATTGATAATCCGGAAGATTACATTCTGACATTCGCTCAGATTGTCGATCAAGGATCGGTAGACAAACTGGCAGACAACGCCCTTTCGGCTCCGGCCTGCACTGATCTGCCCACGCAGCGCATCCCCATCCAGTAGTAACACACCACCCGGCAGGCTAGACAGCATTGCTATCATCATATTTTTATTTTATAATAGTCTATTATGCCCGTAGCGCTGGAAAATGAAGGCCTCGGCAATTACTCTGCTGAAGTAGATCAGCTCAAGGTTGCCCTCCTAGAACGACAAAATCCGCACACCCTCGGCAATTACTTGCCGGGCGGTCGATGGTCTTTTGTGTTTCGCACACAAGATGAGCGGTCAGTTATTAAGATTCCTCTTAAGAATGAACTTAAGTTTGACGAGCCAACATCCCCCCGTCTTGCCCAAACTATCATCGGTGCCCTTGATGTTTGTAGAGGCGTTAGTGACGTTGAGCAGCTCGTGGCATGGGACTTATCTGGTGAAGTTCCGAGCTGGATTACCCGATTTGCAGAAGGCGAAGGCATGGATGCCGTTGATCCGCAGACCATAGGCAAAACGGCCCTGGAGGCTCTGATAAAAGCTATAAGGAACCTGTATGATCGTGATGTCCTGGTCGATGATAATCCGCGTAACTTCTTGTATGATGGCAAGGATTTTACGATTATAGACTACCTTATGCGACCGGCACACATTGATCCCGAAGTGCACATGCGCCAAACCTTACAGCGGTTTTCAAGAACACTATTTCCAGGGCTGAAAGCTGGAAGCCCAGCGTCTCATGGTTCAGCCGGAGAAAAAACGAAAGTTCCAGAGAAAGCACTCGTTTTTCGCGCATTGAGCAAAGAACACTTAGGTAGCGCTACCGCACAAAGCCTTACGGACAACTGGCTCGCCAGCAACTTTGAAGTCCCTGACGGGCATCGTTTTTAAACGCAGTTTTCTTGGCATGAGAACTATTGTCGCCAAAGGCCCTTACGTTGCAAAGCATTCATAATATTAGCAGCCGTACTACGCCTAACTGGGGTCAGGAGGGGCATGGGCAAACCGTGCTCCTTGGCTAACCCAACAACGTGATTTCTGTTGGCGTAGCCTAATTGCCGTATATCTTGCACATCTTCGGGGGTAGGCCGCTGCGGATACATTTTCTGTATGGCGTAGCCCAGCTTAGTAGTTTCCCAGTCATAAGGAATAACATTTAATGTGCGGTGTGGCGTCCCATCACCACCAACCCTGTTCATTCTAAAAAAGTTCACTCCGTAAACGGCTGAGCCGCCAAGCCGCTGCACCGCTTCCATATGTTCCTGCTGCCTAACGAGGTCGTAGCTCCGTGGGTCACATGAGGTGCGGGTTTGCCTACCATAAGTAGCGACTATCTTTTTTACTTGACGCGGAGAATCGACGTAAAGGCTATTTGGCGGCGGAACAAGCTGTTCACGAGAGGGAAATATAACTGGGTAGTTATCGTCTGCTTCTGGCGGGATACTCAGGATTGTTGGATCAGGCAAAAACTCAGGCACAATGTTGATACCATCCAATGTAAAATGTGCTGCGTCTGCAAGGGCAGCCTCGACTTGCTTCGCGTACTTCATAAACATATTATACCATATAAATAAGATTGATGGAGTAATGCCGTTTAATGTTAGAATAAACAAATGCTTCAGGGATTCAGTAAATATAGGTTAGTCTACGGCCATTTATGGCACACGTATGGTCAGTTTTGGACGGTACGGATTTCCTTTGTACTGCAAATTGCTGCCAGAATTTGCAAGCTTATAATTTTACCAGTGGCTATCAGCCTGATTATTGCCAATCTCTCAAAACAGGATTTTGATGGAGCACAAAGAGCGGTATTGTTTTATGCTGTTTTTTCCTTGCTTCTTGGCATACTTACACCCCTGATTAAATACGTTGGTATGCTCGGCGAGAACAAAGCCTACCGTCAGATTACAGGCGATTACTTCTCCCGTCTTGTGGCTGCTGATCTCGATTATTTTCATTCCAACCTAGCTGGCTACCTAACAACGGCCACGAGGCAATATGTCGATAGCTGCATGCAGTTAGCCAGAGCACTGCGCGACCGTTACTCAAATACCGTCCTGAGCATTGTTTTTCCATTGTGCGTCATCATGTATTTGGACGCGTGGCTTGGGCTTGTGGCACTGGCTTTGAGCATCACACAAGCGCTCTACTTACTCTGGGCTTCACATGCCATTGCAGAGCCTCGGACACGGGCTCGAGAAGTATATAAACGTAATTCTGGACGCATGGCCGACATTGTGTCTAATATTTTGGCCGTCAAGGCTACCGCCCAAGAAGAGAACCGTGTTAAGCAAGTACGGCGCGGCTCCGAAGAGGAAGGACAGCTCTTCTACGAACGCTACAAAGCGCAGACAAAACTCGTATCGTTCCGAGAAGCAATAACAGTGACGTTCTTTTTGGTGTTACTGTGGCTTACGGTGCAGCGTATGAGCGGCGGCGCCATTAGTATTACAGCTGCCGTTTTAGTCGTAACCTATACCGCAACGATCCTTACCGCTATATACGCCCTGTCGGACGATCTGGACGAGCACGATGACCTTGTCGACAAGATCATACCTGCATTCGAAATACTCAATAGACAGAATGTAATCAATGACCCTGCAAAGCCAAAAACACTCAAAAATGTTCGTGGAGAAGTTGCTTTTAAGAATATTTCGTTCGCCTACGAAGAGACCAATGGCGCACGGGCAGTATTTACTGATTTCTCGCTTGCTGTACCTGCCGGGCAAAAGGTTGGTGTCGTTGGGCTGAGCGGGGCCGGAAAAAGCACACTCGCCAAGCTATTACTGCGATTCAACGACGTGGGCAGCGGGAAAGTTATGATTGATGGCATTGACATACGTGATCTTAAGCAGACGGATGTTCGCAGACAGATTGCCTATGTACCGCAGGAGCCACTATTATTCCATGCCAGCGTCCGCGAGAATATACTACTATCCAGGTCTAATGCCACAGACAAGGAGCTACACGATGCGCTCCGTTCGGCACATGCCTTAAAGTTTGTTGATCAGCTGCCAGAAGGACTCGATAGCATTGTAGGTGAACGGGGCGTAAAACTCAGTGGTGGCCAGAAGCAGCGAATTGCTATTGCCCGGGCAGTTTTACAGCAATCCCCGATTATGGTTCTTGATGAGGCTACCAGCGCGCTGGACAGTGAGAGTGAGCAAATTATAAAAGACTCTTTCTCGGAAGTCCTAAAGGGTAAGACGGCAATTGTAATAGCCCACCGCCTGAGTACACTATCAGAGATGGACCGCATCGTAGTGATAGAGAAGGGCACATGCGTCGAAGATGGCACACATCACGAACTATTAGCCAAAAACGGCATCTACGCCCGGTTATGGAAACGACAGTTAAAGCATGCCGACGATTGAGGCATTATGGTACTTTTGATGCGGCGGCCTCGTTTGGTATTATAGAATACACTAGAATGGAACAAGCCGCTTATGCCTAAAAAGATCAACCGTAACTACGCCCCGGGCTCACTAAAAGGCCTTGGAAAAGAGCTACATCAAGTACAGCCAAAAGTGCCAGACGCCAGAGTAGTCGCAGCGCTAGCAAGGGTTTCGGACGCTGAGATTGCGGAGAGATTGCAGGCTCTTCGTCCACCAGAAGCAAACCGCACATCGAACTCCTTGGCAGCCGGGCGGCATATTATATCTATCTCGCCTGATTTGTCCAAAGAATCCTTGTTAGGATCTGCAGGACTGCAGCCCTATGTGCACATGGAGGACCGACCGCTCCTCGCCGTGTTCCGTAGGGCCCAGAGCCCCATGGGCCCAGCTCTAGTTGCCCGGAATGCGATAGCCTTTGGGGAGCAACACCCGACTACTCAAGATGAACTAGAAGGTACAGGTCGCCTTAAGATCGTTCACCCGTCTGGAGCACGCTTTGCAACGGTGCGATTAAGCATTACCAAAGGCACACCACTCTACGCACAGCTCCTCGAAGAACGCAGCCAGTTCCGAAGGCAGGTAGACGCAAGGCGCGCCACCTCTGTTATAGGTGCGATACTTTGTGCGCTAAGCGCTCCCCCAGAGCTAAACGAAATGTTAGCAAAACGAATTGAGCATGTGCCAGTAACTTTTACATTGGGTGCCTTTGATGTTGGAAATTCATTTTCGCCACCTGCTCAAACTATTCAAAATCCACCGGAACTAGGGTAGCTACACAACGCAAACTGTTCCGCTTTTACCCAACAGCTATGGGGTTGAACGTGTCGTGTTTGCGAGCAAAGTGCTCAGCTCTTAGTTCGCGTGGTAATGTACATGATACCCAGTACGCTGGCTTGTCCACAAGACCATATCCTATTTGCAGGCAGGCAAGCGTTGCAGTGGCCTCGGCGAGCGAGTGTACGCCATTGCCCGCACGAAGCGCGCCGTATGCCAAAGCCACACCACCGATAGACCGTACACACTCCTTAAACTTCGCATATCCATACAGCGGCCGCGCAGTGTCTTGATGGACAAAGTGTCCAATCTCGTGCCTAAAACTACGGTTTATTTCTTTCTCCGATAAATTTTCCATATCTACCCCCAGGGCAAGGTAAGGAAAGTATGAGTGGCCATTAAGCACAAATGGACTCATTCTTATAGAAGCGCTTACTCTTGTATCATCTCCATGGTGCGGCATCGCTTCACTATGGCGCACATGGACGAGCGCATTCTGGAAATAGTAACCCGGTAGTCCTTGCTGCTCGATAAACTGCCTCGTTCCTGGCATGTCTATGCCCACAGCATCACGGAGCTCCTGCGTGTCATACAACACCGTATTATAGCCGCTCAGCGGCTCAGGCCTTTTACTTCGTTCGTACGCTCTATCAATTTTATTTGGCATAAACTATATGATAACATTAATCATGTTATAGCAAATAAAATCCGGGTGCTTGATGGCTCGGATTCAGACCTAAGTAACGCTATTTTGTGCTATTCTCAATAGCCTTGACCATCCATTCGCTCCTGAGTTGATCGTCTTTCTGTAGCTGATAAATTTCATCAAGGCTAAACCACTGCGCATCCAGAATTTCTTCCGGCTGAACCGATAATGTGCCAGATGTAATCTGGGCAGTAAATATATGAAACTCGCGGCCTCTTTCTGGTAAAGATTCGGAAAATACTTCTTTCCCGGCTACAACAGTAAGCCCGGTTTCCTCACGCACCTCACGAACAGCAGCATCAATAATAGCTTCGCCTGGATCTACGTGTCCAGCTGGTAGGTTCCATTTGCCGTAGACATCCGGCCTCTTTTCTTGAACCAGGAGATATTTACCATCTTTTTGCAGTATGCATCCTGCGATATGTTTGAGTGTTTGTGGATTTGACATATACCTATGGTAGCACGCGGGAAGGAAGGACTTCCTCTATGAGTGCACTCCTAGAGGAAACTCAGGCACAAACTAAGATTTTGAGTACTTTTTAGATGGCAGCGACCAAACTGGCATTAGCAAATCAGTTCGCCGGACAGGGCTCGAGTTGGGCGTGAAGTCTTGCTGCTGCCTGAATACCGCTGGTAAATGCACCTTCCATAAATGGGCCGCCTAGGTAATCTCCTGCAAATACGAGCTTGCTGTTTGGCTCTTCGATTTTCCCGTCTGCAAATAGGCGCAGTTTATGAAAATGACCGTGATCAAATATAGGCAAGGCCTCTGGCCATTTTTGAAAATAGGTTGCGATAGGGCGAGCACCTGCAACGAGCACTGCGGAGTTGAACGGTTCCTTTTCGTTAAGAAGCTGCTGTCTAGTATCTTTGTCGGGCATATTTGGGTGTTGCTGTGAAAAGCCCGAGGCATAGACTTTTACGCTTCCCAGTGTTTTGCCGCGCATAGTTTTTTCGGGCGATACAGTTATGGCGGCGATTTTACCATTTTCTGATCGAGGAAATGCCAAGCCTTTGTCGCCCAGCGTCTGGTCAATAGGATACACCTGGGCCACAACTGCAGTAGACGAGTAGCCAATGGATGCAAAGAAATCTTTTTGCTTTGTGGTGAGTCTTGGAATTATTCTTGAGACAACAGAAGCAGTTGTAGCGCACATAATGCCATCGGCATGAAGTTCTCGTAGTTGGTTTTGGTGCCTAGCTTTAACCGTAAAAGTTCCGTCCGTATTTTTCTGGATACTCGATACTTCGTGGTCCAGCAGGATATTACAGCCTCTTGCGGCTTTTTCAGGCATTTGTTGTAAGCCACCGGCCAGCTTTTGCGTGCCGCCCTTTAGCATAGCCTTGAGTATAATAAGCAGCATTGCGAAACTCGTCCGCTCTGCTGTCCAGTAGAAATATCCATTCAAGACAGGCTGGGCGACATACTCCAGCAACTCCCTGGCAGCCTTATCCTGGAATGCCTCAGCCACAGACTGAGTATCATATTTTTCTGCTCGCCATGGGGCACGCATGTCAAGTTTTCGCCAACCAACAACTGTCTTGAAAAACAGAGGCACTGTCTTGAGCTTGGCGCTCCACGATAATGCTCCGTTCCCGGCAAGCGTACTAATTGTAGCCATTTTGACTTTGCCACCCCGCAAAACACCTGAGCTACCACGCTGGCGGTAAAGCCGATTATCCAAACCTACTTCTGCCAGAAAAGACAAAATATTGGTATATCCATTCGTCATAAACCCTGCGCCCATCTCGATCGCAACACCGTCTACTTTCTCGCTTTTAATACGTCCGCCAAGGCGGTCGTTCTTTTCGAGTATGGTGACCCTATATCCCTGACCGCGCAGGGAATGCGCAGCAGCGGCACCAGCCATGCCGCCACCGACTACAATAATATGTTTTGACATATAGCTATATTAACAGAGAAGGCCAAGCGACTAGGAGTTTGTTGGCGGGGAATACCGACGCGGTTTATGTCTCGAACCTATCTGTAATGTTTTTAGGAAGGGGTTCGTGCCGGAAGATTATTTCGTTAATGCGATCTATGTCGCCAAGGCCTGCCCCTTCATATAATAGGTTCCTGCCAACTTCATCCCAAAGTTTTTGAGCGGAGTCATTCATTCCGCGAGGACAGTTTCCGATTGCCGTTCGCGCTAGTATCCTTACACGCCAAACCAGCGCAGTGGCAAGTTCTGTAGTGGCATGCACGTTAGTAGCGCCGGAAATCTCAGCAGCTATAATGAGCGGATCAAATTGACCCCAAGGTCTTGGCCTCGGCGACTCTCCAGGCCGCAATTCAGACAAAGCTGTCTTTACAATTTCTGGATGGGTGTCTTGGATGGTTGGGTGCTGCGGCACTGCATCATGGAGCAGCCTAAAGAAAAGTGACTTTTCTGGCTCTTTGAGTCGTGACCGCGCGACGCTCTGTTCAGCTCGTATCTTCTGGTGATGTACATCATTAGAAAGTTGATCGGGCGAAAGTAGACGATAAGCGTATGCGCCGCCAACGGCACGCATGGCCTGATTCAACCGTTCTCGCTTCAAGGAAAACCGCGTCACTTTGGGTATCGGCGGAATGGCAGGTGCAGCCTCTACGTCGGCAATACGCCAGCGATCAACAGCCCTACCTATAGGTTCGCCAAAATTCTTTGGCCATATGTCAGAAACTGCAAGGTTCGTACTTTGACGCACCTGGAACATTGCTTCGCGCGCCCATCGCTCCTCGAACTCACGGCTCAAGGCAGCCGCGCTCAGATCGCCCATAGGATCCTCGGGCATAAAACCAAATAACTCACCGCTCATAGATATATTATACAATGTTTATACAAGATTTCGATCATACAATGGAAAGCGGCTCTAAGCGTACTCTATGCTCTGGGTCAAACCCACACGGCCGTGTATACTAGTGCACGTATAAAACGTAAAGATCGGGGGGTGATGTGTTACAGACTATCAGTAAGCTACAGCGAGGTCTTGCTGTTTTTGCCAGTGTTGCAGTATTAACTGGAGCAAGCTTTGGCGTTGTACAAGCCCAGAACAGCGCTAGTCAGCGTCATAATAGCCAGCCTCCGGTATGGGAGCAGGTCAGTCGCACTGTTAAGATCAACCCCAACAACCCCGCGCCACAAGAGGTGATTGACCAACTTGTATCGCTCAATGTTGCATATAAAGGCTTCGACGGCAGACAGCACCAAGACATCATCGAAGTTAATAAAGCTTTTAAGGACGACACCATCACATTCTTTAAATACGCGTACTACCTAAACTTTCCCATCAGGGAAGTGGGCGTCTCAAGTGACTCTCGCTTTAAATGGGATGACAACAAACTGATGGCTGCAGATATTACATCTGGCTTTAACTATCGAGCAATCGCAGGATCAACAGCACCCTCGTCTCATGGTGCAGGTCGTGCAATCGACGTAAACCCACGAGAAAACCCATACATCACCCTGGACGACAACGGGAATCCAAATGTCGCACCCGCTGGCGCGCAATGGCTGAGCGGAGCTCCCGGCACACTGAGCGGAGACCATCCACTCGTACAGTTAATGGAATCACGTGGATGGGCTTGGGGTGGGCGCTGGACACTCCAAGATACTGATGGCGCAGTTATTGACTACCAGCATTTCCAGAAGAAACTGCCAGCCACAACAAGCACTGCTGCACCCGACGCCACCATGCAAAAAACGCTCAAGGACTAAGCCAATCTAGCAGGAATGGGGCTCCTAATACCATAACTTTCGCCTGTCGGGACTTTTCGCAAACCGTTAATAGGGGTATAGTCATTACTATATGAACATACAGTACCGTGAAATAGCATGCTCGCTCGCCAAACAAGCCGGCGATATCATGCTAAAAAATATCAAACTTGGCATGTCCAAAGAATGGAAAGAAGATAATACGCCGCTAACCGTATCGGATACGGCGATTAATGATCTGGTTATAGCTACCGTTTCGAAAGAGTTTCCCGAGCATGCTGTACTTGGCGAAGAAGGGTCGTATAACCTGAAGAGTGGCGCTCGCTATACATGGGTGCTTGACCCGATCGACGGAACTATTCCGTTCTCGCACGGCGTACCGATCTTTGCTTTTTCGCTGGCCTTAACAGAAAATGGCGTTCCTATTTTAGGTGTTATTTACGATCCTATTATGGACCGCATAGTTGTGGCCGAGAAGGGTAAGGGCACGACACTGAACGGTAATCCGGTACGTGTATCGAA